>CAVQTW010000022.1:0-169563 GCA_963716705.1 uncultured Alphaproteobacteria bacterium
CCCAGACGGCTGCGCAGCAACTGACGCTGCGTGCCCTCGCCACAGTCGATCATAAAGCGCTGGTCGCGAAAAGTACTCAGGGCCGACGACAGGCCGCGTTCCACCGAGGGAGCCGAAGCCGACGTGCCCAGGAATGCAATCTCGAACATGCCACAGTCCCTCTCTGTCCCGCTCGGCGCGGAGCCGATCCTCGCGGGCCGGACCGAGCTCCTTGCCCATCGCCAGAAACGCTGGCGCCTCTGCCTAGCCTGACTGGCCCGTACAGACCGGCCACGACGTGGGCACCTCAGAGAGCCACACAATCAGCCACTAGCCAGACACGTCAGGCCGGCCGCGGGCCCTCACTAGTTATGCACCCCGAGCAGCGTCCGCCACTCGCTGTGAACCCCATCCTCAGACACGCCATAATAGATGTGGCACACGCCGGCACTGTCCTTTTGCACCAGGTCAAAGTGCGGCTTGCCCGAACGCAGATACTTGTGCCACAGACCGAGGCCATCCTTCCAGTCGACCTTGTCCTCGGCAAACGTTCCCTTTTCGTGGAGCGCGATAGCATAGCGCCACAGGCGCCGTGCGGAAGTGCGCGTCACGTTGTGCACCAGGTTTCCGTCGCGCAGATCGCGCATCGTATGGTACTGCGTACCCTGGCGAACGATCGTCTCATAGATTTCCACACCCGTTCGTGGCGGCTCGGCCCCCAGCTCTGCATCAGAGTGCTGCACACTCTCCCGCAGGCTCTTGAGCCCCCGACTCGGTCACATCGAGCACCACGTCGCTCACGTCCTCGGCAGCCTGATCGCTATCGGACTGCTCGGCAGCCGCCTGTTGGGCAGCCGGCTTGCGGGAACGGCGTCGCCGCGACTCTGTCTTTTTCGGAGCGCTCTGCTCCTGTGTCTCCGAGTCAGAGCTGGCTTGCTTTTGTTGGGAAGGCTGCGATTCCTGCCGCGCTCGCGACGGCTGCGATTGTCTGTCCTGAGCCCTGGACTGCGAGCCCGATTGGTTCGTTCCCGTGCCAGTCGTGCCCCTGAGCACCGCATCCCGGACCAGCGCCAGTATCTCGTCGCGCACCGCCAGGCTGGTCTCCGCCTCTTGCGGATATAGATCCTGCTCCCCTCCATGGCATAGGGAATCTGGTTCCGCGCGGAATCGTTAGCCTGACAATATCCACACCGCTCGACTGTAGTGTGTCGAGTGAGATGTCCAGCGGGGGCGTGACCATGCGTGAAACCTCTTCGCGGAGCGACCTGAGCGCCTGCGCTGGATTCTCGACGCCCTTGGGCCTGACGCGCTGGTTGGCGGTCAGCCCGACGTAGATCGTCCCGCCATTGGTGTTGGCAAAGGCCACGACGTCGCGCACGATCGCGTGCAGACGACCGCCCGCCCGGGTCATCTTCTCATGAAAACTCTGCACGAGCGTCGGGCCCTGAGCTCGCGCGGCATCGACGTGGTCAAAGGGCTGCGCGGTGTGCGGTAGGGACGCGTGCGGGCAAAGTCATCGCCCTGAAAGAGCTCCTTGAGCTCCCCAAAGGTGAGCTCCGGCAGCAGACCTCCGTGGCGCGCTCACCCACGCCCAGGTTCTTGCCCTCGCCGCTGATGCGGTGCGCATCCGAGCCCTGAATGCAGTGCATTCGCCGGGGATACTGGGGCTTGGAGCCGTTAAAGAAAGAGGCCGTCGTGCGCCGGCGGGTGCTGCTCTCCAGGTCGGTCACCTCGAGCGCGTGCAGGTTGGGATCCTGCGTGTAGGCGATCCGCGTCTGGCCGCCAAAGCTGAGGCCGAACATGGCCACGCCGTGGGTCGAGTTGGCGTGCGGCGGCGATGACCAGCGCTCCGGCCTCGGCCATGACTGCGTAGGCGGTGATGCACGTCCACTGTGGCGCCCGACCTCGGTCTCGCCCTCGTCCAGGAGTGCCGACCGGCACGTTCAGGTCCAGCAGCACGATGTTCGAGGCTGCGCACGGGCGTCGTACGGTAAAGATGGCCAGATGATATGAAAGCCAAAGGTGGCCGTCAGCTCAAAGCCCGGCAGAACCAGGATCTTGTCCAGTGAGCCGGCGATACTCCTCCAGACGAGCCTTTTCTTCGGGACGCAGCCGGTCCGCTCGCTTCCCAGCGCGTCGAGGTCGGCGATCTCCTGCTTCATGGCGCATAGCCGGCGACTGTGTTGTGATCGGTAAAGGCGATGATGTCGAGGCCTTCGGCCTCCGCCTTTTTCAGTATGTCGAGATAGGTAACATCGCTCGGTCTTGATAGTCCTTGGAGGCCGGCGTATGCATATGGAGATCCATGGCATACCACTCCATGTTGCCCCTGAGTCGGCCCCCTGTTGCTCTTGTCTTCTTGCCACTGTATGTCCTTCCGTATTCCGAAATGCCACCTCAAAGACCTGCTCCACTCGATCTACGAGGATGAATCTCGATTTCTTCGCGGACCTCCTCGGGCAGTTCGTCTAGATCACGTTCGTTGCGCCTGGGCAGACAGACGCGCTTGAGCCCGGCGCGATGGGCGGCCAGGACCTTCTCCTTGATGCCGCCCACGGGCAAGCACCTGACCGCGCAGGGTGATCTCGCCCGTCATGCCCAAGTCGCCACTGCACCGGGTGACCGCTCAGCAGCGACGCCAGCGCGGTGGCCATCGTCACGCCCGCCGAGGGGCCATCCTTGGGGATCGCGCCGGCCGGCACGTGCAGGTGAATGTCCAGCTGGTCAAAGCAAGTCCTCGTCGATGCCCAGATCGAGGGCCTTGGAACGCACGTAGCTCAGCGCCGCCTGCGCCGACTCTTGCATGACGTCGCCCAAGCTGGCCGGTCATCGATAAAGCCCTTGCTCCCCTTCATCTTGGTCGCCTCGATAAAGAGGATGTCGCCGCCGCTGCGGCGTCCAGGCCAACCCGGTGGCCACGCCGGGAATCTCCGTCCGTTCGGCCACCTCGTAGAAGTAGCTCGGCTTGCCCAGATAGTCGGCGGATGTCCTCTGCCACGCACCGTACTGCAGCAACGCGCTCCTTCGGCCACCTCGGTCGCCACCTTGCGGCAGACCGGCCGATCTGCGCTCCAGCTCGCGGACGCCCGCCTCACGGGTGTACGTCGCGGACGATCCTGGCCAGAGCGTCCTTCTCAAAGGCGATCTCATCCTCCCGCAGGCCGTTCTCGCGAATCTGGCGCGGGACCAGATAGCCCTGGGCGATATGCGAGCTTTTCCCGCTCGGTGTAGCCTGAGAGCTGGAGGATCTCCATCCGGTCCCGCAGCGGAGCCGGGATCGTGTCCAGCACGTTGGCCGTGGTGATGAACATCACCTGCGAGAGGTCGAACGGGACACTCGAGATAGTGGTCACGGAACTCGCGGTTCTGCTCGGGGTCGAGCACCTCCAGCAGTGCCGAGGAGGGATCGCCCCGAAAGTCGGAGCCGATCTTGTCGACCTCGTCCAGCATGAAGACCGGGTTGCGCGTGCCCACGCGCCGGATCGCCTGAATGATGCGGCCGGGCATGGCGCCGATGTAGGTGCGCCGATGGCCGCGAATCTCGGCCTCGTCGTGCACGCCGCCCAGCGACTGCCGGATGAACTCGCGCCCCAGCGCCCGGGCAATCGACTGCCCCAGCGAGGTCTTGCCGACACCTGGCGGGCCCACAAAACAGAGAATGACGCCCTCGCGCTCGCGCCTGATCGGCTTGCCTGGGGGCCTCGTCCTGAAGCTCACCGGAACGCTCCTGTCGCAACTTGCGCACAGCCAGATACTCCACGATGCGATCCTTGATCTCTTCCAGATCATAGTGGTCCTCGTCCAGTACCTGTCGCGCAATCGCGATATCGAGGTTGTCCTCGGTGGCCAGTCTTCCAGGGCAAACTCGATCAGCCAATCCAGATAGGTGCGGATCACGGAATACTCGGCCGCGGCTGTGGGCAGCTTGGCCAGCCGATCCAGCTCGCGGTTTGCCTCTCGTGCCGCCTCCTCCGGCATCCCCGCCTCGGAAATCCGCTCGGCGAGCTCTGCATCTCGGCCGCCTGTTCGTTATCCTCGCCCAACTCTCGCTGGATCGCCTTGAGCTGTTCCTGCAAAAATACTTGCGCTGCATGTCGCCGATCTCGGACTGGGCATCATTGCGAATCTTTTGACCCAGCTCCAGGATGTCGATCTCGCGCGTGAACAACTCGATCAGACGGCGCAGCTTTTCCAGGACATCATCCAGCTCTAAGAAACGCTTGGCGCGCCTCCAGCGTCATGCGGGTGTTGGCAGCCACCTGATAGGCGAGCCGCGTCGGATCCTCCGTCTCGAGGACGGCCTCCACGGTCTCATCGGTGAAATGTGCGGTGAGTTCCGCCATGCGGCGGAACAGGTCCTTCAGGCTGCGGGTGAGCGCCTCCAACTCCACGCCCTCCGCCGCCGACTCGGCCACACGCTCGAAGGTTGCACGCATGTAGGGCTCGGTCTGCGTGTAACTGTCGACACGTACGCGGTCCAGGCCCTGGACGATCAGACGCAGGGTCGTGCCCTCTTCTGTCGCGGGCCATGCGATGAACCACTGCCAGGACGCCCACATCGTACAGGTCATCTGGAACGGGGTCTTGGGCATCGGGGTTCTTGAGTGCAACGAGCGCCACAACGCGATCTCCAGCGAGGGCATCGTCGATGAGACGAATCGAGCCGGGGCGCTCTACAACCAGAGGAAGCACGTTCGAGGGGAATACGACCGTATTCCGCAGCGGCAGAACGGGAATCGATCTACTTCAGGAGCGGTGGATTCCTGGACATCGTCCTGCGTATCCTCCTGAAGGAGCTGTGAATCGCGTGACTGTGACAAAGACATCTATGTTCAACCCTCTAGACCCTGGGGCAGCATCATCGTGAACCCTGTGCGCGCTCGCGTCACGAGACAGGGATTCGGCGAACATGGGCCAGCGGAAGCCGGACGTACAAGAAACCGCCCTCATAGTTGGCCTCGATCGCATCCTTTTGCAGATTCACCGCGACATCGACCTTTCGCGAAAGGGCCCATATTGGATTTCCATGTTATGATAGCTGAGCTTTCGCTCGGGCTCCGGCCGGCTGCCGGTGATTAGCCAGCCTGCGATCCACCATGGTGATGGAAAAATCGGGCTCGTGCATCCCCGGAATCTCGACTTTGACCTCGATAGTCGCGCCCCGTCTCGTACACGTCGGTGGGCGGGCGCCACTCTCGCTGTCTCTGCGTGATATAATAGCTCTGCGATCCGGGCATCCTGCGTTCCTGCATCATCATTCGCTCGCGCCGTCGGGTCTGTGATAGTTTACTATCTGACTAAAGTATATTCTACCACATCGTGCAACCCATCGCAAACATGGCCATCCGCGGCACCCGCAACTTGCATGGCGCCGTCGTTTGTGAGCCTGTGCGATGCAGCAAACCATCCTGAAAGGCAGGGCACCATGGCTGATCATCGACGGGGCAACGGACGCGAACTCTTGCTTGGCGCTTTGGCACACGAATCGGTGCCCTCCGTGCCCTGGCTGCCCTTTGCTGGCGTCCATGCGGGCCAACTCACCGATACCGACGCAACCACGCTCCTGACACACGCCGACGCCCTCGTCGAGGCGCTGCTCCGGGTGAATGCGCTCTACGATCCGGATGGCCAGCCGGTCGTCTTTGACTTGCAGCTTGAGGCAGAAATCCTCGGCTGCGAACTGGTCTGGGCACTGAAGGCGCCCCCATCCGTAGCGTCCCACCCGCTAGCGAACAAATCGATCCCCACCGGCCTGCCCGAGAGACACGCGGGACGTCTGCCGATGGTTCTGGACGCGATGACCCGCGTCAAGGCCGCCATCGGCGATCGCACGGCGCTCTACGGGCTGGTCTGCGGACCGTTGACGCTGGCCTCTCACCTGCGTCGGCACGGAAATCTTCATGGACATGTTCGACCATCCGGAGTATCTGCACAGCCCTGCTGGCTTACGCCGTGCGCGTCGCCGAACGCATGACCGACCTGTACATCGATGCCGGCATGGATGTCATCGCTGTGTGGATCCGCTCGTCTCGCAGGTCTCGCCGCGGCACCTTTTGGCCTATCTCAGCGCGCCGTTCGGCACGCTGTTTGCCCGGGCTGCGCTCCAGAGGCGCGCCCTCCTCGCTCTTCGTCTGCGGCGACGCGACCAAGAACGTCGAGATCATGTGCCATACGGGCCCCGATGCCATCTCGATGGATGAGAACATCGACCTTATGGCTGCCAAGCGGATCACGGACCGGCACGGTATCACCATCGGCGGCAATATCCCTCTGACACCGCGATGCTGCTGGGCTCGCAGCAGGACAATATGAAGTAGGTGGTCGATGCTCTGGCGATGTTGGACCCGCACAACCTGATCCTCGCGCCCGGCTGCGATATGCCCTACGACACGCCGGTGGAGAACGTGATCGGCGTGGTTGAGGCCGTGCGCGATCCCGAGCGTTACCGCGAGGTGATGGCGAACTATCACGCGCCGCAGATCGACTATCAGGTCGACGTGCCGGACTATGCGTCCCTCGACCGGCCGCTGATGGAGGTCTTCACGCTGGACTCGGACACCTGCGCCGCCTGCGGCTATATGCTCAGCGCCGCACAACGCGCCGCAACCGAGCTAGGCGGACGGGTGGACATGGTCGAGTACAAGATCACCCTCCCCGAAAACGTCGCCCGCATGAAAAAGATGGGCGTCAACAACCTGCCTTGCATCCTGATCGACGGTCGCCTCGCGTTCTCATCGATCATCCCGAACAACCGCGAGTTGCTCGCCTTGTTGGAGCAGGCGACCGCGCGGCACGGGGCGACGCACGGATGACCCACCTGCATCTGGTCAATGGGTTCCTGGGCAGCGGCAAGACCACGGCCATCGTGGCGGCCGCCCGTCAGCACATCGCGCGCGGCGAGCGCGTGGGCATCGTCACCAACGATCAGGGACGATACCTGGTCGACACCGGCTTTGTGCGCGGCCGAGCTGCCGACCGTGCAGGTGAGCGGCGGCTGCTTTTGCTGCGCCTATGACCAGCTCCTGGACGTCCTGACCCGGCTTAACAGAGGATGCCCAGCCCGACGTGATCTATGCAGAATCGGTGGGCTCTGCGCGACCTGATTGCTACCGTGGTGGTCCCCCTCCAGGGGCGCCCCGATCTCGGCGTAGCCTGCCGGAGCCTATCGGTATTCGCCGACAGTCGTCTGCTCCTGCGCCGCTTGCAGGGCCTGCCGCTGCCCTTTGGCGAGCAAGTCCTTTGCATCCTCGATCGACAGATCGACGAGGCCGGCGTGCTGGTGCTCAACAAGGTCGACCTGCTGAGCGAGACCGAGCTGGCCGCCCTGGTTTCACTTGCTCGCGAGCGGCTCCCGGGCCGGCCAGTGCTCGCTCAAGACTCGCTCGCTGGCCCAACTGTCGCGCGCTGGATGGACCTCATCGAAGGTGGCGCGGCGGGCGCACCCGATCTGATGGCGCCCATCGATTATGATCGATACGGCGCCGGGGAGACCCAGGTCGGCCTGGGTAGATCGGGCTCTGGTCGCCACCCTGTCGGAAGATGGCCGGGCAGCCGTCCTGGACCTCGTCGAGGCGGTTGGCGCGATGCTGGCCGCGCGCGAGGTCCCCGTGGCCCACGTCAAGCTATTTATATCGTCGGAGTCGGCTTCGACCAAGATTAGCTTCACCGCGCTGGGCGACGCTCCAGACTGGCGTGACGCTTCCCCCGCTTTCCGGTCGCGTCGAGCTCCTGCTGAATGCGCGCGTGCAGTTGGGCAGCGCATTGGCGGGCGAGTGGCTGGACCAGGTGATCGCCGAGTCCTCTGCCCGCTCGGGCGCGGCATGGAAGGTGGTCTCCGGCGGCACGTCTCACCAGCGGCCCCTCGTCCGCCGGACTGATCTCCGCGCTCCGGGGCTCTACCCACAGGAAGGTGTTCGCGACCCTACGCCTTTGCTGCTATAATCATGTGTCTGGCAAGATACGTCTAAAAGGGATCCTGATACCATGTTTGAAAAGACCGGCGCCGTCGTGGCGCGCTACGACGAACTCAACCGTCTGCTCTCCACGCCCGAGGTCATCGGCGACTCGGACCTCCTGCGCAGCTATGGCCAGGAGCAGTCCGAGCTCGCGCCGATCGTCGATGTATACCATCGCCATGAGGCCCTTACGCAGGAACTGGCTGACGCCCGCGCTCTCCGCGAGGAAGAAAGCGAGCCTGAGATGCTCGCCCTTATCGACGAAGAGGTCGCCCAGACGGAACAGGCCTTGGAAGCGGCACCACCGCGGAGCTGGGGGAGCTTATGCTTCCCAAGGATCCGCGCGACGCCAAGAACGTGATCGTAGAGATCCGCGCTGGAGCCGGAGGGGACGAGGCAGGGCTGTTTGCCGCCGACCTGTACCGGATGTACACCATGTACGCCGCCAGCCAGGGGTGGAAGACCAACCTGCTCAGCGCTAACGAGACGGGCATCGGCGGCTATAAAGAGGTCGTCTTTGAGGTCAAGGGACACAACGCCTACTCACGACTAAAGTTCGAGAGCGGCGTGCATCGCGTGCAGCGCGTGCCCGTCACCGAGACGAGCGGAAGGATCCATACCTCTACCGCGACGGTGGCGGTGCTTCCGCAGGCGGAGGAGTTTGAGCTGCAGATCGATGAGAACGACCTGCGCCTGGACATCTCTTCCGTTCCGGCGGCAAGGGCGGCCAGAGCGTCAATACCACCGACTCGGCCGTGCGTATCACGCATGTGCCCACCGGCACTGGTGGTCCAGTGTCAGAACGAACGCTCGCAGACTGCAAAACAAGGCGCGCGCCATGGATGTGCTGCGGGCCCGGCTCTATGACCTCGAGTACAGCGCCCGCTTTGACGAGCGCGACCGAGGAGCGGCGAGCGCAGGTGGGCACCGGCGAGCGCAGCGAAAAGATCCGCACCTATAACTTTCCGCAGAACCGCGTCACGGATCACCGCATCGGATACTCCACCTATCAGTTGGAGAGCGTGCTCTCGGGCGAGATCGGCGAATTCGTCGAGCAACTGGCCGCTGCGGAACAGGAGCGGCTCCTGGCGCAGGTTGCCTGAACCCCATGACAGGTCCGAATCCCGACGGCGCGTGCCCGCAGAACCTGCGAGACGCACTGCACTGGGCGATACGCGCTCCTCGTAGCGCATCAGGTCGATTCGCCTCGCCTCGTTGCCGGAACTGCTGTTGGCCCACGTGGGTGTTGAGCGCCCTCAGGTGCTCGTGCGGTGGGATGAATGCCTGAGCGGTGCGCAGGCGCAGCAGTACACGACCCTCGTACAACGCGCCACGAACGACGAGCCTGTCGCCTACCTGCTCGGGGAGCGGGCATTCTATGATGTCACGCTGGCGGTGACGCCCGACGTGCTCATACCGCGCCACGAGACCGAGCACATCGTCGAGGAGGCTCTTGTCTGGGCCGCGGACCACCCGGGCCCGCTATCACGTGGTCGATGTCGGCACGGACAGTGGCGCGCTTCGTGTTCATGCTTGCTTGGCTCAGTCGTCTTGCTAGCAGCAGCGGCGCGGTGAGCAGCGCGGCGGACAGGCGCGGGCCGCTCCTCACCGGGCTCGTTCCCTGGCGGGTGCGGCGCGCGGCAGGGCATCACGGTGTCGGATGGTGGAGGTTCCCTCGGGGTGCGGCGGCATCCATTGCGGGCACAGGATCCTGCACCGCGCCGGATGCGCAAGGGCGCCGGGCCTGCGCCGGAGCTACCACCCCCGGCCCGAGAACGCCGTCTGGATCATGCTGTACAGGAAGGCGGTCGTGAGCCCGATCAGGATCGCGCCGTTTAACGCCTCCAGCGCACCCAGCATCTGCCAGGCGGGGTCCAGGAAGACCGTGGCGTGGCCATAGGTGGTCATGGCGCCGAGCGAATAGAGCATCGCCGAACGCATGTCCGGCAGCGCGCCTAGGCCGACGAAGGCCGCGGCCCATACCAACGCCTGAAGCACGTGCAGCACGGTGGTGAACATCACCGCGATGCCCATCACCCAGGCGAAACGGGGCAGCGATATCTTCGCTCCGGCCGGATGCCTGTCGAAGGCCCCCGCGACACGGGTGCGGATCAGCGCCAGGCCGATCACGTGGATGATCACCGTCAGCACGATGAGCGGCACGCCCCAGGCCCAGGAATTCTCCCAGACCCCGATCCCGTTAAGATCACTCATGCCGCGGGACGTACCCGTGGCCGAACAGCGCGCAAGCCCTGCGGCCCTATCGGCTGACCCAGGTGTTGAAGCGCTGCGTCAGGCTGTCGAGGTTGTCGAGCCAGAAGCGGTCGCTGATCTGGAGCGCGCCGGCGATGTTCTGCGGCGCGGTGGGCAGTTGCGCGAGCAGTTCGGGCGGCAGGCGTTCGTTCACGCCCTTGGCGGTCATGCCATAGGGGATGCGCGGCGGCAGCCCGGCCTGGATCTCGGGCTGGCCGGCGAATTTCAGGAACTCGATCGCCCGCGCGCGGTTCGGGCTGCCCTTCATGATCACCCAGCTATCCAGCGTGTAGAGGTTGTTGGTCCACACGATCGCGAAGTCGCGCTGGTCCGAGGCATTGGCCGCGGCGATGCGCCCGTTATAGGCGTTGGTCATCGCCACCTCGCCTGCCGCCAGCCATTGCGGCGGTTGCGCGCCGCGTTCCCACCAGGCGAGCTCGGCCTTGATGGCATCCAGCCGGCGGAAGGCGCGATCCACGCCCGCCGCCGTGCCGAGCACCGCATAGACCTGGTCGGTGGCCACGCCATCGGCCATCAGCGCGATCTCCAGCGTGGTCTTGGGGCCCTTTCGCAGGCCGCGCTTGCCGGGGAAGCGGGCGGTGTCGAAGAACTCCGCCCAGTTCGCCGGGCCATTGGGCGTGCGCGCGCGGTCATAGGCGATGACGAAGGAATACAGGATGGCGCCGACGCCGTGGTCGGCCACCGCCTGCGGGATATAGGCGTCGCGGCCTCCGATGGCGGGCCAGTCCATCGTCTCGAACAGGCCTTCCTCGGCGCCGATCAGCAGTTCCTCGCTCTCGACCTGCACGACGTCCCAGGTATTGGCGCCGGAAGCGATGCGGCTGCGCAGCACGCCGATGCCGCCATCCCAGGTTTCCTCGAGCATCCGCGAGCGCGTCATCTGCTGGAAGGGGCGGAAGAAGACCTCGCGCTGGGCATCCTGATAGGCCCCGCCCCAGGACACCACGGTCAGGTCGCGCCCCTGCGCGGCGGCGACACGGGGAAGGGCCGCGGCGGCGAGGCCAGCCTTGAGGACGTGGCGTCGGAACATCGTGGCGTCTCCCTCTTCGATTCCCAGGCCGGTGCGCCTGTGCGGGCCGGATGGTCCACCGCAGGAGTGGCTCCGCCCGTCCCGGGCCACCGGCCCTTGCTCTTGGTTGGCCTGCAGGTCCGCTTGGTTCGTGGTGAGGCACCGTGAACGTCGCGGGCGATACAGTAGAGCAGATCACGTGCGCGGGGAATCGTGCCGGCGGCGATTTCTCCGCCCCATCATGTGCGCCGGCACCCCGCCCACGCCTTGAAACACGGCGGTCCAGGTGGCCCCCGCCACCTGGCGGGAGGTGCGGGAGGGCAGCGCCCTCCTGCCCATGCGCGCCGCGCCTACGCCTGCGCGCGGAAGGCGAAGGCCGCGCCTTCCCCCCAGGCGATCGCCGCCGGCCCGCCGGGTTCGGGCAGTGCGCCGGCGCCGGCCGGGCGCTTGGCCAGCACCTCCCCGCCATCGCCGACCGCCAGGCGCAGCCGCACATGGTCGCCGAGGAAGATCGCCTCCAGCAGCGTGGCCGGCAGCGCGCCCTCGCCGAGATCCGCGGCGGTCACGCCGGCCACCGCGATGCGTTCGGGGCGCACCGCGACCACGCAGCGCTCGCCCGGCCCGCCGCAATCCACCGCCTGCGCGGGCACCACCGGGCCGCAATCGAGGCGAATGGCGCACTCCTCCCCGTCACGCGCGGCGAGCATGCCGGGCAGCAGGTTGTTCTCGCCCACGAAGCCGGCGACGAAGGCATCGGCGGGCCGTTCGTACAGCCCGCGCGGGTCGGCCACCTGGCGGATGCGCCCGCCCTCGAACACCGCGATCCGGTCCGACAGCGTCAGCGCCTCGGCCTGGTCGTGCGTGACGTACATCATGGTGACACCCAGGCGCTGGTGCAGGTGGCGGATTTCCAGCTGCATCTCCTCGCGCAGCGCCTTGTCCAATGCGCCGAGCGGTTCATCCAGCAGCACGATGGGTGGCTCGAACACCAGCGCCCTTGCCAGGGCAACGCGCTGCTGCTGCCCGCCCGAAAGCTGTGCGGGGCGGCGCTCCGCCAGGCCGGTGAGCTGCACCATCTCCAGCGCCGCCTTCACCCGTGCCTGCTGCGCGTGGCGCGCCACGCCGCGCACCGAGAGCGGGAAGGCCACGTTCTGCGCCACGCTCATATGCGGGAACAGCGCATAGGCCTGGAACACCACGCCGATGCCGCGCCGGTGGGCGGGCAGGCGCGCGATGTCGCGCCCCTCGAGCAGGATGCGCCCGGCGCTCGGCGCCTCGAACCCCGCCAGCATCATCAGCGTGGTGGTCTTGCCCGAGCCGGAGGGGCCAAGCAGGGTCAGCAATTCGCCGCGCGCGATATCGAGGTCGAGCGCGGCCACCGCCGGCGGCCCGCGCGTGCCGTAGGTCTTGCGCACGCCCTCGAAGCGGACCAGGGGATCGACCATGGCGCTGCATCCGGCCCCCGGGGGGGCTTGTCAACGCCTTGCCGCGCCGCGCGCGCGCCGGTAACGCGATGATCGAGGAACGAGGGACAGCCACCATGAGCGATACCGCCGAACCGAGCCTGGTCGCCGCGCGGGAGGGCATCGCCGGCACGCTGCTGATGAACCGTCCGAAGGCACTGAACGCGCTCGACCTGCCGATGATCCGCGCCTTTGCCGCCGCCATCGCGCAATGGCACGACGATTCCGCGGTGAAGCTGGTGGTGCTGGAAGGGGCGGGCGGGCGCGCCTTCTGCGCCGGGGGCGATGTGCGCGCCGTGCGGCAATCCGCCATCGACGGCGACCGCGCGGCAGTCGAGACCTTCTTTGCCGAGGAATACGCCGTCAACACCGGCATCGCGACCTTCCCCAAGCCCTGGGTCAGCCTGATCGACGGCGTGTGCATGGGCGGCGGCATCGGGGTTGCGGTGCACAACGGACCGCGCATCGTCACCGAGAACGCGCTGGTCGCCATGCCCGAGACCGCCATCGCGCTGTTCCCCGATGTCGGCACCTCCTTCGTGCTGCCGCGCCTGCCGGGCGCCATCGGCACCTGGCTGGCGCTGACCGGCGCGCGGCTGACCGGGGCGGATTCGGTGCATGCCCGGCTCGCCACGCATTTCGTGCCGCGCGCGGCACTGCCCGGGCTGCGCGCCGCGCTGGTGGCCGAAGGCGCCGAGGCGGTGGACCGCTTTTCGGCGCCCACGCCCGAGCCCTCCTTCGCGGCGCATCGCGAGGCGATCGACCGCTGCTTCGGCCAGGACGGGCTGCCCGCGATCCTCGCCGCGCTCGATGCGGAAGGGACCGAATGGGCCGCGGCGCAGGCGAAGATCCTGCGGCGGATGTCGCCGACCTCGCTGTATGTGTCGCTGGAGTTGCTCAGGCGCGGCGCGGCGCAGGACCTTGCCGGCTGCCTCGCCACCGAACTGGCGCTGACCCGCGTGGTGGTCAACGACCATCCGGACTTCGCCGAGGGCGTGCGCTCGGTGCTGGTGGACAAGGACGGCGCGCCGAAATGGCAGCCGGCGCGGATCGAGGATATCGACCCGGCGGCGATCGAGGCGATGTTCGGCTGAGGCCGGCGCGCCTCAGGCGGCCGGCTTGGAGGCGACCACCACCATCGCCGGCTTGAGCAGGCGGCCGTTCAGCGTCCAGGCCGGCGTCCAGCAGGCGGTCACGGTGCCCGGCATGGTGCCCTCGGGCGCGGGCTGCTCGGCCATGGCCTGGTGCAGCTCGGGGTCGAAGGGCTTGCCGGTCGGGTCGTCACGGCGCACGCCGTTGCGCTCCAGGATGCCGATGAAGGAACGCTCCACCCCCTCGATCCCGTCGCGGATCTTGGTGATGGTCTCCGCCTCGCCGGCGGAAGCGCCGGGCAGGGCGTCGAGGCCGCGGCGCAGGTTCTCCGCCGCCTCCACCGCGTCGCGGGCGAATTTCTGGGTGGCGTAGGCGCGCGCCTCCTGCACCTCGCGCGCCGTGCGGGTGCGCAGGTTCTGCATTTCGGCCTCGGCGCGCAGCCACTTGTCCTTCATCGACGCCACCTCGGCCTCCAGCGCCGCGATGCGTTCCTCGGGGGTGGGGTCCGGCGCGGGGGCGACCTCGGGCGCCGCGGCTTCGGGCGGGCCGGCGGCAGGTTCGGGATCGGTGATCTCGGGCTTTTCGCTCATGTCGGGCTGGCGTCTCGTCATCCGGTTCAGCGGCCGTGGTGCAGCCGTGGGTGGTCTGTCATGCGGCAGCCGCAGGGCTGCCAGCGCAGTCTTTCACCTAGGCGCCCGGCGCGGCAGGGGCAACCCGCGGTCATGCATGGCTGCCGTGCCAGCAACCGCGCCAGGGCGGGGTCGAGCCCGGCCTGCGGGGCCTGCGACAGGCGGGTACGCGCGGCCGGCGTGCCCGCGAGGGCGGCGGCCAGCGCGCAGTCCAGGCTGTCGAGCACCGGCACCGCCACGCGCGGCTGGACGCGCGGCACGAGCCCCGCCAGCCCGGCCCCGCCCAGCACCACTGCGCCAGCGCCCTCATGCGCGGCTGCCGCGGCGGCCTCGGCCAGAAGCGCGGCGGCGCCCTCGGGGTCGCGGGCGATCATGTCGCCGGTGGGGGCCACCGCGCGCACCAGCACGCGGTCCGGCCCGTGGCCGCGCAGCAGGGCGAATTCCTCCAGCATCGGCACCCATGCCGCACCGCCGGTCAGCAGCGCGATGCGCGGCGCCAGCGCCAGCGCCGCAGTGATGGAGGCCTCCGCCATGCCGACCACCGGGATGGGCAGCACCTCCCGCGCCGCCTCGATACCGGGTTCGCCAAAGCAGGCGATCACCGCCGCGGTGAAACCTTGCGGATTGTCGGTGCCGACATGCTCGGCGAGCCCAGCCAGCACCGCATGGCCTGCCACCGCCACCGCCGCGCGGGTGGCGATATAGCGCGCGCCGAAGGGTGCGGTGGCCGGAACGATCGCGGCCGGCGGCAGGCCCAGGCGCGGCAGGGCCTCGGCCGCACGCCGCGCGAGCAGGGCCGTGATGGCCGGGTCGGTATTGCCGTTGAGCAGCAGCAGGCGCATCCGCCCCGATCAGCACGCCGCGCCCATGCGTGCAAGACCGCCGGCGCCCGCATCCGTGCAGAATGACGCGGTTGTAGGCAGCGGCGGTGGCCTTGAAGCGGGATACCGCCGCGCATGGCATGGCATGGGCCTTGCTGCACTCGTGCCTGCCGGGACGGCCCGACCCGCGGCCCGCGCCCAACGCGGCCTGTCGAACGGAGCCGGCCCGGCACCGGGATCACGATTCGGGGACCTGCCTGATGCAACCGCGATGCTGCCTTCGGACCGTTCGCGACGGCGGGCCCGCCGCGCTCCGCGGCACCGCGCGCGCAGTGTCCCAACCACGCCTGCCGGCCCGCTCGCCCGGCCGCTGAGGAGAGCGCATGTTTTTCTACCTCGTTCGCCGCATCCTCTACGCGATCCCGATTGCGCTCGCGGTAGGGTTCTTCTGCTTCATGCTGGTGCAGATCGCGCCTGGCGATCCCATCAACGCCATCGTGCCGGCCGATGCGCCGGGGGATGTGGTGGAGCAGGTGCGGCGGGAATACGGGCTCGACAAGCCGCTGCCGGTGCAATTCGGCCTGTGGCTGATGAAGGTGGTGCAGGGGGATTTCGGGCGCTCGCTGGCCACCGGGCGCAGCGTGTGGTCGGACCTTTCGGGGGCGATCTCGAACACCCTTCTGCTGGCCTCGGTCGCCTCCCTGCTGGGCTTCGTGCTGGGCTGCGTGCTGGGCGGGCTGGCCGGCACCTTCCGTGGCTCCATTGTCGACCGCGCGGCGGTGGGCATTGCGGTCGCGGGCGTGTCGGTGCCGCATTACTGGCTCGGCATGGTGATGGTGGTGCTGTTCTCGGTGCAGCTGAATTGGCTGCCGGCGATGGGCGCGGGGCCGGGCGGCTCCGCCGAATGGGTCTGGAACTGGGAACACATGCAGCATCTCGTGCTGCCGGCGGTCACCCTCGCGGTCATTCCGATGGGCATCGTGACGCGCAACGTGCGCGGCATCATCGCCGAGATCATGAACCAGGAATTCGTCACCGCCCTGCGCGGCAAGGGCCTCACCCGCGGGGGCATCTTCCTGCATGTGGTCAAGAACGCCGCGCCCAATGCGCTGGCGGTGATCGGCCTGCAGCTGGGCTACCTGATGGGCGGGTCCATCCTGGTCGAGACCGTGTTCTCCTGGCCCGGCACCGGGCTGCTGCTGAACAACGCGATTTTCCAGCGCGACCTGCCGGTGCTGCAGGGCACGATCCTGGTGCTGGCGATGTTCTTCGTGGCGCTGAACCTGATCGTGGACCTGGTGCAGACGGCCCTCGACCCACGGATCAAGCGGGCATGACGGGAGAGCGGCGATGAGCAGCACGACGCCCACGGCCGCCGAGGCCGAACTCGCCATCCAGGCCCGCCAGGCGGCGACGGCGGGGCAGGGCTACTGGGCCGGCGTTTGGAAGCGCCTGCGGCGGGACCCGCTGACCATCGCCTGCGCCACGGTGCTGCTGGCGATGCTGGTGGTGATCGTGTTCGCGCCGGTCTTCGCGCCCGCCGATCCCTACCAGAGTTCCATGCTGCGGCGCCTGCGCGCGATCGGCACGCCCAACCACATCCTGGGCACCGACGAACTTGGGCGCGACATGCTCACGCGCCTGATCTTCGGCGGGCGGCTGTCGTGGTTCATGGGCATCGTGCCGGTGTTCATGGCCTTCGTGATCGGCACCACGCTGGGCGTGCTCGCGGGCTTCGCCGGCGGCAAGACCAACATGGCCATCATGCGCGTGACCGACGTGTTCTACGCCTTCCCCTCGGTGCTGCTGGCGGTGGCGATCTCGGGCGCGCTGGGGGCGGGCATCATGAACGCCATCCTCGCACTCACGCTGGTGTTCATCCCGCCCATCATCCGCGTGGCGGAGAGTGTGACCACCGGCGTGCGCAACCTCGACTTCGTGGATGCGGCGCGGGCTTCGGGCGCCTCGGCCTTCACCATCGTGCGGGTGCATGTGCTGGGCAACGTGCTGGGGCCGATCTTCGTCTATGCCACGTCGTTGATCAGCGTGTGCATGATCCTGGCGTCAGGCCTGTCGTTCCTGGGGCTGGGCACCAAGCCGCCGGAGCCCGAATGGGGGCTGATGCTGAACACGCTGCGCACAGCGATCTATGTGCAGCCGTGGGTGGCGGTGCTGCCGGGGGTGTGCATCTTCGTCACCTCCATCTGCTTCAACCTGCTGTCGGATGGGCTGCGGCAGGCGATGGACGTGAAGGGGTAGGGCCCGATGCTGCGACGGCTCGGCGCAGCGGCCGCGCTTCTTTTTGCGGCACTGGCGCCGGGCCTTGCTGTCGAGCCTTTGACCGAGGCCGAGCGCCAGCGCGCCATCGCCTATTTCGTCGAGCTTTCGGACGCGTTCGGCGACGCCACCTGGTCCTTCGAGGCGGTTGCGCGGCAGAACGCGGCTGGCGAAGCCATGACGATCGTCTGCGGTCGCGTGCTGACCGCCGCAGACCAGCGTGCGGGGGCGGGTCCGCTTCGCTTCACGGTATGGATGAACGGGACGATGAACGGCGTTCTGGTCGACGGGAATATCCGCGGCGATGTGTGCTGAAGCGTCACGTTAGCCGCGGAGCAACCCAGCGCTGGAACCCTGGCTGTTCGCTGATCGCTGAATACCACGCTGTCAGCGCCGGGAAATGGGGCATGCCCTCCACCCGCACCTCCGGCCCAAACCAGCGCCGGGCGTAGCAGCCCAGCACGATGTCGGCGATCGTCATCGTCGTGCCGTCCAGGTACGGCCCGCCATGCTTGGCCATGTGCGCTTCCACCATCGCCCAGCAGGCGCCGCCGGCCTTCATGCCTGCCATCACGGCCGCCATGTCGCGCGTCTCGGGCGGCGTGCGCACCATGCCCCAGAACAGGTTGCGCTCCGCCCCGCTCAGTGTGGAGAGCTGCCAGTCCATCCAGCGGTCGGCACTTGCCCGCGCGGCCGGGTCGGCGGGATAGAGCGCGCTGCCGTGCTTCATCGCGAGGTAGCGCAGGATGGAGTTCGATTCCCATAGCACGAAGGCGCCATCCTGGATGGTCGGTACGCGACTGTTGGGGTTCATGGCGCGGTATTCAGGCGTGTTCACGACGCCATGCTCCATGCCGGCCTCGGTGCGATCGTAGGGGATGCCGATCTCGTCGAGCATCCAGAGCACCTTCTTCACGTTGACCGAATTCGTGCGGCCCCAGAGCTTCAGCATGGTTCTCTCCTGGAAGAGGTAAGGACGGGGAAGGACACTTCCCCGCGATCCCCCACCGTGTTCTGGCAATCGGGAACAGCAATTGCCCCTGAAGGGTCGGGCCGGTCAGGCCGCCATGATGGCACGGATGAACGGGCCCGGGGGCAGGGTCAGCCCAACGCAGGGAGCAACCCCACGGCAACCTGAGCGTCGCGGGTGCCTGATGGCGATGCTTCGCCGAAGCGGCGCCTTTCATATTCGGGGAGGCGGGCACCGCCGAAGCGATTGTCACTTCCATACCCCCACGTATGGCAAGAGAGGACACCGGGCCAACCTTCAATGCGCGACGGCCAGCGCCGCCTGCGCGTACCCCGCGCGCCGCTCCGGCGGCACCGGGTGCCGCCCGGCCACGCGTTCGAGCAGCAGGCGCGCATCCTCCTGCGCACCGGCCTTGACCGCGGCATCGACGAACAACTGCTCGAGCACGTCCTGCTGCGCGTGGCTGCCGCCCATCCGGTACATGCCGCCGATCGCCGGGCGCATCAGCGCGACGGCGCGCGGCGTGGTCGTCCGGCGCGTGGGCGAGCACCGCCTCGCCGATCGGCAGCGCGTAGTCGCGCACGATGGGCGCGATGGTGCCGGGCCCTTGGCGAACTCGCGCATGGCCTCGACCATGCGTCGCGGCGGCCGGTGCGGCCGGTCGCGGTCAGTGCCATCATCCAGTGCGGCAGGGTGAAGGTGGACAGGCAGTCGCCGATGCGCGCCTCGGCCTTGTCGGCCAGTTCCACCCAGCGGTTGCCGACATCGACGCCGAGGCGCTGCAGGCGGAACAGCATGGAGGCGGCGTTCTGCACGTCGATGTAGACGTCGGGCTGCGGCGACGGTACAGCGGCGCGGCGAGGTTGCGAAAGCCGCGGTCGTAGAGTTCGAGCACGTCGGCGATGCTCGCCATGCTCGAGGTGATACAGCGCGCGGTGCCACCACAGATGATGCTGCAGGTTGTGGCCGCCCTCCCAGATGCGGCTCGAGCGTGGTGAGCCAGGAGATGCCCTCGCCGCGGCGGCCCTGCATTTCCATGACGTGCGCGACGCCGTGCGCGGCCCAGAGATCGCCGGGGTCGAGCGCCACCGCCGCCCGCCCGGCCTCCTCGGCCAGGGTGTAGTTGCCCGATTCCTCCTGCGCGAAGCAGCGGCAGGCCAGGATGCTGCCATAGCCGGGAATGGCGGCCGACCAGCGCGGCGCGATGCCTTCCACCGCGCGCACCATCTGCCCGACGCGGCCAAGCCAGAAGGCGCAGAAGTGATGCAGGCGGAAGGCGAGGATGTCGTGCGGATGCGCGGCGATGATGGCTTCCCAGGCGGCGAGCGCGCCCTCGACATCCCCCTCGGCCCAGAGCGCGAGCGCCGCTGCGTGCGCGCGCTCGCGGTCGTTGCCGGCGAGGCGCGCGGCTGCCGCCGCGGCGTCCTTCGCGCGCGGCACCTGCGCGGTGTTGTAGGCGAGCATGCCGAAGGCGCCCTTGAGAACCTGCGCCATCGGCATCTCGGCATCGAGCGTGAGCAGCGCCTTCAGGCGCTGGCCGGCATCGGCGCGATACTTCAGGTAACCCTCGATGACGTGGTCATAGGCGGTTGCGGCGGCCGCGGATGCGGCGGTGATGGAAAGTCCCTGGGCATCCTTCGGCATGCTCTCGTTCCTCCTGTGCGCCCCGATCGGGGCGGGGTGCATGGCGACGGCCATGCCCCATCATGTCGCCGGCATGTGGCCCGGCGGCGTTGCGTCACGCGCCGGTCGCGACCCCGGTCGAACCGAAACCGCCGGACCCGCGCGCTGTCTCCGGCAATTCGGCAACCTCGTGCCATGTCGCGTGGACCACCGGCGCGACCACCGCCTGCGCGATGCGCATCCCGCGCTCCACCGTGAAGGCCTCGGTGCCGGTGTTCAGCAGAATGACGCCGAGCTCGCCCCGGTAGTCCTCGTCGATGGTGCCGGGGCTGTTGGGCAGCATGATGCCATGCTTCAGCGCCAGGCCGGAGCGTGGGCGCACCTGCAGTTCATGCCCGGCCGGCAGCGCGATGCGCAGGCCCGTGGGCACCAGCGCGCGCCCGCCTGGCGGGATGACCAGCGGTGCCGTGACGGCGGCGAGCAGGTCCATCCCCGCAGCACCTTCGGTGGCGTAGGAGGGCAGCGGCAGGCCCTTGGCATGGGGCAGGCGCACGACGTCGATCACCGGTGTCACGCCAGCGCCTCCGCGATGCGTGCGGCGAGACGGCGCGCGACCTCCTGCTTGGGCATGCGCGGCCAATCCTCGACGCCCTTGGATGTCACCAGGTGCACGGCATTCTCCGCTCCGCCCATCACGTCGCCCGAGACATCGTTCGCCACGATCCAATCGCAACCTTTCTTCACCCGCTTGGCGACGGCGTTGGGCACCACCGCCTCGGTCTCCGCCGCGAAGCCGACCACCAGGCGCGGGCGCCGTGGCCCGGTCGCGGCGAGGGTGGCGAGGATGTCGGGGTTCAGCGTGAGGCCGAGCGGCGGCGGCGCTTGCCCGGGTTGCTTCTTCATCTTCTGGTCCACTTCGCGTGCCGCGCGCCAATCGGCCACGGCGGCGGCGCAGATGACGGCATCGGCGGGCAGCGCGGCCTCACACGCGGCGAGCATGTCGCGCGCGCTTTCGATCTTTACGACCTGCACGCCTGGCGGGTCGGGTTGCGCCACTGGCCCACTGACCAGCGTGACGCGCGCGCCAAGGGCGGCGAGCGCCGCGGCGATGGCATGGCCCTGCCGGCCGCTGCTGCGGTTGGCGATGTAGCGCACCGGGTCGATCGCCTCATGCGTCGGGCCGCTGGTGACGAGCACGTGACGCCCCGCCAGCGGCCCCGACGACAGCGCCGCGCGGATCGCGGTGAACAGGCAAGGCGGGTCCATCAGGCGGCCGGGACCGCTTTCCGGTTCGGCCATCGGGCCGTCCTCCGGCCCGGCGACCATGACACCGCGGGCGCGCAGCGTCGCCATGTTCGCGACTGTCGCCGGATGGTCCCACATCGCCGGGTTCATCGCCGGCGCGACCATCACTTTCGCGCGCGTGGCGAGAAGCACGCAGGTCGCGAGATCATCGGCCAGGCCATGCGCCATGCGGGCCATGATGTCCGCCGAGGCGGGCACCACCACCACCAGGTCCGGCCAGCGGGCGAGGCGGATGTGGCCGATCTCGGCCTCGGCCGCCCAGAGGTCGTCATGCACGCGCTCGCCGGTGATGGCGGCAAGCGCCTCCTTGGTGACGAACCGCGCGCCGCCGGCGGTGAGGATGGCGGTGACGGCCGCACCGTCACGTCGCAACAGGCGAACGAGTTCCAGCGCCTTGTAGGCGGCGACGGAGCCCGAGACGATCAGCAGGATGCGGCGGCCAGCGAGCATGGGGGCAGACTAGACGGGTTTGGCGGGGGCCAGAAGGTCGGGGAGCGAACTCCCCCGATCCCCCTCCTTCCTTTGTCATTTGGCACCTGACTTCGGCCGTCAGTTCCCAATTGCCAGAAAAAGGGCGGGGGTTTGGGGGAGGTTCTCCTCCCCCGACCTTCTACAACCGCCACCCCGTATGGATCGCCACGATCCCACCCGAGAGGTTGCGCACCGCCACGCGTTCCATCCCCGCCTCGCGCATCATCCCCGCCAGCGTTTCCTGGTCGGGGAACATGCGGATGCTCTCGGCGAGGTATTCGTAGCTCTCGCGGTCCTTCGCCACGCGTTCGCCGATCGCCGGCAGCGCCTTGAACGACCAGGCATCGTACAGCGGCACCAGCGCGGCGACTTCCAGGCGCGAGAATTCCAGGCAGTGGAAGCGCCCGCCGGGGCGCAGCACGCGCCGTGCCTCACGCAGCACCGCGGATTTGTCGGTGCAGTTGCGCAGGCCGAAGGCCATCGAGATTTTCTCCACGCTGCGGTCGGGCAGCGGGATGTGCTCGGCATCCACGCACATGAAGGAGAGGCCGGCGGCGAGGCCGCGGTCGAGCGCGCGGTTCTCGGCGACCTCCAGCATGGCGGGGTTGATGTCGGTCAGGATGACGCGGCCGGCGCCGCGTTCCAGCGCGAGGAAGGCGATGTCGCCGGTGCCGCCGGCGAGGTCGAGCAGCGTCTCGCGCGGGGAGCAGGCGATGGCGTTGACGAAGATACGCTTCCAGACGCGATGGACGCCCAGCGACATCAGGTCGTTCATCACGTCGTAGCGCGGGGCGACGCTTTCGAAGACTCCCGTACCATGGAGGCCTTCTCGGCACGGGGCACGGTGCGGAAGCCGAAATCGGCGCTGTCCGGGGGGGTGTCGCTCATGGCGGTATCCTAGACCACTCGGACATGACGTGGAATCGCCCGGGGTGTGCGCAAGGCCCCTTCGCGATGCATCGGGGTCGGATTAGCGTCCTGCCCATGCGCCTGTTCCATACGCCCGGATCTCCCTATGCCCGCATTGCCCGCATGGCGGTGATCGAACTGGGCCTGCAGGATCGCGTGGACATGGTGGAGACCACGCTGCGCGACCCTGCCGCGGTGTTGCTGCCGTTCAACCCGGTCGGCCGGGTGCCGGCACTCGTGCTGCATGACGGCACGACCATCACCGAGACGACGCCGGTGCTGATGGTGCTGGATGGCATGGCGGCGGGACCACCCCTGCTGCCGGGCGCGCAGGCGCCGCGCGCACTGGCCGCCTATGGGCGCGTGCTCGGCATGATGGAGGGGATCGCCGTGTGGAACAGGGAATTGCGACGGCCGGCGGCGGAGCGCTCGCCCGGCGTCATCGCATTGGAGGAGCGCCGCACGCTGCGCGTGGCGGATGCGCTGGAGCGCGATGTGGCGGGCGGCGGTTTCGCCGGGGTGGATGCGGGCTGGTGCGCGCTGGTGGCCGCACTTGGCTATTGCGAGAAGCGCCACCCAGCCTTCGCCTGGCGCAGCGGCCGGCCTGCACTGGCGGGCTGGTTTGATGCGGCGCAGGCGCGGCCATGCGTCGCGGCAACGGTCCCGCCAGCCGGCATGGGCGGGACCGCGCCGCCGCCCTGATCAGGCCGGGCGGCGGATGTTGCGCGTGCGGATGAGGGTGCCCCACTTCTCGCTCTCGCGCGTCCAGTAGGCGGCGAATTCGGCGGGCGTGTTGCCGACCGGATCGGCGCCGAGGGCCACGATGCGTGCACGGAAGGCATTGTCCTTGAAGGCATCCTGCACGGCGGTGGCCAGGCGCTCGGTGATGGCGGGCGGCAGCCCGGCCGGTGCCATCAGCGCCATGTCGGTCGAGGATTCGAAGCCGGTGACACCCGCTTCCTGCAGGGTGGGCACGTCGCTGGCGAGCGGCGAGCGTGCCGCGGTGCTCACCGCCAGCATCTTGAGCGTGCCGGCCGCGCGGTGCGGCAGCGCGGTCACGGCATCGATGAAGGACACCTTGACCTCGCCCGCCAGCACCGCCTGCGCCGAGGGAGCGCCGCCGCGATAGGGCACGTGCACGATGTCGAGGTTGCCGGCCGCCATGAGCAACTCCATCGCGAGGTGGCTGGTCGCGCCGATGCCCGCGGAGGAGAAGTTCACCTTGCCAGGATTGGCGCGGATATAGGTGAGGAACTCACCGATATTCGCCACCGGCAGCGAAGGATGCACGCACAGTGACTGCGCGGTGCGCGCCACCAGCGTGACGCCGGTGAAACCCGCCCGGTTGTCGTAGGGCAGCGGGTCGATCAGGAATGGCGCGATGGCATAGGTGCTGTTGGTCGCGAACAGCAGCGTGTAGCCATCCGGTCGCTGCTGCGAGACATGGTTGTGGCCGATGGTGCCCGATGCGCCGGCGCGGTTCTCGACCACCACCTGCTGGCCGAAGGCCTCGGTGAAGCGCTGCGCGAACAGCCGCGCCATGGTGTCCGACGAGCCACCCGGCGGCCACGGATTGACCATCTGGATTGTCCGCGTGGGCCAGGTGCCCTGGGCCGAGGCGCCGTGCAGCGCGGGGAGGGCGAGGGTGGCGGCCAGCAGCGAACGGCGGCGGATCATGGTCATGTTGAGGCCTCCTGGGGGTGGGAAGGTCGATGACGAGGTTGCGGTGCGCATCAACCGACACGCGCGCGCCGGGCGGCACCGCGCAGGTGGATTCGCGTTCCTCGACCAGTGCCGGGCCCTCGAACGCGCACCGGGGGCGAGCGCGTAGCGGTCGTACACCGCGCAATCCTGCCAGCCGGCACCTTCGAACAGGGCGCGGCGCTGGCCGCGCAACGCGGTGCGGCCTTCCACGGTGTTGGCGCCCTGCATGTCGATGTCCCGCCCCGGCGCCGCGGCGGCGAGGCGCCAGGTCATGGCCTCGATGGGCAGTTCATCGAGTGCGCGGCCGAAGCGTTCGCGATAGGCGGCGAGAAAGGATTCCCGGATGGCCGGCAGGTCGGTGGCCGTCGGCGACATCGTCGGCAGCGGCACGGGAATCTCGAAGCCCTGGCCGACATAGCGCATGTCGGCGGCGGGGCGGAAGGTGATGGTGGCAGGGTCCGCGCCCGCGCCGGTGAGCAGCGCGCGCGCTTCCTGCGCCATCTCCGCATAGAGCGACGCAACCTGCGCCCAGTCCAGCCGCTCCAGCCGGCCGACCAGGGAGCGCACCAGGTCGGTGGCCGGCGGTGCGACGAGGAAGCCGAGCGCGGAGGCAACACCCGCGCCGAGCGGCACCACCACGCGCTGCATCTTGAGCAGCCGGGCGAGTTCGCAGGCATGCACGGGCCCGGCACCGCCGAAGGCGATCAACGTGTAGCGGCGCGGGTCGCGGCCCTTCTCGGCCAGGTGCATGCGCGTGGCAGCCGCCATGGTCTCGTCCACGATGCGGCGGATGCCCAGCGCGGCATCATCGGGCGTGACGCGCAGCGCCGTGGCGAGGCGGTCGGTGACGGCGCGCTTCACGGCATCGAGGTCGAGCGCCATCTCGCCGCCGACGAAGTAGGCCGGGTCGAGACGGCCGAGCACCAGGTCGGCATCGGTGACGGTCGGGTGCGTGCCGCCGCGCCCGTAGCAGGCCGGGCCCGGCTTGGCACCGGCGCTGCGCGGGCCCACCGTGATCAGGCCGGAGCGTTCCTCGACCCGCGCGATGGAGCCGCCGCCGGCGCCGATCTCGACCATGTCGATCACCGGTATTCGCAGCGGCAGGCCGCTGCCCTTCATGTGCCGGGTGGCGCGGCCGACCTCGAAGCTGCGCGCCGTCTCGGCCTCGCCGTTCTCGATCAGGCAGATCTTCGCGGTGGTGCCGCCCATGTCGAAGGACAGCACCCGTGGCAGGCCCACCTCGCGGGCGACGTCGGGCCGCCGCGATGGCGCCACCGGCCGGGCCGGATTCGACCAGTCGGATGGGAAAGTCGACTGGCCGATTCCAGCGTGGCGAGTCCGCCGCCGGAGGTCATGCGAGCAGAACCGGGCAGTCCATGCCGGCGCGCGCAGACCCTCGCCCAGCCGAGTGAGGTAGCTCGCCATCAGCGGCTGCACGTAGGCATTGGCGGTGGCGGTGGTGAAGCGCTCGTACTCGCGCGATCTCCGGGCACACGGCCGAGGACAGGGTGAGGCGCAATCGGGGAGCGCCGCGGCGAGGATCTCGGCGGCGCGGCGCTCGTGGTCGTGCGTTGGCGTAGGCGTGCATGAAGCCGATGGCGATGCCTCGACACCGGCGTCGACCAGGCGTCGGCGCCAGCGTCGCGACCGCGGTCTCGTCGAGCGGCAGCAGCACGCGCCCGTGCACGTCCACCCGTTCCGGCACGGTGAAGCGCAGCTCGCGCGGCACCAGCGGGCCGTGGCCGCTGGATCATCACGTCGTACTGGTCGAAGCGACCTTCGTTGGCGATGTCGATGGACGTCGCGGAAGCCCTCGGTGGTGACCAGCGCGGTGACCGCGCCGTGCGCTTTCGATGATGGCGTTGGTGGCGAGGGTGGTGCCGTGTACCACCGAATGCAGCGCGGTGGGCGGAAGGCCGGTTTCCTCGAGAAGCCGCGCAATGCCACCGATGATGGCCTCCGACGGATCATCGGGCGTGGTGAGCCGCTTGCCGGTGGCAACGAGATTTCGTGTGGGATCGTGCAGCACGAAATCAGTGAAGGTCCCGCCGACATCAACTCCGATGCGTGCGGTGTGGGTTGCCGCGTTCATGCCCCCGCCACCGCACGGCACCCATCGACAGAAAAAGGAGGGGGTTCGGGGGAGTTCACTCCCCCGACCTTCCTCACGCCTTCACCCCGTAATCGCGCATCGCGCCTTCCTTCGTGACGTAGCCATCGCGGATATCCGCCGCCAGCGCTGCCGGATCGCGCGAGGCGGGATCCCCGTAACCGCCGCCGCCGGGATAGTGCATGCGCAGCCTGGCGCCGGCGGGCACCGTGGTGCGCGATTTCGGATGGGGCCTGGTGCCGTCGGCGAGTTCGATCACCGCCGCACCGCCGGCGCTGCCGCCAAGCACGCCCTGCGCGGGGTGGTCACGCCGGTCCGACAGCAGGGAGAGGCGCACGGCGTCGGGTGCGCGCACCTCGATTTCCACGTCCTGGCCGAGGCCGCCGCGGAAGGCGCCGGCGCCACCGGAATCCGGCAGCAGCTGCTTTTTCCAGACGACGAGTGGCGCGACGCTTTCATAGGCCTCGATGGAACCGGCACCGACATTGGTGGGGAAGGCGGTGGTCGGCAGCCCGTCGCGATGCGGGGAGGCGCCCATGCCGCCGGAGGCGAACAGCACCTGGGAGAATCGGTCGCCTTCGCTGTCATAGCCGGAGAACAGCGCGCGCATGGTGGGCGCGCCGCCGCATTCGGCGATGATGCGTTCGGGCATCACCGGTGCGAGTGCCTTGTAGATGGCGCCAGCCAGCAGATGCCCGGTGAGCTGCCGCGCCGAGCATGGCGCGGGGAAGCGCGGGTTGAGGATGCTGCCCTCGGGTGCCACGACGGTGATGGCCTGGTACGAGCCCTCATTGCGCGGCGTGAAGGGATCGAGCGCGCATTTCACCGGATAGACGGAATAGGCGTGGGTGTAGTTCATCACGCAATTGATGCCGCGATCGACCTGCGCGGATGTGCCCGCGTAGTCGATCTGCATGGTGTCGCCGCGGATGGTGACCTTGCAGGCGATGTGCGTGATGGCGTCATCGAAGCCGTCGGCTTCGAGCGTGCTGTGCCAGGTGCCGTCGGGCAGGGCGGCGATGGCGCGGCGCATCGCCGCATCGGTGCGCTGCGCGAGCGCGCGCGACAGGCCCTGGAGGTCGGGCAGGCCGCTGTCATCGAGGAATTCCGCCACGCCGCGCTCGCACACGCGGTTCGCCACCACCTGCGCCTCGAGGTCGCCCATCACCTGGCGCGGCACGCGCACATTGGCGAGCAGCACATCCGCCAGGTCCTCGTTGCGGCGACCCTCGCGATAGAGGCGCGAGGGCGGGATGCGGATGCCTTCCTCGAACAATTCGCGGCAATCGGCCGACCAGAGCGCGCCGCCGACATCGGGTGAGTGCGCGATGGAGCCGGCGAAGCCGATCAGCGCGCCCTTGTGGAAAATCGGCGTGACCGCCGTGAAGTCCGGCAGGTGGCCGGTGGCAAGCCAGGGGTCGTTGGTGATGACGCAATCGCCCGGCCGCCAGGTCTCGGCCGGATAGCGCGCGAGAAAGGCCTTCGTCGTCATCGGCAGGATGCAGGAGAAGGAGGCGATGCCGCCGGTATTCTCCGACACGCTGTCGCCGTTGCGGTCCATCAGCACCGTCGCGAAGTCGTTCGATTCGCGCACGATGGTGGAGAAGGCGGTGCGCAACAGGCCGGTGGCGGCCTCGTCGGCGATGGAGATCAGGCGAGACCAGTGGATCTCGAGGCTGATGGGATCGAAATTCGGTGAGTCCGGCATGGGCGGGATGTTTCCCTGCCCAGGCCGATTCGTCAAACGTCGAGGTTCGCCACCTTCAGCGCATTGCCGACGATGAAGTCGCGCCGCGGTTCCACCAGGTCGCCCATCAGCGTCGAGAAGACCTGCTCGGCATCCTCGACATCCTCGACGCGCACCTTCAGCAGCGTGCGCACGGCGGGGTCCAGCGTGGTTTTCCACAGCTGGTCGGGGTTCATCTCGCCCAGGCCCTTGAAGCGCTGGATCGAGAGGCCCTTGCGGCCTTCGGCGAGCAGTTTCTCGAAGGCCAGCATGGGGCCGTGCAGCACGTATTCGGCGGCGCCGAGGACCAGCGTGGCGGGCTGCGCGTAGTCGCGCGCCAGGCGCTCGCGGCGTTCGTCGAGCCAGCGGGCCTCCGCGCTGCGCAGCGCGGTGGCGTCGAGCGTGTGGCGTTCGCTCACGCCGCGCACGATGCGGAACACGGAGAGGCCCGTGCCATCCGCGGTCGCCTTCCAGCCGCGTTCATTGGCCGGCGCCAGCACATCGAGGCGTGCGGCAAGCGCCTGGGCGGCGGCGAGTGCACGTTCCTCCTCCATCGTGAGCGCACCGACTACGGCGGCCTGCTCCACGATCTCGACCGGCACGGTGGCCGCGAGGCGGCGGATGCGCGAGGTCGTCTGGCGCTGGTATTCCTGTCTCGTCGCGCAATTCGTCGGCGGTGAGCAGGCGGCCGTCGAAGAAGCGCAGCGATGCGCCGGCCAGCGCCTTTTCCAGCAGGAAGTCCTCGAGCGCGCGGTCGTCCTTCAGGTAGCGTTCGTCATTGCCGCGCTTGGCGCGGTAGAGCGGCGGCTGGGCGATGTACAGGTGCCCGCGTTCGATGAGTGCGGGCATCTGGCGGAAGAAGAAGGTGAGCAGCAGCGTGCGGATGTGCGAACCATCGACATCCGCGTCGGTCATGATGACGATGCGGTGGTAGCGCAGCTTGCCGGCATCGAAGCCGCCATCGGCGGGTTCGCCGCGCCCGATGCCGGTGCCCAGCGCCGTGATCAGCGTGCCGATCTCGGCACTTCCCAGCATCTTGTCGAAGCGCGCGCGCTCGACATTCAGGATCTTGCCCTTGAGCGGCAGGATGGCCTGGAAGGCGCGGTCACGGCCCTGCTTGGCGGAACCGCCGGCGCTGTCACCCTCGACGAGGAACAATTCGCACTTGGACGGATCACGCTCCTGGCAATCGGCGAGCTTGCCGGGCAGCGAGGAGACATCGAGCACGCCCTTGCGCCGCGTCAGGTCGCGCGCCTTGCGGGCGGCCTCGCGCGCCATGGCGGCGTCCATGATCTTGCCGACGACATCCTTGGCTTCCTTCGGATGCGTCTCGAACCAGTGGGTCAGCGCCTCGGCGCAGGCGGCCTGGACGATCGGCTGCACCTCGGAGGAGACCAGCTTCTCCTTGGTCTGGCTGCTGAATTTCGGGTCGGGCACCTTGACCGACAGCACGGCAGTCAGGCCCTCGCGCATGTCCTCGCCGGCGAGGTTGACCTTCTCCTTCTTCGCCAGCCCCTCGGCCACCTTGCCCAGCACGCGGGTCAGCGCCTGGCGGAAGCCGGCCAGGTGCGTGCCGCCGTCGCGCTGCGGGATGTTGTTGGTGAAGCACAGCATTGTCTCGTGGTAGCTGTCGTTCCAGCGCACCGCGATCTCGACGCGGATGCCGTCGTGCTCCTTGCGACATCACGTTGATCGGCTGGGCGAAGATCGGTGTCTTGCCCTTGTCCAGCCACTCGACGAAGGCGACCAGGCCGCCATCGAACTTGAAGGCGGTTTCCTGCACTTCCGCATGGCGCTCGTCGCGCAGCGTGATGGCCAGGCCGGAATTGAGGAAGGCGAGCTCGCGCAGGCGCCGTTCGAGCACCGCGAAATCGAACTCGGTCTTGGTGAAGGTCAGGGCGGAGGGCTTGAAGATGACCTCGGTGCCGGTGTGCTCGGCCGATGGGCCGACCACCTCGCAGGGCACCACCGTATCGCCGTGCTCGAAGCGCAGGCGGTGCTCCTGGCCTTCGCGCCAGATGCGCACTTCCATCCATTCGGACAGCGCGTTCACCACCGCCGCGCCCACGCCGTGCAGGCCGCCCGAGACCTTGTAGGAATTCTGGTTGAACTTGCCGCCGGCATGCAGGCGCGTCAGCACGACTTCGGCCGCCGAGATGCCTTCCTCGGCATGGATGCCGGTCGGGATGCCGCGCCCGTCGTCGCGCACGGTGACGGAGCCATCGCCGTTCAGCGTGACGTGGCAGGAGGTGGCGTAGCCGGCCTGCGCCTCATCGACGGCGTTGTCGATGATCTCGAAGGCCATGTGGTGCAGGCCGGAGCCGTCATCGGTGTCGCCGATATACATGCCCGGCCGCTTGCGCACGGCTTCGAGGCCGCGCAACACGGTGATCGAGGTGCTGTCGTAGGCGTCGGGCTCGGCTCGCACGGGCTCGCTCATGCGGCTCGGTGGCTCCTGGCTGGAGGGGATCGGAAACGTTGCTGCAATATAGGCTTTCCCGAGCCTCAGGGCGACCCGCTTTCGGCTTCCGGCAGCAGGTTTCCCCCTGCCGCGAGGAAGCGGTCCGCGATGCCCGCAAGCGGGCGGAAAACCTCGGCTTCCGTGCCGGTCAGGAAGGATTGGGCGGGCAGCGCGGCCAGCGCGGCGAACAGCGCCTCCCGCCGCGGCGGTCGAGATGCGCGGCGACCTCGTCCAGCAGCAGCAGGGGGGCGAAGCCGCGGGCCTCGGCGATCAGCGCGGCATGGGCCAGCACGGTCGAGATCAGCAGCGCCTTCTGCTCCCCGGTCGAGCACATGCCCGCCGGCTGGTCCTTCGGCAGGTGGGTCAGGCCCATGTCGGCGCGGTGGGCGCCGCGCGCGGCGCCGCCGGCCGCGGCATCCCGCCGCCGGTCGGCCGCGAGCGCGGCCCGCAGCCCGTCCTCCACCGCGAGTGCCGGCTGTTCGGCCAGGGCTGCGGCGATCGGGCAGAGCAGGTCCATCCGCGCCGCCGGGAAGGCGCCCGTCGCGCCGGCCATCACGGCATTGAGCCGCAGCGCCAGCGCCCGGCGCGCGGCGGTGGCCGCGACCGCGTGGCGGGCCATCGCGTCCTCGAGCCCGGCCAGCCAACGCGCGTCGCCGCGGCCCTCGGCCAGCAGCCGGTTGCGCTGCGCCATGGCGTTGTCATGCGCCGCGACCTCCCGCGCATGGCCAGGCTCGAGCGCCCAGGCCAGCCGGTCGAGGAAGCGGCGGCGGCCCGACGCCCCTTCCTGGAACAGCCGGTCCATCTGCGGCGTGAGCCAGACCACGGCGACGCGTTCCGCCAGTTCCGCCTGGGCGCGCACCGGCTGGCCGTCGAGGCGGAAGGCCCGGCGGTCCGAGGCGCCGTCCGGATCGGCGCCGGTGCCGATGTCGAAGTCGCCGGCCGGGGAGGCGAAGCGCCCGGCGACGGCCCAGGGCCGCGCGGCGCCGTCATCCCGCCGGCCGAGCTCGCCCATGCGGGCCCCGCGCAGGCCGCGGCCAGGTGCGAGCAGAGAGATCGCCTCCAGAAGGTTGGTCTTGCCCGCGCCGTTCTCCCCCGCGATCGCGACGACGGGCGCGCCGAAGGGCGCGTCGAGCGCGGGCCAGGAGCGGAAGTCGGTCAGGCGAAGGCGGGTGAGGCGGAGCATGCGTCAGCGCGGGCCACGGACCCGACGGGCCATGACCGCGTCGGGCGGGCGGCAAGGCCGCGGGCCGAGGGCCGTCAGGGCGACGACACCAAGCGCAGCAGGCCGACCACCGTCGCGTTCAGGGCGGCCGTCCTGGCGCGCGCGGCCTCGCAGGCGGCCGGGTCCGGGTCGGGTTCGGGTATGCCCCGCCGGGGGCAGATGCGCACCGCACCCCCGTCGGCCTCCACCAGCAGCAACACCTCATCGAGCGGGCGCAGTCGCCACGCCTCGGCATGGCCGCAGCCGCGGTCGCGGCACTGGGCGCCGTCCGACAGCAGGTCCAGCACCAGTTCGGGCACCTGCCAGACCGGCAGCCGGCCGGTACCGACGAGGCGCCCCCTGTCGAGGACGAGCAGCGGCGTTTCGTGCAGGATAACGCTGCGCATCGGCGGCGTGCCGTCCGTCGGCATGCGCCCGCCCGTTCGGTACCCCGCGTAGTTGGGCCCGAGCGGCGGATTGTGGTCGCCGATCACGATGATGAGCGCGTCCGGTTCCTCGCGGAGGATCGCCTCGACATGCGCCTCGACGGCAAGGGCGTTGTAGTGCGCGGCGTTCGCCCAGTCGTGCACCATGCTGTCGGGCGGCTGCGGCGCAAGCCGGTCCGGGCGCTTCGCACGGTCACGGTGGAACGGGTAGTGGCCAGCATTGACGAAGGCATAAGACAGCACGGGACGCGACGGGTCCTCGGCGCGCAGGGCCGCCGCGGCACGGCGCGACTGCGCGAGCGTCGCTTCCGCGGAGAGCCACGGCCCGTCCCGGTCCGCGACATCGAGGTCCGGCGCGAAGAGTTGCCGTTCGAAACCCATGGCTGAGAAGGCGTTGGCGGCGCGGAAGAAGACGCTCTCGTTCGGCACCAGCGACAGGGTGGCGAAGCCTTGCCCGGCGAGCACCCGCGGCAGGCAGGGCAGTTCCGCGCCCTCGGGGATCTCGGCGAAGAGCACCGTGCCGGACCCGCCGATGATCGGCAGGCCGCAGAGCACCTCGAACTCCGTGTTGGAGGACCGGCTGCCGAAGATCGGAACGAGGGCCGTGCCGCCTGACTCCGCCCGCCAGCGCCCGAAAAGGGGAGCCAATGGTTCCGCGGGCCAGGCGAAGCCGGGCAACCAGAGTGGGTCGATCAGGCTCTCGACGACGACCATGTGCACGCTGCGCGCCGGACGCGTCGCGGCGGCGCGCGCGACGAGCGGCGCCGCCGGCGCCGTGCCGCGGACCTCGGCCTCGACCCGCAGCCTCTGCACGGCCACCTGGATCGCGTTCGCCACATGGCCCGTCACGGGGAAGTCCACCTTGCGCGGCGGCACCATGGCGATCAGCGCCGCCTGGGCCGCCGGCACGCGCGAGAGGCCTGACGGCACGAGCACCACGGCCCCGAGCCCCGCCAGCGCGATCGCCGTGCCGCGGTCGAGGCGCATGTTTCCGAGGAACAGCACCGCGATGCCGAGCAACGCCAGGTCGACAAGCCACTTCTCCTGGCCCGTCAGCGTCCGGCGCAGGTCGGGCAGGAGGGTGATGTCCCCGAACAGCGCCGACTGGCCGAGCAACGCCATCTTGACCGCCGAGGCCGCGATCACCGCGAGCGGCACGATGGCGGCAAGCATGCAACCGAGCAGGTTCGGACGCTGCAGCCTGAGCAGCACGAGGGCCACCAGGACCGCCGCCGGCACGTCGAAGCCAAAATGCGCCACCGCGACGATCGGCGGCGGCCACCCGTTCAGCAGCGTGACGAACAGCAGGTGGCCGATGGCGACGGAGCCAGCGGCGACAAGAAGGACCACCAGCCCCGTGCGCGTAGCCGGGCCGACAGGGCCCCGGACCATCACACCCGCATCGGCATCAGAACATACAGCGCCTCGGGCTTCGCCTCGTCCCTGACGATGGTGGGCGCCGCGCCGTCGGAGAACAGGAATTCGACCTTCTCCCCGATCTGCGCCGTGATGTCGGTCAGGTAGCGCGCCTGGAAGCCGATCTCGAGCGGCCCGTTCTCGTAGGAGACGATGTCGCCGTCGAGTTCCTCCTGCGCCTGGCCCTGCTCGGGGCTGGCGGCCGACAGCAGCAGGTTGTTGCGCGAGATCGACAGCTTGACCGGCCGCGAGCGTTCGGAGGAGATCGCGGCGACTCGCGCGACGGCATCCTCGAATTCCTTCTTCGGCACGGTCAGCTTCTTGTCGTTGCCGCGCGGGATGACGCGCTCGTATTCGGGGAAGGTGCCGTCGATCAGCTTGCTGGTCAGCGTGACGGTGCCGACATCGAAGCGGATCTTGGTGTCCGACAGGTGCACCGAGATCTCGTCCTGCCAGTCCTCGGCGAGCTTGCGCACCTCGTTCACGGTCTTGCGCGGCACGATCACGCCGGGCATGCCCTTCGCGCCGTCGGGCAGCGGTTCCTCGACGCGGGCGAGGCGGTGGCCATCGGTCGCCACCGCGCGCAGCACCGGCGTGCCATCCGCCTCGGCGGCATGCAGGTAGATGCCGTTGAGGTAGTAGCGCGTCTCCTCGGTGCTGATCGCGAAGCGCGTGCGGTCGATCAGGTCGCGCAGCACGCCGGCCTTGATGGCGAACTTCGTGGCCATCCGCCCTTCGGTCATGGAGGGGAAGTCATCGACAGGCAGCACCGACAGGCTGGTGTTGAACTTGCCCGCGCGCAGCGCGAGCGGTCCGTCGCCGCCGCCATGGTCGAACTCGATGCGCGCCCCTTCGGGCAGCTTGCGCACGATCTCGTACAGCGTGGCGGCCGGCGCGGTGGTGCGCCCGCCGCGGCCGACCGTCACGCCGGCCACTTCCTCGACCACCGCGATTTCCATGTCGGTGGCGGTGAGTGTCAGGCTGCCCTCGGTCTTCGCATCGAGCAGCACATTGGCGAGGATGGGGATGGTGTTGCGTCGCTCCACCACGCTCTGCACATGCGTCAGCGCCTTGAGCAGTACTGCCCGGTCCACCGTGAACTTCATCGCAGCACCACGCCCCGATCCCTGGGGCGGCCCCCGCACCGCCCGGGGCGGGTCGGATGCGGGGCCGCCGATGTCCCCCTGCTCCCTCGCCTGGCGGCCGGGGCCGAATCGGCCCGCGCGGCCACTTGCCGAAGGGGCACTACCATATCAGCCCGAGTCCGGCGGGGAAAGGCGCCAAAAGCCGGGGCAGACCCGCGGAAACCGCGACGGGGGGCTAGGTCTCGAGCATCCGCCGCAGCAGTTCGACATCCTCGGCGAAGGCCGCGTCCGCCTGCATGAGTTCGGCGATGCGCGAGACGGCGTGCATGACCGTGGTGTGGTCGCGGTTGCCGAAGCGCCGGCCGATCTCGGGCAGGGAGCGCGAGGTGAGTTGCTTGGCCAGGTACATCGCCACCTGGCGGGGGCGGGCCACGGCGCGGGCGCGGCGCGCGCTGCTCATGTCGGTCAGGCGGATGTTGTAGTGCTCGGCGACCTTGCGCTGGATTTCCTCGATGGTCACGCGCCGGTCGTGCGCGCGCAGGATGTCGTGCAGGACCTCCTGCGCGTTGTCGAGCGTGACGGCGCGGCCGAACAGGTTGGCATGCGCGATCAGCCGGTTCAGCGCGCCTTCCAGTTCGCGGACGTTCGAGGTGATCTTGTGGGCGAGGAATTCGAAGACGCTTTTCGGTACCTCGACGGGGGTGGTGGCCGCCTTGGCCTGCAGGATGGACAGGCGAAGTTCGAAGGTGGTGGCGTGGATGTCGGCCACCATGCCGCAGCCCAGCCGGGTGCGCAGCCGATCCTCGAGCCCGTTGAGGTCGGAGGGCGACTTGTCGGCGCTGACCACGATCTGCTTGCCGGCATCGACCAGCGCATTGAAGGTGTGGAAGAACTCCTCCTGCGTGTTGTCCTTGCCGATCAGGAACTGCAGGTCGTCGACCATCAGCACATCGACGGAGCGCAGCGCTTCCTTGAATTCCATGGTGGACTGGCTGCGCAGCGCGGCGATGAAGCGGTACATGAACTTCTCGGCGCTCATGTAGGCGACATTGCGCGCGGGCATGCCGCTGCTGATGGCCCAGGCGATGGCATGCATCAGGTGCGTCTTGCCCAGGCCGACGCCACCATACAGGAACAGCGGGTTGAAGCCGGGCGTGGCCGGCTGCTCGGCCACGCGGCGGGCACAGGCATGGGCGAATTCGTTGGGCTTGCCCACCACGAAGGTGTCGAAGGCGAAGCGCGGGTCGAGCGGTGCGGACCAGTCGTTGCGGGCATCCTGGGCGCGCTGTGCGGCGGGCCGCGCGGCCAGCGGTTCGGCAAGCCCCACGCGACGCGTCGGATCGCGCGGCGGCATGGCATGGCCATCGCTTTCGGCGACGCCATCGCGCTGCGGGCCGACCCGCACATCGACGCGACGCACGCCCGCATTCTCCTGCTGCCACAGCGCGCGCAACCGGTCACCGTAATGGCTGCGCACCCAGTCGCACAGGAATCGTGTGGGCAGCACCACCACCGCCTCGTCGCCCTCGATGCCCAGCAGGGTCATCTGGCGCAGCCAGCTGCGGTATTCGACTTCGCCGAATTCCTCGCGAAGCCGACCTCGGATCCGTGCCCAGGACTCGCCGACCGACGCGGCGGAGATCGCGGGACCAGAACCGGCTTGCTTCTCCATCAACAGCCCCCTGCCTCCTGCCCTACCCGGCTTCGTCACCGGGCCCCCGCCGCGCGCCTCATGGACTCGCGGTCGGAGGGTCGCCCCCCAAACGCAACAGCAAGATGATCGAGACTAAGCCGCCCGACCCCCACGGCAAGTGTCAAAAACGGATCGTGACCGGACGGCAGATGGACAAAGCACACGATTCCCCGGCCGCGAAAAAACCTTTCGCGGCCCGTGGCCGGTCACCACAGTCTCGTCGATGCTTCCAGCCTCGCGGGGAGGCCGGTGCGGCTCAGGCGGAGGCGCCGAGCGCCTTCACCCGCGCGGACATGCGCGACACTTTGCGCGCCACCGTATTGGCATGCAGCGTGCCCTTGGTCACGGCGCGCTGCATTTCGGGCTGCGCCGCGCGGAAGGCTTCCTGCGCCGCGGCCTTGTCACCGGATGCGATCGCTTCCTCGAGCTTGCGAACGAAGGTGCGCACGCGCGACTTGCGCGCCTTGTTGCGCACGGTGCGCTTCTCGTTCTGGCGGATGCGCTTGCGCGCCGACGCGGTGTTCGCCATGGGGCTTCCGGTTCAACTCAGACTAGGGATTTCACGAACCATGCCCGACGGACCGGGCACGGCGAAGGCGGGTTTCTAGAGCCGCGGGCCTCGGCCCGTCAAGCCAAGCGATGCGTCGCGTGGCCTGCGGTCCATGCATGCAGCCGATTCATGGAGCCGTGCGCACCCCGGCGGCGTCCGATCGGGTGGACGCGCGGCGCGGGTCCGTTGATCGGACAGGCGGCGTGCGGCAATCAATGCCGCGGAAGCAGCCCACCGGGCCGGATGATCACGCCTGGCCAGGTGGCGCTCTATGCGTTGCGAAAGGCCGGCTTGCGCTTCTCGGCGAAGGCCGACATGCCCTCCTTCTGGTCGGCGGTGGCGAACAGGCTGAAGAACAGCCGCCGCTCGGTGCGCACGCCTTCGCGCAGCGTGCTCTCGAAGGCGGCGTTCACCGCTTCCTTCGCCATGGCGACCGACGGCGCCGAGAGTGCCGCGATGCGTTCGCCGATCTTCACCGCCTCGGCCATCAGATCGGCGGCCGGCACCACGCGGGTCACCAGGTTGGCGCGCTCGGCCTCGGCGGCATCCATCATGCGGCCGGTGAGGATCATCTCCATCGCCTTGGACTTGCCCACCGCGCGCGTCAGGCGCTGCGAGCCGCCGGCACCGGGGATGATCCCGAGGTTGATCTCGGGCTGGCCGAACTTCGCCGTATCGGCGGCGATGATCATGTCGCACATCATCGCGAGCTCGCAGCCGCCACCGAGCGCGAAGCCCGCCACCGCGGCGATCACCGGCTTCTGGATCTCGAGCACCGTCTCCCAACGCGCGCCGATGAAATCGTCGAAATAGATCGCGGGGAATTCGCGGTCCTTCATCTCCTTGATGTCGGCGCCGGCGGCGAAGGCGCGCTCGCTGCCGGTGATCACGATGGCGGCGATCGCCGGATCGCCGTCGTAGTCGTGCAGCGCCTGGCCGAGCTCGCCCATCAGCTGGTCGCACAGGGCGTTCAGCGCCTTGGGGCGGTTGAGCTGGATGACGCCAACCTTCCCCTGAATCTCGGTCAGGATCATCTCGTAGGGCATGCGCTGGTTTCCTTGCCGTTTCCCGTGACCTGTGCAGTAGCGCAGGCGGCGTGCGGCCTCAACGCTGGCGCTTCGCGCAGAAGAAGGTGGAGCGCCCGGACTGCACGATCCGCGCGATGCCCTGGCAGGGCGGCACGCCGGGGCAGGTGGGGCAGGGCTCGTCCGCCCGCCCATACACCGCGAAGCGGTCCTGGAAGCGGCCGAGCTCGCCATCCGCACGGACATAGTCGCGCAGCGAGGAGCCGCCGGCGCCGATGCTCTCGGCCAGCACCGCCTTGATGGCGGGCACCAGGCGCGCCGCGCGCGCGCCGGCCACGCTGGAGGCCAGCCGGCGCGGGGAGATGCCCGAACGGAACAGCGCCTCGCACACATAGATGTTGCCCAGCCCCGCCACCACGCCCTGGTCCAGCAGCGCCGCCTTGATCGGCGTGCGCCGCCCGGCCAGCGCGGCGGACAGCACGGCCGCGGTGAAATCCGCATCGAGTGGCTCCGGCCCCAGGCCGTGCAGCAGCCGGTGGGCATCCTCCGCGGCACTCGCCACCAGGTCGAGGCAGCCGAAGCGGCGCGGATCGACGAAGCCCACCCGCCAGCCATGGTCGGTGGTCATCACCAAATGCTCATGCGCGTCCGGCGGCGCATTGTGGCCGCGCGCATCCGAGGCGGCGCCCTGCGGGGCCATGCGCGGCAGCACGGGCTCGCCGACGCGGCGGGCCACCATGCGCCCGGACATGCCCAGGTGGATGAGCAGGCTTTCGCCGCCCTCCATGCGGATCAGCATGTACTTGGCGCGGCGGCGGAAGGAGAGCACGCGGCGCCCCTCGATCCGCTGCGCGAGGCCCGGCGGGAAGGGGAAGCGCAGGTCCGCGCGGCGCAGCTCGACCTCGGTGATGCGGCGGCCCTCCAGCACGGCGGCGAGGCCGCGCATCACCGTCTCCACTTCCGGCAGTTCCGGCATCCCGTCCGTCTCCCTGGGCGATGCTGTTTGATGCAGGGCGCGCGCGGGCTCAAGCCGGGGCGTTGACGCGGCCGGCCCGCCGGGCGAAGCGGATGGCATGACCGACATGCCCGCTCCCTTCGACCCCGTCGCCGCCGGCTGGTCGCGCTTCACCTGGCACAATGAGGGCTTTCCCGAGCATGTCGGCCCCTTCTGGGCGAAGCGGGAGGGCGAGGGCCGGGCCTATGGCCTGCTGGTGGAGGCGCACCACGGCAACGCGCATGGCATCGTCCATGGCGGGATGCTGGTGACCTTCCTCGACCAGGTGCTGGGCGTCACCTGCTGGGAGGCGGCGCAGCGCGAGCCGGTGGTGACCATCCAGCTGAACACGCATTTCGTCTCGGGCGCGAAGCGCGGCGAGTTCCTGACCGCGCGCGGCGAGGCGGTGCGCGCCACACGCTCGATGGTGTTCGTGCGCGGGCAGATCACGGTGGGGGAGCGGGTGGTGGCGACCGCGGATGGGGTCTGGAAACGGCTTGGGGCCAGGTGAAGGTTGGGGGAGGAGAACCTCCCCCAAACCCCCACCCTTTTTCTGGCCATTGGCGCCTGACCCCGGGAGTCAGTCCCAGGTGCCAGAAGAAGGAAGGGGGTTCGGGCATGGGTCCACTTATTCCGAACTCCCATTGCTGTGTCGTGAGGTGGCGCGGATCGTCACAGGTCCCGATCGGAGACGGGCAACAGGCGTTTCTGATTTGCGACAATCTCTTTATGTCCCCGGCGGCCGTGATGATTGGGTTGTTGATTGCCACTGGGCACTGACCCGGGTTGCGGAGATGCGGGGTTTTTGGATTCCGTCAGGTGGGCTGCGGCTTCCTTTCGCGATGGGCTTGGGTGGCGGTGCTGTTTCTGAAGCGGAAGCGGTCGTTTCCGGTCTCGCCATTGCCACAGGAGGCCGCGGCTCACCTCGTGCCGGCGCTCCACATCAACGAACTTCGTCCCAGGCTCGTCCAACTCGGCCAGGATCCGCAATTTCTCCTCGGGCCGCCAATGGCGACGCCGCGCTACCCCGGTGAAGATCTCGATCACGCCAACCGCCTCCGCCCGTAACGGCGCTCCAAAGAACGCCCGTAGGATCACAAGACAGGTTCAGATCGCTCCGCGGTAGGCGGCCCTCACCGGACGAATACACTGCAACCTGATCCGATTGCCCAAGCTGTTGAAAGCGCCTGCCTGATCGGCCCACGAAACGGTCCCGGCCCGGCAGGTTCCGGCGGATCACCGACGAACACCGGCCGCATCAGCCGGCAAACCGCCACCCGACCTCCTCGCCAACCAGGAACACCAAACCCGCAGTGGCGAATTTCCGCAGCCCGCTAGGGCAGATCCCGATCAGGTGGAATCACCCGATCGGATAAAGATGCTCGCGACAACAACGGCCTAGCGTCGTGGCCGTGAGCCAAGGCGAACGGAAACGGCTCTAGGTGCCCGCCTCGTCGTCGTCGTCGTCCAACACCGCGGCCTGCAACTGCTCGGTGGTGATGAGCAGGATGCGACGCGCGTCGAGGATCTGCGGCGCCTGGTGCTGCAGCGTCTCCCAGCGCGCCTCGACGGCATCGAGCGCGGCATCGAGGTCGGCGAACGCCTCGGTCTCGGGGGCGGCGCCGGCGACGCGCCAGCGCAGATGGACGGGGCCTTGGACGGTCATGGGCGCGCACCGTGGCGGAAAGGGTTGGACAGCCGCCGGCACAGGCCGGCGCGGCAGTGATAGTCGCGAAGGGGCGCACTTGGCCACCCGCCGGGATGGTGCGGGCGACCGGTGTGCAGGCCGGCACCGCGTCCGCATTGCACGGAGCGGACCGGTGGCTACCTGTCCGCGCCGGCGCCGGGGAAGGCCGACGGCGCGCCAGATGCGGTGGATGGTCGACGGCGCGTAGCCGACCGCTTCTGCCATCGAGCGCAGCAACCAGTGGGTCGCGTCCGGCGCCGTCTCCAGGGTCCGGCGGATCGTCTTGGCGATCGCGCCATCGCCGGTCTTGCGCGGCGTAGCGGGCCGTGGCTCGTCGCGCAGCCCATCGAGACGGTGAGCGGCGAAGCGGCGCCGCCACTTCGAGACCGTGTCGGCATCCGCCCCGACTTCGGCGAAGGTCGACTTATACAACTCGTTGATCAGAACCGATGCGCCCAGTCACGCAATCCGATGGACATGATACGCCACGGCTGATCGACGAGAGTGTTCCAAGCGTAGCAGCAGTGATCGACGATATTGTCGTGCGAGGTGAAGACGCGGTTGGACAGCCAGTTGTCGCGCATAAACTGCCATAGGTTCTCGACTGGGTTCAGTTCCGGGCACTTTGGCGGTAGCGGCATCAGCGTGATGTTGGCTGGCACGTTGAGGCTGTTCGACATATGCCAGCCGGCCTGGTCAAGGATGACAACGGCGTGTGCGTTGGGCGCAACCGCGGCAGCGATCTCGGCGATATGCAGGTTCATCGCTTCGGTGTTGCAGGTGGGCATAACGAGGGCTGCGCCTTTGCCCTCCTTCGGGCAGATGGCACCGAAGATGTAGGTCGAAGCTGTCCGCTGGTCGTGCGGGGCCGAGGGTCTCGTCCCGCGCCGTGCCCAGCGCCGCGTGATCTTGTTCTTCTGGCCGATGCGTGCCTCGTCGGCGAACCAGATCTCTATCCCGTCAGGGTCAATGCCCTTGTCCTGTGCGATCGCCTCCAGACGTGCCGGGAAACTTTTTTAAAATCCTCGATAGCCCCATCGGCCTGAGCGTGATGGCGTGGACGGGCCGACAGCTTGCGATACCCCATGGCCCTCAATTCTCGGCTCAGGGTCTGCTTGGCGACGCTGATCCGGAACTCTTCCCAGATCCACTGGCAAAGATCGACAAGCCGCCAGCGAACGACGCCATGGGCTGCGGGGATCGGTCCGCTCTCGATTATCCTGATCAGGGCGGATCGCTGAACATCATTGAGCTTCGAGGGTTGCCGGGTGCCTTGCGATTGACAAGACCTTCAGGGCCTTCGGCGTTGAACCGCACAACCCAGTCCCGAACGATCTGCACGGTCACGCCGCCGATCCGGGCCGCCTCCGTCCGCGTCGCGCCGTCGTAGATCGCCGCCACCGCCAGCAGCCGGCGGGCCTGGGCGGTGTCCTTGCTGCGCCGTGCCAGACGCCGCAGCTCGGCGGCGCTGAAATCAGGTCGCAGGGCGATGGCGCGTGCCATGGTGAGCCTCCGATGCTCACCAGCTTGAATCACATCGCCACCGCGTCGGGGAATCCCCTCGTGAGTCACTACGAACGGGAGTTGGTATTATTCTCCAGCCCGGCCGCCGCAGCCAGCACGATCTGCGCCCGCCGCGCCATCGCCTGTCCGGTGCGCGCGGGCCAGAGATGCCAATTCCCGCCGCTCCGGCGCCGCCAGCTCAATCGCCACCGCGGCCTTGCCCATCCTCACACCCCCACGATCGCCATCGGAATTCGCAGGGACTTCACGATCAGGATACTGGGCTCGCCTCATGCCTCACCGCCATGCTCGACAGTCCGGTACAAGGAGGAGCGCGGGGGAGTTCCCTCCCCCGACCTTTCCTTCAGTAGCGGTAGTGCTCGGGCTTGAACGGGCCGCTGCTGCGACACGCCGATATAGTCGGCCTGCTTCTCGCTCAGCTTGGTCAGCTTCACGCCGAGCTTGGCCAGGTGCAGCGCGGCGACCTTCTCGTCGAGGTGCTTGGGCAGCACGTAGACCTTCTTCTCGTACTTGCGCCGTGGTTGGTCCACAGCTCGATCTGGGCCAGCGTCTGGTTGGTGAAGGACGCCGACATCACGAAGGACGGGTGGCCGGTGGCGTTGCCGAGGTTCACCAGACGGCCTTCCGACAGCAGGATGATGCGCTTGCCGTCGGGGAACTCGATCTCGTCGACCTGCGGCTTGACGTTGTTCCACTTGAAGTTCTTCAGGCCGGCGACCTGGATCTCGCTGTCGAAGTGGCCGATGTTGCAGACGATGGCGCGGTCCTTCATCGCGCGCATGTGGTCGACGGTGATGACGTCCTCGTTGCCGGTGGCGGTGACGAAGATGTCGGCGCGCGGCGCGGCGTCGTCCATGGTGACGACCTCGTAGCCCTCCATCGCCGCCTGCAGCGCGCAGATCGGGTCGATCTCGGTGACCATCACGCGGCAGCCGCCATTGCGCAGCGAGGCGGCCGAGCCCTTGCCGACGTCGCCGAAGCCGCAGACCATGGCGACCTTGCCGGCCATCATCACGTCGGTGCCGCGGCGGATGCGCGTCGACCAGCGACTTCGCGGCAGCCATAGAGGTTGTCGAACTTCGACTTGGTGACGCTGTCGTTGACGTTGATGGCCGGGAACAGGCAGCTTGCCTTCCTTCGCCATCTGGTAGAGGCGGTGCACGCCGGTGGTGGTCTCTTCCGAGACGCCCTTGATCGCGGCCGCGAGTCTTGGCGAAGCAGCCCGGCTTCGCCTTCAGGCAGCGCTTGATCAGCGCGAAGAAGACCTCCTCTTCCTCGTTGCTCGGCTTGTCGAGGAATGCGGCGTCGCCCTGCTTCGGCGCGCGGCGCCGCAGATGGACCAGCATGGTGGCGTCGCCGCCGTCGTCGAGGATCATGTTCGGCGTGCCGCCATCGGCCCAGTCGAAGATGCGCTGGCACGTAGTCCCAGTATTCCGCCAGGCGTCTCGCCCTTGATGGCGAACACCGGCATGCCGGTGGCGGCGATGGCGGCGGCGGCGTGGTCCTGGGTCGAGAAGATGTTGCACGACGCCCAGCGGACCTCGGCGCCGAGCGCCTGTCAGCGTCTCGATCAGCACGGCGGTCTGGATGGTCATGTGCAGGCGAGCCGGCGATGCGCGCGCCCTTCAGCGGCTGGGCTGGCGCCGTATTCCTCGCGGATCGCCATCAGGCCGGGCATTTCGGTCTCGGCGATGTCGATTTCCTTGCGGCCGCAGTCGGCCAGGGTGATGTCCTTGACGACGAAATCGGGGGCAGCGGACATGGGTACGGCTCTTCTCACGATGAATGTGCGCGCCGGGTAGCACGGCGCCGGGGGAGAGGCCAGACACAACAATCACAAATAAGGATATCTTTATGCGATCAGCCGATGGCTGGATGGGCCACGGCGCGCGGTCCGTGCCATGCCTTGGCTTCGAACGAGGCGCGACACCGTCCGGCGCCGCGGCCTCGCCTCGATGTCAGCGCCGCCTGGGTGCTGCGGCCGGCGTCGGCTTCGGATGGCGCGATGGTCGCGAGCGCCTTCTGCCGGTCGAGCCGTGCCAGATCCTCATTCAGGTAACCGGTCAGCACCTCAGCCGTGTCGATCGTCGCATTGGCGGAGCGCTGCGCGCGGGCGATGCCGACCGTCGCCTCCTGCCGCACCGCCGCCGCGCGGTCTGCGAACCAGGCGTCTCCGCGCCGTGGCCGAGGCGAAGGGCATCGGCGGCAGCTGGATGGTGGTGTTGTTGTAGCGGCGCGTGCTGCCGGTGCGCACCACGACCGTATTCTGCGCGATGCCGGTGCCGATGGGCTGCGGGTGGTGGATGCCCTCCGCGAAGTCGCGCACCGGGCGGATGGCCTGGGTGGTCTCCATCCGGCCCGGCGCCGCGCAACGTGCCTCGATGATGTGCGTGCTGCGCGGCAGCGCCACCGATGCGGGGGCGGTGATGATGGCCACCTCGGCATTGGTGGTCGTGTCGGTCAGCACGCAGCGCGCCCCCGGCGGTTCGGAGGCGACCGTGATGGACCCTGTGTAGGCCGCCGGCCGTGCCGCCCCATCGAGCGCGCGGCTGTCGGAGAGGGAACTGCCGCATGCCGCCAGGGCCGTCAGGCCCAGCAAGGCGGACGCAAGCGGCAAGCGGCGGGCGCCAGCGGCGATCGGTGACATGGGAAACCTCGCAATGTTCGGCAGCATGACGGTGGCCGGAATGGCCAGGGGCGCCCCGGTTTGATCGACGTTAACCCTCCGGCAACGTCGCGAATACCGTCATGGGGCGAAGCGGAAAGAAATTCGGGGAGCCTTGATGCGCCGCCCCAGCCCCGCGAGACTGCGGGCATGCCCCTTTCGCCCCAGGATGAGGCCCGCGCCGCACTCGATGCCGCCGGCCAGTTGCCCGATCCCGAACTCGACCTGGCCGGCATCGCGCTGCAGTTCGCGCGGATCGACGCGCCGGAGGCCGACTGGCCGGCGGCGGCCGCCACCCTGACCGCCATTGCCCGCGCCGCCGTACAGCGGGCCGCGTCCGACCGGCAGGCCGATGGCGGGGACCTGGAAGCGCGGCGCACAGCGCTTGTGGCCGTGCTCCATGGCCAGTTCGGCTTCGCGGGTGATGCCGAAACCTATGACGACATGGCGAATGCCAACCTGATCCAGGTCTTGCAGCGCCGCCGCGGCCTGCCGGTGGCACTCGGCATCCTGTGGCTGCATGCGGCGGAGGCCGCCGGCTGGGGCGCGCATGGGGTGGATTTTCCGGGGCATTTCCTGCTCGCGCTCGAGGCGCCGCGCGGGCAGATGGTGCTGGACGTGTTCGCCCGCGGCAGCGCGCTGGAGGCCCCCGCGCTGCGCGCCCTGGTCAAGCGCGTGGAAGGGCAGGCGGCGGAACTGCGCCCGGGCCTGCTGCGCCCGATGGCGCGGCGCGAGGTGTTGTTGCGATTACAAAACAACATCAAGCTGCGGCGGCTCAAGGCCAACGACATGAAGGGCGCGCTGGCCTGCGCCGAGGACATGTTGCGCCTCGCGCCCGACCATGCGGGCCTTTGGCGGGAGGCGGGGCTGATGAACCAGCGGCTGGAGCGGATCGGCGCCGCGCTCGCTTGCCTCGACCGCTTCCTGGCGCTGGTGCCCGATGGCGACGCCGCGGCGCGCATCCGAGCGCTGACCACCGAGTTGCGCCAGCGGCTGAACTGACGCCGGCGCGGGGCTGGTCTTCGCGCAGCGGGGACTGTGCGGCCGGCGGGCACATGCCTATTCTCAGCGCATGCCCGAGACCCGCCCGCGCGTCGCGCTGTTCGTCACCTGCCTGGTGGACCTGTACCGGCCGAGCGTCGGCTTCGCGGCGATCCGCCTGCTGGAGCAGGCCGGCTGCGTGGTCGAGGTGCCGCCGGTGCAGACCTGCTGCGGCCAGCCGGCCTTCAATTCCGGCGACCGCGCAACGGCGCGCGACCTGGCGCGCGCGGCGGTGGATGCCTTCACGGGCTATGACTACGTGGTGGCGCCTTCGGGCTCCTGCGCCGGGATGGTGGCGCACCACTACCCCTCCCTGTTCGAGGACGACCCGCCATATCGCGCCAGGGCGGAAGCGGTGGCGTCGCGCACGCATGAACTGGTGTCGTTCCTGACGGACGTCATGGGCGTCGCAGCGGTCGATGCCCGCTTTAGCGGCAGCGTCACCTACCATGACTCATGCGCGGGCCTGCGTGAGATGGGCGTGAAGGCCCAGCCGCGCGCCCTGCTGGCAAGTGTTTCAGGGCTGACCCTGGCCGAGATGGCGGATCCCGAGATCTGCTGCGGCTTCGGCGGTACCTTTTGCGTGAAGTACCCGGATATCTCGACGCGCATGGTCAATGACAAATGCGCCGGCATCGCGGCGACCGGCGCCGGGACGGTGCTGGCGGGCGACCTCGGCTGCCTGCTGAACATGGCCGGGCGGCTCAAGCGGGAGGGCAGCGCCGTGCAGGTGCGCCATGTGGCGGAAGTGCTGGCCGGCATGACAGGCGAGGTGGCGCCGATCGGCGAAGGCGGCGGGCCATGACCGCGCCGGCCGGACCGCTGGCGGACCTCGCGGCGCGCGGCTTCGCCCGGGTACCCGGCGCGTTGATGGCAAACCTGATGGGCGAGGCCGGCGAGGCTGCCGCACTGGCGCCCTTTTTTGCCTCCTGGAACCGGCTGGAGACCGACGCCTTCATGGCGGATGGCGGGCGTTATCGCCGCCGGCGCATTGCGAATTTCGCCGCCGAACCCGGCGAGGCGGGGCACCGGCGAGGTCCCCATCGCCCGCATTTCCAGGCGGTGGTGCACAATACGCTGAATGGAGGCGTCGATCGCTGGTTTGCGCCCATGGAGGACGCGGTGGGCATCAGTGCGCCGCTGCACGCCATGCTCAACCTGGGTCGCGCGATGGCGGAGGCGCTGCACGGCCCGCTGCCCTGGTTCGCGGAAGCGCATCAGTTCCGCATCGAGGCGGCCTCCGGCGCGCCGGGCTTCCCGACGCCCGAGGGCGTGCACCATGACGGCGTTGATTTCGTGCTGATCAGCATGATCGCCCGCACCAATCTGAGCGGCGGCGAGACGGTGATCGAGGACGATGCCGGGACGCGCCTGGCGCAGTTCGTGCTGCGCGACCCGCTGGACACCGCGTTGCTGGACGATCCGCGGGTGCGCCATGGCGTCACGCCGGTCGCCCCGGCGGATGCGGGCCTGGCGTCCTGCCGCGACGTGCTGGTGGTGACCTGGAAGCGCCGCGGCGCCGGGCGGTAGGTCCAGGCGGGCCAGCCAGCCTGACCGCCTGTTGCATAATGATTGTGTAGGCAGGGCTGGGGAGGCCGCATCGCGCGGCCTGTCGGGTCTTCGAAGCGGCTCATGCCCGGCGCGCGAAGGTCTCGCCCTGGTGCCCCTCTAGCGCCGTGTGGAGCGCGCTCACGGCACGCCCCGCACCGGGTCTCAGGCGGGGATCAGCACCGCGCCGATGATGTGGACCACGCCGTTGCTGCACAGCAGGTTGGGCCGGATGATGCTGGCTGAGGCGCCCGAAGGGGCCTGGCCGGCACGTGCCGCCTGGATGCGCGGTTCGGTCGCGCTGCCGCCCACCACGCGGATATCGTTGCCCGCCAGCGTGCGCACGCGGCCGCCGCGCGCCGCGATGTCCGGCAGCCGCAGGCGGCCCAGGGCGATCAGGTTGCGCAGGCTGGCCGCGCCGCCATTGCGGAATGCCTCGGAGGCGGCGCCCCAGCCGGAGTTGGTGGGCGCGAAGACGGTGTAGGGGCCCGCGCCGGCAAGGAGTTCATCAAGCCCGGCGCGGCGCAGCGCGGAACGGAAATCCGACACGTCGGACTGCGTGCCGAGCACGTCCATGATCGGGAACCGGCCATCGAGCGTGACCGGGGCTTCGCAGGCCGACAGGAGCAGGGCCCCGCCGCCGGCGGCGAAGAGGGAACGACGCGTGATCACCGGCGATTCTCCTTGTGCATGCGCGAATCGGCTTCCCTTGCGGGAGCGCGGCGTTTTGGCGCCCCGGGCGCGATAGGGCAAGCCCCGGGGCGCAGCGGCCCTGTCCGCGGCGGGCTTTCACGCTACATTGCCTCGCATCGCCCAGCCCATGTTCGAGGTTTCACCCTTGGTCCAGATCACCTCCCCGGCCTTCAAGCAGAACGCGGCGCGCGCCCTGGCCGATGCCGGGCTGCAGAAGGCGCTCGGCAAGGCCAAGGGGGCTTTCCTGGTGCGCCGCGCCGAAGCCGTGGCGCGGCTGCCGGAGTTCGAGGCGCTGCGCGACATCGGCCGCGACATCAAGAACCACACGCTGGCCCATCTCGACCTCTACCTCGAGGCCTATGCCGACCAATGTGCGAGCGCGCCGGCGGCACGGTGCACTGGGCTCGACCGCCGAGGAGGCGCGCGCGACGGTGCTGGAGATCTGCCGCGACGCCGACGCGCGCACCGTCACCAAGGGCAAGTCGATGATCTCCGAGGAGATCGGGCTCAACGACCACCTGGAGGCGCATGGCATCAGCCCGGTCGAGACCGATCTCGGCGAGTACATCATCCAGCTGCGCCACGAGCACCCGTCCCACATCATCGCGCCCGCCATCCATCTGAACCGCGAGGATTGGGAGGCCGATTTCCGCCGCGCGCACACCGACCTCGACCCGAACCGCGTCGTTCGCCGAGCCGGCGCGAGATCCTGACCGAGGCGCGCACCATGCTGCGCGACAAATTCCTCGCCGCCGATGTCGGCATCACCGGCGCGAACTTCCTGATCGCCGAGACCGGCTCGTCGGTCATCGTCACCAACGAGGGCAATGGCGACCTGACGCAGACGCTGCCGCGCGTGCACATCGTCGCTGGCCTCGATCGAGAAGGTGGTGCCGACGCTCGAGGACGCGGCCTCGCTGCTGCGGCTGCTGGCGCGCTCGGCCACCGGGCAGGATTTCTCGGTCTACACGACCTTCTCCACCGGCCCGCGCCGGCCGGACGATCTCGACGGGCCGGAGGAATACCACGTCGTGCTGCTCGACAATGGCCGCTCGCGACATGCTCGGCACCGAGTTCCAGGAGATGCTGCGCTGCATCCGCTGCGGCGCCTGCATGAACCATTGCCCGGTCTATGGCGCGGTCGGCGGGCACGCCTATGGCTGGGTCTATCCCGGGCCGATGGGCGCGGTGCTGACGCCGTCGCTGATCGGCGTCGACAAGGCCGGCGCACCTGCCGAACGCCTCGACCTTCTGCGGCACGCTGCGAGAGCGTGTGCCCGATGAAGATCCCGCTGCCCAACCTGATGCGCCATTGGCGGGAGCGCGAGTTCGAGCGCCACCTGACGCCGGCGGCGATGCGGCGCGGGCATCGGGCTGTGGGCCTTGTTCGCGAAGCGGCCGGGGATGTACCGCTTCGCCACGCGCAGCGCGATTCTGCATGCTGGGGCTGCTCGCACGCGGGCGCGGGGCGTTCCGCTCGCTGCCGCTGGCCGGCGGATGGACGCAGGGGCGCGACCTGCCGGCGCCCGAGGGCGGCACCTTCATGGCGCGCTATGCCAAGCAGCAGCGGGCGCGGTGAGGCGATGAGCAAGGACGCCATCCTCGGCGCCATCCGCCGCGGCCTCAAGCGCGGCCCACTGCCGGCCGACCAGCGCGCGATGCTGGAAGGGCGCCTGGCCACCCATCCGCGCCACCTGATCCCGGCACGTTCGCGCGTGCCGCGGCCCGAGCAGGTCGCGCTGTTCGTGGCGAATGTCGAGAAGGAATTCGGCACCGTCGCGCGCGTGGCCGAGGCGGGCGGGGTCCCCGCCGCCGTCACCGACTACCTGGCGGCGCAGAACCTCGCCCCGCGCTTCGTGCTGGCCCCGCACCCCGACCTCGCCGCCCTGCCCTGGGCCGAGCGCCCGATGCTGGAATTCGAGCAGCGCCGCGCCCAGCCCGACGACCTGGTGGCGGTGCAGCACGGCTATGCCGGCATCGCCGAGACCGGCACGCTGATGCTGCCCTCGGACGCCACGCGGCCGACCACGCTCAACATTCTCGCCGAGACCGAGATCGTGGTGCTGCGCGCCTCGCGCATCGTCGGCGCCTATGAGGAGGCCTGGGACATCCTGCGCCGCGAACACACGGATGCGCGCTCGGGCGGCTTCATGCCGCGCAACGTGATGCTGGTGACGGGGCCCTCGCGCAGCGCCGATATCGAGCAGACGCTGGAACTCGGCGCGCATGGGCCGCGGCGGCTGCACATCATCCTCATCGAGGATGACCCCGCCGCGCTGCCGGGCTGAGCCATGACCCGCCACCGCCAGCGCGGCCTCTCGGAGGCCGACCGCGCGCTGTGGCGGGCCTATGCCGCGCAGGTGGCGCCGCTGCCCGGCCGCGCCCTGCCGCCGGAACCGCCCGCCGCCGCGCCGCCCCCGCCCGCGCCGGTGGTGTTGCGCCTGGCGCCGAATGCGCCGCCGGTGCGCTGGTCGCCGCCCGACATCGCGGTGAACGCCGCGCCCCCTGGCCTCGACGACGCGCGCTGGCGCGACCTGCGGCGCGGGCGCATCCGCCCCGAGCGCACGCTGGACCTGCACGGGCGCCGCGCGCAGGAGGCGCATCTCGCGGTGCGCGGGTTTCTCGCCGATGCCTATGCGGATGGCGTGCGCTGCGTCGAGGTGATCACCGGGCGCGGATCGAGCGAGGAAGGCGGCGTGCTGCGGCGCGAATTGCCGCATTGGCTCAATGCGCCGGACCTGCGCCGCGTGCTGCTGGGGGCGGCGCATCCGCACAAGGCCAATACCGGGGCGGTGCATCTGTTGTTGCGGCGGCGGCGGTGAGGAAGGTTGGGGGAGAGAACTCCCCCAAACCCCCTCCTTCTTTTGATTTTTGGGAACCGACCTCGGCTGTCAGTCCCCAGGTGCCAGAAAAAGGAGGGGGATCGGGGGAGTTCTCTCCCCGACCTTCCCATGACCCCCTTCGGCGCCCGCCTGCGCGCCTTGCGCGCCCAGCGTGGCGTCACGCTGAAGGACCTGGCCGCGGCATTGCAGGTGTCCGCGGCTTATCTGTCGGCGCTGGAGCACGGGCGGCGCGGCAGCCTTCGGCGGGCCTCGTGCATCAGGTGAACGAGTATTTCGGCCTGATCTGGGATGATGCGGAGGAACTGGCGCGGCTGGCGCGGCAATCGCATCCGCGCGTCGTGCTCGACACGTCCGGGCTCGACCCGGCGGGTGACGGAATTCGCCAACCGGCTGGCGCGCGAGATCCGCCAGGTCACGCCCGAGGCGGCGGTGCGCGATGGACGCGGTGCTCGACACGGCTGCCCAAGGGGCGGCGGTGATGCAGGCGGTCTCGGCGGGGTTGCTGGCGGGGTTCGTGGGCTTCGCCTCCTCCTTCGCGGTGGTGTTGCAGGGGCTGGTGGCGGTGGGGGCGAGCCCGGCGCAGGCGGCGTCGGGGCTGATGGCGCTGTCGGTCGCGATGGGGCTGGCGGGCATCCTGCTGTCGGTGCGGTTGCGCATGCCCATCAGCGTGGCCTGGTCGCACGCCGGGGGCGGCGCTGCTGGCGGCGGGCGCGGCGCCGGCGGGCGGGTTCGCGGAGGCGGTGGGCGCCTTCCTGGTCGTGCGGCGTGCTGCTGACGGTGGCGGGGCTGTGGAAACCGCTGGGGCGCGCGGTGGCGGCGATACCGGCGCCGCTGGCCAATGCCATGCTCGCGGGCATCCTGTTCACGCTGTGCCTGGCGCCGGTGCGCGCGGTGGCGGAGCAGCCGGTGGCGGGGCTTGCGATCGTGCTGGCCTGGGCGGTGGTGGCGCGGGTGAACCGGCTGCTGGCGGTGCCGGCAGCCGTGGCTGGTGGCGGTCGCGGTGATCGCGGCCTCCGCACCGATGCCCGGCAGCGGGTGGATGCCGCAGCCGGACTTCGTGGTGCCGGCATTTTCGCTCGCGGCGCTGACCGGTATCGCGCTGCCGCTGTTCATCGTGACCATGGCCTCGCAGAACATCCCGGGGCTGGCGGTGCTGTCGGCCAATGGCTACCGGCCGCAGGCGGGGCCGCTGTTCGCCACCACGGGGGCGTTCAGCGTGGCGGGCGCACCGTTCGGCGGCGCATGCGGTGAACCTCGCGGCGATCACCGCGGCGTTGTGCGCGGGCGACGGCGCCGGGCCCGACCCGGCGCGGCGCTGGGTGGCGGCGGTGGTGGCGGGCGCGACCTATGTGGTGTTCGGGCTGCTGGCCGGCGCGGTGACGGCCTTCGTCGCCTCGGCGCCGCCGGTGCTGATCCAGGCGGTGGCGGGGCTTGCGCTGCTGGGGCCGTTCGGCGGCGCGATGCTGGGCGCGGTGCAGGCGCCGCAGGGGCGCGAGGCGGCGCTGGTGTGTTTCGTCGTCACCGCTTCGGGCGTTGCCTTCCTGGGCATCGGCGGCGCCTTCTGGGGGTTGCTGGCGGGCGGCGGCGATGATGCTGCTGGCGCGCTGGCGGGGATGACGCGGTTGCGTGCGCCGCGCGACGCGTGACGTAATGCCGGGCGGCACGCCTGTGCCGGACCGGGAGGCCGACGATGATCACGCGCCGCACGCTCACCGCCGCATCTTTTGCATCGCTCGGCCTGGGCCGCGGCGCGATGGCGCAGGCGTTTCCATCGCGTCCGATCCGGCTGATCGTGCCCTATCCCGCCGGCGGAGGCGTGGACGTGACGGCGCGCATCCTGGCCGAACCGGTCGGGCGGCGGCTGGGCCAGACGGTGGTGGTGGAGAACCGCAGCGGCGCGGCGGGGGCGATCGGCGTAGAAGCCTGCGCCAATGCCGCTCCGGACGGCTATACGCTGGTGATGACGGCGCCGGGGCCGATCACCGTCGGGCCGAACCTGCGCCCGCATCCGTATGACCCGCTGGCGCTGACGCATGTGATCCGCCTGGCGCGCTCGCCGCTGGTGCTGGTGGCGCGCAAGACCCTGCCGGCGGCGGACCTCGCCGCGCTCGCGCGCATGGTGAAGGAGCAGCCCGAGGCGGTGCGCTTCGCCTCCGGCGGCGCAGGCACGGGCACGCACATGGCGGGCGAGCTGTTCGCGCTGCGCGCCGGCGGGCGGATGATCCATGTGCCCTATCGCGGCACGGCGCCGGCCATCACCGACCTGATCGCCGGCAATGTGGACATCTTTTTCAGCGACAGTTCCGTCTATCCCTTCGTGCAGCGGGGCGAGTTGCGCGGGCTTGGCGTCTCGACCGCTGAAGCCTGGCCGGGGATGCCGGGGCTGCCGCCGATCGGCTCGGTGATCGAGGGCTTCGACCTGTCGAACTGGTATGGCGTGGCGGCACCGCCGGGCACGCCGGCTGCGGTGACGACGGTGCTGCATGACGCCTTCGCGCAGGCGCTGGCGGAACCCGATGTCGCGACGCGGCTGCTGGGCACCGGCTTCAGCGTGGCGCCGATGGCGGGCGCACCCTTCGCCGCCTTCATCCGCGCCGAGAGCGAGACCTGGGCGGGGGTGATCCGCGCGGCGAATATCCGGCTGGATTGAGGGCGCGGGCCGCCGCTGAAGGAAGGGCGAGGCGCTGCCTCGCGCTCCGCCAGGTGGCGAGGGCCACCTGGACAGTCGCCGATCGTGGCCGCTTGCCTTGGACGCGCGGCGCGTGCGGGATGACGGGATGAGAGCGCGAATCGCCGTACCGGCCGCCTGCATGCTGGCCATCCTGGCCGCCGTGGCCGCCATCCAGTTCGCGATGGGGCGCGTGCCGATCTGCACCTGCGGCTACGTCTCGCTGTGGCACGGGGATGTGTGGTCGTCGGGCAATTCGCAGCACCTGACGGATTGGTACACGCTCTCGCATCTCGCGCATGGCTTCATCTTCTACGCGGTGCTGCGCTGGCTGCGGCCGGGCTGGAGCGTGGCCTGGCGCGCGGTGGCGGCGCTGCTGCTGGAAGGCGCGTGGGAGGTGGTGGAGAACACGCCACTCATCATCAACCGCTATCGCGAGGTGACGGCGTCGCTGGACTATTTCGGCGACAGCATCGTCAACTCCTTCGGCGATGGCGTGGCGATGCTGGTGGGCTTCTTCCTCGCCGCGCGGCTGCCGGTGGTGGCGTCCGTGCTGATCGTGGTCGGGATGGAGGCGCTGGCCGCGTGGATGATCCGCGACAACCTGCTGCTGAACGTGCTGATGCTGGCCTGGCCGCTGGAGGCGGTGCGGGAATGGCAGATGGGGGGCGCGCCGCCGCCGCGTTAGGGCAGATCCCGACAAGGTGGATTCACGTGGTCGGATGAAGATGCTCGCAACAACAAGGGCCTGGAATTGTTGTTGCGAGCCGACGCCAACGGAGACGGCCCTAGGTGACGCCGCCATCATGCAGGTGGCACGCGACCGTGACCCCATCGCCCAGCAGCGTCTCACGCGGGGCATCGCGTGAACAGCGCGGGCCGGCCATCGGGCAGCGCGGATGAAAGGCGCAGCCGGGCGGCGGGCGCACCGGGCTCGGCACTTCGCCGGCGGCCTCGGCGGGCGCGAGGGTTTCGGCGGTGACGGCGGTGAGCAGCGCGCGCGTGTAGGGGTGGCGCGGGTTGTCCCACAGCGTCGCCGCGGGGCCGAGTTCCACGATGCGCCCGAGATACATCACCGCGATGCGGTCGCACAGCCAGCGCACCAGGCGCAGGTCGTGGCTGATGAACAGGTAGGTCAGCGACAGCCGCCGCTGCAGGTCGAGCAGCAGGTTCACCACCTGCGCCTGGATCGAGACATCGAGCGCGCTGGTCGGTTCGTCGAGCACGAGGAAGGCGGGTTCGATCGCCAGGGCACGCGCGATGCCCACGCGCTGGCGCTGGCCGCCCGAGAGTTCGAAGGGGTAGCGGCGCATCATCTCCGGGCGCAGGCCGACCATCTCGAGCAAAGCGGCGATGCGTTCGCGCCGCTCGGTGCGACCGGGTGCCACGCGATGCACGCTGAGCGGGCTGTCGAGGATGCGCTCGATGGTCAGTGAGCGGTTGAGCGAGGATTGTGGATCCTGGAACACCATCTGCGCGCGGCGGCGCAGGGCCGGCAGGTCGGCGGCCGGGTCGGTGCCGTCGAAGCGGATGCTGCCGCTGGTGGGCGGTTCCAGCAGAAGTGCCACGCGGCCGAGCGTGGATTTACCGGAGCCGCTCTCGCCGACCAGGCCAAGGATCTCGCCGGGCGCGATCGACAGGCTGACATCCTGCACGGCACGGATCATCGGCCGGTTGGGCAGCAGGCGGCCCATCACCGAGGCATGCAGCGCATAGTGCTTCGACACGCGATCGAGCTGCAGCAGCGGCGCGCTCATGCCGCCGCCCGCCAGCAGGCGGCCGCGTGGCCGGGGGCCAGGGCGAGCATCGGTTGCGGTTCGGCGCAGGCCGGCGCGGCATCGGGGCAGCGCGCCTGGAAGGGGCAGCCTGGTGGCAGGCGCGCGAGGTCGGGTGGCTCACCGGGAATGGCGGGCAGCGGGCCATCGGCCTTGCTGCCGCGCGGCACGGAGGCCAGCAATGCGCGCGTATAGGGGTGGCGTGGCGCGCTCAGCAGCGTGCGCGTCGGGCCTTCCTCCATGATGCGCCCGGCATACATCACCGCGACACGGTCGCAGATGCGGCCGATGACCGAGAGGTTGTGCGAGATCATCAGCATCGCCATGCCCATCTCGCGGCGCAGTTCCTCGAGCAAAGCGAGGATGTCGGCTTCCACCGTGACGTCGAGCGCGGTGGTGGGTTCGTCGGCGATCAGCAGCGCCGGGCGGCAGATCAACGCAAGGGCGATCAGCACGCGCTGGCGCATGCCGCCGGACAATTGATGGGGATAGGCGTCGAGCCGGCTGGCGGCATCGGCGATGCGCATGCGCTCCAGCAAGGCCAGCGCGGCGGCGCGCGCATCGGCCGCGCTGCCGCCATGCAGGCGGTGGATGCGCGTGAGCTGCGCGCCGATGGTCATCACCGGGTTCAGCGCGGCGGCGGGGTCCTGCACGACCATTGCGATGCCGCGCGCGCGCAGCCGGCGCAGCGCCTCGGCATCGAGGCGGCGCAGGTCCTGGCCGCGGAACAGCAACTCGCCGCCGATGGTGGCACTTTCGGGCTGCTGCAATCGTATCGAGGCGCGCGCGGTCACGGATTTTCCCGAGCCGCTTTCGCCGACGATGCCGAGCACCTCGCCCGCCGCCACCTGGAAGGAGATTCCGGCAGAAGGGTGGATCGGCCCTGCATCGGTCATGAAGCGCGTGCGCAGGTCGCGCACTTCGAACAGCGGTTCAGGCATCGCCGTGCCGGGTGATCTGCGCCGGGTCCAGCACATCGCGCAGCAGGTCGCCGGCGAGGTTGAAGGCAACGACGGTGACGAAGATCAGCAGGCCGGGGAACACCGTGAGCCACCATTGCCCGGACATGACGTAGGTGCGGCTGTCGGCCAGCATGCCGCCCCAGGAGGGGTCGGGCGGCTGCACGCCCAGGCCGAGGAAGGAGAGCGAGGCCTCGGTGAGGATCGAGGTCGCCACGAGCAGCGTGGCATAGACCGCGACCGGCGAGACGCAGTTGCGCAGCACGTCGCGGAACAGGATGCGGGTTTCGCTCGCGCCGATCGCGCGTTCGGCCAGCACGTATTGCTCGTTGCGTTCCACCAGCACCGCGGCGCGCACGATGCGCGCGACCTTGGGCGCGTTGAGGATGCCGATGACGATCATCACCTTGGTGATGTGCGGCATGGCGAAGGGGCCGATCTCGAGGTCGCCGGTGCCGAGTGCCGCGACCACCGCGATGGCCAGCACGATGGGCGGGAAGGCCATCAGCACGTCCATCACGCGCATGATGGCGGAATCCGCCAGGCCCGGGCTGCGGAAGGCGGCGATGGCACCGAAGGGCACGCCGATGGCCAGCGCGATGCCCACGGTGGTCAGCCCCACGGTGAGCGAGATGCGCGTGGCGTGGATGCAGCGCGAGAGGATGTCGCGGCCGAACTGGTCGGTGCCGAACCAGTGGATGGCGCTGGGCGGCAGCAGGCGCTGGCGGGTCGGGCGGCTGGGCAGATAGGGCGCGATCTCGGCGGGGAAGATCGCGATGACGGTGAGCACCAGCAGGAAGACGAAGGCGAGCAGCGCCAGCGGATCCCGCCGCATCACGGCGAACACGCGGTTGCGCCTGCGCGGGGTGGCGTCCAGCGTGGTGCTCATCGGCGGATCCGCGGGTCGAGCAGGGCGTAGAGCGCATCCATCGCGAAGGTGATCAGCACGAAGATCACCACGTTCAGCAGCACCAGCCCCTGCACCAGCGGATAGTCGCGCGCGAGGATGCTCTCGTACAGCAGCCGGCCCATGCCGGGGATGTTGAAGATCACCTCGGTCAGCACCGCGCCGGCCAGCAGGTAGCCGAAGGAGAAGCCGGCGGCGGTGAGCGTCGGGATCAGCGCGTTGCGCAGCGCATCGTTCCACACCACCACGCGCTCGGGCACGCCATGGGCGCGCGCCACCGCGATGTATTCGCGCCCCAGCACATCGAGCATCGAGGAGCGCAGCATGCGCGTGATGGTCGCGGCATAGGCGGTGCCGAGCGCCACGGCGGGCAGGATGATGGTCGCCATCGAGGCCGCCAGCCCCGCCGAGGGCGCGACATAGCCGCCCGGCGGCAGCCAGCCGAGCACCACGGCGAAGAGCAGGATCATCAGCAGCCCCTGCCAGAACACCGGCATGGAGATGCCCACCATCGCCAGCACGCGGCACAGATGGTCGATCATGCCGCCCTTGTGCGCCGCCGCCAGCACCCCCGCCGGCACCGCGATGGCGAGGGCAATGGCCAGCGCCACCAGCGAGAGATGCAGCGTGACCGGGAAGCGCTCGGCGATCAGCAGCGAGACATCCATCGAATAGGTGAAGGAGCGGCCGAGGTCGCCCACCAGCGCGCCGGCCGCCCAGGTCACGTATTGCTCGTACAGCGGCAGATGCAGCCCGAGCTGGCGGCGCATCTCCTCGATCATCTCGGGCGTGGCGTTCTGCGTCATCATCGCGATGGCCGGGTCGCCGGGCAGGGCGCGCACCACCAGGAAGATCAGCAGGCTCGCGCCGAACAGCACGAGCGCGAGGGTGCCCGCGCGCCCGGCGAGGAAACGCGCCATCCGCGCTCAGCCGCGATGGACGTCGGTGAGGTCCATGAAGTGCGAATAGCGCGGGCCGAAGCCTTTGATGTCCGCGCGCCACAGGTGATAGGCGTTGAGCCGGCCGATCCACAGCGCCGGGCAATCCTCGACCAGGATGTCCACCACCCGGGCCAGCGCGGGAGCCTTCCGCGCCGGTTCGAGGTAGCGGAAGCTCTCCATCACCGCCTCGTCGTAGGTCGGGTTGCGGTAGCCCATCCAGCGCGCCTGGTTGCCGTCCTTGTGGTAGTTGTTCCAGATCAGGTAGCCCTCGATCGAGGACTGCATCGAGGGATGCGGGAAGGCCTGCCAGTCGCCGTTCTGCGCGCTGCGGTACATCGAGACGAAATCGGTCTGGCGGATGTTCATGCGGATGCCGACATCCGCGAGGTTCGCCTGCATCACCACCGCCGCCTCGCGCGCCTCGATATAGGCGGAGGGGACGGGGACGATCGCCTCGAAGGTGAAGCCGCGCGGCATGCCGGCCTGGCGCAGGTGGTACTTCGCGCGGTCGGGGTCGTAGGCGAAGGTCTGGGCCTTCGCCGCGTCGTACCAGAATTCGGTGGGCGCGGCGGGCAGCGCGGAGGCGGTGACCAGGCCGGAATAGATCTCGTCGCAGATGTACTCGCGGTCCACCGCGCAGGCGACGGCGCGGCGCAGGTGCACGTTGTCGAAGGGCGCCTTGGCGACATTCATCGGCATGTAGAAGATACCCGCCGAAGGGCGTGCGGCGCCGCCGAAGCCGGCCTCGCGGCTGACCGGGGCGAAATCCTTGGGCGGGCAGTTGGAGATGATGTCCACGCTGCCCGCGCGCAGGTTGGCCAGCTGCGTCGCGGCATCGGGGATGCGCAGCAGCTTCACCGTCTCGACCGCCGGGGCGCCGCCGAAATAGCCGGGGAAGGCCTCGAACTCCGCCGAGACATCGGCCTGGAAGGCCTTGGGGATGAAGGGGCCGGACCCCGCCATGCGGCTGCCGCGATAGAGGTTCTCGCCGGTGGCGCCCTCGTTCGTCACGTCGGTGCCGCGGCGCACGATGGCGACCTCGTAGCCCATCAGCTGCATCCAGCCGACCCAGGGCGCGTTCAGCTCGACGCGCACGACGTAGTCGCCGTCCTTGGTCACATTCTTGATGAAGCGGCGCAGATTGCCGCGGCGGCGCGCGGTGGCGAGATACTTCTCATACGAATAGAGCACGTCGTCGGCGGTCAGCAGGTCGCCGTTGTGGAAGCGGACGTCGCGGCGCAGCTCGAAGGTGTAGAGCAGCCCGTCCTCGGTGATGGTCGGCAGCGCCACCGCGACATCGGGCAGCAGCGTGCCGTCCGGGGCGATTTTCAGCAGGTTGGAATAGGCCAGCAGGTTGGCCGCCGCCGTCTCCACATTGCCGACATGCCAGGGGTGGATGTTGGGCAGGTTGCCGAGCAGCGAGGCGGTGACCATGCCGCGCGGCTGTGCCCCCGCGCTGCGCGGTGCGGCCAGCGCCGCCACCAGGGCCGCGGTGCCTGCCAGCGCCGAACGCCGGCCGAATGACATGGTCCATCCTGTCTGCCCCCGAAAAGCGGTTCCAGGCGACCGGCGTATTCCCTGGCATTCAGCCCTGATCCGTCGCCGGGCCGTTGCGCAAGAATGGGCACAGCGCAGGCGCGGCGGCAAGACGGCACGCGGCGCGTGCGCGATCGCACATCCCACGGCGTGTATCGCGCTAAGCTGCAAATCGAGCATGACCCCGACTCCGGCTACCATCGCGACACGCCCTGCCATCGAACGCCGCCTGCTGGCGCGCGACGATGCCTTTCCCGTCCGCGCCGAGGCGCTGGGCTTCTGCTTTCATTCGCCGGACGATCGCGAATACTGGTGCCGCGACGCCTGCTATGCGCTGACGCCCGAGGCGATCGGGGCGCTGGAACGCGCGGCGCGCGAACTCGATGGCATGATCGCCGAGGCCGCCGCCGCGGTGGTGCGCCGCGGCGACTATGCCGGCTTCGGCTTCACCCCGCGCCTCGCCGCCATGGTCGAGGATTCCCACCTGGCGCGGCGACCCGTCGCTCTATGGCCGCTTCGATTTCCGCCTGGATGCCGATGGCGCCATCAAGCTGTTCGAGTTCAACGCCGAGACGCCGGCGGCGCTGCTGGAAGCCGCCGTGGTGCAGCTCGCCTGGTTCGAGGAGACACCGGCGGGCCCCGCCACGCGGCCCGGCACCGACCAGTGGAGCGCGATCGACGATGCGCTGGTCGCGCGCTGGCCGCGCATGGGCCTGCCGCGGCGCATCGACTTCGCCGCCGAGCGCAACCGGGAGGACGAGATCGCGCAGGTCGCCTACCTGATGGCGACGGCGCGCGCGGCGGGTCACGAGGCGGAATTTTTACCGGTGGACGACATCTCCTGGCTGCCCGGCACCGGCTTCGTCGATCCCGGCGGGCGCAAGCTGGAGGCCTGCTTCAAGCTCTACCCCTGGGACTGGCTGGATGCCGAGGAAGGCGGGCGGCTGCTGCCCTTCGGGCGCACGCGATGGATCGAGCCGGCGCGGCGCATGCTGCATGCCAACAAGGCGATCCTGGCCGAACTCTGGCGGATGTTCCCCGGCCACCCGCTGCTGCTGCCGGCCTCGCTGGAGCGTGCCGATATCGACGGGCCGGCGATCGGCAAGCCGGCGCTCGGGCTCGAGGGCCACGGCATGCAGGTGGAGGGCGAGGCCGCCGACGCTTCGACCGACGTCGCGGAGGGTTTGCCTCCATCCCCTACGATCTGGCAACAATGGGCACCGCTGCCGGCGCATGCGACGCCGGACGGGGCCGCCTATCCGGTGATGGGCGTGTGGATGGTCGGCGACGAACCCTGCGGGCTCGGCATACGGGAAGGCGATGACCTGGTGACGACGCTGGAAGACCGCTTCGTGCCGCATGTGGTTTTATGAGGACCGTGAGCGTGGCCCAGCCCCCCTTCCAGCGCATCTCCGTCGATACCCCCGCCACCGCGCGCGCCAGGCTGCAGGAGCTCGGCCTGATGGTCGCGGGGCCGGATGGGCTGCCGTATTGGGAGACCGAGGCGGCCTACGTGCTGCACCCCAACGCCGCGCTCGCGGTGCTTGAGGCCGCCGCGGGCATCCAGGCGCGCTGCTACCAGGCGGTCGAGGAACTGGTCCGCAGCGGGGACTACCGGTATTTTGGCATCGAGAAGCCCGCCATGCAGGCGGCCATCACGCAATCCTGGCAGGCGAAGGATTCGCCGATGTACGGGCGGATGGACTTCTCCTTCGCGCCGGACGGCACGCCCATGCTGCTGGACTACGAGGCGGATTCGCCCTTCGGCCTGGCCGAGGCCTCCTACGTGCAGTGGGAGTGGTTCGAGGCCTGGCAGGCCGCCTCCGGCCGCGGCGCGGACAGCCAGGAGAACCTGATCTACGAGAAGCTGACCGCGCATATCCCGAAATCCGGCTTGCCGCGCCGCTTCGCCATCGCCTGCGGCGGCGCGACCGAGGCCAACGGCAGCCCGGCCGACACCACCGAGCGCTTCGATGCCGAATACATCGCCGAACTGGCGCGCGCGGCGAGCCTCGCGCCGCGCATCTGTTCCATCGAGCAGGTCGGCTGGGACCGCGACGCGCTGCGCTTCACCGACGACCAGGACGAACCGCTCGACGCGCTGGTGAAGATCTATCCGTGGGACTGGATGGAGGATGAGGCGAATGTCGAGGTGCTGCCGCAGAGCCGCACGCGCATCTATCCCGGCGCCTGGGTGCGGCTGCTGTGCGACAAGACCATGATGGCCCTGCTGTGGCACATGGCGCCAGGCGCGCCCAACCTGCTGCCGACCTTCCTCGAGCCGCAGCCCGGTGCGGACATGGTCGCCAAGCCGCGCCGCGGCTGGGATGGCGAGCATGTCACCCTGCCCGGCCAGCGCATCGATCCGGTGCCCGAGCATGAGGTCGGCCCCCTGCTCTACCAGGCGCATTGCCCGCTGCCGGTGATGCAATCCGCGCGCGGCGGGGTGCATGCCGCCATCTCGGTCTGGATGGTGGGCGGCGAGCCGGCGGGCCTGTCCTTCCGTGAGTTGCGAGGCCCCATCACCGATGCCGCCGCGCGCTTCGTTCCGCATATCCTGCGCGGCTGACGCGCGAGCCCCAGGGGAAAACACCATCCATGACCGCCGCCGATATCCTCGCCCTGTTCCCCTCGACCTTCCTGAGCTTCCTGGTCGCCTTCGGGCTCGGCATGGTGTTCTGGATCGCCGGGCTGGTGGTGGTCTCCCTCATCACGCCGCATCCCGAACTGACCTTGCTGCGCGCGGGCAACCTGCCCACCGCGATCGCCTTCGGCGGCAAGGCGCTGGGCATGGTGATGCCGATCGCGGCGGTGGCGCGCTCGGCGGCGGGGCCGCTCGACCAGGTGATCTGGTGCATCGTGGCGGTGGCGGTGCAGCTGGGCGTGCACCTGATGCTCTCGGCCTTGCTGCAGGGCCGGCTGCGGGCCGAGATCGAGGCCGATGAGGTCGGCGGCGCCGCGGTGTTCATCGCCTTCATGCAGGTCGGCGCCGGCATCCTGAACAGCTCCGTCATGCTGGGCTGAGGCCGCGGTGATGACACCCCGCCAGGACGAGACGGTGGCGGCCCCATCCCGGCGGCGGTCCCGCACGGTGCGCGCGGCGGCGCTGGTCACCGTCGGGCCTCGCGGCCGTGGGATGCGACGAGGCGCCGCCGCCCGACCTGCCGGGGCAGGCGGCCGCGCGGCTCGACGCCTGCCGGGCGGCGCATGTGCGGCTCGGCGAGGACCCCGCGCGCTGCGATGTGTTGGAGAACGTGATCGCGCGCGAGCACGCCGACACGCGGCCGCAATTCACCACCCTGACCGCCTGCCAGGTGCAGTTCGGCGCCGATGCCTGCGAGGGCGACGCCCCACCCGTCATGCGCGCCGCCTGGCGCCCGCGCCTGGCCGGCTGGACGCGCCTGCCCGACAAGCCCGATGCGCTGCTGCCGGCGATCCGCGCGCGCGACGGCCAGGTGTGGTCGCTGCCCGAGCCGGTGACGCCGAGTGCCGGCACCAGCGGGACATTGGTGCCGCCGCGCGCCATCTCGGCGCCCGAACTGCCCGCGGATTTCGCCGCGCCGGACGCGGCGCGCCTGACCTTCGACCGTGTTGCGCCGATGTATGCCGACCAGGGCGCCTGCACCGAGCAATGGCAGGCCTGCGACGCGCTCACCCTGCCGGTGGTCAACCGCTTCGTCACGCAGGCCTCCTGCCAGGCGAGCTGGACGCGCTGCATCGAGGTGGACCTCGCCGATGCCGTGCTGCCCGCGACGGCGGCGCAGGAGCCCACGGCGCGATCCAACGGCGGCCGCGGCTATTGGTGGGGCGGCTACAACTCGTACTGGTACGGCGCCTACGGGCGCGGCATCGGCCCGCGCTACCAGGGCTGGACCTGGACGGGCGACCGCCGGCCGGTTGCGGCCTATCGGCCGACGCGAGGCACCGGGCCGCTGCGCGCCTGGGACAGCGGTGCCAACCGCCTGGGCGTGGCGGGGCAGATGGGCGCCTATTCCGGGCGGACCACCACCACCACGCGCATCGGCACCAGCGGCGTGACGCGGCCGGCCACCAGCATCTCCCGCGCGGGGTTCGGTTCGACCGGCCGCGCCTATTCCTCGGGGGGCTGAGCGATGAACGCCGCCACCACCAAGCGCCGCACCCGCCGCAGGGTCACGCGCGCGCCGATGGGCCGCGAGGTGACCACCGCCCCGGAAACGCTGTTCGACGACCGCCAGCGGCGCCTCGTCTTCGCGATGCTGGCCATGGGCATCGCACTGGTCGGTGTCGGCCTGGTCGTGCCGCCGGCCGGTGCGATGTATTTCCTGGTCATGCTGCTCGCCGTGATGGTGGCCGCGGCGCTGGGCGTCGCGCTGGGCGGGGGCCGCGGACGTGCCTTCGATGCCTGGTTCGTGACCGGCGGCGGACCGCGCCGCGGCGCCGCGCCGCTGCCCCCCGCCGCGATGGCCGAGGAGGCCCGCACGGCGCTGCTCGCCGCAATGGTGCCTGGTCTGCTGGCTGAACTCGCGCGCACATCCCGCGGCATGCCACCACGCGAGAAGGCGGCGGCCGAGCACTTGCTGGAGGCCGCGGTGGCGGTACTGCGCACAGGGCCGGGCGATGCGTCCCGGGCCGCGCTCGCGCGTGACCTGCCGCGCGTGATGGCGGCGCTGAATACGGGTGGCGAGGCCGGCGCGCGGGAGGCCGCGGCGCTGGTGGAGCGGTTGCGGTCCACGCCGACGGGAGCCGGCCGATGAAGCCCCTTGTGGCGCGCGCGCGGCTGCTGCTGCTCGGCGGTGCGGCGGTGCTGTTCATCGGCGGCATGATCTTCGCCGTGGCGCGCTGGCAGCAGGCCGACACCGACCGCGCCTTCGTGGAGGCGGCGGCGCTGGCGGCGCGCCAGCCGGCGCGCGGCGCCGCGCCGATGCATGCATGGGTGCCGGCCTCCGGCGCCCTGCCCACCCGCAGCGCCGAAGGTGCCATCGAGCGGGCGCGACGCCTGCTGCCCGCGCGCCCGGTGACGGGGCTCGACACCAAGCCGCCGGCGACGCCGCGATGACGCTCGCGGTCCTGTTCATCCTGGTGGCGCTGGGCCTGCTGTTCATGGCCTGGCGCGGCCTGCGCGACGTGCGGCGCGGGGACTGGGCGAAGGCGGCCGGCACGCGCCTGCTGGTGGCGCCACCGCCGCGCGAGGAGGCACCGCAACTCAGCCTCGAGAGCGGCCGCGCCGTGCTGTTCGGCCCGGAACCCGCCACCTGGCGCCCGCCCGTGCTGGTCTCGCGCGCCCTGGGCAATGCCGATGGCGAGGCCGGACGCCCCGGCGGCCCGGTGGCGGCCGGCACCTACCGCGTGGCGGAGGTGGTGGACCTGCGCGCGACGGAGGGGCTCGGGACCGGCGATGCGAGCCTGGACGAGGCGGTGCGCGCCGGCTTCGGGCCCGTCGCGATGCTGCTGGAGCCGGCCAGCGGCGGCGCTTCGATCCTGCTGCATGGGCAGGATCCGCAGGCGCGCGGCAGCACCGGCGGGATTGCCATAGCGCCGGCGCGGATGGAGGCGTTGCTCGGCGTGGTGGGCGACCCGCGCGGCATGCAGGTGGACGTGCTGCGCCGCGACATCCGGCGCAGCGGCTGGGGGCAGCCGCGCGGCGGGCGCACGCGCCGTCGCTGAGCGCGGGCTATACCCTGCGCACGAAGGTTTCACCTTCCTGCGCCTCAAACGCCGGGCGGGCCGCATCCGCGGCCCTTGGCTTCGCGGCACGCATTCGCGCGCTCGGCCCTTCAGGCCGCAGGTCGAGCCTTTGTGCGCTTGGCATTACGCGCCGCGATAAGGCGCGGGGTCGGTCAGCGTGCCGTCGGCGAGGTCGGCGGCGATGGCGGCGGCATCGCGCCGGCGCGGGTCGCCATGCCCGCCGCCGCCGGGCGTGGCCATCGTGACCGTGTCACCTCGCCTGAGCACGTATTGCCGCTTGGGATCGCTGCGCGTGCCGTTGATGTGCAACGCGCCCGGCGCGCCCGGTTGCCCGCCCTCGATGCCGAAGGCGGGAAAGATGGTGCGCTCGGCGAGGAAGGAGACGGCGATGGGGCTGTCCGACAGGCTCTCGATCAGGATCTCCTGGCCCAGGCCGCCGCGATGCCGCCCCGGCCCGCCGGAATCGGGGCGCAGGCGCTTGTGATGGAAGCGCAGCGGCGCGATGTGCTCGCTGATCTCGATGGCGGTGGAGGAGACGTTGGAGGGCCAGGACAGGCACGTCACGCCATCGCCGCGCGCATTGCCGCCCATGCCGCCATTGTAGAAGAACATGTTGGCGTAGGATTTCGCCGGCCCGCCATCGGCCGGCGCGCGCACGCCGGACTGGTTCATGCCCCACATCGGCGAACCCGCCGCGGCCATCACGCGCTCGGGCACCACCTGGCCGAGGCAGCCGAAGACCAGCACCGGCAGATAGTGGCCGATGAGCATGCGCGAACCGCCGGGGGCGGGGAATTGCGGGTTCACGATGCAGCCCGCCGGCGCCTTCACGGTGATGGGCCGCCAGGCGCCCTCATTGTTGGGCAGGTTGGGCGAGGTGCACAGCTTCACCCCGTACATGCACATGGCGTAGGTGTAGCAGAGCGCGCAGTTGATCGCGCGATCGACCTGCGCATCGGTGCCGGCGAAGTCCATCTCGATGGTGTCGCCGCGCACCGTCAGCGCCAGGCGGATGGTGATGGGCGTGTCCATCAGCCCGTCGGTCTGGAGTTCGCTGCGGTAGGTGCCATCGGGCAGGGCGGCGATGGCGGCGCGCATCGCCGTTTCGCAACGGCCCTGGATTTCGGCGGCGAGGTCCGTGAGGTCGTCCAGCCCATAGCCGGACATCAGCGCGAGCAGGCGGTCCTCCATGACATCCAGCGCCACCACCTGCGCCCAGAGATCGCCCGTGGTCTGGTCCGGCGTGCGCACATTCTGGCGCAGCATGGCGAGCAGCGTTTCGTCCGCCACGCCGCGGCGCATCAGCTTCAGCGGCGGGATCTGCAGGCCTTCCTCGAACACCTCGCGCGGCTCCGGGCTGCGGATCTTGCCGCCGATATCGGGGGCATGCGCGGTGGAGGCGCTGAAGGCGACCAGGCGGCCCTTGTGGAAGATCGGCTTGGCGACGGTGATGTCGGGCAGGTGGCCGGTGCCGAGCCAGAGGTCGTTGGTGATCAGCACGTCGCCGGGCTCCAGCGCCTCGGGCGGGAAGAAGCGCAGGAAGTGCTTCACCGTCTCGGGCAGGGTGCCGATGAAGGAGGGGATGCTCTCGGTGGCCTGCACCAGGGACTGGCCGCGGGCATCGGTGACGATGCAGGAGAAATCGTAGGATTCGCGCACCAGCGTGGAGAAGGAGGTGCGCACCAGCGCCGCCGCCGCCTCGTCGACCAGCGAGATCAGGCGGCGCCAGAGCAGTTCGAGTTCGACGGCATCGAAGGTGCGGGCGGTCATGCGGCGGACTCCGGCATGTCGGCGACAAGCGATCCATCGGCCAGCAGCGCGATGCGCGCGCCAGGGCCGACGATGAAGGTGCTTTCGTTTTCCTCGAACACCGCGGGGCCTTGCGCGGCGAAGCCCGGCGGCAGGGCGTAGCGGTCGTACACCGTGGTCTGCACCACGCCGCCCGACATCGTTGAAATACACGGGCCGCTGGCCCTTCACCGCCACGCCGCCCGAGGCGGCGGCGAGGTCGAGGCGGCCTTCCGCGCCAGGCACCGGGGCGGAGAGCGACAGCCGCAGCGCGACGAACTGGATGGCCGCGCCGGGCGGCGTGCGGCCGAACAGGCGGCGGTATTCGGTCTCGAAGGCCTCGCGGATGGTGGCGTGGTCGAGCGGTTGCGGCAGCGTCACCGTGACCTCGCTGCCCTGGCCGATATAGCGCATGTCGGCGAGCCTTCCGGCGCTGCCGCGCGTGAGGTCCGCGCCGGTGGCTTCGACCACCGGTGCTGCCTCGGCTTCCAGCCGCGCGAAGGTGGCATCGAGCGCCGCGATGTCGGTGTCCGCCAGCGCCATGGTCAGCGACGCCACGCGATCGACCCGCGCGGGTGCCATCAGCATGCCGATGGTGCTGCCCGCGCCCGCACCTGGCGGGCAGACCACGCGGCGGATGCCGAGCTTGCGCGCGACACCCCAGGCATGCACGGGCGCGGCGCCGCCTGTCGCCATCAGCGCGTATTCATGAGGCACGCGGCCGCGCTCGGCGATGGCGACGCGCGCCGCACCCGCCATGGTTTCGTTCACCACATCCTGGATGCCGGAAGCGGCGCGGGCGGGTTCGACCTTCAGCGCAGCGGCGAGGCGTGCGATCGCGCCGGTGGCGGCGGCGCTGTCGATCGCCATGGCGCCGCCGAGAAAGAAATCGGCATTCAGGCACCCCAGCGCGAGGTCGGCATCGGTGACGGTGGCGTCATGGCCGCCACGCGCATAGCAGGCCGGGCCGGGCTGGGCGCCGGCACTGTCGGGGCCGACATGGAGCGTGCCGAGCTCGCTGCGCCGCGCGATGGAGCCGCCGCCGGCGCCGATCTCGATCAGTTCGACGGTGGCGATCTGGATGGGCAGGCCGGAGCCGCGCAGGAAGCGCCGTTCGCGCGCCGCCTCGAAGCCCCAGCCGACAAGCGGATTACCGTCATCCACCAAGGCGAGTTTCGCGGTGGTGCCGCCCATGTCGAAGGCGAGCACGCGGTCGAGCCCGGCCTGGCGGCCGAACCAGGCACCGGCCAGCGCGCCCGCGGCGGGCCCGCTTTCCAGCAGCTGCACGGGTGCGCGCTTGGCTTCGCTGACATGCGTGAGCCCGCCATTGGACAGCATGAGATGCAGCGTGCCGGGGATGCCGGCATCGGCGATCGCCTGTTCCAGCCGTTGCAGATAGACCTCGGCGATCGGGCGGATATAGGCGTTGGCGACGGTGGTGCTGGCGCGCGGGTATTCGCGGATCTCCGGCGCGATCTCGCTGGAGACCGACAGCGAGAGGTCGGGAAAGCGTGCCGCGATCGCCGCCGCCGCCGCCTGTTCATGCGCCGGGTTGGCGTAGGCGTGCAGGAAGACGATGGCCAGGCTCTCGACACCTTCGGCGACCAGGGCTTCGGCCTGCTGCACGCAGGCGGCGACATCGAGCGCGGTGACCACGCTGCCATCGGCGGCGAGGCGTTCAGGCACCTCGCGCCGCCATGGCCGCGGCACCAGCGACTTCGGCATGTCGATGAAGATGTCGTAGAGCTCGTATTTGCGTTCGCGCGCGATCTCGAGCACGTCGCGGAAGCCGGCGGTGGTGATGAGGCCGGTGCGCGCGCCCTTGCGCTCGATCAGCGCGTTGGTGAACAGCGTGGTGGCATGCACGACGCGGCCGACCTGCGCGGGGTCGATGCCATGTGCCGCCAGAAGATGCGCGATGCCGGCCATGACGCCCCGCGCCGGGTCGTCCGGCGTGGTGCTTTCCTTCCAGATGAAGGCGCGGCCGCTGGCCGGGTCGAAGGCGACGATGTCGGTGAAGGTGCCGCCGATGTCGATGCCGAGGGAATAGGTCGCGGCCATGCGGGCGAAAATCTCCTGAAAATACGGCGGGTCAGGGTGCCGCGGTGCGCGGACGGCGCAGCCAGCAGGCGGCCCCGAGTGCGAGAATGACGGCGATGCCGGCGATGTCACTCATCGACCCCGGCGTGATCAGCAACAGCGAGGCGCCGCCGGCGACGAACCGCAGCACCAGGCCCAGCGGCACGAACAGCCAGCCGATGATGCCGACCGAAAGCGCGAAGATACCGAGCGACGCCGTGACGACCGCAAGCGCCACCTCCAGCGGCTCACCCATGCCCAGCAATTGCGGCCCGAAGACGAACATGTAGGGGATGAGGAAGATCGACAGGCCGAGCCGGAACGCCACCCAGCTGGTGCGCCACGGATCGCTGCCGGCCACGGCGGCGGCGGCGTAGGACGCGATGGCGACGGGCGGCGTGATGGAGGATTTCGACGCCACCCACATGATGAACATATGCGCCGCGAGCAACGACACGCCGCCCTCGACCAGCCCCGGCGCGAGCAGCGCCGCCATGATGATGTAGGCACCCGAGGTCGGCATGCCCATGCCGAGCACGATGCCCATGATGGTGGTCAGCACGAGCAGCACGATCATCTGCCCGCCGGCGGCATCGAGGATGAGGCCGGACAGCCGCAGCCCGAGCCCGGTCTGGCCGATGATGCCGACCAGGATGCCGCCCACCGCGCAGGCGACGGTGACGGGCGCGACCATGCGCGGCGCGTCGGACATGGCACGCCAGCAAACCGACAGGATGCGTCGGCGGTTCGGCGGATCGAACAGGATGAGCAGCGCCACCAGCACGGCGATCGCCCAGACCGCCGCGGTGGTGGGGGTCCAGCCGTCGATGAGGATGGCGATCATCACGAAGATCGCGACCAGCAGGTAGCCCTGGCGCTTCAGCACCGCAAGCGCCGTCGGCGCATCCGGGTCCGGGATGGCGGCCAGGCCGAGCCGGCGGGCCTCCAGATCCACCATGATGTAAACGGCGAGGGCGTAGAGCGCCGCAGGGATGATGCTGATGCCCATGATGGTGGCGTAGGAGGCGCCGGTGAACTCCATCATGATGAAGGCGGCCGCGCCCATGATGGGCGGCGTGATCTGCCCGCCGGAGGAGGCGACCGCCTCCACGCCGGCGGCGAATTCCTTGTTGTAGCCGCTGCGCTTCATGGCCGGGATGGTGAAGGCGCCGGTGGTCACGACATTGGCCGCCGAACTGCCCGAGAGCATGCCCATGAAGGTGCTGGCGACCACCGCGCTTTTCGCCGCACCGCCGACCGCGCGCTTGGTGAGCGCGCGCGCGAGATTGGTGAAGAACTCGCCGGCGCCGCTGGCCGCCAGCAGCGCGCCGAACAGCACGAAGTGGAACACGTAGTTCGCCATGACACCGAGTGGCGCGCCGAACAGCCCCTCGGTGGTCAGGTAGCTGTATTCCAGGATGTCGTTGACGCTGTAGCCACGATGCCACAGCGCACCCGGCAGCAGGTTGCCATACAGCGCATAGGCGATGAACACGCCGAGCACCGCCACCAGCACCCAGCCCACGGTGCGTCGCGCGGCTTCCAGCACCACGAGCAGGAGGGCCACGGCGAGCACCGTCTCGGTCGTGGTCAGCGGCTCCACGAAAAGCATCCGCCCGGTGATGTATTCGGCATTGAGAAACAGGTAGCCGGTCGCTGCCAGTGCCATGCCGATCAGCGCGAAATCCCAGGCGAGTGCCAGGGGGCGCACCGGGCCATCCGAGCCGCGCGCGAGGAACAGCACCGCCAGGGCGAACAGCAGGTGCAGCGGGAAATGGACTTCTCCGGCCGGCGTGCCGAAGAAGCCTGTCCAAAGATGATAGGCGGACATCGAGACCGCGATGGCGGTCCGCGTGTGGATAAGCCACGGCGCGGCGCCGTCGCTCGCGGTCTCGGCCTTGTTCAAGTCACGCGGCTCGGCAAGCTGCGGGTGTCAGCGCAGCACGCCGGCCTCGCGCCAGTAGCGGGCCGCGCCGGGATGGAACTCGATGCCCGAGGTGCGCGCGAAATCCGCCAGTTGCAGGTTCGCCAGCGAGACGTGGATGCCACGCAGTTTCGCCAGGTTCTCGGCCATGGTGCGCGCGATCCAGTAGGCCTGGTCGTCGCTCATTTCCGCGCGGACGAACACCAGCTGGTCCGTCACCACGGTCGGCACCGCGGCGGTCTGCCCACGGTAGAGCCCTGCGGGGATCTCACCGTCCCGCAAGCCTGGGTTGAGTTGGCGCAGCCTGGTGCGCAATTCGCCCTCGATCGGCAGGAAGCGGATGTCGAGGCTCTGCGCGGCTTCGAGGAAGGCGGGGCTTGGCGCGAGCGTGGTGGCCGTGAAGCCCACGACGCGACGGTCCTTCATCTGCGCGACGCCGTAGCCCTGGCCGCCACGGGTGATGTCGAGATCCTCCTCGCGCAGGCCGGCGGCCTGGAGTGTCAGGCGGAAGGCCTCGGTGGTGACGTTGCCGACTGGCTGCGAGGCGAAGCGGCGGCCGCGCAATTCGGCGATGCTGGTCACGCCACTGTCGGCGGCGACCACGATATGCACGTGGTTCGGACCCAGCGTGCCGATGCTGCGGATATTGGTGATGGGCTGGCGGAAGGGCGCCTCGCCACGCGCGGCGGCGGGCGGCACGGCGCTCATGGTGAAGCCCATTTCGCTGCGCCCGGCGGCGACCACGGCAACATTCGAGATGCCGCCGCCGACCTCGCTCGATGCGCGGACGCCGGCTTCCTGGAAGATGCGCGCAAGGCCACCGCCCATTGCATACCAGGATCCGCCCTGCGGTCCGGTGACGATCGAGATCTGCTGCGGCGGCTGGCCCTGTGCGAGAGCGGCGGATGGCAGGCCGGCGCAACCCAGCGCGACGGCAGCACCGATCAGCGCGAGCTTCCTGGAAATCATATCTGCTTCTCCCGGTTGGCTTCCGGAAGTATGGACGCCATGAGCGGAGGCTGCAAAGTCGCCGCGCGACAGGAGGAAGGCGCGGCGCCGTTCTTGTCGTTCGTGCTGTCGCCCTTCAGCGCTGCAACAGCGCCGTGGGCGGTCGGCGCGAATTGGCTTCGCCGATCTGTGCCGCGAGGGCGCGGATGCGCGGATGGTCTCGCACCAACTGCTCGCCATACTGCACGAGCGCGTCGACATCGGCATCGGGGATCGTGAGGCCGGTGGGAATGGCCTGCAGGCGCGCGCGCCACACCGGATCTTCGATGCCGCCGAGCGAGACGTGGACGAATTCGCCCTGCACGTCGCTGCAGGGGCGGCCGGCGATGGTCGGTGCATCCGCGCAGCGCAGGTCGCGGAACAGGCGCACCAGGTGTTCCACCTTGTCCCGTGTCACGGCCAGGGTTTCGAAGTTGTAGGCGTCGATCTGCGTGCTGGACACGGCGCTGAGTACCTGGCCGATGCCGGTCACCACGCGTTGGCGGCCGAGCGCGCGGTCTGCCGCCGCCTCGCCATCCACGCTGAGGATGAAGATGCGACGGGTACGCCGCGCCAGCCTGCGGAACGCCTGGCTGTTGTCGGTCTGTGCGGTGAAGATGTTGAGCAGGCCGCGCAGCGCGAGGTTATCGGCGATCCCGCCATCCATGAGGTGGACCCAGCGCGTGACCTCGGGATCGGCATAGACGTTGACGAGGCGTGCCAGTTCCGCGCGGCGGCTGGTCACGTTTGCCGGCTCCGCCCAGGTGGGTGGTGGCGCGGTTGGCGGGCGCTGGCCGCGGCAGCGGGCGGCGTGGTTCTCCAGCGTGATCGGGCTGAACAGCACGGGGAAGCCGTTGCTGGCCGCAACCGCGCGGGCGATCGGGAAGGAATTGAGGTCGGAGCACAACACGCCGAAGGTGCCGCCGAGAAAGGCGAAGGTCGTCTCGTTTACGACATCCGTGGCATTCACCGAGATCAGCGGCGCGCCGCGGCGGCCGAGATCGGCGTAGGTGGCGCCGCGGAACATGAGCTCGTTGTAGACACGCGCCATGTAGTCGTTGGTGCCGACAAGCGGGTTCGCCAGCCAATCCCAGTTCCACGGCAGCAGGTAGATCCCGAAGATGTAGGAGTTGATGTCGCGCGTCAGGAATTCGCTGCGGAAGGTCTCGAAATGGCGTTCGCGGTACAGGCCGTAATGGGCGGCGGGGAAACTGCCGCCGGACACGCCGGCGATGTAGTCCACGTCCTGCAGCATGGTCCATCCGGCGCTGCCCGGCGGGCGGACCGGCATCGCCCGCAGGCCGCGCAGCGCTCCGTGCGCGAATGCCGCGGACCGCTTGCCTCCGCCCGAAAAGGTCACGAAGACCAACGCATCGCTCAGCCCCGCCGGCGATGCCTCGCCATCGTTCTCGATGCTGCGAAGTAGGGTCTCCGGTCCATAGTTGCCGGCGAAGTCCGGTTCGCCGGCGGCGGTCATCGGCAGCGGGTCGTTCATTCGCACTTCGAGGCTCTGGCAGGCTCCGAGCAGGACGGAGACCAGCAGGCAGGCACTCAGGCGACGCCAGGGGTTCATGTGTCCATCCGTGAATGGCTGCCCGGAGGCCCGCATGGCCGACGGTTCCGTCAGCGACCCATGGTGATGGTCACCCCGGCCGGCGCGGCCACCAGCACGGTGCCTTCCTGGCGGGGCCGCAGGCGGATCAGCACGAGGTTCCCATTGCCCAGGCGCAGCCCGCCGGCGAAATCGGCCTCGGCGGCGGCGGCGTCACCCACCACGCGGTAGGTGCCGGCGAAGTCGCCGCTGCGCTCCAGGCCATAGACCTGGCCCTCGGCCTCGCTGCGCGAGGAGGGCGCGCCCTGCGCCGAAAGCCCCGTGGCGGTGACACTGAAGCGCTGGCCATTGGTCTCGAGCGTGCCGCGCGCGGTGGTCTGGCCGCGGACCATCGTGATCCGCAGCGTGCCGTCCACCGGCGTGCCGGGGGCGAGGTTGTAGAGCGAGGGCGCAGGCACGGCGTCGGCCGGCGGGGGTGCCTCCGGAAGGTCGCTGGCGCAGGCGGCGAGGGCCAGTGCGGCGCCCGATGCCAACAGCCTTGCTGCGCCCCGGCGTGGCAGGGCGGTATGCCGCATCGCGTCGATCCTCGTCTGCATCCGTCGAAATCCTTACTTTGGGAACAGAAGCGCGATCTGGAAGCGCAACTGCCACTCCGGTCCGATATCCGGTCGTACCACGTTGTAGTACGCGCCGATCTGCGCGTTCAGGGGCAATTCGCCGAGTTTGAAGATCTGCCCGGCCGCGAGGCCGAGCGGCACGGTCCATTGGTCGCCGCTGCGCGCTTCCCAGTTCGCGGTGACGGTCGGGGCGAAGGACAGGTAGGTGCCGCGCGATTCCGGGAAATTGTAGTTGATGAAGGGCTGGAAGGTCATCTGGTTGTAGGTGTTCTGCGGCCCGCCGCCGAACGACCAGATGTTGTTCACGAGACCGCCGATGACCCAGGGGCCCTGCATGGTCAGCGCGACGAAGGTCGGCCCGGCCCCCCAGATGTTGCTGCCCAGTGCGCTGTCGGTGATGGTTGGCGCCTGCACGACCGCGCCGGCGCCCCAGATGACCTCGCCCGGGCGCGCCGGGGACAGGAAGGCCGAGACCTGCGTCGCGCCCACGCCGAAGGTCGTGCCCTGGCCGGGTTCCAGCTCCGGCTGGGCGATCAGTGGCAGGATGGTGCGGGTGATCAGGTTCCAATCCGCGTTCAACGTGATCGGGATGACGGGCTGGATGTTGAGGACGTTCTGCGTGTGGTTGTTGGGGCCGTAGTTGAAGTTGGTGTCGTTCTGGAACGGCACGCTGATGAGGTTGGCGACCGGGTTCTGCACGGCGCGCGCAAGGGCGGCTGTATCGGTGGCGGGGCGCTCGGGCGGTTGTTCCTGGGCGACCGCGCCACGCGACACCACCAGAAGCAAGGCAACGGCCACCGCCGCATCAAGGCCCGGGAGCCGCGGGAACTGCGTGCGCATGAGATGTAGGACTCCGGATCGGGTGTTTCGGCGCCAGGGGTTGCCGGCAAACGCCTCCACCTGCACTGACGGTGCGCCACAGCTCAAGTCTAGGTGCGAAGGCCGGCCAGGGCTCGCGGAAACAACGTCCGGAATTGGCGGATCAGGATCACGCTGCCATCAGGTCAAGCGGGAGTGCCCTGTGGCAAGCGTTCGTCACGGCAGCGCCCGTGCGACACATGGCTTCGAGCCGGGTGCCAGCCGTCGCGGGTGAGCACCCGGTCTGTTGCTGCCCGCTACGGCCTGAATCCCAAGGCGCTGGCTACGTGGCGCAAGCGGGCCACGACGGATGGGTCGGAACGCGCCCCAGACCAGGTGCTGATGCCGGCCGGGGCAGCCGTCGTGTTGGCGTTCCACCGAAAGACGCTCCTGCCGCTGGACGACGTGCCCGTCTGTCCGCGGGACACCATTTCCAACCTCAGCCGAACCGCTCTGCACCGCTGCCTGTAGCGCCATGGCGTCTCCCGGCTATCGGTCGAGGAGGCATGGATCAAGCGCAAGCGCCTCAAGACCCATCTCCTGGCCGTGATCACCGCCTGCAATGTCAACACGTACCTGAAGGCATTGCGGTGGCGAACGCCTTACCGGGTCATCCGCGCGGCCTGGGCGAAGGATCCGTCAATCTTCAGGATCAACCTGCACAATCCCACCCCGGGCCCGCACACCTAGGCCCGCGCCCGCTCCGCATGCTTGCCCATTGTCGCATAGGGTGCGTAGGGCGGCACCGCGCCGATCGCGTGCATGTCCACCTCGACCAGCGCCGGCCCGTCGATCGCCAGTGCCTGTGCCACCACCTCGCCGACACTCTCGGCGCTGCCCACCTTGAAGAAGGGCAGCCCCGCCAGTGCCGCGAGACCCGACAACTCCGGCGTCAGCAGGTCGTGGCCGAATTGCCGCCCATCGGCCACCGCGTCCTGGATGTGGCGGATCACGCCGTAGCCGCCATCATTCATCACCATGGTGACCAGGTCGGGCTTTTCCTGGGCGACGGTGAACAACTCGCACATGCCCAGCGAGAAGCCGCCATCGCCGACCATGGCCAGCGTCTTGCGCCCCTGCGCCGCGATGGCGGCACCGATGCCCAGCGCCAGGCCCGGCCCGATGGCCGCGCCCACCGGATGCACGGCGGTGCGCGGGTCATAGATCGGGAACACGCGGTTGCCCCAGGTGGAATTGGCGATGGTGACGTCGCGCACCCACACGCCATCGCGCGGCAGGGCGGCGCGGATGGCGTCGGGGAAGCCGGCATAGGGGCCGAGTGTGGCGAGGTATTCCGCCCGCGCGCGGTCCTTCATGGCGGCGAAGTCCTCGGCGAAGCCGGGATCGAGCGCGGTGCCGCCGGCGAGGCGCTCGGCGATGCCCGCCATCACCAGCGCGGCGTCGCCATGGACGAACAGGCTGTTGGGATAGGTGCGGCCATTGGCGGTGGCGTCGCAATCCGCATGGATCAGCGTGCCTGGCAGCTTCAGCGAAAAATCGCCGGTCTCGTGCCCGCGCAGGCGTGAGCCCACCACCAGCATCGCATCCACGCCGGCGTAGAAATCCTGCACGCGCGGGGAACCGTTGCCGTGCAGCCCGCCGAGGCTCATCGGGTGGTCCTCGGGGATGATGCCGCGCCCGTTCCAGGAGGACACCGCGCCGAAGCCCAGCGCCATCAGCCGCAGCGCCGCGTCGCGCGCCTGCCGCGCGCCATTGCCCAGCCACAGCATGGGGCGCTTCGCCGCCGCCAGGATCTCCGCCGCCGCGTCCAGCTCCGCCGCCGCGGGCACCAGCGGCGCGGCGATGGGCAGCACCAGCGCATCGAGCCCGGCGGGCCGCGCGATGGCTGTGCGTTGCAGGTCGATCGGGATTTCCACGCTGACCGGCCCGCGCGGCGCGGACAGGGCGGTGGCGGCGGCCTGCACCAGCACGCCGAAGGCCTCGTCGGCCGTGCGCACGCGGAAGGCGGCCTTGCAGGCGGCGGCGAGCATCGCGGTCTGGCCCGGCACGTCGTGGACGCTGCCGACATCGCGGTCGATGTGTCTTGTCGCGGTCTGGCCGGTGATGTGCAGCACGGGGCTGCCGGCGAAGCGCGCCTCCACCAGGCCCGGGATGGCATTGGCCATGCCCGGCCCGGTCGAGGTGAACACCACGCCCAGATGCCCCGACACCCGCGCATAGGCATCGGCCATGTGCGCGCCGCCCATCTCCCCGCGGCACATCACGTAGCGCAGCGCGTTGCGCCGGCCGATGGCGTCCAGCATCGGGATGTTGTGCACCGAGACGATGCCGAACACCGTGGACACGCCGATCTGCGGCAGGAGGTCGGCGACCAGGTCGGCGACGGTGTAGCTGGAGTCCATGGTGGGGTCCTTGCCTGCGACGCGGGCTGGCAGTGTGCCACGCCGGCAGCCGCTGCAAAGCCTGCAACCAGGGGTTGCCTGACGGCCGTCGGATGCGGGATGGTTCGCCCGCTGGCCGCCCCACCAGCCCGCCGCGCGGAAGGACGCCCCAATGCTCGACCATGCCGCCGCGCCCGCGGCGCACAGCCACGCGATGGAGCAGGCGCTGGCCCGGGCTCCGTCGCGCGATGGTTGGCTCGCCACGCCCGAACTGCCCTGGGACTATCGCGTCGCGCAGGGCCTGCCCTACGAGCCCTTCGGCGAGGCGGGGCGCGACCGCCCGGCGCTGGAGAGCCTGGCGCGCATCACCGCCCTCCTGCCGGACCATCCGGCCTGCGAGGATGAAGCGGGCGCGCGCAGCTTCGCCGCATTGCAGCGCGATGTCGGGCGCCTGGCGGCCGCGATCCGGCGCAGCCCGGCGCCGGGCCCGGTGGGCATCCTGCTGCCCAATGGCGTGTGCTATCCCGTCGCGGTGCTGGCCTGCCTGGCGGCCGGGCGCCTCGCGGTGCTGCTCGATGCCGGCTTCCCCGAGGAGCGCAACGCGGCCCTGATCCGCCTGACCGGCGCCGGCCTGCTCATCGTGGCCGAGGCGCGGCGCGCGCAGGCCGCTCGCCACGGCCTGCCCTGCATCGCCGCCGACGTGGTCCCGGCGGGCGGCGAGGACGCCTTCCCGCCCGCACAGGGCTGGCTCGGCCAGGACGCGCCGGCCTTCATCCTGTGCACCTCGGGCAGCACCGGGCAGCCCAAGGCCATCGTGCACAGCCAGCGCAGCGTGCTGCACCGGGTGGGCGGGCTGATCGACGCCATGCACCTTTCGGCGCGCGACCGCTTCCTGTGCCCCACCTCGGGCGTCACGATCGCCGGGCTGGCGGCGATGTTCGTGATGCTGTCGGGATGCACCCTGCAACCCTTCGCGCTCGATGACGGCGGCTTGCGCGGGTTGCTGGCGAGGCTGCGGGAAGGCCGCGCGACGGTGCTGCGCGGCTCGCCCTCGCTGTTCCGGCTGCTGGTGCGGCTGCCCGATGCCGCGGCGCTGCTGGGCGGGGTGCGCGCGCTGCGCATCGGCGGCGAGCCGCTGCTCCAGGCCGATGTCGCAGCACTCGGCCGCTGCCTGCCGCCCGGGCACATGATCTGCACCGGCTATGGCTCGACCGAAATGCCCGGCACCAGCTGGATCGCGCGGGCGGGGGATGCGCAGGACCCGGTGCGCGTGGCGGCCGGCGTGCTCGACCCCGGCACCGAGGCAAAGATCGTGGATGGCGAGGGCCGACCCTGCCCGCCCGGCGAGGCCGGCGAGCTGTGGCTGCGCAGCCGCCACGCCGCTCTGGGCGAATGGCGGGACGGCACGCTGCTGCCCGGCCGCCTGGAACCCGACCCGTCGGACCCGACCTGGCGCATCTACCGCACCGGCGACCTCGCGCGGCTGAGCCCGGATGGCGTCTTCATGGTGCTCGGGCGGATGGACCGCATGGTGAAGATGCATGGCTGGCGCGTGGAGCCGGCCGAGGTGGAAACGGCCCTGCGCCGCAGCCCCGAAGTCGCGCAGGCCGCGGTGATCGCGCAGGATGCCGGCGGGCGCACGGCGCTGGTCGCCTTCGTGGTGCCGGTGGCCGGCGCGGCGGCGGGGCTGGAGCACCGGCTGCGGGCGCTGCTGGCCGAGGCGCTGCCGGAGGCGATGCGCCCGGCCCGCATCCTGGCGCTGGACGCGCTGCCGCTGCTGCCCGGGGGCAAGCGCGACGAGATGGCGCTGGCGCGGTTGCTGGCGGCATGATGGCGGCTGGCGTGGGCCGGGCGCCGGTCCGTTTTTCGCGCCGGCGGCCCGCGGTGGTGGAGCCTGGGGGGGGGGGAAGGTTGGGGGAGAGAACTCCCCCAGACCCCCTCCTTTTTCTGGTTTTTGGGAACTGACGGCGGGAGGGCGGGGCCGGGTGACCAGCGGGCGGTTTATTTTGCGCCGACGCTGCGTGTGGCGCCGGAAGCGCAAGGCATGGCCGAGGGCGCGAGCCTTCGAACTCGTGACGAGGCCGCGACGGCAGCCCGGCGCTTGAGGGCAGGGACATGCGATGCCATCGATCGAATCCGTGGGCCGCTGGTACAGGTTCGGCGCAGGCAACGCGCCCCCACCCGTCGCACGGCACCACCTTCTGCCGTCGGTCTCCAAAAGCCAGAAAAAGGTGGGGGTTTGGGGGAGTTCTCTCCCCCAACCTTCCCCCCCGCCCAGGCCCGAGCCCCAGGCTCCGCCATGGCGCGGTTCCGTCCGATCGGGCCGGCCCGCGCGACGCGGGACCCCGGCGAGCAACCCAGCCACCCGCCAGCCGCCGTCACGCCTCCAGCAACCGTGCCAGTGCCAGCTCGTCGCGCTTGCCCCCCGGCAGCAGCGGCAGCGCGTCCAGCGCCAGGATGCGTGCCGGGCGCATCGCCTCCGGCAGCGTCTCGGCCAGCAGCGCCCGCAGCCGGTGCTCCAGCCCCGCCGCCGCGCCGGCCACGGGCACCACGAAGGCGACCAGCGCCGTGCGCGCTCCGGCATCCTGCGCGATCACCGCGGCCTGCGCGACCTCGGGACTGCGGCGCAGGGCCGTTTCCACCTCGGCCGGCTCCACGCGCCAGCCATGCATGTTCACCAGCCGGTCGCGCCGCCCGAGCACCACGAAGGCGCCATCCGGGCTCAGCCGCGCGAGGTCGCCGGTGCGGTAGATGCGCCAGGTCGGGTCCGACGGGTCGGGTTCCAGCCGGCCGGGCAGCAGCGTGCCGTCCTGCCATTCGCCCAATGCGGCGTGGCGGCTGCGCAGCCACAGCTCGCCCTCCTCGCCGGGCGCGCAGGGGGTGCCGTCCGGGCGCGTGATCCTGGCCTCGGTGCCGGCATCCAGGATGCCGGCGGCGACGCGCACCGGGTCCTGCGCGTCGCCGGGGCGGGCGAACCAGCTGATGCCGCAGATTTCGGTGGCGCCATAGCGGTTGGCGATGAGGCAGCCGGGCGGCAGGCAGGCGCTCAGCGCCTCGACATCGGCATGCAGGATAGGCTCCCCGGTGCTGCGCAGCACCCGCAGCCCGGACAGCAGGGCGGCGGCATCGGGCAGGCGCACCAGCAGGCGGAACAGCGAGGGGCCGGCGCGCAGGATGGTGACGTGCCGGTCGCGCAGCGCGTCGCGCAGCCCCTGCAGCCCGCCGCCCTCCAGCGACACCAGCCGCAGCGAGCACCCGGCCAGCAGCGTGAACATGGTCCAGATGCCAGCGATGGTGGCGCCGGAGGTGACGAACAGGAAGCGGTCGCGCGCCGAGAGGTGCAGCGAATCGATCAGCCCCGCCACCTGCTGGAGAAAGCCGCGCTGGCTGTAGGCCACCGCCTTGGGCAGCCCGGTGCTGCCCGAGGTGCAGATGACGAAGGCGGCCTCGTCCTGCCCCATCCATTCATGCGGTGGCGGGAAGGGTGCGTCGCCTGGCGCCAGCGCATCCTCGACCGCCAGGCAGGGCAGGCCGAAGGTGCCATCGCCCTGCTGCTGCGGCACCGACAGCTGCGCCTGCGGCACCACCAGCAGCCGCGCGCCGGTGATGCGGATCAGTTCCGCGTTGCGTGCCTGCGGGGTGGAGGCATCGAGCAGGATGGCGAGCCGCCCCGCCGCCAGGCAGGCCAGCACCGCGACCGGGTACAGCGCCGCATTGGGCAGCAGGATGCCCACCGGCCCCGCGACCTCCGAGCGGCGCAGCAGTGCCGCGAGGCGCCCCGTCGCCTGCCACAATTCGAGGAAGGTCAGGCTGCGCGTATCGTCCTGGCAGGCCAGCGCCGCGGGCATGGTGGCGACGATGCGTTGCAGGCTCTCCAGCACCGGGCGGTCGCGGCCTGCCTCGCCGAAGGGCTCGTGGGGCAGGTTTTGCGGGCCACGATAGTCGCTGGGCAGGTCGGGGGTGGCGAGCCAGCCATCGCGCGAGGCGGCTCGATCGAGCGCGCGGGCCATGGCCCGGCTATGCGCCGCCTCGCTGTCCGGCATGGGGGTGGTTCTCCCGCGGGTTGGATGGACGCAGTATTTGCATCCGCCGCGGGCAGCGCAATTGCGCATCATCCGGAGGGACAGCCCGGGTGTGATGGCAACGGCTCGGGATTTCGGCTCGTGCCGAGGCGGCGGCTGCATCCCGCCGAGAGCCCGGCGCGTCAGGGCCTGGACACGCCGGTGCCAGCGGCGTGGGGCTCCAACCCGTGCCGAGGCCGCGAAAGCGGCCCGGCAAAGCCAAGGCGGACGGATGGCCGCCGCCCGTTGCCCGGGGGCATGAACACGCGCCTACCGGCGGTCGAGGAATTCGACCGCTGGCATCAGATCCCTTCCGGCTGCCCCGCGATGGTCACCGCCAGCAGGTCGGGCTTCAGCAGGCTGCCGGCCACGCGCACCGCGTCGTCGCGCGTGATGGCCGCCAGCCGCGCATTGCGGCTGTCGAGCCAGTCCAGCGGCCGGTCGTTGCGCCGCATGGCCAGCAGGGTTCCGGCGATGCGCCGGCTGTCGGTGAATTGCAGCGGCAGCGAGCCGGTGAGGTAGGCCACCGCTTCCTCAAGCTCCGCGGCGGTCGGGCCGTTCCTCGCCAAGTCCGACCACACGCCGCGCGTCACTTCCAGCCCCTCCGCCACTCGTCCATTCTCGGTGGCGAAGCTGCCACTGACGATGCCGCCGCCGAACAGCGTGTCGAGCCCCACGCCGATGCCGTAGGTGAGCCCGCGCTCGACCCGCACCGCTTGCATCAGGCGGGAGGAGAAGCCGCCGCCGCCCAGGATGCGCAGCACCACCTGCGCGGCCTCCCAATCCGCATCCTGCGGGGCGATGCCGGCCTGGCCCAGGATGATCTGGGATTGCGGGCTGGGCACCGGCACCACCTCCCGCCCGAAGGCGGTGAAGGCGGGCAATGCCGGTGGTTCGGCCGGCGCGCCGGCGGGCAGCGCGCCGAACAGCGCCGGCATCAGGGCGGCCAGTTCGGCCGGGCTGATGGCGCCGGAGACGCCGACCAGCACGCCGTCGCGGCGCAGCTGGGCGGCAAGCCCGGCGCGCATCGCCTCGGGTGTCACCGCAGCGAGGCTCTCGGCCGTGCCGCCGGAGGGCCGCCCGGCCGGGTGGTTCGGGAAGGCGGCGGCCCAGAAGGCGCGCCCGGCCTGGCCGCGCGGGGTCTCCAGCGCCTGGCGCGCGCCGGCGATGGCCCGCGCCCGCACCCGTTCGATGGCATCGGCGTCCAGGCGCGGCGCGGTCATGGCGAGGCGCGCGAGGCGCAACGCCTCCGGCAGGGCGTCGGTCAGGCAGCGCAGGCCGCCTTCGAACCTGTCGCGCCCGGCGGAGAAGGACAGGCCGATCGCCTCGTCGCGCAGCGCGTTCTGGAAATCGGCGGCGCGCAGGTCGCCGGCCCCTTCCATCATCAGCGCGGCGGCCATGCCCATGGTGCCTTCGAGGCCGGCGGGGTCGTTCGCCGCACCGCCCGCCCAGGACCAGGAGAGCGAGACCACCGGCACGGAATGGTCCTCGACCAGCCAGGCGGAGAAGCCGCCGGCCTCGACCACCTGGATCGGCAGGGTGAAGTGGGTGCTCATGTCACGCCCCTTCCGGCAGCAGCCAGCCGACCGTGTCGGCGTTGCGCGAGAGCACGGCGCGCCCGGCCGCGGCGACCTGCGGCTGCGTCACCGCGCGCAGATGGGCGGGCCAGAATTCCACCATCTCGGCGGGCAGGCCGATGGCGAGCGCGCCGCCCAGCATGCGCGGCGCGGCGCCGAAACTGTCCAGGGAAAGCAACGCCCCGGCCGAGATCTGCCGGGTGGAACGCGCGACCTCGGCCTCGGTCGGGCCGTCCTGGATCAGCCGGGTGACCACGGCGGCGGCCGCTTCCTCCAGCCGTTCGGGGGCCACACCGCGGCGCGGCACCGCCCAGACCATGAACTCGGTCTCCCCGGCTGCCTCGCCGTCATAGGCGGCACCGGCCGAGACGGCGATGCCGGTCTCCACCAGCGCGGCATGCAGGCGGCTGCTCTGGCCGCTGCCCAGCAGGTGGGCCAGCACTTCGAGCGGCAGCGCCTGGGCCGCATTCTCGCTGCGCAGGGAGGGCGCCTTCCAGGCGCGCAGGTAGAGCGCCTCCCGCGCGGTGGCATCGCGCAGGACCAGGCGCGGCTCATGCGGCGGCACGGCGGGGTCGGCGCGGTCGCGGGCGCCGGCCGGGCGGGCGGGCACGGGGCCGTAATGCTCGTCCACCAGGGCGCGCAGCGTGTCTTCCTCGACCGCGCCGGCGATCACCAGCGTGGCGTTGGCGGGGGCGTAGAAGCGCTCGTAGAAACCGACCAGGTCGTCGCGGGTGATGGCGCGGATTTCATCCTCCCAGCCGATGATGGGGCGGCCGGGCCAGGTCTGCGGGCCCCACAGGGCGGCGCGGAAGGCTTCCTGGAAGCGGGCGCGCGGGCTGGAATCGGTGCGCTGGCGGCGTTCCTCGAGCACCACGCTGCGCTCGCTCTCGAGCTGGTCCAGCGGAATGTCGGCGGCGGCGAAGCGGTCGGCCTCCATCGCCATGATCATCGGCAGGCGGGCGGCCTCGACCTGCTGGAAATAGGCGGTGACGTCGCGCGAGGTGAAGGCGTTGTCGTTGCCGCCCTCACGCGCCACGCGGCGGGAGAATTCGCCCGAAGCCACCTGCGGGCTGCCCTTGAACATCATGTGTTCGAGGAAATGCGCGACACCCGAGCGCCCCTGCGGGTCCTCCCCGCCGCCGGCCGAATAATACAGGTATTGCGCGACCACCGGCGCCCGGCGGTTCTGCACGAAGGCGACCGACAGGCCGTTCGGCAGCTTCCACTGCACCGCGCCGAACAACGGGCGCGGCGGTGGGGGCGCCGCGGCCTGGGCCAGGGCGCGGGCGGGGAGGGCCGGAGCGACGGCAAGGGCCGCGGCGGCTTGGATGGTGGTGCGGCGGGTCATTCGGGGCATGGCCTGCAGATGGGGCCGGCCCTGCCCGGTGGGAAGCGGCCTTACGGAAGTGTATGCCGCGCGGCGAGTTGGTTCAGAAGCCCAGGCGCTGCCACAGGGTGCGCACCGGCGGCTGGACGATCGGCGTCACGCCCACGCTCTCGTCGCGCCCCAGGGCGGCGTTCTCGCGCAGGCGCTGGGCCTCGCGCGCCGGGTCCACCGGCGTGCCGGCGGGCGGCGGGTCGCGCCAGAAGATCAGCCGGTCGGTCAGGCTGCGGTTGGGCTGGTCGAGGCGCAGGCTTTCCTCGTCCACCCGGCGGCGGATGTCGTCCGGCGCATCGGGGCCGGCGCCCTGGAGCAGCGCCGCCTCGCCCACCGTGGCGACCTGGCCCGGGGCCCGGCGCGGGTCCTCCAGCGACAGGCCGGGCACCAGCAGCGCCTCGGCCTGGCGCGGCGCGGCGCGTTCCTGCGGGCGCGGGCTGCCCGGGCGCGGGGACGGCAGGGAGGTCATGTCCGGCGGCATCGACAGCGGCGCGCGGGTGGTGACCTGGAATTCATCCGGCGCGTCGCGCACCAGGCCCAGCGAGCGGGAGGTGTTGGAGCCGCAGGCGGCAAGCGCCGCTGCCGCGATCAGGATAGCCGGAACGGGAGAAACACGCATCCTCATGACCCCTCCTTAGGCCCCGGTTTGGGCCGGAACAAGGCGTCGGCGATCAGGATGATGACGCCGCAGACGATCGCCGCATCCGCGACATTGAACACATACCAATGCCAGCCCCAGCCATGGGCGTCCACAAAGTCCACAACGGCGCCGAAACGAACCCGGTCGATCACGTTTCCGATGGCACCGCCCACCACGGCCCCCAGCGCCACGGCGGTCAGGCGGTTTTCCGCCTGCGCCATCCAACGCAGCAGGAAGGCGGCGATGCCGGCCGCGAGCAAGGCCAGAATGAGATGGTGCCACGGACCATCACCCGACAAGAGCCCGAAGGTGACGCCGCGGTTCCACACCATGGTGAGGTCGAGCCCGAGCGGCCCGGCGGCAAAAAGCGGGATATGGCGGACCTCCGGCAGGCGGGCGACCTCCAGGATCCACCATTTGCTGGCCTGGTCGGCCACCAGGATGCCGGCGGCGATGGGCAGGCCAAGGCGAAGGGTCATCGCTGTTTCCCGGAGGCAAGGGCGTAGAAGGCGGCGCCGGAGAACAGCACCAGGACGCCGCAGATGATGGCGGCATCCGCGATATTGAAGACGAAGCCGTAATCCGGCCCGCGGCGCACGGCCATGAAATCCACCACACCGCCCAGGCGCATACGGTCGATGATGTTGCCGATGGCACCGCCGATCACCGCCCCGCGCGCCATGCTGAGCAGCGTGCGGCGTGAGCGCGCCAGGCGCATCAGCACCACGCCGACGACGCTGGCGGCCAGGAACACCAGGAGCATCTGCTGCGTGCTGCCCGCCGGGTGCATCATGCCGAACACCACGCCCTGGTTCAGCAGCAGCGTCAGCCCCAGGCTGAAGCCGCCCAGATCGGCCAGCGGTACCCAGGCAAGCGGCGCGATGCCGCTGACATGCAGCACCCAGGCCTTGCTCGCCTGGTCCACCGCGACGACCGCCGCGGCGACCGCCAGCCCGAGGCGGAAACTCATGCGCGGTTGGGCGGCGCCGTCACGCCAGGGCCTCCACCGCGTCTTCGCAGCGCAGGCAGAGCGTGGGGTGGGCGGGGCGGGTGCCGACCTCGGGCAGGACCCGCCAGCAGCGGGCGCATTTGGCGCCCGGGGCGGGGTGGAAGGCGGCGTGCGCCTCGGCCGGTTCGCCCGTCGATGGTACGAGGGCGAAGCCGGAGGTGATGCAGATCTCGGCCCAGGTGCCGGCCGGCAGCAGCGCCTGGTCCGTGCCGGATGCCGCTAGGGTGGGCGCGGCCTGCAAGCTGGAGCCGATGGTGCCGCGCGGCGCGCGCCTTCTCCAGTTCGGCCGTCACCACGCCGCGGAGTTCGCGCACCCGCGCCCATTTCTCCGCCAGCGCCTCGTCGCGCCACCCCTCCGGCACGAAGACGAAGTCCAGCAGATGCACGCTCCCGTCCTCATCCGGGAAGCGCGCCAGCCAGGCTTCCTCCGCCGTGAAGGCCAGCACCGGCGCGAGCCAGTTGCACAGGCAGCGGTGCAGCACATCGAGCACCGTGCGCGCGGCGCGGCGGCGCGGGCTGTCGGCCCGGTCGCAATACAGCGCGTCCTTGCGGATGTCGAAATAGAAGGCGCTGAGGTCCGAGGCGCAGAAATTGTGGATCTCGGGATAGACGCCGGCCCAGTCATGCGTGGCGACCGCCTGGCGGATGCGGGCATCCAGTTCGCTCACGCCGGTGCAGCACCCAGCGTTCGAGTTCGGGCAGGTCGGCGTGCGGAACCGTCTCGGCCTCGGCGTCGAAGCCCTCCAGGCTGCCGAGCAGCCAGCGCAGCGTGTTGCGGATGCGGCGATAGAGTTCCGCCTGCTGCTTCAGGATCTCGTTGCCGATGCGCAGGTCGAGCGCGGTGTCGGAATTCATCACCCACAGGCGCAGGATGTCGGCGCCGTACTGCTTCATCACGTCCTGGGGCGCCGTCACGTTGCCCAGCGACTTCGACATTTTCCTCCCCTGCTCGTCGAGGACGAAGCCGTGGGTGAGGACCGCCTTGAAGGGGGCGACGCCGTTCGTGCCGACCAATTCCAGCAGCGAGGAATGGAACCAGCCGCGATGCTGGTCCGAGCCTTCCAGGTACAGATCCGCCGGGAAGGGCAGGCCGCGCGGCGGCAGCACGAAGGCGTGGGTCGAGCCGCTCTCGAACCAGACATCCACGATGTCCATCACCTGCTCGTACTGCGCCGGGTCGCGGTCCGGCCCGAGGAAGCGCGCGGCGGCACCGGGCTGGTACCAGGCATCGGCGCCTTCCTCGCGGAAGGCCTCGACGACGCGCGCGATGATGGCCGGGTCGCGCAGCGGTTCGCCGGATTGCCTGCTGACGAACACCGGGATCGGCACGCCCCAGGCGCGCTGGCGGGAGATGCACCAGTCCGGCCGCGCGGCGATCATGGAATCGAGGCGGTTGCGCCCGGCCTCGGGCACGAAATGCGTGGCCGCGATGGCGGCGCGCGCCTTGGTGCGGATCGCGTTCGCATCATCCATGCGCGATGAACCATTGCGGCGTGGCGCGGAAGATCACCGGCTTCTTCGACCGCCAGGAATGCGGATAGGAGTGCGTGAGCTTGCCGATCGCCGCGAGCGTGCCGGCTTCGCGCATCGCGTCGTAGATCGCGGTATGCGCCTTGAACACGTGCAGCCCGGCGAAGCCTGGCGCGTGCTGGGTGAAGGTGCCGTCGTCGTTGACGGTCTCGGGGATCGGCAGGCCGAACTGCGCGGCCCAGCGCGAAGTCGTCCTCGCCATGGCCCGGCGCGATGTGCACGAAGCCGGTGCCGGCCTCGGTGGTGACGAAGTCGCCGGGCAGCAGCGGCACGTCGAAATCATACCCCTGCCCGCGCAGCGGATGCGCCGCGATGGCACCTTCCAGTTCCGCGCCCTTCAGCACGCGCTTCACGCTGTGCGCGCCGATGCCGGCGTCCTTCTCGAAGGCGGGCAGCAGCGGCAGCGCCACCAGCAGCCGGTCGCCGACCTTCAGCAGCGAGCCCTCGGCCACGCCTTCCACATGCACCAGCGCGATGTCGATCTCGGGCCCGTAGGCCACGGCGCGGTTGCCCGGGATGGTCCAGGGCGTCGTGGTCCAGATCACCACATCGGCGCCCACCAGGTCCGCCGCGCCCGCGCGCAGGATGCGGAAGCGCCCGTGCAGCGTCGGGCTGACATGGTCGTGGTATTCGATCTCGGCTTCCGCCAGCGCGGTTTTCTCGACCGGGGACCACATGACCGGGCGCAGGCCGCGATAGAGCGAGCCGTTCAGCAGGAACTTGCCGATCTCGCCCGCGATGGCGGCCTCGGAAGCGAAGTCCATGGTGGCGTAGCGGTCCGCCCAGTCGCCGGCCACGCCCAGGCGCTGGAATTCGGCGGACTGCACGCCCAGCCAATGCTGCGCATAGGCGCGGCATTCGGCGCGGAAATCCAATACCGGCACGGCGTCCTTGTCGCGGCCCTTGGCGCGGTATTCCTCCTCGACCTTCCATTCGATGGGCAGGCCGTGGCAGTCCCAGCCAGGTACGTAGTTCGCGTCGTGCCCGGCCATCTGGGACGCGCGGTTGATCACGTCCTTCATGATCTTGTTGAGCGCGTGGCCGATATGCAGGTTGCCGTTCGCATAGGGCGGGCCGTCATGCAGGACGAACTTCTCCCGCCCGGCGGATTGCGCGCGCAGCCTCTCCCATAGTTTCAGGCGTGCCCAGCGTTCCAGCATGGCGGGCTCGCGCTTGGGCAGGTCGCCCTTCATCGGGAAGGCGGTTTTCGGCAGGAAGACGGTGCCGCGATAGTCGCGGGGGGCGGGGGCGCTGTCGGTCATGGGTGCCTGTCTCGGGCCGTCGGCCGCGGGAAGTGCCGTTCGGTGCGGCGGGTCATCGGGAATGCGCGCGGAGGAACCCGGCCCTCAGACGAGGACCGGGGCGGTAATTCGCGCAAAGGCGAACATCGGCGCGTCCCAGGCCATGGAGGGCTTATGCGGAGGCGGGCGGCGGGGCGTCAAGCGCTGGGCTCCAGGAAGGTCAGCGGCGCCGCAGCGTCGCCGTCGAGCGATGGGCCTCCGGCAGCAGCGCCGCCAGGCAATCCGGACTCGCCCGCGGCCCCGCCAGGGGGGCAATGGCCGCGCACAGAAGTCTCGCGCGCTCCGGCCAGCGCGCCTCGGGCGGTGGCGGCGGGCCGCGTCGGAATGTGGCGCGGGCGCCGTGGTCCAGGACCAGGGCGGCCGCCAGGCGTGGGCCTTCGTCGCCCAGGCGCGGCACCACGACCTCCTCGCGCACGGCATCGAGCACGGCCTGCCCGGCCTCACCCAGGCCGATAGCCACGACGACGCCGGCGCCGACCTGTCGCTCCAGGGTATCGAGCGCGCCCAGCACCTCCGCAACCGGATCTGCCGGCGCGGCGGCGCAGGCACCGCCACCGCCGCCGCGGCCCGAGGGAAATTCGAGCACGGCGGCCTGCTGCGCGAGCAGTGCCCCGACCAGCGTGCCGTCCTGCCGCGAGCCCTCTGCCCGCAGGATGATGGCGGCACCGTCGCCAGGCAGCCAGTCGTTGGGCAGTTCCAGCAACAGCAAGCGCGCGCAAGGGGTGCTGGTGCCGTCCTCGGTCGCGGGCGTGACCCAGAGCAGTTCCGAGGAAGTGAAGGCCCCGCCCGTGCGAAGCGGCGCGGCGGCGAACAGCAGGGCGAGAGGCGCGGCAAGCAGCCGACAGGCCTTGGCCATGACACAACCTCCCATCATCGCGAGGTCCGTACGCATCCTCCTATAGTCCTCGTTTGCACGCGGCGCTGTGGAGAAACGCACACGGGCCCGCGCCGCCGGTGGATGACTTCATCCGTACCGCCGGCAGGCGGAGGTTGGCGACGCGCCACGGTTGATGATCGAGATCCGCGACAAGGCGCGCATCCGCGGGGCGGCGGCGCCTCTCGAAGTCGCCGGACGGGCGCGCGACTGGCCGGCGCCATCACCCCAGCGCGGCCCGTGCATCCTCCACATCCTGCGCGATCGCCGCCTTCAGCTCCTCCAGCCCCGCGAACTTCGCATCCGGCCGCAGGAAACGCACCAGGTGGACGCCGATCTCCTGCCCATAGAGATCACCGGCGAAATCGAAGATGAAGGTCTCGAGCCGTGTCTCGGGGTCGCCGCCCAGCGTCGGGCGGCGGCCGACATTCGCCACGCCCTTCGCGACCTGCCCGCCCGGCAGCGCCACGGTCACCGCATAGACGCCCCGCGCGGGTTCCAGGTGGCGGCCGATCCAGATATTCGCCGTGGGCCAGCCCAGCACGCGGCCGAGCTTGTCGCCATGCACCACGGTGCCGCGGATTTCCCAATCCCGCCCCAGGCGTTCCGCCGCGCGGTCGGGGTAGCCATCCTGCAGCAGGCGGCGGATGCGGGTGGAGGAGATCGCCTCCCCGCCATGATGCACCGGGGGCACGATGGACACGCCCATGCCCCGCGCCTCGGCCTCGCGTTGCAGGAAGGCCACGTCGCCGCCGCGGCGGTGGCCGAAGGCGAAATCCGGCCCGCAGGCCAGGTGCCTGGCACCCAGGCCGCGATGCAGCACCTCCTCCATGAACATCTCGGCGGTCATCGCCGCGAAGGCATCGTCGAAGGGCAGGGCAAAGACGAGCCGTGCGCCGGCCTGATGCAAGGCGGTGGATTTCGCCGGCAGCAAGGTCAGGCGGAAGGGCGGGTCGTCGGGGCGGAAATGCTCGCGCGGATGTGGCTCGAAGGTCAGCGCGGCGAGCGGCAGGTCGGGCCGTGCGAGATGCGCCGCGCGCAGCACCGCCGCATGGCCCAGATGCACGCCGTCGAAATTGCCAAGCGCCACGGTGGCGCCGCGGGCCTCGGTGGGGATCTCGTGCCAGGTGGTGAAGACCAAGGCCGGGGGAGGAGAACCTCCCCCGGGCCCCCACCCTTTTTCTGACCCTGGGGAACTGACAGCGGAGGTCAGTTCCCAGGTGACAGACGAAGGAGGGGGTTCGGGGGAGTTCCCTCCCCCGACCTTCCTGCCAGCGCTCACGCCTCCCCCGGCACCAGCCAGCGGGGCACCTGCGGCGGCGCGAAGCCGTCCAGCGCGTCGAGCGCCGCCTGCGCGTCCGGCGCCAGCAGCGGCGTGGCGCGGATGTCGGGCCTGAGGAAGCCCTCGGCCACCATGTGGTCGAACATCGCCATCTGCTTCTGCCAGTAGCCGAGCGTATCGACGAACACGACGCCCTTGCGATGGATGCCCAGTTGCAACCAGGTCAGCGATTCGACCACTTCCTCCAGCGTGCCGAAGCCTCCGGGCAGCACGATGAAGCCGTCCGACATCTCGGCCATCATTGCCTTGCGTTCATGCATGGAGGCGACCACGCGCAGGTCGGTCAGGTCGCCGTTGCCGGCCTCGCGCGCCACCAGGCCGTGCGGGATGATGCCGGTGACCGGCGCGCCCGCGGCGAGGGCGGCGGCCGAGACCACGCCCATCAGCCCGACGGCGCCGCCGCCGAACACCAGGCCCATGCCGCGCGCGGCGATGGCGCGGCCCAGCGCCTCTGCCGCCGCACGGTATTCCGGCCGCGCGCCGAGCGCCGAGCCGCAGAACACGCATACACGCCGCATGGCCTATTCCGCGGCCTTGGCGGCGATGCTGGCGCGGGATGGGACGGAGACATAGGCCTCGCCCTCCAGCACCGGCTCGCCCTTCACCAGGCAAACGGTGCGCAGGGTGGCGCGGTGCTTGTCGGGGTGCAGCGCGGCGACCTCCACGATGGCGGTGACGGTCTCGCCGATCTTCACGGGCGCGCGGAACTTCAGCGACTGCGACATGTAGATGGTGCCCGGGCCGGGCAATTGCGTGCCCAGCACCTTGGTGATGAGGCCGGCCGCCAGCATCCCGTGCGCGATGCGCTCCTTGAAGATGGTGGTGGCGGCGTATTCGGCATCGAGGTGCATCGGGTTGGTGTCGCCGGTGACGGCGGCGAACAGGACGATGTCGGCCTCGGTGATGGTCTTGGAGAATTTCGCGGTCAGGCCGACCGACAGGTCCTCGAAGAAATACAGTTCGGGCATGGGCGGCGCGGGTCCCCGTGATGCAATGCGGGGGGTCGTTACCGGCCCCGCCGTGGATGGACAAGGGAAAACCCCGCTGCCAGAAGCGCCGCGACATTCCCTGGAAGGACCCGCCCATGCCCGGCACCGAGATCGGCACCTCCGAACGCCTGCTGGCCGAATTGCGCGGCTGGGTGGAGCACGAGACCGCCGACCTCCGACCCCGCCGCGGTGAACGGGCTGATCGGCCGGGCGGAGGCCGAGCTGCGCGCGGTGGGCGCGGCGATCGAGCGGCTGCCCGGCACCGACGGCTTCGGCGACACGCTGATCGCCCGCACGCCCGGACAGGGCGCGCCGCTGGTGGTGGCCGGGCACCTGGACACGGTGTGGGACCACGGCACGCTCGGCGGGCCGATGCCCTGGCGGGTGGAGGGTGCCAAGGCGCATGGGCCGGGCATCTACGACATGAAGGCGGGCTCCTTCTTCGCCTTCCATGCGGTGCGCGAGATCCTGCGCCAGAAAACCCCCACGAAGCGCCCGATCATCCTGCTGCTGACCCCCGACGAGGAGGTCGGCAGCCCGACCTCCCGCGCGCCGATCGAACGCGCGGCGGCCGGTGCGCGCGCCGTGCTGATCCCCGAGCCGGCCGGTGCCGGCGGCGCCTGCGTCACCGCGCGCAAGGGCGTGGGGCGCTTCGTGATGCGGGTGCATGGCGTCTCGGCCCATTCCGGCGGCAATTGGCAGGATGGGCGCAGCGCGGTGGTGGCGCTGGCGCGGAAAATCCTGGAGATCCATGCGCTGGTCGACCTCGCCGGCGGCACCACCACCAATGTCGCGCCCATCTGGGGCGGCACGCGGCCCAACGTGGTGCCGCCCGAGGCCGGCTGCGAGATCGACCTGCGGGTCGGCTCGGTGGCCGAGGGGGAGCGGCTGGAGCGCATCATCCTCGCCATGGCGGGCGATGACGGCAATGGCCTGCGCATCGAGGTGGAAGGCGGCATGAACCGCCCGCCGATGGTCGAGACACCCGAGATCGCCGCCCTGCACGCCATGGCGCACGGCATCGCGGCGCGGCATGGCTACGACCTGCCGAAATCCCATCGCGGCGGCGGCTCCGACGGCAATTTCACCGCGGCCATGGGCATCCCGACGCTGGACGGCCTGGGCTGCACCGGTGCCGGCGCCCATGCGCCCTTCGAGCATATCCTGTGGCAGGACCTCGCACCGCGCTGCGCGACGCTGTGCGAATTGCTCGAGACCATCGATTGACCGTGCGGGGTGGGTGATGCTGCGCGGCGCCGGGTTCTATGTGCTGGCGGCGGCGGCCGAGATCGGTGGCTGCTTCGCCGTCTGGGCGGTGGTGCGGCTGGGGCGCAGCGCCTGGTGGCTGGGCCCGGGCGTGGTGCTGCTGGTGCTGTTCGCCTGGCTGCTGACGCGGGTGGAGGCCCCCGCCGCGGGGCGGGCCTTCGCGGCCTATGGCGGCATCTACATCGCGGCGTCGCTGGCCTGGATGTGGGGGGTGGAGGGGCTTCGGCCCGACCGGTGGGATGCGGTGGGCGCGGCGTTGTGCATCCTGGGCGCCGGGGTCATCCTGCTGGCGCCCCGGGGGGCGTGACGCCCGGGGCCTGACACGGGAGGTGCTGCGATGCCCAAGGCCCTGATCATCGGCGCGGGAGACGGGCTCTCGGCCTCGCTGGCGCGGCTGCTGGCGCGCGAAGGCTACGCGGTGGCGCTGGCGGCGCGGAACATCGCGAAGCTGGATGCGCTGGTGGCGCGAGACCGGCGCCGCCGCCCATGCCTGCGACGCCACCGACGAGGCCGCCATCGCCGCGCTGTTCGACGCCGAGGGCGATGCCGAGGTGGTGGTCTACAACCCCTCCTTCCGCACGCGCGGGCCGATCGCCGAGCTGGTGCCGGCGGATGTGCAGAAATCCCTGCAGGTGTGTGCCTTCGGCGCCTTCCTGGTGGCGCAGCAGGCGGCGCGGCGGATGGTGCCGCGCGGGGCCGGCACCATCATGCTGACCGGCGCCTCGGCGGGGGTGAAGGGCTATGCGCAATCCGCGCCCTTCGCGATGGGGAAGTTCGCGCTGCGCGGCCTGGCGCAGTCTATGGCGCGCGAACTGCATCCGCAGGGCGTGCATGTGGCGCATGTGGTGATCGATGGCGGCATCCGCGGCGCGCGCCGGGCCGATGCCGGCGCCGACACGCTGCTCGACCCCGATGCGATCGCGCAGACCTATCTCGAGCTGATCCGCCAGCACCGTTCCTGCTGGTCGTGGGAGATCGAGGTGCGGCCCTGGGTCGAGACCTTCTGAGCGAACGGGCGGGACGCCGCCTGGCGCATCCCGCCCGCCGCGTCAGGCCAGGCGGTCGGTGACCACGAAGGCGCAGGACACGCAGGCATCCGGCCCCTGTTCGCGCCACCAGCGGCAGCGCGGCCGTATGGCGCAGGAAGGCGGGCCGGGTGCCGCGCCGGAGCGGCCCCTTCGGGCGCCGTCGCGCGCCAGGCTGGCACCGAGGCGGCAGCGCGCGCCGTCGAAGTGCCGGCACCGCGCTTCGGCGCAGGGGGCCGAGATGCGCAGGAACTCCGCCGCCCCGACCGGCGCGCCCGGCATCCGCAGCGCGTCCGGCACCGCGATCGGCTGGTCGAGGTAGCGCACGCCGGGGGCGCCCGGCGTGCCGAGCACGATGCCGAAGACCTCCGCATCAGGGATCTCCGGGCGCGAACTCGGGCAGGCCGGCGGGTGCTGTGCGGTGCCGGTCACTTGCACCGCCCGAAGGTGACGGAGCCGGTGACGGTGCCGCCGCCGGTGGTGCCGCTCGATCCGGTGGAGGCGCTGCCGCTGCCGCCCACGGTGAAGCTCTGGACGCACCATTTCCGCTTGCCTTCCGCGCGCGCATCGTCGGCCAGGCGGAAGTCGAGCATGACCGGCACGCCCGAGCCGGCCACCGCCTCGGCCGCCAGGCGCATCGCCTTGAGCGTGCCGTCGTCGCGGCAGGCATCGGCCCGGACCGCTGCCGCCTGCTCGGCATCGAGGTCGAACAGCGCGGCCATGGTGCCGGCCTGATCGGCGAACAGGCTGCGCAGCAGCGGGGCGGCGGCCTCGCCACGCGCGCGCAGCGCGGCGTTCAACCGCCCGATGCCCTCCTCCGAGAGCGCGCCGCCGACCCCGCGGAGCGTGCCGGGCACCGGCGCGCCCTGGTCCGGCGGAATGCCGTTGGTCAGGCTGGGGCCGCCATCGCCATCGGGGCGATAGATGATGCCGATGGTCGTGGTGCCGTGATGCGGCCGGCCGGCGGGCCGCGCGGCGGCGGCGCGGAACAGCGCGGTCGCGACCACCTCGGTGAAATCCTCGAGGGTGACAACGGCCTTGGTCGGCGTCGATGCATCCTGTGTCATGGTCCTGCCCTTTCATTGGCGCCCGGTCCGGGCGGCTTGGGGACCGGCGATGGCCGTCCCAGCCACACCATGCCGCCGCGCCGGGGCCAGCCGATGTGACGCACCGAACCACGCATTCGTGCGCGCCGGGCGCAGCGCCGCCCGCGCGCGCCTTGCCGCCGGTCCAGGCGCGATCTACGTTGATGGCCAAAGGGAGAATGGCGATGCCGGCGGCCTCCATCCGCGGCTTCTTCGACGAAGCGACCAACACCGTGTGCTACCTGGTCTGGGACCCCGCGACGAAGCGCGGCGCGGTGATCGACCCGGTGCTGGACTGGGACAACCGCTCCGGCACCGCCGATGTCTCCTTCGCCGACCAGGTGCTGGCGGCGGCCGAGGCGGAAGGCGTTGCCATCGACTGGGTGCTGGAGACCCACGCCCATGCCGACCACCTGACCGCCGCGCCCTACATCAAGCAGCGCACCGGCGCGCCGATCGGCATCGGCGCGCGCATCACGGAGGTGCAGGAGATATTCCGCCCGGTGTTTGCCGCCGCGGACGTCAAGCCCGAGGGCGGCGACTTCGACCGCCTGTTCAAGGACCATGAGCGCTTCGCGCTGGGGTCCTTGACGATCGAGGTGCTGCACACGCCTGGCCATACGCCGGCCTGCGTCTCCTATCGCGTCATTCCCCCGCAGGATGCCGGCGACGCGCCGTCCGACGTGTTCGTCGGCGACACGCTGTTCATGCACGACTACGGCACGGCGCGGGCGGATTTCCCCGGCGGCGACGCCCGCACGCTGTTCCGCTCGATGAAGCGGCTGCTCGACCTGCCGCCGGAGACGCGGCTGTGGATATGCCACGACTACAAGGCGCCGGGCCGCGACGCCTTCGCCTGGCAGTCCAGCGTGGCGGAGCAGCGCGCCCACAACCCGCATGTGAAGGACGGCACGAGCGAGGACGCGTTCGTCGCCTTCCGCACCGAGCGCGATGCGAAGCTGGCCGCGCCGCTGCTGCTGCTGCCCTCGATCCAGGTGAACATCCGCGCCGGGCGCTTCCCGCCGGCGGAGAGCAACGGCGTGCGCTACCTGCGGGTGCCGGTCACCGCACGGCGGGCGGACGCGCTGGCCTGAGGCGGCGCGGCGTCACGGCCAGGGCCAGTCCGGCGGGGCGCCGGTCCAGGCCAGCGCAAGGGCGGCCTCATCGCCGAGCCATTCGCGCAGGGCGGCATCGCCATCCTGCGACGGCAGCGCCGCCACCGCGGCGTTGAACAGGGCGCCCTCCGCGGCGATGGCGGGGTCGAGGCCGAGCCAGGCGGCGACCTCGGCGCGGGTTTGGGCATCCGGCACGGGCGGCGGGCCGGCATGGGCGGCCAGGATGGCGTCGAGGTCCGCCAGGCCGGGGAAGGCATCCTCCGGCGGCAGGGCGAAGGGCGGCGCGGCGGCGGCGGTGGGCGCCGGTCCCGGCGCTTCGTCGGCTGGCGGAACGTCTGCCGTGTCATCGCCACCAGGCGATACGGCCGCATGCTGCGCGGTGGTATCGGTGGCTTGCGCTGGCGCTTCGATGGCGGCCGGTTCGGCCGGAGGCGCGCCCGGCGGCATCGATGCGGCGAGCGGCGATGGCGTGTCCTGCGGCGGGGCATCGGCCGATGGCGCAGGCGAGACGGCCGGCGCCTCGATGGCGCGCGGCGCCTCGGCTGGCATCGATGCGGTGGGCGGCGGTGACGGCACACCGGGCGCGTCCGGCGGGTCGATGGCAGGCGTGGTCGCGACCGGTTCGAAGGCGGGCCGCGGGTCGCCGCCGGCCACCAGGATCTCGGCGGGCAGCACGCGGTCTGACAATACGGGGGGCTTCGCGGGGTCGGGCAGCAGCAGGGACATCGCACGTCTCGCCGGAACGGGAGTGTCGCGGCGTCCTGCCGCATCCGGGCCCCGGTGGGGCCTTAACCATGTGGCAACCTATGCCACATCCTGCGCAGCACTTAACCGGAAATCGTATTCCGTTAATATAAAACAACCGTGAGTTGGGTAACGCTGCCCACCGCCCGCGCCTCTGGCGCATTTCGCCCCGCGATGGCACGACCACGCCAAGCGGTCCGTCCCGGACCCGGATGCAGCGGTCCGCCCGGACCATGATCAGGAAGCGCGCCATGCCCCGCAGCCTTCGCGTCGCGGTCCAGATGGACCCGATCGAGACCATCAACATCGACGCCGACAGCACCTTCGCCCTGATGCTGGAGGCCCATGCCCGCGGCCATTCGCTCTGGCACTACCATGTGCGGGACCTCGCACTTCATGGCGGGCGCGTCACCGCCTGGGCCAAGCCGGTGACGGTGCGGCGCGAGCACGGCCGCCACTTCGCCTTCGGCGCGGAGGAGGAACTCGACCTCGGCTCCGGTGCCGATGTGGTGCTGATGCGCCAGGACCCGCCCTTCGACATGGCCTACATCACGGCCACGCACATCCTGGAGCACATCCACCCGGCCACGCTGGTGGTGAACGACCCGGCCGCCGTGCGCAACGCGCCCGAGAAGCTGTTCGTGACGCACTTCCCGGACCTGATGCCGGTCACGATGGTCACCGCCGACCGCCGGCGCATCGCCGCCTTCCGCGCCGAGCATGGCGACATCATCATCAAGCCGCTGTTCGGCAATGGCGGCGCGGGCGTGTTCCACCTGCGCCCCGAAGACCCCAACATGAACGCGCTGGTCGAGATGTTCACCGAACGCTCCCGCGAGCCGCTGGTGATCCAGAAATACGTCCCGGCGGTGCGGGAGGGCGACAAGCGCATCATCCTGGTGGATGGCGAGCCGATGGGCGCGATCAACCGCGTGCCGGCGGCCGGCGAGGCGCGCTCCAACATGCATGTCGGCGGCAAGGCCGTGCAGACGGTGATGACCGCGCGCGAGCGCGAGATCTGCGCGGCGATCGGCCCGGAGCTGAAGGCGCGCGGCATGATCTTCGTGGGCATCGACGTGATCGGCGGGTTCCTCACCGAGATCAACGTGACCTCGCCCACCGGGCTGCAGGAGATTGCGCGCTTCGACGGGGTGCACCTGGAGCGCGCGATATGGGACGCGATCGAGCAGAAGGTCTGAAGCGGGTGGAGATCGACGTCCCGCGACCCGGCAAACCGACCGGCAGCCTGGCCATCGAGGCTTTCAACAGCCGGCCGGGGTCGGAATGAAGCAACGCCTCCTGGTTCCGGCCGCCGGCGGATGCGCGAGGGTGGCCGGAGGCTTCGAGACGCAAGCAGGATGAGGAACGGCCGTGCGGGTCACGCCGGAGCTCGAGCCCGCTTGCGTTCGCCGGGCAGGTTCAACCAGCCCCAGGATTTGCCCACACCGCCCCACTCCCTCCCGAGTGGCGTTCACGATGAGTGGGAGCCCGCCCAGAACGCCCACGCCTTTCCTGTCGCTTGAAAATGACGCCGAAGGTCTGTCGCCAGGAGCCAAGGAGTAGGGAGGGGGAACGGGGGCAAGACCACCTGGCGGTGCCGCCCCCGCGCCAGGCCCGTGGCCCTCACCGCGCGCGGATGCGCCCGTCCTCCGGCACGCCGGCGAAGCGGCCGGCTGCGATGGCCTCCGCCACCACTTCGTCCAGCACCGGCCCGGTGTCGTAGGGGTCGAGCGCGCGGTCGCGGAACACCGCGTACCCGTCGCCGCCGCGGCGCATGAAGTCGTTGGTCGCGACGCGATAGACCCGCGCCGGATCGAGTGCGGAGAAGCCCGCGCCCTGCGCCACCTCCACCGAGCGCACCCGGCTGCCGGGGTCCGCCGCGGGATCCCACACGAAGCGGATGCCGGCCACCTGCGGGAAGCGCCCGGCGGTGCCCGCCCCCTGGGACAGGCCGTTCTCGAGCGCAGCCACCAGGTCGGCGCCGCGCAGGCCCATCACCGCCACCGTGTTCCCGAAGGGCAGCACGGTCAGCACGTCGCCCAGCGTCACCTGGCCGGCGTTCATCCCCGCCCGCAGCCCGCCGCCATTGGTGATGGCGATTTCGGCGCCCGGCACACGGGCCAGCATCGCCTCCGCCACCAGGTTGCCCAGCGCGCATTCGCCGCGCCGGCACAGCGCATTGGGCAGCGCCGCGGGCAGCGTGCCGACCACGCGGCGGCGGGTTTCCTCCAGCGGGCGCGCGAGGTCGGCCACCATGGCGGCCACGCGCGCATCCTCGGGAATGTCCGCCCCGAGCGGTTCGGTCGAACCGCCCTGCGATGCGATCCGCCCATCGGCGGCGAGGTCGAGGTCGAGCCGGCCGAGGAAGCGCCCATAGGCGCCGGTCTGGACGATGCGCACGACGCGGTCGCGCCCTTCGACCAGCATCGGCGAGGGGCCGTCGGCATCGGGCGTGGCGGCGAGCAGGGTGTGCGAATGCCCGCCGATGATGGCGTCGATGCCTGGCACCTGCGCCGCCATGCGCCGGTCGTGCCCGATGCCCAGGTGCGAGAGCAGGATGATGGTGGCCGGGCCGGTCGCGCGGATCTCGGCGATGGCGCGCGCCGCCGCCTCGGCCGGGTCGGTGAAGCGCAGGTTCTGCCCGGGCGAGGAGAGCAGCGGCGTCTCGGGCGTGATGACGCCGACGAAGGCGATCCGCGCACCCCCGCGCGTGGTCTCCCACCAGGGGCGGATGCGCTGAGCCAGCAGCGGTTCGGCGCGCGCGTCGATATTGGCGGCGAGCAGGGGGAAGTCGGCGGCCTCGGCGAATCGGCGCAGCACCTCCGGGCCGTTGTCGAATTCGTGGTTGCCCAGAGTCATGGCCTCGCAGCCCCAGGCCTTCATCACCGCGAGTTCCGCCGCGCCGCGATACTCGGTGTAGAACAGGCTGCCCATGAACTGGTCGCCGGCATCGACCGCGACCACGGCGCGCCCATCCGCCGCCGCCTGCATGCGCGCCTGCGCCACACCGCCCGCCAGGCGTGCCGAACCGCCCAGGCAGGGGTCGTTGGCCCGGCACGCAGCGCCGGTGGCGCGCGAGACCGGCTCATGGCGGCTGTGGAAGTCATTGACGTGCACGATCCGCACGCGCCGCGCCGCCTGCGCCGCGGCGGGGCGCAGGAAGGGCGCGACGAGCGCGGTGCCGAGGATCAGGCGGCGGGAGAAGGACATCGTTTGGGCCTCATGGGGTCGCGTGCCGCAATCCTGCCCTGTCGCGGGGCGATTGTCCCTTGTCGCATCGGGCGCGCGGGTTCAAACCGGGCGCTCAAGGATTCACCGCAAACAGGACCGGGGCGCGATGCAGGTCTACCTGCCTATCGCCGAGATGAGTGTGGATGCCCTGGTGCTGCTGGGCATTGGCTTCGGCGTGGGCTGGCTGTCGGGGCTGTTCGGCGTGGGCGGCGGCTTTCTGCTGACCCCCGTGCTGATCCTGATCGGCATTCCCTCCCCGGTCGCCGTGGCGTCGGGGGCCAACCAGACGCTGGGCGCCTCGGTCTCGGGGCTGATGGCGCAGTGGCGGCGCGACAATGTCGATGCGCGCATGGGAATGGTGCTGCTGGCGGGCGGCCTGATGGGCTCGCTGCTCGGGGTGCAGTTGTTTGCCCTGCTGCGCCGCGCCGGGCAGGTCGATATCGCGGTGGCGTTCTTCTATGTCGTGATCCTGGGCACCGTGGGCTCGCTGATGGTGCGCGAGAGCGTGCGCGCCATCCTGCGCCGCCGGCGCACCGGCACCGCGACCGCGCGCGCGCATGAGCACACCTGGCTGCACGGCCTGCCCTTCAAGATGCGCTTTCGCAAGTCGCGCCTGTACATCTCGGTGCTGCCGCCGCTGCTGGTGGGGTTCGGCATCGGCATATTGTCCGCCGTGATGGGCGTGGGCGGCGGCTTCATGCTGGTGCCGGCGATGATCTACCTGCTGGGCATGCCGACTTCGGTGGTGATCGGCACCTCGCTGTTCCAGGTCGTGTTCGTCTCGGCCAATGTCACGCTGCTGCAGGCGCTGCAGGTGGGCAGCGTCGATATCGTGCTGACCATGCTGCTGCTGGCCGGCGGCGTGGTGGGCGCGCAGTTCGGCGCGCAGATGGGCACCAAGCTGCGCGGGGAGGAAACCCGCGCGCTGCTCGGCCTGCTGGTGCTGGGCGTGGCGCTCGGCCTGTTGTGGGATCTGGTGCGGGCACCGGAAAACCTGTTCTCCATCGGCCCGGTGCCCTGATGCTGCGGGCGGCGCTGCTGGCGCTGGCGATTCTCGCGGCCGGCGCCGCGCAGGCCCAACTGCCCGCCCCTGCCGTCGTTCCCACCAACACGCCGCAGCTCACCGCCGACATCTCGACCGACCGGGTGGAGATCACCACCGGCTTCACCGGCGCCTCGGTCATCATCTTCGGTGCCACCGAACTGCTGATCGACCCCACCGATGGCGACGACGTGGTGGTGCTCGCCTGGGGCCCACCGCAGCCGACGCAGGTGCGGCGCAAGGTGAACGTGCTCGGCATCTGGGTGAGCGGGCCGGCCACCACCTTCCCCGAGGTGCCGGGCTTCTACGCCATCGCGGCCACGCGCCCGGTGTGGGAGATGCTGCCGCAGGAGACGCGCCGCACCGCGCGGCTCGGCCTCGACACCCTGCCTCTGCGTGCCGTGGGCAGCCAGGCGCCGGCCTTCCGCGCCGCGCTGCTGGAGCTCAAGCAACGCGACGGCCGCTGGCAGGAATACGCCGCCCCGGTGGCGGTGGCCGGCGGGCGGCTGTTCAGCACGCGCGTCTCCTTCCCCGACACGGTGCAGACCGGCGACTACCGGATCGAGGTGCTGCTGGTGCGCGAGCGGCGCATCGTGGCACGGCAGGAATTGTTCCTGCGGGTGGACCGCGTGGGCTCCGCCGCCACGATCGCCGCGGTCGCTCGCAACGCGCCGCTGCTCTATGGTATCGGCTGCATCGTGCTGGCCGCGCTGGCGGGGTGGCTCGGAAGCGTGCTGTTCCGCCGCGGCTGACGCCGCGCGGAACGCAAACGGGATGCGCGCGCAGGCCCCTGCGGCGGCTGCGCGCCGGAATGGGAAGGCGAGGCCGCCGATGCGGGCGGGCTCCACGCGCAACACTGACGAGGTGCCACATGCCAGGCAGCGAGGAAGCCGCCGCCGCCACCAAGGCCGAGAAGCGCGACCGCATCTTCCTGGTCGTGGTGGATGACAGCCCGGAACGCGCGATCGCGCTGCGCTACGCCTGCCTGCGCGCGCGCAAGGGCGGCGGGCGCGTGGCCCTGCTGCGCGTGCTGGAACCCATCGGCCTGGTCGAATGGGCCGGCGTGGGTGCGATGATGAAGGAGGAACGCCAGGAGGATGCGGAGAAGATGCTCTCCGGCCTGGCGGCCGAGGTGAACGAGATCACCGGCGGCTTCCCCATCCTGATCATCCGCGAGGGCGACCCGCGCGACGAACTCCTGGCGCTGCTGGAGGAGGACCCGCGCATCTCGATCCTGGTGCTGGCCATGGCGCCCGACGGCGGCGGTCCGGGGCCGCTGATCAGCGCGCTGACCGGGCGCTACGCCAACCGTCTGACCGTGCCGATGACGCTGGTGCCGGGCACGCTGGACGAGAAGGAACTCGACCGCATCACGTGATGCCGTCCGGGGCGTGCATCGACCCCCGGCGTGTTGCGGGCGCGCGTGGGCCGGGCGACGCCTGTCGCGCGCTCAGCGCCCGCGCGGCACCGGCCGCCAGTCCGGCGGGGCCAGTTCGAAGCCGGCGAAGTCGAAGGCCGGGCTGACCGTGCAGCCCACCAGCGTCCAGCGCCCGAGCGAGGCGGCGCTCTGCCAGCAATCCTTCGGCACCAGCGCGAAGGGGCGCTGATGGCGCGACAGGTCGGGGCCCAGATGCACCGCCTGCGCGTCGTGCCCATCCTGCGACATCGACAGCGCCAGCGGCGCGCCGGCATACCAGTGCCAGGCCTCGGCGGCATCGACGCGATGCCAGTGGCTGAACTCATCCGCCGCCAGCAGGAAATAGATCGCGGTGCCGCAGCCGCGCCCGCCGCCCTCGGGCGTATCGCGCCAGATCTCGCCGTAATGCCCGCCCTCGGGGTGCGGGCGCAGGTCGAGGGCGGCGATGACCTGCGCGGCGGTCACGGCCGGGTCGCGCAGGTCGGGCATCATCCCTTCGGCATGGTCCGCGCGATGGGCGGCAGCGCCGAGGCCTCCGCGAACCAGGCGGCCAGGCGCGGATGGCCCTCCCGCCAGGGCTCCTGCGGAAAGCGGAAATCGAGGTAGCCCAGCGCGCAGGCCACGGCGATCGCGCCGATATCGGCCAGGCCCTGCGGCGGGTTGGCCTCCAGCACCGCCAGCGCGCGCTCCACCGCCGCCTTCTGGCGTGAATCGTAGGCGCGGCGACCTTCATCCTGCGGCAGTTGCGCCATGCCGCGGCGCCCCACCGCGGAATCCAGGATGCCATCGGCGGTGGCGTGGCGGATCTGCGCCACCGGCCGCGCCGCGCTGCCCACCGGCGGGAACAGCCCCGGCGCATCGCCCTGGGTGTCGAGGTATTCGCAGATCACCGGGCTGTCGTAGATCGCCATGCCGTCATCGGCGACCAGCGCGGGCAGTTTCGACAGCGGGTTGTCGGCCAGCAATTCGGGCGGCGAGACATGGGGGTTGGTCGCCACCGTCTCGATGCGTCCGTCGATGCCGCGGGCGATGGCGCAGGCCATGACCTTCCGCACATAGGGGCTGGCGTGGGAGTGGTGCAGCTTCATGGGCGGGCCTTTCGGGCGGGCGCGGTCAGCGGAAATTGTCCTTGGCGGCGCGGATGCGGGCGAGGGATTGGACATCCTTGGCGCGCAGGAAGGGGTTGTCGGCCAGTTCCTGGCCGATGGTGGTGGGCACGGTGGGGCGGCCCGCGGCACGCTGCATCGCCACCTCGTCCATGCGCGCGCGCAGGGCGGGGTTGTCGGGCTCCACCGTCAGGGCGAAGCGGCCGTTGCTCTCGGTGTATTCGTGGCCGCAGCACACCAGGGTTTCCGGCGGCAGGGCGGCCAGCGCCTGCAGGCTGTCGAACATCTCGACCGGCGTGCCTTCCAGCAGCCGCCCGCAGCCCAGCGAGAACAGCGTATCCCCGCACAGCAGGATGGCGAATTCGGGGAAATGATAGGCGATGTGGCCGCGCGTATGGCCATCGCTGGCCAGCACCTTGGCGGGCACGCCCATCACCTCCACCACCTGGCCGGGCGCGACGGCGATGTCGAGCGGCGGCAGGCGATGGGCATCGGCTGCGGCACCCATCACCTTCGCACCGTAGCGCGCCACCAGCTCCGCTACGCCCGCGACATGGTCTCCGTGATGATGGGTCAGCAGGATGACGTCGAGCGCGCCGCCGGCCGCCTCCACCGCCTCGATCACCGGCTTCGCCTCGCCCGGGTCGCAGATCGCAAGCCGGCCATCGGGCGCGCGCAGCAGCCAGGTGTAGTTGTCGGAAAGACACGGGACCGGCGTGACGGTCACGGGCATGTGGTCGGTTCCTCATTCGTGGGCGCACAGCCATCCCATCCGGCCGCGCGGTTTCCTATATCGACCGCATGGGATCGGAAATCCATGGGATAGGCGCATTTTACGGCTCGCCCGCCGGGGCGACGGCAGCGCGCCTGCTCGCCGTGCGGCTGCGGGCGATGTGGCCGGGGCTGGCGCGGCAGGGCGTGCTGGGCATCGGGCACACCACGCCCTACCTCGATCTGTGGCGGGATGAGGCGGCGCGCTGCGTGGCGCTGTCCCTGGCGCAGCTGGGCCTCGCGCCCTATCCGGCGGCGGGGGGCAACAGCGGCCTGGTGGCGGAGGAGGACAGCCTGCCCTTCCCCGACCTCTCCTTCGACCGGATCCTGCTGGTCCATGGGCTGGAGATGGCCGAGAACGCGCGCCGCCTGCTGCGCGAGGTCTGGCGCGTGCTCAAGGATGACGGCCGCCTGCTGGTGGTGGCGCCGAACCGGCGCGGGCTCTGGGCGCATGCCGAGCACACGCCCTTCGGCCATGGCCAGCCCTATTCGCCCGGGCAGGTCACAAGGCTGCTGGAACGGCACTTGTTCCAGGTGGAACGCAAGGATGCCGCGCTGTTCACGCCGCCCTTCGCCCCCTTCCTGCGCGCCGGCGCCACCTGGGAGCGCTGCGGGCAGGCGGCCTGGCCGGCGCGCTATGCCGGGGTGGGCATCGTCGAGGCGCGCAAGGACCTGCTCTCGGCGACGCCGGCGGGGACGGTGCAGGTGGCGCGGCGGGTGCTGCTTCCGGTGTGATGCCGACGGCACGGGTGTTTGGCTCGTGCGGAGCGCCCGACCGGGCGCCGCGGGTCGTTCGGCGAAGCCAAGCACACCGGAGGTTTGCGCCCGGCATTTGAGGGCTGCCCACGGCAATACCAGCGGTCGGGGCATTCGGCCGTTGGCGTGAACCGGGCCGCGCGCTGGCTACATCCCCAGCACGTCCTTCATCCCATACAGGCCCGGCGGCCTGCCCTGGGCCCAGAGCGCCGCGCGCACCGCCCCGCTGGCATAGACGCGCCGGTCGAAGGACCGGTGGGTCAGGCTGATGTGCTCGGACCCGGCGGCGAAGACCAGCGTGTGCTCGCCCACCACCTGGCCGCCGCGCAAGGCGGCGAAGCCGATGGTGCCGGTGCCGCGCGCGCCGCAATGCCCGTCCCGCCCGCTCTCGCGCCCTGCTTCCTCCAGCGTGGTGCCGCGCCCGGCCGCCACCGCGCGCCCCAGCGCCACGGCGGTGCCGGAGGGCGCGTCCACCTTCTGGCGGTGGTGCATCTCCACGATCTCGGCGTCGTAATCCGCGGCGGGCAGGGCGGCGCCCATGCGCTCGGCGATGGCCAGGAACAGGTTCACCCCCGGCGCGAAATTGGCGGCATAGACGATGGCGCAGCGCGCCGCGGCCTGCGCCAGCGCGCCCTCATCCTCCGCCGAGAGCCCCGAACTGCCCAGGATGAGCGGCTTGCCCGCCGCCGCCGCGGCCTCGGCATGGGCGCGCGCGGTATGCGCGTGGGTGAAGTCGATCACCACGTCGCTGGCGGCGAACAGCGCGGCGATGTCGGGCAGGGCGGGGGCGCCGGCCGGGGCCGCGCCGGAGCGCAGCGTGCCGCCCGCGAGGGTGGCGCCGGCGGCGGGGATTTCCTCGGCCAGAAGCCGGCCCATGCGGCCGGTGATGCCGGCGATGCCGATGCGGGTGGTCATGGCGTGGCCTCCATGCGGGATGCTTCAGGCTTTGCGGGCGGGCATGATCGGGGTCAAGGCCAGGGAGGCGGTGATGGCGCGATGGGCGTGCGGATGGCTGGCGGTGGCGCTGAGCGTGCCGGGCGCGGCCTTCGCGCAGGGCCAGGCCCCGGCGCTGCCCGGAATCGGCGCACACGACCCTCGCCGGCCGGTGGATGCGGCCGCCGCGCCGTGGTCGGCCCTGGGGCGGGTGCAGACCGAATTGGGCGGGCGGTGCACCGGCACGCTGGTCGCGCCGGACCGCGTGCTGACGGCGGCGCATTGCCTGGTGGCCCGGCGCACGGCGCGGCTGGTGCAGCCGGGCTCGGTGCATGTGCTGCTGGGCTACCACCTCGGCGCCTGGCGGGTTCATGCGCGGGTGGCGCGCTTCACGATCGGTCCCGGCTTCACGCCGGGGGCGGGGCCGGCCGGGGCGGATTGGGCGGTGCTGCACCTTGCCGTGCCGATGCCCGACGCGCAGCCGGTGCTGCCCCTGCTGGCGGAACCGCCCGCGCCGGGCTCACCGCTGATGCTGGGCGGCTACCAGCAGGACCGGCCGGAAGTGCTGATGGCCGATGCCGGCTGTCGCGCCATCGGGCTGCGCCGGGCGCTGTCGGGGCATGTGGTGCTGCTGCATGGCTGCGCCGGCACGCGCGGTGCCAGCGGGGCGCCGGTGTTGGCCCCCGCGCCCGGCGGCGGGTGGGGCGTGGCGGGGGTGGCCGTGGCGGTTGCCGCGGGGCAGGCGGTGGGCCAGGCGGTGCCGGCCTCGGCGATCAGCGGATGGCGGTAGGGCGGATGGCGCATCAGGCCGGATGCGGATGAGCGCGGGAAGGCGGCGCCGGGTGCGACGCCCTACCGCCCCAGCCCGTCCCAGAATTCCTTCACCTTGGCGAAGAACCCCTCGCTTTCGGGGCTGGTGCGCCCGCCCTTCTCGGCCTCGGCCTCGAATTCCTCCAGCAGGTCGCGCTGGCGTGGCGTGAGGTTCTGCGGCGTCTCGACGCTGACCTGCACGTACATGTCGCCGCGCGCGGCGGAACGCAGCACCGAGAACCCCTTGCCGCGCAGGCGGAACTGGTCGCCCGTCTGGCTGCCGGCCGGGATGGTCACGCGCGCGCGCCCGCCATCCACGCTCGGCACCTCGACATGCCCGCCGAGTGCCGCCTGCGTCATGCGCAGCGGCACGCGGATGAAGATGTTGGCGCCTTCCCGCTGGAAAATCGGGTGCGGGCGGATCGCGATGTCCACATACAGGTCGCCCGAGGGCGCGCCACGCAGCCCGGCCTCGCCCTCGCCGGCCAGGCGGATGCGCGTGCCATCCTCCACGCCGGGCGGGATGGTGACGTTCAGCGTGCGGTCGCGCTGCACGCGCCCGGCACCCTGGCAGATCTTGCAGGGGTTCTTGATGATGCGCCCGGACCCGCCGCAGGTCGGGCAGGTGCGCTCGATCAGGAAGAAGCCCTGCTGCGCGCGCACCTTGCCCGCGCCATTGCATCCCGGGCAGGTCTGCGCGCCGGCATTGGACGCCCCTTCCGCCCCGGTGCCCTTGCATGCCTCGCATGACACCGAGGACGGGATGCGGATGTTCGTCTTGGTGCCGGCGAAGGCTTCCTCAAGCGTGATCTCGACCTGCGTGCGCAAATCCGCGCCTCGGCCGGTGGCGCCGCGCTGGCCACGCCCGCCGCCGCCGAAGCGGCCGAACATCTCCTCGAAGATGTCCTCGAAGGCGCCGCCGAAGGGGCTGCCGCCGCCATGGAACCCACCGCCGCCGCCCTGTTCGAAGGCGGCATGGCCGAAACGGTCGTAGGCGGCGCGCTTCTCGCCATCCTTCAGCGCGTCGTAGGCTTCGTTCAACTCCTTGAACCTGGCCTCGGCTTCCTTGTTGCCCTGGTTGCGGTCGGGGTGCCACTGCATGGCGAGCTTGCGATAGGCGCGCTTCAGCCCGTCCTCGTCGGCGTCGCGGCCGACGCCGAGCACTTCGTAGTAGTCACGCTTGGACATTATTCGTGGCCCTCAGGCGCCGGGCGGCGCGCATCCACGCGCCTGGGCTGCGCGCCCCGCGCGGGTGCGCCGGCGAGGGCGGGCGGCCTGGGCGCGGTCGCGCCCTGCGCTCCCGGTTCGCGCGGTGGCGCGATCCGCGCTGGAGCCCGCGGCCGCGATGGAATGCTCGCCAGCGCGGCAGCCCGGGTTCTCCATGGAAGTCCCGGCGCGCCGGTCGGGCGCCCGGCCAGGATGTGGTCGGCCGGGGCCGATGACACGAGGCGTGCGCTGGTCATGCTGGTGGTCCCGAAGGATGCGCCGCCCGGTCCTGGCATGGGCCGGGCGGCAAGGGTCATGGGCGGCGAGGCCGGCCTGGTCAGGACGGCTTGCGCTTGTCGGGGTCCACTTCCTCGAACTCGGCATCGACCACCTTGTCGTCGCCGCCGGGGCCGGAGGGGCCACCGCCGCCCTGGCCACCCTCGGGAGGGGCCTGTTCGGCGGAGGCCTTGTAGATCGCCTCGCCCATCTTCATCGCCGCCTGGCCGAGCCGCTCATTGGCCCGCGCCACCGCCTCGCCATCCTGCTTCTCGATGGCGGCGCGCGCCTCGACCAGCGCGGCTTCCACATCGGCCTTCTCGGCCGGCGGGATCTTGTCCGCGTTGTCCTTCAGCGTGCGGTCGGTCTGGTGCACCAGCGCATCGAGCTGGTTGCGCGTCTCGACATTCTCGCGGCGCTTCTTGTCGGCTTCCGAATTGGCCTCGGCGTCCTTCACCATGCGCTCGATGTCGGCATCCGACAGGCCGGACTTGGCCTGGATGCGGATCTGCTGCTCCTTGCCGGTCGCCTTGTCCTTCGCCTGCACGCTGACGATGCCGTTGGCGTCGATGTCGAAGGTGACCTCCACCTGCGGCACGCCGCGCGGCGCGGGCGGGATGCCCTGCAGGTCGAAGGTGCCCAGCTGCTTGTTGTCGGACGCCATCTCCCGCTCGCCCTGGTAGACCTTGATGGTCACCGCGGTCTGGTTGTCGTCCGCGGTGCTGAACACCTGGGACTTCTTGGTGGGAATGGTGGTGTTGCGGTCGATCAGCCGGGTGAACACCCCGCCCAGCGTCTCGATGCCCAGGCTCAGCGGCGTCACGTCCAGCAGCAGCACGTCCTTGACGTCGCCCTTGAGCACGCCGCCCTGGATGGAGGCGCCGATCGCCACCACCTCGTCGGGGTTGACGTTGCGCGCGGGCTCCTTGCCGAAGAAGGCCTTCACCGCCTCGATCACCTTGGGCATGCGCGTCATGCCGCCGACCAGGATGACCTCGTCGATCTCGCCCGCCGACAGGCCGGCATCCTTGAGCGCCATCTTGCACGGGTCGAGGGTGCGGCTCACCAGGTCATCGACCAGCGCCTCGAGCTTGGCGCGCGTCAGCTTCATGACCAGGTGCTTCGGCCCGGAGGCGTCGGCGGTGATGAAGGGCAGGTTGACCTCGGTCTCCTTGGCGGAGGACAGCTCGATCTTGGCCTTCTCGGCCGCTTCCTTCAGGCGCTGCAGGGCCAGCTTGTCGCCGCGCAGGTCGATGCCCTGCTCCTTGCGGAACTCATCCGCCAGGTAGTCGATGATGCGCTGGTCGAAATCCTCGCCGCCGAGGAAGGTGTCGCCATTGGTGGACTTCACCTCGAACACGCCGTCGCCGATCTCGAGGATCGAGACGTCGAAGGTGCCGCCGCCCAGGTCGTACACCGCGATGGTGCCGCCCTTCTTCTGGTCCATGCCATAGGCCAGCGCGGCCGCGGTCGGCTCGTTGATGATGCGCAGCACCTCGAGGCCCGCGATCGCGCCGGCCTCCTTGGTCGCCTGGCGCTGGGCGTCGTTGAAATAGGCGGGGACGGTGATGACGGCCTGGGAGACGCTCTCGCCGAGATAGGCCTCGGCGGTCTCCTTCATCTTGGTCAGGATCATCGCGCTGACCTGCTGCGGCGCGAAGGACTGGCCGTCCACTTCCACCCAGGCATCGCCATTGGCGGCCTTGGTGATCTTGAAGGGCGCCAGGCCGATGTCCTTCTGCACCATCGGGTCGTCGAAGCGACGGCCGATCAGGCGCTTCACCGCATACAGCGTGCCGGTCGGGTTGGTGACCGCCTGGCGCTTGGCGGATTGCCCGACCAGACGCTCGCCGTTCTTGGCGAAGGCGACCATGGAGGGGGTGGTGCGCGCGCCCTCCGCGTTCTCGATGACCCTGACGTCCTTGCCTTCCATGATGGCGACGCAGGAATTGGTGGTGCCGAGGTCGATGCCGATGACCTTGCTCATCCGAAACTCTCCTCTGCGGCAGGCGGGGTCGGCCCGAAGATGGCGCCGTGCCCGCCCCCTGTGCTGACCGGCGGCGAGGGCCGCCGCGGATGGTGGCTGGGGTTGGCCCCGCGCTTGGCGAGGCCGGGATACGCAGCGCATGTATTGCCGCGCCGGGCTGGGGACAAGTCCCGCATGACGATCCGCAGCGCGGGGCGCGGCCGCGCCGCACGCATGGATGCCGCGCAAAAGTGTCGGATCGGGCCGGCGCGGGGCCGTTGGGGATCGGAATCGATTGATCGCGCCGATCCGGCCCGATACGGTATCGTGACGGAGTTTGGCGGGAGCCTGCGGTGGTGTTGGAACGGGTGTCCGGCCTCGGCCGGCGTGGGCTTCTGCGCCTTCTTGCCGCATCCGCCACGGCGCCGTTGCTGCCCGGTGCCGCACGCGGCCAGGCGCCGGCCCGCCCCCTCAACGTCATCGTCATCGGCGCCGGCCTGTCGGGGCTGGGCTGCGCCCGCGCCCTGGCCGATGCCGGCCATCGCGTCACCGTCCTGGAAGCGCGCAACCGCACCGGCGGGCGGCTGCACACCATCGATTTCCGCGGCGTGCGGCTCGACATGGGCGGCGCCTGGATCCATGGGCCGGAGGGCAACCCGCTCACCCCGCTCGCCGACCAGGCCGGCATCCGGCGCATGCCGACCTATGATTCGCGCTCCGTCATGTTCGACGCCGATGGCCGCCGCCTGACCGAGCCCGAGACCACGGCCATCTTCGACACTGTCGGCCAGCTCATCGCCCATGACAGCCCGTTTGCCTGGCGCGGCGCGCGCGACGTGTCGCTGGCCGAAGCGGTGCCCGTGCTCGACCCCACCACCCGCGCCACGCCCTACGAACAGCGCGTGGCCGCCTGGCTGTCCGCCTATGTCGCCGGTTATGCCGGGGGGATGCGGCCGAGGTCTCGGCGCAATCCTGGTTCGGCGGCGAGGGCGAGATCCCGGAGGAGAACCACCTTCTCGCGCAGGGCTACAACGCCATCACCGACCTGCTGGCGCGCGGGCTGGATATCCGGCTGCGCCAGGTGGTGCGCTCGGTGCGCCTCGCCGGCTCGGGCGTGGCGGTGGCGACTGCCGAGCAGGCGTATTTCGCCGACCGCGTGGTGGTGACGCTGCCGCTCGGCGTGCTCAAGCGCGGCGATGTCGCCTTCGACCCGCCGCTGCCCGCCGGGCATCTCGGCGCCATCGCGCGCATCGGCAACGGGCTGCTGAACAAGATCGTGCTGGCCTTCCCGCGCGGCTTCTGGCCGGCCGAGGCGCATTACCTGCGCGCCCTGTCCGAGACGCGCGACAATGCCGCGCCCGAGATCGTCTCGATGCAGCCGCATGTGAACCAGCCGGTGCTGGTGGCGCTGGTGGGTGGCTCGGCGGCGCAGCGCATCGAGATGCTGCCCGATGCCGCGCAGGTGGACCTGGTGATGCAGGCGCTGCGGCGGATGTTCGGCAATGCCATCCCGCGCCCGGTGGACACCCGTGTCACCCGCTGGTCGCGCGACATCTACGCGCGCGGGGCCTATTCCTTCCTGCCGGTGGGGGCCTCGGTGGCCGACCATGCGGCGCTGTCGCGGCCGGTGGCGGGGCGGCTGTTCTTCGCCGGCGAGGCGGCGACGACCGACCACCCCTCCTATGCCCATGGCGCGCTGCTGGGCGGCCGGCGCGCGGCGATGGAGGTGGCGGCGAGCTGAACGCCCCGCCGCCTCACGCGAAGCGGATGAGCACCGCCGCCGCCACCACCATCTGCGCGATGTTGATGCCCACCGAGAGCCGGTGTGCACGGTCGAACGCCGCCTTGGCCGCGCCGTCGCCGGCCTGGGCGGCGTCGGAGAGGCGGTTGATGCGCGGCATCTGCACCTGGCGCAGCCAGAAGGTGGCGCCGGCGATGACGGCCAGCGCCAGCGCATCGAGCGGGCGCACCGGCAGCAGCGCCACCGCCGCCGCCCCCGCGGTGCCCAACAGCCAGAGGTAGTAGGCGGGGAAGATGCCGCGGATGAAGCGCCCGGCCATCTCGGGCGGCAGCCGGGCGAACACCATGGGCGCGACGCAGGCGGCGAAGAAGGCCATGGCGCCGAACAGCATGGCGGTACACAGCACGGCGATGGCGGAGATCATGGTCATGCCGCGGAATTGGCGTGCGCGCGCAGGCGCGCAAGCCCGCCCTCACCCCGGCAGCGGAAACCGGTCGAGATAGGGCTGGTAGTCGGCCTCCACGCGGATATCGAGTGAGGCCAGCACGCGCACCACCGCGCAGTAGAAGGAGATGGTCAGCACCAGGTCCACCAGCCGCTCATGATCCAGATGCGCGCGCAGCGCCTCGAAGGTCGCCTCGCTCACGCCCGGGCCGGCGTGGCATTCGCGCGCCGCGCGCAGCACCAGCCTGGCCAACGGTTCCAGCGCGCTTGGCTGCCCCGCGCTCTCGGCGATCAGCGCGTGGATGTCGGCCTCGGTGACGCCGAAATCGAAGCCGATCTTCACATGGTGCGACCATTCATACGGGGAGCGTGCGCACCACCCCACCTGCAGGATGGCCAGTTCGCGCAGCCGCGGGTCGAGCGTCGAGGTGTAGCGGATGAACTGCCCGAGGCCTGAGAAGGCGCGCGCCGCCTTCGGGCTGTTGGTCAGCGCCCGGTGCAACGCGATGTCGCGCTTCAGCAGGTCGCGGTCGGAATCGGCCAGGCGATCCACGGTCATGTCCGGCACGCGCGCCATTTGCGGCTTCCTCCAGGCGATGAAGGGCGCAGGCTACACGGCGTGCGCGGGGCGCAAAGCCCTGGCGTGGATCAGGGGGCGCGCGCCCGCGCCGCCCGCAGCAGCGCGGCGCGGTCGGGCACGTCCACGCGGCGGCCGCGCAGGCGCAGCAGCCCCGCCGCCTCCAGCCCGTGCAACGCACGCGAGAGGCTCTCGGGCGTCATGCCCAGCCGTGCGGCGATCGCGATGCGTGGCTCGGGCATCTCGACCGGGCCATGCTGTGCGACCAGCCGGCGCGCGACGAAGCGCGCGGCGCGCTGGGTGGCGTCGCGCGTCTTGAGGTCCACCACCTGGTCGATCATCAGCCGCCACTGCCGCGACATCTGCTCCATCGCCGCGCGCATCAGCCCGGCATCCTGCGCGGCCGCGGCGCGCATTTCCTCGGCCGGAATGGCGAGCAGCCGCGACGGCGCGAGGGTGGTCGCGGTCACCGGGCAGGGCAGGCGGAGCATGACCGCGCCGATGGACAGCGCATCGCCCGCTGCGAGGATCTCGACCATCGTCGCCGCACCGCCCTCATCCGTCAGGCTCAGCCCGAGCGAGCCCTGCTGCAGCAGGTGCAGGGCTTCAGCCGGCGCATCCTGTGCGAGCACCACGGCGCCGCGCGGCAGCACCAGTGGCCGCGCGTGCTGCAGCAGCCTCGCGCGGGTCTCGGGCGCCGCCGCGGCCAGCAGCGGGCCTGCCTCCTTCACGGCAGGCGGCGCGACGGTGGCCGGCATGTGCAGCAAATCCGCATGCCGCCACCATCGCAGGCGCCCCGCGCGGCAGGATTGATTCAGATCAACGGTCGCGCCCGGCGTCAGCCCTTCACCGCGTAGCCTTCTTCCTCCACCGCCATCGACACCACGTGGCGCGGCAGGATGGTGGCGGCCTTCACGGTGCCCCCGGCGAGGTCCACCGCCACCTTGGCGTCCGGGTCGTGACCCTGGATCGCGGCGGTGACGGCGCGCGCGCAATGGTCGCAACTCATGCCCTCGACCTTGAGCGTGATGGTGGGCGGGGGGGTCTTGTCCATGTCGGTCAGTCCTTTCGTGCCAGGTCGTCGAGGATGGGGCAGTCCGGCCGCGCATCGCCGTGGCAATGCGCCGCCAGGTGGCGGAGGCTCGCGGCCATGCTGCGCAGCGCGGCCGCCTTGGTCTCCAGCGCGGCGACATGCGCGAGTGCCAGGCGCTTCACCTCGGCGCTGGCCCGGCCGCGGTCATGCCACAACCCGAGCAGCCGGCGCACATCCTCCAAAGGGAAGCCGAGGTCGCGTGCGTGGCGGATGAAGCGCAGCACCGCCACGTCGCGCTCGGCATACACGCGGTATCCGTTCGCGCTGCGCGCCGCCACGATCAGCCCGATCGCCTCGTAGTGGCGGATCATCTTGGCCGACACGCCCGAGGCCGCCGCCGCGTCGCCGATGTTCACCGCGCATCCTCCCGAGGTCGCCAGCGTGCCAGCAGCAGCGCGCTGGTCAGCACGCTGACCGAGGAGAGCGCCATCGCCGCCCCCGCCACCACCGGGGTGAGCAGGCCGGCGGCGGCCAGCGGCAGGCCCAGCGCATTGTAGCCGAAGGCCCAGAACAGGTTGTGGCGGATCTTGGCATGGGTGCGCCGCGCCACGTCGATCGCCGCGGGCACCAGCGCCGGGTCGCCGCGCAGCAGCGTCATCCCCGCCGCCGCGATCGCCACGTCGGTGCCGGTGCCCATGGCGATGCCGAGGTCGGCCTGTGCGAGCGCCGGCGCGTCGTTCACGCCATCGCCGACCATCGCCACGCGCGCGCCCTGCGCCTGCCAGGCGGCCACCTGCGCGGCCTTCTCCTGCGGCAGCACCTCGGCCGCCACGCTGTCCAGGCCGAGCCGCGCCGCCACCGCCTGCGCCGCCGCGCGCAAATCGCCGCTGAGCATCGCGCTGCGCAGCCCCATCGCGCGCAGCCCGGCGATGGCGGCCGCCGCGCCGGGCTTGAGCGCATCCTCGAAGGCGAACAGCGCCAGGGCGCGGCTGTCCTCGACCAGCCAGGCCAGGCTGCGGCCCTGCCGCGCCTCGTCCTCTGCCGCGGCGGCCAGCGCGCCGGGGTCCACGCCGCGCTCGGCCAGCAGGCGCGGGCTGCCCAGCGCGATGGCGCGGCCCTCCGCCTCGCCCTCCACGCCGCGGCCGGGCAGGGCGCGGAACTCCTGTGCCGGCGCCACCGCGCCGCTGGCCTCGATCACCGCGCGCGCCAACGGATGCTCGCTGCCCGCCTGCAACGCGCCGGCCAGGCGCAGCGCCTCCTCGCGCGCCACGCCATCCGCCACATGCAGTGCGGCCAGCACCGGCTTGCCCTGCGTCAGCGTGCCGGTCTTGTCGAAGGCGACCATGGTGATGCCGCGGGTCCGCTCGATGGCATCGACATCGCGGATCAGGATGCCCGCCCGCGCCGCCGCCCCGGTGCCGGCCATGATCGCCGCCGGCGTGGCGAGGCCCAGCGCGCAGGGGCAGGCGATCACCAGCACCGTGACCGCGGTGATCACCGCCGCCTCAATCCCCGCGCCCATGCTCAGCCAGAAGGCCAGGGTCAGCGCGGCGATCACCAGCACCACCGGCACGAACACCGCGCTCACCCGGTCCACCAGCCTCTGCACCGGCGCGCGGGAGGCCTGCGCGGCGGCGACCATGGCGGCGACGCGCGCCAGCACCGTCTCGGACCCCACCGCCGTGACCTCGAGAACAAGCCGGCCATCCAGCGCGATGGTGCCGGTGGCGAGCGTCGCGCCAGGCTCCTTGTCCACCGGCCGGCTCTCGCCGGTCAGGGCGCTTTCATCGACGCCGGCGCGGCCCTCCCGCACCAGCCCATCGGCCGGGATGCGCTCGCCCGGGCGCACCACCACGCGGTCGCCGGCAGCCAGCGCGGCCACCGGCACCTCGCGTTCCTCGCCATCCTCGATCCGCCGCGCGGTGCGTGGCGCGAGGCCGAGCAGCGCGCGGATCGCAGCACCGGTGGCGCGCTTGGCCCGCGCCTCCAGCCACTTGCCGGCCAGCACGAAGAACACCACCACCGCGGCGGCCTCGAAATACAGCGCATGGGCATGCCCGCCGCCATGGCGCAGCAGCAGGACCATCGACAGGCCCCAGGCCGCCCCGGTGCCCAGCGCCACCAGCTGGTCCATGTTGCCCGAGCCCGCCCGCAGCGCCGCGAAGCCCGCCCGCCAGAACCGCGCGCCAAGGCCCAGCACCACCGGCGTGGCGAGCAGCGCCTGCCACCAGCCGCCGGGCATCCAGTCCTGCCCGAACACCATGCCCGCCATGCCGACCAGGAAGGGCGCGGTCAGCAGCCCGGCGAGGATGAGGTCGCGCTGCTCCCGCGCCGCGCCGGGGTCGGCCCCCGCCTGCTCCTGCGCGCCCAGCAGCCGGTAGCCCGCACGGGCGATGGCCGCGCCCAGCGCCGCCTCCTCGGTGCCGGCCACCGCGCGCACATGGGCGCGCTCGGTGGCCAGGTTGACCGTGGCATCCAGCACGCCGGGCACCGCCGCCAGCGCGCGCTGCACGCGCCCGACACAGCTCGCACAGGTCATGCCGCCGATCGACAGGTCGAAGGTGGCCTCCGGCACGCGATAGCCGGCCTGCGCCACCGCGGCGGTGAGGTCCGCGACCGTCGCGGTGCCGGTCACGTCCGCGCGGCCCGAGGCCGGGTTGACCTCGGCCGCGACGGTGCCGGGCACCTTCAGCAGCGCGCGCCGCACCCGCCCGGCGCAGGCGGCGCAGGTCATGCCCTCGATCGGCAGCAGCAGGCGGGGCGCGGTGAGCGGGGCTTCGGGCATGGTGACCTCTGGCCCGGGATGTGGGGCTTCCCATGATGGGAAGGTCAAGCTGCGTCGATTGACACTGCCGGGGGTCCTGGCGACATGGTGGGTAGAATGCGCATCCCTGCTTGTCTGGCCCTGCTGATTGGCGCCGCCTCGGTGGCCACGCCGCCTTTCGTCGTCTCGCCCGCGCAGGCGCAGACCGAGCCGTTCCGTATCGTGAACGGCACCACCGTGCCGGCGACCGCCCTGCACATGGCCCGCCCCGGCCAGGCCGAGTGGGGCGCGAACCTGCTCAACCGCGGGCCGCTGGCGCCCGGCCGGTTCCTGTCCCTGCGGCTGGGGGCTGGGTCGGGCTGCCGCTTCGACATTCGCCTGGTGCTCCAGGATGGGCAGGAGGTCGTGCGCCGTGACGCCGATATCTGCATCGAGCGCAGCCTGGCCATGGCCCTGGGCCAGCCCCCGACGACATCACCCGACGCGCCGTTGCCGCAGGTGGGCGGCCCCGACCGGGTGCTGCCCTCCATCCAGGGCACGCCGCGCTGAAGCACACGCCGGCACCGGCGTGGCCATGATTGAATTGCACCGGCCCGCCACCGACATACTGTGCCGAATGCGCCACACAGCCCCCCTCGCGCTGCTGATGCTCGCCCTCGCGGCGCCGGCGGTCCAGGCGCAGACCGAGCCCTTCCGCGTGGTCAACCGCACCGAGGCGCCGGCCACCGTGCTGAATGCGGTGCGCAGCGGCCGCCCGGACTGGGGCGCCAACATGCTCAACCGCGGGCCGCTGGCGCCCGGCGCGTTCTTTGCGCTGCGCCCCTCCGAGGGCTCCGGCTGCCGGTTCGACCTGCGCCTGGTGCTCCAGGACGGGCAGGAGGTGGTGCGCCGCGACGCCGATATCTGCGCCAACCGCACCGTGGCCATGACGCGCCCGCCATCGGCCATCCTGCAACGCCCGCCCGCTGCCCCGGCGCCCGAGGGCAAGCCCGCTCCGGCCGCCGGCGCCGTGCCCGCCCCCGCGCCGCAGGGGGCTGCACCCAACCCCACCGCGCGGGTCTCCACCGGCACCGGCTTCGTGGTGGGCGCGGGGCATGTGCTGACCAACCATCATGTCATCGAGGGGTGCCGCCGCGTGCTGGTGCGCAATGCCGCCGGCCGCTCCCTCGCGGCGCAGGTGCCGGCCTCCGATCCGCGGCGCGACCTCGCCTTGGTGCGCGTGCAGGGCGATGCCGGCCCGCCCCTCGCCTTCCGCGCCAACCCGGTGCGGCGCGGCGAGAGCGTGGTGACCTACGGCTTCCCCCTGGCCGGCCTGCTCTCCTCCGGCCCGACCCTGACCACCGGCGAAGTGAGCGCGCTGAGCGGCCTGGGCGACAACCCGACGCAGTTCCAGATCAGCGCGCCGGTGCAGCAGGGCAATTCCGGCGGGCCGCTGCTGGACCGCCAGGGCAACGTGATCGGCGTGGTGGTATCCAAGCTGAACGCCGCGCGCATCGCCCAGCGCACCGGCGACATCCCGCAGAACGTGAACTTCGCGGTGAAGGGGACCGAGGCGGTGGAGTTCCTGCGCCGCCACGGCGTGGCACCCGTGCTGCGCGAAAGCCCGGGCGCCGAGCGCCCGGCGGTCGAAGTCGGCGAACAGGCGCATGCCTCGACCGTGTTCATCCGCTGCGAGCGGTAGGGCGGTCAGGGCGCCGCGATCACCCGCCCGCCAGGCGCGCCGCGACCTCGGCATGTTCGGCGAAATCGGGCTCCGCGCGGTGTTCCTCCAGGAAGGCGGCGAAGGCCGCGAAGGAATCGCGCGCCGCAGCGCCGCCCAGCGCGCCGGTTGCCTGCCAGAACCGCAGCAGCACCATCCAGGTGGCCGCCACGTCGGTTTCGCAATAGGTCGCGACCTCGGCGCCGCGCCCCGCGGCCATGGCGGGTTCCACCTCCGCCCCGTGCATGCCGGCCTTGGCGGTCAGGCCGATCAGCGCGCAGGCCTCCGCCAATGAGGGCATGGGCGAGGCGCGGAAGCCGCACAGCCGGTCGGCCAGGTCGATGTGGTCGCGCCCGAAGCGATAGCCGTAGTCCCGCCCATTGCCGCCATTGAGCGAGGGCATCGCCACCCCGCAGGCCATGGCGCGGTAGCGCAGCACCGGCAGGTCGAAGCCCGAGGTGTTGAACCCCGCCAGCACCGGCCCCGGGCGGCCCTGCGCCATGGTGCGTTCGAACAGGTCCAGGATGTCGGGCTCGGGCGTGTCGCCGATATGGCGCGCGGCCATGCGGCGCGGGCGCCAGGGTTCGTCGGCGGAGTCGCGCTCGACCACCAGCAGCGCGAGGCAGGCGATGGCGTGCAGGGGCGGCTTCAGGAAGGCCGTGGCCGGGTCCTGCCCTTCGCGGGCATAGCGCGCGCCGAGGCGTGCGCGCAGGGCGGCATTGTCGAGCCCGGCCGCTTCCTCGCCCAGCATGGCGCGGCCGGCGGCGAGGTCGGGCACTGTCTCGAGGTCGAACACCACCACGCGATCCATGGCCGGATGCTGCGCGCCCGGGGCAGGCCGGCGCAAGCGGGTAGGCGGCCCCGGTCCTTCACCATTCGCGCTTCACCGGACCGCGCGGCACTTGGCCCAACCCGTGGCGCCTTGCCCCCGGCGCCCCGGTGCGCCCGTTGGGCAAGCGGGCCGGGCGGATACCACCGGCCCAGCTTCCCTGGGGATAGGCTTCCGGCGCGCCGCGCAGGACACATGACGCGGAGTCCCGCATCTCGATTCAAGAAAGAACAATGAAAGACTTTGCTCTAATGTAAGCATCCATGATACATATTGAAAATAAATTGAACGATCATTTCAGAAATCGTGCTTCAACTTACTGGTGAAATATTGGGCAAAATCCCAAGAATCATCATGAGTGAGTCGCTTCCAATTCAACCACAACGCAAAAAGGGAGGATGATCATGGCATTATTCATGTATCAGGCTGCCTACACGGCAGAATCCTGGGCAGCCCAGATAAAGAACCCGCAGAACCGTGTCGAGACCGTGGGAAAGGCGATCGTGGAAGCCGCCGGAGGCAAGCTGATCGGCGCCTGGTACAGCTTCGGGGAATACGACATCACGGTTGTGCTGGACGTGCCGGATGCCGAGAGCGCGGCGTCGATTGCGATCGCCCTCGGGTCGGGCGGGGCTCTCAAGTCCAGCCAGACGACCAGGCTGTTCAGCGGCGCGGAAGGCGTGGCCGCGATCAAGAAGGCAGCCGCCGTCGCCAAGGTCTACGCGCCGGCCCGATAGGCCGCTTCGCGTCGCTGCGGTCCACCGGCACCAACGGCACGGGGCGGGCTCTCGTGCCGTTGGCGCCGGGGGTGGCGGGGACGGCCTTCGGCACGCCCGGTCAAACGCGCCGCAGCCTCCAGGCCAACGCCGCGCACAGCACCACCAGCCCCGCCCAGAACCCCGCCAGCGCCGGGCCCGCGCCGAAGGCATCCACCGCCAGGCCGGTCAGCAGCGGCGGCACGCAGAACCCGGCATGGGCGATCAGGAAAACCCCCGCCGCGGCCCGCGCGCGGTCCTCGCCCGACGCCGCCTCGGCCGCCGCCGCCAGCGCGCCCACGAACAGGAAGCCATAGGCCGCGCTGCCCACCAGCGCGCCGCCCACCATCAACAGCGTCACCGAGGTGCCGAGCGTGCCGAGAATGACCAGCCCCGCCCCCGCCACCAGCAAGGGCAGCCCGACCAGCGACAGCCGCCGCGCGGGCATCCGCCCGATCACCTGCTGCACCGCCGTGCCGGTCAGGATCATGAAGCACACCGCCAGCGGCCCCATCCGCGGATAGCCGGCCTGCGCCAGCGCCAGCGGCACCGAGGTGATGGTCACCCCCGTGACCCCCCAGGCGGCGAACATCCCGAAGGAGGCCGCGAGCGTGCCGCGTGGGAAGGCCGGCACCCGCAGCCAGGCGACCTTCGCCGGCGGCGCGCGGTCGGGCAGCCGCGCCACGATGGGCACGAGCAGGACCACCAGCGCGATGTGCAGCCAGAAGGTGACCGGCGGCTCTGCATTGCCCAGGGCCCACAGCGCCGCCAGCGTCGCCAGCCCGCCCGCGCCATAGGACCCGGCGGTGCCGAAGGCCATGACGCGCGCCGCCCGCCGCCCGGCTTCCGGCCCGCCGGCCAGTTCCGCCGCCCAGGCGGTGGCGCCGCCCGCGACCAGGCCGATCGCCAGCCCCTGCAGCGCCCGCGCGAGTGCCAGCGCCGCCAGGCCGGGTGCCACCACCAGCGCCAGGGTGGACAGCCCCGCCAGCACCAGCCCGGCCAGCACGCAGGGTTTGCGCCCGATCCGATCCGACAGCCCGCCGAGCAGTGGCGCGGTCAGGATCAGCGTGCCGGCATAGGCGATGAAGGCGGCCGAAAGACCGCTCGCGCCACCGCCGTCGCGCGCCGCATAGGCGCTGAACAAGGGCATGGCGAGGGTGGTCGAGAAACCGATCGCGAACACCGCGGAACCCACGGTCGCGACCCCGATATGGACTGCCATGCCGTCCTTGCCGTGCTGAGCGGGGATGGTCGGCCGGGCTGGGCGGGGCGTCAACGCGGGGCCGCCTGTCGGGGGCCTTCAGGGACGCCGCGCGCTACTCCTCGGCCGCGACGATGCCTGGCGCGGGCATCGAGACGCGCGTGATGCCCCATTGCACCGAGGTCTCGCCTTCCTCGGCCACCAGGACCACCTGGCTCGAACGCCGGGGCTCGGCGCCGAGATAGACGCTTTCCTCGAGCGCCACGCGGGCGCGCTTGGCGCGCAGTCTTCCACCCCACGCCGGAGGGCAGGCGCAGCAGCGCCGCACTTTCGTCCTGCAACAGCGAGACCACGACCGCGGGGTGCAAGTGAAAGCGCACCGAGAAGCCCGGCACGGCCGCACCCGCCGGGCCCTCCACCCCATCCTCGCCGCGCAGGTCGTCGCCGGATTCCGCCAGGTACAGCCGCCGGCGATGCAGCGCGCCATAGGCACGGCGCCAGCCATCGTGGCTCGCTTCCAGCCACTGCGCACCGGCGGCTTCGTGGCGCGCCGTCTCGACCTGCTCGGGCCGGCGGCCGAGGCCCTCGGGGCGCAGCTCGGAGGAATTGGTGTCGGACAGCACCAGGGTGGAATGGGCCGCGGTCGCACGCAGCGCGTCGCGCCAGGCTTCCTCGGCGGCGGGCGCGGCGCCGCAATTCACGATCAACCGGTCGCGCCCGACCGACATCTCGAAGGCCAGCGTGCCGGCATGGGCGAAGCGGTCCCCGCCGGCGGGCAGCCCACCCTCGGCGGCGGCGGCAGCCCGCCCGGCCGGCGGCGCGCCGGTATCCACGATCACCAGCGTGCGCCCGGCCTGCAGGCGCTGGAAGCCGGTCTCGGGCAGATCCAGCGGCGCGCGGCCGCGCGCCTGGCCCTGGGTCAGCACCAGGTCGAGCAGGGCGGAGGCCTCGTCCCGCGTGCCGTTGAACAGCGCCAGGCCGCCATCGCCGTGGCGGAACAGCCGCAGCGCGGGCGCGGCACGGTCCAGCACGGCGGCGAGGTGCGGCGGCGGCTCCACGCCCGCGCCATGCAGCAGGTTGCGGATCTCGATGAGGTCCTGCAACGCCAGCAACTGCATCGAGGGGGAGCGCTCCACATGCCCGCCATCGGGGTGGAACTGGCGCTCGATCTCGGCCGGCAGGAAGCGCACGGCGCGCTGGAGATAGGTGTCCTCGGCCAGCGCGATCGCCGCGGCCATCGCGCCCTTGAGCGCAGCCAGCGCGCCGCGGTGCTCGGCCTCGGCGGGCAGGGCGGCGGTCAGGTCGCGCGCATCCTGCGCCATGCGCGTCATGACCGCGCGGCGGAAGCCATCCTCGGCGGTGGCGGCGAAGAAATCCCAGTGGCCGAGCCAGGCGGAAAGCCGCGCGCCCACCACTTCCGGCGCATCGGCGATCGGCTCCTCGCCGCCGCGCAGCAGCCAGTCGGCGGTCAGCGCGCGGGCCTGCAGCCGGGCGGTGTCGGTGCCGAGCGCGCGCAGGTCGCGCATCCAGGCGAAGCCATGCGCGCCGGCCCGCCAGGCGGCGGTGCCCGAGCCGGCATCCCAGCCATGGCCCGCCTCCATGCCGGGGCGGAGCGAGCGTGCGGTGCCGGCGGTCTCGAACTCGCCGCGCAACAGGCGGGCGCCGCGGGCGGCATCGCCGGGCCAGAGGTCGCGAAAGGCGCGCGCCGGCGCCTCGGGAACCCGCACCGGCCGCAGCCGCGCGAGTTTCTGGCGTGCGCCGCGCAGGATGTTGATCATGCCGCCGCCCTCGCGGGCGCGCGCAGGGCGGCGATGGCGGCGCCGTAGTCGCGGCTGCCGAACACCGCGGTGCCGGCCACCAGCACATCGGCGCCGGCCTCGATGCAGCGCGGCGCGGTGGTGGCCGTCACGCCGCCATCCACCTGCAGGCGGATGTCGCGGCCCGAGGCGTCGATCATCGCCCGCAGCGCGGCGATCTTGGCCAACTGGCTGTCGATGAAGGACTGCCCGCCGAAACCCGGGTTCACCGACATCACGAGGATGAGGTCGGTGAGGTCCAGCACATGGGCCACCGCATCGATGGGCGTGGCGGGGTTCAGCACCACGCCGGCCTTCTTGCCCAGCGCGCGGATGGTCTGCAGCGAGCGGTGCAGGTGCGGCCCCGCCTCGGGGTGCAGGCTGATCCAGTCCGCGCCGGCCTCGGCAAAGGCGGCGAGGTAGGGGTCGGCGGGCGCGATCATCAGGTGCACGTCGAATGGGATCGCGGCGTGGCGGCGCAGCGCCTTCACCACCACGGGGCCGAAGGAGATGTTGGGCACGAAATGCCCGTCCATGATGTCGAGATGCAGCCAGTCCGCCCCTGCGGCGGCCACGGACGCAACCTCCTCGCCGAGGCGGGCGAAGTCGGCGGCGAGCAGCGAGGGGGCGATCAGCGGCGCGGGCACGAAGCGGTTGTAGCGGTTTGTGTCACGACGGGACAACCGGCCGGTGCGCTACCCGCTCAGGTCGCCGCCGCGAAGGCCTCCAGCTGCGCATTGGTGCCGGTGACCACGATCGTATCGCCCGCTTCGAGCACGGTCTCTCCGGTGGCGTGGACGAAGGGCGCGCCAGGGCGCTTCACGCCAACGACCGTGACGCCGTAGCGCCTGCGCAGGCCGCATTCGGTGAGGGTGCGCCCCGCGGCGTCGGGCGGGACGCGGGTCTTGCAGATGGCGAAGCCGTCCTCGATCTGCATGAAGTCCATCATCCGCCCCGCGACCAGGTGGGCGACGCGCCGCCCCATGTCGGATTCGGGATAGATGACGTGGTGCGCGCCGGTGCGCTCCAGGATGCGCCCGTGCTTGGTGCCCAGCGCCTTCGCCCAGATATCGGCCAGCCCGAGGTCGGTCAGTGCGAGCACGGTCAGCACGCTGGCCTCGACGTCGGTGCCGATCGCCACCACGGCGCGGGCGAAATCCTCGACGCCGAGGCGCCTGAGCGTGTCGCTGTCGGTGGTGTCGGCCTGGACCACGTGCGTCAGGCGCTCCGCCCAGGCCTGGACGATCGCCGGGTTCTCGTCGATGCCCAGCACCTCGTGGCCGAGCTCGACCAGGGATTCCGCGACCGCGCCGCCGAAGCGGCCCAGGCCGATGACGACGACGGCGTCGCGTTGCGCATGCCTAGCCAACGATGGGGCGCTCCTCGGGATAGCGGAAGGGGGCGGCACGCGCGCGCAGCGCGAGCGTGGCGCCAACCGTGACGACGCCCACGCGCCCCACGAACATCAGCACGATCAGGACCCCCTGGCCCGCCGGCGGCAGGCCCGGCGTGACACCGGTGGACAGGCCGACCGTCGCGAAGGCGGAGACCGCCTCGAAGATCGCATCGCGCAGCGGCAGCGTGGTCACGGCGATGAGGGCCAGCACGCCCAGGCCCAGCACGCCGACCGCCAGCAGCACGACGGTGATGGCCTGGCGCTGCGTCTCGGCCGCGACGCGACGGCCAAAGGCGGCGGCATCCGGCTGGCCACGCAGAACCGACCACACCACGAGGCCGAGCAGCAGGAAGGTGGTCACCTTGATGCCGCCGGCCGTGCCGGCGCTGCCGCCGCCGATCAGCATGAGGCCCCAGGACAGTGCGAGCGTCTCGTCGTGCATCTGCCCGACATCGACGGTGTTGAAGCCCGCGGTGCGCAGCATCACGGAATGCACCAGCGCGTTCATCGCACGCTCGATGGGCGCGAGGGCGCCCAGGGTGGCGGGGTTGCTCCATTCGAAGGCAAGCACGGCCAAGGCGCCGCCGGGCAGCAGCACGGCTCCGCCGAGCAGCGTGAGCTTGGTATGCAGCGTCCAGCGCCCCGGCCGTCGCGGCGCGCGCCACAGGTCGAGCAGCACCGGCACGCCAAGCCCGCCCACCACCACGGCCAGGCTGACCGGCGCCAGCACGAAGGGGTCGCGCGCGAAGCCCACCAGGCTGTCCGACCAGGTTGAGAAGCCGGCATTGTTGAAGGCCGAGACGGCATGGAACAGCCCGTGCCAGGCCGCATCTGGCCAGGCCATGCCGTGGCCGAGCGCGAGCCGCAGCGTCAGCGCGGCGGTCACGATCGCCTGCGCCGCCAGCGTCGTCGCCAGCACCAGGCGCAGCACGGTCTTGACGTCGCCCATCGCCAGCACGCCGGTCTCGGCCTGCGCCGCCAGCCGCGCGGCCAGGCCGAGCCGCCGCGCCACCACGAGGCCGAGCAGCGCCGCGCTGCTCATGATGCCGAAGCCGCCGAATTGGATCAGCGCCAGGATCACCCCGCGCCCGAAGCCCGTCCAATAGGCCGCGGTATCGACCACCGCGAGCCCCGTGACCGAGACGGCCGAGGTGGCGGTGAACAAGGCGGTAAGGAAAGGTGCCGACCCCGGCCCCTCGCGCGCCACGGGCAGCATGAGCAGGGCGGTGCCTGCCAGGATGGCAGCGAGGAAGCCGAGCGGCACCAGGCGGACCGGATGCCGGATCGCGGAGGACAAGGCGAACCTCACGACAGCGGCGGGTGCCGCCTGTGTTGCGGGCGGGGCTTCTACGCGGTTCCGTGCCGCGGTCAATGCAATTCAATGCGCGCCGTGGCGCGCTCAGATCGGCAGGGCCGTCGTGCTCTTCACCCGTTCCATGGCGAAGCGGGAGGTCACCTTGCGCAGGCTCGGCACCTGCGCGGTCAGTCGGCGATAGAAGCCGTCGAAGGCCTGCATGTCCTGCACCACCACGCGCAGCATGTAGTCCACGTCGCCGCCCAGGCGCCAACATTCCACGATCTCGGGCATCTGGCCGACAATCTCGGCGAAGCGCTCGATCCAGGGTGCGGAATGGTCGCCGGTCTCGATCGCCACGAACACCGACACGCCCAGGCCGACCTTCTCGGCCGCGACCAGCGCGACGCGCCCGGTCACCACGCCCTCATGCTCCATCCGCCGGATGCGCTTCCAGCAGGGGGTGGGGGTCAGGCCGACCTCCTTGGCGATATCGGCCAGCGACAGCCCGGCATCGCGTTGCAGCAGGCGCAGGATCGCGCGGTCGATGGCATCGGGTTCGTAGGGGCGCGACATGGGTGGATCCTGGTCGGATGGCGCCAAGTGCGTAGAAGGGATCACTCCCAGGCGCAAGAAAAGAGGCGTTTCGGGAAAGAATTTTCTGCCTGATGCCCGTCGATACGGGCTGTGGACAGGTGCGGCCGCCGCATGGTCAACCCGGCGGGTGATACCGCGCCGCGCCCTGCTTCTCGCCGCCCTGACCGGTGCCTGCGCGCCATCCCCGCGCGGCGGGGCCGGACCAGCGCCACTCGGGTCCGGGATGCTGCGGGTCGCGGCCGAGGCCTGGCATACCGATCTCTGCCTGCCGGCGGCGGCGGTGGCGGAAGGGCCGCTGGCGGGCTTCGCCCGGGGCGCGCCAGGCGCGCGGGCTTTTGCATTCGGATTCGGACTCGAATCCTGGATGCGCGCCGAACGCCCCGGCTCGGGCGAGGCCCTGGCCGCGCTGTCCGGCGGGCCGGCGGTGGTCTCGGTGCGGGCGCTCGCGGGCGAGGTGCCGCCGGGTGCCGAGGAGGTCGTGGCGCTGCGCCTGCCGGCGGGCGGCCTCGCGGCCATCGCGGCCTTCATCCGCGGGCAGGTCCAGGGGCCGTTGCCGCCGGCGCCGGCCTCGGGGGCGCTGCTGCTGGTGCCCTCGGGGCTGCGCTACACGCTCGGCTTCACCTGCAATGGCTGGACGATGCGCGCGCTGGCCCTGGCCGGGCTGCCGGTGCCGGTGGCGGGCATCCGGCTGCGCGGCGAGGCGATGGCGGCGCTGCGGGCCGAGGCCGCGCGCCAGGCCGCGGCCGAGCCGGGCAGATCCTGACCGGATGAACCCGCACGCCGGGGCGCCTTGTGCGCGCCGGTGGGAACGGCTGCCGCTGACACTGCCCAAGCGCGGATTTCGCCGCAGATCGCGGCCATTCGGAAGCGGTGCCGCAGGCGAGCCGGCCGTCGCGGCGCCTGGCGGGGGCCGCGCTGCGTGCCCGGGCGCGAAAGGCCCGCCCGGCCGATGCAGGTGTGCAACGTCACAGCCGCTTCATCGTGAAGAGGTTCATGGGCAACGGGCCGCAGGTTCAAGACGTTCCAGCCTGTAGAGCGTCAACCGGGACCCCAACCGCATGTCCATCCGCCGCGACCTGTTGCTGCGTTCCGCCCTGTTGCGCGTGCCGGAGGTGCTATGCGCGCCTTCAACTCCCTCCGCCCCCGCCAAGCCCGGCGATGCGCCGGGGGTGCGCCGGCCGGCCGCGCGCCGCCCGCCCCGCCGGCCGGCCACTCCGCTGCCCAAGGGGTGAAGCCCGGCGCTATCCCGTGCGGCGGAAGCGCGCCGCGAAGAACCCATCCATCCCGCCGCGCGCCGGCCACATGTCCGGCCGGGTGCGCAGCCAGCCGCCGGGGGTGATGGCCTCGGGCAGGCCCGGCAGGTCGGCGAGCGGTGAAGGGGTCGTGGGAAAGGCCGAGGGCGGCGGCCTGCGCCAGGTGCGCCTCGCCTTCCTCGGGCTGCAGGGAACAGGTGGCCAGCACGCAGCCGCCCGCCGGGCCGCAGCATCCGCGCCGCGGCGGCGAGCAGCCGCGCCTGCGCCTGCGCCGCAGCCGGCACGTCCCGCGCGCGCTTGGTATGCGCCACGTCCGGGTGGCGGCGCAGCGTGCCGGTGGCGGTGCAGGGCGCATCGAGCAGCACGGCGTCGAAGGGCTCGGGCGGGGTCCAGGCGGTGGCATCGGCGGTCACGATGTCCGCGCTGAGGCCGAGCCGGGCGAGGTTCTCGGCCAGGCGGCCGACGCGCTTGGCATCGCGCTCCACCGCCGTGACCGTGGCGCCCGCGGCTGCGAGTTGCGCGGTCTTGCCGCCCGGCGCGGCGCACAGGTCGGCGATGCGTTCGCCGGGCTGCGGGGCGAGCAGCATGGCGGGCAGCGCCGCGGCGGCATCCTGCACCCAGAAGCGGCCCTCGGCGAAGCCGGGCAGGTCGGTCACGCGGGTGCCCGGGGCCATGCGCCAGGTGCCGGTGGGCAGGATCTCGGCGCCATCGGGCGGGGCGGCGCCCGGCTGGCCGGTGAGGTCGAGCGGTGCCGGGCCGCGATGGGCCAGGGCGATGTCGCGCACCGCCGGGCCATAGGCCGCGTGCCAGGCCGACCACAGCCAGGCGGGGGTGTCGAGGCGCGGCGCGTCCAGCCCCTCCAGCGCCGCCGGGCCTTCCTGCGCGACCTTGCGCAGCACCGCGTTGACCAGCCCCGCGAAGGCCTTGGGGGCGAGCGAGACGGCGGTGGCGACGGCGGCGTGCGGCGGGGTGTCGAGCAGCAGCAGTTCCGCCGCGCCGATGCGCAGCGCGTGGCGGGCGGGCGGCGGCGGTTCCTTGCGGATGAAGGGGGAGAGCACTTCGTCCAGGCAGCCCAGCCGGCGCAGCACGGCGGCGGCGATGCGGTGCGCCGCGGCGCGGTCGCGTGCTTCCAGCCGGCCGGGCAGTGCCTCGATCGCTTCCTCCAGCGGCCGGCGGTGTTCGAGCACGGCGTCGAGCAGGTCGCGCGCGGCTTTTCGGGTCGGCAGTCCGGCGGCTGGGGTCAAGGTTCTCGCGGGGTCCGGGGGGCGCGCACGCCCCCCGGCGGGGGTGCGGGGGCGGCGCCCCCGCCCTTCATGGCACCCATGGCGCACCCATGCTAGACGCCCCGCGCAATGCGCGACGCCGCCTTCCTCGACCGGCTGCCCGAGACGCGATGGCCGGCCCCCTGGCTCATCGCGCTGTGCCTGCTGCTGTGGCTGCCTGGCTTCTTCACCATCCCGCCCGGCGACCGCGACGAGAGCCGCTTCGCCCAGGCCAGCCGCCAGATGGTCGAGAGCGGCGACTACGTGAACATCCGGCTCGGCGAGGTCGAGCGCAACAAGAAGCCCGCCGGCATCCATTGGGCGCAGGCGGGCGTGGTGCATGCGCTGGATCACGCCGACGTTGCTATCTTGCTGGTGGATGCGCGCCATGGCGTCAAGCGGCAGACGCGACGCCACGCGGCGATCTGCAATCTTGTCGGCATCAAGAAGGTCCTTCTTGCAGTCAACAAGATGGATCAGACCGACTGGTCCATGGAACGCTACCGCGCCATCGAGGCCGACTTCCGGGCCCTTGCAGGCAATTTTGAGTTCGACGAAATCACCGCGATCCCCGTTGCCGCGCTGACCGGCGCAAACGTGGTCGCGCGCTCCGTCGAGATGCCCTGGTACGAGGGACCGACGCTCCTCCACTATCTGGAAAGCGTTGATCCGAAGACGCAGGCCGAGGATGCGCCCTTCCGCATGCCGGTGCAGCTTGTGCTGCGGGCGGCGAATGATTTTCGCGGGTATGCAGGCACGGTGACCTCCGGCACAATCCGCGTGGGCGACCGTGTGGTGGATGCGCGCAGCGGCCTTGGTGCGACCTTGCAGCGCATTTCGACGATGAGTGGTGATTTGGAGAGCGCCTCGGGCGGCGATGCGGTCACGCTTGTCCTCGACACCGACCTCGACATTTCTCGCGGCGCCGTGCTGTCGGAAACGCAGCGCCGGCCCGTCAATGCCGACGTGATCGAGGCGCGTCTCGTCTGGCTGTCCGAGACACCGTTCGATCCGGAGGCAGGTTATTTGCTGCGTACCGCCACGGACCTGAGTCCGGTGACATCCATGAGCGTTTCGGCCCAAGTCGACTTTGAGACCCTGGCTTCCACCAAGGCGCACGATTGTGGCATGAACGATATTGCCGATTGCCGTATTCTGCTTGGCCGCTCCACGTCACTCGATCTCTTCGGCGATTTGCCGCTGACCGGCAATTTCGTCCTCGTCAATGCGATCGACGGGGCAACTGTGGCGGGCGGCGTCATCACCTGGGTACAGAAGGGTGCAGCCGCCGTTGACGATAATGTTCTTGTTCTCGACCGGTCGCGGTTGTCCGGACTATGCGCCGATCTCGGCAATTCCCGGGAAGATAAGGCCGAGTATGAGCGACGTGCCCAGGAGGTAGCAATTCTGCTACGGTCCGCGGGTGTTCCGGTCCTGATTGAGACGGACTGATAATGGCCGCAAAGCTGTTATGGTTTCGATCGCGCCGGTAACGTCGGGGGAGGCTTACATTAATGAGTGATCTCGGTGGGGCTATCGCCCTGCTGCCTTTGACTGGCGCCGGTTTTGGCGTCGGTTTTTTGGTTGGACTGACGGGCGTGGGCGGCGGTGCGCTCATGACACCTCTGCTCATCTCAAGTTTTGGCGTGCCGCCCTCTGTCGCGGTGGGCACCGATCTCCTCTATGCGGCTGTCACCAAGACCGTTGGCGGGTGGCGCCATCACCTTGCAGAGAATGTCGACTGGCCGATCGTGGTCCGACTCGCGATGGGCTCGTTGCCGGCCTCGATCCTTCTGCTGGCGATCATCGCTTATGTGCCCTTGGACACGGCGGCCATGGCGGATTGGATTCGCTATGGGCTGGCCTTTGCACTTCCGGTGAGTGCTCTTGCTCTCGTGCTTTATCCCATCATGATGAAGAAGCACGCGGCGAGCAGCATGGAGGAGAAACAGCCCGAGCGCGTCGTTGCGATCGTCATTTTCGGAGTTGCGCTTGGGTTCCTTGTGACACTCACCTCCGTCGGCGCCGGTGCGATCGGCGTTGTGGTGCTCGCCATGCTGTTTCCCGCTTTGCCTGCAAAGCGCATTGTCGGCTCCGACATCGCCCATGCGGTGCCGCTCACCCTTGTCGCGGGCGCGGGCCATCTCGGGCTCGGCCATGTGGACTTCGGCATTCTTGCAGCGCTGCTGTGTGGCTCGATCCCAGGCATTTTGCTGGGCACGCGTCTTGCCGGCGTCGCGCCCGATTGGCTGCTTCGGCCTTTGCTCGCGCTGACCCTGTGCTACGCGGCCTACGTCTTGCTCAGCAAATAGGTCCGTCGGCGCGGCAAACGCCGCTAGGCGACATGCCGTTCGGGCGCGGTCGGGGTTTCGCCGCCCGCCACCGAAACAATAGGGGCGACGCTAACCGCCGAGTTTAAGCGATGCTTTTGCTGATGCTTGCTTCTGCCGCTCGACGGCCCGGATGCGGACTTAAATAAAGCCTGGATTATCGACCCGCGGTAAGTGGAACTATGCCTGCTTTACCTTGTTGAGTATCATCCCCCCAACTTTGACCGCAGAGTTAACTCCCAGCCGAAAACAAACCTGTTACCGGCTCATGCGGTGTTGGCGCGCGATGTCTAGCGCCCGTATATGACTATTGCAGGGACCAGATTGGTGAACGGATGCCGAGTTCCTGGAGACTTGAGGGAGTTTGATGCACCTCTTCCTGAAAACCAGCGAATTATCGAGAACAACCACCGGGCCTCGTCCGCTTCGGTTCAAAATCTGACATGAAGACTCGTGCGCCTAACGATTGCTGTCCAATTGCGACCTGACGTCATTTTGCAGGTTGCCGCTCTTGGGGCGAGGCGGTTGTCAGTAGGCGCGAGGCGGTTGTCAGTGGGCGCGAGCTATCTGTTCAGCGAGCCTTTGAACAGATAGCGGCGCCGGACAGGATCGAACTGTAGGCCGTCATTACTGGGCGAACGCTGATCTACCGCGTCTCCCAATCGACTTGCGACGATTCTCCAGCCGACCGCTGGGCAGTCACAGCGTCCACCTCATATCTAATGAAAGCGCCAACATCGCCATTACGGTCGGGCCCGCTGCGTGCCTCCGGCTTTGAAGGAGAGCGCCGCTAGGCGACATGCCGTTCGGGCGCGGTGCCCAAGTTCTCGTCGATCTTGTGCTTGGCTGCAGTCAGAGCCTCTTCGGGACTGAACGAGAGTGTGTGCAAAGGCGAAAGCGCCAGCATGGGCACATCGTCACGGATTGGGTGAATGCTGGCACACCAATTTGATCATTCCTGCCGCAGCCGAATTTCGTAGCCACGGTATTGGGACTTATCGCTCGTCATCTCGACTACCTCCGCGATTGACGTCCCCGGTGAATGAATACATTGGATGTTTCGCCGAACTTTCAATGGTCTTTGCGGCGACAATTGCACGTCGGGCCAAACCGACGCGGCGGCGGCAGCGAAGGCTATGTGACGGTCAGGGGCGTATTCGGCGGCATTTCGGTCTTCCCGTTGCGCATTCGACGGTAGGTTGTTCTGGAGGGGATTGGGCATTGGACTGGATAGACCTAGCGCGGTGTATTCCGGCTATTCGGCGACTTCACGATGAGCGCAACAAGCTGAAAGTGAAGCTGCGCGCCGCGCGTGAAGACCTGCGCAAATCGCGCGAGACCTTGAAGTCGGTGCGCACCGAATATGCCTTGGCGGAGAAGCGTAACACGAGCAAGCAGAGGCTGCGCGCGGTAACAGAGGAGCTCGGTCGTATAAAGGCCATGCGGCCTTTCAGTCGGCTGCACGAGCACTTGAATTGGCGCGGCATCGATCTCGCCTTGGATGTGGGCGCCAGCACCGGTCAGCATGGCTGGGCCCTGCGGGCCTCTGGCTTTGGCGGCGAAATCATCTCGTTTAAGCCGTTAACGGATGGCTTTGCCGAGCTCGAGAAGGCATGCTCGGGGGACGAGCGCTGGTCCTGCTATCGATGCGGACTTGGCGCGGCGGACGGCGAAGACACCATCAACATTTCAGCCAACTCATGTAGCAGCTCTTTCCTGCCGGTCCGGGATTGGGCGACCGAGGCCGAGCCGGGCATTACGTTTGTCGGTCAAGAGACCACGCCGATGCGCCGGCTCGACACCCTGGTAACGGAATAGACGAGCGCGAAGCGCCTCTTTCTCAAGGTCGACGCTCAGGGCTTCGAACGGTCTGTCCTGGAGGGCGCAGTTGACGTTCTTGATCGCATTGACGCGGTGCAATTGGAGCTGCCGTGCCGGGCGAGTTACGAGGGTCAGTCGGACCTGTCGGATATGATCGACTTCATGCGCACGTTGGGCCTTGAGCCGATCCTGCTTTGGCCGGGATGGACCGACCAAATGGGCTTCTTGCGCGAAATCGATGTTGTTTTTGCCCGGAGCGCCGATAGTCAGTGTCCTGAATAGAAGGGCGAAGATAGGACCAACGGAGGTGCCGTGCCCCCGTCCAGGCAACGACGGCTAGGGGCTGAATTCCGACCGATCTCAGCGTTGATTCTTGCACCTATTCTTGACGAACCCACGATTTATGAAGCGGGGATTGCGCATGAAGGGGGGCACCGGTCCACGCATGCACTTTGTGGCATTCTGAGCCTTGGCTGTCTTCTGGACCTTGTTGGTCTCGCTTGATTTCTGCTTCTTCGCAAAAGCGGGACTGGCGGCCGAACCGACAGCGCCCATCAACAAGACCGCAGCCAGGATGCGCGCTGCTTTAACGCGCATGATCGAGTTGCGGGTTTTCGATGTGACGTGCCCCATGGGGTTTCTTCCGATCTCACAGTCTGAAACTGGTGCCGCCGGACAGGATCGAACTGTCGACCTCGTCATTACCAATGACGCGTTCAACCTTTCGGTGAGTGTCTATAAGGACCCATAATCGGACTTTTATCGCACACTCCTCCTTCCAGATGTTTCCTATACGTTCTTGCTGATTGCACCCGCTGTGCTTACTATGTGCTTACTGGAACGGCGTTCAAGAGGCGTCTGATGGGCTGTGACGCCCGAATTGAGGATACAGGGCTTGGCAAAGGGCGCATCATCAAACGCACTGTAGACGCCGCCAAGGCGACCGACACTGACAGTTACATATGGGACCAAGAACTCCCTGGCTTCGGTCTCAAAGTGACGCCGGCAGGCCGGAAGGTCTACTTGGTGCAGTACCGCTTAGGCGGGCGCAAAGGGAGGACGCGACGCGTCACTCTAGGACTGCATGGAGAACTGACGCCCACCTCTGCTCGGACTGATGCGAAGCGGCTACTTGGCGAAATTGCCGCTGGGCGTGACCCGCATCTGATCGCGACAAGGCAAGGGCTGACAAATCGCTATCTGCGGTGCTTGAGCAGTTCATGGCGGAGCATGTCAGGCCGAAACTGAAGGCGTCCACGGCTGAGAGTTATCAGCGCCTCGCGAGGCTTTATGTTTTGCCGTTCCTCGGTCGTCATCCGGTCGGCGAGGTCGGCCACGCGGACATTGCTCGGTTGCATCACGAAATGCGTGGGGAAGCCAGCCCAAGCCAACAGAACGGTCCGCATGCTGTCAAGTTCTTCGGCTGGGCGGAAAAACGTGGGCTGCGACCCGACGGCTCAAACCCGTGCCGGCATGTCGAGAAGTACCCCGAGGGAAGGCGTGAGCGGTTCCTGAGCCAAGCAGAGCTTGCGTCGCTAGGTGAGGCTTTGCGGGAAGTGGAAAAGGACGGGAGCAGCTCTCCGTGGGCCATCGCCGCGATCCGCATGCTGACCCTCACGGGTGCGCGTCTCAGCGAAATCCTGACGCTGCAATGGGAGCATGTAAGCGAGGAACATGAGTGCCTCATGCTTCCCGACAGCAAGACGGGGCGGAAGGCTATTCGGCTGAACGCGCCAGCGTTGGCCGTGCTGCAATCCATCCCTCGCCTAGAAGGCAATCCATACGTGATCTGCGGAGACAAGTCCGGGCGGCACCTCGTGAATCTTGAGAAGCCATGGCGTCGCATTAGAGCCGCCGCAAAGCTGGATGACGTGCGGCTTCATGATCTGCGCCATTCGTTCGCGAGCGTAGCCGCGTCAGGCGGTCAGAGCCTTATCGTCATCGGCAAGATGCTTGGCCATTCTCAGCCAGCGACGACGGCTCGTTATGCCCATCTCGCGGACGATCCGGTGAAGGCAGCCGCCGATGCTGTAGGTGAGCATATCTCGGCTGCGATGGAAGGGGGCAGGGCCGGTGAAGGGCAATGTCACGGTAACTCGGATAGCTCTGCGGTTCGTCGCCGATTAGCATCATCGGATGAGACCGATATCGTTTAAGCGCCACCGCTTCCCGCCAGAAATCATCCGCCACGCGATCTGGCTCTATGCCAGGTTCACGCTGTCCTTTCGGGATGTCGAGGAATTGCTGGCCGAGCGAGGCGTTGACGCATCCTACGAGACGGTCCGGCGGTGGTTCCTGAAGTTCGGACCGTCGATCGCGGCGAATATCCGCCGTTCGCGGCCGCGACCGAGCGATCATTGGCACCTCGATGAAATGGTGATCTCAATCCGCGGCGGTAAATACTGGCTCTGGCGGGCGGTCGACAACGAGGGCGAGGTGCTGGATTTCCTCGTCCAGCGCAGACGGAATGCACAAGCCGCAAAGAAACTCATGGTGAAATTGCTTAAGAAGCACGGCTTTGCGCCGAGCCGAGTTGTGACCGACCGGCTGCGATCCTATGCGGCAGCGTTCCGCGCGATCGGGCTCACGGCTGAGCACGATCGGGGCTTGCGAGCAAACAACAGGGCGGAGAACTCCCATCAGCCGATACGACGCCGAGAACGAAAACTGCAGCGGTTCAAATCACCCGGCTCAGCCCAACGTTTCCTCGCCATCCATGCCGCCACATTCAACGCATTCACCCATCAACGTCATCTGCTGCGCCGACCGCATTTCAAGGAGCTTCGCGCTGGTTCATTCCGCACTTGGGCTGCGGCATCCGCCGCCGCATGACGCCTGTTGCTCGCTACATTCACCGCGACTGAACACCAACAACGTGACAAAGCCCGGAGGGCGTCTCCGTTTCAACCCGGGTGACGGATATCTCTACGTGACTACCGGCGACACGCACAACGGTGTGGTTCCGCAATCCCCGACGCGGATCGGCGGAAAAGTGCTTCGTATCGACCGGGACGGCAAGGCCGCGGCCGGCAACAAACCGCCGGAGGGTTTCGATCCACGGATCTATACTTATGGCCACCGCAACCCACAGGGCATCGCCTTCCGCCCCGGCACCAATCAGCCGGTTACGGCCGAACATGGTCCATGGCACTCCGATGAAATCACGGCGCTCGAGCTCGGCGGCAACGGCGGGTGGGACCCGCGCCCCAATATGGCCGGCCGTGGTGACTGCCCCGACAACTACTGCGGCTATATGCCAAACCAGATGGAGGGCGTGGACCCGAAAGAGCGGTCGAAGTTTATGTCGATGACGGACACCAAGACCTACCCCGACGCCATGAAGCCGGCTTGGGTCAACAACCAAAAGTCTCAGGGTACGTCCTCCGCCGCGTTCTTGACCGGCGAGCGGTGGGGGCCTTGGGACGGTCGTTTGGTCGTCGGTGTCATGGGTATCGGTTTCGGAGGAACACCGGTCGGACAGCGTATCGACGTGATTGAACTTTCAGAGGACGGCAAGTCCGCCGGTGAAGTCGTCACCATGTCTCTACCCATGGCCGCCGGCCGCTTCCGGTCAGTGGTGCAGGGGCCGGACGGCAGTCTGTACGCAGCCGTGGACGAGGGTGATATCCACAAGCTAACTCCAAACTAAGCCTAACTCATAGACTGAGCGGGAAAGCCCCGTGTTGCTGTATCCCAGCCAACGCGGGGCTTTCTATGTTTCGACACAAAAGGAAAAAGTGGAACCGGTTGGCCCGGCTTATCCAGGTCTTCATCGGGCCGGACCACAGGGTTCTATATATGAGGGCGTTCTTCTCAGTCCTGGTGCATGCGCTGAGTAATGCGGAGAAGGATTGAGAGTATCCCAGCGAGCCCCGGCCTGTGGAACGGAGAACGGGGGCCGGCTCTGGACGCTCCCAAGCCTGCGGGAGATGAGGTCTCAACCGCGATGGTCAATAGGGAAACGAGACTGGGCCCGCCCGTGGATCAGCGTCGTGCGAACTTGTATCTCCGGGTGGCTACAAGGCGCTGACCTCTGACGAAGCCCGACCTGTGAATGTTACTAAAAGGAGCCGGACTAGACATGGGAGGAGAGAATGAAAGGCTTAGTTTGGGCTTTGTATCTGATGGTTCAAGTCCCTGGGACGGGCACGACAACTAGCGGCCACCGATGGGAGAACCAGAGTTGGGCATTCACAGGCGTGACATACCTAAACAAGAAATCCTGCGTAAGCGACGCAGTCACGTTCACAAAGATGCCCACACGGAGTAAAACGGACGGAGTTTATACTCAGTCAAACGTCGCCTACGTCTGCGTCCTCCAGCCCAAACCGGGGCACTATAAAGGTTAGTGCCGCTCCATCCAACGCAGTTAGCGGCTATCGAGGCATTGTTCGACAGCGAACTCGCCAGCACGGTTGATAAGTTAGTCACGAACCGCGCTAGCGCGTTCACACAGACCCCGGTCCGAGCTGCGGTTTATGAATGCGCGCTTTGGGTCATTAGCGGAAGTTGGGCTCGGGCATTGTCAGAGTAAATTGGCTTGAGCCGCGCTGGCGAGGCATCCTTAGCCTCCGGCGATGCGCAATCCCTTCCGTTATTTCAACAGCTCGCCCGAGGTGATCCGCCTCACGGTGATGATGTACATCCGCTATCCGCTGTCGCTGCGACAGGTCGAGGATATTCTGTTCGAGCGGGGCATCGACATCTGTCACGAGACGATACGGTTCTGGTGGAATCGCTTCGGTCCGATGTTCGCCAACGAGATCAGGAAACGACGCCTTCATCATCGGTCGTATTCGCACTGGCGTTGGCACCTGGACGAGGTGTTCGTCAGGATCAATGGAGAGACGCATTATCTCTGGCGTGCGGTAGATCACGAAGGCGAGGTGCTTGAGGTCTTTGCGACGAAGCGCCGGGATCGCAAGGCTGCGTTGAAGTTTCTGAAGCGTGACGATGAAACGCTATGGCCGGCCACGGTCAATCGTGACTGACCGGCTTCGCTCTTACGGTGCGGCAATGAAAGTCATCGGCAATGCTGCCGATCAGGAGTGCGGTCGCTGGCTCAACAATCGGGCTGAGAATTCACACCAGCCGTTCCGACGACGAGAACGAGCGATGGCGAAGTTCAGGGACATGAAAACTCTCCAAAAGTTCGCCGCCGCCCACGCCTCAATCCACAACCACTTCAACCACGACCGTCACCTCAACCGCCGCGACATCTTCAAGCAGAACCGCGCTGCCGCACTCGCGGAGTGGCGTCAACTCGCAGCGTGAGAGTCTTGACCGATCGCGATCAGCCAGCTCATGATTAGTTAGTCTGACAACGCCATCAAGTGAAAGTGTTTGGCATTTTTGGTGCCGTAGCAATGGCCGGTCTCGGGAAGGCGAGGCTGCCTGACAGCCTTACTGACAGGCTCATCAAAATTCCCATGGAGCCGGTCAAGCCCGGTGAGAGCGTCGAGCGCTTTCGGCAACGGATACTAGAAGGCGAACACAAGACATATCGAGACGAGCTAGGCGAGTTTTGCGAGCGCGCCGATGGCAAGATCGACATAGATGCTGTGACGATCCCTGAGGCCCTGAACGGTCGAGACATAGACAACTGGGAGCCGATCTTAGCAGTCGCAGAGGTCGCTGGTTGTGACTGGCCTGCGCGTGCAGACTGCGCCGCCATATGGTTCTACGCCGAAAAGGCGATCACCAAGCGCGACAGCTTGGCGCTGAGGCTTCTGAAAGAAGTGGTGGAATATCTGCAAGAGGTCGAGAAGGCCGAGACGACGCAGATCTTGCAGCATCTCTATAACAAGAGCGGAGCGCCCTGGCGCGACTTCAACTTCTTCAACGAGAGCTGGATAAGGAACACGCTCTATCAGTTCCCTGGTGCCCCTCGGCAGAGCGATGTGCGTGTTGGTCAGATGCGCGTCCAGGGCTTTCACATCGATTGGTTTCAGGACCTCATCGAGCGTTACATATCCCCCGGAGAAGTACCCGACACACCCGACAGCCTTGATAACAAAAACAACGTTGTCGGGCCTGTCGGGTCCGTACGCGGAGGTAATGCGACCAAGGTGACACCGCTTCACTCCGATCAAGCAGCTCTCGATGGGGAGGAGGGTGCGTGATGGGCAAGTTCAAGAATAGGGCGCCCGAAAAGTGTGCCTATCGTCATTGTGAGAATGAGTTCAGGCCCAAGAGAGAGCTGCAACGGTTCTGCTCTAAACGGTGCCGGGAGGCTTATCACTATGATGAGAAGCGACGCGCACAGGGGCTCAAAAAGCCGCGCAAAAGGCACCTACGTACTGGGACACTTGGAAGCATGGAGAATGGGGAAATAAAATCAACAAAAACAGCGATCTACAGAGATGATGTTTCTATAGTCAAAGCCACGCATAGCATCGAAGTGCCCTCGACTAGCGACATCGATCCGGAGCTGCTCCGTGTCATCGTCAGGATGGAATGCGGGGAGCAATAGATTGCCTACCGGCTTACTACCGGATCGTTCGGAGGCGGCCGGTGCTGAGTGGCTCTAGGAGCAGGTAGTTAATTAGTAAAACCTGTTCTTTATCAATGCCTTGCATAAAACTTTCGCGCTCTGTCGATAAGAGCTAGTGGCGATGTTTTGTTGACTACCGTCAAGGCCGATTTCCTAGGCTAAAGGCGCGCGTCTCTCCCCGATATAATTTTTAGTAGGCGGCTAACATGTTATCAGGCTATCGAGGTAGCGTGCTGGAGAAGCCTTCAAGACGGCCCGTTCCCGGCCGGTACTAATGCCCCCGCTCAGGTAGGAATGGCCATGGTTCAATCAACTCCTACGCAGGCCAACGAGCCGGTGCTCGACCGCGCTTTAATCGAGCGCGAGCGCAATCGTTTCGCCAGCCGGGCCTTGGCATTCCTCGTCCTTCTGAACGGGGCAGGCGCACTCATCCTGCTGACGGTCATGGCGCCAGCGCCTGCAGCGACCGTGGATGGAAAGGTCGCTGCGGCTATGTTGTTCTTCAGCGTTGGAGCAATCTTCGCTTTGCTAAGCGCGTTTTTGGCCTACATCAATCGGACCATCAGAACTGAGCAACCGGGGCGGAGAGAAAATCTGAGGGCAGCATTGCGTGGGTTCGCCATCGCTACGGTCATCGGCAGTGGGGCAGCCTTCCTGACGGGGATGAACATGGTGGCCACGGCCAAGGTGGAGAAACCAAGCTCGCATTCCAAGGGGCCGCAGGAGGACAAGCGGTTCAAGTCCGGTCCTAGCGAGAAGGCCGCAGAGCCCGCTGCCGAGGAATCCGCGGCAGAAGAACCGGCTGCCGAATAGGCCGCCCGGCCAGTTCTCGCGAAACAGCAAGCAACGTTAGCCCTAGTTGTCTCAGAACGTATACATTCTGAAACTTCCCTTTGACGCGTTCCAAAATATGTCTCTTAACGGGTTCTCGTAAACTTTTAGGGGATAAGAAACTGCCATGACCACGGTCGGATACGTCCGGGTGTCGAGCACCGGGCAGGACCTCGGCGTTCAGCTTGAGAAGCTGGAGACTGCGGGGTGTGAAAAGGTCTTTCAGGAAAAGCGCTCAGGGGCCGATGCCGGTCGCCCTCAGCTGAAGCGGTGTCTTGAGTACCTTCGGGACGGCGACACACTCCTAGTGGCCAAAAGTTGACCGGCCTCGCACGCTCAACATCTAACCTCTACCGCATCGTCTCTCTGCTGTCTGAGAAGGGCGTCTCATTCAAGGTGGTGGACGATCCGACAATCGACACGACCTCACGCACGGGCAAGCTGGTGATGGGCATCCTGGCGCTGATCGCGGAGTTCGAGAACGACATCCGGCGTGAGCGTCAGATGGACGGGATTGCCAAGGCACGGGATCGTGGCGTGAAGTTTGGACGCAAGCCCCTGCTGGATTCCAAGACGATCAAAGAGATTCGAAAGCTGAGGAAGTCAGGGGAAACAGTGCCTGAGATTATGCGGCAGACGTCACTATCGAAGGCGTCGGTTTATCGGGCCCTCGCAGGCTCGCCAACACGCGGGTCATGATGGAAGACGATACCGCCAGCGCACCGTATTGCCACGAATGCAGACGACCTCTGATGGCCATAGACTTCTATGGTGAACGTCTGAAGGGGTGCCTAATCTGCAACATCTGGTGGACGCCTGACGACATCAAGAAGAGGCTGTCCGAAGCGGATCTTCGTGCGCTTCACGACATGATGCGTCATTCGCACCGGGACGATTGAGGAGCAAGGGGCGGGCATGGGACCCCTATTCTGGCGGACCCCCGCCGGCGCCTCGCGGCTCGTTACCCAGTACCTAAGTCTGCTTGAACCATCATGCAGCGTGTCCACCGAGGGCTTCTTCACGGTCAATATGCTCTCAAGCGAAGCCCTTCCAACAAAGAAACGCCCCTAGCATGATGACGAGTAGTCCGCTGATAAGAAGGATGTTCGACCACCTAGCCACCATTTTACGGGCGAGATCCTCAATCTGTTGCGGGATAATAATGCGCAAAGTGCCACGGACGATCATCAACCAGCCGACAATGGTGATGATCACCGGCCAGTCCCACACCCAGATATTATGGGTGAGTACGATGGCAAGACCTCCGGTGAGAGCTATCGCCCCAAAGATATAGAGCAGCGTATGGCTCGACATCACTTCGTCTACGACCGCGCGATACCTATCTCCGTTTAGAAGCAGTCCGATACCCACGATAAGGAAAATCGGACCTATCAACTTGGCGAGAAAGAGCGAAGTATCCATTGGCAAAAAAGGGCCTCCCCGTGAAATTAACTGCCTGCGAACCTATCGTCCCACACTCGCTCTCGCTGGCAAAGCGAGCGCTGACCTGGATCAAGAACCGGCATCGTCGACGGAATAGGATGAACTAGGGCTTGTCGTGATCGATTTAGGTGCCATCCGAAATGTTGCGTCGCACACGAATACTGGGGACGAACTCTGGCTGTATGCTTCGCGATGGCGGTCGTTAGTCCCAAGGTCGTCTCGGCTGACGGCAACACGTTCCTACTCTACGACGATGTAGACGCTCCAGGATACGACTTCGGATACTACGATCCTCCACTCTGGACTGGTGTCAGAACCAGTGCCGCGACGAAAGGCAATGCAAGGCTTTTACCTACAACCACCGAAAGCAAGTCTGTTTCCTGAAACGCAACGCAACGGCCCCGCTCAAGAGACACTGGGGAGCAACTACGGGAATAAAGGTTGGAGCCAACCGCATATCTAGCAAAAGCAATAGGGACGCACGGGGAATGACTATAAGAGCTTCAGTCCACCGACCCTTCCCGATTGCAAAAATCTTTGTGATGAGGAGCCAAGTTGCAAGGCATTTACTTTTAACAAATCGAAGCAGGTTTGCTTTTTGAAAAACAAGCAAGACATCTCGCGCATTCGCTACGACGGAGCCATTACGGGTGTGAAGGTCGCTAGGGATTCGCGACGATGGCCGAGCGAGACATTTGATCCGTCGCCCGGGAGCCCGACGACTTCGTCAGTTGACGGGTTCACCGGTGAGCATGTGAATCCCACTGGTCAAAGAAGGTGGAACTTTCAAAGTCCCTGTAGAGATCAACGGCGTCGTCAAACTGCATTTCATCGTAGACAGCGGCGCTACGCACGTTTCTATTCCGGAGGATGTAGTACGAACCTTAATGCGCTCTGGCACCATCAAAGAGAGCGACTTCTTGGGTACACAAACATATCAACTGGCTGACGGTACGACGGTCGAAACAGTAACGTTCCGTATTCGGCAGTTAAGAGTGGGCAGCCGCGTTCTCGAAGGCGTAACTGGCAGCATCGCGGATGTCGATGGACCCCTCTTACTCGGACAAAGTTTCCTAAACAGGTTCAAGTCCTGGTCAATTGATAATCAAAAGCAAGTGTTGATACTGGAATAAGGCTGTTGGGTTGGTCAGCCGACCGGGTTTGCCTCGCACTCTCTGCCTTCCGTGCAGCCTTTCGTCAGCGCGACTCCGATCACTATTCGGCACATGCTTGGACAAGAAATCCCAGCACCCCCTGGACCTGAATAACACGGACCTCCGGGGCCGGAGTAACAGGGACCGCCAGGTCCATCGTAAGCGGGCCCACCCGGGCCATCGTAAGCTGGCCCTCCTGGCCCTCCGTAAAGTGCACCACCGGGCCCCTCGTAGGCTGGGCCGCCGGGACCAGAGTATCTCGGACCGCCTGGCCCCTGGTCGGCTGGGCCGCCGGGACCAGAGTATCTCGGACCGCCTGGCCCCTCGTAACATGGGCCGCCGGGACCATCGTAAGCTGGGCCACCAGGACCCCTGTAAGCCTGGCCACCGGGACCAGCGTAGCCTTTGGAATTGCATACGTCTTGGGCGACGGCTGGCTCATATAGGCTCACCAAAAGAACGCCAGCAATGAGCAAAGTCCGTTTCATGGCCTCTTCCTGTCGCTTCAGGCAATACTAGGCCTCAGCAATCAGTATGGCTCTGCGCATTAGCTTTCCTCCGCTCCGAACAACCCCGGCAGCTTCGCCACGTTCACAGCGATGCACCGTGCTTCATCGATGGTCAGCACTCCCCAAAAGAGGCGCAAACGCTAGGGAACCTTTAACGTTTCTCCAGGTTAGTGGTTGGCAGACCACCTTGGGGGATTTTCGCATGGGACAGATACTTTTCGTGCTTGCCGCGATAGCGACGGCGGGCCTTCTGTGCTGCTACTCCGACGGAATTTCGTTGGACGACACGCCGAGGACGAGCCTGAAAGGTAAGGCTGGTGGTGCGGAGCCGCCACGCAGGCTGGGAGCGCAGGTAGCTTGGCCACGTTCGCAGCAATGCGCCGCGCTTCGTCCACGGTCAGCACCTTCGCTATGTCAGCGTCTGTCTTTCTCTCCCTCGCATAAATGTAGGCAAGCGCCTGCCCGTTGGCGTCGAGCGCCTGGTGGCCGTTCGAGAGGGAAGCTCTTCGGCCTTCCATGGGGCGGGAAATCTGCGGGGCTGAGTCAGAGGAAATTGCCTGATCTTGTTTTGCAAAAAGGTGGTTGTAAATCAATGGGCGACGCAGCAAGCCCTACCTCGGCGGTGACTGCAAGGATCGCGGACGGGTCGTGCTTCTCGATCTGGAGGCGATGAAGCGGAAGGTCGAGCCTTAGTCAGAGTAAGCTTCCAGAGCGTCGGCTGGGAATCGATTCTTCCTTCTCGTCATCACCGTCGAACCAAGTGCACCACACCACCAATCCCTCGTTGTCGATGGCAGTGACAGTCATTACGGGACCGCCTGACTTCAAAATAACGGTATCTCCAATTTTGAAGTACATACGATAACCTCCGGTCTCCAAAAGCTTGGCGGTAACTTGACGGTAAATCCTACTTCGTTCGCCCATCGTTCGCCATCCGTATACAATAGGCCACGGCGCAGCCGGTGGCATCGACCACCTTGTAGCCGCCCGGTATCTGCTCGACTTGCCAAGGTGCTGGGAAACGTCGTGGTGTCTCGGAAGCCTCCCTCAAACTCCCCCCTAGGTCTAACTGGTCAGAGCAGTGAAGATGGCAAACAGGCAAATCAAGGCCGTCAGGGAGAGGAATAAGCTATTTATGTAAAACTTGATCTGGCCTCTCTTAAGTTGCGCATTGCTTTCACATAATTCGATCAGTTAGATGCATTTTATATATGTTTTTCAGAGTGTTATGTCAATAAACAACCATGGGAAATTATAATTTTTTAGGAATTTTAGACAAGTCCTAATCAGTTCCTAGACACGTTCCGCACCGCTGCAAGCCGGTTCTTGTGGAACGATTTAAATACTCGATTTGAAATGGCTCTCGAAGGCCGTATAAGCGCCGTATGGTGGCGAAAACCAACGCCAAGGCTCCACGGAAGCGTTCTACCGCTAGACGGCCTAGAAAAGGCCTCTCAGCGCCTCCACCAGCGGGGCCTATAGGCGAGCCTGGACCTCCTGAATATACTGAAAGAGGCCCTCACTCTCCAAAAGCCTTTACTCGGCCCAGGAAACGCCCTGAAACGCCGCAACCCCGTTCCCCTGAAACACCATCAGCACCTTCTGAAACGCTACTAAGTCTCAGTGAAGCGGCTAAGGCTGTAGGCGTCTCCAAGAGCACCATCTGGCGAGCCGTCAAATCGGGCAGACTGTCAGCTGCGTCGAAAACAGATGATGGCGAGTTTCGGATTGACCCTTCAGAACTAGAGCGCGCCTTTGCTGAGACAAAGCGGGCGGCCAAAGTCGCCTCGATGGCTAAGGGCGATGAGGCCACAGTAGCCCGCATTGCTGGCCTAGAAGAGATGCTGGCTTTCGCCAAAGAGCAGCTTGATAAGACCGAAAAAGACCGTGACGCTTGGCGAGAGCAGGCAGAAGCCTCACAGAGGCTCCTGACCGACAATAGGCCGCCTGCGCCGAAGAACCGAAAAAGACCGTGACGCTTGGCGAGAGCAGGCAGAAGCCTCACAGAGGCTCCTGACCGACAATAGGCCGCCTGCGCCGAAGAACCGGCGTTTCTGGTTCATACGCTAGGTGGGGGAAAAACATGGGCTATTACGTTGGCGTTTTTATAGGGGCGCTAATTCCCACCTTCCTCATTAGCCGACTGCTTCTGTGGGCAACAAAACCATGGCAAGCGGGTCGCGTTGTACGCCTCATAGTGGTTCATGTGTTTTCTTGGTTGCTGTGCGTACTTATTGGCGGCCTGGCTATGGCTGACGGCGGTGCGTTTGCTGGCGTGCAGGCCGCAGGGACCTACGCCCTGCCACAAGCGGTATGGTTCTTGGTCGATATATTCCGCCCAACACGCCGCGGAACGCCTAACAGCCCCGGCAGCTTAGCAACATTCACAGCAATGCGCCGCGCCTCGTCGAAGGTCAGCACCCTGGCAGATTGGCCTTGCGCCTAGGACTGTTCAATCAGCTATTTACGGTTCATCAACGATCGATAGCTCAACCTGCCCTCATGGACTTGAAGACAAAACAGCGTTGGGAGCGTGCGGCCTGCTACGAAAAGATCGCAGAGGACGAAAACACACGTTTAGAAATTAGAACGTGGTTCGCCCACCAAGCCAATTTGCTTCGCATCATGGGCAACTTCGCCCAGTCTGACGAAGCACGCATCAGCGAAAACAAAATACGCGCAGCTTGAGGTTAAACCCCGTTCGCGCTGCCCCGACTGGGGAACTTCCTCTATCGATTAGGCTCTCGCGCATTCTTCAGCGCCTGCACGAGCGCCGAATAGAAAGCCCGCATGTCGATGACCTTGTGGTCCGGCCCGATGTAGCCCTGGATCAGTCCATGCGCCCTGGCGTCGGTGTCTTCACTCATGGAAGCCTCCTCCTATCGGAGAAATGCGTCCCATAGGAGGTAGAGGCCAAGCATGATGACTAAGATGCTGGAGACAACAAACCTGGACATGCCTGTCGATAAACCAGCTTGCGAAGAGAGAAGGTAGCCGCCGCCAACGATCATCACAAACGCTACAAGAACGACGATGGTCTGGCTCACGCCTTGCTCCTGATGTCATGGAAGCCTCCCTCATTGGCTCCCCCCACACGGACACAGCATCGCAAGGTTCACGTAAAATTGGTGTCAAGCGCGGGCATGTAGCCGTATTGTCTTCTGTATGATGGTCGAAAGGTAGACAGGGAGGGAAGGTGAATGGCTACGTGGTCAGTATGCACGGACCGTAATGGGAATAAGGTCTACATTAATCTCGATAATGTTCTCTACTTGGTCCGGTACCCCGACTATGAAACCACGAACGTAATTATGGTCGGTGAGGCAGAGCAGTATGTTCGGGAAGAGCCGGATTCGATAGCCATCGCGGGTGTAGACGTAGGCCAGTGATTGACCTTTGGCGTCAAGCACCTTGAAGCCGCCGGGTGTCTGCTCGACCGTTCAGGGAACCGGGAAACGGCGTGATGTCATGGGAGCCCTCGCTCAAAGTTCTCCGCGCAAGCCGAGCTTAGCAGGCTGGGTCATGCGCCAACGCCATATGGCGTGACCCCGCTTAGTGCCGGCGCCTTTTTGTATCGGCGGCGCTCCTTGGTAGAAGCCGGGGTGAGATCGGCGACGCAGTTCGCAATGAACTGTTCCCGTTCGCCTCGCCCGTTGAACGACCTCTTCGCAGCCTTAGAGAAACAGATGTCCTCTATCGCGCGCGGGGCAGCCGAAGCGTGGCTGCTCCAGGCCACCAGGGTCATGAGAGCCAACACTGTCCCCATCTCTAACTTCGCTCGCATCTGACTCACCTCTCTAGGTCGATGGCGAGCATAGCAGCCTCGGGTCATGCGCCAAGGTCGGGAGAAGCTCCTACCTCTCGGCCTCAGACTGCTTTAGCGACTAGCTACGGTCGGGCATCTTCGTTCGGTCTGGGTCCAGAGGTTGCGTCCTTGCCCGCTTTAGTCCTTCTTGATTTCACCGTTCCGCGAGATCGTATTGAGCAGAAAGTCGAGCCGTAATCTCGCCAAGCTTCTTTAGGCAGTCTGCACTAACGATTGAATCGTCGCCCACGAGCGCAACATCCCAATTGCCTCTTCCGACGGGCCTAACAATGACTACTCCGTTGGAGAGCACGCACTCAGGATGCCTACTCAGCTCATCCATTATTTGCGCTTCTAACTCAACGGCCGTTTTCACTTGCTTTTGAGGCACTGGATCGTTTCTCCGATGGGGGCATGGTAAAGACTGGAGGCTGCCGCCGCACGGAGGCAGAATCGCAGGAATGAAAACGGGCGATTAGACAAGTGGGCCCCTATCCGGGCAGACCCCCGTGGGGATCTCTCGGCTCGTTACCCTGTAGCTAAGTCTACTAAGACCATCATGCGGCAAACACATTGGCGACTCCCTCTCTGGGTCGCACAATCAAGGAGGAGTTAGTTCAGGAAGCCATTTATTTTCAAGAGTCTTGTGGCAAAAGGCAGCGCGAGATGCCTGAGCACATGACGAAGATCATCAACTGGATCACGGATTCAAACCAAAAGATCGTTGGGCGCAGTGCGTCGGGTTACTCTGAGTTGACGACTCTTCCTGCGACGCGTCCCATCCGCGTGACGTATTCCTCACCTGGCGGAATGCTGACCAGGTCGGCATTGCAGCTTTCTATAAGCACTTGAAGCGCGGCGATGTTCGTTGCGATTGGGCTGTCGTCTGCTAGTGGTCCGCCAGGCTTCACGTGCTGATTCACTGCCGTAATGCCTGCCGCGTCGGCGGAGTCGCTTATCTCCTTAATGCTCTTCAGGTCGCTTTCCTGCTTGAGCCGCGCAAACTCATCACGAGCTGCGCGTTCCATTACGGCGATACGGGCCCATTTCAGGGTTTCACGCAGTTCATTGTCCCTTCTCGCCTGGGCTTCAGCCGAGGCTTCCTCCATGGCCGTCGTGCCTTTCGCGCGAGCAAGATTGACGAAGTCCATCGCACGCGCACGATCTATGTCCTGTCCTGCTGCGACGGACAGGAACGCACGCTCGGCGCGGGTGAGCGAAAGCCTTCGATGTATGGTGCGGATCGCCAAGAAGGACACGATAACGACAAGCGCAACTATGAAGAATTGTGCGACTGTCATGAGAACCTACCTCTTCGCCAAAGAATGTAGATCTGTTTGTGGTTACCCATTTGGAACTGGTCTCTTCCAAAAGCAGTTCGGGAGCATTGGGTACTTCTACCCTCTCGATCATTAGGTCGTCGCGAATTTGAAAGCCGCGCGCTTCGGAATGAGTGACCACGCGCTCAAGCGCGTCTTGTGGCGGAAGTCTTATTACCTCGACGACATCTCCGACGAGCTGGTCGAGGCCGCGAAGCGAGGCGGGCGTATCGCGCACCTGCGTGCGGCTGAAATCCGGGACGCTGCCTCTAGAGCCCGTCCGGATAGACGGGCTGAGGCTGGCTCGGGGATGCAGGCTCACCTTTATGGGCCCCGCTCGGCTCATGGTCCGCGTCGTTTGTCGGCGCTTCGGCAGCGGGCTGCTCCGCTGCGTCGTCGTCTTTCGGTTTTTCGCAGGCCGTGAAGACACAAGCCGCCAGTAGAACCGAACCCAAACCCAAATACTTCATGACCGCCCCCGATCCTAAGATTTCGCGCTGGATTGGTCCGGGCACATCGTTTGCTCCACCGCGCGTCATGCACGCTGAGCACGTCAGTCTGCATCGTAGCGCAGACGGGGCCCCTTTTCCATGTTGCGCCTTATCGAAGGCAGCACCTTGCATAGCAGCCTGGGGTCATGCGCCAAGATTGTGGGTGACCAACGCTTACTTTGCCGCTAGCAGCTCCGGCAGCTTCGCCACGTTCACAGCGATGCACCGTCGCCTCATCGAAGGTCAGCACCCGATCTCGGATGCCGAGCACGGACATTCAATCGCCTCGGCCATCCGAGTCGACCAGCTTGATGTCGTTGAGCTCACTCCTGAGCCATCGAACTTCGTGCTCAAGGAATTCAATCCTCTTCCTGAGAGCTATGAACGCCCAGAATGACGTAGCAGCGATGACTAGAAGTGCAATGCTTTGGGCTTCATCCATGGTCTCAGTCCTTCCTCCGCAAACCTGCTCAGTAAGCTACCCAATCATTCCAACTCGCTGCTAGTTGGAACGGTCGATTGGTTGTTAAGGGTGTGCTGACGTGTACCGCGTGTCTCAAGCCTGGGCTACAGCCTTTTCTTCGACACCGCGAGCCGACATCCTCCCGAATAGAGTAGGCATGGTTGGGAGGATAGCGAGATGCCCGATGGAAAAGAGTTTGGAAAAGAACTGAGTGCGCTAATCAAACGGTATATCGACGCGGGCTGCGATCCCCAGGATGTCGCCGACGAACTAGTGCAGGAAGCAAACTACGTCTTTGGGCACTACAACCTCGAAATCTATCTCGAGAAGCTGCCGAAAGACTAGGCGCGCTTTTTTGATCAAGGATGCGCTCGACCGAGTGGATCGCGCCGCCGCTATCTTTGATGTCAGCCTTCTCGCGCGTCTCTCTGCGCGGGCATAGACATAGGCAAGGGCTTGGCCGTTAGCATCAAGCACCTTGTAGCCGCCCGGTATATGCTCGACTGTCCAGGGAGTCGGGAAACGGCGTGATGTTTTGGGAGCCTTCCTAGGCCACAGGCTTGCCTTCGACACCATGAGCCGACATCCTGTCGGATGCAGAAACATGCTTGGGAGGGTAGCTTGATGGTGGATTCAAAAGAGTTTGCAAAAGAACTGGGCGCGCTAATCAAGCGCTATATCGACGGGGGCTGCGATCCGCAGACTGTCGCTGACGAACTCACGCGGGAAGCAAACTATGTCTTTGGGCATTACAACCTGGAAATCTATCTCGAGAAGATGTCGAAAGATTAGTCTGTACAAGGATGAAACCTGCTGACCTGCTCATTCCTATTGGAACGTTCGCTGTCCACGTGCATGAGTAGGGCTTAGGGTGGCGCGCACCAGCAGCAGCGCCGACCCCGCGCGGGTCGCGATGAAAGCTTAGCGCTGAGCATGTCCGAGGGACAGATAGGGTTCCTTCTGCCCGACCCGCCCCTGGGTATCTCCCGGCTTATTACCCGGTACCCTTCTGCTCTCAACCATCATGCGGTTGAAGCGCAGGGAACCCAGACAACTAGTTAGCCGCTTTAAACCTATATGAGTCAAAGTGTTGCGAGAGTTTAGGGTCAAGCTAGCAAAGTAGCGGGATAGTGCGAGAGGCTGAGAACTGCCAGAAGTTCGGTCTAGTACGAGCGCACCTGTAGACCCTCTCTCAAGCCAGAGGCATGCATCAGAGTGCTGTGAAATAGCCTCGACGTGCTTACTATGTGCTTACTGAGACCCCGGTCAAGATTGCTTGATTCGGTTAAGCTATTGATTTAATGGTGCCGCCGGACAGGATCGAACTGTCGACCTCGTCATTACCAATGACGCGCTCTACCACTGAGCTACGGCGGCTTGTTGACCTATGGATCTCTCGTTGATCGGTGGGCCGGTACAAGACGGCGAATGTAGAAAAATCGCGAACGTCTCTTTGCGTGCGGCGCGCAAATTGCCATAGCGGGCTTGGGGACGCAAGGATTGCCCCGACCCTTACGGTCTTCCGTTCAATAGGTTACAAGGCGCGGGGGCCAAGGCGCATGAGCGGGTGTTGAGATGGGCAAGAAGCGTGAGCGCGAGGGGAAACCCGAAAGGGCGACAAGCGCGGACGCGCGTGACGACCGGCTCGCCCAGGCGCTGCGCTCTAACCTATTGAAGAGAAAAGAGAAAGTGCGATCGCGCAAATCCGCGTCCCTACCCCCGAAAGAGGGGGGACAGGGCTAAAGCGGAAAGAGTAGACTGATCCCCCGCTCAGTAGGGCGGCAGGGGTGTAACGAGACGCGGCGGCCAGAAGGCCACGCGTGAGGGAGCAGGTCATCATGGATCGTATCCGCATTGTCGGCGGCGAGCGTCTTGTGGGCACCATACCGATCAGCGGTGCCAAGAACGCGGCGCTGCCCTTGATGATCGCTAGTCTTCTCACCCATGAGACGCTGACGCTGCATGGCATGCCCCGGCTTGCCGATGTGGCCTTGCTCGGGCGGATTCTGGGAAATCACGGCGTCGATATTACCATTGCGGGAAAACGCGCGGGCCAAAGCACAAGTGACGGCCAGACCCACAGGCTGACAGCGGCGGAGATTGTCGACACCACCGCGCCCTATGAGATGGTCGCGCGCATGCGGGCAAGCTTTTGGGTGCTGGCGCCGCTGATTGCGCGCTGCGGCGAGGCGCGCGTGTCGCTACCTGGCGGCTGCGCCATTGGCACGCGGCCTGTGGATTTGCATCTTCTCGCCCTTGAGGCCCTTGGCGCCCAGATCGAACTCGACGCCGGTTATGTGATCGCTAAGGCGCCCAAAGGCCTTGTCGGCAACCGGATCGACCTTGGCATGGTGTCGGTGGGCGCGACCCACAATGCGTTAATGGCAGCCGTGCTCGCCAAAGGCGAGACCGAGATCGTCAATGCTGCCCGCGAGCCCGAGGTTGGCGATCTCGCCACATGTCTCGTGCAAATGGGCGCGAAGATTGAAGGCATCGGCTCTTCCACGCTCCATATTCAAGGTGTGCCCTCGCTCCATGGCGCCGAGCACGACGTGCTGCCCGATCGTATCGAGACTGGGACCTATGCCATGGCCGCCGCCATCACGGGCGGAGATGTCTTCTTAAAAGGCGCGCGCGCAGGCCTCCTGCACGAGGCGCTGGAGACCTTGCGCACCACGGGCGTCGATGTCTACGAGGAGCCAGGCGGCCTTCGCGTGGCGCGAAACGGCCATGGCCTCGATGCGATCAATGTCGAGACGCAGCCCTTCCCAGGCTTTCCCACCGATCTGCAGGCTCAGCTCATGGCGCTGATGTGTACCGCGCGCGGGGTGTCCGAAGTGCGCGAGACGATTTTTGAGAACCGCTTCATGCATGTGCAAGAGCTGGCACGGCTCGGCGCCCGCATCGATCTGCAAGGGGACACCGCACTTGTTCATGGCGTGAACGGTTTGCGCGGCGCCCCCGTCATGGCCACGGATCTGCGTGCATCGGTGTCTCTCATCATTGCGGGGCTCGCCGCCCAAGGGGAGACTACAATTGGGCGCGTGTACCATCTGGATCGCGGATTCGACCGGCTCGAGGAGAAGCTGCGCAAATGCGGTGCGCAGATTGACAGGGTTTCGGGCTAGGCTCGCATATGCGCTATGGCTTTCGGCCCAGTCCGAAAGCGTGTTACCTCCAAGCTCATGAGGCATCTTGTTTTCGGTGATTCTTTCCAATGACTACGCTTAAGCTGCTCGCTCTCGACGAGGAAGACCTTCAGGTCGTATCGTCTCAAGTCCAAGATGCGGTCGTGCGCGTCGGCGATATGGCCTACCTGCCATCGCAAAAGCGCTTTGCCGCCGTTGTGAACCGCTTCGATTGGGTGGCCGCCGGGACCGACGGCGACCGCTATCGCCGCCGCCGCACGGCGCTGCGCTTCGACCGGGTGCTTCGCGCGCAGCATAAGGACCTCAAGCCCAAGGAAAAGGATTGCGTTCTGTCATTGCTCGCGATCGCTTTCGATGAGAATGAAGCGCCTGGCGGCAACGTCGTTCTCTTCTTCTCCGGCGGCGTCACGGTGCAGCTCGAAGTCGAGTGTATCGAGGCGGAATTGCGCGATCTTGGCGAGGTTTGGCAGACCCGCAACAAGCCGGAACACCCGAGCGGGGATGAGCTTGGGGCTGGCGAAAAAGGGCCGAAAGACGCGGGCGCCAAAGGGCCGAAGGCCGCAGGCGCCTAGGGAAGAGTCATGGTTCAAACCCTCGATACGCGCGACGGGACCTTCGCAGCACGCTTTGAGGCGTTGCTCGGCATGAAGCGGGAATCCTCCGCCGACGTGAACGATGCAGTGGCCAAGATCATCGCGGATGTGCGTGCGCGCGGCGATGCGGCGCTGATCGACTTCACCCAACAATTCGACCGGCTCGATTTGCGCTCGACTGGCATTGCGGTCACGGACGCGCAGATCGATGCGGCGCACTCCGAGGTGGATAATGAGACCATGGCGGCGCTTGAGCTTGCCCACGAACGCATCCTCGACCACCACCGTCGCCACCGTCCCACGAGCGAATCCCATATTGACGCGGCTGGCGTTGAGCTCGGCCAGCGGTGGACGGCGGTTACATCGGCAGGCCTCTATGTGCCCGGCGGAACGGCAAGCTATCCAAGCTCTGTCCTGATGAATGCAATCCCGGCGAAAGTGGCTGGCGTTGAGCGGCTCGTCATGGTCGTGCCCACCCCTGGCGGTGAACTGAACCCGCTCGTACTTGTCGCAGCGCGGCTCTCAGGCGTTGACGAGATTTACCGGGTGGGCGGGGCCCAGGCGGTTGCCGCGCTGGCCTATGGAACCGAGACCATCGCGCCCGTGGCCAAGATTGTCGGGCCAGGGAATGCCTATGTCGCCGCCGCCAAGAGGCAAGTATTCGGCCAGGTCGGCATCGACATGGTGGCCGGACCCTCCGAGGTCGTTGTCATCGCCGATAACGAAAACGATCCGGCCTGGATCGCGAGCGATTTGCTGGCACAGGCTGAGCACGATGAGGCGGCGCAGTCGATCCTCATCACCGACGATGCGGGTTTTGCTGACGCGGTCGTTGAAGCGGTGGAATCACAACTGAAGACGCTGCCGCGTGCCAAGACCGCGCGCGCGAGCTGGAACGATTTTGGCGCAGTCATCTTGGTGGACACACTTGATGAGGCGCCCGCCCTTTCGGACCGCCTTGCGCCAGAGCACTTGGAGATCGCCGCCGAAAACGCCGACGATCTGGCGGCAAAGATCCGGGATGCGGGCGCGATCTTCGTTGGCCGATATACGCCCGAGGTTATCGGCGACTATGTGGCTGGGACCAACCACGTGCTGCCGACCGCGCGGAGCGCTCGCTTTGCATCGGGGCTCGGTGTGCTCGATTTCATGAAGCGCACCTCGCTTCTGAAGCTCGATGCAGACAGTCTCAAGTTGCTCGGCCCCGCTGCCATGATTCTTGCCCGTGCCGAAGGGCTGGACGCGCATCGCCGGTCTGTCGGCATCAGGCTCAACCTGCCGGACTAGCTATGAGTGACACGGACAACGACAGCACCTTTTCCGCACGTACGCGGCTGATTGCCGTGACCCTCGATGAGGCCTCGCTCGGCCGCGACAATCCCGAGGTCGAGCACGAGCGCGAGGTCGCCATTTTCGATCTGATCGAGAAGAACAATTTCGTGCTTGAAGGCGAGGGTCAGGAGGGCCCCTACGCGCTGCATCTGTCGCTCGCCGACAACAGGCTCGTCTTCGCTATCTCCGACGAGAGCGGGGTGCCGCTCCGGCAGGTCATGCTGTCGCTCTCGCCGTTTCGCCGCATCATCAAAGACTATTTCCTGATTTGCGATAGCTACTATGCGGCGATCAAGACGCAGCCAGCCTCCAAGATCGAGGCGATCGATATGGGACGGCGCGGCCTGCACGATGAGGGCAGCCACCTTCTGATGGAGCGGCTCAAGGGCAAAGTCGCCGTCGACATCGCCACGGCCCGGCGCTTGTTCACGCTTCTTTGCGCGCTGCACTGGAAGGGCTGATCGACGGTGCGGGCAAACGGCGATCTGCCTGGCGTGCTCTTCGCTTTTGCCTGCAACGCGGTTCGCTCGCCCATGGCCGCCGCCTTACTCCGCCGTCTTGCCGGTCGGCGCATCTATGTGGAATCCGCAGGCGTGCGTCCCGGTGAGCCTGACCCATTCGCCATCGCTGCAATGGACGAGATTGGGACCGATATTTCGGATCATGTGCCGCGCGGATTGGACGATCTGCACGATCTCAGCTTCGACCGGATTATCACCCTGTCGCCCGAGGCCCAGCACAAGGCGCTGGCACTCGCCCACGGCTACGCGATCGAGGTGGACTATTGGCCTGCCCCAGATCCCACCCTGGCCACAGGGGCCCGTGAACAGATCTCGGTGCCTACCGCGACGTTCGCGACCGTCTCTTCGCCAAAATCACGGCGGAATTTGCCCCGCTTGGCGCAGGCGGCGTCTAGGCCCTCTGCCGTCTCCCGAGATTCTTTTGCGTGCGTGGTGGAACGGCTTGGCGCGCGGACCGTTTTTCCCGTTCCGAGGTAATGAGTGGATCGAAAGATGAACGACGTCCAAAGAGCCAATGGCGGGTCCGTGCACCGGGCGCAGCACAACAACCAGTCCGTGGATCTTTCAACCGATCAAGCGGTCGAGAGCGCCGCGCTTGCCGGTGCGGCGGCGATTTAAAAACTGGTCGCCGAGCGGAACGGTCTGCGGACCCAGCTCGTCGCGCAAGAACAAGAGACAGCCGCGTATCGGGCGATTAACAACGATCTGCGCCGGCGGCTGCTCTTGGTACATCAGCACTATGTCGAACTTGCCACAGGGATCGTTGGCAATCTTGAGCGCTTCGATGGGACGCTCCGCGAGATCGCGCATGAGGCACATAATACCCAAGACCCGCATCGTGCCGAAGACGGCCAGGAGTTTCAAAAGCCTTGGGACGGTCCGGTGCCTGCCTCCCTTGTCCGCGCCCCGAATGAGGCCGCCAATGGCGCCCAGCCCAACGGATCGGCACCAGCCAAGCGCTAGCCGCGCACAAGACGCGCACCGAACCGCGCGAGCCTCTAATCCTTCGCTTCCAGGAAACTCTTGAGGCTGGCGAAGTCCATCACCGGGGTAATTTGGTGCAGGTTGAGGTCGGTCCAGGGGTCGAACAGAGACATGATCGCCTCGGTGCTATCGGCCTCGATCACGCACCAGGTTTCCTGCTGTGCGACTGGACACCCAAGCCCCTTGCAGTTTCGCGCCCGCGGGCTCCACAACGCCGTGCTCCATGAAGCGCGCCATGGTCTCATCGCGCGCGTCCGGCTCGATGGTGGTATTGCAAATGAACAGCATGGTTCACTCTCCTCGATGTGTCCCGTTCACACAAGCAGCCTAGCACGGGATTAGTTTGCCACCCGCGCTCTGCGCTACTTGAGGGCCTTGTTTAATCCACCCTACCGGCCTCTGGCCTGCTTGAGGGCTTGTTGAATTGTCTACCCTGCGACGGGTTGGCTTGAATGCGCTTGATTTTGGCGGTCCACGCGACCATTCTCCGCGGCAATCGGCAGATGCGGAAGGAGCCTTATGGCGAAGGAAGAAATGCTCGAATTTCCGGGGGTGGTCACAGAACTGCTCCCGAACGCCACTTTTCGGGTGAAACTTGAGAACGAACACGAGATCATCGCCCATACGGCGGGACGGATGCGCAAGAACCGGATTAGGGTCCTTGCTGGTGACAAAGTTTTGGTCGAGATGACCCCTTATGATCTCACTAAAGGTCGGATCACTTACCGGTTTAAGTAGCAAGCTCGGGCTGACGCGGAGCAAATCCGCGTCAGCCGAGCCTGCTCTTGAGGCCAAGGGTAAGGCGAAGGCGCTCAAGCGGCCGCCGCGCCGCCGTGCGCCTAAGCCTAGCTCGAGCTTCCGGCCGAAGCTCGTCCTGGCGTCTGCATCGCCGCGCCGCCTCCAACTTCTCGAACAGGCCGGGATCGCACCGGACGCTCTGCGTCCCTCATCGGTCGATGAAAGCGTCTCCAAGGGTGAGGTGCCCCGCCAAATTGTGCGCCGGCTGGCCAAGGCCAAGGCAGAAGCTGCGCTCAAGATCGTCAAAACCGAACCGGAACTGGCTAAATCCTTCCTGCTCGCCGCGGACACGGTCGTTGCGGTCGGGCGCCGGGTGCTTGGCAAGGCCGAGCTTGAGCAAGAGGCGGCCGATATGTTGCGGCTCCTGCGCGGCCGGGCCCATCGCGTCTACACAGCAGTCTGCGTCGTGACGCCCGAGGGACGCTGGCGCGAACGCGTCGTCGAAACGCGCGTCCGCTTTCGAAATGTTTCGGACCAAGAGATCGGCGCCTATCTTGCCAGCGGTGAATGGCGCGGCAAGGCGGGCGGTTATGCGATTCAAGGCATCGCCGGCGCGTTCGTGGTGAAGCTTGTGGGTTCCTATACGAATGTCGTAGGCCTGCCGCTAACCGAGGTGGTGAGCCTTTTGGCCGGTGAGGGATACCCAGTCGCCCTGTTATGGCTCGCGAAGGCTGAGGTGGAGACGGAGTGAGCACGGACGGCGGCAAGCAAGGCGCGGAGAGTGGCATTGCGCGCTGCCCGATCTGCCGCAAACCGGTAATCAAGGAGCGTCGTCCGTTCTGCTCCAAGCGCTGCGCCGAAATCGATCTTGGACGTTGGCTCAAGGGCGGCTATGCGTTTCCCGGCAGGCCGGCAGAGGAGGCCGGAGAGGCATTGCAGGATGCTCCGTACGACTGGGACGCCAAGTAATACCGTGCCGCCAATTTGCGATGCGACGTATCGAATAGTGGCCTCGACACAGACGGGCCGATTGCCTATAAGCCAGGGCCTTGCGCGTGACCTTGGCTCACTGATGCCCGTCACGCTCTAATCTGCCGTCAGGCATGCCCAGGTAGCTCAGTTGGTAGAGCAGCGGACTGAAAATCCGCGTGTCGGTGGTTCGAATCCGCCCCTGGGCACCACGTCTTTTCTCGTGCTCTAATAGTGTGGAGGGGATGCGCGGGATTCGGTCCTACACCAGCCGCTGCCATTGGTGGCCCGATCTGGGGGAAAGAACGATGTCTACGAGGCTGGGCACTCTGCGGCCGGGGAGATTTTGCGCCTTATGACGGCGGGGTTTGGCCTTGAGAAAATCGGCTTGGTCGCTCTGCGATTTCCTCGCGCGACGTTGTTGCTGATCCTCGCGATTACGGTCCCCTTGGGCTACATCGCAACAAAGATCCAGTTTTCCAGCGATATCCGAGAGATTTTTCGCTCTGGGAGCCCCGAATACACCAGGTTCGAGTTGGTCGAGGCGCAGTACCCCGACAGCGGACAAGACGTTCTCTTGTTGGTGGACTTGGACAATCTCTTCACGGTTCAGAACCTTGAGGCCCTGCGAGACTTGCATCTTGAGTCGAGTTTCGTGGACGGCGTTCGCGACGTGCTGTCGATGTTTTCCGCACGCCACCCCCCGATGCCAGGGGAGGCGCTGAGCCGGTTTTTCCAGTGAAGATCAACCGAGGAGACAATTCCGGAGATACGCGATGCGATCACGCAGCATCCGCTCGCGTCCGGAAAGCTGATTTCGAAAGACGCCCGGACTACGCTTTTTGTGATCGCGATTGAATCGCAGCCGGATATCGAAGACCTGAGTTTGGTCGCGGACGAGCTGCGCCGCATCATAGACGCCATGCTCAAGGGCACGGATATGAGGGTCCAGTTCTCGGGCGTTGCGTTCTTGCGCCTTGAGATCGTTTCATCGCTGATGCGGGATCAACAGACGTTTATAGGTGCGGGATTTCTCATTGTCCTGACCATCTCGTGGCTGTTTTTCCATCGTCTCTCGTATGTTTTTGTCGCCGCCTTTCCGGCCGCCATCGCCGTGACTTGGCTCGCGGGCGTGGTTGTTCTGCGCGGAACGAAGGTCGATGTCATGTCCGGCGTCGTGCCAGCGCTGGTGATTGTTCTCGTGGTCGGCAAGTTCGGCTCCATCTGCTGTTCAAGGTGAGGCGCGAGTTAGCCGGCGGCGCGGAGGTGCATGACGCAATTGAATCAGCAATCACGAGATTGGTCCGGCCTGCGTTCTTGCCTCAATGACGACAGCCATCGCGCTTTTTTCCCTGACCCTCGTTCCGCACGAACTTGTGGCCGGTTTCGGCCTCACAGCCGCGATCGGTACGGCAATCGCATATCTCGTCACGATCACCGTGGTCCCATCGCTGGCGTATTTGATATTAGGGCGGGTGCGGTCTAAAGGACGGCTGGACGGCACAGATAGATTTCGCCTTCGGCGCGGCAACCCGCGTCTGCAGGCGGTTGGGGCACTTCACGCTGAGCAGGCCCCGCACCGTTCTTGCGTGCGGTCTGCTGCTGACCTTGGTGTCGAGTGTCCTCTACGCCTCAATCAGTCCCCGATACCAATACCGCGAATATCTGCCCGAACGCAGCCCGGCCCATCTGGCAATGAATGCTGTCGATCAGCGGCTCGCCGGTACAGAGACGATACTCGTCCATATTCAGTGGCCGCCAGATGAGCGTATCGAGAGGTCACAGAGTCTCGGCGTGGTGGAGACGGTGCACAAGAGGATGGAGGCTCTGCCCCTGATCCGAAGCGTGACTTCTTTCTTCGGCGTCCAAAGCTGGATTGCCAAAGGCCAACTCACGCAAGACAGATTTTCCGCCTGCTCAAGGAAGCCGACACGCCTCTTATGACGCGCACTCTTATCGTTCGATCACAATTCGGCGCTTGTCGTGGGCTACTTCCCGGGCACGGATGCCGCCGATCTCCTACCCGTCGTGGAGCGCCTTGAATCGCAGCTTGAGGCGCTGCGTGCCGAGCGGCCCGAACTGGTCTTCACTGTGACAAGCCTGTCGGTTCTGTCTGCGAAGGCGAGCTATGAAATGATCGCTCAGCTCAACCAGAGCCTGCTGTTGGCGATCGCGCTGAACATCATGCTTATTGGTCTTGTGTTCTGGTCGGTGCGGGCAGGGATTTACTGCATCTTGCCGAACATTCTCCCCATCGCCTTGGTGGGCGGCGTGCTCTATCTGAGCGGATTGGGATTGCAATTTACCAGCGTGGTCGCGTTCACGATCGGCTTCGGCATCGCCGTCGACAACACGATCCACATTCTCAACTATTACGGTCTGATGCGGTCCAAGGGCTACGAAGTCGTCCCGGCTTTGGAAGAAACCATTGCGACAATCGGGCCAGTTCTCGCGGTTGGCACAGTGGTGCTCATTTCCGGGTTCGGTGCGACGCTGCTTAGCGAACTGCCAAATTTGCGCCTTTTCGGCCAAGTCGCAATCATGCTCCTTGCCACGGCCTTGCTTGCCAACCTGTTGATACTTCCAGCAACGATAGCCATTGTAGAAGGTGGTCCGGTAAAAAAGAGCTGATCGCGGCGATGGGAGAGGGCTTCACCTCCCATCATTTCATGTTGGCAGTAATTGGAGATTTCTCATGCAGGCAAAGATTGGCCATTCGGGCCGCACGGTATCGGCACGGCCCAGGCCAGGGCGAGGATCGGGCAAGTCCTATCGGCGGGCGCTGCTCGGGCTTGCGGTCGTTGCACCCCTCTCGGCCTTCGGGTCGGCTAAGGCGCTTGCAGCGACAGCGCTTGCTGGAGACTGGAGCGGAGAGGGCTCGGTGAAGCAGTACGAAGGCCCGACCGAGAAAGTTCGCTGCCGTGTCAGCTATAAACAAGAAAGCGCCAAGGTCTATGGCGCTGTCGCCAAGTGTGCATCGACCTCAAAGCAGATGAACCAGACGGCGGAACTTCTGGAAGTCAAGCCAGGTGTCTATGTGGGCGAATTCGATATCGCCAAATTTGACGTCAGCGGGCGGGTCCGAGTTCGTCATTGAAGGCGAGACCCGAATCGTGAGCTTCAAGAGCCCGAGAGGCGAGGGCCAAGCCACGTTGACGAAACGTGAGTTATCGCCGATGGAGGCAAGAAATCGTCATATGAGAGTAATCGATCCGCCTGGACTGCTAGGTTTTGATTCTCGGTCCATTTGAGGCCGCCGATATTCCGGGTCCGGATCGGAAAGCCTCCTCGTTCCATGAGCAAGGCGCTTCGACCCGCCTATTCTGCCGGAATTCGTTCGGTCGCGCCGTGCTCGGTTCGATATTCGATTTTTTTGTGTTCTGCTTGATTTATTGCCGACTCAAAGTTATTGACAAGGACATGTTGCGATGTCGCAGACATTAGAGGTCACGTCGCTCTTGGAGCGATTCGACATATCGCCGGAAGATCTTGCATCGCTGAAAATGTGCGGTGAGGCCGAACCTCGACCGGCAAATAGACGACGTCATTGACCGTTTCGACGATTGGCTGCCCGCCAGCCTGAGTTCTGATCTTCTTCAACAGCGAAGAACGATCGATCGTGTCAAAGGCTCCAGACGGAGTTTCTGGGTGGACTTCTTCAGCGGTGTCGTTCGACCAAAAGATACATCGATTACCGCGTCAAGATCGGCGATATCCACGCGCAGCGCGACATCCCGAACTGATCTACTTTGCTGCCATGTCGCAGCTTGAAGAGCTCTTCGCCGACGCCATCGTATCGTGCCATCTTCTCCGCACGACGCAGCAAAGGCTTTCAACGCCTTCAACAAGCTCGTGACGCTCGAGACGTTCGTGACGAGCGATCAGGTCGCCAATTCGCGAGGCGTCGCGTGATCGAGAGCGGCAAGGCGATGCTCGAGATGTCAACGCCGGTCTCATCGATCTGCATGGTATTCTCCTTCTGCCGCGGTCGGTATCGTGGACTCCCAGCGACGCAGGACCATCATGGACAAGAGCTTGTCGCGGATTCAGAGAGCCGTGCGCGCGTGTCGTCATGGATATCAGCGGTGTCGTGACGTCGATACTGCGGCGGCGCAAGAATTTCATCCGGATCACCCAGGCCACACGGTTGATGGGGTCGATTGCATCATCCGGGCATCTCGACCAAACGTCGCCCGCACCTCAGTCGAGCTCGGCGCGAATGTGGGCGAGGTTCGAGTCACCCCGGCAACGTTGAGAGACGCTTTGGAGCTCGCGCTGGCGAAATTGAGGCAGACGGGGCAGGGGCACCCGCCGGGCTTAGGGTCCGGTCATTTCGAAAGAGGTCGGCGTTCGGGCCGGAGGATTCATGGAGAGAGGAGGTCGCCATCACCCGGTTGGACCGGACTTGGGTTGCGACTATAGAGGGCTCCGTCGATGAGGGGGCACTCCGTGACGGTCGTCGACCGGTCCGAGGCGCAAACGGGCCAGCAGGCGGACAGCGTTGTCTTCGAGGCGTCGGATGGCGAGGTCATGGATCTCGAACGAGTTCGCGGCACTGCAGAGGGCCGTCCGAATGATATCGAGCCGCTTGGCATGCGGGGTATCGTGGCTGGATCGTGGCTCGGATCGTCGCCTACGTCGTTTCGAGCGGCGTGGAACTTGGCACAATGCGATCCGCGCTAAATTGGAGCTCGCGTTGGAGGCGCTCAGCAAGTCACCCAGATGAACGAGAACCGGAACTGGACCATGAAGCCCGCTCAGACTCAGAGGACGACTCAGCAATTGAGTTCGAACCGAAAGGTCCTGGGGCGGTTTGATATTCAGACGGAGGCTGATCTGCAAATTGCCGTGCTTCACGTGCGACGAAACGAACGGCTTGCGGAAGCGTTTCGGACCGCGGATGTGGCGATGCTCGCGACCGTCGCCTCGGAGTTGGGGCGCAATATTCTGAAATACGGCAATGCGAGAGGGTACCTCCTCGTGACATGGATTGAAGGCACTCCGAACGATGACGATGGCATCGAGATCAAAGCGGTCGACTACGGACCAGGATTTATCGACAAGGAAAGGGCGCTGGACGACCATTTCTCGACATCCGGAACACTTGGCCTTGGTCTTCCCGGCGTCGCACGGATCATGGACGCGCTCGATGTCCAATCCGAGCCGGGAGCGGGATCGGTCGTGACGTCAACAATGTGGGTCCAACAACGTGACAGAACGCATTGAGCTTGGTGCATATGTCCAGCCGCAGGACGGCGAGACCCTGTCCGGCGATGTCGTTCTGACCCAGCGGGAGCAGAACGGGGTCCTGGCTGCGGTTATCGACGTGCTCGGGCATGGATCGGAAGCTCATCATGTGGGTGTAAAATTGAGTGATGCGCTGTCGGGGTGGACGCGCACCACAACGTCGCCTGAACCGGAGGGTGCCATGACGGCGCTTCACGAGAGCGCCCGGGGAACCCGTGGTGCGGTTGCAGCTGTCGCATGGCTGAGTACCGCCTCGCTCGAGGGCTGGGTCGCAGGCGTCGGTAACGCGCGCTGCCGGGTCTTCGGCGAGGTGACCAGGACTTTGGAGTTTAGCGACGGCGTGCTCGGTCAAAGGGGTCGCTCACCCCGGCCGCAAGGTCTGAGCTTGAAGCCGTCGGATGTTGTTTTGCTCTTCTCCGATGGTATTACGAGCCGTTTCGGACAGGAAGACTATCCAAGCCTCAGTCTCGATCCGGCATCCACAATCGCCCTCAATGTTGTGCGCCGGTTCGGCAAGGGGCTCGACGATGCATCCTGTGCGGTGATCCGATGCAAATGACGAAGATCGGTTCTCTTTCGCTCAAGGGCGAAGCTGCCATTCTGGCGCTGCGCCGGAAGCTATTCGCGGTCGCAACGACTCTGAGGATCGACCATGCCCACTGCGTACGTCTTGCCTCGGCGGTCTCCGATCATGCGAAGGCTTTGGCGAAGGCGGGTCTCGTCGAGGTCGATGTGGCGCTTGGCGGTTCAGGCGCCAACCAGGAACTCTGCGTGGCGCTTTCCGGTAGAGCACCGTACGATAGCCGGTTCCTTGATGTGGGCTTTGCGCGTGTAGAGGCCTTGTTGAAAGACGACCGCCAAGGCTGGCGCGGGTATTGCCGCATCGGGCTGGACAGGGAGGCTAACGAGGCCGAACGGGCCAAGTGCCAGGCAATCATTGCTGAGCAGAGCGTCGATGAATTGATCGAAGCCTTGCAGGTGAGCAACGACGAGGCGCAGGCGGCTAAGGAGGTCGCGGAGGAGGCGACGCGGCTCAAGTCTGACTTTCTGGCCAATATGAGCCACGAAATCCGTACACCGATGAATGCCATTATCGGCCTGTCTCAGATTGCCTTGAAGTCGGAAATGCCGCCGCGTCAGCGCGACCATCTCGTCAAGATCAAGAATTCGGGTCAGCATCTGCTGGGCATCATCAACGACATTCTCGACTTCTCGAAAATCGAGGCGGGCAAGCTGTCCATTGAGAATATTCCCTTCGAATTGGACAGTGTTCTGGAGAATGTCGTCAATCTGGTCTCGCAGAAGGCCGTGGCGCAAAAACTTGAATTGGTTTTGGACATTGATCCGAAGGTCTCCCCTGGGCTCGAAGGCGACCCATTGAGGCTGGGCCAGGTCCTGATCAATTTCTGCAACAATGCCGTCAAATTCACGGACGAGGGCGAGGTCGTTATTCGGGCCGAAGTCGTTGAGGACAGTGCCGAAGCGCAGCTCTTGAAATTCTCGGTCAGCGACACCGGCATTGGGATGTCCGAGGCACAAATGTCCCGGCTCTTTCAGGCCTTCGAACAGGCCGATACCTCGACCACGCGAAAATACGGTGGCACAGGGCTGGGGCTTGCCATCTCCAAACGGCTGGCGGAGAGCATGGGTGGCCAGATCGGTGCGACGAGCGAACCTGGCCAAGGGAGCACTTTCTGGTTCACGTCGCGCTTGAAGAAAATCGCTACGCGGCGGCGGGTCTTGCGCAAAGACCTTCAAGGCACACGCGCCCTGGTCGATTGACGCACTCGTTCGCGCGGACCGCGCTGTCCGGTTTCTCTAGCACGTCGATGACAGCGGACGTAGGCACCGTCGGGCAGTGACGGTATCGAGATGGGGCGCATCAGGCGGCGGCGCGGTCCGAGCCGTCATATTTGGCTTTGTTGATTGGCAGATGCCGGGGCTGGCGTGTATTGAAACGTCAAAGAAGCTTTGGTGTTGGAAAACGTCCGCTTGCCAAGTGTCGTCATGGTGACGGCCTATGGCCGCGAAGAGGTCTCACAAACGCGACACAGTCAGGTGTGGAAAGTGTTTCGTAAAACCGGTGACGTCTCGACCCTTCTCGATAACGACGCCTTCGGCAACCAAGCCTGATCAGGCCGACACCGACGTCGACAGCGCCGAGGCTGGAGGCGGGCGCCGGCGATTGGAGCACTTGCGCGGGGCTCGTGCGCTCTTGGTCGAGGACAACGAGATCAACCAGGAAGTTGCGCTCGTCGATCGAAGACGCAGACGTGGAGGTCGACATCGCTGAGAACGGCGAGATCGCTGTCAACATGGTCCGCGAGAAGAACGACGATATCGTCCTGATGGACATGTAAATGCCGGTCATGGACGGGATCGAGGTGACCCGCGCATCCTGCGGCCCCCGCTTCGAAAAACTACCGATCGTGGCGATGGACCGCGAACTCCATGGCTGTCGATCGAGCACAGATGTCTGAGGCTGGAAATGAACGATCACATCCAAAGCCGACTGAATGAGCTGGCAGCCGTTCGGCACCTCGAGTCGCTGGATCGAGCGGCACGAATGAGAATTGAGGTTCGGACCGATGGACGTATGAATGAGCTCTGAGGGTGCTGGAATTGATACCGGGCCGCCGGCTTGCGAATCGTCGGTGGCAAGGCCGACCGCTACGCACGGTCCTCCTCCAGAACTTGGCAGATCGCCAGGGTGATACTGTGAATGAGATCCGGGCCGCGCTCGCCGGGGGCGACACAGAGACCGCCGAGCGGGCCGTGCACTCCCTCAAGGGCTCTGCGCGAGTACGCTCTGGCGTTAATGGGCGGCCGATGCGCGGCAGAGGCGGGAATCGCACCGAGCCAGCAGGGGCAGGGTGTTGATGAGGCCCTGCACACCTGTCCAAATCGCTGAGCGCCGTGGTGTTCGCTATTCAGGAAGCCATCACCGAGAAATGGCCACCGACAAGAAACTGGGTTCGATCGTCGATGACACACCGACCAACATTACGGTGGTCGCAGCAGGCGTATTGAAGGTATCACTGCCGCACGAAAAGTCGCGACGAAGGAGAGAAGGTGCTCACGATCGGTCGGCTCCAGAAAGGCCGGACCTGGTTCTTCTCGACGTCACGATGCCGGGCATGGATGGCTATGAGGTCGCCGCCGGTGAAAGCCAATCCGCGTGACAGCGGGCATTTTTGTCATTTTTCTCGACGGCGACGACCGACTCCGCGATGAGGAACTCGGTTTCGAAGTTGGCGCGGTGGAACTATATCCATAAGCCGTTTTCTGCGCCGGTCGTCCTCGCTCGCGTCAAGACACAGCTTGCTTGGAATAGGCCTTAGCGAGGCACAAGAGCGCAAGACGAAGCCGCACGTGCATTGTTCACGCCTTGTTGCCGGAAAAACGGCGGCGGACTCGATCCGGAACTTGGTACCGTGATCCCCCGGCGCGACGAGAACGTCGCGGTTTTGTTCTGCGACGTGACGAACTTCCTGGCTGATTGCGATAAGCACGAGCCTGAAGACTGTCATTCACGATCTGGACGCGCTGTTTGTCATCTTTGAGCGCATCGCCGCGAAGCACGGCCGCTGGAGAAAATCAAGACGATCGGCGATGGGTTCATGGCGGCTGCGGGCCTGCTGCAAGAGAACGACGACCCTATTGGTTCGGCAGTACGATGCGGACTTGAGATGGCCACGACCTTGATCGATGCGCAGCTGGATTGGGAGGTTCGCGTCGGTGTTCATGCGGGAGCCGTCATCGCAGGTGTCGTGGGGCAGGAGCGTTATCAATTCGATATTTGGGGGCGACACGGTCAACACGGCAGCCCGAATGATGGCGATGGGCTCGCCGGGCTCTGTTGCGATGGTGGAGGAGGTTTGGAACGAGGTCAGTGCCGACTTTGAGGGCGACCCTCTCGGCGAGCTTGAAGTCAAGGGCAAAGGCCGAGTATCCGTCTATGGTGTGCGCAAGAGCAAGTCGTGAGACGCGCGCTTCGATCGCGTGTAGCAGTCCGCTCTTGCAAGCCCCGCGGCCACCGGCATCTTAGACGGCGTTTCAGGCAGCGATCGTGCACCGATATAGCGCCTCGGTGATCACGATGCCTTCGTGGTGTCGAGGCCCTTCACTTTAAGCTTTGCCTGCCAGATCCGCGTATCGCCCAGAATGAACAACACGTCGTTCTTCGGACCGCCGAAAGTGAAATTGGCAACGCCTGGCGCGTAGATCTCGCCCAAAAGATCACCCTCAGGCGAGACACCTGGACGCCGCTCGCCGAGGAGGTGTAGACGCGCCCCTTGGATCCAGCTTGAGCCCGTCCGGGCATCCGGGACTGATCACAGCGAAGAGCCGGTCATTTCGCAAGTGCCGTCCCTTGTGCACGTCGAAGGCGCGGATGTGGTGCGGCAGGTCCACGAAATATGTGCCCGGGGCCTGATTGGCGCCCGTGTCGGTGATGTAGAGCACGCTCTCATCGGGAGAGAAGGCAAGACCGTTCGGCTTATTGAATGAGTCCGCGACGACCGCAGTCTCGCCTGTCGCTGGATCGTGGCGGTAGACGAATGCGCCTAGCTCGGGATCGGGCTTAAAGCCCTGGAGCGCACCATAGTTGGGTTCGGTGAACCAAACGGTGCCGTCTGATTTCACCACGACATCGTTCGGTGAGTTTAAGGGGAGTTCCGCTGATCATCGACGATCGTGTCAACCTCACGGGTCTTGAGAAGTCAGACGGCTGACCCGCGCCCGCTCGCTCATGATGCCTTGCTCGCAGATCACCAGCCGTCCTTCACGGTCGAAGCACATGCCGTTGGCCATGTTGGAGGGCTGGCGCACGGTTTCAACGCCGAGCGCTTTAAATGTATTGCCGATCAACGGCACGCGCTTAATGGCGATGTTTTTCGGGCCCGGCTCCGGAACGGTGGTGAAATAGAGCGCATGTTCCGAGGCCACATAGACTGGCCCCTCATGCGCATCCGTCTCAATCAACACTGGCCGGTCGAATGCCTTGCCGAGCATCTTCTGAAAAGCGCTCGTGTACGATGCGGCAACGTCACCCACGCCATGGGGCTCGACCCCTGCTTCGGCCTTTTGCATTCTGCCTCCTTCCTGACTGTGTGCTCTACGCCGCCTTAGACTCTTGGGCCGACGCCTTAGAGAAGGGGCGCTATGATCTTGCTGACCGCGAGGCCGAGCGCTCGCTGACCCGCCGCATCCAAGCCTACGCCATCGGCGGCGCTGACTTTTACGGCTTCGGCCGCATCGAAAAACGCAGTGCCAAACCTGTCCGCCACGGAACGGTACGCCGATGCTAACCCGCGCGAATTTGTCTGGCCGCCTGAATACATGAGCGCCATCTCAGGGCTGAGCGAGCCAATCGGTGGTGGTGCGACCAAGACGATTTTGGGTGCCGCGCCGCCTGGACCTGCAAGACTTGCATTGACCGCGCGGATCAACGCGGTGCTGTTGATGGCGATCTTGCCTGCGCTTAGGCTAT
>CAVQTW010000023.1:0-414420 GCA_963716705.1 uncultured Alphaproteobacteria bacterium
GAAATCGCTACCTGCTCCTGACATGGGTCGTCGTCGGGCTTGCCGCCGGCGTCATCGCGCATGTCAGCGGACTTTCAAGTGTCGCGACCTGGATGTGGTCGATCGCGGCCATCCCGGTGGCCGTGCATGTCGGTGTCGGATTGGTGCGCTCGCTGCTCGGCGGACGGCTTGGCGTCGACGCGGTAGCCTTGCTTGCCATCCTCGGTGCTGTCGCACTGCAGGAAGCAGCGGCAGCCGCCGTCATCGGCCTCATGGTCGCGGGCGGCGAGGCTTTGGAAGCCTGGGCCGAGGGCCGCGCAACCCGCGCCTTGACCAACCTGATCGCCCGCGCGCCGCGAACAGCCGCGCGGATCACCGGTGACGCAATCGAGGACATCGACGTTGCGGCAATTCGGCCCGGTGACCTGCTTCTCGTGCGTCCGGGCGAGACAGTGCCCACGGACGGCTCCCTGGAGGATGACGCTGCCACGCTCGACGAAAGCGCATTGACCGGCGAAGCGCTGCCTGTCTCGATGGTGCGCGGTTCAGAGCTGCGCAGCGGCGGTGTGAACGCCGCAACCGCGTTCCGGCTACGTGCGACGCGCGACGCGCAGGCCAGCACCTACGCGGCCATCATTCGACTCACACAGCAAGCAGCGGCGGCTCGTGCGCCGCTGGCCCGGTTGGCCGACCGCTGGGCAGTCGGCTTCGTGACCTTCACAGCGCTCCTGGCCGGTGGCGCCTGGCTGTTTACCGGTGATCCGGTTCGCGCGCTGGCGGTGCTTGTCGTAGCGACGCCATGCCCTTTGATCCTCGCCGCGCCCGTAGCGCTCGTCGCCGGAATCGGGCGCGCGGCACAACGCGGCATCGTGGTGAAGGGGGGCGGCGCGCTCGAACGCCTGACGCGGATCCGTACCGTGCTGTTCGACAAGACCGGCACTCTCACGCCGGGCCGGCCTCGCGTTGCAGCAATCGACGCGGACCCGTCGCTCGGCCGCGATGGTGCCCTTCGCCTTGCGGCAGCCCTGGCACAGGGCTCGACGCACCCGGTCTCGGCTGCAGTCATCGCAGCAGCGCGCCGGCGCAGCCTGGTACTGCCGATGCCGGAGACGGTCACCGAGGTCCCGGGCGGAGGCCTTTCCGGGATCGTGGAAGGGCACATCCTGCTTCTTGGCGCAGAGGGCTTCCTGAACAGCGAGGGCATCGACGTTCAGTCGGGCTTCGCCTTCACCGCGCAGGTGGCGGTCGCGGCCGGGTCGATCGCCTGGCTCGCGGTGGATGGCCGCCTGGCCGCCGCCTTCGTGATGGCCGACGGGTTGCGACGGGAGGCACCGCGCACGGTGCGCCGCCTGCGTGCACTCGGCGTGCGCAGGATCGTGCTTGTGACGGGTGATCGCGCAATCGCTGCCACGGCGATCGGCCGCGCGTTGCGGCTCGATGCGGTACTGGCGGGGCAGACCCCCGCAGACAAGATCGCAGCCGTGCAGTTGGAGGCCAGGGTGGCCCCGACAGCGATGGTCGGCGATGGCGTGAACGATGCGCCAGCGCTGGCCGCGGCCGATGTCGGCATTGCGATGGGTGCCCATGGCACGGCCGCCGCCGCCGAAGCCGGCGATGTGGTGCTGCTGGTTGATCGCGTCGATCGCGTCGCGGAAGCCATCGCCATCGCACGTCGGTCGCGGAGGATCGCATTTCAGGCCATCGCGCTCGGTATGGGTTTGTCTGGTGTCGCGATGGGTGCTGCCGCTGCCGGCTGGCTGACACCCCTGGCCGGCGCCCTTCTACAGGAGGTCATCGACGTCCTTGCGATCCTGGTTGCGCTGACCGCATTGCGACCTGGCCCCGATCAACGAGGGAACGAAGACCTACCCGCCGCTGCGGGTCTTGTGGAGCGTCGCGATGAACATGAGGGGCTACGCGATCTCGCCGAGGCGTTGCGGAACGCGGGCGAAGCCATCGGTGAATCACCCGGTCCGGCGCCCGGCTTCGCCATATTGGAGAAACGGCTGCGACAGGAACTCCTGCCACATCAACAGGCGGAGGAAGCCGCGCTCTACCCCGAGGCCGCACGACGGCTGGGAGGTCGCGACCCAATGGCGCCACTCATCCGCATGCATGCCGAGATCGAGGCGCTGTCAGAACACGTTGCGGCATTGCTGTCGCTTGCCTCCCGCCCAGGCGGCTGGGAAAAGGCGGCGCCGGAGTTGCGACGCACCGTCTTCGCCCTGGAGGCCCTGCTGCGTCTGCACCTCACGGTGGAGGAGGAGATGCTTGGCGACCTCCAGGAATCACCCAGCGCCAATGGCTCGATGCGGCACGCCTCCTGACTGGTTCATCCGCCTCCGAGCCGTCGGCGATACAGCGAAATCAGCCACTCCCAGTGCCGCTCGGCGGCTGGTTGGTCGAAACACCAACGCTGCGGGAATGCGAAGCCGTGATGGACGGCCGGATGGATCTCGATCTCGCCGGCAACACCAGACGCCACGAAGTGCGTGCGCAACTCCTCGACCATCGGCAGCGGCGCAAGGTCATCATGTTCCGCGCAGGAGATGTGGAGTTCGGCGCGCCCCTTGCCCAACGTCAGATGCGGACTCTCCTCCGCTTCGCTGACAAGCCAGGTCCCGTAGAAGGATGCGGCGGCGGCGATACGGCCCGGATAGCGCGCCGCGGCAGCAAGGGCATATGGCCCACTCATGCAATAGCCGTGCACGCCGATCGGGCCGGGCGCCGCGATTCCAGTGCGGTCGAGAAAGCCGATCATCGCCGCCACATCCTCCATCACCGGAGGAGATCGTCATCTTCGTTCGGATCGCGCGCATACGGTCGCGCTCAGGATCACCTTGGGTGAGCACGCCGGCGCCGAACTTCGTATCACGGCCGGCGCGGTAGTAGAGGTTGGGCAGCAACACGCAGAAGCCGACCGTGGCAAGCCGGCGTGCCATGTCTTGCAATTCGTCGCGGATACCCGGCGCGTCCATCAGCATGAGAACCGCCGGACAAGGTTCGCCACGCTCCGGGCGGACCGTGAATGTCTCCATCGCGCCGTCCCGCGTCGCGATGTCATGCGTCGCTTCGATCATGTTGCTGCCTCCAGGGTGAGAATCCTAGCAGCGGCGGAGCATCGGTACACCTGCCCTTGCCCGAACCGCCTCTTGGCGAGAGACTTTCACCACTGCCCTGACAAGGATATGGCGCCCATGAAGCTCGCCTACTCACCCAACAGCCCCTACGTCCGCAAATGCTGGGCCAGCGCAATCCGCCGCGGCATCGACGGGCACATCGAGTTGTGGACCATCGGTACGACCGACCCGGCGCTCGAAGCGGTCAACCCGTTGTCGAAGGTGCCTACCCTCATCACTGATGACGGAGCGGCGCTCTATGACAGCCCAGTCATCTGCGAATTCCTGGACGGCGTCGGCGATGCGCCTCCGCTGTTCCCACCCGCCGGACCCGCTCGCTGGAAAGCGTTGCAACAGGCGGCTCTCGCCGACGGCATCATGGACGCCACCCAGCCGCGGCGTCGCGAGGTCGCGCTCCCACAGGATGAAGGCCGCCTGACCTACATCGCGCAGCAGCAACGCAAGGTGGCACAAGCGCTGGACGCGTTGGAAAAGGACGCCGACAGCCTCGGCATGCTCGATACGATCGGGGAGATCACGATCGGCTGCGCCCTGGGCTATCTCGACTTTCGCTTTTCGCACGAGCCCTGGCGCCCAGGGCATCCCTCCCTTGAAGCATGGTATGCGCGCGTCTCGGCCTTGCCTGCGCTGGCACGTTCCGCCCCGCCTGGCTGACAGAGAGACACGGCGCGGGCAGCCCTGTTTGGAGAAATGGGCGCCCGCACCGCCCTTGCCGCGCGGATGCCGTGCCGATAGCGTATTGGCTCATTGAACGGCTGGAGCGGATCCTCAGGCATGGCCTCTTCCGCGCGCTACCGCCTTGGCTTCGATATCGGTGGGACCTTCACCGACTTCGTGCTGCTTGATGCCACGACAGGCGGCATTACCCTCTACAAGTGCCTGACCACGCCCGATGATCCGGCGGAAGGTGCCCTGGAGGGTATTCGCGCCATCGCCGGTATTGCCGGGATCAGCGTCGGTGATCTTGGGGAAGTGCTGCACGGGACCACGCTGGTCACCAACGCGCTGATCGAGCGCCGCGGTGCGACCACCGGCCTGCTGACCACACTCGGGTTCCGCGACGTGCTCGAACTCGGGATCGAGCAACGCTACGATATCTACGACCTGTTCCTCCGCTTCCCCGACCCGATCGTGCCGCGACGCCACCGTATCGAGATCAGCGAACGGATGCTGCATGACGGCCGCGCCGTCGTACCGCTGGACGAGCAGGATGTGCACGCAGCCGGCGCACGCCTCGTGGCGGAGGGCTGCACGGCCATCGCCATCTGCTTCCTGCATGCCTATGCAAACCCGGCGCATGAGCAGGCCGCCGCCGCCATCCTGCGCGCCGCCTTCCCGAACGTGTCGGTCAGCCTGTCCTCGGACGTGGCGCCGGAGATCAGGGAGTACGAACGCTGCGTCACCACCTGCGCGAATGCCTTCGTGCAGCCGCTGATGGATCGCTACCTCGGGCGCCTGATCCATGAACTGAAGGCTCTCGGCTTCACGGGCACGCTACGTCTGATGCAGTCCGATGGAGGCCTTTGCGCACCTGAAGTCGCGCGGGCCTTCCCGATCCGCCTGCTGGAATCAGGCCCTGCCGGTGGGGCCCTGGCAACCGTGCTGTTCGCCCGCGCCGCCGGCCTGCCGGATGCCCTCGCCTTCGACATGGGTGGAACCACCGCGAAGGCGTGCCTGATCGAGGATGGCCGTGCGGAAGTGGCGCCGATGATGGAGGCGGCCCGCGTGCACCGCTTCAAGCGCGGTTCCGGCCTGCCGATCCGCGCGCCGGTGGTGGACATGATCGAGATCGGCGCCGGCGGCGGTTCGATCGCCGCGGTGGACGAGACCGGGCTGATCAAGGTCGGCCCACATTCCGCGGGCGCCGATCCCGGGCCCGCCTGCTACGGGCGCGGCGGCGACGCAGGCGACCGTGACCGACGCCAACCTGCTGCTCGGCTACTACGATCCTGGCTTCTTCCTGGGCGGCACGATGGCGCTGGACCTGCCGGCGGCACAGGCGGCCATGGCCCGGCTCGGCGAGCGCCTGGGCCTGCCCGCCATTGAAGCCGCGTGGGGCGTGCATGCCGTGGTGTGCGAGGCGATGGCCGGCGCCGCGCGCGTCCATCTGGTGGAGAAGGGCCGCGACCCGCGGCGCTACGCCATGGTGGCGTTCGGCGGTGCCGGGCCGGCCCATGCCGCTCGGGTTGCGCGGATCCTCGGCATATCGAACGTGCTTGTCCCGCCCGCCTCGGGGGCTGCGTCGGCGCTTGGCTTCCTCGCGGCGCCGCTGGCCTTCGAACAATCGCGCAGCCTCATCGCGCCGCTGGCCGAGAGCGCGGATTGGGCGGCGATCGAAGCGGCTCTCGCCACGCTCGAAGGCCATGCGCGCGACCGCCTGCGCGTGGCGGGTGTCGCCGACGCCGCCATGCGGATCGAGCGCAGTGCCGAGATGCGCCTGGTCGGGCAACTGCACCAGATCATGGTGCCGCTGCCCGATGGCGCGATGGAGGCGGCGCGCCTCGCCGACATCCGCGCGCAATTCATCGAGACCTACCAGCGGCTCTACACGCGCGTGGTCGCTGGTGCGGAGATCGAACTGCTGTCGCTGCGCGTGAGGGTGGTGGCGCCGGAGCCCTCCGTCGCCATCTCGGGCGCCGTCGCCGGGGGCAGCGTCGGCCAGGCCCTGAAGGGGCGCCGGCCGGCCTGGTTCGACGGCAGCTTCCACGACACGCCCGTCTACGACCGCTACGGGCTGAAGCCGGGCGACACGCTGCCTGGCCCCGCGATCATCGAGGAGCGCGAGGCGACGACCATCATCGCCCCGGGCGACAGCGTGACCATCGATCCCGTGCTCAACCTGCGCATCGAGGTGGGCGAAGCCGCGCGGCCGCAGGCGCTGGTAACGCCGGGCATGGCGCTGGAGACCGCCAAGGCGCGCATCGAGGCCGACCCGATCGGGCTCGAGATCATGTGGTCCCGCCTGATCTCGATCGTCGAGGAGATGTGGCAGACGGTCTGTCGCACCGCCTATTCGCTCATCATCTCCGAGGCGCAGGATTTCGCGAACGAGATCCTCGACCCGCAGGGCAATCCGCTGGCGCATTCGCCGCGCTCCATGCCGCTGTTCAACCTGACGCTGACGCGCTGCGTGAAGGCGCTGCTCGAACACTTCCCGGCGGAGACGCTGAAGCCCGGCGACGTGCTGGTGACCAACGACCCCTGGCTGTGCGCCGGGCACCTGTTCGACATCGCGGTGGTGACGCCGGTGTTCCATGGCGGGCGCGTGGTGGCGCTGCTGGGCACGGTCGGCCATGTCAGCGACATCGGCGGCGTGAAGGACCCGCTCAGCGCACGCGAGATCTACGACGAGGGCGTGCTGATCCCGCCGATGAAACTGTACGAGGCAGGGCAGCCCGACCGCTCGCTGTTCCGGCTGCTGGCGGCGAACATCCGCAACTCCGACCAGGTGCTGGGCGACGTGGAATCCCTGGTCACCGCCAATGCGCTCGGCGCACAGCGGCTGGTCGCCTTCATGGAGGAATACGGGCTGCAGGACCTCGCCGCGCTGGCCGCCGTGGTGCAGGGCCGCAGCGAGGCAGCCACGCGCGCCGCCATCCGCGCGGTGCCCGATGGCATCTATGAAAGCGAGATCGAGAACCGTCCGCTCGGCGATGTGCTGCGCTACCGCCTGCGCGTGCACAAGAGCGGCGACGCCATCCATGTCGAGCATGTCGAGGCGCCACCGACGTTGCCGCGCGGCGGGCTCAACTGCACCATGAACGTAACGGCGGGGCATTCCTCCTACCCGATGAAGTGCATGCTGACACCGGGCGTGCGCGGCAATGCCGGCTGCTACGTGCCGATCACCGTGACCGCGCCGGAAGGCACCGCGCTGAACTGCGCGCCGCCGGCGGCGGTCGCGTATCGCACGCGGCTGTCGTGGTTCATCGGCCCCAATCTCTATCGCGCGATGGCGCCGGCGATCCCGGACAAGGTGCAGGCCTTCACCGGCCTGCCGAAATCCTTCGGCTTCTACGGGCGCAACAACCAGGGGCGTGTCTCCTCCGACCATTTCTTCATGGGCGGTGGGCAGGGCGCGTCCTCGCGCGCCGATGGGAAGTCAGGGCTGCTGTTCCCGACCTCGGCGGCGAATACGCCGGTCGAACTGCTGGAAAGCCGGATGCCGGTGCTGGTGCTGGAAAAGGGCCTGGTCGCTGATACCGGCGGTGCGGGCCGCCACCGTGGCGGGCTTGGACAGCGCATGCGTGCGCGGCGGCTCGTGGCGGGCACGGAACCGATGATGGTCGGCCTCTATCCCGAAGGCTGGGGCCTGAAGCCCGAGGGGCTGTTCGGCGGACGTCCGGGCGGGCCGGGGCGCGGGACGGTCAAGCGGCCGGATGATGCGACGCCGCGCGATGTCGGCACCGGCGAGATGGTCTCGCTGCTCGATGCGCTCACCGAGATCGAAGGCCAGATCGCCGGCGGCTCGGGCTTCGGCGAACCGCGCGAGCGCTCCCTGGAAGCGGTGCAGGCCGATCTCGAGGACGGCTACATCACCGCCGAAGGCGCCGCGCGCGACTATGATGTCGTGCTCGGACCCGATGGCCGGATCGATCCCGTCGCCACCGCGCGCCGGCGGGCCGAACGCGTGACGAGCGCGGACAACACCATGGCGACAACGACCGGGGGCTGAACATGACGCAGAACACTTCTCGCCGCGCCATTCTGGCAGGCGCCGCCGCAATGGGCGCGCTCGCGCCCGGCATGTCCTGGGCTTTCGAGCGCGACGGCAACCGCAAGGTGCTGGTGTTCTCCGGCAACCAGGCGGTGCCGGTGCTCGACCCGCATGTGCGCTACGACTGGTCCACGCGGATGATCCAGCAATCCGTCTATGACGCGCTGCTGAAATACGAGGGCGACCCGCCGCGCATCGTCCCTTGGCTGGCCGAACGGCACGAGGTCTCGCCCGATGGCCTCACCTACACATTCCACCTCGTGGCCAACGCGAAGTTCCACAACGGCGATCCGGTGGATGCCGAGGCGGTGCGCTTCTCCTTCGAGCGCGGGCTGAAGCTGAACGCCGGCATCGCCTGGATGTTCAAGGACTTCCTCAAGCCGGAGAAGATCACCGCGGTCGATGCGCGCACCGTGCGCTTCACGCTGGAACGTCCCTTCGCGCCGTTCATCTCCTACGTGCCCTGGTGGTACGTCGTGAATCCGCGCCAGGTGATGGCGAACCAGGAGGGCGACGACCTCGGCCGCAAGTGGCTCACCGAGAACGACGCCGGGTCCGGTCCCTTCAGCCTGCGCCGGTTCAACGCAACCACGCTGATCCACCTCGACGCCGTGGCCGACCACTGGAAGGGCTGGCCGATGGCCGAGGGCGAGCGGCTCTCGGGCATCATCTACCGCATCATCCGCGAGAGCGCGCCACGCAAGGCCGCACTGCAGCGGCGCGAGGTGGACATCATCGCCAACCTCACGCCCGACGACATCGAGCAACTCGCCCGCGTGCCCGGCGTGGCGGTGGAGAACCACAAGGGCTCGACCACCTTCGGCATCAAGTTCAACTGCCAGGAGGGGCCGACCGCGGACGTCAACCTTCGCAAGGCGATCGCCTACGCCTTCGACTACGACAGCCTTCTCACCATCCACAATGGCGCCGCGACGCTGATGACGAGCCCGTTCCCCGCTTCCATGGCCGGGCATATCGACGTGCCCGGAATGCCGCGCCAGGACCTCGACAAGGCGCGCGATTTCCTCAAGCGCAGCGGCACGCCCAATGGCGGGATCGAGCTGGAATACGTCCATGTCCAGGGGCTCGAGGATCCGCGCCGCATCGGCCTCGCACTGCTCGACAGCCTGCGCGCGCTGGACATCAAGGTGAACATCGTGGGCCAGCCCTGGACCACCATGGTCAGCCGCGGCTCCAAGCCCGACACCTGCCCGAACATGATCTCGATCTACGTGACGCCGGTGGGCACGGACCCCGACACGGTGGCCTACCAGTACCATCGCGCCTCCTGGGGCCTGTACTACGGCATGAGCCACTACGAGAATCCCGAGGTCTGGCGGCTGATCGACGAGGCGCGTGCCGAGCCCGACAACGCGAAGCGCATGGCGCTCTATGACGATATCCAGCGCCGAATCGTCGCCGACCAGCCCGAGCTCTTCGGCATGGTCGCCAACCGCATCTGGGCGCGGCGCGACTACGTGCAGGGCTTTACCTTCAGCCCCGTGCGCTTCACCGGCGAGATCGACCTGCGCCCACTCTGGGTCCGCGGCTAGTCGCCGCGCCGGGCCGTGCTCGCCTACATCCTGCGGCGCATCGGCCTGGCGGGGGTGATGCTGTTCGGGCTGGTGTGCCTGACCTTCGCCATCTCCAACATCGCGCCGTCGGACCCCGCGGCACTCGCCGCGGGACCGGATGCGGGGCGCTCGCAGATCGAGCAGGCACGGCGCGAATATGGCCTCGACAGGCCGCTGCCCGAACAGTTCCTGCGCTATGTCACCGACCTCGCGCAGGGAGATTTCGGGCGCTCCATCGCCACCGGGCGGGATGTCGGCGCGGACCTCGTGCGCTACTTCCCGGCAACGCTGGAACTCGTGATCCTGGCGATGCTGCTGGGCATCCTGCTCGGGATTCCGCTCGGCGTGCTCTCGGCGCTGCGCAAGGACGGGCCGGTGGACCACGCGACGCGCATCTTCGCGGTCTCGGGCATCGCATTGCCGCCCTTCTGGTTCGGGTTGCTGCTGCAACTCGCCTTCGCGACATGGCTCGGCCTGCTGCCGACCAGCGGCCGGCTTTCGGTCTTCACCGAACCACCACCGCCGATCACCGGCATGCTGCTGGTGGACAGCCTGCTGCGCGGTGACTTCGCGCTGTTCCGCGAGGCGCTGTCCTACGTCATCCTGCCGGCGATCGTGCTCTCCCTGCCCTGCCTCGCCTCCATCCTGCGCGTGAACCGCAGCGAGATGGTGGAGGCGCTGCGCACCGACTACGTCACCGCCGCGCGCGCGCATGGCGTCACCCCCTGGCGCATCGTCATGGTGCATGCGCTCAAGAACGCGATGCTGCCCACGCTCGCCATCATCGGCCTGCGCTGGGGCTGGATGATGAGCAGCACCGTGCTGGTCGAGACCGTGTTCGACTGGCCGGGCATCGGGCTGTACGCCGTCTCCTCCGCCATCGCGGGCGACTTCAAGCCGGTGATGGGCGTGACCCTGATCGTCGGCCTCAACTTCATGCTGGCGAACCTGATCGTGGACCTGCTCTACGGCGTGCTCGACCCGCGCCTGCGCCGGGCCTGAACGATGGACGCGCCTATCCTCGCCGCCGAAGCCCCTGCCGCGCCGGAAGGCCGCCGCCTGCGCCTCGCGCTGTGGCTGCTCACGCGCTCCTTCTCCTCCATGCTCGGGCTGTTCCTGGTCGCGACCATCGTGGTGCTGGCGCTGATCGGCCCCTGGATCGTGCCCTATCCGGACGACGTCGCCGGCGGCGTCAACCTCACGAACAAGCTGCAGCCTCCCTCGGCGGCGCATTGGCTCGGCACTGACGAGGTCGGCAACGACATCCTCACCCGCGTCATCATCGGCGCGCGCGTGTCGCTGCTCGTGGGCATCGGCATCACCTTCGCCGCCGCGGCGATCGGCGTGCCGCTCGGCATCCTCGCGGGCCTGGCCGGCGGGCGCCTGCGCGAGGCGATCATGCGCTTCACCGACCTGTTCCTCTCGGTGCCCGGCCTGGTGCTCGCCATCGCGCTGGTCGCGGCGCTCGGCCCGGGCATCGGCAATGCGATGATCGCGCTGATCCTGGTCTGGTGGCCCGGCTATGTGCGCCTGGCGGAATCCAAGGCGCTGTCGATCCGCGAGGAACCCTATATCGAGGCCGCGCGCGTCGCCGGCGCATCGCGCGCCCGCATCCTGCGCCGCCACGTGCTGCCCAACAGCATCTCGCCGCTGATCGTGAAGATGAGCATGGATATCGGCCAGGCGATCCTCGCCGTCGCCTCGCTCGGCTTCATCGGCCTCGGCGCCAAGCCGCCCACGCCCGAATGGGGCGCGATGATCTCCATCGCCCGCGGCTACCTGCCGGAATGGTGGTGGTATGCGATGGCGCCGGGCGTGTTCATCTATCTCTCCGTGCTCGGCTTCAACCTGCTGGGTGACGGGCTGCGCGACATCCTCGACCCGCGCAGCAACCGCGGATGAGCGCGCTGCTCGAGATCCGCGACTACCGCCTCGCCTTCGACACCTTCGACGGCACGGCGCAGGTGCTCGACGGCATCGACCTCACGCTCGAAGCCGGTGGCACGCTCGGTATCGTCGGCGAGACCGGCTGCGGCAAGTCCGTGCTGGCGCGCAGCATGCTCGGCCTCAACCCCTCCCCGCCGGCGCGCGTGGTCTCCGGCGAGATCCGCTTCCGCGACCAGGACATCCTGCGCCTTTCCGAGAGTGCCATGCGGCGCCTGCGCGGACGCGCCATCGCCATGGTGTTCCAGGACCCGGCCTCCTACCTCAATCCGCTGCTGGGCATCGGCACGCAGATGGAGGACGCAATCCGCGGCCAGGATGCCGCGGCGGGCCAGGCGAAGCGACCGCGCGCCGCCGCCCGCACCCGCGCGGCGGAACTGCTCGCCGCCGTCGGCCTGCCGGAACCCGCCCGTCTGCTCGACAGCCATCCGCACCAGCTTTCGGGCGGCATGCGCCAGCGCGTGCTGATCGCCATGGCGCTGATCGGCGACCCCGCTTTGCTGGTGGCCGACGAACCCACCACGGCGCTCGACGTCACCGTGCAGGCGCAGGTGCTCGCCCTCATCGCCGGCCTGGTGGCGGAACGCGGCCTCGCGCTCATGCTGATCAGCCATGACCTCGGCGTGGTCGCGGCAAGCTGCGCGCGCGTCGCGGTGATGTATGCCGGCACGGTGGTCGAGGAAGCGCCGACGCGCGAGCTGCTGGCGCGCCCGCTGCATCCCTATGCGCGCGGGCTCATCGCCGCGGTGCCGGATCTCGACGCGCCCGATCGCCGGCCGCAGGGCATCGCCGGTAGCATCCCGAGCCTGCTGCACCCACCCACCGGCTGCCGCTTCCACCCGCGCTGCCCCGCCGCGACCGAACGATGCACGCAACAGAAGCCGCAGCGGCGCGAACTCCTGCCTGGCCGGTCCGTCGCCTGCCACCACGCCAGCGCATGACAGGCGATCTCCTTCGCAGCGAAGGCCTGGCCAAGACCTTCGAGACCCGGCGCAGCGCTTTCAGGCCCGCTGCACGCGTTCAGGCGGTGGCGGATGTCGACATCAATCTCGCACGCGGCGCGGCGCTCGGCGTGGTCGGCGAGAGCGGCTGCGGCAAGTCAACGCTCGCCAGGCTGCTGCTGCGGCTGATCCCGCTCAGCGCGGGCCGCATCGTCTTCGACGGGCAAGACATCACCACGCTCGGTGAGCGTTCGCTGCAACCGCTTCGCCGGCGCATGCAGTTGATCCACCAGAACCCCTCGGCTGCGCTCGATCCACGCCTCACGGCACAGAATGCGGTGGCCGAGCCGCTGCGCATCCACGATGTCGCATCGGGCCGCGCGTTGCGGGAGCGCGTCGCGGCGTTGCTCGCGGAAGTTGGCCTGCCCGCGGCCTTCCTGAATCGCTTCCCGCATGAGCTCTCGGGTGGACAGAAGCAGCGTGTATGCATTGCCCGTGCGCTCGCGCTGGAGCCTGACCTCCTGGTGCTCGACGAGCCGACCTCCGCACTTGATGTGTCGGTGCAGGCGCAGATCCTCGACGTGCTGGAATCGCTGCGCGCGCGCCGCGGCCTCGCCTACCTCTTCATCAGCCACAATCTTGCTGTCGTGCGCCAGGTCTGCGAGCGCGTCGCGGTGATGTATCTCGGCCGCATCGTCGAGGAGGGCACCGCCGCGCAGGTGCTGGGCGCGCCGCGCCACCCCTATACGCGCGCGCTGCTGGCATCCGTGCCAAGGCTCGACGCGCGCACCATCCTACCCGCCGGCGGCGGTGAACCACCCAACCCCGCATCCCCGCCCACCGGCTGCGCATTCCATCCGCGCTGCCCGATCGCCATCGACGCGTGCCGCAGGGAGCTACCCATCCTTGCCGAAGTCAGCCCCGGACACGTCGTGCGATGTCCTCGCGCTCTTGAAGTCGAGGGCGACTGACGCGCGGACACTTCGCCGACCAAGCGGCGCCCGGTCAGCTGTATTCGCACGGCGGCGCAAGTCCCGCATGCGCGTGCGGAGACCTCCGCCCTGACCAGCGCCGCAGTCACCTGGGTCGCCGATCGCCATGAGCGCGGCAGACGGGAAGATGGTGCGGTAGCCGAGCCTGTCCCCGAAAGGCAGGTTGATATGACCCCGAGACGCCGTGTCGTTCCGCGATGCGCTTATCGTGGAGTTCCATCCGATCAGTGACGATCTGCCCCCCCCTCACCGCCGGTCGGCTGCGTCTTCCATCCGCGGCTGCGGCCCGGGCGGTCACGGCGGCGTCCGACCCCACATCCGGGCGACGTCGGCCCGCCGCTTCACCGATCCAGAGACGACGGCGCTGCACAGAACCCTCTCATGCTCGCGCATCCGGATGCGTCACTCCGTTGCAGGGCCCTGGCTAGACGCGCCGACGACATCGCCGGTGATTCCCACGCGACGAGGAACGCCCTACGGTTCGATCAGGGACAGGTCCTGGGGATGAAACCGTGAGCGAGACCCACCACGAGGCAGACTACGTGATTTTGGGCGGAGGCTCAGCCGGCTGCGTCATGGCCGCGCGCCTGTCGGAGGACCCGAGACACCGTGTCGTGCTGCTGGAAGCCGGCCCCTGGGACCGCAACCCCTGGATCCACATCCCGATGGGCTTCGCACGATTGTACGTCACGAAAAAATTCGACTGGAACTACCAGACCGAAGCGGAACCCGAACTCGGTGGCCGCAGTGTCTACTGGCCTCGCGGGCGCGTCATCGGCGGCTCGGGCAGCGTCAACGGCCTGGTGTTCCTGCGCGGCTCCCCGCGCGACTACGACCGCTGGTCGCAATCCGGCGCGCGCGGCTGGTCCTATGATGATTGCCTGCCCGCTTTCCGCAAACTCGAGACCTTCGCCGGGCCCGACAGCGAATTCCGCGGCAAGGAGGGGCCAATCCAGGTCGGCGAGGTACCGGAACCTTCCCACGGCTGCCGCGCCTTCGTCGAAGCCTGCGAACGGCTCGGCTTCGCCCGCAACCCCGACAATAACGCGGAGTGGTTCGAGGGCGTGGCGCCGAACCAGCTCAATGTCCATCGCGGCTGGCGTTGGAGCCCCGCCACGGCCTACCTCAAGCCAGCGCTCGGCCGCGCCAACCTTCATGTCGCCACCGAACGCGTGGGCCAGCGCATCCTGATCGAGGACGGCCGCGCCGTCGGGGTCGTGGTGCGCGGTCCGGCCGGCGAGGAGACATACCGCGCGCGGCGCGAGGTCATCCTCTGCGCTGGGGCGATCGAAAGCCCGAAGCTGCTGATGCTCTCGGGCATCGGCGCCGGCCCCTCCCTGCAGGCCATGGGTATCCCGGTTGCGGTGGACGCGCCTGAGGTCGGCCGCAACCTGCAGGACCACTTCATGGTGCGCTTCGCCTTCCGCACCAAGCCCTGCGGCACGCTGAACGAAATCATGGCAAATCCGCTCCGCGCGGCAGGTCTGGGCCTCGGCTGGGCGCTACGGCGACGCAACCAGATGGCGGTCGGTGCTTCTGAAGCGAGCCTGTTTGCCCGCGTGCTGCCCGGCTCAGAGGAACCCGAGGTACAGTTCCAGTTCGTCAACTTCAGCCTCGGCGGCGCGCAGGGCGCCTCGGCAAGTGCGCTGGCGAAGCATCCCGGCTTCACCTTCAACTTCTGCGTATGTCGCCCGGACAGCCGTGGCGAACTCGCATTGCGCTCGCGCGATCCGGCTGACAAGCCGGTGATCCGCGCCAACTACCTGAGCGCGGCATCGGACATCCATATCATGCTTGAGTCCGCGAAGCTTGGCCGGCGTATCGCGGAAACACCGCCCTTCGCGGACCTGATCCAGCAGGAGGAATTCCCAGGCTCCGGCACGGCCAGCGACGATGCGATGCTCGACTACATACGCAGCGCCGGGACCACCGTGTACCACCCATGTGGCACCAACCGCATGGGCACGGATGATCGCGCAGTCGTGGATACCGAATTGCGCGTGCGCGGTGTCGAGGGGCTGCGCGTGGCAGACGCGTCGGTCTTCCCGCTCGTACCATCCTCCAACATCCACCCCGCGGTATTGATGCTGGCCGAGCGCGCTGCGGAAATGGTTCGGCGCGGCACCTGACACGCTTACGGCTCTGAACGCTCATCAGGGCTCTGCTCGAGTGCGCGCAACGCGCGCACCATCACCGTGCCGCGGCCGAGCACCAAAGGTCGATGTCATTCCCAGGTCAGCCCGCCAGGTTTGGGTGGGGGAGGCACGCTCTGCGCGTTGCGGTCGCGGTCCAGTCGCTCGATGGACGCAACCGCCAGGGCGGCGACCTGGACAAGCCGCAGCCGGGCCTCGTCGAAGCTCCCCTCGCGGACCTTGACGCGCGCCCACCCCGCGTAGTCGCCAATCAGCTGAGCAAAGGCGTCCATTGTCATGTCGTCATCATGCGCCGCTCCGCCCCAGCGCCCATCCTGCCGGTCCCGCTCCGCGACAATCTCCGCGAGGATTCCCTTCGTGGTCATGGCGCCCTCCGAGCCTCGGCGCGCACCCTGCGTGCGTCCGGAAGTGGCGCAGACTCCCACCAGACGATCCTCAGCGCCTTGCGGCGCATCAAGGCGCCGCAGCCTGTATTCGGAGTTGCTGGTGGGAACAGCAGGAGCCGACGTCATGGATGACCCGCGTGTGCTTTGGTTCGAGGCGGTTGGCATGGACGATGTCGGGCGTGTTGGTGGCAAGAACGCCTCGCTCGGGGAAATGCGACGCGCCCTGACCGCGGCCGGTGTGCGCGTTCCGGACGGCTTTGCAACAACGGCCGATGCGTTTCGCGATCATATCGCGCGGAATGACATCGGAACCGCGATACACGACCAGCTGGACGCCTACCATCGAGGCGAGGCCACACTGCAGCAGGCAGGGGCTGCCATCCGCCGCGTGTTCCTCGACAGCGAGTTGCCGCCCACGCTCGAGCAGGACATCCGCAAAGCTTACAGGGAACTGGGGCGTCGGACTGGCCATACGGATCCAGCCGTCGCTGTCCGTTCCTCGGCCACCGCTGAAGACCTGCCCACCGCGAGTTTCGCCGGGCAGCAGGAGACCTTCCTGAACGTTCATGGGGAACGTGCGCTGCTCGAAGCCTGCCGCGCGTGCTTCGCTTCGCTCTACACCGACCGTGCCATCAGCTATCGTGAAATGCAGGGTTTCGAGCACGAGAAGGTGGCACTCTCGGTCGGCGTGCAACTCATGGTGCGTGCAGATACCGGCGGGTCCGGCGTCATGTTCTCGCTCGACACTGAAAGCGGCTTTCCCGGCGTCGTCGTGATCAGTGCGGCTTGGGGCCTCGGCGAAACCGTCGTCCAGGGGCTGGTCGATCCTGATCGCTACACGGTGTTCAAGGCGCCGCTCCACGATACGCGAATGTGCCCAATTCTCGACAAATCGTGCGGGGCCAAGGCGCGCAAGATGATCTATGCAGCCGGTGGCAGTGCCCGCACGGCACTGGTGGCAACGCGCCGCGCGGAACGCGACGCGCTGGTGCTGTCGGACGACGAAATCCTGGTGCTGGCCCGCTGGGCCGTGATGATCGAGCACCATTATGGTCGACCGATGGACATGGAATGGGCGCGCGACGGCACCACCGACGAATTGTTCATCCTGCAGGCGCGCCCGGAAACCGTGCACGGCGCGCGCGCCACCGGGACGCTTCGCAGCTACCGCCTGAAAGCAAAGGCGCAGCCTATCCTGACCGGCGCGGCCGTTGGCGAAGCGATCGCAGCCGGCCCGGTGCGCCTGGTACATGCCCCCTCGGACATCGATGGTTTCCCTGAGGGCGCGGTGCTGGTGGCGGAGGCTACCGACCCGGATTGGGTGCCCCTGATGCGCAAGGCTGCGGGCATCGTCACCGACCATGGCGGCGCAACGAGCCATGCTGCGATTGTAAGCCGCGAGCTCGGGCTTGCCGCGGTGATCGGAACGGGGCACGCCACCACGGTGCTCACCGATGGACAGGCGATCACGCTCTCCTGCGCGGACGGCGAGGAGGGCCATGTCTATGACGGATCATTACCCTTCGAGTCACGCGACATCGACCTGACCGCAATTCCAACCACGCGGACAGCGATGATGCTGAACGTCGCGACGCCTGCAGCCGCCATGCGCTGGTGGCGCCTGCCCGCCGCTGGCGTGGGGCTTGCGCGAATGGAATTCATCATCAGCGCTCTCGTCAAGGCTCATCCCATGGCGCTGCTGCGGTTCGATGCGCTGAAGGATGCCGCAGCCCGGCGCGAGATCACACGGCTGACACGCCACTTTCCCAGCCGTGCCGCCTACTTCGTGGATACCTTGGCGCGTGGCGTCGCGCGCATCGCGGCACCCTTTCACCCGCGCCCGGTCATTGTCAGGCTGTCGGACTTCAAGAGTAACGAATACGCGCACCTCGTCGGCGGAGCTCAGTTCGAGCCTTCCGAGGAGAACCCGATGATCGGCCTGCGCGGGGCTTCGCGCTACTACTCCGAGCGCTATCGGGAGGGGTTTGCGCTGGAATGCCAGGCAATGCGCAAGGCCCGTGAGGAAATTGGCGTCGACAATGTCATCCTGATGGTCCCGTTCTGCCGAACACCTGCGGAAGCTGATCGAGTCCTGGCACTGATGGCGGAACACGGTCTTGAGCGTGGCCGAAACGGGCTACAGATCTATGTGATGTGCGAGGTTCCTTCCAACGTGATCCTCGCGGAGCAGTTCGCCATGCGCTTCGATGGATTTTCCATAGGTTCGAATGATCTGACGCAACTCGTACTCGGCGTTGACCGCAATTCGACAGATCTGCGCAGCCTGTTCGACGAACGCGACGAAGCCGTGAAGTGGATGATCGCGGAGGTCATTCGTCGCGCCCATGGCGCGGGAACGAAGGTCGGTATCTGTGGCGAAGCACCCTCGAACCACCCGGACGTCGCGGCATTCCTCGTGGAATGCGGGATCGAACTCCATCTCCCTCAATCCGGATGGCTTCGTTGCCGCGACACAACGCGTTGCTGAAGCAGAGGCCCGCCGCGGCTGACCCATCCGACCTGTCCAGGACCGTGCCCGACATGCTCCCCGCAAAAATGAGGGCACCTTCTCGATAGAGCCCATTGGGGAAGTTCGGATTCACGGTGTGATGAAGCGCCGACCGAGCGTCCTACCGAAGGCGCCCGCCACTCGCTGATTGTGTGGCCTGCATTGGCTACTGGGGGGGATCCTGACGAACGCAGATCGGACCTCCACAGTTGCATCGCTTTCCTGAGCGTATTCGAAGCAATAGTCCGGTCTGCGGCGGCGTCTTGGTTCAACGCTCATTCAAACGCACGACGATCCGCACCACCTCCGCCACCGCCAACATCTGCATGCGGCAGGGCACGTGGATTTGTTCTTGACCACGATATCAAATCCTTGCGGCCATGACTCACGAAGGGTCTTCCCCGACGCGGAGCGTGTCCGATTCAACCCGGCGAGCACCAGAGCTTCGCCATGGGCCAGCCGCTTCCCCGTCGCCCTGACCATGATGCGCAAGCGCTGCGGTTGGAGGCGCGCTGATCCAGGGATGCGGCACCGGCGCGGCGTCTGCTGGCTTTGGCGGTGATCTACGACGGCGCGTCGCGCACCGAGGCAGCGCGAATCGGCGCGGTCACGCTGCAGATCGTCCGGGACTGGGTGGCGCGGTTCAATGCCGCAGGGCCGGAGGGCTTGGTCGACTGCAGGCCGCCGGGCTCGCCGCCGCGGCTGACCGACGCCCACCGTGCCGCGCTGGCCACGACGATCGAGGCTGGCGCGATCCCGGCCATTGGCTCTGGGAGGAGTTCCGCGTCTTGGTGGCGAAGCAGACGCTGAGCAGGGGACTGCGCGCGATGGGCTATCGCAAGCTATCGACCCGGCCGCGGCACCATGCGCGGGCTGAGGGCGCGATCGACTTTTTCCCAAATGACCTTCCCCTCCCGCCTGGAGGAAACCGCGCGCGAGAATGGCGTTGCCGTGAGCGCCATGGAAATCCGGTTCGCCGACGAAGCCCGCATCGCCCAGAAGAACAAGATCACCTGGCGCTGGGCGCGCCGATGCACCCGCCCGGCAGCGCCGCACGACAAACGCACTGCGTCCATGCATCTGTTCGGCGCGGTCTGTCCTTGGGAGGGCGCGGGTGCGGCCGTCGTGCGGCCGTTCTGCAACAGCGCGGCGATGAACGTGCACCTGTGCCGAGATCGCCGCCATGGTCGCCCCCGGCAAGCACGCCGTGCTGCTGCTCGATCAGACAGGCTCGCACCTCTCGCATCAGGTCGCGGTGCCGACCAACATCACCCTGCTGCCGATACCGCCGAGATGCCCCGCGCTCAACGTGATGGAGAACGTCCGGCAGTTCATCCGCGACAATTGGCTGTCGAACCGCATCTTCCAGGCTCACGACGACATCGTCGACGATTGCTGCAGCGCCTGGAACAGGCTCGTCGATCAGCCTTGACGCATCATGTCCATCGGACTGCGCCAATGGGCTCATGGGTTCTGATCGACGGGGGTTGGTATTTCCTCCGGGATGACGGAAAAGGGGTCCGGCCGTTCTGGCCGGGCAGTGGGAGCAGGTTCTCCAAACGCAACCGCTACAGGCGCGGCGTTCGAGTGGTGCTTGTGAGCGATCATTGGCCCCAGGACCGCGCGGATACGCCGCTCCTTTTCGTTGATCCAGCCACTTGGCGGACGCCCCGTTCGGTGGTGCGATCTCCGCCAATGCGCGCTTGCGCGCTACTTTCACTGGAGGACACAACCATCATGCCGCGAATGACCGGTGGCGATGCGATCGTCGACAGCCTGATCCGCCACGGGATCGACACCGTATTCGGGCTGCCCGGCGTGCAGATGTACGGCTTGTTCGACGCCTTTGCCCGCAATGCCAACCGCATCCGTGTCATCAATGCCCGGCACGAACAGACGACAGCGTACATGGCCCTGGGCTACGCCTGCGCGACGGGCAAGCCAGCCGTCTATTCGGTCGTGCCCGGCCCTGGCGTGCTGAATACCACGGCCGCTCTCTCGACTGCCTGGAGCGTCAACGCGCCGGTGCTGTGCCTGACGGGGCAGGTGCCTTCGACCCAGATCGGTCGGCTGCGCGGCCAACTGCATGAATTGCCCGACCAGCTCGCCACCCTCCGGACCCTGGTGCGGCACGCCGACCGGATCGAGGACCCGACCGAGGCCCCCCGCAAGGTTGCTCGTGCCTTCCAGGAAATGATGTCCGGGCGGCCCGGGCCTGTCGCGCTGGAGGTTCCGCTCGATCAGTTGCCGGCCGTCGCGGAGGTGACGCCACATGACAAGTTGCCCCTCCATCCAGACCCAGTGCCAGACCCAACGAAGATCGCGCGCCTGGCTGAAATGATCGACGCAGCGCGCCATCCCATGATCTGGGTCGGTGCGGGAGCCATGGACGCCGGACCTGAGATTCGCATGCTGGCGGAACGGATCGGTGCGCCCGTCGTGCGCTATCGTGGCGGCCGCGGCATCCTGGATGACAGGCACCCGCTCAGCCTGACTGTCCCCGCCGGCTACAAGCTGTGGCCAAAGACAGACCTGCTCATCGCCTTCGGCACACGGCTCGATGTTCCGGTCGCGCGTTGGGGCAGTATGCCGGCAGGCGTCCGGATCGCACGTGTCGACATCGACGCCGCCGAGATGCGCAGGCTGACCGTCGATCTTGGTATCGTCGCCGACGCTGCAGACGCAGCGCGCGCCATCACCGCCGCAGTCGCGCGCCGCGATGATGCGGACCGCGCGGCGGCCATCGCGCAGGCCAAGGCGGAGGTGGCCGCCGAGATACAGTCGCTCCAGCCTCAGATGTCGTTTCTCGAGGCGATCCGCGACGCATTGCCGGAAGATGGGATCTTTTGCGACGAGATGACGCAGGTTGGATATGTCTCTGCGTTCGGGATGGCGTTTCATGCGCCCCGCACCGCCATCGGCTCGGGCTTTTCGGGCAATCTTGGCGCCGGTTTTCCAACCGCGCTTGGCGTCAAGGTCGCGCATCCGGATCGCGCTGTGGTGGCAGTGACTGGCGATGGGGGCTTCCTGTTCGGCGGGTCGGACCTGGCGACGGCCGTGCGATTCGGCATCAATCTGATCACGGTGCTGTTCAACAACGGATCCTACGGCAATGTCCTGCGCGATCAGCGCCGATTATTCGATGGCAGGCACTCCGGTGCCGAACTGAGCAACCCCGATTTCCAAACCTACGCAAAAGCCTTCGGGGTGCGGTCCTGGCAGGTTTCCGATGCCAAGGAACTGCGCATCGCCCTGCGTGAGGCGCTGGCGGCAAGCGCACCCTGCCTGATCGAAGTGCTGACCGATATCGCGAAGGAACCATCGCCGTTCCACTTCATTTCGCCGCACCGCGGGTGATCGCGCTCGATGCTGCTGTTCGATGAAGCCGTGGTTGTGAAAATGCGGCGAAGCAGGCTCTTCCCGAAAGTGCCCGCGACCAGCTGATTTTGTTGCTTGAATTGGTCATGAGATGGGGTCCCGATCGGCGCCAATTCGGCCCCCATCCACGCGATGCCTTCCTGCGCGATATCAAGGCGGTCGTCTGAATTCATGCGAGATCCCTGCTCGTCGCTTCTTCCCAGCGCAGGTCAGGGCTCGCTGCCGACACCGTGATGGACGCGAAAGAGGTTGTCGGGATCGTACTTGCGTTTGACCTGCAGCAGCCTGTCATAATGTGCGCCGTAGAACGACTGCTGCCAGGCAGGCTCATGATAGTCGGCCTCGCTCGCGTAAGTGCCGCCACCCGGCGTTGCCGCGCGCAGGATCTCCATCGCGGCCGAAATCTCCGCGGTCACCCGACGGCCCTCGGCCCGATCCGGCTCGTGGCCCGAAATGCCGGGGAACGAGGGCGCCTGGCGCGAGGCCATGATCACCAGGGCTGCCGCCTCCCGGACAAGCGGGTTGACGCTCGTCTCCACTTCGCGCGCCAGCACGTCCGCGGGCACCCCTGACAATCCCTTGTTGAAATGCATGGCCACATGGGAGTGCCGCGAAGCGTCAAACAGCGCCTTGGTGAATGTCTCGACGTTGGCGGGATCGAAGTGGGAAAGTGGCAGCCAGCGCGACTGCGCGGAAAACCGGGCCCATCGTTGTCCGCTTCGCCGAGGCAGCCGACAGTCTCGATCCGGCGGACACCCACCACACCGGATCGTGCGTCTGTCAGATCAAGTCGCCACTTGTAGGAATGCGTCTATCTGCACGCGTTCGAGAGCGGCTCGGATTTGCGCGCCGGGCTCACGAGGTTGACCGGGTACCAGACGGACCGGGCGCCTCCATGGCGAGCTCGGCGGGTAACCCCCGATGAGACGCGTGAGGTGGGGGTCATGATGCGATTGGCGGCCTGAAGACAACCAGGACCGATCATCACCGGGCCGTCAAACTGTCCGACGGATGGGGACCGCATCGCATCACCAGACGGAACACGACCTTGCCTCGCGGCTTGTCTCATAAAGCGTTTTACAACCGCCAGGGCGTGACCTAGGGTTGTATTGAGGCGGAGGCAGTGGTCGGCGCCCAGGGGCGTTTGCCGCGCAGCCCTGTTTGCGGCTTAGGGTGATGGTGCATGAGCTTCGCGTCGCAAGCTGCGGCGTCCGGGCAGATTGAGCGTCGACAGAGCATCTGGCTTGCGGTTAGCGGTCCCGCTGGAGCCACACGAGGCAGCGGCTTGATTGGTGAAGCCGGCGGTTGGATCGGACGTTCCGCGGGCGCGGAAATCCGCATAGACGATGTCTCCCGCGCAGTATCCTCCCAGCATGCGCGGATCGAGCGCGATCCTGACGGCTTCGTGATTATCGATCAGAGCATGAACGGCACTGACCTGAACGGCGAACGGCTCGTAAAAGGTCAGCGTCGCCGCATTGCGCCGGGCGACGCACTCAGCCTTTGCGGCTGGACGATCACGGTGCTGGACAATGACCCGGGCATGGCCACAGCACCTGCGCGCGCGGACAGGCCCGCCGCTACACCGCACGCCTTGCCCAGCTTCGCCGGCGCGTCGGAGGCGCAGCACCCCGTGGCGCGCCCGCGGCTGGACCTGACCCTGGCCGATCTCGTCGGGCGCTCAGCCCCTTCGATGCCCTTGGCACCACCCAAGGTTGATTCCCCCGGGCTGACCCAGTTGGACGACTTCCTCCCACCCGACCCCGCTCCGGTCCCTGCGCCGCCTCAACCATCCGCCACGCCCGCAGCGAGCGTGACCGCAGACCCCGACGCCCGATCCTCCGAAATGCTCGCCGCCTTCTGGCGCGGCCTCGGTGCCGCGCCGTCCTGCGCTACGCCGGCCCTGATGGAGGAATTCGGACGTGCGGTGCACGAGGCCTGGGTCGAGGCCGGACGATCAGCCCCGTCGCCGGGTGGGATCGAGGACGCGACCCCATCGGCCCCTCGGGCCGGGCTTCGCGGGCTCAGGGCTGTGCTGGACAGCCCCGAGGCGCCCCGCTTCGCCGAGGCGCTCCGCACAGCCCTTGCCGAGCCGGCACGGCGGGAGGCCATTCTGCGCGATGCGGCGGAGCACGCGGCGGCGCGGATGGCGGAATCCCTCTCGGCCCACGCGATCGAATTGCGCCTGTCCGCCAGCGTGCGGTCGGGCTGGCCGTGGCGCCGAGCCGCGCTGTGGCGGCAGTTCCAGGCGCTCGAGCAGGAATTGCGCGAGGCCGCCGAGACCCGCTTCCGCCGCGACCTCAACGAGCGCCTGCGCAGCGAGACCCGCCTTCTGACCTGGTCGCGGCCGGAGCAGCCATGAGCCCCGGCATGTCCGGCGCCTGTCGGCGCGCTGTGATGCTCGCTGCGCTTGGGGCGCTGGGGGCCTGCGGCGCGAGCCCCACGCGGACCTCGCTGAACCTTTCGGCGGCGGCCGGGCTCAACCCGAACCAGGCGGCGCAGCCTTCGCCGCTGGTGGTCCGGGTCTACGAGCTGAAGTCGGTGGATACCTTCAACCAGCTGCAGTTCTTCGACCTGTTCGACCAGGACGTGGCCAAGCTCGGCGCCGACCTGCTCAACCGGCGCGAGCTCGAGATCCAGCCCGGCGCGACGGTGACCTGGCAGCGCGAGGCCGACCCGGCGGCACGCTTCGTGGGCGCGATCGCCGGCTACCGGGATCTCACCAACATCACCTGGCGGGCCTCGGTGGCGCTGCGGGCTGAGGCGCGCAACACGATCAACCTGCGCCTCGACGAGCGTTCCATGACGGTGACCCTCGCCCAGCCCAGCCGCTTTCTCGGGATATTCTGATGATGGCGCCCCACGGTTTCCCGCGCCCGGCCTTCAGCGGAGCCTGCTGAGCATGTCCCTGCGCTCCCGCCCGCTGTGGTACGAAGGCCAATTGCTGCGCCCGCAGCATCTGCAGCACCTGCTGCGCTGGCAGGAAGCGCTGGTCGAACGCCGGCTGGCCGCCGCCAACCCCTCCGCATGGGGCGTGCACACGCTGCGGGTGGACCCGACCCAGCTTCCGCTCGGCCGCCTGGGCTTCGAGGCGATCGCCGCCGTGTTGCCGGATGGCACGCCGGTGCTCGCCCCCATCGAGGACCCGCCGCCGCCGGGCCGGGCGATCCCGCCCGAGGCGGCCGGCAGGCGCGTGCTGCTGGCGGTGCCGGCGCGGGCCGGCGACGGGCCGGAGGCGGCGCGCTTCGAGCCGCGCACCCAGCCGGCGCGCGACACCACCGGGGAGGCGCTGATGGCCGACATCACGATCGGCCTGCCGCGCCTGTCGCTGGTGCTGGAGGGCGAGCCGCTCGACGATCTGGTGGCCATGCCGATCGCCCGCATCGCCCGGATCGACGCGAACGGCGCGGTGGCGCTGGACGAGGCCTTCATCCCGCCCAGCCTGCGCCTGGGCGCGCATCCGGCGATGACCGGCATGGCGCGCGAGGTCGCGGCGATGCTGGCGGCGCGGGCCGATACGCTGGCGGCGCGGGTGGATCCGGCGCGCGCCGGGGTGGATCTCGCCGGCACCATCGCCTTCATGCTGTTGCAGGCGCTGAACGGCGCCGAGCCGGTGTTCTCGGAATTCGCGCGCCAGCCCGAGGCGGCGCCGGAGCTGCTGCACCGGGAGCTGCTGCGCCTTGCCGGGCAGCTTGCGACCTTCACCCGCACGGCGCGCCGGCCGGAGGCGCTGCCCGCCTGGAGCCATGCCGAGCCGGGGCCGCCGCTGGCCGCAGTGCTGGACGCGGTGCGCCAGGCGATGTCCTCGCTGGCGACCGAGAGCGCCGTGAGCCTGCCGTTGATCGCGCGCGGGTCGGGTACCTGGGTCTCGCCGATCACCGACCGCGCGCTGCTGACGGGTGCGGATTTCGTGCTGGCCGTGCGCGCCGACATCGACCCGGAGCGCCTGCGCGCCACCTTCCCCGGCCAGGCCAAGATCGGCCCGGTCGAGGCGATCCGCGACCTCGTGAACCTGCAGCTTCCCGGGATTGCGCTGCGCCCCGCGCCGGTGGCGCCGCGCGAACTGCCGTTCCGCACCGGCACCGTCTACCTCGCGCTGGACCGCGGCTCGGAGCTTTGGCCTCGCCTGCAATCATCGCCAGCCTTCGCGCTGCACGTGGCCGGGGAGTATCCCGGCCTGGCGCTCGAATTCTGGGCCATCCAGCGGGGCGGGTGACGGGTGTCGGAGCGCATGGCCGCTGCCGGGGCGGCGCAACGCGGGACGCTGCCGATGTTCGGCACCGGCCCGGCCGCGCTGGCCGCCTCGGTGGGCGAGGACCCGACGCTGCCGCTGCGCGCGGGCACGCCCGCGGCGCGGGTTGAGGGCGAGCCCGGCCCCTTCCCGCCGCCACCCGGGCATGCGGGCGTGCTGGTGGCCGCGGCCTGGCCCGTGCTGTGCGTGCTGGCCCGTCTGCGCGCCGGCGCGATCGCCCGGCCCGATGGGCTGAAGGAGGGCTGCATCGCGGCCATCCGCCGCTTCGAGGCCGAGGCGCTGCGCGGCGGCGCGGCGGCCGACCTGGTGTTCGCGGGGCGCTATGCGATCTGCTCGGCGATCGACGAGCAGGTGCTGGGCACGCCCTGGGGCGATACCTCGGAATGGTCGGCGGGCAGCCTGCTGTCGGTGTTCCACAACGAGACCTGGGGCGGCGAGAAGGTGTTCGCCATCGTCGATACCGTGCTCGCCGCCAATGGCGCGCAGCGCGACCTGACGATGCTGCTGTTCTATCTGCTCTCGCTGGGCTTCCAGGGGCGCTTCCGCCTGCGCCGCGACGGCACGACGGAGGTCGAGGCGCTGCGCGAACGGCTGTTCCGCGCGGTGTATCCGGGGCTGGGCGAGGCGCCGCCGCCGCCCGGCGCCGTGCCGCAGCCGCCGCCCGCGCGCGGCTCGCGCTGGCGCGGCGGGGGGCGTCGGCGCCTGCGCAGCTGGCCGCCGGTCTGGGTGGTCGCGGCGGGGTCGGCGGTGGTGGGCGCGCTGATGTTCGTCACCTACGAGACACTGCTGGAACTGCGCGCCGAGCGGCTGGCGCGCGCGCTCGTGGCCGTGGACCGGCCGGTGCCGGCCCGCCCGGCCACCGCGCTGCCGCCGGTGGTGCAGCCGGCGGCGCCCACCGCGGCCGGCGCGCCGACGCCCGCCGCGGGCGAGCCGACGCCGCTGGCCGTGCGACCCCGTCCGCCGGCCGCGGCGCGTTGAGCATGCTGGGCAGCGCGCGGCCGACCCGCCGCGAATGGGTCCTGCTGGCGGGGTTCGTCGCGCTGGCGGTGCTGGCCTGGCTGCTCGGGCCGCGCCTGCCGCTGGGCGGCGGACACCCCTTCGACGGCTTCTGGCCGCGCAGCCTGCTGGCGCTGGGGGTGCTCGCGATCGGCCTGGCGATCATCGGGTTCCGGCGGTGGCGGCTGCGGCGGATGCTGCTGGCGCAGCGGGCGGCGGCGGCCGAGGCGCTCGGGCTGGCGCAGTTGGCCGACGCCGGGGCCTTGCCGGGCGAGGAGATGCGCCTTGCCCTGGCCGAGGCGCTGGACTGGACCCGCGCGCGGCAGGAGCGGGCCGAGCGCATCGGCGACGGCGCCTATGCGCTGCCCTGGGTGATGCTGGCGGGAGGGGCTGGCAGTGGCCGCTCGGCGCTGGTCGGCGCCGCCGATTTCGCCGTGCCGCCGCAACCGCGCCCGGCCGGTGACGCAGTGTTCTGGCTGGCCGAGGAGGCGGTGCTGATCGAGGCGCCGGGCGCCTGGTTCGCCCAGGGTGCCGATGCCGGGCCGATGCAGCGCCTCGCCGCGCAACTCTCGGCGGAACGCCCGCGCCGGCCGCTCGATGCCGTGCTGCTGGCGGTGCCGGCGCCCACACTGCTGGCCGATGCGCGCGCCGCCGCCGCGGTGCCGCGCGCCCGACTGCAGCAATTGATGCGCGCATTGGGCGCCGCCCCGCCCACGGTGGTTGCGGTGACGATGTGCGACCGCGTGCCCGGCTTCACCGCGGCGCTGGAACGGCAGGAGGGGCGCGGCCTCGCATTGTCCTTCCCGATGGGTGGGCAGGGCGACCCGCTGCCGGCCTTGCGCCCGGCGCTGGCCAAGCTGGTGGCGGGCGCGGGGGAGCGGCTGCCGCACGACCTCGCCGCCGCGCGCGACGGGGCGCGCCGCGCCGCCCTGCTGACCTGGCCGGGCGAGGCGGCGATGCTGGCCCAGGGGGCCGAGGCCTTTGCCGGCGAATTCGCGCGCACTGCGCCGGGCGACATCCGGCCCGACCTGCGCGCACTGCATTTCGTGGCGGCCGGCGGGGCCGCGACCGCCTCCTCCGACCCCTGGGCCGCGGGCTTCGGCCGGGATTTCGCGCTGGAGCGGCTGCCGGCACCGGCACGCCCGGAGGCGCCGCTGTTCGTCGATGGGCTGCTGCGCGGGCAGGTGCTGCCGCTGGCCGGCAGCGCCGGGTTCAACCATGCCGAGGAGCGGCGCGCGGCGGTGCGTCATCTCGGCGGATACGCCGCCTGCCTGCTGGTGCTCGGGCTGATCGGCGGGATCTGGACGCTCGCCTTCCAGCGGCACGAGGCGGTGCTGGGCGACCTCGCCGGGCAGATCGGCCGGATGGGCGAGCTGGAGCAGGCCGCCGCCGCACCGCAGGCACCGCCCGAACAGATGCTCGCGGTGCTGGACGAGGCGCGGCGCCTGACCACGCTCGGCGCGCAGGATGACGCGCTGGATGGCCTCCTGGGCGTCGCGCTGCCGCGGCCCGACGCCGCGGTCGAGGCGGCCGGGACGCTCTATGACCACACCTTGATCCAGACGCTGCTGCCGTTCCTGCGCGGGCAGCTCGAGGCGCAGATCGCCGGCGCCACGGACCCGGCGCAGCTGCGCGCCGTGTTCCAGATCTATCTCGCCTCGGCGAGCCCGGCGCATTACGACGCCGCCGCCTTCCGCAGCTGGGGCCAGGCGAATGCGGCGGCGCTGTGGCCGCTCGACCAGGGCGCGCGGCAATCCGCGCAGCGGCATGTGGCGCGGCTGGCGACGCTGCTGCCCGAGCCGCTCGGCCTCAGTGTCGCGACCATCGACGATGCCCGGCAGCGGCTGCGCCAGCGGCCGGAGGCCGACGTCATTTACCAGCAGCTGCGGCAGCAGGCGGAGGGGGCGCCGGCGCGCCGCCGCTCGATGTGGTGGGCAGCCTGGGGCGGCCGGCGCGCAGCTGCTGATGCTGCGCCACCAGGCCGGGCTGCCGGTGGTGGTGCCGGGCTTCTACACGCGCGCCGGCTTCCTCGGCGTGTTCATGCCGCGCCTGCCGCTGATCCTGCGCGGCGATTCGGACGACGCCTTCATCATGGGGCCCGGCGCCGACATCTCCGACCGCCAGCAGCTCGCGAACCGGGTGACCGAGCTGTACACCAACGACTACATCCGCCAGTGGCGCGCGGTGCTCGACCAGACCGCGCTGCGCGCGCTGCCCGACATCAGCGCGCTGGTGGGTGGCATGCAGGCGCTGGCCGGGGCGGACAACCCGCTGGTCGCCTTCGTGGAGATGGTGCGCCAGAACACCGACCTCCAGCCGCCCTCGGACCAGGCGGCGGGGCTGCTCTCGCGCGCCGCGGGCGCGGTGGGCGGGCAGGCCGCGCAGCAGGCGGTGCAGGGCGCGGCGACGGCGGCGGCAAGCGCCGTGCCGGGCACCAACCCGCAGAACTGGCCCGGCACGCCGATCCGCGTCGCCTTCCTGCCGATCATCACGCTGGCCGGCGGCGTGGGTTCCCCGGCGGCGGTGCCGAGGCTGCAAAGCCCGGTGGCGGCGGGCTTCGGCACGCTGTCGGGAATCGCATCGGGCGCCAACCCGCTACAGGCGGCGCACCAGGCGGCCGCCGCGGCGATCGGCCCGCAGGCCAACGACCCGTTCAGCCCGATCCGCACCGCCGCGGCGACGCTGCCGCGCCCGCTCGATGGCATCTTCCGCGACCTGCACACGAATATCTGGAACGTGCTGCTGACCATGGCGATGGAGCGCATCAGCGGCACCTGGCTGAGCGATGTCGCGTCGGTCTGCGCGCCGATGATGGGCCGGCGCTACCCCTTCGACGGTGCCGGCACGCCTTCGGACCGCGACGTGCTGCCGCGCGACTTCTCGAGCTTCTTCGGCCCGCGCGGCACGATCGACGCCTGGGCGACCACCTACCTGCTGCCCTTCACCCAGACCGCGGCCGATGGCTCCCTGGTGCCGGCCAGCCGCAACGGGCTGCGCCTGGGCATCTCGCGCGAGGGGCTGGCGCAGGTGAACCGCGCGCGAAGCTTCCGCGAATTGTTCTTCGACAGTTCCGGCAACCTTGCCGTCTCGCTGACGCTCACGCCCTCGCTGCTCGATGCCCGGGCGCTGTCGGTGGTGCTGAGCGTGGGCGGGCAGCGCATGACCTATCGGCACGAACCGCCGCGGCCCTCCACCTTCCGCTGGCCCGCCGCCGATGACGGCGCGGCGGGTGCGAGCCTGCAGGTGGCGATGACCGGCGGCGAGGTACACCAGATCGACACCGCCGGGCCCTGGGCGATGTTCCGCCTGTTCGACCAGGCGACCCGCGCGCCGGCGAGCGACCGGGTGGCGATGGAGTTCCGCTTCGGCGACGTGGCGGTGAACTACGCGCTGCGCGGCGCCTCGGTGACCAACCCGTTCAGCAACCGCGACTGGATGGCGTTCCGATGCATCCCGCGGCTGTGACGCCCGCCGATTCATGGGCTGCGGGCATGCACCTGCCTGGCGGGCTATGCCTGCGGCGCCCGATCGGCGGCGGTGCCACGGCCGAGGTGTGGGAGGCCGAGGGGCCGGCTGGACCGGTCGCCGTCAAGGCGCTGCGCAGCGAGCTGTGCGGCAGGCCCGGCATGGGCGAGGCGCTGCTGCGCGAGCACCGCAAGGCGCGGCTGGTACGCCATGCCTCGCTGGTCGCGATGCTGGGCACCGGCGAGGCGGCCGGCCGGCCCTTCCTGGTGATGGAACTGCTGCGTGGAGCGACGCTGCAGGCGCGCTGGCCCGGGACGCTCGCACGCCGACACGTCGCGGCGCTGCTGGCCGGGCCGGCGGCGGCGCTGGCGCGGCTGCATGCGGCCGGGCTGGTCCATGGCGACGTGAAGCCGGGGAACCTGTTCCTGGAAGATGGCGGGGGGGTGCGGCTGCTCGACCTTGGAAGCGCGCGCATGGCGGCTGGCAGCGCGCTGGATGAGAGCGACTGGTCGCCGCCGCACGGGTTGCCGATGGCCACGCCGCGCTGGGCGGCGCCGGAACGGCTGCGCGGCGAGCCGCCCGACCCGCGCGACGACGTGCATGCCCTCGCGCGCGTGGCCGCTGCCCTGCTGGCCGGACCGGCGCCGCGCACCCTGCGGGCCGCGCTGGGGCCGCGCGCCGGGCGGCCGACCAGCCCCGAGCGCCTGGTCGCGGCGCTGCGGCCCTGGACGATGCCCCTGCCCTTCCTGGCCCGCGCGCATGTCTGAGGCAGGCGCCGACCCGCGCATCGCCGCCGCCGCCGCGCCGCTGCCCGCGCAGGCCGGTGATTACGCGGCGTTCCGCTACGAGGCGGGCTTCGACGGGCTTGATGCCGCCATCCACCAGGCCGAGCGCGACGGGCCCTCGAAGGTGGATTGGGCACGCCTGTCCAACGATGCGCAGCAGGTGCTGGCCACGCGCAGCAAGGACCTGCTGGTGGCCTGCTGGTTCGCCCATGCGGCGATGCGGGTGGAGGGGCTGCCGGGCCTCGCCGCCGGCCTCGCTGCCGTCGTGGCGATGGCGCAGGCGCATTGGGAAGCGATGTTCCCGCCGGTGGCGCGCGCGCGGGCGCGCATCCAGGCGGTGGAATGGCTGGCAACGCGGACGGCCCCGCTGGTGCCGGAGCAGGTGCCACCAGGCCAGGAGGGCGCGGCCATCACCGCCCTGGGTGCGGCGGAGGCGCTGCAGGCGCTGCTCGATGAGAAATTGGCGCCGGCGCAGGCCTCGATCGGCGAGTTGGTGCGCGCCCTGCGGCCGCTGGCTGAGGCGGCCGAGCGGGCGGCCGCCCCTGCCCCGGCAGTGACCGCCCCGGCCGCGGTGGCGAAGGCCCCCACACCCACCCCTGCCGCGGCGGCGGTGGCGCCCGTGGTGGTCGCGGTGCCGCAGGGGGCCAATGCGGAGCAGGCGCTCTCGGCGCTGCGCGAGGCGGTGCGCGGCGCGGCGCTGCGCATCATCGAGGCCGATCCGCGCGAGGCGCGCGCCTATGCCTTGCTGCGCGCGGTGACCTGGCTGCAGATCACCGAAGCGCCGCCCGCCAGCGCGGGCAAGACCCCACTGATGCGGCCGCCGCAGACGCAGCTCACCGAATTCGAGGCGATGCGCGCGGCAGGGAATTGGGCGGAGTTGTCGCTGTCGCTGGAGAAGTTCCTGTCCGGCTCGGGCATCTTCTGGCTGGATGGACAGCGGCTGGCGCATGAGGCGCTGCTGGGCCAGGGGGCACCCTGCGCGGCGGCGGCGCGCGAGGTGGCGCGCGGCGTGGGGCTGCTGCTGGCGCGGCTGCCAGGCCTGCTCGACCTCGCCTTCGAGGATGGCACGCCGTTCGGCGATGCCGCGACGCAGGCCTGGGTGCAGCGCGAGGCGATGACGAGCAGCGCGGGGGCGCAGGGCGGCGCGGGCGCGGCGGCGGAACCCTGGACCGCGGGGGCCGAGCGCGCCCGCGCGCTGGTCGCCGAAGGCCAGGCGGAGGAGGCGGTGGCGCTGCTCGCCGAGGGTGTCGCCACGGCGCGCGGCGGGCGGGCGCGGTTGCGCTGGCGCCTGGCGCTCGGGCGGCTGCTGCTGGAGGCAGGGCGCGTGGCGGTGGCGCTGCCTGTGGCGCAGGCGGCCATGGATGCGGCACACACGATGGCCGAGTGGGAGCCCGATTTGGCGGCGGACGCCGCACGATTACTGCAATCCTGCCTCGCCACGCGCGAAGCGGCGTCGCTGCTGGAAGCGCCGGCGCTTGCAGAGTCCCGACGACGCGCACACTATATGATTGCAGTTCTCGATCCTGTTCGCGCGATGCGTGCTGGCGGCCCGGATGTCAATTAGATGTCAATGCCGCTTTTAATGCATGGTGGCTGCAACAAGTCATTAAAGTTGGAAGCCCGCCGCGGCTGGGCGCAGGTAAACGAGGGGATAGTCTGACCATGGCGAGCGATCCGTCCGTTGCACCCAAAGAACGTGTCAACATCCGCTACCGTCCCGCCACCGGCGACGCGAAGGAGGATGTCGAAGCTGCCTCACAAGCTGCTGGTGCTGGACGACTTCACCGGCCGCGACGACGACACGCCGGTGGCCGAGCGCAAGCGGATCGACGTCAGCAAGGACACCTTCAGCGACGTGATGCGCAGCCAGAAGCTCACGCTCGACCTCAAGGTGCCCAACCGCCTGGCCGAGGGCGAGGATGCCGGCGACATCGCGGTGACGCTGAACATCGGCTCGCTGCACGACTTCGAGCCGGAGCAGGTGGCCCGGCAGGTGCCGGAACTGAACGCGCTTCTGGAGCTGCGCCGCGCGCTGACCTCGCTGAAGGGGCCGGTGGGCAACATGCCGGCCTTCCGCAAGGCGCTGGAGAAGATTCTCGCCGATCCCGCGATGCGGGAGAAGGTGCTGGCGGAAATCGGCGCCAAAGACGGCGCGGCCTGAGGCGGCGAGAGGAACAGGACAGATGAGCGAATCACAGGGCCAGGGCGCCGCCGCCACGACCACCACCGAGGAGGGCAGCCTGCTCGACCAGGTGCTGGCCGAGACCCGGCTGGCACCCTCGGACGAGGGCTATGACGTGGCCAAGCGTGGCGTCGAGGCCTTCATCGCCGAGATGCTGACGCCGGGCAGCGCGGCGAGAAGATCAACGGCGCGGCGGTCGACCGCATGATCGCGCGGCGATCGACAAGCTGTCCGCCCAGCTCGACGAGATTCTGCACAACGCCCGGCTTCCAGAAGCTGGAGTGGCGCCTGGCGGGCCTGAAGTTCCTGGTCGACCGCACCAACTTCCGCGAGAACGTGAAGGTCGAGATCCTCAACGTCTCCAAGGACGAGCTGCTCGCAGGACTTCGAGGACGCGCCCGAGATCGTGAAGTCGGGCCTCTACAAGCACGTCTATACTCGCCGAGTACGGGCAGTTCGGCGGCGCAGCCCTTCGGCGCGATCATCGCCAACTACGACTTCGGCCCCGGCGCGCAGGACGTCAAGCTGCTGCAGTACATCGCGGCAGCGTCGCGGCGCATGGCGCACGCGCCGTTCATCGCGGCCGCCGGCCCGGAGTTCTTCGGCGTGGACGACTTCGAGGGCTTGCCGAACCTGAAGGACCTGAAGTCGATCTTCGAGGGCCCGCAGTACACCAAGTGGCGCTCGCTTCCGCGAGACCGGAGGACGCGCGCTACGTCGGCCTGACCATGCCGCGCTTCCTGCTGCGCCTGCCCTACGGGCCGGAGACGATACCCGGTCAAGGCCTTCAACTACGAGGAGAACGTGCGCGGACAGCCACGAGCACTACCTGTGGGGCAACACGGCCTTCGCGTTCGCCACGCCGGCTGACCGACAGCTTCGCCAAGTATCCGCTGGTGCCCGAACATCATCGGCCCGCAAAGCGGGCGGCGCGGTCGAGGACCTGCCGCTGCACCAGTTCGAGGCGATGGGCGAGATCGAGACCAAGATCCCGACCGAGGTGCTGATCTCCGAGCGGCGCGAGTACGAGCTGGCCGAAGCAGGGCTTCATCGGCTCTGACCATGCGCAAGGGCAGCGACAACGCCGGCTTCTTCTCGGCCAACTCGGTGCAGAAGCCGAAGTACTTCGGCACACAGCAAGGAAGGCAAAGAACGCCGAGACTAACTACAAGCTCGGCACGCAGCTGCCCTACATGTTCATCGTCAACCGCCTGGCGCACTACATCAAGGTGCTGCAGCGCGAGACAGATCGGCAGCTGGAAGGAACGCGACGAATCTGGAGCGCGAACTCAACAACTGGATCCGCCAGTACGTCGCCGACATGGACAACCCGAGCGCCGAGGTCCGGCACGCCGCCGGCCGCTGCGCAAGCGCCGAGATCACGGTCTCGGACGTCGAGGGCGAGCCCGGCTGGTACCGCGTGTCGCATGAAGGTGCGCCCGCACTTCAAGTACATGGGCGCCGACTTCACGCTGTCGCTGGTCGGCAAGCTCGACAAGGCCTGAGCGGGGCCGGGATGCGGGCGTGACGTCGCGCAAGGACGGCGCGCCCGCCGATGGCGAACCCGACCTCGGCCAGCGCCTGCTGGCCCTGGTCGAGGCAATGGCGGCGGCGCGCGACCGCGACCGCGCACTCGACCTCGTTTGCGCCGCGGCGGCGGATGTCGCGGGCGGCGGCGAGGCGCGCGTGCATGTGCTCGACGTCACCGGCAATTTCCTGGTGCGGGTCGCGCCGCGGGGGCTGGCGGCCGAACCGCCGCTGCCGCTCTATCCCCATGGCACGCCGGACATGGCCGAACCCCGCGCCTGGTGCGCCTTCACCGGCGAACCCGCGCTGGTGCCCGATGCACGGCATGCCGGCACCTGGGATTGCGCGCGTATCCAGCGCCGCGATGCCGAGGCGGGGCGGCCGACCGGCAGCATCATCGCCTGCGCGCTGCGCAGCGCGGGGCGCACGGTGGGCGTGCTGGAACTCGCGGGGCCTCCGGCAGAGGATGCGCAGGCCTTGCGCGCCCTGCTGCCGCGGCTGCTGCCGGTGGCCTTCCAGGCCGCGACCATCTCGGCCAACCGCACGCTGGAAGCGCGCAACGAGGAGCTGGTGGCCCGGCTCGCCCGGCTGTCCGGCGAGGCGGATGACACGCTGGCGCGCGAACAGCAGGGCCGCCTCGCCACCGCCTCGCGCGAGGGCGGGCTGATTTCCGGCAGCCCGCAGATGGCCGCCGCACTCGACCTGATGGGCAAGGTCGCGGCGACGCCGGTGCCGGTGCTGATCCTGGGCGAGACGGGCACCGGCAAGGAGGTCGCCGCCCGCTCGATCCACGCCATGAGCCCGCGCCGCGACGCCGCCTTCGTGCCGCAGAACTGCGCCGCCGTGCCCGCCGAGCTGCTCGAGAGCGAGCTGTTCGGCTACCGCCGCGGCGCCTTCACCGGCGCCACCGCCGACAAGCCCGGCCTGTTCGAACTGGCCGACCGACGGCACGCTGTTTCTCGACGAGATCGGCGACATGCCGCTGGCGCTCCAGGCCAAGCTGCTGCGCGTTTTGCAGGATGGCGAGGTGCGCGCGCTGGGCGCGACCAAGGGCCGCAAGCTCGACGTGCGCATCCTGGCCGCGACGCATAACGACCTCCGTCGCGCGGTGGCCGAGGGGCGGTTCCGCGAGGATCTGTACTACCGGCTCTCGGTGTTCCCGGTGACGCTGCCGCCGCTGCGCGAGCGCGAGGGCGACGTGCTGCTGCTGGCGCGCAGCTTCCTCGACCGCGCGGCGGAGCGTTTCGGGCGGTCCATCGGCGGCATCTCGGCCGGCGCGGCGCGGCGCATCGCGGCCCATGCCTGGCCGGGCAATGTGCGCGAGTTGCAGAACGCGATCGAGCGCGCCGCCATCCTCTGCCCCGCCGGCGCGCAGGTGGAGGAGGCGCACCTGCCGCCGGAACTGATGCAGGCCACGAGCGAGCCGGCGACGGGCGAGGACGCGCCGGGGGATCTGCGCGAGGCGGTGGCGCGCACCGAGAAGGCCGCGTTGTTGCAGGCGCTGGCCGAGGCCGGCGGCAATGTCACTCGCGCGGCCCAGGCGCTGGGCCTGTCGCGACGGACGATGCACGAGAAGCTGGCGCGCCACGGGGTGGTTCGCCACGCCGCGCCGCGAGTTGCAGGACCCGCCTGACATAGGCCGTGGTCTCGGCATAGGGCGGCACGCAGCGGCAGGCCAGGACCGGCGCCTGACCGGCATTGTAGGCGGCCAGCGCCAGCGTCTCGTCGCCGTCGAAGCGGCGCAGCAGCATCGCCAGGTGATCCATCCCGCCGCGCAGGTTGTCGTGCGCATCGAAGGGATCGACGACGCCGTGGAAGCGGCCGGTGCCGGGCATGAGCTGCATCAGCCCCTGCGCGCCGGCACGCGAGACGGCGGTGGCGTTCCACGCGCTCTCGGCGGTGATGACGGCCTTCACGAGATCGGGATCGAGGCCGCGTTCGCGCGCCATGCGCACCACCAGCTCGGCCAGGGCCAGGGCGCCATCGGGCAGCACCTCGCCGCCCGGGCAGCGCGGCGTGGCGCGGCGGGCGGCAAGCGTTGCGCGGTCGGTCTCGCCCAGGCGCGCGCGGGTCTGGGCGTAGCGCAGCCAGGCGGCGGCGGCGGCGGGGTCGTAGCCGCGGCTTTCGGTATCGAGCAGCAGGGCGGCCAGGTGCATGGCGGCGACCTGGCTGCCCATGGCGGCGGCGCGGCACAGCTGCGCGGCGGCGGCCTCGGGATCGGGCGCCATGCCGAGCCCGAGTTCGAGCCGCAGCGCGAGTTCGAGCGCCGCCGAGGCATCATGCGCCGCGCGCTGCGCCAGGCCCTCGGTGGCCGCGGCGGGGCGCAGCAGCACCAGCAGCAGGCCGAGCAGGGCAAGGCCGCGGCGCCAGGCGATGCTCATCGAAACCCATGGCGCGGAGCGCGTGGCTGGAGCAGGCTGCGCGGGATCATCGCGCGAGGATAGCGCGACGGCGCAGCATGTGACGAGCGGAAGGATTCGACGATGGCGGAGTTCCTGACCAGCGAGACCCCCCTGGAATGCAGCTTCGGCGACGCGCCGATGCCCTTCCAGGCGCTGCCCCTGCCGGGCAAGCCCGATGTGATGGGCGGGCTGATCACCGCCACGATCGAGGAGATCATCCCCGAGGTGAACATCCCGAGCTTCATCATGTGCAACAGCCTGCTCAACCCCGAGGTGGAGGCGGCGACCGCGGCGGCGATGGGCGTGCTGACGCCGATGCCCTGCATCCCGGTTGTGGTCGATCCGTGGATGCCGCCCTCGGAGCTGGTCTCGTTCATGGATGTTCCGCTGGCGACGATGGAGAGCAAGTGCCTGTGCGCCTGGGGCGGGGAGATCAGCCCGGTGGCGCCGGTGGAGGTGATCGCGACGACGGAGGTGTAGGGAGCGCCCTGCTCGGGACACGACACGCACGAAACCAAGGCTGTCGGCTCATTGCGGTGAACCGCGGCCGACGATCAGGGCTTAGGGATTTTCGCCTGGATCGCAGCGGCGGTCTCGAGGACGTGCTTCTCGATCGCCTCGAAGATCGCCAGCGGATCGGCGTCGTTCTCGACCAGCGCGGCGATGTCCGGTGGCAGGCCGGCCTTGGGCAGCAGTTTCTTCATCTCGTCGCGCGCCTGCGTCTCCAGGGCTGCATCGCGCGCCTGCTCGGCCGCCTCGTTGGCCTTCCAGCGGTCGAGCAGGCGCTGCGGCAGGTCGGGATCGGAAGGCGGCGCGCCGAGCGGCTCGGCCGCGAGTTCGGCTGCGAGGATCTCGCGGTCCAGGTTGGAGCCGGGGGCGAGCGGGACGACGCCGCGCCACAGCAGCACCAGGGCGTTCTCCTCGGGCAGCACGGCGACGGTGTCGAGGCGCATCGCGACCTCCTCGGCCAGCAGGCCGCTGTCGGTCTTGCGCAGCACCGCCATGCGCATGCGCAGCCCCGGCAGGAAGAAGGTGAGTTCGGGGATGCTCGGATGCAGGTTGACCAGCGTGAAGGCCTCGTCGCCGCGCGGCGCATCGCCGGCCTGCTGGTCCGCTGGGGCGGCGTTCACATGGCTGGGGTCGAAATCCTCGGGCGGGATCGGCGCGCGGAACAGCGACCAGCGCTGGTCGCGCGTGCCGAGCTTGCGCCGGCGCTCCCGGAACATGGCGGCACGGGCGCGAGGTTGTCCGGCCTGTCCGGTGCCGCGGGGTTCACGATCAGCGGCAGGCGCAGGGTCTCGATGCCGTCCTGCGCCTCGATGTCGCCGCCCAGGCCGTAGGGGTTGTTCGGATCGCGCAGGCCGCCGAGGCTGAGTTCCCAGCGCAGCGGCACCATGGCGACCGGTTCCGCCGGCATGATCGACCACGGGCCGGGCTTCTCGCCGGGCGGCGCCGCGGCGCGCCTGGCCAGGCGCGGGCCGTGGATGCGCAGTTCCTTCGCCAGCGGGCCGAAGCGGAAGGCGCAGCGCCCCTCGGGCGCCGCCACGCCGCCGGGCTGGTGGTAGGCGCCGACAATGAAGACATCGGTGTGCGGCTTCCAGGGGACGAGGTCGTCCGGCCAGGCGAGCGATCGCCCGAGCGGGTCCATGAAGGGCGTGTCGTCGGCGAACGGCTTCTGGTTCTTCGCGGGCGTAGCCGGCGCGCCCGGCGCGATGTCGAAGGTGGCCTTCACCACCAGGCTGGCGCTGTTGCGGCCATAGACGGCCCGTTCGTTGACCGAGCTGACGAGGAAAGGGCGTGGGATTGAATATCTCGGGCACGATGACGCTAGACCGGCAGCGTGAAGCTGATCTTGGTGGCGGCCGCGGAAAAGGGCCCGGGCGACGTAAACTTGATCGATGCGAGGCCGGGGGGCGTTACATAGCCAGTGGGGCCGCACGCCAAATGCACCGGGCACCAGAGCTACCTGTGCCGCGGTACCGACCGGCGCCTGAAGCGCAACCTCAGACATGTTCAGGGTCGCAGCGATCACGTATTGGCGGATCGCCCGCATTCACATCGAACCCGTTACCGTCGATGGTAACCTGGGTCCCTCCCGCGGCGAGAATGATCTTGCCGTTTGTCATCGTGATCGTTGAGGATGCGGTATCCGGCCGCAGGTATGGCCGCCCTCGCCAGGACGATGCCGAGCGCCGTGCCCGCGATCTGCAACGCGGCCACAGCGCCCGTCAGCACCCACATATCAGTCTTGAAGGACTGGAGGGTTTCGGCGAGCTCGGCATTGGTGCGTTTCGTGTCGGCAGTGACGCCGGTCTGTGCCGCCACGAGCGCGGCGACCACGCCGATCACGGCTCCGGCAGCCCCGTTGAGGATCGTCGTGGCGAGGGTAAAGCGCGCGGCGAGGGTTGCGGTGGCGGCCGTGCCCGAGACGGCCAGAAGGAGCTGGTTGGGCGCGTAGATGGTCTGGTCGCTGAACTTCGTCTCGCCCCAGCCCTGCACCTCGACATTGCCGTTCGTCATGTTGACGATCGTGCCGGCAAAGACGTTCTGCGTGACGCCGAAATTCGACCACAGCAGCGAGCCCACGCCGGTGGAGGCATCCGCGCCGGTCCATACCGTGGCGCTCTGGCCGACGACCGTGTTGAGCGACGTTGCCTACGGTCGTGGAGAGGTCGTCCACCACCTGGTAGGAGGCGTTGGTCATGGTGCCCAGCGCGTCCTCGGTCGCGCCGGAGAGAATGCCGATCCGGCCGTTGCTGGACCAATTCACGTTCAGCGTTGTGTTGGAGTTCTGGGTGATCGACGGCGCGAAGCTCGTGATCTGGTCCGTGCTGTGCAGCACGATGCCGTTGCCGCCGAAGGGCGTGTCGGAGGCGCCCGCCGCTGGTGCCGTGGGCGCGGCCGGATTGTCGGGGGTGGTGGTCAGCCACTTCTCGTAGCCGCCGGGCTTGCCCACGCGCAGATAGGCGTCGGGCCCCACGAATTGCAGCGTGTCGATGGTGAAGTTCAGCCCGCCGTCGCTGAAGGGCGAGGGGATGCTGTCGTCATGGAAGGTGGCGCCGGTCGGCTGCGCCGGGTCCACCGGCAGCAGCGGCTCGTCCGTCGCATCCACCGCGCCGAGCCGCGCAAGGTCGCGATAGGCCGGGCTCGGCGGGCTGCCGGACCCCGGCACCATGACCGAGAACGAGGCGCCCGAGATCGTGTCTTCCGCCGTGCCGGACATCGCCGCCTGTTCCTTCCTGCGCTCGGGGCGGACCCTGCGGCCCGCCCCGCTCATTCACCTTACGACTTCGGCGCGCGCCAGTCGTCGCTGCCGCTGGTGCCGGCCACTTCGTGCGTCACGTCGATCTGGCGATAGGTGAAGCCCAGCTCCTCCATGTCGCGATAGCTGCCGCTCGCCGGGTCCAGCGCGTTGGGCGTGTGCTGCTTGTAGTGCACCAGCACCACGTCGGTGAACTTCACGGTGTAGTAGTGCTCCTGCTTGCCGCTGGTGGCGGTGCGGAAGAACTGCGCCTCCATCTGGAGAACCTCGCCGCTGGCGATCGCCTGCATCAGCATCGGCGAGGCCTTGTCCACATACTTGATGATGCGCGCGGGGGCGTGAACGCGCTGGCCGGTCACCTGGCCGCTCTGCGGGTCGCGCGGGATGGTCACTTCCACCGTCAGCGACTGGCAGAAGCACTGATCCTCGTGCCCGGTCTGGTAGATGTTGCCGACGCTGTCGGCGGTGAAGGCGCTCTGGCTGATATTGCCCTGGGTGGCGCCGGTGATCGAGACATAGCAGGGTTGGGACATCGTGCTTCTCCGTGTGTTTCGGCGCGGGGCGGTTGCCTCGCCATCCTGCAAGGGAACACAGCAACCGCCGTGCCACGGCACGACGGCACGAAAGGCGCGCGAGCGGGTGCAACGCCGCGCGGGCGTGAGAGGCGCGCCGCGCAGTTGAGCGGATCTCCGCGCAGTTGCGCCGCCGCGCCGCGGCAGGTGCTCACGCGTCGCCGGTCGGGCAGGCGTGTTCGCGCTCGGGGTCGCCGAGCCAGCTGGTGAGGCCCAGGCGCGTGCCGCCCAGCGTGGCGCCCAGGCTCTCGCCGGCGGCCAGGAGCAGCTCGACCTCCACCTCGACAGGATCGGCGACGACCACGCGCAGCAGCGCCGAAAGCTCGCCGCGCCGCGCGCCCCCCGGCAGCAGCGCGACGAAGGCGCCGAGCGGCAACGGGCCGATGCGCAGCCTGACGCGCCCGGAGACATCGGGCACGCGCTCGCCCGCCACGGCCTCGCCGAGCCGTGCGCCCGGCCCGCCGAGCAAAGCGAGCTGCGCCGCCGGCACGGCGATGTGCTGGTGCACCCATTCCTCGACCCGCGCGGGCGCGTCGAAGGCCAGCGACACCGCGCTTTCCAGCGTGGAGGCGCCGCGCGCATAGGCGGCCAGGATGCCGGCGATCGGCAGCAGCCGCGCCGCGGGCAGCCCGGCGGGCGCGCCGGGCATCACGCCGGCCAGCGCCAGGGCGGCGACCGAGGCGATGTCCGAGGCGTCGTCGCGCCACAGCATCTCCGGGCGGCTCGACCGCCAGGCGCGGAACAGCAGCCCGATCAGCGGATGCGTGAACAGGTCGAGCAGGTCGCGCAGGTTCGCGGCACCCGGCTGGTCCTGCACGATGCGCTCGGTCCAGCCCGGCGGCAGCGGCGAGGAGGGGCCGTACAGGCCCAGGAAGGTCACCTCCATCTCGACCGGCCAGCCGGAGCCGCCGGGGCGCAGCGAAGCGACGTCGCCCGCGGGGAACCCCATGGAGGGCTGGGCGCGGAACAGCACGGTCTCCTGCTGCGGCGCGCCGGGCACGCCGATGGGGTGGCGCCCCTCCGCGCGGCCCGCAGCGTCCAGCGCGCGGACGGCCGCGGCGAAGGCGGGCGCGGGGCCGAGCGAGGCCAGGACCTCGGCGATGGAGGGCGCGGGTTCGGCCGCCTCGCTCACGCCCCCGGCGCCCGCACCCGTCACGCCACGGGCGCCCGCACTCGTCACGCCACGGGCGCCCGCCCGATGCGCACCGGCCAGCGGATCTCGCGGCGCGTCTCCTCCCCACGCAGCACCATCTGCCAGCAGGCATTCAGCCCGGCGCGGGTGCCCATGAAGGCATCGACCGCGGCGCCGAACAGCCAGGCGCCGGCGATGCCGCCGAAGCCGCTCTCGGCCAGCGAGATGCGCAATTCGCGCCCATGCACCGGCACGCCGCGCACCAGGGTGGCGAGCGGCCGCACTTCGATGCTGCGCAGCGCGTCCAGCATCAGCAGCAGGCGCTGGCGTTCCGGCTCCTCGCTCAGCGCGCGCAGCGCATAGGCGGAGAGCAGCGCGCGCAGCGAGGCGAGGTCGGTGACCGGCTGCATGGCGCGCGACAGGCCGGCGATCAGGCGCCACATCAGGTCTCCGCCGAGCGGCGGCGTCGCCTCCTGCGTCACCGGCACGACATTGCGCACCGCGAGGCCGGGCACGCAGCCAGGCCCCGGGGTCTGCACCGCGCCCAGGGGCACGCGGCCGGCGACCTCGCCATCGGTGCCGGTCAGGGCCAGGGAGATGGCGTCCACGTCGGGCTCGGTGGTGGTGCCGTCGCCGCCCACGAAGCTGATCCAGGGATCGGCGCCACGCCCGCGCACCGCCGCGCGCAGGCGCACCACGCGGAACACCCCCGCCTCCCCCGGCCTGGCATGGGCATAGGAGGCGAAATCGGGAAAGCGGACGCGCCCGGCGCGGCCCTGGACCCGGCCCTCGGCATCGTCCACCGAATAGACCCGCGCGGCGTCGTGCTGGCCCAGCAGGCTGATGCGCTGCTCGAACCGGCTGGCATCGGGCAGCAGCGGGCGCCCCGAGGCCTCATAGAGGTTGATCGCCGGCACGCAGTTGAGCTGGACGTGCTCGGCGGCGGGGCGCACCGGCAGGCCGGTGCGGCGATCGAGGCGAAAGGTCCAGGTCAGGCCCGCGCCGCCCAGCCGCTCCGCCCCCGGCACCGCCGGCAGTTCCAGGAACAGCAGGCCCTCGGGGAAGGTCATGTATTCCTGCATGATGCGGTAGCCGGGGAAGGCATTGTCCGGCCAGGGCAGCATGGCCTCGTCCATGCCGGCGTAGCGCAGCGCGGCGGGCTCGACCGGCAAGGTCACCTTGCCGTCGCCGACGGTGGCGCCGACGCATTGTTGCAACAGGGCGTGCAGCAGCTGCGGCCCCGGCTCGGGGTCGCGCGCACCGTGCAGGAACAGCCGGATAGGGCGGCGCGCCAGCTCGGCCGCCGAGCCGCCCTCCATCGCCTCCAGGCGCAGCGTGAGGGTGGCGGAGGTGGCGCGTTCCTCCAGCACCAGGGCGGCCACGCGCGCGGGCACCAGGGGCAGCGCATGGCAGGTGCGGAAGCGGCAGGCGATGCCGTCCACCGGCCGGGACAGCACCTGCGCGCCGGCCGGGATTTCGGTGGCGCCGCCGGTCTGCGGCGGGTCGAAGCGCAGCACCGTGAGCGAGGGCAGCGGCCGCAGATAGTGCGGCCAGAGCATGTGCAGCAGCCCCTGCGCCAGGTCGGGCAGGTGCTCCTCCATGCGCTGGCGCAGGCGGCCGGTGAGGAAGGCGAAGCCCTCCATCAGCCGCTCCACATCCGGGTCCGACGCACGGCTGCCCAGCAGCGGCGCGACATCCGGGTTGGCGCGGGCGAAGGCCTCGCCGAGGTCGCGCAGGTAGGCGAGCTCGGCTTCGTAGAACTGGCGCGTGGTCTCGAGGCTCATGAGGCGAGCGTGACCTTGCCGTCGTCGTTGATGGCGGTGGAGAACACGACGCGCTCACGACGGTCGTCGAGCACCAGCTCCGCCTGGATGGAAAACGCCATGATCAGCGGGCTGTCGGGGTTGGGCTCGTGGCGGACGGCCTGCACCTCGAGGCGCGGCTCGAACTGCCGGATCTGCTCGGCGATGGCGCCGCGCAGCACTTCCACGGCATCGGGGAAGCCGTTGATCAGGCCATTGATGTCCGGCATCCCGTAATCCGGGCGGGTGGGGATGGCGCCGCGGCGGATGTTGAACAACTCCCGCAGATGGGACAGAACATCGCCCAGCAGGGCGGACGGGTCGGCGCGCGCCACCGCCGTGTCGCCGCCGTGGAGGGTTCGCTCGATCAGCCGTCGTTCGAACATCGCCACTCCCGGGTGCGGTGGCACTCTATCTCAACGCGATGGTTGGACAATATCGCACGCGTGTCGCGACGCTGTGGTGCCTGGCTTGCAACCATGGGCGTGGCGCCGCACCGCGGCACGAGGCTTGCAGTGATCGCTGGCAAACTCGGCTGGCGGCCACACCGCCAGGCACGAGGCTGATCATGCAGGGAGGTGAAGCGTGTCCGGCTCGGCGATGATGGCGACGCTGACGGCGACGGTGTCCGGGACGCAGGCCCCGAGCGGGTGGCGCTGCGTGCGCCTGGTCGCGAAGGAACGGATCGGGCGGCCCTGGCGGGTCACGCTGGACTTCCTCGCGCCCGAGACCGGGCTGGACCCGACCTCGGTGGTCGGCACCGCCTACGACGTCGCCTATGGGTGGACCAGCAGCATGTCCGGACGATCCGGCACACGGTGCTGGAGCGGCGTGCTCACGCGGCTGACCTATATGGGGCGCGTGGGCGACACCCGGTTCCCGGTCCACTACCGGGCAGAGCTGGTGCCATCGCTGGCGCTGGCGGCACACACGCGGCGCAGCCGCGCCTTCGTGGCGCCGCCCGATCCAGGCACCTGCACCGTCAAGGACGTGCTGGCGCGGCTGTTGCAGGAACTCGGGCAGCAGGCCGACCAGACCAACATCCTCGACACCAGCTACCCGCCGCGGGCGTTCTTCGTACAGTTCGGCGGAGACCGACCTCGACTTCCTCTGCCGGCTGGCGGAGACCTTCGGCATCTCCTTCTACTGGACTGCCGATACCGGCCAGGGCAGCCGGCTGCTGTTCACCGACAACGAGAACGGCTTCCAGCCCCTCGACCCGGTGCCGCCGGGCGGAACCGCGCCGGGCAGCCTGCCCGTCAATCCCAATGCAGGGCCCTCCTCGGGCGTGCAGGGGGTGCATCACCTGACGATGCGCTTCGGCCAGGTCGCGGCCAGCGCCGCCACGCTGACCTGGAAGCCGCCGCCCGCCCCCGGCGCGAGCGGCATGATGCAGTCCGGCACCTGGCCGATCGCCGGCGACGTGGCCAAGCAGCGCTTCGGGCTGATGCCGGTGGAAGGCAGCTTCGCGGAGTTCCGCGAGGAACCGATCATCAGCACCGATGCGGGCTGGAGCGGCACGGATGCCGCCGCGGTGGACCCGCGCGCCTGGTGGGACCGGCTGGCGCAGATCCGCATGGAACAGGCGACGGTGTCGCAGGCGCAGCTGCACGCCCGGTCGAACATCGAGGGGCTGTTCGCCGGCTGCGCCATCCGCTTCGACTACCAGGAGGCAGCGCTGGGCCTCGTGCCGCGCTATGACGTCAACGGCTTCCTGGTGCATGCCATCACGCATACGGTGATGGCAGCGGGCAGCGAGCTGTGCTTTCCCGCCGAGGCCAGCGTGGCGGAAGGTGGCGCGCTGTATGCCAACCGCTTCCGCGCCGTGCCCACGCTGGTGACCGGCGCCGCGGCCGATACCGGCTTCACCTATCGCCCGCCGCGGCGGACGCCGCAGCCCAGCGTGGCGACGCTGCACCACGCGACGCTGGTCTCGAGCGTGGCGGACCAGGCCTCGCCCGACCTCGACCCCGCCGGGCATTACCTGGTGATGCCCGATTTCCCGCTGGAGAACGTCTCGGGCACGGGCGATCCGCCCAAGGGTTTGCGCATGCCCAAGGTCCATCACTTCGGCCTGACCTCGATCGCCCAGGGCGGATCGGCGCGCACGCCCGCGGGGCTGCACATGCCCATGCGGCCCGGCCAGGCGGTGCTGGTCGGCTTCGTGGCGGGCGATCCGGACCGGCCCTTCATCGCCGGGCTGCTGCCCGACGCGGCGCAGCCCAGCCCGGTCAGCAGCGCGGTGGCGGGCCTGCCGCAGCAGAGCGTGCTGCGCACGGCATCGGGCCTGACGATCCGGCTGACCGACAGCGTGTAGCAGGGCCGTAGCGCTTGCCCATCATCGCGTGGCGAGGCTCGCCACCAAGGCGTGGGTGCCGGCCACCAGCCCCGCAAAAGGAGCGAAGTCGAGCCGGTTGACCACCACGAACACGCCGACATCCCGCCCGGGCGCGAAGGCGACATAGCTCATGAAGCCGACGCCGGCGCCGCTCTTGCCCACCAGCAGCGGCCGCGCGCCCGACGCCTCGACGGTCACCCAGCCGAGGCCGAGGCCCGACATCGGCGCGGCCTCGTCGAACCCGATCACGGTCGGGAAGGCCCGCCGCTGCCGATAGCACCGGCGTGGCTGAGGGTCAGGATGCCCTCGGGGTCCTGCATGTTGCGCCGCAGCCAGGCCCGCATGTCGTTGCCGGTGCTGTAGAGCCCTCCGCTGGCCGCGGTGGCGGTGGTGTCCACGCAGGCGCCCGCCCCGTCCAGGCCGGTCCCGGTCATCAGCCGGGCGCATTGCTCGGGGGTGGGTGCGACGGTGGTGTCGGCCATGCCGGCGGGCGCGGTCACGTACTGGCGCAGCAGCGCGGGGTAGAACTGGCCGGTGGCCTCCTCCATCGCATCGCCGATCAGGTCGAACCCGACATTGGAATAGGCGGCCACGGTGCCGGGCGCCCAGCGCAGGGGGCGGGTGTCGAGCCACTGCCAGCGCTGCGCGCGGTTGGGCCAGGTGCGCGGCGGCTGGCCCGCCGGGGCGTCGCCGATCTCCCGGGGCATGCCGGCGGAATAGGTGGCGAGGTCGAGCAGGGTCAGCGGGCGCGGCCCGACCTGCTGCACCGTGCGGCCGCCGGCGTGCCGTTGCAGCGTGTCGGTGAGGCGGATGCGGCCCTCGGCGACGAGCGAGACCAGGACCTCGGTCGCGAAGACCTTGGCGATCGAATTCAGCAGGAACAGGCTGGTGGGATCGGGTGCGCGGCCGCTGCCGGGCGCGGTCTCGCCATAGCCGAGCACCAGGCTCGACGCGCCGCGCACGACCACCAGCACCATGCCCGGCGCGCCGGATTCGGCGAACATGACATAGCCGGGGAACTCGACCGCCTCGGTGAGGACCGGGTCGGCCGGCGGCGGGTCGGCGGCGGTCGCGGTGCCATGCGCGAACAGCGTCATGACCAGGCCGGTGATGGCGAAACGCAACATGGAGACCCCCTTGGTTGATGGAACGGCTGGCCGGTGCCGCGTCAGCCGCCCGGCAGGGCCGCGCCGAGATCGCGCGCGCGCCGGCCGGCCCGCAGGTTCGCCTCGATATGCTCGAGCGTGCGGTCGCGTGTCTCGGGCACCATCCTCACGGCAAAGACGTAGGTGGCGGCGCAGACCAGGGCAAAGATGCCGAAGGTCTCGCCAAGCCCGATCGACGCCTCGACCACCGGGAAGGCGAGCGAAACAGCGGCATTGACGCCCCATGCGGTGGCCGCGGCGACACCCATGCCCAGCGCGCGCACGCGCATCGGGAACAGTTCGGACATCAGCACATAGGGGATCGGCCCGAGGCTGAGCGCGAAGGCCACGATGAAGATCGAGATGCAGGCCAACGAGACCCAGTTCGCGATGTCGCTGTCCGGTGCCACGACCAGCGCCACGGCAAGCACACCGAGGGCAACGGCCATCGCCGCCGAGCCGCCGAGCAGCAGCCGCCGGCGCCCCAGGCCCTCCACCGCCCACATCGACACCGCGGTGGCGAGCAGGTTCACCACGCCGAGACCGACCGTCGCGAGGATCGGCCCCGTGGTGCCGGAGATGCCGATGCGCAGGAAGATGTCCGGCGCGTAGTACAGGATGGCGTCGATGCCGCTGAGGTTCTGCAACAGGAACAGCCCGGCCGCGACCACCAGCACCGGGCGCACGCGCGGCCCGACCAGGTCGCGCCAGCCACCTTTCTCGGCGGCGGAGGCGCGCAGCACGACAAGCTCGGCCGGGCTCCAGGGAACGCCGCCGAGCTGGCGCCAGACGATGCGCGCCTGCTCCTCCCGGCCGCGCAGCAGCAGCCAGCGCGGGCTTTCGGGCAGGAACAGCAGGCCGATGAGCAGCAGCAGCGCCGGCCAGATCCCCATGAACAGCATCGCCCGCCAGTCGCCCGTGGGCGTATGCGCCCAGCCGGCCAGGTAGGCGCCGAGGATGCCCGCGGTGATGGCGAGCTGGATGGAGGCGACCAGCGCGCCGCGCCAGGATGGCGGCGCCGTCTCGGCCACATAGAGCGGGGCCAGCATGGTCGCCGCGCCGACCGCCAGGCCGAGCAGCGCGCGCGACGCGCCGAGCGTGACCGCCTCGGGTGCCACCGACCCCGCCCAGGCGCCCAGCACGAAGATGAGCCCGGCCAGCGCCAGGGTCCGGCGCTGGCCGATCCGTGCGGCGATCGGCCCCGATGCCACGGCACCGATGAGGCCGCCGACCAGCACCGCCGAGACCACCACGCCCTTGCCCAGCGGGCCGAGCGACATCTCGGTGGCGAGGAACGGCAGGGCGCCCGCGATGACGGCGGTATTGAAGCCGATCAGCAGCCCCGCCAGGGCGGAGACGCCGGCGATGCCGAGCGCCACCAGCCCGGCACGCGCGCCCATCAGGCCAGCACGACGGCAGCGACCTTGCGGAAGGCGGCGACGATGTCATCGACATCCGCCGGGGTCAGCACGGAGGCGATGGCCAGCAATGCCGCGCGTTCGGACATCTCGTCGCACACCGGCAAATTGCCGCGCTGGTAGCTGATATCCTCGTGGAAGGCGTTGGCCGGGTGGCTCCAGGGGAAGCCGCCGCCGGCGGCCTCGCGCTTGTTCACCAGGCTCGGGACGTTGAAGTACCAGTGCATGCCCCATTCGGCCATGGTGATGCAGGCGAGGCTGCCCTTCTCGCCCTTGATGCCCTCGGCCTGCAGCGCGGCGGTGAAGCGCCGGCAGGTCTCGGCGTCGCGGTAGGTGGTGATCATGAAGGGGCCGCTGTCGCCATCGGGGTCGAGGATGGTGCGGAAACCGAGGCCCGGGATGCCTTCGAGCTGCCGGCGGATGGCCCATTTCGCGCCGCGCATCGCGCCGGTGATGCTGTCGAGCTTGCGGAACTGCGCGAGCGCCATCGCCGCCGCGAGGTCGGACATCCGCGCGCCCACGCCCCACATCTGGAATTCGGGTTCGGAGGCATCGAGCCGCCCGGCCTCGTTGCGCGGATAGCCGAGGTCGTGCAGCGCATAGGCGCGGCGGAACAGATGCGGGTCCGAGCTGGTCAGCATGCCGCCATCGCCGCTGGTCATGTTCTTGTTGAGCTGGAAGGAAAAGATGGCGATGTCGCCGTCGCTGCCGGCCCAGCGGCCGCCGATATGCGCGTTCGCCGCCTGCGCGCAATCCTCGACGACCTTGAGGCCATGGGCATGCGCGACGCGCACGACCTCCTGCACATGGCCCGGCGCGCCGCTCATGTTCACGTAGATGACGGCGCGGCTGCGGGAATTGATTTTCCGGGCGAGATCGGCCGGGTCCATGCAGAAGGTGTCGTCGATATCCACCAGCCGCGGGATCGCGCCCTGGCGTACGATGGCGCTGATGCACCTGGTCCACATGTAGCCGGGCACCAGCACCTCGTCGCCGGGGCCCACGCCGATGGCACCGAGCGCGACGCCGAGTGCCGCGGTGCCGCTGCCCACGGCGAGCGCATTGGCGGCGCCGAACTTCGCCTTCCATTCGCGCTCGAGCGTATCGGCCATGTTCTGCGGATCGAGGCCATAGAAGCGGAACGGGCTGCGGGCGCGGATCACGCGGCCGACCAGTTCCTCCTCCTCGGCGCCGATCCAGTGCGCGCCGGGCAGTTCCCAGGGCAAGGGGCGGGTTCGCACCGGCTCGTCCGCCATCGATGGCAAGCCTGCCAAGCGTTCCGACTTCATTCGTCATTCTGAACCATCCCCCACCGCTCGTGCTGTTCCCGTCGCGGCCAAACGAAGCGCATGCCAAGCGATGGACAAGTATTGGAAATTTTATTAGACAGCAACTGCGGATTGAATTTTGGGGACGATACCAAGATGCAGGGTAGTGAGCGCGCCATTTTCCTGCTCGCGTCCATCGCGGCGATCGCCGGCGTGCTTTTTGGCTTCGATGAAGGCGTGATCGCCGGCGCCCTGCATCTGTTGCGGATCGACTTTTCGATCACCCCGGTCTCCGAAGGCTTCATGACCGCGGCTGTGCCGCTGGGCGCGCTGATGGGCGCGATCGTCGCCGGGCGGCTGGCCGACCCGGTCGGGCGGCGCTCCCTGCTGATCGCGGCGGCGGCATTGTTCTGCCTGGGCGCGCTGTTCGCGGCGCTGGCGGGCAGCATGTCGATGCTGACCGTGGCGCGGCTGGTCCTGGGCCTCGCGATCGGCGTCGCGGGCGTCATGGCGCCGCTGTACATCGCCGAGAGCGTGCCGCCCGCCCGGCGTGGCATGCTGGTGTCGGTGTATCAGCTGGCGATCACCATCGGCATCCTCAGCGCGTATGGCGTGAACCTGGCCTTCAGCGAGAGCTGGCGTCTGATGTTCGCCTGCGGGATCCTGCCGGGCCTGGCACTGTTCTTCGGCATGGTGCGGATGAGCGATTCGCCCCGCTGGCTGGTGCAGAAGGGGCGCGATGCCCAGGCGCAGCAGGCGCTGGCCCGCCTTGGCGGCACCACGGCGGATGATCCGGCCGTGACCATCGAGCGCGAGCGGATCGCCCGGGCGGTGAAGGCGGACCAACACCTGAACGGCGGTTTCACGGACCTGTTCACGGCACGGGTGAGGCCTGCGCTGATCGTCGCGGTCGGCCTGTTCGCGCTGCAGCAGCTGTGCGGCATCAATGCCGTGATCTACTACGCGCCAACCATCTTCGCACATGCAGGCTTCGACTCCACGGGCACGCAGTTGATGGCGACGATCGGCATCGGCGTGGTGAACGTGGCGATGACCATTGTCGGCATGATGCTGATCGACCGGCTCGGCCGGCGGCGGCTCCTGCTGGGCGGCTTCGCCGGCGCCGCGGCCAGCCTGGCGCTGATCGCCTTCGCCGCGGCCAGCAGCCACCCGTCATCGCCGCTATGGGCGATGGCTCGGTGTCGCGCTGTTCATCGCCTCCTTCGCCGTGAGCCTCGGGCCGTTGCCGCATGTGATGATGTCGGAGGTGTTCCCGATGCATGTGCGCGGTGCCGGCATGGGGGTGGCCTCCATCAGCAACTGGGGCCTGAACTTCGTCGTTGTCTTCAGCTTCCCCGTTCTGCTGGACCTGATCGGGCTGACGGGGGTGTTCGGCCTGTTCGCTCTGGTCTGCGTCGCGGGGCTGGTGTTCACCATCCGCACCGTGCCGGAGACCCGCGGCGTATCGCTGGAGCAGATCGAGCGGCATCTCATGAGCGGCCAGCCGCTGCGTGAGCTCGGGCTTGCCGCCGGTGCCAGGGCATGAGCACGCCGATGGACTCCGCGCTGATCGCGGCCTTGGTGGAGATGTCCCCCTACCGGCACGGGCTGCGCCCGCTGGTCGCGCAGATCGCCCACGCGGCGCAGGTATGCGACCAGGTCCGTGAAGCGGTGGCACGCATCGCCGGACGCGCCGGCAACGCCGCGCCCACGCGCAGCGCATTGGGCGAGGACCGCGCGCTGGTCATGGCCTTCCTCGAACACATCTTTTTCGCATCGCCCGCCTTCCTCGCGAGCACCGGCATGGCGGGACAAACCCAAGGCAATGCCTGACACCGATCACTGCGAGGTCTGCATCGTCGGCACCGGCGCCGGCGGCGGGATCCTGGCACACCAACTCGCACTGGCGGGATTCCGCGTGGTCTCGCTCGAACAGGGCGGGATGCTGGAGGCCGATCATTTCGCACGGGTCGACCCGCCGGGAGCGCGGCTCGACTTCGGCATCCGCGCCAACAGTGCCTGGCCGAGCGAGCCGCATGACAGCCTGTTCGTGCATCCGCTCTTCGCGCGCGAGGACACCCGCTCCTCGACCACCGGAACGCAGTTCAAGCAGTACCAGGTCCTGGCGGTGAACGGGCTGCAGAACCTGTGGAACGGCGTCTCGGTCCGTTTCGCTGCGAGCGATTTCGATGGCTGGCCGATCACATACGACGATCTCGCACCGCACTACACCGCCGTTGAGAAGCTGATCACGGTCTGCGGGACCGAGGAGGGTCTCGATGCATTGCCCGACGGCGCGTATGTGCCGCCGAAGCCACTGCGCCTCGCCGACCAGATGATCGTGAAGGCGGTGCAGGGCCTCGGCGAACCGGGTGCGCGGGCCATTCCGAACCGCAAGGCGATCGAGACCCGCCCGGGCCTGGCCACATCCTGCATCAGTTGCGGCATCTGCACCTCGGGCTGTCCGGTGGGGGCCGTGTACAAATTCTCCGCACGGTTGCTGCCGGAGATCGAGCGCCTGCCCAACTACGAACTGCGCACCAACGCCAAGGTTGTGCGACTGCTGCGCACGCCTGGCGCCACCAAGGTTGATGGCGTTGAATACATCGACACGGCAACCGGCGAGCGCCGGCGCCTGCGCGCCGACCGCGTTGTGCTCGCGGCGGGTGCCATCGAAAGCCCGCGCATCCTGTTCAATTCCGCCGACGAGGCGGACCCTGGAGGGCTCGGCAATCGTTCAGGCCATGTCGGCATGTGGCTTCAGGACAATCCGAAATCCGTGCTTTCGACATCGCTGTGGCGGCTGTGGGGCAAGCGGCCCAGCCCCGATATCGGCTATGGTGATCTGCTGATCCTGATGGCGCGTGGCAAGCTGTCCGATGGCGCCGAATTCCCCTTCATCGGCCATGCCATCCATGGCACGCCCGAGGTGCCGCACTACCTCGGCGGCATGTCGTTCATCCCGCCCTTCGCCAAGCCCGCTGTCGCGCGGATGATGTTCAGCAGCTACGTGACGTTGGGCCTGTTTTCGGCAGGAGAACCGCTTGCCGGCAACCGGATCCGCCCCGCCGCGGCGACGGATCGCTTCGGGGTACCGCAGGTGTCGGTCGATTTCGCAGCATCGCCACGCACCCATGCGACGATGGATGCGATGGAAGCGTGGGGCCGGCGGGTGCTGCGCGCCGCTTCCTCGACGCTGGTCCATGCCACCCGCGATGCCTCGGGCACCGGCATCCATTATGCCGGCACGACACGGATTTCCGCCAATCCTGCCGAGGGCGTTGTTGATGCCGGACTCCGCTGTCATGGCTTCGAGAACCTCCATGTCTGCGACGGCAGTGTCATCCCGCAACTACCCGACAAGCATCTGACACTGACGATCATGGCGCTTGCGCATCGCCTTGCCGGGCAAATGCATGACGCCCGGAACGTGGCCGCGGAGGTGACTGGTTCCGAACGCAGCTAGTCCGTTTGTGCAGAGACCATGAATGAGCGCCGAATCGGAACTCTGACTCAATTTCCCTGCAGGTAAACTGAGGACTGCGTTGCTGGAGCACGGATGGTGAGGCGAACCCAGAAGGTAGGCCATTCCCGCCGCCGATCTCCCTGCGGCCATTCCGGTCGGACTGCTGCTGGATGAGGTCGAGATCAGAAGCGGACGCGTCATGATAACCGTGCGAAGTGCCATGTGGGAGGGCTTGCTGCCCCGACTGCAACAGCCGATCAGCGCGGGGCCACAGCGGCTACATGCGCCACCTGCTCGATCGCACGTCGGATGGTCGCGGCATCTCACGCGACCTGACCGTGGTCAAAGCTGCGCTGACCGAGACATGGTCGAGCGGCCACACCGAAGGCAGCGTCACCAGGCTGAAGTTGCCGCGCCGACAGATGTATGGCCGAGGTGAATTGAACCTGCCCCGCTCACGATTGAGCGCTCAAACATGACCAGCGCGTATTGCAGAGAGATTGAGTCAAAACCGAGCCAGGCTCCTCCTGACAACGCCCGCGACCCGATGACTCTGCTGCTGAAAATGGTCATGAGATGGGGGCCCGATCAGCGCCAATCCGGCCCCGATCCCCGCGATGCCTTCCTGCTCGATATCAAGGCGGTAGTCCGAATTCCATCCGGGCGCCTGTTTGGCGCATAGTCACGGAAACTTGGCCGGCGGCACGGCAGATTGGCATATGGAACAGCCTGCGAGGCCGGATACGTTCGCGGTGGTAAGCATGAAAGCGTCGCTATCGCACTACGCGACGCGGTCCGCCTCGGGTATTGGCTCGCCACGCGATACACGCACGATATTTCCCAGCCAATGCGCCACGCCGACGCGCGAATTCTCATATGCTGTCGAGGCGCAGTGCGGCGTCACGATCACATTATCCATCCGTAGCAGAGGGTGGTCCGCCGGTGGCGGTTCCTGGTCGAACACATCCACCGCCGCGCCGGCCAGCGTGCCGTCCTGCAAGGCCGTGACCAGGTCCGCCTCCACCACCACGCCGCCACGCGCCACATTCAGCAGCAGCGCGCCGCGCTTCATTTTCGCGAAGGCCCGCGCGTCGATCATGCCCGCCGTCTCGGGCGTCAGCGGGCAGTTCAGCGAGACGATGTCGCTCTCGGCCAGCAGCGCATCGAGGCTGCGGTAGTGCAGGCCGAGCGCCTGCTCCTCTGCCGCCGGCAGGCGTGAGCGGTTGTGATACAGGATGGTGCAGTCGAAGCCACGCAGCCGCTGCGCGACACGCCGGCCGATCGTGCCGAGCCCGATGATGCCCACGGTCTTGCCCGAGACCATGATGCTGCGCCGCCAGACCTCGTTCTTCGCCCAGCCACCGGCCGCGGTGCTGATATGCGCGGGCACGATCCGCCGCGCCAAGGCGATCATCAGCCCAACGGTGAACTCCGCCACCGGTGTCGCGTTGCTGCCGGTGGTACGCGCCACCTGGATGCCGCGCGCGCGGCATTCCTCGAGGTCGATGTTGTCGATGCCCACGCCCCATTTGTGCATCAGCTTCAGATGCGGGCCGGCGCGCAGCACCTCGGCGGGCACCGGCACGTCCCACCACACGGCGTAGTGCGCGTCCGCCACCTCGGCCTTCAGCGCCTCGATGGTCCGCGCCTTCACCGCGCTCGCGCTGAAGCCCTCGGGCAACAGGGAGGCGATGATGCCCTCCATCTCCGAGGCGATGGGCTGCAGCAATGCGATCTTCTGGGTCATCATCCGTTCCAGGTCAGGGTTTCGCGGGCGCGTCGGGGGAAAAGCGCACGCCGGCGCGCGCCAGCCCGCCGCCGAGCGCCACCACCGAGCCATCCGCGCGCCAGCACGCCGCGCCGTTCATCGCGCCGTCATCCTCGAAGGCGATCGCGTTCAGCCCGCCGCCGATGGTGCGCACGCGCTCGATCCGATGCCCGCGCGCGGCCAGCGCATCCGCCACCGCAGCCGGTATCGCCGGTTCGAGCTCCAGGCCGAAGCCCTGCGTCCAGATCCGCGGCGCCTCCACGGCGCGCTGCAGGTCCATGCCGTGGTCGATCAGGTTGATGATCGCCTGCATGGCCGAGCCGAAGATGCGCAGCCCCCCCGGCTGCCCCAGCGCCCAGCGCGGCCGGCCGCCCTGCATGACAATCATCGGCGCCATCGAGGTGAACACGCGCTTGCCCGGCGCGACCGACAGCGCGCCGCCCGGCCGCGGCTCGAAATTCAGCATGTAGTTGTTGGCGATCATCCCGGTGCCGGGGATGGCGATGCGCGCGCCGAACAGGCTGTTGATGGTCTGCGTCGTGGCCATCACGTTGCCCGCCGCATCCGCCACCGTGACATGCGTGGTGTTGTGCAATTCGAACAGGGACGGGTCGGCCGACCACGCCTTGGCCCGCGCCATCTCGATCCCCGCGCGCCGCTCATCGGCATAGGCGCGAGACGTCAGCCGTTCCACCGGCACGTCCACGAAGGCGGGGTCGGCGGTGGCCGCGGCGCGGTCGGCGAAGGCGATCTTCATCGCCTCGGCCAGCAGGTGGATGGTCTCCGGCGTGCCGAAGCCGAGCGCGCGCAGGTCGAACCCCTCCAGGATATTGAGCATCTGCGCGATGTGCACGCCGGAGGAGGCCGGCGGCGGCGGCCCGAACACCTCGAAGCCGCGATACGCACCGCGCACCGGAGCGCGTTCCACCGGCGCGGCGCCGCGCATGTCCTCGCGCGTGATGATGCCGCCGCCGCGCGCCAGCGCATCCGCCACCAGCCCGGCCAACGCGCCATCGCCATGCAGCGCCGCCACGCCATCCTGCGCGATGGTCCGAAGCGTGTCCGCGTAGTCGCCCTGCACCAGCCGCGTGCCGGCTGTCACCGGCGCCCCGCCTGGCAGGAAGCGCGCGGCGAGGTCGGCGATCGCGCGCCAGGTCCTCCTGCGCATCGCGCACCGCATCCGACAGGTAGGGCGTGACCTCGAAGCCGCGCGCGGCGAGCGCGATCGCCGGCTCCAGCACATCCGCCAGCGTCCAGGTGCCATGGGTGGCCAGCGCATGCGCCCAGCCCGGCAACGCGCCGGGCACCGCCACCGCGCGCGCGCCCAGCACGTTGCTGCGGTCCTGCGCCTCGCGCACGTCCGGCCCGGCATCCGGCGCCAGGCGGTACATGTCCTCGCGCGCCGCCGCCGGCGCGGTGCTCAGCCCGTCCACCACCGCGTGGCGCCCATCGGCCATGCGCAGATGCGCAACACCACCGCCCAGGATGCCGACCATCATCGGCTCGACCACGGTCAGGGCGAACAGCGACGCGACCGCCGCATCCACCGCATTGCCGCCGGCGAGCAGCACCTGCGCACCCGCGGCCGAGGCCAGCGGATGGTTGGTGCAGACCACGCCGCGCGCGCCGCGCGCCGGGCGCTTCTCGCAGGCGAAGTCGAGGCTCACGCAAGCCCCGCCAGCACGCGCGCCGAGGCACCGCTGATCTCGCCCAACTTCTCCCCGGCGGCGACGCGCCCCTGCGTCGCCAGCCCGCGCTCCTGCCGCGCGATCGCGGCGCGCGCCTCCGCCTCGGCCTCATGCGGTGGCAGCACCAGCACGCCCAATTCGTCGCACAGCACGGCGTCGCCGGGGCTCACCACCACGCCACCGATCGCCACCGGCACGTTCATCCGCCCACCAAGGTCATAGACACGCGTGGTGATCGGCGCGAGGCCGCGCCCCCAGAGCGGGAACTCCGACGCCTCCACCTCCTCGAGATCCGTGCAGGGCCCGTCCACCACCCCGGCCTTCGCGCCGGCCGCCTTGGCCGCCACGGTCACGCCGCCGCCCCAGCAGGCGTGGCGCGTATCGCCGAGCCGGTCCACCACCAGCACATCGCCCGGCCGCAGCAGCCCGAGCGCATGATGCAGCAGCGTGCTGTCCGGCCCCGGGATCTGCACCGTCACGGCGGTGCCCGCCACGCGCCGCCCGCGCAGCAGCGCCTGCACGCCGCGATCGACGAACCCCCAGTGCCGCCAATGGCCGATGGTCGCCGTCTCGGCCTGTTCGAGCAGCGCCACCACCTCCGCAGAGATCATCGCGGGCATCGGTTCGACCACGTATTTCGCCATGGGCTTCAGTCCTTGGACAGCGTGCGGGTGAGCCCCGCCGCGCGCTCCACCAGAAGCACGACGGCAAGGGCACTGACGATCAGCAGCATGGACAGCGCGGCCACCAGCGGGTCTGTGCGCCGCTCGGCATAGCGGAACAGTTCGACCGGCAGCGTGGTCAGGCGCGGGCCGACGAGGAACAGCGAGATCACCGTCTCGTCGAAGGACACGAGGAAGGCGAGCGCGCCGGCCGCCAGCACGCCCGGTGCCGCGAGCGGCAACGTCACGCGCAGCGCCGTGCGCACCGGCCCCGCGCCCAGCGTACGCGCCGCCGCCTCGAGGTCGGGCGGCACGGTGGCGATGGCGGTGGTCATGATGCGCACCGCGAAGGGCACCGCGATGGTGCAATGCGCCAGCACCAGGCCCGGCCAGGTCGCCACCAGCTTCAGCGGCTGCAGAGCCAGCAGCAGGGCCAGGCCCAGCACCAGCGTGGGCAGCAGAAGCGGCGCGGCCATCAGGTCGGCCAGGAAGCGCCGCCCCGGGAAGCGCAGCCGCGCGATGGCATAGGCCGCCGGCAGGCCCAGCAGCAGCGCCAGCGTCGCCACCAGCGAGGCGAGCATCGCCGAGGTGCCGAGCGCCGCCATGATCTCCGGATTGGCGAACAGCGCCTGGTACCAGCGCAGCGAGAATCCCGGCGGCGGGAAGGTCAGGAAGGACCCGGCGGAGAACGACACCACCGCCACCACCAGCACCGGCGAGAGCAGCAGCAGGAAGCCCGCCGCCGCCGCCGCCATCAGCACCGGCCCTGCCCTGCGCGGCCCCGCCCGGCTCATCCGCGCCGCTCCGGCAGCAGGGAGCGCAGGGAAACCAGCACGCCGAGCGTGGCCAGCAGCAGCATCGCCATCGCCGCCGCCGCCGGCCAGTCCACCGTCTGCAGCGCGAGGTCGTAGATCTCGGTCGCCACCACGAACACGCGCCCGCCGCCCATCAGGCTCGGCGTGATGAAGGCCGAGAGCCCCAGCACCAGGCACAGCGCGAAGGCCGCGGCCAGTGCCGGCGCGGCCAGCGGCAGGGTCACGCGCAGGAACACCCGCATCCGACCCGCGCCCAGCGTCGCCGCAGCCTCATCGAGCCGCGAATCGAGCCGCGAGAGCCCCGCCAGCAGCACCAGCACGGCATAGGGCATCAGGCTTTCGGTCAGGCCGATGCGCACGCCGGTCCAGTTGTTGATCAGCCTCTGCTCCGGCAGGCCAAGCGCGCCCAGCAGCCCGTTCACCATGCCGCCATCGCCCAGGATGGCGAGCCAGCCGATGATGCGCGCGGTGCCCGAGACCATCAGCGGCGCCACCGCGGCCAGCGCCAGCGGCCCGCGCCAGCGCGGCGGCGCGGCGCGGATGAACAGCACCACCGGCAGCGCCAGCGCCACCGCCATCGCCGCGCAGCCGGCGGCGAGGCCCAGCGTGCCCAGCGCGACCTCGGCCATGAACGGGTCGGACAGCAGCTTGGCGTAGGTCTGCAAGCCGAGTTCAGGCTGCATCGCACCCATTTCATCGGTACGATTGAGGCTCATGCGCAGCAGCACCGCCGCCGGCAGACCGAAGCCGAGCGCCAGCACCAGCAGCGCCGGCCCGGCGAGCAGCCAGCCCCTCATGCCGCGAACACCCGCAACGCCTCGGCGGGCAACGTCGCGAACACCTGGTCGCCCGGACGCAGTTCGCGGTCCGCGGGCACTTCGGCCAGCAGCGCACCGATCGAGGTTTCGAGCCCGATCAGCGCCGTTGCCCCTTCATAGGTGCGCGTCACCACCTGGCCGGCCACGTCGCCTTCGGAACCCAACACCACGCGATGGGGGCGGATGAACACCTGCGCCGGGCCGGGCGGCGGTGTCTGCGCCGCGCGCATCAAGGTTTGGCCGATACGAACCTGCCCGGGCGCCTCGGTCACGCCCGCGAAGCGGCAGGACCGCCCGACAAAACCGGCGACGAAGGGCGTGGCCGGGCGCTCGAACAAATCCTCGGGCGTGCCGCATTGCTCAAGGCGCCCGCAATCCATCACCGCCACCATGTCTGCCATGGCCAGCGCCTCGGCCTGGTCGTGGGTGACAAATACCGTGGTGGTACCCAGCCGGCGTTGCAGTGCGCGGATTTCCTCGCGCACACCATCGCGCAGCTGCGCGTCAAGCGCCGAGAGAGGTTCGTCCAGCAGCAGCAGTTCCGGGCGGATCGCCAAGGCACGGGCGAGGGCCACGCGCTGCTGCTGACCGCCCGAGAGAGCGCGTGGCTTGCGCGCCGCGAGGTCCGCCAGCCCGACCAGCGCCAGCGCCTCCCGCACACGTTCGGCCCGTTCCGCCCGTGGCAGCCGCCTCGCCTCAAGGCCGAAGCCGACATTCCCCGCCGCGCTCATATGCGGGAACAACGCATAGGACTGGAAGACCACGCCCATGTTGCGCGCCTCGGGCGCCAGCCCGGTCACGTCGCGCCCGCCCACCAGCACCCGCCCGCCATCGGCGCGTTCCAGCCCCGCGATCAGCCGCAGCGTCGTTGTCTTGCCGCAGCCTGAAGGGCCCAGCAGAGCCAGCAACATCCCGCGCCCCAGCGTCAAGGAGAGCCCGTCCACTGCCGGCGGGTTCGCCCCGAAGCGCCGCGTCAGGCGTTCCAGGGCGAGGTGAGCGTCCAACTCAGCGGCCGGAGGCAGCGATCACCTCGCGCCGCCAGCGCTGGTTCCAGGACTCGCGCAGCCGGACCATCTCATTCCAGTCCACGCCGATGATGCGGTTGCGGAACTCCGGGGCAAGCGCGGTCCGCGCCAGCGCCGCGGGGTCAGGCGCAGCGCGCGTGTTGGTCGGGCCGTAGAACATGCGGTTGGTGAAGGCGGCCTGCGGCCCGGCCGAGAGCGCGTGCGTGAGGAACGCCCGCGCGCGTGCCCGGTTCTTCGCATTCGCCACAATATTGATCATGTTCATCTGGAACACGGTGCCCTCGGCCGGCAGCACCACACCGATGCGCCCGTTGGACTGGTCCGAATACAATTGTGAACGCGCGTTCCAGCCGGTCGCGAAGGTGACTTGGTCGCTCAGGATCATCGTGTAGCCATCGGGGTTCGGTGCAAAGGTCTGCACCGACGGCGCCAGCGCACGAAGTCGCGGGAAGGCCTGCGACGGGTCGCGCCAATTCCCCGTGGTGGATTGCGCCAGGATGGCTGTCAGCGCCAGGCCCTGGATATTCGGCGGTGCCGAGAGCGCGATGCGCCCGCGATACGCCGGATCCCAAAGCACGGCGAAGCCGGTCGGCGCCGGCTGCACCGCGCGCGTGTCATAGACCAGGACAAGATGGTCGTAGGTCACCGCCGGTCCGCAGGCGCCGCCGGCGGTGCGCCCAAGCGTGTCGATCTCCGCCAGCACAGGGAACTCGGCAGGGTCCAGCCGTTCCACCAGCCCTTCGGCGCAGGCGATGGTCGCGGTAGTGACATCCATGATCACCACGTCGGTCTGCGGGTCGGCGCGTTGGGCGCGCAGCGTGCCGAGCATCTGGGCGCTGCTGCCGCCTTCCACGTACTGCACGGGGCCGAAGGGGTCGACGACCGTCGCCGTATAGTTGTCCCGAAAGATCCCGGCATAGGCCATCAGGGTCATCTGCGCCTGGGCGGCAAGCGGCGCGCTCAGGCCCACGGCAACGAGCAGGGCGGCGATGCGATGCATGGCGTTCAGTCCCGTCCGGTTGATGTCACGGATCCAACGCAACACGCTCCCACAGATGCCTGCCGCAAGCAACGCCGCCATCTGGCGTGGGAATCGCTGGCTTAGCTGGTGCACCCGGAGGCCAAACGCCGCATGAAGCCGCGGCGCCACAGCACCATCGTTCATCACGCCCCGAGTGACATGAGCACGATATCGCGCTGCTGCCCTCTGCAGACCATGCCTCAGGCGGACGCGCCATGCATGGCCGCCCAGACGCGAGGCGGGCTCGCCGGCATGTCGATGTGCCGCACCCCATGTGCTTCAAGCGCATCAACGACGGCATTGATGATGGCCGCGGGTGCGCCGATCGAGCCCACCTCGCCGCAGCCCTTGACGCCCATCGGGGTGTCGGTCGACGGCACGGGATGCGTCCGCATGGCGAAATTCGGCAGGTTGTCCGCGCGCGGCATACAGTAGTCCTGGAACGAGCCACTCAGCATCTGGCCGGTTTCCGGATCGTAGACGCAGTGTTCCAGCAAAGCTTGGCCGATCCCTTGTGCGACACCGCCATGCAACTGGCCTTCCACGATCATGGGATTGATCACCGTCCCGACATCGTCCACCCCGACATAGTTGATCAGCGTGACCTGGCCGGTCTCGGGGTCGATCTCGACTTCCGCGACATGCGCGCCGCCGGGGAAGGAGAAATTGACCGGGTCATGATAGGCCTGCTCCTCAAGGCCCGGGTCGAGTGTTTCCAGCGGGTAATCGTGCGGCACGTAGGCGGCGAGCGCCACGTCCTGGAACGACTTTGCGCGATCGGTTCCAGCGACGGTGAAGCGGCCTGCGGCGAACTCGATGTCCGTCTCCGCGGCCTCAAGAAGATGCGCTGCGATCTTGCGGCCCTTCGCGATGACACGGTCGGATGCCTTGGCGAGCGCGGCGCCGCCCACAACGAGCGATCGCGAGCCATAGGTGCCCATGCCGAACTGCACGCGGTCGGTATCGCCATAGACGACGTCGACATCCTCGAAGCGCACGCCGAGCTTTTCGGCGACGATCTGCGCGAAGGTGGTCTCATGGCCCTGGCCGTGGCTATGCGTACCGATCAGCACGGTCACGTGACCGGTCGGGTGGACGCGCACCGTGGCACTCTCATAGAGGCCGCCGCGGGCGCCCAGCTGCCCGGCGATGCGCGAGGGCGCCAGGCCGCAGGCCTCGATATAGGTGGACAATCCGATACCACGCAGCCTGCCCTGCTGTTTCGCGAGCGCACGCCGTGCCGCGAAACCATCCCAATCCGCCAGCGCCAGCGCGCGATCGAGGCAGCCGAGCGGATCGCCGCTGTCGTACTTCATCATCACCGGCGTCTGGTAGGGGAAGCTTTCGCGCGGGATCATGTTGCGGCGGCGGATCTCCGCCTTGTCGATCCCCATCTCCATGGCCGCGATATCGACCAGGCGCTCGACCACGAAGGTCGCTTCGGGGCGGCCGGCGCCGCGATAGGCATCGACGGGCACCGTGTTGGTGAAGGCCACCTTGACCTGGCAGTGGATGGCGGGCGTCGTGTACACGCCGGCCAGCAGCGGCGCGTAGAGGTTCGTCGGGATGTTCGGCCCGAAGGTCGAGATGTAGGCACCGATATTGCCGATCGTGAGCACCTTCATGCCCAGGAAGCGACCATCCGCGTCGAGTGCCAGCGCCGCCTCGGTCACGTGGTCGCGGCCATGGGCGTCGCTGATGAAGCCCTCGCTGCGTTCGCAGACCCATTTCAGCGGGCGCCCGAGGCGCTGCGCGGCGAAGGTGATCACCGCCTCCTCGGCATAGTGGAACTGCTTCACACCGAATCCGCCACCGACATCGGGCGCCACGACGCGCAGCTTGTGCTGCGGGATGTTGAGCACGAAGGCGCCCATCAGCATCCGCACGACGTGCGGGAACTGGCTGGTGGTCCAGAGCGTGAACTGGCCGGTCGTCGGCTCGAATTCCGCGATGGCGGCGCGGGGTTCCATGGGGTTGCCGACCAGCCGGTTGTTCACCAGCTCGAGGCGCGCGACGTGCGCGGCTTTGGCGAAGGCGGCCTCGGTCGCCGCGGCATCGCCGATCGACCAGTCGCAACACAGGTTGCCGGGCACGTCGTCGAAGATTTGCGGCGCTCCCACGGCAATCGTCGTCTTCAGGTCGACCGCGGCCGGGAGCGGTTCGTAGGTAACCTTGATCATTTCTGCAGCATCGCGCGCCTGGTACTGCGTCTCGGCCACGACGAAGGCGACGGCATCGCCCACGTAGCGCACCTTCCCCTGAGCGAGCGCCGGATGCGGTGGTTCCTTCATCGGCGCGCCGTCGGTGCCGGTGATGCCCCAGCCGCAGGGCAGCCCACCCACGCCGGCCGCGGCGAGGTCCGCTCCGGTCAGGATGCCAAGAACACCGGGAGCGGCGGACGCCGCTGCGGTATCGATTGCGCCCAGGGCAGCGTGCGCGTGGGGGGACCGCAGGAAGACACCATGCGCCATGCCTGGACGCTGCATGTCGGCAACATAGTTGCCGCGACCGCGAAGGAACCGCCGATCTTCCTTCCGTCGGACCGCGAAGCCGATGCCTTCATGCGTCATCCCACGCTCCTGCCTGCCTTGCGTTGATGCCAGCAATTTTCCGCTGGAAATCAGGGAAGCAAGAATGGCGCCAGCCGTCCGAAGCGCGGGCGGTGCCCGTGATCGCGGCGGCCTTCCCGAAGGCGCCCAGAATCCACCCAGGCATGTCCACGACCGCCCATGAAACGGGCGGCCGTGGATGCGGCGGGCGCACAGGCACCACTGCGGCCAGCCCAAGCGTCGTGGCACGCGGATTGCTGTCTCCCTTCGACTCCATGGGGGCGTCTCGAGCATCGGCCGGCGGTGCATGACCGTCGAGCGATGCCACCTCGCCACGGCCGACCCTCCCCCAGGTCGGCACGATGACAGGGAGTCGACGAACATGCCGTGCATGACATCCAAAACCTCCGCCGAAGGCGCGACACGCCGCGTCGGGCTTCTGGCGGGCATTGCTGCAGCCCTCGGGCTATTGACGGCCACACCGGCTGCCGCCCAACCCGCTGAGCCCTGCATTGGTGCCTCCTGGGAGCTGACAGGCGCGCTCTCGCATAGCGGTTTCGCGCTTCGCGTTGCGGTCGAAACCGCTTTGGGCGAGATCAACGCCGCCGGCGGTGTGCTCGGCCAGCAGCTGCGCCTGGTGGCCTACGACGATGTCGGTGAGCCTGCACGTGCCGTCGATAACGCCCGCCGCATCGGCGAGCGTGACAATTGCGTCGTCATGATGGGCGGGTTCCGCACCCCGAATGCCATCGCGCTGCGCGAACCGCTCGACGAGATGGGCCTGCCCTGGGTCGGCGTTGTCTCGGCCGGCACCCAGGTGGTGGAGCATCCGAACGGCCGCAACCAGTGGATGTTCCGCGTCTCCATGAAGGACCGCTGGGTGGCGCCCTTCCTTGTGCAGGCGGCGCGTGCGCGCACGCGCTCGGGCAAGATCGGCCTGATGTACGAAGGCACCGGCTGGGGCCAGGGCGCCGTGCCGGACGTGACAGCGGCGATGCGCGCGGCGAATGCGCCGATCGCCGCACAGGAGACCTTCAATATCGCCGACACGGACATGACGGCGCAACTGATCCGCATGCGTGATGCCGGTGTCGACACCATCATCTTCTATGGCGTCGATCGTGAGGCGGCCAACATCGTCCGCTCGATGGACCGGCTCGGCTACAAGCCGAACATCGTCTCCGCCTGGGGCATCGGCGTACAGTTCGCGCAGACGGCCGGCGCGCTCGCCGAGGGTGTCGTGGTCGCCGGAACCTACACCTGGATGGGCCAACTTCCCGAACGCGCTCAGGGCGTGCTGGCGCGCATGCAGCAGCGCTTCCCCGAAGTCCGCTCTCCGGCCGACCTGCTCATGCCTTCCGGCACGGCCAATGCGTATGATGCCGTCTACATCATTGCCGAAGCACTCAAGATCGCCGGCCGCTTCGACCGTGAGGCACTTCGCGACGCCATGTTCCGAGTGAACTACCAGGGCATCGTCGCGAATTATTCTCCCGCTTTCGAGCGCACGCAGGAGAGGATGGACGCGATCCTGCAATCCTCCTACCGCCTGTTCGCCTTCCACAACGGGCTGCTGCTGCCGATCGAGCAGACGCCCTTCGCCCAGCCGCGCACGAACTGAGCGCGCAACGTGGAAGCCCTCCTTCAATACCTGCTGACGGGGCTTTCCGCCGGCGCGATCTACAGCATGATCGCGCTCGGCTTCTACGTGATGTGGAGCGCCGCCAAGGCGGTCAATTTCACCTTCGGCGACATCTTCATGCTCGGCGGCGTTCTGACCGTCGTGCTGATCGAGATGGGCCTGCCGCTGGTGATGGCCGCTGCGGCGGCGATCCTGATCGCGGCGCTCTCGGGCGCGGCGATCGAGCGTGTCTTCGTGCGGCCCTTCAACCGCGAGGCCAATGCGATCGGCTGGATGCTGACCACCATCGCGGTCGGCACCATGATCGAGAGCGCAACCACCGCCACCTATGGCCCGCTGGGCCGTCCCCTGCCGACGCCGCTGGTCGAGCAACCCCTGCGCATCGGCGGTGCGGGCATCTACGCGCAGGAACTCGTACTGCCCGTGGTGTTGCTGACGCTGACACTGGCGCTGGAGGGCTTCTACCGGCGCACGGTGCTGGGCCGCGCCATGCGTGCCGTGGCCTATAACCGCGTTGCGGCGGGCCTGGTCGGCATCGACGCCGACCGCATCACCATGTTGGCCTTCGGGCTGGCCGGCGGCATCGGCGCCCTGGCCGGCTTCCTGGTGGCACCCATCGTGCAGGCATCGTCCACGATGGGCGTCGTGGTGGGGCTCAAGGGCTTCCTTGTTGCGATCGTCGCCGGAATCGCGAACGCGCCAGGCGTTGTGGTCATGGGGCTGATGTACGGCGTGCTCGAGAAGTTCGTCGAAGCCTACCTCTCAACCGCCGCGCGGGATGCGATCGGCTTCACGGTCATGATCCTGCTTCTGCTGCTGTTTCCCCAGGGCGTGTTCGGTCGGCGCGAGGTGCAGAAGGTATGAGCTCGCGCACCGCGGGGTGGCTGGCCCTCCTGGTCCTGTCGGTGCTGATCGCCGGCTTTCCCTGGCTTGGCGACCTGATCGGCGAACGCTTTCCGACCAGCTACGAGTTGCGCCTGGTCATGCGCGCCATGATCCTCGCCATCGTGGTGATCGGGCTGAACCTGCTGGTGGGGCTGGCGGGGCTCGTGTCACTGGGCCAGGCTGCTCTGTATGGCCTCGGTGCCCATGTGGCGGCGCTGCTGTCGCTGCGCGCCGGCTTCTCCTTCGCCGAGAGCATGGCGCTGGCCATTGCCATCCCCGCATTGATGGGCGCCGTGCTGGCCTTCCCGACGGTGCGCGTGCGTGGCGTCTATCTCGCCGTCATCACGATCGCCTTCGGGCTGATCTTCGTGAACGTGTTGCGCGAATGGGTGGGCTTCACCGGAGGCGCCTCGGGCCTCGCCAACCTGCCCCGCCCGACCCTGTTCGGCGAACGACTGATGGCCGTACGGCGCACGAACTTCAACTACTACTACCTCATCCTGCTATGTCTGCTGGCCTCGATCTGGGTCGCCTATGCGATCACCAACAGCCGATATGGCCGTGCGATGCGTGCCGCGGCGCAAAGCGAGAACGCGGCGCGCGCGCTGGGCATCAACGTCGTTGCCATCCGGACCTTGGCTTTTTCCGTCTCGGCCGGTTTCGCGGGGCTGGGCGGGGGGTTGTTCGCGAACCTGGCTTTGTTCGTGAACTACGAGACCTTCACCTTCACCGCGTCCATCGAGCTGCTGTTGATGGTGATCCTGGGTGGCTCGGGCACCATGGCGGGGCCCCTTGTGGGAACGTCGGTCCTGTTTCTGGCGACGCAGTTCCTCCAGGGGTTGGGCCAGTGGCAGACCTTCGGCTACGGGCTTCTCCTGGCTACCGTCCTGTTCGTCATGCCGAACGGCATCGTCGGTACGCTCGCCGCATTTCGGGCGCGGCTTTTCTCGGCCGCTCGCGTGCGCGAGACGCGGGGCTGGCCGAATTGGGGCCCTGGCCTCGAGATCATGACCTCGGAGCGTGATGAGCCCGGCCAGGCAACACTTGCCGTCCGGGGTGTGACGCTGCGTTTCGGTGGGTTGACGGCGGTCAGCGACGTGAACATGGAGGTCGGTTCCGGCACCGTGCACGCGCTGATCGGGCCGAACGGAGCTGGCAAGTCCTCATTGCTCAACGTCATCTCCGGCTTCTATCGCGCGACGGAGGGCGAGGTCATCGTCTTCGGCCATCGCCTGCGCGACGATCCGCCCTATGATCTGGCCCGGCTAGGCATCGCCCGCAGCTTCCAGAACACCGAGCTGTTCGGCCAGATGACGGTGCTGGAGAATGTGCTGGTCGGCGCCCATCCTCATTTCCGCGCGACCTTCGCCGAGACAGTCCTGCGCCTGCCCCGCTTCGGGCGCGACGAAAAGGCGGCACATGCGCAGGCGCTGCGCCTGCTGGAGTTCGTCGGCCTCGCGGACTTCGCCGATGAGCAGGCGCGCAACCTGCCCTTCGGACATCAGCGGCGGCTCGAGATCGCGCGCGCGCTTGCGCTGAGGCCTAAGCTGCTTCTGCTCGATGAACCCGCCGCCGGCCTGACCCATGGTGAGATCGAGGACCTCATCCGGCTGATTCGTGGGCTGGCGGACCGCGGCATGACGATCATCCTGGTGGAGCATCACGTCGACATGATCATGGCGGTCTCCGATCGCGTCACCGTGCTCGACTATGGCGAGGTCATCGCCGATGGGCCGCCTTCCGCGATCCAGGCGGACCCCAAGGTGATCGAGGCCTATTTCGGCCAGGGCGCGCCCGCGGCGCCTGCACAGGCGACGGCATGAGCCGGCCGATCCTCGAGGTCACCGGCCTGCGCGTCTCCTACGGGCGGATCGAGGCCGTGCGCGGCGTCGATCTGGTGGTCGGCGCCGGGGAGTTTGTCGGCATCATCGGCTCGAACGGAGCCGGCAAGACCAGCATGCTGCGGGCTCTGACCGGTGTGGTGAGCCCGGCCGCCGGCCGCGTGACATTCGACGGCGCTGATGCGACGGGGCTGAAGAGCCACAGGATGGTCGCGCGCGGGCTGGCGATGGTGCCGGAAGGCCGGATGGTGTTTGCCGACCAGACGGTGCGCGACAACCTGGTGCTTGGCGCCTATGCCCGCATCTCCAGCGACCCGAAGGGCGTCGCGGCGGACATCGACAGGACGCTCGAGATGTTTCCCCGCCTGCGCGAGAGGATCAACCAGCAGGCGGGCACGCTGTCGGGCGGTGAGCAGCAGATGCTCGCCATCGCGCGCGGATTGCTGTCGCGCCCGCGACTGCTGGTGATCGATGAACTCTCCCTCGGCCTCGCGCCCAAGATCCTCGACATGTTGTTCCCGGTGCTGACCGAGTTGAACCGCCAGGGCCTGTCCATCCTGCTGGTCGAGCAGATGGCGAGCTACGCGTTGGCGGTGACGCACCGTACCTATGTGATGGAGAATGGGCGCGTTCTGTTCGATGGCGCCTCCGGCGATCTCGCCGGTGACGACCGGGTGCTGGATGCGTATCTGGGTCGCCGCGGGAAACATTGACCGGCGCGATAGGGGCCTGGGCCTCCGCGCATTCGAAGTCGGGTCAGCACTACGCCGCCGGCGATTCCACCTGGGTCCGCATGAACTGCGACCGCAAATGATCTCCGCTCGTGGTTGCCGTGTATTTTGGCGTCTCGCCTGACGGCACCGTGCCGGGCAGTGCCTCGACCGGAGCGTCGTAGTTCGGGTTGTGGAAGAACACGAGCGAAAGCCGTCGGCTTGCCGCCATATGCTCCGCTGGCGGGTTGACCACGCGATGCAATGTCGCCCTCCAGCGTTCGTTGGTCCACCGTGCCATCAATTCACCGATGTTGACGATGTAGCTGTCCGGCGCGATCGGCACGTCCACCCAATCCCCTGCCCGGTTCAGGACTTGAAGGCCACCTGGCTTGTCCTCCGCACGCAGGATGGTGAGGGAGCCGTAGTCGCAATGCGCGCCGGCCCGCAGTTGGCCGGGCTTGGGCAGCTGCGTGGGCGCGGGATAGTTTCGCACGCGCAGCCGGCTGATGTGCCGGTCGATCTTGTCGGCAAAGAAATCCTCCGGCAGCGCAAGCGCCAGGGCAAACATCGACATCAGATCCACGGCCAGAAGGCCCATCGCGCGGAAGTAGTCTTCATACAGGTTTCGCAGTTCTGCGGGACGTGCCGGCCAGAGGTTCGGGTGGAAATGCCGGCCTGCCAACGGCCCGTGGAAATAGGTGTCGCCATCCGGAACGTCGACTGGGCCGATCATCAGGCTTTCGTTCAGATCGCCTGGCACGTCCACGCCCTGGCTGCGGCCAACGCTCTCCGCCTCCAATGGGATGTAGCCACGCGTGACGTCCGGCGCCGGGCGCAGCACCGCCATCTTCTCGGCCTCGGGCAGGTCGAAGAAGGCGTTGGAGGCAGCCTGCACCCGGGAGATCAGTGTGGCATCGACCCCATGTCCGGTGATCACGAGGAAGCCGATATCGTTGATCGCCTGGCCGACACGCGCGGCGATGGCGTGCTTCTGGGCCGCATCGCCGGCCCGGAACGGTCCGACATCCAGAACCGGAACTTCGAGCAGCATTCTGTATCCTCCTCGCTAAAGATCGAGCCTCGTTGCGGTTTCCGAGAACAGGAAGCCCGCAAGGCGCGCATCTGAACCGGGCGGGCCGAAGAGCAACGCGCCGACCGGCATGTCACTATCCTCGGCCAGCCCCGCGCGCAGGGTCGCCACGGGACCGCCCAGCACGGTGGTCGGAATAACGAAGGACGGGTCGCCGGTTGTGCCATTCATCGGCGCGACATCCGGCGCGGCAGGCAGAAGCACCAACTCATCCGGCGCGAAAGCAGCCCAGAAGGTACGGCGCAGCTCCGACAGGGTGCGCAGATCGGCCTGGTAGGCAGCATCGGGGATGGCGAGACCGGCTTCTATGTCGGCCGCGATGCGAGGCGCGATGCGTTCTGTCGGTAGTCGTGCATGCGTGCGGCCCAACTCGGCGATCATGACCCGGCGATGCGTGTTCAGCATCGCCTCGAGCGAGACGGGCGCAGCTGAGCGGCGCAGCGCCAACCCCGCGTCGGCCAGTATTTCCGAGAGCGCCGTGACGCGCGCAGTCATGGCCGGCACGGACAGCCGCGCGACCATCGGATCCTCGAGCATCACGATACGCGGCGTCACGGCTGGCGGCGAGGCGAGGCCGAGATGATCCGCCGCATACCCGGCTGCAAGATAGGCCGCATCCTGCGCCGAGGCGCCAAAGGCACCGACTGTGTCGAAGCTCGGCGCCAGCGGCACCACGCCCACACCACCGATCGCGAGCGTGGAGGGCTTGAACGCACCCACGCCGGTGTACGCCGCGGGCCGGTTCACACTGCCCGCCGTCTGCGTGCCCAGCGCCAGCGGCACCGTGCCGGAGGCAATGGCCGCGCCCGACCCCGCCGACGACCCGCCCGGCGTGCGCGCAAGGTCCCACGGGTTGCGCGTCGGTGGCAGGGACTGAAAATACGCATACTCCGTCGTGTGCACCTTGCCGAGCATGATGGCGCCTGCCGCCCGGAGATGCGCGACAACCGTCGCATCGGCTGTTGCCGCGGCGATGTCGGCGCGTGAAGGACTGTTGGCCCGCGTCGGCAGGCCGCGCACATCGATCACGTCCTTCACTGCGACGGGTATGCCATGCAGCGGCCCGCGCAATATGCCGGCGCGGCGCTCCGCATCCAGCGCCCGGCCGGTGGCCAGCGCCTGCTCTTCCAGTACGTGGATCCAGGCCTGCACCTGGCCATCGACCGCAGCGATACGGTCGAGGCAGCGTCGAACGAGCGCTTCCGACGTCAACGCGCCGGCAGCCATGGCGGCCGCGAGGTCACGCACGCGCCCGGGATCCTGGACCAGCATATCTGTCATGCGATGCTCCCGAGGCTCATGCGGCGCGCTGCCGTTGCCACGACATCGACGGCGAGCGTTTCGTCGTCGATCGCGCCCGTAAAGACTACGCCATAGACCTCGTGCGCCCGCTCGCGGCTCTCCCAGCCCTCGAGCACGTCGTGCAGAACGCGGGCGGTATCGCGGGTCAGCGGATCGCCATAGCCCCCGCCGGACCCGTCCCGTCCCCGCAACAACTGGCCTTTCTGCAGCGTGACCTGCACGACGTTGGGCAGGCGTGCCGCATTGCCATTGTCGCCGATCAGCCAGGTTGCTCCGGGCGTACCCTCAAGTCCGCCGAGCACGCCGCGTGGCGGCGCATGCTGGCCGTCGCAGGAAATCACGGCGGTGACGGGATTGCCGGTCGGGGTGAGTTCTATCTGTTGCGCCGGAGCGCCGCGATGCCGGCCAGCCCCGGCGCTGTCCTGCACAAGTTCGAGGCTGTTGACGCGGATCGGATGCTTGAGTTCGTCAACCTCAACGCTGTCGCGATACATCAACCCGGCAATGACCGGGATTGCGTAGTTCACCCAGCCATCGGCAACCGGCGAGGCCGGCCCGCCATTCGTGGATAACATCATTCGGTTGACAAAGGGCGCGTCCGCTCGCCGGTGATCCTTGCCGGAGATGACCGCCATGCCGGCGCCGAGACCTGTGCCACCCTCGCTCAGCCCGTGTCCGTCGCCCAGCTGCGCGAAGGCGGATTGAGTAATGTTCACCAGCCGCTCCGACACGTTGGTCGTGCCCATCGAACAGGAATGCGGGAATTTGGGCGCGGCGACGACGCTCTCCTCGGCATAGGTAAAGCGCAGGCGCCGAAAGGAGCCGGCGTTGCGCGGAAGGTCCGTCTCCAGGGCGTTGAAGATTGCGCCCACAACGGCCGAGGTCGCCGCACCCAAGGACGTGTTCAGCCCGACATCCACGCAAGGTGGATTGTCGGACAGGTCGACATGGATCATTGCCTCCTCGGGGTCGATCTCGATCTTGACCGTGAGTTCCAACCCACCGGGCAGGATGCCCTCCAGCGGATCGGAACGGCCCTTGTTGACCAGGTTCGCCTTGGGCAGGCGACGGATGTTGTCGATCATCCGGCGCTCCGAGTAATCGAACCAATCGCCGATGAAGCGTCGCACGGTCGCGACGCCGTACTTTGCGCAGAACTCTTCAAGCCGCCGTTCCGCCACCCGCGCCGAACCGAGTCCGGCCAGGTAGTCGCCATACCATTGGTCGGGCACGCGGATGCGCGCGCGGCACATGCGCACGATGTCCTCGATATTGCGGAAGTCTCGCTGGATGCGCACGCCGGGAAACACCAACGCACCTTCATGATAGACGTCGCGGGCGAGGACAAAGTAGCTCGATGGGATCGAATTGCCGATATCCGCCATGTGGCATTTCGCCACGCTCGTGAAGAGGTGTTCGCCTTCGAAGAAGACCGGCACCATGAAGGTGTGGTCTGCCGGGTGCGTGTTGCCGCCATAGGGGTCGTTGTCGAGATATGCGTCGCCGCGCCGGATGTCGGCTTGATGATAGCGGCGCATGTTCGCGGTCTGGATGTGGCAACCGAAGATATGGACGGGTAGCCCCTCGGCCGGGGAGAGCAGCTGATCGTCGGCCGTGACGAGGCAGCAGGAGAAGTCGCGCGCGGAGGAGATGACGGCCGAGCGCGCAGCGCGCAGCAGCGTGTTCGTCATCTCCCGCACGATACCGTCCAGGCGGTTCGCCATGACCGAGAGCAGGACGGGGTCGATGGGTGCGTCGGTCACTTTCAAGCCGCCCGGCAATGCAGGATGTAGTTGCCCGCGGCGGAGAGCTCCGCCGACAGGCCAGGATAGACGACGATGGTCGTGGTTGGTTCCTCGATGATCGCTGGACCCGAAATGCGTGCCCCGGGCATCAGTGCCGCGCCGCGAAAAATCGGGGTGGCCGCGCGTCCGGTCTCGGCGAAGAAGCATTCACGTCGCGTATCAGGCGGCGGATCGTAGGATCTGGCTAAGGCATCCGGTGGCGGGGGAGGTGCAAAAAGGCTGATGGCGATACGGCCCTTCCAATTGACGAATTCTACCGGGCTGCCCTCGTCGCGTACCGCATAGACGCGTTCATGCGTCTGGTGGAACGCCTCGGCCAATGTTGCAACATCGTAGGTATCCGCGATGCGCCGTGCCGGCAGCGGTGTATCGAGCTCCCAGACCTGGGCGCGGTAGCGCGCTTCGACCACCAGCTCGGTGCGCACCTGCGCGCCCTCGGCACCGGTCAGGCCGCGGCGGAATGCAGCCATTTCCGCCTCGATCTCCTCAAGGGCACCGTTGACACCGATGGTATCGAACGCGGCGCTGTCGGTGAATCGGCTGCGCGTCGCCTCGAACACGATATCGCTGTACTGCATGCCGCAGGCGGAGAGCGCGGAGGCGAGGCGCGGCAGGATCACGGTGTCGCAGCCAAGTTCGCGCGCGATCGGCATGATGTTGAAGCCGGCCGCACCACCACCGGCCACGACCACGCTCTCGCGCGGGTTTAGCCCTTCACTCACGGTGATCTCGCCGATCGCCTTGATCATCAATTCGTCGGCGATGGTCATGATGGCGGCCGCCGTCGCGTCCGGCGTGCGGCCGAGCCGCTCTGCCAGGGCGCAGATCACCTTCTGCGCCGCCGAGGGGTCAAGCTTGAGCCGCCCACCATTGAAGAAGTCCGGATCGATGTAGCCAAGCACCAGCGCGGCATCCGTCACGGTGGGATGATCGCCGCCACGCCCGTAGCAGGCCGGCCCGGGCACCGAGCCCGCCGATTGTGGTCCGACACGCAACAGACCGCCGGCATCCACCCAGGCTATCGAGCCGCCACCCGCGCCGATGCTCCGAACATCCACTGTCGAAGTGCCAATGATGTCACCGAGCCAGCGCTGTCCCAGCCAGGAATCGCGCGTATAGACAAGGCCTCCGTCGCGCACCAGGCCGACATCGAAGGTCGTCCCGCCGGTGTCGCAGACAATGGCGTTGCCGCCCAGGCGTTCGACGGCCGAATAGGCGCGACCCGCAACCGGCGCCATGGCGGGGCCGGACTTCAGCGTGTGGATCGGTCTCGCGATGAGGTCTTCCACATTCTGGCAGCCGCCGACCGAGGTGCTCACCAGCAGGTCGCCCGCGAAGCCGGCCGCGCGGAGGTCGGCGGCCATTTCGCGCAAGTGCCGCTGCATTAAAGGCTTCAGCGAAGCATCGATGGCCGTGGCCGAGGCGCGCCGGTACTCGCGCAGAATTGGAACGAGCTGGTGCGAGAGCGTGTAGGGCACGTCGGGCATCATCTCGTCGAGGATCGCCGCGATGGCCAACTCATGCGCCGGATTGGCAATGGACCAGAGCAGTGAGACGGCCACCGCCTCGAACCCACGGGCGTTCAGCGTCGCAATCACGGTACGCGCCTGCGCCTCGTCCAACATGCGGACAACTTCGCCCTCTGCGCCGATGCGCTCCTCTATCTCAAAGGAACGGCGACGCGGGATGTAGGGGTCGGGGTAGTCGTAGGAATAGTCGTGCGGACCGTGCTTGCCGCCCTCCTTGAAGGTGAGCGTGTCCTTGAAACCCTTCGTCGTGAGGAAGGCCGTCTTGGCAGTGCGCTTGGTCACGACCGCATTGGTGGCGCGCGTGGTTCCATAGATCAGGATGTCGGAACGGGCGAGCAACTCGCCCACGGACAGATCGAGATCACCGGCCACGACGCCGAGAGCGCCCTCCATGCCTTCAAAGATGCGCTCGGGTGTCGTGAGTGCCTTCCCAATGTGCAACTTACCGCGGGGATCGAGCACGACCAGGTCTGTGAACGTTCCTCCGGTATCGACAGAGATCCGGTAGCTGCTCATGCGTTCCCCCATCCTGGCCAGGGTCTACCGTGCTGCAGGAATCCAGTGCGGGGATTCCGGGCATGGCCACCGGGCACGTCAGTCGGGCACGCGGTTTGCAAACAACGTGCCGATCGGTCGGGGTTCGGATCAGGCAGGGAGCGGTGGGATGGACGATATTTACGCGGCACGGGGCTACGGGGCCCGGCCCATCGGCTTCGGACAGAAGCCGGGCGTGGTGGTGGTGGATTTCCAGACCGGCTTCACCGACCCGGACTTCCCAATGGGTGGCGCGCCGCTTGTCGAACGGGCGGTCGAGAACACCGCGCGGCTGATGCGCGCCGCCAAGGCCGCCGGCGTGCCGGTTATCGCCTGCGTCGTTGCCTTCGACGGACCCAAGGGTGCGCCACACTGGAAGGTTGCCCCGGTGCTCGACCTCCTTGCCGGCACGCCCGGCACCGCGCTCGACCCGCGCATCGCGGCGGAGGAGCCGGACGTGGTCCTGGCGAAGACGGCACCCTCGATCTTCTTCGGTACGGCGGCGGGCGCGATTCTGACGCGTGAGAGGGTGGACACGGTGATCGTGACCGGGTGCATCACCTCGGGCTGCGTCCGCGCCTCCATCATCGACGCTTTCTCGCTCGGCTTCCGCGTGCAGGTGCCTGAGGACTGCGTAGGTGACCAGGACGAAGTGGCGCACCGGCAGAACCTCAAGGATGTCGAGCGACGCTATGCGGACGTCATCAACGCTGACACCGCCATCGCCGCGATTGAACGCTGGGCGCAGTCGAACGACCGCGGTTGACCGGCCGCCCTGATAGGGCAGTGAACGCCCGTCATTGCGCCCGATGCTAGATGTCGCTCTCACTGGCCGCGCCGACCCGAGCGCCTGTCCTATCATGCGCGACCAGAATGAAACCCGTGGACTTCCCTGGGCCACGCGAGGCGGACAAGGACCTACCTGGAGGGTCTTCGAGGCGCCCCGCGTCACGAAGGTCGGTGCCGATTGACACCTATACACACGCCAAGCGTGCGCTTCTTCGCTTCGGCGATTTCCCCGCCCCAGGCCATGCGCTACGCTCCTTTCCGGGAACCACTGCCGGCCCGGAGAGAAACGTGGAGGCTTCAGCCACCGAGGATCTCAGCGTCTGCACCACGCCTCAGGCGCTGAGCCGTGTCGTCGAGCGGGTGCCTGGAATGATAGGCGCCATGCTCGATGCAGGGCAGACGGTGCGTGAGATCGGCCACGCCGTCTCAGACGTCGCGGACGCCGTCACGCTCCGGCTGCTATCCCTCGCGGAGGAGAGGCTGGGGGCGCCGCCCATACCCTATGCCTGGCTCGCCGCGGGGTCGCAGGGCAGGCGGGAACTGACGGCGGGCTCGGACCAGGATAACGGCCTCGTCCTCGACGACAGCTTCGATGAGGCCAGCCACCGGGACTACTTCCAGGCCCTCGGCGCCTTCGTCTGCGACGGGCTGCACCTCTGCGGCTACGTCTATTGCCCCGGCGAGATGATGGCGACCAACCAGCACTGGTGCCAGCCGCTCTCGGTCTGGCACGGCTACTTCCGGGAATGGATCGAGCAGCCCGACCCCAAGGCGCTGATGCTCTCATCCGTTTTCTTCGACTTCCGCAGAATCGGCGGCGATACGGCGCTGTTCGACCGGTTGCACGAGATGGTGCTGCAAAAGAGCCGGCGGAACACGATCTTCCTCGCCTACCTCGCCGCCAATGCGATGAGCCGGGAGCCGCCGCTCGGCTTCTTCCGCAACTTCCGGCTCGTGCGGGGGGGAGAGCATGACGGTACCATGGACCTCAAGATCAACGGCATCACACCGATCGTGGAACTCTCGCGCGTGCACGCGCTCGCCGCCGGGATCGCGGAGGTCAACACGTTCCGCCGGCTCGAGGCGCTGGGCGCTGCAGGCGTGCTGAGCCGGCCCGGGACGGCGGAGATGATCGAGGCCTTGGAGCTGATCGGCTCCCTCCGGCTGCGCCATCAGGTCGTCATGGCGCGCAGCGGCCTCAGGCCGCACAATCACGTGGCGCCCACGGAGCTGTCCGAGTTGGAGCGCAAACGCCTGCGCGCTGCCTTCGCTTCGGTCAAGACCATGCAATCCTCGATGGCGTCGAAGTACCGGCACGGCTATCTCTGAGCAAAGGGCGTCCGGCGACGAGGGGCCGCGGGAGGAAACGACAATGGGCCAGACAATCCTGGTCGCGGACGACGAGCCGAGCATCCTGCTCTCGCTGCAATTCCTCCTGCAGAAGGCAGGCTACACGGTGCGCGTCGCGCGCGACGGCGAGGAGGTGCTGCAGGCCGTCGAGGAATCCTGCCCCGACCTCATCATCCTCGACGCCATGATGCCCGCGCGCAGCGGCTACGATGTGTGCCAGTTGCTCCGCAGCAGCGAGCGCTGCCACGACGTGCCGATCATCATGCTCACCGCCAAGGGGCGCGACATCGACCGGGAGAAGGGCATGGCGCTCGGCGCGACCGACTACGTCACCAAGCCCTTCTCGACCCGCGACCTGGTCGAGACGGTGCGCCGGCAGCTCGCGGCGCCATGAGGCGGGCGGCGGGCGCACCGGGCGGACGGCGCCTGGCGCTCGCCTTCCTCGGGCTCGGCGCGACCGGGGCGGTCCTGGTCGCCCTCGCCGCCGCGGCGGCGGAGGGCATCGCCGCCATCCTGCTGCCCGCCGCCATCCTGCTCGCGACGGTCTTCGCCGCCTGGAGGCTGCTGCAGGTCCTGGTGCTGCGGCGGGTGGCCGCCCTGGCGGCGGCGGCCCGTGTCATTGCGCATGGCGGCGAGGAGGCCCGCCTGCCCATGGAGCGCTTCGCCGCGCTGACGCCACTGCCGGCCGCACTGAACGAACTGGCCGAGAAGCTGTTCGGCGAGCGCAAGCGCGTCGATGAGGCGGTGGCGCAATCAACGCTCCGTGTCGAGGAGCAGAACAGCCGACTGGCCGCCATCCTCAAGGATCTCCATGACGGTGTGCTGGTCTGCAACCTCGAGCACCAGATCCTGCTCTACAACCGCCGGGCCCTCTCGCTGCTCGGCGTGCGCGGCGCGCTTGGCCTCGGCCGCAGCCTGCTGCCCCTCCTTGCCCGTGATCCGCTGCTGCATGCGCTCGAGCGCCTGACCCGCTCCTTCGGTCAGGATGCCGAGCGGGCGGAGGAACGGCATGCCGAGGTGCTCACCGCGGCTGCGGACGGGCGGTCCCTGCTGCAGGGGCGCATGGGGCTGGTGGTCATGGGCGGCCAGGTGACCGGCTATGTGCTGACGCTCTCGGACGCGACCGCCGAACTCGCCACCCTCGGCAAATGCGACGCGCTGCTGCGCGAGGCGACGGAGGCGCTGCGCCAGCCCATCGCAAATATCCGCGCCGCCGCTGAAACCCTCGCCGACAACCCCGACCTGCCGGCCGGGGAGCGGGTGGCGTTCGAGCGAATGCTGTCGGACCAGGCGGAGGCTCTCTCCGCGCGGCTCGAGGACATCGCGGGCGAGTATCGCGGCATCGCGGGCCGGCTCTGGCCGACGGGTCAGATCCTGTCCACGGATCTGATCGGCCTTGTCGCTTGGCGTGCTGAACAGGAAGGCCTGACGGTGGGCATGGCCGGCCCGACACACTGGCTGCGGCGCCGACAGCCACAGCTTGGCGTTGCTGTTCGGCCACCTGATCGCGCGCGTCCACCGTCATGGCGGCGCGACGGTGTTCGAGTTGACGACGGATGCAGGCGCTTCCAGCCTCTATCTCGATCTCTCCTGGCCTGGCGCACCGATCCCGATGGCCGAACTCTCCGCCTGGGAGGAAGACCCGCTGGAGGGGACCCCGGGCGGGCTGACGCCCACCGACGTGCTGCAACGCCACCAGAGCAACCTGTGGAGCGAGGCGGTGGGAGAGGGGCGCGCGCGGCTGCGCATGCCCCTCGCGCCAACCCCTCCGCCGGAGACGGGTGCGGCCTCGGCGGAGTCGAGGCCGGAGTTCTTTGATTTTGACCTGCTGCGCCAGCCGCTGGTCAGTGGGGCCCGCGGTCGCATGCCGCTCGACAAGCTCACTTATGTGGTCTTCGACACCGAGACGACCGGCCTCAATCCCTCCGGTGGGGATGCGCTGCTCTCGATCGGCGCCGTGCGCATTGTCAACGGGCGCGTCCTCACCGGGGAGACGTTCAGCGCCCTGATCAACCCGAAGCGCCGTATCCCGCCCGAATCGATCCGTTTCCACGGCATCACCGAGGAGATGGTGCGCGATTGCCCGCCGGCCGGGGCGGTGCTGCCGGCGTTCCACGCCTTCGTGGACGATGCCGTGCTGGTCGCGCACAACGCCGCCTTCGACCTGAAATTCCTCCGCTTGGCCGAGAAGGCGGCTGGTGTTCGCTTCGACAGCCCGGTGCTCGACACCATGGTGCTCTCGCGCTTCCTGCAGGGTGAGGAAGGGGCGCATTCCCTGGATGCGCTGGCGGCGCGGCTCGGCGTGCAGATCGTAGACCGCCACTCGGCGGTCGGCGACAGCATGGCAACCGCCGCGATCTTCCTGCGCTTCATCGACATGCTGAAGGAGCAGGGCATCGAGACGCTGGGCGACGCGGTTCGCCGGTCTAACATGCAGATGGAACTGACGGCCCGGGGGCACGCCTTTTGATGCGGCCGCACCCGAACCCTGATCCGTGGCCGCCTTCGGACGGCGTCGCGCCGCTGTGACGCTGTTCGCACGACGCGACGCGAGCAGATGCGAACGCCGGTGCCCGCGGCCGGCCATGTATCGACGTTTCCGTAAGTCACCATGAGTTGTCCAAACCCACGCCACGATAGGCCGGTCGCGCTCTTCCTGCTCGCGGTGGTGCTGTTCAGCCCTTGGCTGCTGCGCGTCTTCGGCGGTGGCGAAATCCTCGGCTGGCCCGTTCTCTACCTCTATCTCTTCGGCGCCTGGGGCGCGGTGATCCTGCTGCTCGGCCTGCACCTGGAGCGGCGGGCGCGCCGGGACGGGACGGAGGAGGGCTGATGCCGGCCTGGATCCTGGTGAGCGTCGCCGTCGGCTACCTTTTGCTGCTCTTTGCCATCGCGTGGTGGGGCGACCGGCAGGGGGACCGGGCCGGCCGCCTGAGCCGCAGCCCCACGGTCTATGCCCTTTCGCTGGCCGTCTTCTGCACCACCTGGACCTTCTACGGCAGTGTCGGGCGCGCGAGCACCATCGGTCTCGGATTCCTGCCGATCTATCTCGGGCCGACGCTGGCGATGACGCTCGGGCTGCTGCTGTTGGTAAAGATCGTGCGCGTGGCGAAGGCGCAACGCATCACCTCCATCGCCGACTTCATCGCCGCGCGCTACGGGCGCAGCCACTTCCTCGGCGGACTGGTCGCCGTGCTCGCCGTCGTGGTGATCATCCCCTACATCGCCCTGCAGTTGAAGGCTGTCTCCGTCAGCTTCGAGTTGCTCTCCGGCACCGCGGCGCGCGAAGTGGGGCCACAGCCGATCCTGCTCGACAGTGCCTTCTACGCGACTCTGCTCATGGCGGCCTTCACCATCCTTTTTGGCGCGCGCCAGGTCGACACGGCCGAGCACCATCCGGGCGTCGTCATCGCGGTGGCCTTCGAGTCCGTGGTGAAGCTGGTGGCCTTCCTCGCTGTCGGGATCTTCGTCACCTACGGGCTCTTCGGTGGCCTGGGCGACCTGTTTGCGCAGGCGCGGACACAGCCAGAGGCCGCGGCACTACTGACGGCAGGTCCGGTGCTGGAGGGTACCGGCTGGGTGACGGCAACCATCCTCGCGCTGCTCGCCATCATCTGCCTGCCCCGCCAGTTCCAACTCCTCGTCGTCGAGAACCTGCACGAGCGGCAGTTGCGCCGGGCCATGTGGCTGTTCCCGCTCTACCTGCTGCTGATCAACATCTTCGTCCTGCCGATCGCGCTCGCGGGGCTGCTCCTGCTGCCGGGGCCGGGCATCGACCGCGATATGGTTGTGCTCGCTCTGCCGCTCGCGCAGGGCGCGGAGGCGCTCGCGCTGCTCGTCTTCATCGGCGGGCTCTCCGCCGCGGCGGGCATGATCGTGGTGGAGACCATCGCGCTCAGCACCATGGTCTCGAACAACCTGGTGATCCCGACACTGCTGCGCCGGCGCCTTGCCGCGGTGAGCCAAGCGCAGGGCGGGCCGCGCCTGCCCGTGCTGGGCATCCGGCGTGTGGCGATCGTGGTGATCCTGCTGCTCGGCTATGCCTACTTCCATGTAGCCGGCAGCGCCTACGCGCTGGTTGCGATCGGGCTGATCTCCTTCGCCGGCGTGGCGCAGTTCGCGCCGGCGCTGATCGGTGGCCTGTTCTGGAGCGGCGCCACGCGACGCGGCGCCATCTCAGGCCTTTCAGCCGGCACGGTGGTCTGGGGCTATACCTTGCTGCTGCCGTCCCTTGCCCGTTCGGGCTGGCTACCGGACAGCTTCATCCCGGACGGTCCCTGGGGCATAGCGATGCTGCGCCCCTATGCGCTGCTTGGACTCGACGGGCTCGACCACCTTACCCACGCGTTGTTCTGGAGCGCGCTGGTCAATATCGGCCTGTTCGTCGGCGTCTCGCTCTTCGACCGGCCGGCGGCCGGGGAGCGTGCCCAAGCGACGGCCTTTGTCGAGGGCTTCGGGCCTGCCACCGAGGCGCCCCGCGCCCGCGCGGAATGGAGCGGTGAACTCGCCACGGGCGAACTCATGCGACTGCTGCGCCGCCTCCTAGGCCCCGAGCGCGCCGATGCCGCCCTCGCGGACTATGCGGCGTCGTCCGGCCTCCGCCTGCAGCCCGAACATCCGGCAGATGCGGAGTTGATCCGGTTCGCGGAGCGGCTCCTGACCGGCGTCATAGGCTCAGCTTCCGCACGCGTGGCGCTGGGCTCCCTCTCGCATGGCGGCGCGATCAGGCCGGCGGAATTGATGCGCATGCTCGACGAGGCCTCGCAGGTCATCGAGTACAGCCGCCGGCTCGAGCAGAAATCGGCGGAGCTCGAGCAGGCCTCGACGGCGCTGCAGGCGGCCAATGCTCGGTTGCGCGAACTCGATCAGCTCAAGGACGACTTCCTCTCGACCGTGACGCACGAACTGCGCACGCCGCTGACCGCCGTGCGCTCGCTCTCCGAGATCCTCCACGACACACCCGAGATGGAGCTGGAGCAGCGGCAGGAATTCCTCGGACTCATCATCAAGGAAAGCGAGCGGCTCACCCGCCTGATCAACCAGCTCCTCGACATGGCGAAGATCGAGGCAGGTGCGATGGAGTGGCAGGTGGCGCGGGTTGATCTCGGCGCGGTCATCGAGGAAGCCGTCGCCTCCACCGGTCAGCTGTTCCGCGATCGCGGCGTCGCAGTGCAGGTCTCGGTCCCGCCGCAGGTGCCGACGGTCCAGGGCGACCACGACCGGCTGATGCAGGTGCTGGTGAACCTGCTCTCCAACGCTGTGAAGTTCTCTCCTGCCGGCACAGGGCAGGTCCAGGTCTCGCTATGCGTCGCTCAGAAGTATCTGGAGGTTAGCGTTCGCGACAACGGGCCAGGCCTGCCCGAGACGGATCTCGACATCGTGTTCGACAAGTTCCGTCAGAGTGGCGAGGCGATGACGGCCAAGCCTACCGGCACCGGCCTCGGCCTGGCCATCTGCCGACGCATCGTCGAACATCTCGACGGCAGCATCTGGGCCGAGAATGCTCCGGAGGGCGGCGCTGCCTTCACCTTCCGCCTGCCGCTCGCTGCCCGCGGCATGGAGCCGGCCGGGGCGTGCGGCGCCGGCTGACCGTCACCGCGCTGGCTACAGCACAACGGTGCAGACGCTCTGGCGCAGCCGATCATCCTGCTCGAGTGGCACCCATTCCGCGCCGACCGGTTGCCCTTCCGCGTCGAACCCCATGTCCCGCGTCATGTCGGCACGGCGCGGGACCTGGCAATCGAATATCTGCACGGTGGTCAGCGTGGGCATGTAGCGCGCGATGAGAAAGACCTCGACCATACGCAGGCCCCGCGCCGTCTCGTTCCAGCGGATGGCGCGCGGATCGATGACGGCGAAGCGCTCGATACGCGGAACGACGAGCGTCCAGGGCTGCAACGGGCTGGGCGTGGCATATGTGGCGGCGACACGCATGTCCTGGGGCAGCGCTGCAGCGGTGCGCTGGAACCAAGTGTACTCGTTCCAAAGGTGGAAGCCGAACATGGCCAACCCAGCTGAGGCGGGCAGCATCCAGCGCGGCGACGGGCGCCCGCTCAGACGGAAGGCGAGCATCACAACGCCCGCCACGGCCACACCCGTCACCAGGGTACCGAGAAGTTGCAGCAGCATCGGGTTGTCCCAACGACGGCCGGACCGGCCGATGAAAAAAGAGGGCGCCGGCAGCCAATCGGCCATCCGGCGCCCGGGAGAACAGGGGGGAGGCCCGCGCTGTGGCGGCCCTCCCCAAGCCGGCGTCAGTGCTCCGCCGCGGCGCCCGCGCCGCGCGGTATGCGGATGCTCTCCACCATCTCCTGAATCGCCAGCGGCGGCGGCTGGGTCACGCGGGAGACCAAGAAGGCCGTGCCGAAGTTCAGGATGGCGCCGATCGTGCCAACCGAGGTGGGTGAGATGCCAAACACCCAGTTGGCCGGCGTATCCGGAAGCTGGTTGGTGCCCGGGATGAAAAACCACCCCTTGTAGACGAAGATGTAGACGACCGTGAACAGCAGGCCGACCAGCATGCCCGAGACGGCGCCAGCGCTGTTAACTCGCTTCGAGAAGATGCCCATCATCAGCACGGGAAAGATCGTCGCCGCCGCGAGACCGAAAGCAAGCGCCACGGTTTGCGCCGCAAAGCCTGGTGGGTTCAGGCCGAGATAGGTGGCGAAAACGATGGCCGCTCCCATGGAGATGCGCGCCGCCAGCAATTCGCCTCGTTCCGATATGTCCGGTTTGAGCGCGCTCTTGATGAGATCGTGCGATATTGCGGAGGAGATGGCCAGCAGCAGTCCCGCGGCTGTCGAGAGCGCGGCCGCAAGGCCGCCCGCCGCGACAAGCGCTATGACCCATGCAGGCAGGTTGGCGATCTCCGGGTTCGCGAGAACGAGAATATCGGCGTTCACCGTCAACTCGTTGCCCCGCCAGCCACGTTGCTCCGCCTCCTGGGCAAAGGCGGGGTTACGGTCGTTGTAGTACTGGATCCGGCCGTCATTGTTGCGGTCGTTGAAGCGCAGCAGGCCGGTCTGCTCCCAGGTGCGCATCCAGTCCGGCCGCTGGTCGTAAACCAGCGCGCCCTCGGGCTTGCCGGCGCCACCGGGCCAGACGGTATCGATGAGGTTCACGCGCGCCATGGCACCGACCGCCGGGGCCGTAAGGTAGAGCAGCGCGATGAAGACGAGCGCCCAGCCTGCGGACCAGCGCGCATCGGACACCTTCGGCACCGTGAAGAAGCGGATGATGACGTGCGGCAGGCCCGCCGTGCCGATCATCAGCGACATGGTGAACAGCACCATGTTCAACGTGTTGCCATGGTGAGCGGTGTACGCGCCAAAGCCGAGATCCGTCACGATCTGGTCGAGCTTTTGCAGAAGCGGCACGCCCCCTTCGATTGTCGTCGAGAACAGGCCAAGCGGCGGCAACGCGTTGCCTGTGAGCTGCAGCGAGATGAAGATCGCCGGAATGGTGTAGGCGGTGATCAGCACAACGTACTGCGCCACCTGCGTGTAGGTGATGCCCTTCATGCCACCGAGGACTGCGTAGAAGAACACGACCGTCGAGCCGATGAAGAGCCCAGTCGTGGTCGAGACCTGCAGGAAGCGCGCGAAGGTGACGCCGACGCCTGTCATCTGTCCGATGACGTAGGTGACCGAGATCACGATCAGGCAGACCACGCCGACAAGCCTTGCGGTCTGCGAATAGAACCGGTCGCCAATGAACTCCGGCACCGTGAACTTGCCGAACTTGCGCAGATAAGGCGCGAGCAACATGGCCAGGAGCACGTAGCCGCCGGTCCATCCCATCAGAAAGGTGGAGTTGTCATAGCCGACGAAGGCGATCAGCCCGGCCATGGAGATGAACGAAGCGGCTGACATCCAATCGGCCGCTGTCGCCATGCCGTTGGTCACCGGGTGAATGCCGCGGCCGGCGGTGTAGAACTCGCCCGTGGTGCCGGCGCGCGCCCAGAAGGCGATGCCGATGTAAAGCGCGAAGCTCGCGCCGACGATGAGGTAGGTGAGAGCCTGCTGTCCCATTGCTCAGTTCCTCACTGCTCGTCGACGCCGAACTTGCGATCAAGCGAGTTCATGCGAACGGCATAGAAAAAGATCAGCACGAGGAACGTGAGGATCGAGCCTTGCTGGGCGAACCAGAAGCCGAGATCAGTCCCGCCGAACTGTATCCCCGACAGCAGCGGCCGCAGCACGATGCCGAAGCCGAACGAGACGAGCGCCCAAACGACGAGACACCCCGCAACCAGGCGCAGGTTAGCCCTCCAGTATTCGGTACCCGAGAGTTTGTCTTCCATGCCGATTTTCCTCCAGACTGTGGTGACTTATTGTTTTTGGCAGCACGATTTACCGAAGCGATGAGCGGTACGGACTAGTAGCCCAAACTCACGTAGCACGACCCTGCGTGTGTTTCGACCAAAGCGCGGCAGCTTCAGCCGTACGGATCGGTCACAAGCCGCGCAACGTTGCATCATTCTGGCGCCGCCGACGAGGCGGCACTTCGGCAGCACCTCATGCCACTTTGCTCCGGCCGTAAAGCAGACGCCGCTTCGAAGCATCGGCCAGTGTGCCTTGCGAGGGTGAGCCTAGGCGACGGCGCGAGCAAAGACAGCCAATTCTTCGCATGCCTGCTCCTGCCATCTTTGCCCGCATCATACGGGCCTCTGTCGGTGGGCCGATCGTATGGGCTGCAAGGATCATTCCGCAAGAGCCGGCTGCACCTGGACCAGCCGCAATGTGGCGCAGGTGCGCGGCTGAGAGGCCCAACCGTAGGCTCAGGACCCATCAGTTCGGTTGCGTCGACGCGGGCAGTTGTGATTGTGGGGGATGGCCGAGGTGCCGCCATGGCTGATGTCTTCCTGCTTTCGCGGGCCCCGATGCGGCAGACCAAACCCTTCTTCCCGCTCTCGCATGGCGTGCCGCGCGTAGACGACCGAAAGGTCGTCGGCGGCGTGGTCTTCGTGATCCGCAAAGGCCTACGCGGGCGCGGCGCGCCCCCTACCTACTGACCGCAAAAGACCCTCTACAACGGCTCCGTTCGCTGGAGCCGCCTGGGCGTGTTCAATCGCATCTTCGCCGGCCTGGCCAGTGAGGTGGGCAGCCCGACCGCTTGATGATCGACGCGATCCACCTCAAGGCACACCGGACGGCGGCGAGCCTGCTCAACGAGGGGCTGTTCCCCGCCGCATCGGACGCCCCAAGGGCGGGCTGAATTCCAAGCTGTACGCCGTCTGCGACCGCCAAGGACGGCCTATTATCCTGTTCCTCTCCGAAAGGCAGATGAGCGACTACAAGGGGGCCGCCCTGCTGGTGGAAACATTGCCGCCCAGCCGCGACCTACTCACCGACCGCGGCTACGACAGTGATGGTTTTCGCGCGGCGCTGAGGGCCCGTGACATCACGTCCTGCATTCGAGCGCGCAAGCACCGCAAGGTGGCCATCGCCTACGGCGCCATGCTCTGTCGATAGCGCCACCGCATCGAGAACGCCTTCGCCCGCATCAAGGATTGGCGCCGTATCGTCACCCGCTACGACCGATGGGCTCACACCTTTCTTCTCGGCCATCCTCATCGCCGTTACCGTGTTGTTTTGGATCGGACAATAAGTCCAGGGTCTGAGCGCCAGAAGATCGCAAGTCCGGCGTAACCTTCTGAGCCTGACGGGCGTAGATCCGAATTGGCGACGAGAGGGGGGGGTATGATGGGCTTGGGCGCCGCCATTTCGATTGTCTGCAAGACGCCGGGCGTCGGCGGTGGGAAGTCACGCCTGCGGCCGCTGCTCGGGCCGGAGATGGTCGCGCGGCTCTCGGCCTGCTTCATCCAGGATGTTGCCGCCGCCCTGGAGGCCGTTCCCGGCGCCCTGGACCGGCAACTCTATGCCCTGTTCAGCCCAGCCGGATCGGAGGCGGCGCTGCGCATGCTGCTGCCTCCGCCCTGGGCCCTTGTACCGCGCGAGGAAGCGTCGGTGGGCGCCCTGATGGATGGCAGTCTGACGGCCTTCCTCGCGGATGGGCATGACTGCGCAATCCTGGTGAATGGCGACAGCCCAACGCTGCCGACCGGCTTGATCACACAGGCGATCGCCGCCCTGCGCCAGACGGACGACCGTGTGGTGCTCGGTCCGGCTCTCGATGGTGGCTACTACCTTATCGGGCTGAAGCGGCCGCACCCGCGGCTCTTTCAGGGCATCGCGTGGAGCACGCCGGACGTGCTGGCGAGCACGCTGCAGCGCGCCGAGGAGATCGGTCTGCCCGCCACGCTGCTGCCGGCGTGGTACGACGTGGACGATGCTGAAGACTTCAGGCGCCTGCAGGGCGAACTCGCCGGCCAGGCGCCCTGCGCCACCGCTGGCGGCCCGGCGAGGCACACGCGCGCCCTGTTGGCGAAGTGGGCTGGCGGCAGCGCGGCAGCGCCATAGCCGTGCCTGATCCGGCAATGCGGCGACGACCTCGTAACCTTGCCCGGGCCTTCGCCGAACTGCGACTGGAACGACAGAGACCCCGCCTGAATGGATGCGACACTGCCCGCCCCTGTCATACCCCTCCGCTTCCCCACGCTGCGCGACGGGGTGCAGCATGCCGATCGGTGCATGATCGGCGCAGGCTCCGGGGGCCTCTCGGTTGCGGCCGACACCAATAGATGGTGGCGTTCGTCGTGCTGGCCGAGAAGCATCTGATGGGCGGCGATTGCGTGAACCTGGGCTGCGTACCGCCCATCCGGCGCAACGCTGCCCCCTACCTGCTGGTGCCGCTGTTTCCTTGCTTCCTGTTCAACCTGGTGCCGGCCTTCGTCGGCGTGCGGCTTCCGACCTACATCGTCACCACCGCGCTCGGCATCCTGCCCGGGACAGCGGTGTTCAGCCTGGCCGGCGCCGGACTCGGCGACGTGCGGCGATGGGCGGCGCCTTCGACCCGCGCGCCGTGCTGACGCCACAGATCCTGGGTACCCTGCTCGGCCTTGCCGCCTTGCCGCTCGCCGCCATTCCCCTCAAGGCGGGTTTTGCGTGCAGCTGACGGAGCATCCCATGGCTCCCCGTCGTGCCCTCCTCGCGCTGCCTCTCGTCGCGCTCGTACCGCGTACCGCGCGCGGCCGATGCGGATGCCGCGCTGGATGGGCGGCTCGCCCGGCACGTCGTGCCGAACCCGGATGGCATAACGCGGGTGCGCTACGCCGCCTGGAAGGCCTCCGCCGCCGATATCCGCGCGCTGGATGGCTGGATCGCCGAGGCCGCCACCCGCCGCCCCTCCGCCATGCCGCGCGAGCAGGCCTACGCCTTCTGGGCCAACCGCTACAACGCGCTGACGCTGAAGGTGGTGCTCGATCGCTATCCGGTTCGCTCGATCCGCGACATCCGATCAACCGGCGCGCCCTTCGATCCGCGCCAGTTCAACGGGCCGTGGCCCACGCGCCTCGTGACGATCGAAGGCCGGCGGATGTCCCTCGACGATATCGAGCACGAGACGATGCGCCCGACCTTCCGCGACCCGCGCGTGCATTATGCCGTCAACTGCGCGTCGATCGGCTGCCCGAACATCTGGCCGCGCGCATGGCGGGCGGAAACCCTCGAACGCGAGCTCGACACCGCGGCGGTCGCCGTCGCCAACCATCCCCGCGGCGTCACGGTGTTGGCGGACGGGCGGCTGCGCGTCTCCTCAATCTACAGCTGGTTCAAGGAGGATTTCGGCAGAACGGATGCCGGCGTGATCGCGCATCTGCTCCGCCATGCGGCACCGCCGCTCGCCGCACAGCTGGCCGCCGCGACTCCCCTTGCCGGCCATGGCCATCACTGGGCCATCAACGACGCCCCGCCGGGCGGATGAGGCGTCGTCGCTCAGCCGCCCGTAAGCCTCTCCAGCAGCCGCCCCCAGGCGGCGTCGAATTGGTGTACGCCCTCGGAGTCGGGGCTGAGTTCCAGCGGCCGGCGCTCGGCGTGCCAGCGGAAGATGCCGCCGCGCAGGTTGAACAGCGCCGCGGCTGGCGCCTCCGCCGCCGCCTGCCGGATTCCCTGAAGGATCAGGCCGGACCGCCAGCCGACGGCGCAATAGAGCACCACGGTCGTGCCGGCCATGCGCGCACCGTGCTCCGCCAGGACCGCGGCGGCCGAGGCCTCGGGCGGGACGCGCAGCGCGCCGGGGATTCGGCTCTGCGCGTATTCGGCTGGCTCGCGCACGTCGAGCAGCAGGATGCGCTCGCCCGCATGGATCCGCCGGGCGAGCTCCGCCGAGGTGATCTCCGGGACAGGGAGCAGGCGCGCCACGGCGGCCTCGACCTCCTGCATCGTTGTGCGGGGATCGGCGGGGTCGGGCAGGCCGCGCCGCCAAGGCCACGCGAGGGCGGCGCCGCCCGTGACGACCAGCACGCCGGCACCGGCCAACAGGAGGCCGCGTCGGGTCGGGCGAGGGAATGGCGCCATGGCGTTGGGTCCTTCGGCAGGGTCCGGGTCCGGCATGCCTTTATTCGAGATCGCCGCAGGCCGCCCCATGGTTACGCAGATGGGGCGTAGGGCCGTGTCGCGGGAGGGTCAGCGCCTCCTGGTGATGGCGGCCCTGCTCGCGGGCGCCCATGCCGGCATGATCGTCCTGGCCCCCGCGCTGGTGGAGCAGGACCGCCCGGGCGCGCCGCCGATCATGGCCTTTGTCGGCCTGGCGCTGCTGGGCGGCGCGGCCTGGTTCGCGGCGATCGGCCCGCTGGAGCGGCTGCCGCCGGGCCGCGCGGCGCTGGGCGTCATATTCATCCTTGGCGCCGCCATGCGCCTGGGCTGGCTTGCCACCCCGCTGGTCCTCGACACCGACGCGCTGCGCTACCTGTGGGACGGGGGGCTGGCGGCGCATGGCATCTGGCCATGGGCCGCGCCGCCAGCCGCGGGGCTGCCCCCCGGACTCGGCGAGGCCGGGTCGGCGCTGCATGGGATGCTGCCCTTCGCGGAGCTGCGGACGATCTACCCGGGCACCGCCCAGCTCGCTTTCCTGCTGGCGCATTGGGTGGCGCCCTGGGACCTGCTGGGCCTGCGGCTCGTCATGCTCGCGGCGGAACTGGCGACGCTCGGGCTGCTGGCGGCGATGCTGCGGCGGTCGGGCCAACCCGTGATGCGCGTGGCGGTGTGGTGGCTTTGCCCGCTGCTGCCGCTGGTGCTGACGAATGCCGCGCATGTGGACGCGCTGCTGCCGCCGCTGCTGCTCGGCGTGCTTCTCGCGGCGCTGAATGGGCGCGGCTGGCTGGCCGGCGCGTTGCTCGGCCTGGCGGCCGGGGTGAAGGTCTGGCCCCTGCTGCTCGCGCCGCTCATCGGGCGCTGGCTGCCGCCAGGGGCCAGGATTGCGGCGGCGACGGCTTTCGTGACGGTCGCCGCCTTCATGCTCGTTCCACTCGCAGCGACCCTGGCCGCGCCCGATGCGGGCCTCAGCGCCTATGCCAGCGCGTGGGTCAACAACAACGCCCCGCTGTCATGGGTGGTGGCCCTGCTGGGCTGGGAGGCCGGCCAGGTCGTGCGGCCGCTGCTTGCCCTGGCGGCCGGTGCGGTGGCGCTGGCAGTGGCATTGCGCCCGCCGGGCGCGCCGGCGGGGCTGGTGGGCGCCGTGCTCATCGTGTCGGCGACGACCTTCTATCTCTCGCCGGCGCAATTCCCCTGGTATGCGGTCTGGTTCCTGCCTTTCGCAACGCTGCTCGGATGCCGGGCGCTGCTGCTGCCGGCGGTGCTGCTGCCGTTGTACTACCTGTTCTTCGCCCTGCTGGATGGGCCGGGCCAGAGGGCGTTCTTCGCGAATGGCATCGCCGCCATGCACCTGCTGGGAGTTCTCGTGATGCTGATCTGGACGCGACGGCGCGGAGAAGTGCGTCCATGACCGCGCCGGCGGGATTGCGTGTCGGCGTGATCATCCCGACCCGCAACGAGGCGCTGGCCTTGCCGAGCGTCCTGCCGGCGATCCCGTCCTGGGTCGCCGAGGTGATCGTGGTGGACAATGCCAGTACCGACGGCACGCCCGAACTCGCCCGCCGGCTTGGGGCGCGCGTCGTATCGGAGCCGCGCCGCGGCTATGGCCGCGCCTGCCTCGCCGGGATCGCGGCCCTTTCGCCTGATGTGGATACGGTTCTGTTCATGGATGGTGACGCGTCCGACCGGCCGGAGGACATGGTGCGGCTTCTCGCACCGATCGCGGCGGGGGAGGCGGAGCTGGTGATCGGCGCGCGCACGCTCGGCGTCGAGCCCGGTGCGCTGACACCCCAGCAACGCTTCGGCAATGCGCTGGCATGCCGGCTGATCCGGCTGATCTGGGGCGTGCGCTACACCGATCTCGGCCCATTCCGCGCCATTCGGCGGGCGGCGCTGGTGCGGCTCGGAATGCGCGACGAGACCTGGGGCTGGACGGTGGAGATGCAGGTTCGCGCGGCGCGTCTTGGCCTGCGCGTGCAGGAACTGCCCGTCGGCTATCGGCGTCGCATCGGGATATCGAAGATCTCCGGCACCCTTCTGGGCACCATCCGGGCGGGGTGGAAGATCCTGTGGGTGATCGGGGCGGAAGCGCTTGATGGCCTGCGAGCCCGGCACCGATCACGAGCACGCGCTTGACCTCGACACCTGCTGTCATTGGGCAGTGGACGGTCAACGCGGGGTCGTCCGTCTCGCGGATCTTGCTTCCGTTCGCCGATCGGCTGGCGGCCTGGCTGCGGAGGGATGCCCGCGGGCCGCGCAAACAGAAACGCACGGCCCGGCAGTTCTACTCGGAGCGGGCCGGGCTCGGCGATGATGGCTCGTACCGGCGGGTCGCTGCCTTTGTGCGCGCCTGTTGGAGACGTTCTGGCCCTTGATGAGCATTGTCCGCCTTGCAGATGGCGTAGCTCTCATCGTTCAGCTCTTGGCCAAAGGTGGGCAGGGACGTCTTGCGGTTGTGCTCCAGCAGGTTGCTCGCCAGCGACCGAGAAGCATGCCGCCCGTGCCCGCGGTGGGGTCGTAGATGGTGCGGACCACCGGGTTGCCGGGCGTGAGGATGTTGCTGTCCTCGATGAACAGCAGATTCACAATCAGGCGGATGATCTCGCGCGGCGTGAAGTGCTCGCCGGCGGTCTCGTTGGAGATCTCGGCGAGTTTCCTGATCAGTACCTCGAAGGCGAGGCCCATGTCGTGGTTGTTCACCACCGAGGGGTGCAGGGGAAAGCCGACGAATTTCTCGGTCAGCTGGTAGAGTAAGCCGGCCTTATGCAGGGGGTCGGTCTGCTCTGCGAAGCGGAAACGCTCAAAGATGTCGCGCACCGCCGGGGAGAAACCCTGGATGTAGGCGGCGAGGTTGAAGCTGAAGCTGAAGTTGCCCCGCTTCCGTGGACGGTCTGCGGGTAGTGATCAGTCGTTCATGAGCATCTTCCTCGCTTCGAATTCGATGGGCGAGAGGTAGCCCAGGGCGGAGTGGCGCCTGGTTGGGTTGTAGAAGCCCTCGATGAAGTGGAACACGGCCATGCGCGCCTCGGCCTGGGAGCGGAAGCGTCGCCGGTCGAGCAACTCGCACTCGAGGGTGGCGAAGAACGCCTCGGCCATGGCGTTGTCATAGGCGTCGCCGACCGAGCCGGTGGACGGGCGCACGCCTGCTTCCCGGCATCGCACCATCCTCCACCCGGGTGTTGCGACGAGCAATTGAATCCACCTTGGCTGCCCTGGTCGCTGTGATGCACGACATCCGCCGGTTTCCTGGTGCTCACTGCCATGTCGAGCGCGTCGAGCACCAGGCGCGTCCGCAGGTCCGTGGCCATCGCCCAGCCGACGATGCGGCGCGACCAGGCATCGAGCACGACGGCCAGGAACAGGAAGCCCGCCGCGGTCGGCACGTAGGTGATGTCGGCGACCCACAGCAGGTTCGGCCCCGGTGCGGTGAAGACCCGGCCGACGAGGTCGTTGGCCGGCCTGTGCGTCGGCTCGCGGCGCGTCGTGGTCGGGAAGCGACGCCGCGACACGCCCCGCAGCCCGGCGTGGCGCACCAGCCGCGCCACACGCTTGCGGGCGATCGCGGTGCCCTCGGCTTGCAACTCGGCATGCACCCGCGGCGCGCCGTAGGTGCCGTGCGAGCCAGCGTGGATCGTGCGGATCCGGCGCAGCAGCGAGGCATCGGCCTGGGCGTGCGCCGAGGCCGGCCGGCGCCGCCAAGCGTAGTAGCCGGACACCGAGACCCGTAGCACGCGGGCCATGACGCGGATGGGGAATTCGGCCTGGTGCGCGCTCATGAATTCGAAGACCCGGACGGGGTCTTGTCCCGCGCGAACCAGGCCGCCGCCTTTGCCAGGATGTCGCGCTCCTGGCGCAGCCGATGGTTCTCACGGCGCAGCTTGCTCAGTTCCTCTCGCTCGGCGCTAGTTGCACCGCCGTCGCGACGCTGACCGCCATCGTGCTCCGCCTGGCGGACCCAGTGCGCGATCGACTGCGCATTCGGCTCGAACTCACGGGCAAGATCCTGTGGAGTTCGCCCCGATCGGACCAACTCCACCATCTGCCGCCGGAACTCCGGCGGGTAGGGCACTCTAAATCTCGGCATCTCGAACACCTCCGTCTCAAGCCTCGGGGGGTCCACGAAACCGGGTCAACTCCAAATAGCCATGCAGCCACGAGAGCATTGGGAACAGCCCAGACGCGCCGCCGTTTCGATGGGGCGATGCGCGCCGGTCCGTGTCCATCAGTGAGTGACGGCCCGCGGCCGGGAGCCTGCTGGCGAGCACCGGATGGCTGCGCTCCCTGGCCCGGCCATCGAGGGCACGCTGGCGACTGTATTCGAGCAGGGCCCGCATCCATGCGCGATCGAATGCAGCGGTGCGCGTCTGCTCATCCCGCTCCTGGCGTCACTCAGGGCTGAAGCCTCCGAGCGGATCGCAATTCGGCCGGCGCGCACGGCGGCGACCATCGCCTCGTGGTCGCGCTCGGCCTGGTCCGCATAAGCGGCGGCGAAATCGGCCATCGCATCCTTGGACGCCTCGTTCTCCCACATATACGCGCTGAGCAGCACCGGGTCACCTGACCGGCAATGCGCCCGTGCCAGTGCCATACCTGCCGTCCTACTCGCCCGACTTCAATCCGATCGAGAACGCCTTCGCCAAGCTGAAGGCCATGCTGCGCCGCGCCGCAACGCGCACCATCGACGAACTGTGGAACGCCATCCGAGACGCCTTGCCCGCTTTCTCACCAGCCGAGTGTGCCAACTACTTCACCGCCACTGGGTACGAGCCGGAATGGAGGATTCTGCGTACCAGGGTTGGCGGACATGGCGCAAACCCTTGATCAGCCATAGGATTCGGTTGCGACGCCAAAATCCTGCCGTTTCCGGACACCATGCCCGCCGACGCACACGCTACGCTGCCCCTGCCGGGCCTGTCACCGGTCGCCGGCAAGCCGATCATCGCCCGCTTCGACGGCGGATCTCTCTCGTCCGATGGCGGCCTGCTGGCGTTGCGTGAGATCGAGGAGCGCCTCGGCATCGCCCGGCGCCTCGCCGCCTGCATCGACGATCCGCGCGCGCCAGAACGCATCCAGCACAGCCTCGCCGAGATCCTGCGCTTCCGCCTGCTGATGATCGCCGCCGGCTACGAGGACGGCAACGATGCCGACAGCCTGCGGCACGATCCGCTCTTCAAGCTTGCCAACGGGCGCCTGCCTGATGAGGCCGCGCTCTGCTCGCAGCCGACGATCTCGCGCCTCGAGAACACGCCGGGGCCGCGCGCGCTCATCCGCATGGCGCGCGCCATGGTGGCGCTCTACTGCGCGGGCTTTCGCCAGGTGCCGCGCCGGATCACGCTCGACATCGACGACACCTTCGACGCCGTCCATGGCGGGCAGCAGTTGCGGCTGTTCAACGCCTACTACGACGAATACGGCTTCCAGCCGATCGTCGTCTTCGACGCGGACGGTCGCCCCGTCGCCGCCATGCTCCGCCCCGCCAAGCGCCCGACCGGCACCGAGGCGCGCGCCTTCCTCCGCCGCCTGGTGCGCGAGATCCGTTGCCACTGGCCACGCGTCGAAATCCTGATCCGTGCCGATAGCCACTACTGCGCGCCGGATGTGCTGGATTTCTGCCGCGCGGCGCGCATCGACTTCCTGCTCGGCGTCGCCACCACCACCACGCTGCGCCGGCATGTCGAGACGTTGGAGACCAGCACCGCCCGCCGCCACGCCAACGTGCCGGGCGGGGACAAGCTGAGGCGCTACAAGGAGTTCCACGACGGCGCCGCGAGTTGGACCCGTGTCGAGCGCATCATCGCCCGTGTTGAGGCCAGTGCGCAGGGCACCGACACGCGCTTCGTCGTCACCAACCTCGCTGCCGGATCGGCGCGCACGATCTACGAGGACATCTATTGCCGGCGCGGCCAGGCGGAGAACCACATCAAGGCCTGGAAGCGCCATCTCGCCGCCGACCGCACCTCGTGCTGCCGCGCCGCCGCCAACCAGTTCCGCCTGATGCTGCACACTGGCGCCTACTGGCTGCTGTGGTCGCTGCGCAGCCTGATGCCGAAGCGCTCGACCTGGCGCGTCGCGCAGTTCGACACCCTGCGGCTGCGCCTGGTGAAGCTCGCCACCCGCGTTGTCGCGCTGAAGACCCGCGTCATGCTGCACCTGCCGAGCGCCTGTCCCGACAAGGCCATCCTGCGTCTCGCGCTCGAACGCTTGCCGCGCCTCACCTGTTGAGCAATGGGGCGGACGCCCCGATCGAGCCCCTCACACCGCAACTCGCCAGCCCCGCGATCCGCAACACGCAGCCGCCACCAATGCCGGCGCCCATCGAACTCGCCCAGGTCACCGCGCCTTCGTCGGGCGCCCGCTGTCCGCGCGTCCCGTCAAGCCTCATGAATTTTGCGGGCTAGGTGACCGGGTGAAGGCAGATTCAGCGTGACCACCTCACCGGGCGCCGGCCGCCGACCCAGACGCCGCGGCCTCGTCGCTCTGGCGCAGGGAGGGATGGCTGTTCACCCAGGCCCGTCCCTCAAGTATCCTCGTGCGGCCGTACTCGTACAGCGCTTGCATGTATGCAGGATCAAACGCCGTTCTCCAGGGAGTCGTGAAATCATCGCCGATATAGGCGAGGTTGAAGCGCACACCGTCCCGCTGAGAGAGGTTCTGCACGCGTATGATGTCGTTCTGGCCGCTGTATTGGATCATCGAGGATATGGCACGGCCCGCGATTGCTACGAGGTTCCGGTCGGTGTCCTTTCCATCTCCACGCAGCCGTGAATTGCGGATCAGGTATGCATCGCGCTCGCGCGGCGCGCTACGCCGCAGCATTTCGGTCCGCAGGCCGCTTGGATAAAGAAAAGTCTGCGCCACGACCCCGCCGTCGACGTGCATCTCTTGCCAGCGGCGGCCGCCGGCCTCCACGTCGATCATGACAGGCGAGACTGCACCGGGCACTGAGGCGGAGGCGCGCAATACATTGCGAACGAGGCCGAGGGCACCGGGCTGTCCGCTCGCGGCAATCGCGCCGATATTCCAGATCACTGGGCGCTGCGCATCGAGATCGGTCGTGCCGATGAACAACAACCGTCCCTTTGCGTATTCCGCCGCGATCGCCGCGAGCATCGCCTCGTCGACATAGCGTGCGATCATTCGCCCGAGCGGCGCGCTGTCTGCAATGCCGTCGCTGAACGGAATGGCCAGCCAGTCACGTTGGCGGAAGATGTCATCCGGGCCGATGCCGGTGTAGGCCGCACGGAGGTTCGCGTCCTGAGTGGGCCCGAGAAAGGCGAACGGAGCGCTGAGAGATCCGGTGCTGACCCCAGTGACAAGCTTGAAGATCGGCCTGTCGCCCCGCTCGGTCCAGCCGTTCAGCAGGCCGGCGCCGAAGGCGCCATCATCACCTCCGCCAGAGATGGCCAAAAGGTTCGAGGGAGGCAGGCGATCGCGGCCCTGCCTCAGCCCAAGATGGCGTATTTCGCGTTCTTCGGACGCCAAAGCTTCTGCTCTGATCAGGTCAAACTGATCGTCAGCCCAGAACCGACCGTTGGGCAGGCCGAGGACAGTCACCTCCGACTGCATGGCACGCGGCACGCCGGTACCGCGATCGAGGTTAGTGCAGGCCGGAAGCGCAAGGCTGGTGGCAACGAAAAGCCGCCTCGAAATCCTGGATACCGGAACCGGCTTCTCGATCAACATGTCATCTTTCTCCCATCCTGCGGGCCTGTCCCCACGAGGTGGTCCGGGGTCAATCTTAGTGCATCGTCGGCTTGGTCCCGCCCCCGGTTCTGGTGCGGGGGCTACACAAGTTCTCGGGCTTGTTCAGCTTGGTTGGCTAAGGCCCTCGGGATCACGACACGGGGCCTCGCCATTCGCTTTTGCGTCACCGCATCGGTTCGACGGAGATCGCGAGAGCCTCCTCGTAGACCATGTCGACCTGCTCCCCGACCCGCAGGCCGAGGATGAAGGCGCGCGTCTCGAGGTTCTCGGCCGTCACGGTGCGCGTCAGGCCCGCCGGACCGACGAAGCTGACGGTGCCGCCGAGGCGATCCACCTCGGTGATGGTGACGCGGCCCGAACGCACGCGCGTGACCTCGCCACCGGGGCGCTCGGCCTCGCGCTGGACGGCGACACCGGCGAAGGGCTGGCTGCCCGGCGCACCGGGCCGCACGGCCTGCGCCGCTAGCGCCTGATAATAGCGCACCGTCACACGGTCGCCCGGCTTGACCTGATCGAGCCGCCGCACGGCGCGGCCCGCAATAACAGTGAGCAGCTTGCCGGTCTGCGCGCCGGCCTGCCCGCGCAGGAGCAGTTCGCGCGACTGCGGGTCGACGGTCTCGACAACCCCGACCAGAGTCGTGGTCCGGTCGGTATCCAACGACTGGCACGCGGCCAGGAACGGCAGCAGCAGGAGGGGACGGCGCTTCATGGGTGCTCTCCGTAAGTGATCCGCGCGAACGGGGTCGTCATGCGGATCGATCAGGTAGCATTTGCAGCCGAGCCGTTTCGTCAGGCTGCTGCCGTTCGTGGGTAAGTTACAGTGACATCCAGCCGATAGCCGTGACGACAGGCCAGGGCATGATCGTCATGCTGGCACCTGGCGGGCTGTCGCACAGCGCCGTCGCATCCCGTCGGTTGCCGCACGACGCGAAGCGAAGCTGCACCTGGAGGACTTACCTCATTCCGGTCTGGATCATTCCGATCGTCTATACTGTCGTCAGCCTCGTAGCGGCCCTCGTGCTGCCGCAAATGGAGCGAGCGCTGCCGCTCGACCTCGGCATCTCGACCTCCGCCGCCCTTGCGGTACTGACCTCAAACGGGTCGGGGATGATGGCGCTCACCGGCATCGTCTTCTCGGCAGCCTTCGTGATGCTCCAGGTCAGCGCAGTGACCTATTCGCCGCGCTTCGCCAACCGCTTCGCGCGCGATCCGGTGCTGTTCCACGCACTGGGAATGTTCTTTGCGACCTTCACCTACGCGCTCGCGGCGGCGGCCTGGGCGGACCGTGAGGGTTCGGGCCAGGTGCCCGCCATCTCCTCGCTCTTCGCGGTCGGCCTGCTGTTCCTCAGCCTGTTGGCCTTCGGCCTTCTCATGCGCCGCCTGGGTGACTTGCAGATCACGAACACCCTGCGCTTCATCGGGGACCAGGGGCGCACCATCATCCGGCAGAACCTAGCAGTGTCGGTGCCCGGCGCAGGCGGGCAGGGCAACCGCCGCGCCGACGAGGTGCTGGCGACAGTGATGCAGGTGCTGCGCCATGCCGGGCCGCCGCGCTATGTGCAGCGCTACGAGATCTCCTCCCTCGTCGCCCTCGCGCAGGGCGCCGGGGCGCGCATCAGAATGGAATGCGCGGTAGGCGACATGATGATGGACGGCAGCGTGATTCTGCACGTCCTCGGCGGTAAGGGGCCATTGTCGGAGGCCGCCCTGCGCGAGGCCGTACGGCTCGGTTCGAACCAGACCTTCGAACAGGACCCGAAATATCCGCTCCGCCTGCTCGTGGACATCGCCATCAAGGCACTGTCCCCGGCAATCAACGACCCGACAACGGCGGTGCAGGCGCTGGACCAGATCGAGGACCTGCTCCTCCGCATGGCTCAGAGCGAATTGGCCGATGGCTGCTTCGTCGCCGCCGCGGTGGCGGCCCCGGTCACTCGTCCGGGTGCTTCCAGCTGAGGAACCAGCCGACATCGCCGGGCATGCCGCCTGGGAAGTCAAGGACCTCGACCTGCAACTGGAAGCCGCGCGGCGCCAGTTCCTTCAGGTAGTAGTCATAGGCGCGGCGGGGAAAGCCCTCGAGCCGCTCATGCCAGTTCGGGTCGTGGCTGGTGATGCCGCGGCCGGAATCCGGCAGCCATTCCGAAGGGAACTGCAACAGGAGAGCGCGCTTGTCGCCGTTCGCGACAGCCCGGCGAACGACGAGCGCGATGCGCTCCATCGCATCGGGCTGCACATCGCGCGCCGCAAAGGCTTCGCGGATCATCTCGCGTTCGGCCTTCGCCGCCGCTTCCTGGGCGCGGAGGTCGTCGGCCTCCGCGCGCTTCTTCTTCGCGATGGCATCCCAGATCGCCGAGGCGCTGAAATTGTCGGATGTTGAGCTCATGGTTCGATGTCCCTGCCTACTCTCGTCACGCGATATGATGGGGCCTGCGAGCGGCCTCCGAGTGCCGTCACATCAGGCCGAACGCGGCGCCGGCCCGGCCCGCCGCGCGGCCAAGGACGGTACGCTGGCCGCCAGCGGTTCGCCGGCGAAGATCCGCTCCATCTCGGCCATCCTGCGCGTGGCCTCGGCCGGCATCTCCCCGGCCGCATCCACCACCGACCGCAGCACGCCGAACGCCTGCGCGCGCACCGCCGGGTCGTCCGGCAACAGCGCGGGCAAGGTCTCGATCGCGCGCGCCTCGTCGATCATCAGCATGAAGAACTGCTGCCGGATGGCCTGCTTGAACGCCGCCAGCGGCAGCGCCTCCCGCCCCATGGCGGCACGCACGCGCCGGATGATCGTGAAGGAGCGTTCGTCCGCATTGGCCGTCGGCAGCCGCACCCAGAGCAGCGCGCGCAGCACCGCCTCGTGCACGCTGCCCACGGCCATGGCGCCGCGCAGCCGTTCGGTCGCCAGAGCGACGAAGCGGTCATGGTCGGGGCTGCGGCCCGGGCGCGCACGCGGCGGCGCGGTTCCGGCGGCGATGCCGGTCAGCGCCTGCACGGCGGGCGAGCCGTAGACCTCCTGGAACATCTTCTCGCTCAGCGTGTCCCGCTGGCGGCCATAGGCCTCGAGCATCCGCGTCATCGCCTCCGACACCTGGCGCTCGGCGGTGCGGCCCGGGTTGTCGTCCGCGACCGGCTGGCGGCTCGTGCGCGCCATCTCGGCCGCCCAGCGCACCCAGGCCATGGCCGGGTTGCGGTCCGAGAACAGCGTGTAGGACAGCCGCGCCGGATGCATCTGCTCGGAGGCCCAGACGACCGGCGGCGTCGCCATCGCCTGCAACGCCGGCTGTGCCAAGCGGCGATAGAGGCCGAGATTGCTCTCCGACACCCGGCGCGCCGCGGCGAAGCGCTTCTCGTCCTCGGCATCCGTGCCGCCATGCTGCGCAAGATCGGCGAAGTCGCGCGCCTGGAAGTTGACGAGCCAGTCGCCGCCGGCGAGCTCGGCCCGCGCTTCCTCCTTGGCCGGCCGCAGAACGGCCTCGTAGAGGCCGGGCGGCAGGACGTCGATCATGTCCATGTTGGTGGCGAATTCGTTGTGCTCCTTCTTCGCCACGCCGCCCGAGACGAAGATGCCGAGGTGTCCGATGCTGCCATGCACGGAATAGACGATGGTCTGTCCGTGCGTGCGCAGGTCATTCAGGTCGCCGTAGAGATCGGTGATCCAGGACAGCGCCTGCGCCGGCGGGGTGATCTCGTCGCCCTCCGAGCAGAACACGATGATGGGTGAGGCGATCGCGCGCAGGTCCACGCGGGTGCCGTCCGAGAAGGTCATCTCCCCGGTCGCCAGGCGGTTGCCCACGAACAGCTCGTCCACGATGAACTGCATCTCCGCGGCGTTGAGGCGGACATGCCCGCCCCACCACTTCTCGAAGCCGAGGTAGCGTTCGGCCGCGTTGTCCACGTCGGCCCAAACCTCGTACTGCTTGGACCAGTAGGTGTTGGCGGGGTTGCCGCTCTCGAAGTTGGACACCAGCCAGGCACCGTCGAACTTGCCGCCGCCGAGGTCGCCCGTCATCGCCGTGAGCCACGACCCGCCGAGCAGCCCGCCCAGGTAGCGCATCGGCGCCTTCCCGGGCACGCCGGCCCAGGTGGAGACGGGCGAGCCCGCCACCATCAGCGGCCCGAAGGCCTCCGGCCGGATCGCCGCGGCCATCAGCAGCGCCCAACCGGCCTGGCAATTGCCGATCGCGACCGGCTTTCCGTCGGCGTCGAGGTGGCGGCGGCCGACCTCCTCGGTGAAGGCGATGATGGCGCGGACCACGTCCTCGATGGTCTGGCCGGGCTCGGGCTCGGGCCGGAAGCCAACGAAATAGCACGGGTGACCGGCGGCGATCGCGACACCGATCTCGCTGTCCGCCTTGAAGCCGCCGATGCCGGGGCCGTGGCCGGCGCGCGGGTCGATCACGATGAAGGGCCGGTTCAGCGGGTCAGCGGGCGGCGCGCCTTCCGGCGGCGTCACGCGGGCCATCCAATAATTCACCGGCCGCGGCAGGTCGCGCCCGTCCATCACCAGGTCGAAGCCGAAGGTGAGGACGTTGCGCATCGGGTCGTCCTCGGCCGCGAGGAACGCGTTGCCCCGCTGGCGCAACACGTCGAGGAACATCACCGAGCGCTGCCACGCGTCGAGGCCATAGGCGGCCCAGGGAAAGAGGCCAAGATTGGGGGGCATGGGCGGTCTCCTCGCACGCGGCCTGCGGGTTGGCGGGGGCCGATCATCGGGCATGGAAGCAACCCCGCCCGGCCGGGCAACGCGCTTCCGGGGACTGCATAGCAGGTCGGGGAGAACTGCCCGCACCGCTCCGGGGCCCCGTCGCAGTAAGTTACTGTGACATCGCCCGGCGGCGACCGGTCACCCGGGCCCCTTGATGCCCCGTGGGGCCGCGAAGGGCGCGGCATCCGCGCAAAGCCCCATTTCGGCGCCTGGCAGGCCGGCCTTGCGCAGCCCGTCCACCACGGCTGCGATCAACTGCGGGTGGAGATTGCGCGCCTTGAGGTCGCCGGCGACGCGGTCGCCATAGCCTGGGGCGATCCCCAGGATGGACTGCACCGCCGCTTCGGCCTCCTGCCTCCGGCCAAGCTGCGCGGCCGCGGCGGCGACCACGATGAACCCGTGGACGACGTGTTGGGGGTTGGCCCGGCGCATCTCGACCAGGGCCTCCTCGTAGCGGCCTTCCATGTAGTGGTGGAGCGCCAGTCCGACCCGGTAATTCCCGGGCTGCGCCGGGTTGCGCTCGTAGGAGCCCTTCAGCAGCGGCACCGCCTTGTCCCACTGCATCAGCAGGGCCTGGCGCAGCCCGAGATCGGCCATGATCTCGGAATCGTTCGGGTTGAGCTCGAGGCCCGTCTTCAGGGCCGCGATGCTGGCGGCGACATCGCCGCTGAACCAGTAGGCGAGGGCCAGGGCGTGATGGCCGCGGCTCGAATGAGGGGCCAGTTCGACCGCGCGCCGCGCCAGGGCCAGCGCCCGTTCACGCGGATCAACCGCCGCCGGCGCCGGATCGTGATGGAAGCGCAGCCAGTTCGAGTAGATCTGCGACAGGCAGGCGAAGGCCTCGGCGTAGTCGGGGTCGCGTTGAATCGCAGCCTCGAGCGCGTCCCGCACCAAATCGAACAGCGTGCGATCGTAGGTTCTCCAGTATTCGTGGAACAGCAGCACGCTCTCATAGGACGACAGGCTGCCGGCCGGCTTGCCCTCCGCGTCGCGCGCGCGCTCGCTGTAGATCACGCCATAGGGCTGGGCCAGGCTGCGCACCACGCTGTTCGCGACCTCGTCGCGCGTGCGGGTGATCTCGCCGGGCTCGAGCCCGCGGTCGAAGGTCTCGCCCCAGACGTAGCGGCCGGTCCGCGCGTCGATCAGCAGCACCTCGAGGGTGAAGCGATCCGCCGTCATGGTCGTGCCGCCGGTCAGCAGGAAATCCACGTCGATCGGCTCGTCCGGATCCTGCCGGCCCGCGGCGCGGCTCAGGGTGGTGTCGATGCCGTAGACGAGCAGGTCGGTGAAGCGTGCGAGCCCGACGATCACCTGGCGCATCAGGCCGCGGGTGACATTGGGGTGGGCGGACTGGTCGCCTTCTTCCTCGAAGGGGTGAACCAGGATGGTGCAGCCGGGACGCCCCGGCGCCCTCTCTCCGCCCGGCGTCCCGGCCGCGGTGCCGGTCTCGAAGATCGGCACATAGGCGCCGCGCGGGATGGTGATGCGCAACGCGTCGGCACGCCCGCCCGTCAGGTAGTAGCGGTCGAGGGCGCGTCGCAGGCGTCCTGCCTCGATGCGCACGATGGAATCGAGCTGCGGGTCGAAATCAGCGCCTCGGCCGAACACCGATGTTGCGATGCTGTAGGCCTTGATGCGGCCCGCGCGGCCGGCCAGCGTCTCCTCGACGACGTAGCGGAGAAAGTCACGGTTCCGGTCGGAGGCGTCGAAGTCGCCGGAGGCGAGGATCCGTTCCAGTTCCGCCCGGACGGCGTTCGTATCCGGGTTCTGCGCGGCAGTGCTCATGCCGCACGCCTGCCGCTGCGACCGGGACGGGTGGCTCCTCGCGTGGGATCATTAACGGTGACGTACTTCCGCCCCTGCATCCGGTGTCGCCTAGCTCCACAGCGTCTGAAGAACCCGTTGTGTAAGGTGCCTGGAGCCGGAATGCGATGGCCGATCCGTCCGATCTTCATCCCGAACTGGCAACGGTGCTCGCGCGCTTTCCCGCCGAGGCGCCAATGATCCGGCACCTCTTCCTGGCGGACCGGGCCTTTCGCAGCGCCTGCGAGGACTACCGCCTCGCGCAGGATGGGCTGGCGGCCTTCGAGCGGCTCTCCGCTGTCACACCGCGCCGTGAACTCGATGAGTACCGCACCCTCGTGCGCGAACTCGAGGTGGAGATCCTCGCCATGTTCGCCGCCGAGAACCGCACGTCGCGGCTGGCGGCGTCGCAGCGGCCCGGTGCGTGAGACGCATGCCAGGACACCGGGCGCACCGCACGGCAGCCGCAGGCAACGCGGCTTTGCGCGCCGCTACGCCGCCAGACCGGAGGACGTGATGCAACACCCCGTGGCCCTGGGAGGTTTCGTGCGCTGGCCGGGCTGGCGCCGCACGCTCGCGGTTTTCGTCTGCGGCGGCATCGGCTGCACCACCGTGGCCGGCCTGGCGCTGCAGCGCGCCGCCGCGCAGGGTGCCCCGCCGCCTGCCGCCGCCGCGCCGGCCCGCGTAGCGACCACACCGGGACAGGAGCGCCTCTCGCAGGCCCAGCTCGAGCAATTGCTGGCGCCCATCGCGCTCCATCCGGACACGCTCCTGACCCAGATGCTGATGGCCGCGACCTATCCGCTCGAGATCGTGCAGGCGAAGCGCTGGCTGGGCCGCGAGCAGAACGCCGCGCTGCGCGGGACGGCGCTGGAACAGGCGCTGCAATCCCAGCCCTGGGATGCCAGCGTGAAGTCGCTGGTGCCGTTCCCGGACGTGCTGGCCGTGATGAACGACGAACTGGAATGGACGCAGCAGGTCGGCGACGCGGTGCTGGCACAGCAGCAGGACGTGCTGAGCGCCATCCAGGTGCTGCGCGGCCGCGCCCAGGCAAACGGCGCGTTGCAGTCCGGCCCGCAGCAGACGGTGACGGTGACGCAGAATGTCGCCGCCGCGCCCGCCGCTACGTCGGCCGCAGCCGTCGCGCCGCCGCCGCAGATCATCACCATCGCGCCGGCGCAGCCCGAGACCGTCTATGTGCCGGCCTACAACCCGCAGGTCGTCTACGGCGCCTGGCCCTATCCGCAGAACCCGCCGCCCTACTACCCGCCGCCGGTCGGCTGGGGCGTCGGCAGCGCGCTGGTGACCGGCATGGCCTTCGCCGGCGGCGTAGCCATCGCGAACAATCTCTGGGGCTGGTCGAGCCCGAATTGGGGCGGTGGCGACATCAACGTCAACGCGTCCCGCGTCAACAACATCAACCGCAACACCAACGTGACGGGCGGGTCCTGGCAACACGATTCGACGCACCGGCAGGGCGTCGCCTATCGCGGTGACGACGTGCGCAACCGCTACCAGGGCGACCGCCAGCAACAGTCTGCGTCGCGCGAGCAGTTCCGCGGCCGCACACAGCAGCCGGGCGGCGCGCTCGGCGGAACGGAGCGCCCCGGTGCCGGCCAGGGCGCCCGCCCGGGCGCGGATCGGCCGGGTGCGGGTGCCGGAGCGCGTCCCGGCGGCGCGGGCCAGGGCGGCGCGGCGCGCCCCGGCACGGCAGACCGGCCAGGTGGCGGAGCGGGTGCGCGGCCGGGGGCGGAACGCCCCGGAGCCGGCGCCGGCGCGACCCAGCGCCCGGCAGCAGGTGCGCGTCCGGGTGGTGACCGTCCCGCCGCCGGTGCAGGCGCGACCCAGCGCCCGGCGGCAGGTGCGCGCCCGGCTGGCGACCGCCCAGCCGCCGGCGGAGGCGCGACGCAGCGCCCGGCTGGCGGTGGCGTTGCCGCCAGCGGCCGACCACAGGCTTCGCCCCAGCCCGCTGCCGCCCGTGGCGGTGGTGCGCAGGGCTTCCAGGGCATGGGTCAAGGGGGCGACACCCGCGCGGCGGCACAGCGCGGCGCCAGCAGCCGCCAATCCGCCGCCACCCGCGGTGGCGGTGGCGCAGCGCGGGGCGGTGGTGGCGGCGGCGGTGGCCGCGGCGGGCGGAGGTGAGGCCGATGACCAGGATCATCCTTGCGGCCGGCGTCGCCGCGCTCATGGCCTGCGGTCCGGCCTGGGCGCAGGTCGCGGCTGCCGAACCGGCACCGTCCCAGGTCGCGCCGGCACGCCAGCCCGCCCTGCCGCAGCGGTTCGCCACGCCGGAGGCCGGTTTCGCGGCCCTGGCCGATGCCTCGCGGCGGCAGGACGCGCCGCACCTGGCACGGATCCTCGGGGAGGAAGGCCGGCGGCTGCTGCGCACCGGCGACCGTGCGTCCGACGCTGCCGCCTTCGCCCGCTTCGCCGTCGCCTATGACGCGAAGCACGAGGTGATGCGCACCGCCCCGGACCGCGCCGTGGTCCAGGTCGGCCCGGATGCCTGGCCGTTGCCGATCCCCATGGTCCAGCGCGGCGGTGGGTGGCGCTTCGACCCGCGCCAGGGTGCCGAGGAAATCATCACCCGCAGGATCGGGCGCAACGAGCTCGACACGATCCAGACCCTGCGCGCCATCGTGGACGCGCAGGACGACTACGCCCGCAGCGCCGGGCGGCAGGGCGCCTTCATGGCCTATGCGCGGCGCTTCTTCTCCACGCCGGGCACCCGCGACGGGTTGTTCTGGGAGACGGACGAGGGCGAGCCGCCGAGCCCCCTCGGCCCGCTGGCCGCGGCGGCGAGTGCCGGCGGCTACGGTACGAACCGGCCCGGGGACGCGCCCCGACCCTACAACGGCTATCTGTTCCGCATCCTCGAGGCACAGGGCCCGGCGGCACCGGGCGGGGCGATGGAGTTCGTGGTGAACGGCCGCATGATCGGCGGCTTCGGCGTCATCGCCTGGCCGGTCCAGTACGGGCGGTCGGGCGTCCAGACCTTCATCGTGAGCCATCGCGGCGATGTCTATGAACGCGACCTCGGGCCCGAGACGGCGCGGATCGCGCGTGGCGTCGCCGCCTTCGATCCCGGCGAGGGCTGGTCGCGGGTGGCGGAGTGATGCGTCGGCGCCGCATGACCTATCGGAGCGTATGATGAGCACGACGGACACCATGCTGACCGGTCTCTCGCAGGCCACCGCGCCGGTTGGCTTGACGCGCGGCATGACGCATACCCTGCGCGCGCAAGGCTTCGACCTCGCCGCCGCACTGTTCGGTGCGCCCGATACGGCCTTCGACCATTTGCCGAGCCAGGCGCAGGCCCTGCTGCAGCAGGGGCTGATCCTCGATTTCACGGCGCGCGCCCTGCCGGGCCCAGGCGCCACCCTGCGCAGCATGGACCTGACCCTCGGCCTGCCGCCGCTGCCGCAGGAGGCGGTGGAGATCACCGGCACGATCGTGGCGCGCCCCGACCCGGAGACCGCCGTGCTCGCGATCGTGGTGAGCGGACCTCGCGGCAGGCTGGCCGAAGCCTCGGCCACCTTCGCGCTGCCGGTCGTCGCGGTGACGGCCATGGCCGGCGCCCGTCCCGACATCCAACTGCACAGGCACCGGCACCTCGCCGCGCTGATGGCGCGCAGCGCAGAATTGCCGGCGCTGACCGCCGCCGTGGCCTGGCCCTGCGACCGCGACAGCCTGCTCGGCCCCGTCGAGGCGGCCCGGCGCGGCGCACTGCGCCCGCTGCTGGTCGGGCCGCGCGACGTAATCGAGCGCATCGCGGCCGAGGCGGGCGCGTCCCTCGCAGCGTGCGAGATCATCGAGGCGGCGACACCACAGGAGGCCGCCGTCGCCGCCGTGCGGCTGTGCCGCGAAGGCCGCGCCGCCAGCCTGATGAAGGGCAGCCTGCACACTGACGAGCTGATGTCCGCCGCCGTGGCGCGGGATGGCGGGCTCCGCACGGGTCGCCGCCTCAGCCACGTCTTTGCCATGGACGTGCCGAGCTACCCGAAGGCGCTGTTCGTCACCGACGCGGCAATCAACATCGTCCCCGACCTCCGGACGAAGATGGACATCGTGCAGAACGCGGCGGACCTGCTCCACGCGCTCGGAAACCCGATGCCGAAGGTGGCGATCCTCGCGGCGGTCGAGACGGTCAACCCGGCGATGCCGAGCACGCTCGAGGCCGCGGCGCTGTGCAAGATGGCCGATCGCGGCCAGATCACGGGCGCCATCCTCGACGGCCCGCTCGCCTTCGACAACGCGATCAGCAAGGCGGCGGCGGCGATCAAGAAGATCGTCTCGCCGGTGGCGGGCGAGGCCGACATCCTGCTCGCGCCCGATCTCGAATCCGGCAACATGGTCGCCAAGCAACTGAGCTACCTGGCGGGCGCGGATTCGGCCGGCATCGTGCTCGGTGCGCGGGTGCCGATCATCCTGACCAGCCGGGCGGACAGCGTGGAGTCGCGCCTGGCCTCGGTCGCGCTGGCGCAGGTGCTGGCCGCGGCCGGGCAGGAGCGCGCGACATGAGCTCCGGCGTCATCGGCGTCGTCAACGCAGGGTCATCCTCCCTCAAGTTCTCGCTCTACGAGAATGACGCGCTGCTGCTGGCGGGCCAGGTGGACGGCATCGGCGTGCGGCCGGGCGTCACGGCGCGCAACGGCGCCGGCACGAAGCTCGCCGTGCCCGACCTGGCCGCCGACCCGCCCGGCACGCCGGCCGAGGCGCTGGTCGCGCTGCTGCCGTGGCTGCGCGAGCAGCTGGGCGGCCGACCGCTCCTCGCACTCGGCCATCGCGTCGTGCATGGCGGGCAGCACCACGACCGGCCGCGCCTCGTCACGCCGGCGCTGATTGACGAACTCGCAGCGTTGTCGCCGCTCGCGCCGCTGCACCAGCCGCACAACCTCTCGCCGATCCGCGCGGCAATCGAGCGCGTGCCGAGTGTGCCCCAGGTCGCGTGCTTCGACACCGCCTTCCATCGCACCATCCCCGAAGTCGCGCAGGTCTTCGCGCTGCCGCACGAGATGGCCGCGCGCGGCATCCGCCGCTACGGCTTCCACGGGCTGTCCTACGAATACATCGCCTCGGTGCTGCCCGACGGCGGCACCGGGCCTCGCCGCGGGGCGGGTGGTGGTGGCGCATCTCGGCAATGGCGCCTCGCTGTGCGCGCTGCAGGCGGGGCGCAGTGTCGCGACGACGATGGGATTCTCCGCGCTCGACGGCCTGCCGATGGGCACGCGCTGCGGCGAGATCGACCCCGCCGTGGTGCTGCACCTGATGCGCGAGCATGGGCTCGATATCGCGGGTGTCGAGGCGCTGCTCTACCGGCGCTCGGGCATGCTCGGCCTGTCGGGCCTGTCCTCGGACTTCCGTGACCTGTTGGACAGCGAGGATCCGCGGGCGCGCTTCGCGATCGAGGTCTTCGTCTATCGCGTGGCACGCGGCATCGGTTCGATGGCGGCCGCGCTGGGCGGGCTGGACGGGATCGTGTTCACCGCCGGGGTGGGGGAGAACGCGGCACCGATCCGCGCGGCCGTGTGCGACGCCTGCCGCTGGCTCGGCGCCGAACTCGATGTGGCGGCCAATGCTGCGAAGACGCCAGTCATCTCGCGCGCCGACAGTCGCGTCGCCGTCCACGTCATCCCGACGGATGAGAACCTGATGATCGCGCGCCACACGCGGCGCTGATCGCAGTCGCGGGCCGATGACACTCGGATATCCGTCCCGCAGCGTGTTGCCGCCCGCGTTCCGTGCGGGCCGCCCTTGCCGCCGCCCTCTCACGCCAACCAGGAACTCCGCGCCCGTGAAGACCACCATCCGCATCTCGACCGTCCTCGCGATCGCGATCTTCGCCTGGTACCTCGTGGCCGACCGCTTCACGCCCTACACCGGCAATGCCCGCGTGAAGGCGCTGATCGTCGAGATGGTGCCGCAGGTCTCGGGCTACGTCGCCGCCGTGCCGGTGACGAATGGCCAGGTCGTGGAGCCAGGCCAGCTGCTGGCCCGGATCGACCCGCAGCCCTTCCAGCTGCAGGTCGACAAGGCGCGCGCCGATCTCCAGCTCGCAACGCAGGAGGTGGGCGCGAACTCCGCGCAGGTCGAGGCGGCGCAGGCGGAACTGGCGCAGGCGCGCGCGCAACTCGAGAACACGCGCGCGCAGTGCACGCGGACCTTCACCCTCGCGCGGCAGGGCATCGCGTCGCGGGCCGCCGCGGACCAGGCGCAGGCGCAGTTGCTGACCGCGGAAGGCCGACTGACCACGGCCGAGGCCGGCCTCGAGCGGGCGCGCCAGCAGCTTGGCGCCACCGGTGCGGAGAATGCGCGCATCCAGCAGGCCATCGCGACGCTGGGCCTGGCCGAGCTCAACCTGCGCTGGACCGAACTGCGCGCGCCCGGCCGCGGCGCCGTCATCGACCTCCAGGTCACCGAGGGCACCTTCGCGCCGGCCGGTCGGCGGCTCATGACCTTCGTGTCCTTCGAGGAGGTGTGGGTCGAGGCCTACATGACGGAGAACAACCTCGCCCGCATCGCCATCGGCAATCGGGCCGAGATCAGCCTCGACCTTTATCCCGCCCGCATCTTCCCCGGGCAGGTGACGAGCATCACCATCGGCGCCGCCGCGCCGCAGGCCGGCACATCCTCGGATGGGCTGCCCAAGCCACCCGAGGTTGCCGGCTGGATGCGCGACCCGCAGCGCTTCCCGGTCCGTATCCGCATGGAGAACTACGGGACGGGCAGCGAGACGGTGGACATCCGCCGCATGCTCAACGGCCAGGCGGATGTGGTGGTGTTCACCGGCGACAGCGCCATCCTGAATGCGCTGGCCATGGCCTGGATCCGCTTCATGGGCTGGGTCTCCTATGCCTACTGAACCGATGGACCAGGCGGTGTGGGACCGGCGCGCGCTGCGGCTCGGCATCGGCGTCACCATCGTCTTCCTGGTCGCGCTCTATGTGAACTGGTTGCTGGCCTATCTCGCGCCGGTCTTCGCCGCGCCGATGCTGCAGGGACGCCGCCTGCCGACGCTGCGCGAGGCCGGCGTGCTGATGGGCGCGACCATCGTGATCGCCTATGCGGCGCTGGCGGCGGGCGGCGTCGCGCGCGCCTATCCGACGCTTTTCGTCGCGGCCCTGCTGCCGGTGCTGGTCGCGACCTTCCGGTACCATCAGCGTGGCGGCAACACGATCATCGTCGTGGTCATCCTCTGCGCGGTGCTGCTGGTCCCGCTGGGTGCCAAGGTGACGCCCGGCGTGGCGCGGGACCTCGCTGCCTCCTTCATCTGGAACATCGGCCTGTCGCTTGTCGTGACCTGCGTGATGTTCACGCTGATCCCGCCGCGCGGCGAGGAGCCAGGCCCGCCGCAGCGCACACCGCTGCCGCCGGCGGAAGCCGCCTGGCGAGCGTGGCAGATCGGACTGATCACCTGGTCCTACAGCGCGGCCTACTTCGCCTTCGACTGGACCAACATCCACACGCCTCTCTACATCGCCATCTATGTCCAGCAGCTGAGCCTGGCGCGCAGCCTGTCGGTCAGCGGCGCGATCCTGCTGGCGAACCTGTTCGGCGGCCTTGTGGCGCTGGTCCTCTACGAGCTGATCGCGATGACGCCGATCTTCGTCTTCATGGCGGTGCTCATGCTGCCGGTGCACCTGATGTTTGCGCGGATGGCGACCAGTGGCACCAGGGTCGCGCCGCTGGCCGGGGCCGCGCTCAGCGTCATGCTGATCCTGCTCGGCGGCGCGATGAGCCCAATGGATGCCAATGCGAGCGCGGGCTTCGTCGATCGGCTCGGGGAACTGGTCATGGCGGCGATGTATGCCGTCGTGGCGCTTGCCGTGATCGAGGCGTTCCGCTCCGGCAGGCCGAAGGCGGTGGCGGCATGAGGGCGGTCCCGACGATGCAGCGCAGGCCGGGCCTTCGGCGTCATGCAAGCGCCATCGATCCCACGTTGGAATACATCGTGCCCGGCTGTTTTCCTGGTCTCGGCCCGGATGGATTGACGTGCATCAAGGATCGGGGTGTCGCGTCGCGGCACCATGATGACGTGGGGCGCAGGCAAGGGGCGGAGCAGCGCATGCGCCTCCCGGGCGTCGTGCGCCGGCACGGCGACGCCGGCACCCCAAGCGGCCCCAGCGCAGGGAGTTCACCATGAACGCGACCATCGCCCCCAATGTCCGCGGCGTGGGCACGCCCGGTAAGCGCACCGTCTACAGCATGTGCGGCATGTGCTCCGTCCGCTGCCCGATCGAGGTCACCGTTGAGGACGGCAAGGTCGCCTGGATCCAGGGCAACCGGCACGATGCGGCGATCGGCGCGAGCCTCTGCGCCAAGGGTGCGGCCGGGCTTCCGCTCGAATACGCCGATGACGAGCGGCCGCAGACGCCGCTGATCCGCATCGGCGAACGCGGCAGCGGCCGCTGGCGGCGCGCGTCGTGGGACGAGGCGCTCGATCACGTGGCGCAGGGGCTGCGCGAGACGATCGAGGCCCATGGTCCGCGCGGCATCGCGCTGTCCGACCGCGGCGGGCCCTTCGCCGATCTCACCAAGACCTTCCTGGCGGCGCTCGGTTCGCCCAACTACTTCAATCACGATGCCACCTGCGGCGGCAACGCGCACAATGCCGCGCGGAGCATGTTCGGCTTCAGCCATGCGGCGCTGATCCCGGACTACCGGAACGCGCGCCACCTGGTGCTGTACGGGCGCAACATCGTCGAATCGCTGATGGTGAAGGAGGCCAAGGCCTTCATGGACGCGGTCGCCAACGGCCTGCGCGTCACCTACATCGACCCGCGCGCCAGCGGCACCGCCTGCAAGGCCCACCGCTACTGGAAGGTCCGGCCGAACAGCGACTACGCGCTGAACCTCGCGCTGATCCACGAGGTGCTGGCGCGGGATGTGTACGACAAGGATTTCGTGGCGCGCTTCGTGAGCGGCATGGACGTGCTGCGCGCAGCGGTGAAGGACACCACGCCGGAATGGCAGGAGCAGCACACCGGCGTGCCGGCGGACGAACTGCGCGCGCTGGTGACCGAAATCGCCGGCCAGGCCCCGCGGGTGATCTTCCATCCCGGCTGGATGACGGCGCGCCATCGCCAGTCCTTCCATGTCACGCGCAGTGCGCTGATCCTGAACGCGCTGATGGGCAGCATCGAGGTGCCGGGCGGGCTGATCATCGCCAAGCCGGCCGAGGCCTTCGGCCGCAAGTCCCTCAAGCCGCTCTCGGCGCGCGTGCCCAAGGTGACCGAGCCGCGCGTCGACGGCGCCGGCACCACGCGGCCGTCCTGGGATCCGTCGATCGGCATGGTGCATCAGCTCTTTGCCGCCATGGAAACCAATGAGCCCTACGGCATCGGCGCCTACATCGCCTATCGCCATGACCCCATCACCAGCCTGCCCGACGCCGAGGCGCTGAAGCGTGCGCTCGGCAAGCTCAGGCTGCTGGTCTCGATCGATGTCCGGTACTCCGAGACCGGCTGGTTTTCGGACGTGATCCTGCCGGAATCCACCTATCTCGAGCGCGCCAATATCCTGGCCGGGATGCCGGGGCCGGTGCCCGTGTTCCTGATGCGCGACCAGGCCGTCGCGCCGCGCTTCGACAGCCGCCCCGCCTGGTGGATCTTCCGCGAGATCCTGCGCCGCATGGGCGACAAGGAAGCGCTGGACTTCGAGACCGTCGAGGAAATCTGGAACTACCAGCTCGAAGGCACCGGCGTCACGGTGGCCGAGATGCGCGAGGCCGGCGTGTTCGCGCTTGCGCCGGCACCGAAGCTGATGCCGCGCGACGCGCTGCGCTTCCCGACGCCATCCGGCCGGATCGAGATCGACAGCACGGTGCTGGCGCAGGCCGATCTGCCCTTCATGCCGGCCTACGAACCCAAACCCGCGCCGGCGGGCGACAGCTTCACCCTGCTATTCGGCAGGCCTGCGACGCTGGCGCATGGGCAGTCGCTGAACAATCCGCTGCTGCGCGAGGCCGCGCCGAAGCAGGAGCTCTGGATCCATCCCGACCGCGCGGCGCCGCTTGGCATCCGCGACGGCGAGGATGTCGAGGTCGAGGGCGGTGGCGCCTATGTCGGCCGCCTGCCGGCCCGGGTCACGCCGTGGATCCATCCGGAGGCGGTGTTCATGCTGCACGGCTACGGCGCCACCGTCCCGGTCGCGACGCGCGCCGAGGGCGTCGGCGTGGCCGACCAGCGCCTCCAGCACGGCAAGCTCTATGACTTCGACCCGGCCGGTGGCGGCAACGCGCTGACCGAGACCATCGTCCGTGTCCGGCCCGCCGCGGCGAAGGGAGCCTGAGCGATGAGCAAGTACACGCTGCGCCATGACGAGGCGAACTGCATCGGCTGCCAGGCCTGCGAGGTCCATTGCAAGACCAACAAGGACCTCGGGCCAGGCCCCTCGCCGTGCAAGATCATCTCGGTTGGCCCGGTGGATGTGGGCGGGCTGCCGCGCATGCGCCACGCCTTCATGCCGTGCTTCCACTGCGAGGATGCCTGGTGCGTCAGGGCCTGCCCGACCGGCGCGATGCAGCAGCGCGAGAAGGACGGCATCGTCCATGTCGAGGCGAGCCTCTGCGTCGGCTGCAAGAGCTGCATCTCCGCCTGCCCCTGGGGCGTGCCGCAATGGGACCCGTCCACCAACAAGGTGGTCAAGTGCGACTACTGCATGGACCGCGTGGATGCCGGGCTGAAGCCCGCGTGCGTCACGAAATGCGTCACCGGCTGCCTGTCCTTCGGTGTCGCGAGCGAACTGCCCGATCCGCGCCGCGAGCGCTACGCGCGCATGCTGCTGGCCGAGCCGCTCGATGGCGGCAATGACGCGTAGGCGGCGGCGTGAAGCGCGGAAGGTGATCCGATGAGCGACCTGCCATCCCTGCCTGCATGGCTGGAATCGGGCGACGGCCTCTCCGGCACGGTGCCGCCGGCATCGACCCTTGCCGAGGCGCTTCCCGGCTATCACCCGGGCCGAGGCGCTGTCGCCGCTGCAGCGCCTGCAGGTGATGCAGCGCGCCGGCCTGGCGGAATGCGGCGGCGGCGGCGAACCCGCCCATCTCGAATGGCGCCGCTTCCTGCGCGGCCATGGGCCGTCCACGCTCGTCGTCGATGCCACCGCCCTCGATGACCGCGCCGAGGGGGCCGCGGCCATCCTCACCCGCGCGCCATGGCTGCTCGCCGAGGGGTTGCTGATCGCCGCGGGCCTGCGTGACAGCGGCACCATCGAACTGCGTCTGCCGCCGGACCTCGGCGGACGGGAGGCCGCGTTCCTGAACGCGGCGGATGCGATCCGCGCGCTGGCGCAGGTGTCGGGGCCGCGCAAGCGCATCACGGTGCTGCGCGACTGCAAGCCGACCTGCTGGGCCGAGAGCCCGGAGGGCGACGGGGCGCGCCTGGTGCACACGCCCGAGACGTGGTGCCGCATCGCGCGCCTGTTCGCCGACGCGTCGGATCGCGACGGGTCCCTGCTGACGCTGCGCCGCGGCGTGGCGGAGCGCGGCGTCGTCGAACTCGACCGCACGGGCACGCTGCGCGCCCAGATCGAGGGCTGGACAGGCGGCCAGAAGGATGGCGGCGAGGATCGCGTCCTCATCTTCGACGACGGGCTTGGCGGCTTCCTGCCACAGGCGGCCACCGATCTTGCCTGCGATCCGCTGTCGCTCGCGGCGGCCGGCATCGTCCCGGTGCCGTCGACGCTGATGGTGCTGTCGCCCGGCAGTTGCATCGTCAAGCGCACCCGGCGCGCGCTCTATCGCCACTGGCAACTCGCCGAGGGCGAGGCCGCGCCGGTGCGCGGGATGCTCGCGCGCGCGGCGCGCCTGGTCACCGAGGTCACGCTCGGTCGCGGCGATGAGGCGCATCTCAAGGCGCTCGACGAGTTGGCGCTCCGGCTCGCCACCCAGGGCCTCGCCGCGGCCTGGCCGCTGACCAGTTCGCTGCGCCATTTCCGTGCCCAATGGGAGAGCCACGCGCGGCGCGAATCCTGCCCCGAAGGCGCCTGCCTCGACCTGCCCGCGGCGCCCTGCCACGGCGCCTGCCCGGCCAATATCGACATCCCGAGCTTCATGGCGCATCTCGGCAATGGCGATTACCGCGCGACGATCGAGGTGATCCGGCGCGACAATCCGCTGCCGTTGACCTGCGGCCTGGTCTGCCCCGCACCCTGCGAATCCGCCTGCGTGCGCGGCAGCCACGACAGCCCTGTGTTCATCCGTCCGCTGAAGGCGAAGGCTGCCGAACACTGCCTGGCCGATGGCGGCTATCCCAAGCCGGACATCGCACCGGACACGGGCAGGCGGATCGGCATCATCGGCTCCGGCCCGTCCGGCCTGACGGCGGCCTACTACCTGCGGACCCAGGGCCACCAGGTCGAGATCTTCGAAGCGCAGGCGCAGGCCGGCGGGATGCTGCGCTACGGCATCCCGGCCTATCGCCTGCCACCCGAGCTTCTCGACCAGGAACTCGCGCAAATCGAGGTGCTCGGCGTTCCGATCCGTACTGGCGCGAAGATCGCAAGGCTCGATACGTTCAGGCAGGACTTCGACGCCGTCTTTCTCGGGCTCGGCACGCAGACCGCCCGGCTGCTGCCGATCGAGGGCGTGCACCATGAGTTCGTGCGGGGTGGCATCGACTTCCTGCGTGCCGTGCGCGCCGGCGAATCCGTGCGGGTCGGGCCGCGCGTGGTGGTGATCGGCGGCGGCAATGTGGCGATCGACGTGGCGCTGACCGCGCTGCGCCAGGGTGCGACGCATGTCGATCTGGTCTGCCTCGAGAAGCGGCGCGAGATGCCCGCCAGCCCGCACGAGATTGAGGAGGCCGTGGCCGAGGGCGTACAACTGCGCGCCGGCTGGGGGCCGCTGCGCATCGAGGAGGAAGGCGCTGTCGTCGTCCAGTACTGCGAGCGCGTGAAGGACGAGACGGGCCGCTTCGACCCGGTCTTCGATACGGCGCGCGTGATGACGCTGGAGGCCGACGACGTGCTGCTCGCCGCCGGCCAGGGGACGGATCTGGAACTGCTCGAAGGCAGCGCGGTCGAAAATACACGCGGTTACATCGTCGCCGATCCAAAGACGCTGATGACCAAGGTACAGGGCGTCTTTGCCGGCGGAGACGCCCAGCAGGGCCCGAGGACGGTGGTCGAGGCGATCCGCGCCGGCAAGATCGCCGCCGCCGGCATCGATGCCTGGCTGCGCGGAGCCACCGCGGACGGCTCGGCCGGCCTGCCGGTTCGACGCGCTGATGTGGTTCCGCTCGTCGTGGATGCGCACGAGCGCAGCCACCGCCGCCGCGCCACGATGGCCGAGAAGGACGTCGAGGAAGTGCTGGGTGAGGGCAACTATCTGCGCATCGAGGAGGGCCTGACCGACATCCAGGCGCGCGAAGAGGTCACACGCTGCCTGCGCTGCGACCTTTGCATCGGGTGCGGCCTGTGCATGGCCGCGTGCAGCGAGATGGGCATCGATGCGCTACGCCTGAGCGATACCGGCGTCGGGCGGCTCGCCTATTTCGACTTCGAGCGCCCCGACGAGCGTTGCATTGGCTGCGGCGCCTGCACCCAGGTTTGCCCCACGGGCGCCATCCGTCTCGAGGACCGTGACGGCGTAAGGCGCACCATCATCACCGGCACGGTGGTCAAGGAGCAGCCGCTGCTGACCTGTGTGGAGTGCGGCACGCCGACACGCACGCCCGCGCATCGCGACTTCATCCGCGCGCGCCTGCCCGAGCACATGGCCGCGCTGCTCGACCGCGAACTCTGCCAGTCCTGCGCGCGGGACCGCGCCGACCGACCGCGGTGGGGCAGGCAGGGGGCGGCTTCCTGACGGCGGCTGAGCGACGGCAAAGTGACGATTGATGGCTGACATCCTCATGGTGGCTCTGAAGATCTCGCTGGTGATCTTCATGGCGGGAAACCTCATGGAGATGGGCCTGAGGCTCGACATCGCGGATGCTCTGCGGGGTTTGCGCAACCTGCGCTTCGTGGCGTTCACGCTGGCCTGGGCATTCGTGCTCGTACCGGCGCTGGCCCTTGGCATCATGCACGCGATGCCGTTGGAGCCGCCCTATGCGCTCGGTCTGATCCTGTTGGGGCTGGCACCCTGCGCTCCATTCGTTCCCGCCCTTGCCGCGAAGGGTCAGGGTGACCTCGGTTCCACCGCGGCCTTCATGCTGCTGACAGCTGTCGGCACCGTCATCCTGATGCCCGTGGCCGTGCCGCTGCTCACGACAGGGCTGACGGTCACCGCATGGTCGGTCGCCAGGCCGCTGCTGATCATGGTTCTGATTCCGCTGACCATCGGCATGGCGATACGCCGCGCATCCGGCGATTGCGCGGAGGCACTGCGGCCGACCGTGAAGAAAATCACCGGGATCGCCACGGTGATCGTCGGTGTTCTGTGCATCCTCGTCTACGGGAGGGGATTGCTCAGCCTGGGAGGCACCTTCGCCATCGCGTCGCAGTGCCTGTTCTTCGCGATCGTCGCCACGCTGACCTACCTGCTGGCCCTCGGTCTTCGCCACGAGGAACGGATCGTGCTGAGCGTCGGCCTGACGACGCGCAACATCGGTGCGGCACTGGCGCCTTTGCTGGCCGTGCCCGAACCGGATCAGGAGGCGGCGATCATGGTCGTGCTGGGGCTGCCACTCATGGTCGTGTTCGCCGCACTCGCGGTCAGGATCACACGGCGATGGGCGCCGATATCGGCAGCGAGGTCCTGATGGTGATCGACTTGCTGCGCGCCTATCCTGAGATGGGCGTCTTCGCCACGATCGCCTTCGGCTGCGGCATCGGGTCGCTGAAATTCGGCGCCTTCTCCATTGGGCCGGTGGCCGGCTCGCTCTTCGCGGGGCTGATTGTGGGGCAGTTCGTCGTGATTCACGTCTCGGGCATGACGAAGTCCTTTCTGTGCTTGTTGTTCCTGTAGGCGGTCGGCCACTCCGCTGGCCCGCAGTTCCTGCTTGCCATCCGCCATGGTGTGCTGAAATCGATCGTGCTTGCGATTGTCTGCAACATTATCGGCCTCATCACGGCGCTTGCGGTCGCCCGGATCATGGCGCTCGATCCTGGCCTCAGCGCCGGCCTGATGGCCGGATGGTCTGCCCCCTGAAAAGTGGCCCGCCATGAAGTGGGCTTTTTGGTCTGATGGAGGATGCTGGAATGTCTGAGAGCCCACCCGGGAAGTTCCGATTCATGCTGAAGGCCTTGCGGCCAGTCGGCGGAGCATGATGCGGATCATGGCCATGCGGACGAAGGCGGCGGCGGTGCGGCAATGCCGCTCGAAGTCGCGGGCGAGGCGGCGATTGCGGCTGATCCATCCGATGGTGCGCTCGACGATCCATCGCTTCGGCAGCACGACGAACCGATGGCGGTCGCAGCGGCGCACGATCTCGATCTTCCAAGCGCCGATGCGCGCAACCGCTGCCGCCATCTTCGGCCCTTGGTAGCCGGCATCGCCGATGACGCGCTCGATGAAGGGGAACAAGCGGCGTGCCTGGCGCAGGAGCGGTTCGGCGCCATCGCGATCCTGCACGTTGGCCGGATGAACGACGACGGCGAGCAGCATACCCATCGTGTCGGTCAGGACATGACGCTTGCGGCCGACGACCTTCTTGCCCGCGTCGTAGCCGGACGGATCGAGCGTAGAGCCCCCTTTTGCGCGCCCTTCGCCGTCTGGCTGTCGATGATCGCCGTGGTCGGGCTGGCCTCACGCCCAACCTGCTCGCGCACCGCGACGTAGAGGACATGATGGATGCGCTCGATGGTCCCCTCCCATTCCCATCGGGAGAAGTAATCCCACACCGTGCTCTTCGGCGGCAGATCCTTGGGCAGCGCCTGCCACTGGCAGCCGGTGGAGAGCACGTAGAACACCGCGTTCAGCACCTCGCGCACATCCACCGTGCGCCGCCTGCCGCCGTGCTTCGCAGGACGGATCAGCGGCATCACCAGCGCCCATTCGGCATCCGTCAGGTCCGACGGATAGCGCAGCCCGCGCCGGTCCGCCGCACGTCGATGTTCTGCCGTCCATGCCATCCGTCTGCCCCCTGCAAATCGTCCACAGGCACAGCAAATCACAGCCGAATTCAATCGACCTCAACTTCTTTCCGGATGGGCTCTCAGCGGCAATCAACACTCATCGATGAAGACCAGCCGGCGGGGGTCGATCTTGCCCTGATGGGCCTGCCAGCGGGCGCGCTTGAAGGCGATGTCAGGGCGCGACTGCTCGGCGGGCAGCACGGTTTTTTTTGAAGCTCAGCCCCTCGGCGTGCAGGAACACCCACACCGCACGCCGGTCTGTCTTGATGCCGCGCGCAGCCAACTCCGCTGTCAGGCCGCGCGTGGTGAACACGCCTTCGGCCACCCGCACCCGCAACCACTCGGCGTGCTCGCCCACCAGGGTGCGCGGCTTGTGTCCGCCCACCTGGTCGGGCGCGAGTGAACCCGTCTCGCGCTGGCGCTTTTGCCACTTCGACACGCAGGACGGGCTGATCCGCAGGGCCGCCGCAATCTCGCGGATCGTCTCACCCGCCTGGGCGCGCTGCACCGCCCGCTCACGCAGATCCTCGGAGTAAGGGCGCATCCAGGCTGGCCTCCATCGCACAGCCCAGAGCTTGAACGTATGGCCCGCCCCGTTTGCAAGCTGTGTCGACATTTCTGGCATGAGCAGTCTGCGTGAACGTATCCGGCCTCGGAGCAAGCTCCCTGCCAAGATGGAGATCCGCGCGGCCCGGGCCTTAAAATCAGAGCGGCCTCGGAGGCCGTTCAATGTGCCAGGCTGCCGTGCCGCCGGTCGACTGTCAGGCCATCTCTGTCACCACCTCCTGCAGACCTCATGGGCCCTGGCGACCAGCGTTCCGCTCGCCATGGCCGATCTCTCCCCTGCGTCAGGCCACCATAGCTGCCGCTTCGTAGCTCCTGCCACGCGCCAGCACCGCCCAGACGATCCGCGCCAACTTGTTCGCCAGCGCCACGACGACAGTGTTCTTGTGCGCGCGTTCGAGCAGGCCGCGCAACCAGCAGCCCAGGCGCGTCTGCGTCGCCGCCAGCCGCGGCAGCACCGCACGGGCACCGTGGATCAGGTTTTTGCGCAGGTAGCGGCTGCCTCGCTTGGTGATCCCGAGCAGCTTCGGCCTTCCGCCGGTCGTTGCCTGCTTGGGCACCAGCCCGAGCCAGGCCGCCAGGTCGCGGGCCCGGCCGAAGGCGCTCGCATCGCCCACCGCCGCAACCAGCGCTGTCGCGTTGATCGGCCCGATGCCGGGCACCGTCGCCAGCCGCCGCGCCGCCTCGTCCTGCCGCGCGCTCGCGGCGAACTCCTCGTCGAACACGGCGATGCGCCGATCGAGTTCAGCCCACTCCGCCCGCATGTCGCTCACCAGCAGACGGATGCGCGGGCTCAGGCAGTCGGGCGCGGTCTCATCGCGAGGCGCGTCCACCCAGACCGCCACGGCGCGGCGCCGCTGCGGCAGCACGATCCCGCGCTCCAGCAGCAGGGCGCGCATCTGGTTGATCAGCGCCGTCCGCTCCGCCACCAGCCGCTCGCGTGCCCGGTGCAGCGCCTGCACGTCGAGCTGCGCCTCGGCCTTCAACGGCACAAAGCGCATCGTCGGGCGCGTCGCCGCCTCGGCGATCGCCTCCGCGTCGCGGTCGTCGTTCTTCTGCGCCTTCACATAGGGCCGGACATACTCCGGCGGCATCAGCCGGACCTGGTGCCCGAGCGCCGCCGCGCCGCGGCCGACATGATGCGCGCCGCAGCAAGCCTCCATCGCCACCACGCAGGCGGGCAGCTTCGTCAACAGCGCAGCAAGGCCGTCGCGCGCCACACGCCGGCGCAGGACAATCTGCCCGCTCGCCGACATGCCGGCGACGCTGCAGCTGGTTTTGCCAAGGTCGATCCCAAGAACAGAAACTTCCAACATTCCCGCCTCCTCCACCTCGAAAGCGGCGACCCTATCCCAGGGGCGCCTCAATGAGGGGCGGGCCATCCCATAATCAGATCTCAGCCCGTTTCGGAATCCCGATTCCGATCAAAGGCAGCATGCTCTAGGCGGGCCGCGGTCGCAGTATGGCGAATGCTAGCGCGAGGACGCATTGGCCGGCGTCGCCTGCAGGACGTAGAAGCCCCGTCCGATCGCGGTGGGGAAATAGACGCGCCCGCCGAAGCCCGGCGGCGTGAGGGAGTTGATGGTCAGCGGCTCGAAGAAGTCGGATTCCGCCAGCAGCCGCCCGGTCGCTGCGTCGCGCCAGGTCAGCTGCTCGCGATATTGGCCGCCGAACATCGCCGCCTGGCGCGGCTGCGCCGCGTCGTTCATGCGCATGTTGGTCAGCAGCAGCACGCGGCGGTCGCGCGGGCCGATCACCGGCTGGAAGGTCGTCGTCGCGACATCGAGCACGAAGACGGTGCTGAGATCGCCCGTGGCGGGGTCGATCCTTATGCCCGCGACCTTCCCGACGCCCGCATCGGCGGAATAGATCATGTTGTTCTCGGAGTCCGCACCGGTCTTGGGCGGCGCGAAGCTCCAGGCGCCGGGCTCGAGGCGCTCGCCAAAGGGGAAGATGGTGTGCTGGCGCGTGGCGTCGCGCTGGTGCGCGACGACCACGCTGGACGGCGCGGCGCGGCTGCCCGCGCCATTGAGCTGCACCGCCACCCAGTCGCCCACGATGGTCGGCGCGGTCGCGGCGGACTGGCCTTCGCGCATCGGGCGCACCACCCAGGTCGGATCATGCGAGAGGCGCCGCGTGGCCGGGTCCCAGAAGGCGCGCCGGACGCTCTCACTGTAGCCGATATAGATGGCGATGCGGCCGTCGAAGGGCGCCACGATGTGCGGCGAGATCGCCGGCTCCGGCAGAGTGAGTTCGGCCAGGATCTCGAGCGTATCCGGGTTCACGGCGACAAGGTGCGAGTTCGGCAGCCGCCCCTGGCAGCGCAGGATGGCCATGGTGCCCTGCATCGTGCAGCCGGCGGGGCGCGTCTGGTTCTTCATGATCAGCGTGCCGTCGGGCGCGATGGTCATGTGCTTGAAGTTCACGTCAGCCACCGGCGCGTCGCCGGCGGGCAGCCGGTTGTGGCGCAGGATCTCGCCGGTGTCGCCGTCGACCAGCACGATCTGGTTCGACCAGGAGAAGGCGATGCGCCCGTTCTCGAGGATGTTCAGATTGGCGTTGCCAATCCAGCGACCCGAGGCGTTCGGGTTGTCCACATAGGTGCGCCAGATCTCGCGCCCCGTCGTCGCGTTCACCTTGGCGATGAAGGGGCCGGCCGGGATCGGGTCGTCAGGCGTCGGATACTCGCCGCCGACCAGGTAGAGCTCCCCCGGACGGCGATTGTTCATGTAGGAGATGCCCTGGTAGTCGCCATCGGCCCGATAGGCGAAGACGCGGTTCGGGCCGGTCATCGAGCCGGTGAAGGTGGCGCAGGGGAACATGCCGCTGCGCTGCGCGTCGGAGATCTCGGCGCCGTTCAGCGAGCGGAAATAGCCCGGCGTCGGCAGCGCCTGGCTGCATTCCCATTCGCGCCCATAGAGCGCGACGTCGCCGGGCAGCGGCCCGCGCGCGGCTTGCTCGCCCGGCGTCGGCACGCGCGCCGCCCCCTGCTGAGCAACAGCGGGCCCCGCGAGCAGCGCGAGCAGTCCTGCGCCGAGCAGCGCGCGCGCCGCGGTCATGAAGGTGATGGTCATGTCTTCGTCTCCCCGAATGCTGGCGCCACTCACCGGCGGCGCCACGTCGCCTCGAACGTCGCCTTGTCGGTGTATTCGCCACGCGGCAGGTAGGGGCCCATGACGGCCTCCTCCATGCCCGGCCGCGTCACCTTCGCGGGGCTTTCCGCCCAGTCGGGGCTGACCGCCATGATGCGCAGCATGAGCATGCCGAAGTCGGCGCGGTTGCGTGCATCCGCCAGCCCTTCGCCGCGCGGGCTCCACTTCACCCAGGCGACGCCGTTCTTTTCCGTCGCGTTGGCGGGGCGGTCCTCGGGGCGGCTGACGACGATGGTGTAGTTGCGCCCGGCATCGAGCGGCACCTGCATGTCGCACACGCCATCCACGATCTGGCCGGACGGCGCGGCCTCGCAGCTGACCAGCGACCAGTATTGCGTCTGCGCCGGCGGCATGACCGCGAGGCCGCCACCACCCGTCCCGGCGAAGGTGTTCGGAAACAGCGGCATCCTGCCGCGCATCACATAGACCGGCCCGAACTTCCGCGAGATGTGCGTGAGGAAATACTGCGTCGTCGGGTCGCCGCCGCCGTCGATCGCGCTTTCGAACGGGATGCGCGCGCGCGCCTCGGCGGTCTTGAAGGCACCGAGGATCGAGTAGCGGATGTTCCAGTACTTCTCCCATTTCGGGTCGCGCCGCGCCGGTGCGGTGGCGGGGTCGAGCGTCGGGTCGTTGTCCGCCGCACGCACCAGGTCCACCCATTGCGCGGCGGTCAGCGGCTGCGCGACGTTGCCCTCGATGGGCCGGACGAAGCGCTCGACCACCTGCGGCGCCGACAGCCGCGTGCCGTCGGCCAGGCGCCCTTCGAAGGCGGGCAGGCCGCGCCCGGGCAGCGGCCCGGCGGCGGGGCCGAAGCCGGCGCCGTCGCTGCCGCGGTCCGGACAGGTAGATGCGCATGACGCTCTGCAGTTCGCCGCCGGCGCGCCCGGCATAGAGCGTGTTCGGCGCGCGTCGCGCGCGGTCCGCCGGCGGATCGGCGGCGAGGACCGTCAGCGTGAAGCCGCGCCGGTCCGACAGCCGGTCGGCGCCGGCGCGGAACGGGTTGGTGGCGCCGGAATCCGGCGCGATGTCGGCGCCCGAGAAGGCCTCCCCGGTGCCGACGAAGGTGCCGCGTTCCGCGCGATACAGCGCGAACTGGAAGTAGCGCGCGCGCGGGAAGGCGCCGCGCAGCGTCATGCTCGCCCCCGCCGGCAGCGCGAAGCGCGCCAGGAAGTAGGTGGACTGCATGTCCGGCCAGAGGTTCGGATTCTGGATCGGCCGCGGCGATTCCAGGAAGTTCCAGTACGGCCAGCCGCGCGGCCCCTGGAACAGCCCGTCATGGCCGTAGCGGTCGTCGGTGCGGATGACGGTCTCGAGCGACTTGTCGCCGAAGCGGGTCACGCGCTCGGCGCGCGTGTTGCCGGTGGGCACGATCGGCGGCGGCCGCCACTGGCCCTGGCCGATCGGCAGGATCGAGGGCTGCTCCGTCTTCGGCCAGTACATCCGCAGCACGATGGACATCGGTGCAGCGGGGGCGGGCAACCAGTTCGATTCGCGCTCCGGCCCCGGCGATTCGTGCTGCACGTAGATGGTCAGCGAGCCGTCCGGATTGCGCTTCATCCCGGACAGCATCGGCGAGTTGATCAGGTAGCGGTCGATCGGGTTCGCCACCAGCAGCATCGTCGATGTCTCGTACATCGTGACGGACCAGAAGGCATTGACCGGCGGCAGCCCGTCGGCCGGGAAGGTGATGCTGTAGGCGTGCTTCGAGCCATCGAGCTCGGCGCCGGTCGCATCGTGGCGCGCGAAGGGGTAGGTCGCTTCCTCCGGGTTGTTGCCGTAGATGCCGTTCAGCGCGACGGCGGCGCGCAGTTCCCAGTCGCCATTGTAGTGGCTGCGGTCGCCGCCGGCCGAGCCAACGCGCCAGCCGTTGATGTCGATGCCCATCGAATTCGCCCGCGCGCGGATGCGACCCATGGCCGTGCGCACGGCATCGCCCATCGCGGCACGCTCGGCCTCGCCTGACGGGCTGCTACCGGCGGGGCGGCGACCGCCGATGCCGATCGCGGCGAAGCGCTCGCGCATCGGGCGCTCGACCGCGGCGGTGCCGGTCGCGGGGCAGAATTGCAGGATGAAGGACAGGTATTCCGCGAAGCGCGTGGTCAGCGCGTCCCGCGTGAAGGGCAGCCAGTCGACCGGCGGCGCGGCAGGCGCCGGCGGGCGGCCGAGGAAGGCCGAGAGCGGCTGCGCGCGATAGCCCGCCTGTACGGCCCGCACGTTGTCCATGTCGTCCGGCCCGAAGAGCTGGGTGCGGAAGACGACCAGGCCGAACTGCGTCTCGCAGCGGAACACCTGGCGAATGCCAGGCGGGGTCTCGCCCTGCCAGTTCGGGCCCGCGACCATGTAGCTGCCCGCACGGCTGCCGGTCGCGCGGCTGCCGACATAGGCGTAGTTGAAGCTGTAGAAGTCGGCGAACTGGACATCGTAGTAGCGATCGCGCGGCACCTCGGGCACCGAGATCACGACCGGCTCCGCACGCAGGTCGAGCTGCACCATGGAATAGGGCGTGTCGCTGTTGGGCGTGCTGACCGCGGTGTCGGCCGGCGTGAAGACGCGCGCCTCGTTGGCGATGACGTTGAAGGGTGCCTTGAACTCGCCGGAGTTGCGGTCGACGTTGAAGGAATACAGCGCCTTATAGGCCAACAGCATCGGGAAGCCGTACAGATAGGCTTCCTCAGCGATGTCGCGCAGCGCATCAAGTTGCGTGGGGCTGGGCGCGGCTGGCGCGCGCTGAGCACTCGCAGACGGTCTCCCCGCAGCGGCCGGCACTTGAGATTGTGCGCTGGCAGGCTCGGGAGCCAGCGGCAGAGCCAGTGCGGGCAGGCCAACGAGGAGCGGGCGGCGAGTTCAGCATCGAAAAAACTCCCTAATAATTCCAATAGTTTCGTCTGCGTGGGCAAGCCGTCACTTTGATTTGCTTCTTTACCCTAATGCCTGTGTCGCGAACGGTGCGACTGCGACGCGGATGCCCACTCTGCATACCCGGCTGCGAAGCCGAGACCCTGAAAGACGGGCATTGGCGCTGCCGCCACGCCAAGCCGTTCGAAGGCACCGGCGCGAGGTCGGCGCCGAGGTCCGCGTGCCCCATGCTGCCGGTTGACGAATCCCCTGGCGGAAGGCGGTCACCCGACGCGTCGGCGGATCGCACCCGGGCCGCCTTGGCAGTGCGGAGCGTCCCCAAGTTCGCACGTGGCACGAATCCGTTCGGCATTTCCTCCTCTCCCTGCAAGGTCGGAACCCTGGTCACTCGGGCGACGGGTGTTGCCGCGCCTGTTGGTTGCTGTGTGCTCGCGTTGCACCGCGGGGACGCAACACGAGTCCAGACCCGGCGCTGATATGCTTGGCGCAGCCTGCAGGCATTATGGTCCGGCGCCGCCACGGCGTCGCGTAACGCCTTTATCCAAAATTCGCGGATCTTGCCGGACTCGGACGATTAACCCGCCGTGCCGGGCGTCTCCCCCGAGCGTGGCCGAGGGGGGCTCACCAAAGAGGAGCCCGTAGTCGCGTGCGAAGTGGCCGAGGTGCCAGAAGCCGTGGCGCAGCGCGACCGACTTCACCAAAGTCGCGCCCTCCTTGCTCTCGCGAAGGGCGCGCCGGGCCAGCATCAACCGGCGACGCTTCAGATAGGCATGCGGACTGATGCCGGAAACAGCCACGAAGGCATCGTGAAGCCTGCGCTGCGAGACGTGCAGAACGGCGCAAAGCTCCTCCGTGTAGATCGGCTCTGAGAGTTTCATCCGCATGTACTCTTCGGCACCCCGAACCAGGCGAAGGGCGTCGTGAAGCGAGCGCGGGCGAGGCCGAACCGCGGCCGCCGCGGTGAGTGCCTGTGCGATCAAGTCGCGCATGGACGCGGCGAGGCTGTCGCCGACGCCTTGCTCCGGCAGGATAGGACTTTCCTCGTCGGCGAGTTCTGCGGCCGAGCGGAGGGCTCCGCTCAGTCGCGACGCGATCGAGACCGGGATCCGGAGCATGGGCGCGTCACCTGCCGCGCGGATAGGCGGGGGCGCGACCTCCCTGAGTTCATCGAGCAGCGCGAGATCCATGGACACTGCGGCCCAGGCGTTGCGGCCCATGTTGCGGGCACCGACTTCGACGCCACCCATGGCCAGAACCGCGTCGCAGGTCTCGACCTCGATACCGTTGAAGTGCGGCGGCACAGTCCAGCCGAGCGGCATGGCAAAGGCGGCTGCGCCATGGATGACCGAGGCGCGACTGATGTGCGGCGCGTCGTCACAGACCTGGATCAGCAAGCCAGCGAGCTGGAGCGTATGCAAGGTCCCGCGAAAGCGCTCGCCGGCAACCGGCATGTATTCGAAGGTCCCGCCCAGCAAGGCAGCCGCGAACGCCTCCGCGTCATCGAAGGAGCGCGCGAAGCGAAACGGTCGCGAAACAAGGGGGCTTTCGTCCATGCGCTTCCCAGAATGCCACATCGCATCACGCCGTGGGTGATGAGGTCGGGTCAATCCATACTCGCGCATATCCAGATCTTCGGCCGCGGAGCGGCCAATTGGAACTCGGCCAAACGCCCGGTCATGCCTCTGCGCCTTCCGATGCCGCTGAAGATGCGCGGAAATGGCTCGTTTCCTCGAACGCTCGCAACAACCTCGACACCCACCCGGGGGTGCTAGCGCCCAGAGAATTTCGTTCACCGGTTCCCACCACTGCGCCTGACGCTGCTGGCCCGGGCCATCGTCGAGGCGATCCTGGACGCGCGGCAGCCGGAGGCCATGACGCTGCCGGGGCTGATGGAGCCGTTTCCGGTGAAGTGGGAGCGACAGGAAGGCGGTCCGTGAGTGGTCAAGTTCGTCATCCGCCGCCGCATGAGTTCCGGCTGGCCTTGCTCGTGCACGGCACCATATCAAACCTATGAAACGTAACGCCGTTGCGCACGCCACAGCCGGACCCAGGCGCGCTCCATCAAGGATGCCATCACCGGCCGTGTCGTGGCGCTGTTCAACGATCGCGCGCGGGGCGAAGCGCCTGTAGTGCGCCGCCTCGACGGCATGTTCGGCCCCAAGGCCGTGGCATGGCGTGTCCATGGCGACGTCACCTCGATGATGGTCGGCGGCATTTCGTCGCTGTTGCTCCAGATGCTGCACCCCGGCCGTGCTGGCCGGCGTTTGGGACCATTCCAATTTTCGGACCGACATGCACGGTCGGCTGCGGCGCACAGCACGCTTCATTGCCCTGACGACGTATGGCGGCCGCGAGGAGGCCGAGGCGGTGATCGCCCGCGTCCGCCACATTCATGACCGGGTCGGTGGCATCCTGCCGGACGGTACGCCTTACGCCGCGAATGATCCCGCGCTGCTGGCCTGGGTTCATGTCACCGAGGTCATCAGCTTCCTGAACGCCTGGCGGCGCTACGTCGAACCCAACATGTCCGCGTCGGATCAGGACCGCTACTTCGCGGAGATGGCGCAGGTGGCTCGCGCGCTGGGCGCGGCACCCGTGCCGTCCGACCGCGCTGGGCGCGCGCCGCCTGATCGAGACCTACCGATCGCAGCTGCGCACCGATTCCCGCACGCGCGAAGTCCGTGACCTGGTGCTGAACGCGGCGACGGCAGACCTCCTGGCCGCGAGCGTGCAGGCGCTGGGAAACCAGGCCGCCATCGACCTCCTGCCCGCCTGGGCCCGGCGCATGCACGGGCTGCCCAATCCGCTCCTCGCCCGCCCCCTGGTGCGCGCGGGCACGCTCGGGGTGGCGCAGACGCTTCGCTGGGCGTTCCGCTGACCTGGCGCCGACGGCTACACTCACACTCGCCGTGGCGGTGGTGGCTGGCTCCCAGAAGGTGATCCGGCCGGGCCGCCGCGCTGACCGCGGCGGCGCGCGGTCGGGGCCAGGCTTGCGCATGGCGCAGTCCGCCTCAATTCTCCGCCATGGAACAAACGGCCTGCGATCGCCCGGTGAAGGGCGCCGCGGTGATCGGCACGGACCCCCGGACGGCCACCGCCCCGCCTGAGCTAACTGTCTACTACGACGGCGCCTGCCCGCTCTGCCGGGTCGAAATCGCGCATTATCGCCGCCAGCAGGGCGCAGACGCGCTCTGCTTCGTCGATGTGGCCGAGCCCACCGCCTGCGGTCCCGGCCTGAGCCACGCACAGGCGCTGGCCCGCTTCCACGTCCGCGACGCCGAGGGCCGGCTGCTATCCGGCGCGGCGGCCTTCGTCGGCCTCTGGCAAAACCTGCCGCGCTGGCGCTGGTTGGGGCGCGTGGCCGCATTGCCCCCCGTGCTGGCGATGCTGGAGCTCGGCTACCGCGCGTTCCTGCCGCTCCGCCCGGCGCTGTCGCGCCGCCTGGGCCCCTGGCTCGCCGCGCGCGCGACGCCGCCTGGGCCATGAGGCATCGGCCTTCGCGGCCCCCGCCCCGCCGGTCGGGTCAGGCGCCATGGTGACCCCGCCTTGTGCGCAACCGGCCACCACCACCGCCGCCCTGGCCTCCTTCCCCGCCGGTGGCATCGCCGTGGTGTTCGGCGCGGGGGGCGGCATCGGCGGGGCGCTGCTGGCGCGGCTGCGCGCCGAACCCGCCTTCCGCGCCGCGATCGGCTTCGGGCGCAGCAGCCTGCCGCCGATCGACCTGGAGGATGAGGCGAGCCTGGCCACGGCGGCGGCGAAGGCGGCCGAGGCCGGCCCGCTGCGCCTGGTGATCGATGCCACCGGGTTCCTGCACGACGCCCGGCAGGGTCCGGAAAAATCCTGGCGCGACCTCGATGCCGCAGCGCTGGCCCGCGCCTTCGCCCTGAATGCGACCGGCCCGGCGCTGATCATGAAGCACGTGCTGCCGCTGCTGCCACAGGCGGGCAAGGCGGTGTTCGCCACGCTGTCGGCCCGCGTCGGCAGCATCGGCGACAACCGGCTCGGCGGCTGGTACGGCTATCGCGCCTCCAAGGCCGCGCTGAACCAGATCGTGCGGACGGCGGCGGTCGAACAGCGCCGCCGCTGGCCGGAGGCGCTCTGCCTCGCGCTGCATCCGGGCACGGTGGAGACGCCGCTGTCCTCCCGATTCATGCGCGACCGCCTGACCATCCAGTCGCCGGTCGAGGCGGCCACGCGGCTGCTGGCGGTGATCGACGCGCTTGGCCCCGGGGATAGCGGCGGCTTTTTCGACCACCACGGCGCACCGATCCCGTGGTGAGGTGTGGCCGCGTGCCGCCGGCCTCGACGCCCGCCCGGGTGCAGTGGTGGGCTGGCGTCGCGGCCGACGCCATTCTACGCTTACCCGGAGGAATGAGAGACATGCCGGGACATCAGGCGAGTTCAAATCCCCGATACGATCATGATGCCCAGGTCATCGCGCATGGATGATTCGGAAGACAAGGGCCTGGATACGGACCGCCCCATATCCGACCGTATCCGCAACCGGCTGCGACAGGCCCGCAAACGTTACAACGCCAATGACAACATCGCCGGGTTCATCGAACCGGGCGAGCTGGACGAGCTGCTGCTCGAGGAGGTCGCGACGAAGATGCGCGGCGTCCTGCGAAAGCCTGGTGATCGACATCGACAACGATCACAACACGCAGGACACCGCGCGCCGCGTGGCCAAGATGTATCTGAACGAGGTGTTCCAGGGCCGCTACCGGCCGGCCCCGCCGGTGACCGAGTTCCCCAAGTGACGAGCCTGAACGAGCTGATGATCGTCGGACCGATCACCGTGCGCAGCGCCTGCAGCCACCATTTCTGCCCGATCATGGGCGGGTGTGGATCGGCCTGATGCCGAACGAGCATTCGAACCTGATCGGGCTTGTCCAAGTACGCCCGCCTGGCCGAATGGATCATGAGTCGCGGCCGCAGATCCAGGAGGAGGCGATCACCCAGATGGCCGACCTGCTGATGGACAAGGTGCAAGCCCGATGGCCTCGCCGTGGTGATGGAGGCCGACCATTTCTGCATGCACTGGCGCGGCGTGAAGGACACCGGGTCCAAGATGATCAATAGCGTGATGCGCGGCTCGTTCCTCAAGGATGCCGGCGCTTGCGCCGGGAATTCCTCTCGCTGATCTCGATGCAGAGCTGAGGCCATGATGCTCGTCCGTTGCCTCTACGCCAGCCGCGCTCGCCACGCCGTTGCCGGCCTCCGTCCTCGACGAGATCCTCGAGCAGTCGCGCCGCAACAACCCGCGCCTCGGCATCACCGGGCTGCTCTGCTTCACCGAGCGACGTCTTCGTGCAGGTGCTGGAAGGCGGGCGCGACGAGGTGTGCGACCTGTACAACGCCATCGTACGCGACGACCGCCACAGCCATGTGCGCCTGCTGGCCTACGAGGAGATCACCGAGCGGCGCTTCGGCAACTGGACGATGGGGCAGGTCGACGCCAAGGCGGTGAACCCGTCGCTGCTGCTCAAGTACTCCAAGCACGCCAGCCTCGATCCCTTCGCCATCACCGGCCAGGCGACCATGGCACTGCTGATGGACCTGGTCGCGACGGGCACGATCATGGGGCGGACGGCGGTCTGAACCGACCCTGGCGCGGCGCAGACCCGAGGCGGACTTTGCTATCGTCAGCGTGGACACCCTGCGCGCGAAGGGCACGTTCGCACGGATGCGGGAGGCAGGTCGCGCAGGCGAGTGTGAATGATCGCCGGATCAGGTCGCTACCGAAAGCGCCCGCAGCCGCTGATTGCGTTGCCTGAATTGGCCATGGGTTGGAGTGGGCCCCTGGAGGCGGACAAGGGTCAGGCTGCTGCTTTGACAGGGCGCCGGGCCTGTTGCTCCTCGAACTGCACGGGGCTGAGGTAGCCGAGCGCCGAGTGCAGCCGCTTGCGATTGTAGACATTGTCGATGAAGCGCGGGAGATCTGCGGCGACGTCCTCGAAGGTCTCGTAGGCCATCGGATAGACGGCCTCGACCTTCAGCGTCTTCATGAAGCTTTCCGCCTTGGCGTTGTCGTACGGATTGCCGCGCCGCCCCATCGAACCGCGCAGCCCATGGGCGTCCAGCAGATCGCGATAGGCCTTCGCAGCATCTCCACCCGGGTGTTGCGACGAGCAATTGAATCCACCTTGCGACCCGCGGTCCGAGTGGTGAATGCAGTCGGCAGCTGGCCGCCGCGCCGCGATCGCTGCCCGCAGCGCAGCCAAGGTGAGCCGGGCATCGATGGAGCGCGCGATCGCGTAGCCAACGACGCGGCGCGACCAGGCGTCGAGGATCACGGCGACATAGGCGAAGCCGCCGAGGATGGCGACGTAGGTCAGGTCGGCCACCCAGAGCTGGTTCGGTCCGTCCGGCACGACATCCTTCGCCAGGTCGGGGAAGATCGGCCCGTCGTGGTCGCTGTCGGTCGTGGCGACGAATCGCCGGCGGCGCCTCGGCTGCAGGCCGTGCTCGCGCATCAGGCGGCGGATCTTCTTGTGGTTCACAACCAGGCCCCGCTGCCGCAGCGCGGCCCCGACCCGGCGCCAGCCATAGGCCTCGAACTCGTCGCAGATGGCCATCATCGCCTCGACCAGCGCGGTGTCGTCGAGTCGATCCGCGGCGCGTCGTAGAAGGTGGAGCGGGCGATCCCCATCAGCTGGCATCCTCGCGCGACGGAGAGGCCGCGGGCCGGCAACCACGGACGTAGGCCCGCTTCTCGGCGGCGCTCCGGAGCGCACAGCCCCCTTTAGAAACTCGAGCTCGAGCGCCTGCTTGCCGACCAGCCGCTCGAGCGCGGCGATCCGCGCCTCGTAGGCCTGGATCAGGTCCGCGGCCCGGGCGTCCTCGTCGAAGGCGCCGGCCTCGTACTTCTCCACCCAGACACGGATCAGGTTGCGCGAGATGTCGTGGCGCTTGGCAAGCCCGTGCAGGGTCTCGCCGCCCAGATACTCCTGCGCGACCTGGCGCTTGAACTCGAGGCTGTGGGATCGGTGTCTCGCCATGGGCTTCCATCCTTCGGAAGCCCAACACCCTGGTCAAATCCAATCCACCCGCCTGTCCGGCTCCAGGGGCCCACTCCAAAACCGGGTCAGTTCTCAGTGGCAATCAACAGAAGGCTACGTCGCCAGATGTCGCACCGGCACTCCCGCTGGATCAGTCGCTGGAGTCGAGCGCGAGCCCTGGAAGTCGCAGCGTTGCGCAAAGGCCACCGCCTGCGGCCGGTCCCAGGTCGAGCGCGCCGCCATACAGCGCTGCGAGATCCGCAACGATCGCGAGACCCAGTCCCGTGCCGGGCGTTCCCTCATCGAACCGCGTCCCTCGCGTGAGGGCAGCCCGGCATTCCTCCTCTGCGAGACCGGGGCCATCATCCGAAATGGCGACGACGACCGTACCCGCCCCGGCGGCGACCGATACCTGCACTCGGGCGTGCGCCCATTTGCACGCATTCTCCATGAGGTTGCCCAGCATCTCCGTCAGGTCCTGCGGATCCACACGCACCTGCGCGGATGCATTGCCGCCGACATCGATCATGAGGGCGCGCCCGTCGAAGACCCGACGCAGCGCCGACGCCACGTCCTCGGCCACAGCGAGCGGTGCCACGGTGGCCGCCGCACTCGCCGCGAGCCGGGCTGACGTCCGTGCGCGGGCGAGATGGTGGTGCACCAGCCGCTCCAGCGAAGCGGCCTCGGCACGGGCCGCAGCGATGTCGGGCCGTACGCCGTCCAGCGCGTTGCGCAGCACCGCGAGCGGTGTCTTGAGCGCATGGGCAAGATTGCCGACATGGGTGCGCGCGCGCTCCACCGTGGTCCGGTTGCCGAGGATCAAGGCATCCACTTCCGCGACCAGGGGCGCGAGTTCACTCGGAGCATCGATGTTCAGCTGTTCCCGCGCGCCGGCGCGCACCTCGGCCAGTGCACGACGGATGCGGCGCAAGGGCGCGAACCCGGCGACCATCGTCGCCACGACGCCTCCGATCAGCCCGATGCCGAGAACCGCGAAAGCCGCCAGCAGTACAGTGCGCAGGCGTGCGATCTCGGCCTCGGTCGCCGTGCGCGCGAGCGCGACGGCGACATGCGCCGGCGCGGCGGCGCCTGGCAGCAGGACGTCCCGCTCGGCAAGACGCAGCCGCTCCCCACGTGGCCCGCCCGCATCGCGCAGCAGTACGCCGGCATGGCCTGACACCGCGGCGGGAAGGGCCTGGTCCCACAGCGAACGGGACGTCGAGACCGTGCCGCCTGGCTCCGTGACCTGCCAATACGCACCGGAGAAGGGCCGCTCGAAATCGGCCCCGGCCGGCGCGCGCGCCACCACGATGCGCCCGGCCTCGTCGAGTGCCGCTGCGGCAACCGCTGCATCGAGCAGGCCTTCGAGCCGCGCGTTGAAGGCTGCCTCGACCTGGCGTACGGCGACGTCGGTGACGAACCACGAGGCCGCGCCCAGTCCCGCTGCGACCCAGAGCCCAGCCGCGAGCCCAAGCCGAAGCGCGAGAGAGCGTGGCCGCCTCACGGCGCCGGGACCAGCCGGTATCCCTGGCCGCGCAGCGTCTCGATGATCCCGTCCCCCAGCTTCCGCCGCAGGCGTCCGACCACGACCTCCAGCGTGTTGCTGTCGCGGTCGAAATCCTGGGCGTAGAGATGTTCGGTGAGTTCGGTCTTGGACACCACCTGTCCGGCATGCAGCGCGAGGTAGGACAGCAGACGATATTCGAGCCCCGTCAACTTCACGGCGAGCCCGTCGAGCAGAACCCGCTGCCCCGCGGTGTCCACCAGGAGCCGCCCGAGCGCGATCTCCGGCCGGCTCTGCCCATGCGCGCGGCGCACCAGCGCCTGGATGCGCGCGATCAGTTCCGGCATCGCGAAGGGCTTGGTGAGGTAGTCGTCGGCGCCGGCATTCAGCCCCGCCACCTTCTCGCTCCAACCATCGCGCGCCGTCAGGATCAGCACAGGCATGTCGCGTCCCGCCACCCGCCACCGCCGCAGCACGGATGCGCCGTCGAGCCGAGGCAATCCGAGGTCCAATACCACCGCGTCGTAGGGCTCTGTCTCGCCGAGGAAATGGCCCTCCTCGCCATCGGCCGCGTGGTCCGCGACGAAGCCGGCCTCGGCCAGCGCGCTCATGACTTGGCCGGCGAGAGTTGCGTGATCCTCGACCACCAGCACGCGCATCAGGGCCGTTCCTGGACGGGCCCGCGGCTGCGCAGCAAGGCACCCGTGGCCGCGTCGAACTTGAGTTCGTAGACGCGCCCGGACGGCGGCAGGATCTTCACCTCATAGACCCAGCGGCCATCGTCGCGCTCGAGCTCGGTCTCGATCACCGTGCCGAGATAGCGGCGCTCGACCTCTGCCAGTAGTACGGCGAGCGGCCGTATCTCACCGGCGGCGAGCGCGGCGCGGGCACGCTCATGGTCCCGCCTGTCATCGGCGCGGGCCGAAGGGGAAAACGCGGCGAGGAAAGGCATGAGAAGGAGGGCGCGGCGCATCCTGGCAGGCTCGTTGATCAAACCTGAACCGCAGCTGAACAGGTCCGTCAGCACCGGTTCAGGCGCGGCGGCCAAGGATGCGCCCCATTGCGGATCCACCGCAATCCGAAGCCACGGAGAGACTCTCATGACGAAGTTCCGCCCCGCCGCCGCCCTGGCCCTCGCGCTGGCCGCCACCGTGCCGCTCACCCCCGCCTTCGCCTCATCCGGCGAGCGCGACGGCCGCGACAGCCGCCGCGTCGAGGACAACCGCGCCCTCACCGCGGCGCCGGTCGATGCCGCGGCCGCGATCGCCGCCGTCCGTGCCGCCGGCCATGGGCCGGTGCGCGAGATCGAGTGGGATCGTGGCCGTTGGGAGGTGAAGACGCTCAACGCCGATGGCCGCCGGGTGAGCTTCTACGTCGACGCGACCAGCGGCGCCGTCACCCCACGCGACCGCTGAGCGAAGGAGCCCCGGTGATGGCGACGGATGTCGGGATGCGGCCCCATGGCGCGGTCACCCGCGCCATCCACTGGGGCACCGCGCTGCTGGTGCTGTCGGCCTGGGTGGTCGGCAGCACCATGGAGGAGTTCCCCCGCGGCGGTGGGCGGGAGCTTGCGACGCAAGTGCATTACAGCCTCGGCGTGCTGGTGCTCGGCTTCGCGGCGCTGCGCGTCGCCTGGCGCACGGTCGCGCCGCCGCCGCGTGTCGATCGCGCGGCCTGGCAACGCCTGGCTGCCGCAGGGATGCACCTTGCTCTGATCGGCCTGACGGTTGCGTTGCCGCTCAGCGGTCTGTTCGATCGATGGGCGCGTGGCCGGGCGGTGACTGTGTTTGGCGGCCTGCCGTTGCCCGCGCCTATGCCGATCCCTGGCGGTCGCCTCTGGGGGGAGGCACACGAGGTGCTGGCCAACCTGCTGCTGGTGGCGATCGCGCTGCATGTGGCCGCGGCACTTTGGCATCACCTCGTGCTCAAGGACGGGTCCCTCATGCGGATGCTGCCCTGGCTGCGCAGCCGGTCGCTCACGCCGCCCGTCACCTGATGGGATCGCAGGCGTCTGTTGCCTGTCTCCCGGCGCGCCGCTGTGCCCGACGCCGCAATCGGTGCGGGCGCCGCGGTGCGAGAGCCACGGAATTGTCCTGATGCGATCGCTCTTGCCCATGCTCGGTGGCTCCCGCCGCCGCTTCGACAGCCTTTCCGCGCAGGAGATTGTGAAGAGGCGCCGAACCGGGCCCCGGCTGGAATTCGGCCTACCGCCTTGATAAGACGCGGGAGCGTAGCGCAGCGGAGGGGTCCCGATCGGCGCCGATTGGGACCCCACCAAGAAGCCAATTTCGGCACCAAAATCAGAGATTTGCTACCGATTTCGGGCGGGGGGCGATTTGGCGCCGAATTCACAGCCAACCGCTCTGCCCGCGGGTGTCTGGAGTTCGGCCGTGAACAACGTGGAAATCTCTGGTATTCTTGGGGTTTCCGGCCGCTGCAAGTATTCGTATTTGCACGGTTGCGGTCTGGAGCGGGCGAAAACCTTGCAAATTGGCAGCCCTGTTGAACCCGCCGCGACGGCGTGATTCCCTCGGCGCATCGCCGCGCAGGAGCACGCCGATGCCGCCCGTATCGCCGCCGTCCGAGCAGCCCGAACTCTTCCGCTCGGCGCTGGTGAACCTGGTCGATCGCCGCCATCCGCTCGTGCGCCTCGCAGGTCTGATCGACTGGGATCGCTTCGCCACCGCCTTCGGCCCGCTCTACCGCGAGGGCGTCGGCCGGCCCGGGCTGCCCACCCGCCTCATGGTCGGCCTGCACCTGATCAAGCACATGGACGGCCTCTCCGACGACGCCGTCTGCGGCCGCTTCCTCGACAGCCCGTATGTCCAGCTGTTCTGCGGCGAAAGCCACTTCCAGCACGCCCTGCCGCTCGATCGCTCCTCGATGACCCGCTGGCGCAAGCGCATCGGCGCCGAGCGCCTCGAGGTGCTGCTCGCCGAGACGCTCGCCACCGCCAAGCGCGCCGGCGCCGCCGAGCCGAAGCACTTCGAGCGGGTGACCGTCGACACCACCGTCCAGCCCAAGGCCGTCACCCACCCGACCGACAGCAAGCTGCTGCATCGCGGCGTCGAGATCCTCGGCCGCCTCGCACGCCGGCATGGCATCGCGCTGCGCCAGTCCTACGCGCGCGTCGCCACCCGCGCCCGCCGCGAGGTCGCCAGGCTGATCCATCGCGGCCGCCACCGCGAGGCCGAGCGCAAGGTCAGTCGCATGCGCACCTGGCTCGGCCGGCTGGCTCGCGACATCGCCCGCAAGATCGCTGGCGCCGACGAGGCGGTGCGCGTGGTCTTCGCCACGCCGCTTGAACGCGTCGCGCGGTTGCTGCGCCAACGCCGCGAGGACCGCGGGCGCGAGAAGATCTACGCGCTGCACGCCCCCGAGGTGGAGTGCATCGGCAAGGGCAAGGCGCGCACCCGCTTCGAATTCGGCGTGAAGGTCTCCCTCGCCACCATCAACCGCCCGGCACCGGGCGGGCAGTTCGTGATCGGCGCGCGCAGCCTGCCGGGCAACCCCTTCGACGGCCACACCCTCGCCGCCCAGATCGCCCAGACCGAGCGCATCACCGGCGTGCCCGTCGAGCGCGCCTATGTCGACCGCGGCTACCGCGGCCACGACGCCGACAAGCAGCGCGTGTTCGTCTCCGGCCAGAAGCGCGGCGTCACGCCAACCATCCGCCGCGAGATCAGGCGGCGCGCCGGCATCGAGCCGGTGATCGGCCATCTGAAGAGTGACGGCCATCTCGGCCGCAACTTCCTCGCCGCGGCCACCGGCGACGCCATCAACGTCATCCTCGCCGCCGCCGGCCACAACCTCCGCCTCCTCCGTGCCTGGCTGATACGCCTTCTTGCGTTCCTGCTCAGCCTCATCGCGATCAGTGCACCCACCGCTCCGCTGCCCGCACCGCAGCTCGCCGCGCGCTGAAATCGCATTCTTCACGGGCGACTCAGCTACGCGCCATCGGCATCGACATCTCCCACCGCCAGGTGATGCGGCTGCTGATCACCGGCCAGGACAGCTTCCTCGCCGAGGCCCGCGACGTGCTGCGGGCGGGGCTGGAGACGGCGCCCTGGATCTCGGTCGACGATACCGGGGCGCGCCACGCCGGCGAGAACGGCGTCTGCACCCAGATCGGCAACCAGGACTTCGCCTGGTTCGGCACCACCACCAGCAAGAGCCGGCTGAACTTCCTCGGGTTGCTGCGCGCCGGCCACGCCGACTACGTCATCAACGACGCCGCACTCGCCTATCTGCGCGAGCGCGGTCTGGCGGGCCCGTTGATCGCCAGCCTGGCCGATGACGCGGCGCGGCACTTCGCCGATGGCGCGGCCTGGACGGCGCATCTCGACCGGCTTGGTATCCACGGGCTGGAAGGCAGCCTCGGCCCGGGGCGCATCGCCACCGAGGGCGCGCTGTGGGGCAGCATCTCAGCACATGGCTTTCTGCGCGATGCCGTCATTCTCAGCGATGATGCCGGCCAGTTCGATGTCGGCCGCCACGCGCTGTGCTGGGTCCATGCCGAGCGGCTGGTGCATCGCCTCGATACCTTCACCGACACGCAGCACGCGGCGCAGCAGCATCTCCGCGCGCTGATCTGGTGGTTCTACGCCGACCTCAAGGCCTATCGCGCCGACCCATCGGCCCGGCGGCGGAGCGAATTGCGCAGCCGCTTCGATCGCATCTTCCGCCGCAGCACGGGGTTCGTGATGCTCGATCGGCTGTTGGGTCGGCTGCATGCGCGCAAGACCGACCTGCTGCGGGTGCTCGAGCGGCCGGAGATCCCGCTCCACACCAACGGTTCGGAGAACGACATCCGCTGCCAGGTCACCAAACGCAAGATCAGCGGCGGCACCCAAAGCTCCGCCGGGCGCGACTGCCGCGACGCCTTCCTCGGCCTGGCCAAGACCTGCGCCAAGCTCGGCGTCACCTTCTGGGACTATCTGGGACACCGCCTCAGCGTCGCCAGAGCCACCAGCGTCCCCGCCCTGCCAGACCTCATCAGGCGGCGCGCCATCGCCTGATTGCCCAGGGTTTTGCCCCGGTTACGAGATCTCTGCGAAACCCCTTGCCACGGCCGTTGATGGCTGATTCGCTTTGCGGGTTTGCAACGGTGGCGAGGCGGGGATGGGTCAGCGGCGGATCGGACAGGCGAGCTTGGCGGAGGCGCTGCTGCCGGCGGGTGCTGGCGCCAATCGCCGGCTGGAACGCATCGTCGGCCTGATCGACTGGAGACCTCCAGAAACCCCCTCGTCACGATGACGGCTGCCTGATTCACTGGTGCGGAGCGACGCGGGGATGGCGATGGCACGGCAGGCTGGGTTCTTCGATGTGGCGGACCGGTTGCGTGAATTGTCGGCGAAGGGCGATGACCTCGAGCGGATCGCCGCGCTGGTGGATTTCACCATGTTCCGCGCGGAGCTGGAACGGGCGGTACCGCGAGCGGACGGCACGAAGGGCGGCCGGCCCGCCTTCGATCACGTTCTGATGTTCAAGATCCTGCTACTCCAGGCGATGCACGGGCTGTCCGACGAGCGCTGCGAGTACCTGATCAAGGATCGGCTGTCGTTCATGCGCTTCCTCGGCCTCGGGCTGGCCGACCCGGTGCCGGACGCCAACACGATCTGGGCGTTCCGCGAGGCGCTGAAGCGTGCCGGCGCGGTGGATGCGCTGTTCGCGCGCTTCGACGCCACGCTGCGCGCCGCCGGCTACCTGGCGATGGGCGGGCAGATCGTGGACGCGACGATCGTGGCCACGCCCAAGCAGCGCAACACCGAGGCCGAGAAGGCGGCGATCAAGGCCGGCGAGATCCCCCAAGGCTGGGCGGAGAAGCCTGCAAAGCTGCGCCAGAAGGATCGCGATGCGCGTTGGACGGTGAAGTTCTCCAAGGCCAGGCCGCGGGAGGATGGCGCACCGCAGATCGACCTCGCCGTTCCGGCCTTCGGCTACAAGAACCATGTCGCAATCGATCGCCAGCACGGCCTGATCCGCGGCTGGACCGCCAGCCATGCCGCGGCCCATGACGGTGCGAGACTGGCGGAGGTGATCGATGCCGACAACACCGCCGGCGATGTCTGGGCCGACACCGCCTATCGTTCGGCGAAGAACGAGGCGTGGCTGGCCGAACGCGGCCTAGTCTCGCGCATCCACCGCAAGAAGCCAACGGGGCGGCCGATGCCGGCGCGGACGCGCCGCGCCAATGGGCGCAAATCGGCCGTGCGCTCGGCGGTGGAGCATGTCTTTGCCCGGCAGAAGGGGCCGATGGCGCTGTTCGTGCGCACCATCGGCATGGCCCGGGCGCGGGTGAAGATCGGCCTCGCCAATCTGGCCTACAACATGAGGCGGCTGGTCTGGCTCAGCGGCAAGGCCGCGCCGGCGTAGCGTCCGGAACCGCCGCGCGCACTGCCATCCGCGCGCCGAAAATCATCCCTCAGCCGCGTGACCCTGTGGTGATCCCGCCGCGCAGTGGACGACCATGCACCGCGCAACGCTCACGCCTCCCGAAAGTCGGGGTTTCGGGAGGTGTCCGACTGGGCGCCGATGGAACGCCTGCTCGCCCCACTACGCGCGCCCACCGGCCGGCCGGGCTATCCGCCGCTGGCGATGTTCCGCGCGCTGCTGCTGGCGCAGTGGTACCAGCTCTCCGATCCCGGCCTCGAGTAGGCGCTGGCCGACCGGCTGTCCTTCCGCCGCTTCTGCGGCTTCGGCCTCGATGACGGCGCGCCGGACGAGACCACGCTGTGCCGGTTCCGCGCCGCCTTGGCCGAGCGCGGCTTGGCCGAGGCGCTGTTCGCCGAGTTGAACCGCCAGCTCGATGCGAAGGGCCTGGTGCTGAAGGCCGGCACGCTGATCGACGCGACGCTGGTCGAGACGGCGGTCGCACGTCCGCCGCACAGCGAGGGCGAGGTGTCCAGCAAGGATCCCGAGGCTGGATTCACACGCCGCCGCTCCATTGGCTTGGTTTGTTACCGCCGTTGACAACTGGCGTACTTGACATGGATCATGGCCGACTGCCGCCGCCGCTTTATCTTGTTTCTTGATGGAACCAGCGATCTCTGCAACGTCGGCCGCTGCCGCCGCCCCGGGGGCTGGCCGCACCGGCACCGGCGGCGAACTGACCGGAACGGTCACGGCCGTGCGTGGCTCGATCCTCGATCTCACCTTCCCATCTAAAGGTCTCCCGGCGATCTCGGAAGCGGTGGAGGTCGCCTGGGACGGGCCGGGCCGCCTAGTCGCCGAGGTGCAGAGCCATCTGAGCGAGACCGCCGCGCGCGCCGTCGCCATGCGGGATACGGAGGGCCTGCGCCGCGGCACGCCTGTGCACCGAACCCGCGCGCCGATCACCGTGCCGGTGGGCGAGGCGATACTCGGCCGCCTGCTCGACGTGCTGGGGGATACGACGGATGGCGGGCCCGCCCTGCCGACGGATGTCGAGCGCTGGCCCATCCATCGCGCCCCGCCGCCGCTCGCACGCCAGCAGGGCGAGCGCCAGCTGCTGGAGACCGGCATCAAGGTGATCGACCTGCTCGCGCCGCTCGCGCGCGGGGGCAAGGCCGCGATGTTCGGCGGCGCGGGCGTAGGCAAGACCGTGCTGGTGACTGAACTCATCCGCACCACGGTCGAGAGCTACACGGGCCTGTCCGTCTTCGCCGGCATCGGCGAGCGCACGCGCGAGGGGCACGAGATGTTGCTCGACATGCGGCGCTACGGCGTGCTCGACCGCACCGTGCTCGTCTATGGCCAGATGGCCGAGCCGCCGGGCGCGCGCTGGCGCGTGGGCCTCACCGCGCTCACCGTCGCCGAGCATTTCCGCGACGCGCTGCACCGCGACGTGCTGCTGCTGATGGACAACATCTTCCGCTTCGTCCAGGCGGGCGCCGAGATCTCGGGCCTGCTCGGCCGGCTGCCCTCGCGCGTCGGCTACCAGCCGACGCTGGCGAGCGAGGTGGCCGAGCTCGAGGAACGCGTCGCCTCCATCCCCGGCGCGACTGTCACCGCCATCCAGGCGGTCTATGTCCCGGCCGACGACTTCACCGACCCGGCGGTCATGTCGCTGTTCGGACACCTCGACAGTTCCGTCGTGCTGTCGCGCAGCATGGCGGCGGAGGGCATGTACCCCGCAGTCGATCCGCTGGACTCCACCTCGACGCTGCTCGACCCGCTGGTGGTGGGGCAGGAGCACTATGACACGGCCGAGGCGGTGCGCGAGGCGATCGCCCATTACCGCTCCCTGCAGGACGTGATCGCGCTGCTGGGGCTCGAGGAACTCAGCCCTGCCGATCGGCTCGTCGTGACGCGCGCGCGCCGTTTGCAGCGCTTCCTCACCCAGCCCTTCAAGGTGACCGAGGCCTTCACCGGCAAGCCGGGCCGGACGGTGCAGCGGCAGGCCACGATCGCCGGCTGCCGCGCGATCCTCGCCGGCGAATGCGACGGCTGGGCCGAGGAGTCCTTCTACATGGTCGGCGACCTCGACGAGGCGCGCGACAGGGAAGCCGCCGCGGCCGCGCGGGAGACACCGGCATGAGGCTGACGATCGCGACGCCGGAGGCGGTCGTGCTGCGCCGGGACGACATCGCCGCCTTGCGCGCCGAGGACGAGAGCGGCGCCTTCGGCATCATGCCCGGACATACGGCGTTCCTGACCGCCCTTGCCCCCTCGGTCGTCAGTTGGCGCGACGCCAAGGGGCAGGAGGGCCATTGCGCCGTCCGCGGCGGGCTGCTCACCGTGCGCGGCGGCCAGGAGATCGCCATCGCGACGCGCCAGGCCTTCCTGGGCGACGATGTCGCGCGACTCGAGGAGACGCTGCGCCACGAGATCGCCGCGGCCGCCGAACGCGAGCGCGTGGAACGTGTCGCGGCGGCGCAGCTCCAGGCGGCGGCGATCCGCCGTATCATCGGCCTACTTAAGCCTTCCGCGCGTCCACCGGCAGCCGGAGAGCGCGGGTGAGTCGCGACCGCGAGCCGCCGACCGACCGCCTGATCGGCAAGGTCCGTCAGGAAAGCGCGCGGCGCGCCCGGCACCGGGAGGAAGGCGAGCGGCCGCTCGGCCTCGACCTCGCGACGATCGGCGCGCTGGGCTGGCTGATCGTCACGCCGATGCTGGGCGGCGTGCTGGCCGGGCGGGCTCTCGACCGCTTGGCTGGCAGCGGCATCCTGTGGACCGGAGCCCTACTGATGGCCGGCGCCGCGCTCGGCGGATGGCTCGCGTGGCGGCGCATGACGGAGATGGGATCGGACCGATGACAGCATTGCTGCATGCCCTGGCCGGCCTTGTCCTCGGCATCGCGGCCGGTGCGCTGTTCTTCCGTGCGCTCCGACTGAACGCCCTGCTCTACCTCGGACAGGGGCCGGCCTGGCAGCCGGTGGTGCTGCACGTGCTGCGCCTTGTGCTGCTCGCAACGGTGCTCGGCGGGGCCGTCCTGGCCGGCGGCGCGGCGGGCCTGCTCGGCACATTCGCGGGCATCCTCCTCGCCCGCGCCATGGTGCTGCGCGAACGGGGGGCGGCGCCATGACGGGCAGCCCGCTCGACCTTCAGGTGGTCTTTCGCATCGGGCCGGTGCCGGTGACCGGGCCGGTGGTCACCACCTGGGGCCTGATGCTGGTGCTCGTGGCGGGCAGCGCGCTTGCGACACGACGGCTCGCGCTGCGTGCGGGTACCGTGCAGACGATGCTCGAGCTGCTGGTCACCGGCATCGCCGGCCAGATCCGCGCCACCATCCGCACGGAGCCCGCCCCGCTGCTGCCGCTGGTCGGCACGCTCTTCATCTTCCTCGCCACCGCCAACCTGCTCGGCCTGCTGCCGGGGCTGGAACCGCCGACGGCGCATATCGAGACGGCGGCTGCGCTCGCCGGCATCGTCTTCCTCGCGACACATTTCTTCGGCGTGCGGCGGCTCGGCCTCCGGCGCTACCTCGCCGGCTTCGCGCAACCGGTCTGGATCATGCTGCCGCTCAACGTCGTGTCGGAGTTCACGCGCAGCTTCTCCCTGATGGTGCGGCTGTTCGGGAACATCATGAGCGCGGTCTTCATCGCGGCGCTGGTCGTCTCGCTGGCCGGGCTGCTCGTGCCCATTCCCTTCATGGCGCTCGATATCCTGACCGGGCTGGTACAGGCGTACATCTTCGCCACCCTCGCCACGGTGTTCATCGGCGCCGCCATCGGCACCACGGAAAGGGCCTGACCAGATGACCTACATCGAACATGTCAGCATCCTGGCGGCCGCGCTCGCGGTCTCCTTCGGCGCCATCGGCCCGGCGCTCGCGGAAGGCCGCGCGGTGGCGGCGGCGATGGACGCGATCGCGCGGCAGCCGGAATCCTCCGGCGTTCTGTCGCGCACGCTCTTCGTTGGCCTCGCCATGATCGAGACGATGGCGATCTATTGCCTGGTCATCGCGCTGCTCGTGCTCTTCGCCAACCCCTTCGTGCGGTGACGCGGTGCGCATCGACTGGTGGACGCTGGCCTTCCAGGCGATCAACTTCCTGGTCCTCGCCTGGCTGCTGCAGCGTTTCCTTTACGAACCCGTGATGCGCGTTGTCGCGGCGCGCCAGGCCGAGTCCGACCGGCTGATCGGCGACGCCGAGGCCGGGCGCCGCAAGGCCGCGAAGATCGAGGCCGAGGTCGCGCAGCGACGCGACGCGATGCGGCAGGAACGCGACAAGCTGATCGCTTCCGCCAGCGACGCCGCCGCAAAGGAGGCGGAGGCGCAGCGCGACGCCGCGCGCAAGCGCGCCGAGCAGATGCTCGCCGAGGCGGATGCGCGCGCCGGGCGCCAGGCTGAGGAGACGATGCGCCACCTGCGTCACCGTGCCGCCAGCCTCGCCGCCGCGATGGCGTCGCGCCTGGCGCACAGCGCACCGCCGCCGCCGGAGCCCTTCCTCGACCGCCTCGCCGCCGCGCTCGCCGGGCTGCCCGAAGCGATGCGCACCACCCTGCAGGACGGACCGCTGGAGGTGGCCACGCCAGCCGCGCTCGATGCAGCCGGCGAGGAACGGATGCGCCGCTGGCTCGCGGCGCATCTCGGGGACGTCAACACGACCGGCTTCGTCACGGACGCGGACTTGATCGCGGGCGTGGAACTGCGCGCGCCGCATGCCGTGCTGCGCAGCAACTGGGCCGCGGATCTGGAGACGCTCGCAACCGAGGCGGTGCACGATGACGGCGCCGTCTGACTCCCTCGAGGGCTGGCTCAGCGAGGCGGTGGAACGCGTCGCCGGGGCATCCCTGCCCGCGAGGGTCCAATCCCTCGGCCGGGTCGAGGAGGTGGGCGACGGCGTCGCCTTCGTCTCCGGCCTGCCCGATCTGCGCGCGGGCGAACTCGTGCACTTCGCGGAAGGCGGCACCGGCCTCGCCAGGATGCTGGATGCCGCCGAGGTCGGCTGCGTACTGCTCGACGGCGGCGCCAGCGTATGCGCGGGCCAGGCGGTGCACGGAACGGGAGAGGTGCTGCGCGTCCCTGTGGGCAGGGGCCTCCTCGGCCGCGTGATGGACCCGCTCGGCCGGCCGCTCGATGGGCTCGGCCCCGTGCCGGCTGACGCGCACGAACGGGCCGAGCGCCCGGCGCCAGGTATCATCGAGAGAGACCTCGTCACCGAGCCGCTGCAGACGGGCATTCTGCTGGTGGACGCCATGATCCCGCTCGGCCGCGGGCAGCGCGAACTGATCCTCGGCGACCGCCAGACGGGTAAAACCGCGATGGCGGTGGACACCATCATCAACCAACGCGACAGCGACGTCACATGCTTCTACGTCGCAATCGGCCAGAAATCCTCGTCCGTGCGCCAGATGATCGAGGCGGTGCGCAGCCACGGCGACCCGAGCCGCTGCGCCTTCATCGTCGCCGGGGCCTCGACCAGCCCCGGGCTGCAATGGCTCGCGCCCTTCGCAGCCATGACCATGGCCGAGCACGTCCGCGACGCGGGCGGGCACGCGCTGATCGTGTTCGACGATCTAACCAAGCATGCCGCGACGCACCGCGAGATCGCGCTGCTGCTGCGCCAGCCGCCAGCGCGCGAAGCCTATCCGGGCGACGTGTTCTACCTGCATGCCCGGCTGCTCGAACGCGCGGCCAAGCTCTCGCCCGAGCGCGGCGGCGGATCGCTGACCGCCCTGCCGATCGCGGAGACCGAGGCCGGCAACCTCAGCGCCTATATCCCGACCAACCTGATCTCGATCACCGACGGGCAGATCGTGGTCGACACGCGGCTGTTCCACGAGGGGCGGCGGCCGGCGGTCGATACCGGGCGCAGCGTCAGTCGCGTCGGCGGCAAGACGCAGGCGCCGGCGCTCCGCGCTGTCGCCGAGGATCTCCGCCTCGCCTACGCGCAGTTCGAGGAGCTCGAGATCTTCTCCCGCTTCGGCGCCACGACCGAGCCCCGCACGCGCGCGAGGCTGGAACACGGGCGGCGGATCCGCGAGGTGTTGCGCCAGGGCCGGCATTCGCCGCGCGACCTCGGCACGGAGGTGGCGCTGCTGCTCGCCGTGACGGAGGGGCTGCTCGACACCGTGCCGCTCCCGCGCGTGCGCGACTTCGCGGAGGGGCTCGGAGCCTGGCTGCCCGGACACGCGGGCGACGTGCTGTCCCGGTTGCGCGCGAGCGGCAAGCTCACCGACGAGGACCGCGCCACGCTGCGCGAGGCGCTCGCCCGGCGCGCCGGGAGCTGCGCGGGTCGGGCCGCATGACGGGGCGTCTCGCAGCCGTCGAGGAGCATATCGCCAGCGTGGCGCAGCTCGGCACCGTGGTCGGTGCCATGCGGGGCGTGGCAGCGGCCCGGGTGCAGCAGGCACGCGACGTGATCGAGGGCGTGCGGAGCTGGACCGCCATCATCGAGGACGCGCTGGCCGAGGCGGTCGCACTGCTCCCGGCGGACGGGGCGGTGGCGCGACGGGGCGGGCGCGAGGTGCTCGTGCTGCTGACCGCCGAACACGGCTTCGTCGGCACGCTGCCCGAGCGCATGCTCGACGCCGCCGAGCCGGACGTCGCCGCCGGCGCCACGCTCTATTGCCTCGGTGCGCGCGGTACGGCGCTCGCCGAGGCGCGCGGCCTCCAGCCCGCCTGGACAGGCCCGCTCGCGACGCAGATCGGCGCGGCGACGGGCATCGCCTCCCGTGTCGCCGAGACGCTCTATGCAGCCTTCCTGGGCGGGGAGACGACGCGGGTCGAGGTGCTGTTCCCGATGGCCGGCGCCGATGGGTCGGTCTCGCCAGAGCGGCGGGCGCTTCTGCCGCTCGGGCTCGAGCGCTTCCGCCGGCCTGGCGAGCGGGAACGGCCGCTCACCTACCTGCCGCCGACGCGCCTGGTCGAGCTGCTTGTCGGCGAATACGTCATGGCGGAACTCGCCCATGCCGCCATGGAGGCCTTCGCCGCCGAGAATACGGAGCGGCTGCGGACGATGGAGGCCGCCCGCACCAACATCGATCGCCGTATCGACACGCTGCGCGGCGAGGAGCGGCGCGCGCGGCAGGAGGCGATCACAGGTGAGCTGCTGGACGTGCTCATCGGCACGCTGGCCGCCGCGCGCGGTGGCGCCGGCAACACGCGTAGGAGGCCAACTGGATTATGATCGGCGCAGCGAAGCGTGCGGCATCCTAGTGGCGTGGCGTCCGCATAGCCTGCAGCGCCGCCTCGGCCTTGGCCTCGCGCTGGGGATGATACTGCTTTGGTTTGCGGGCAGCGTGGCGGCGGGGCTGATTTGCGCAGTGAGATCGACGAAGTCTTCGACAGCGCGCTGCAGGAAGTCGCACAACGCACCCTGCCCCTGGCCTACAGCGAGATTCTGAACAGCGATCCGCCGGCCGAGGGCGAGAGCCCCATCCAGCGATTGCCATCGGTGCTGCCGCACCAGGAGCAGATCACTTACATCGTGCGCGACGGTGCAGGCCGCGTCCTGCTGCAATCCCATGACGCTGACCCCGCCGCGTTCCCGGTGCCGATGAAGGCAGGGTTTCAGTATTGGCGCGGCCTGCGCCTCTACACCGAGGGCGAGGTGCAGGGCACATTCTTCGTCACAGCCGCGGAGCCGGTCAGCCTGTAGCCGGCGCTGCAAAACTGACCCATCCGCCGGTTGAAACCTGACCCATGCCAGAGATGCCGCTGTTGTTTTGGCGGGGTCTGGGATGGTTGTGGGAGAGGCGGCGATGGAGATCCGGGTATTGGCCAAACACGGCAGGGGCGTTCGGGAGATTGCGCGGGAGGTTGGGGTGTCGCGGAACACGGTGCGGCGCTACCTGCGGGCGCCGGATGCGGCGCGCTACAGCGAACGGGCGGCGCAGCCGGGCAAGCTGTCGGCGTTCGAGGATTACGTCCGGCAGCGGCTGGCCTCGGCGTTGCCGGAGCGGCTGGCGGCGACGGTGCTGCTGCGCGAGTTGCGCGAGCGCGGCTATGCAGGCGGCTACACCATCCTCAAGGATTTCGTGGCCGGACTGCAGCCAGCCGCCGCGGCGGAGCCGGTGGTGCGGTTCGAGACGGCGCCGGGCCAGCAGATGCAGGTGGACTGGGCAACGATGCGGCGCGGCGAGGACCGGCTGTCGGTATTCGTGGCGACGCTGGGCTGGAGCCGGGCGGCCTATGTCGAGTTCGTCACGGATGAGCGGCTGGAGACGCTGCTGGCGGCGCATGAGCACGCCTTCCTGGCGTTCGGCGGGGTGCCGGGCGAGGTGCTGTACGACAACATGCGCACGGTGGTGTCGCAGCGCGATCGCTACGGCCCGGGCAAGCACCGCTTCCAGGCGGGGTTGCTGGACTTCGCCGGGCATTGCGGCTTCCGGCCGAAGCTCTGCCGACCGTACCGGGCGCAGACCAAGGGGAAGGTAGAACGCTTCATCCGTTATCTGCGCGGCAGCTTCTGGGTGCCGCTGGCCAGCCGCATGGCGGCCGAGGGCGTGGTGGTGGACGCCGCGGCGGCCAACCTGGCGGCGGGGCGCTGGCTGCGCGAGGTGGCCAATGCCCGGCAGCACGCCACCACCGGCGCGGTGCCGGCTGAGCGACTGGCCGAGGAACGCGCGGCGTTGCGCGGCATCCCCGCGCCCTATGGCGGCATCGTGCCGGCGACGCTGCGGCGGCCGCCGAGGGCAGTGCGGCCGATCCTCGGCACCCAGCACCCGCTGGCGGTGTACGACGCCCTGCTGGCGCAGCCCGAGAGCGTGGCATGAGCGAGCTGCAGCATGCCCGGATCGCCGAGCTGTGCGGCGAGCTGCGGCTGGGCGCGATGGCGGACCTCTACGGCGCCACGGCGCAGGCGGCGGCGGCGCGCGACGCCAGTTTCAGCGACTTTCTCGAAGACACGTTACGCGCCGAACGCGAAGTGCGGCGCAGCCGGGCGCGTGAGATGCTGGCGCGCACCGCGGGCTTCCCGGCGATCAAGACGCTGGACGGCTACGACTTCGGCTTTGCCACAGGCGCGCCGCGCCAGCAGATCACGGAGTTGGCGAGCCTGGCTTTCGTGGAGCGGGCGGAGAACGTGGTGCTGCTAGGGCCATCGGGCGTCGGCAAGACCCATGTTGCGATCGCGCTGGGCTACCTGGCAACGCAGCGCGGCTGGCGAGTGCGTTTCACCACCGCGGCCGACCTGGTGCTGCTGCTGGAAGCGGCACAGCGCCAGGGCCGGCTGAAGGAGGTGCTGCACCGCGCGGTGAGCGCCTACCGGCTGCTGATCATCGATGAGATCGGCTACCTGCCGATGGCGCGCGAGCAGGCCAACCTGTTCTTTCAGGTGGTCGCGCGGCGCTACGAGAAGGGCGCGATGATCCTGACCTCGAACCTGTCCTTCGGCAGCTGGGACCAGGCCTTCGCCGGCGAGACCGTATTGGCGGCGGCGATGCTGGACCGCGTGCTGCACCACGCCAGCGTCGTGCAGATCAGCGGCGAGAGCTATCGGCTCAAGGACAAGCGCCGCGCCGGCGTGTTCGCCAAGCCGAAAGATGCGCGCTGAACGGCGCCGCCCGGGGTGGGGCTCGCCCCACCCCGGGCCAAAAGCGGATGGGTCAGGTTTCAACCGGCGCTCAGCGCCAAAGTGGGTCAGATTTCAGCCGGCGTTGACAAGCACCGGCGCCAGGCCGTCATCGAGGCGGTCGGCATGCTACTGTGGCCGCTGGCGCTGCTGCTGCCGCTCAGCCAGATCGGTGTCTGGGCGCTGGTGCGCTTCGCGCTGCGGCCAGTCCAGGCCTTCGAGCGGGAGATCGAGGCGCGCGGCCGTGACGACCTGTCGCCCGTCAACGCGACTGCGCTTCCGCGTGAACTTGCCCCTGTCGCGGGCTCGGTCAATCGGCTCATCGCGCGGTTGCAGCGGGCGCTGGAGGCGGAGCGCGGTTTCACCGCCAGCAGCGCCCATGAATTGCGGACACCTGTCGCGGCGGCGCTGGCGCAGACCCAGCGGCTGATCGCCGAAGTGCCGGACGGTGCCGCGCGCGAACGCGCCCGGACCGTGGAGGCAGCGCTTCGCCAATTGGCGCGCCTTTCGGAGAAGCTGCTGCAGCTGGCCAAGGCCGAAGGTGCCGGGCTGCTGGCCGAGACACCCCAGGATCTGGCGCAGGTCCTGGGCTTTGTCCTGGACGAGTTCAGGGACGATCCGGACGCCGCTACGCGGCTCACCATCACGCTGCCCATGAGCGGCGTTCTGCTGTCCCGCATGGACGCCGACGCCTTCGCCATCCTGGCCCGCAACCTCATCGAGAATGCGCTGAAGCATGGCGCTGCCGATCAGCCAGTAACTGTCGTGATGAGCGAAGATGGGCGACTGCGTGTGTCCAACGGCGGCGCCGTGGTCGAGCCGGAGACGATGGCCCGCCTCAAGCGGCCCTTCGAACGGGGCGAAAGCCGCACGAGCGGTTCTGGCCTTGGTCTTGCGATTGCGGAGGCGATCGCCGCGGGAGCCGGCACCGAGCTGGAGCTGACCTCGCCCGTGCCGGGTCGCGCTTCCGGCTTCGAAGCCCGCGTCCAGCTGCCGGGGCTCGTCGCGCCGCGCTGAACCGCCGATGAACGGGTCGCCCGTACAGGTTCAGGCCAGCGTCAGATTTGACGTCCATCTCTCCCGTATCGCAATTCCTGCTGGAGAGATTCGATGAACAAGATCGTCGCCATACTCGGCCTCGCGGCCACGCTCGCCTTCCCGGCCCTGGCCTTCGCGCCGCCAGCCGAGGCGCGCAGTGTCACGCTCACGACACAGCTGCGCCCCCATGGCGGCAATGGCGCCTACCTTGCGATCTATCTCGTGGATGCGCAGGGCCGCTTTCATTCCACGCTGCGCGTCGCGGGTGGCAAGGCCAAGTACTACACGCATCTGAGCGCCTGGACGCGTGGCAGGACCAGCGAGACCACCCGCATCGATGGCATTACCGGTGCCAGCGTCGGCAGCGGCCAGACGCTTCGTGTCACCGTCGACATCGCCGATGCCCTGATCGATGCCGGCTACCAGATCCGCGTCGATACCGCCGTCGAGGACGGGCGTGACAACCCCGGTGAGATCACCGCGCCGCTGACGACCGCGGCCAATGGCCGTCCCGTCTCGGGCCGCGGCTATGTCGCGTCCTTCAAGTTCGACATGTGACGACGACGCTGGATTGCTGACATGCTCCGCCGCCCCCACTGCCTGCCGGGCCTCTTCGCCGGGCTGCTGATTGCGGCGCTGGCGTTGACCGGCGCCTTCCTCGCCTTCGACTCGATTGCCGAGCGCAGCGGCTCCACCAATCCTGCAACCGGTCAGGTCAGCGTGGCCGCCCTTGCCGAGGCCGTGCAATTACGACATGCGAAAGTGGAGAGGATCATAAGGACGGCCTCAGGCACGGTTATCGCCTACTACTTCGAGGGCGACCTGCCGGGAGCCGAGGTGGTCGATCCACTCACGGGCCAGGCGATCGGGCCGCATGAGCCTTCTAACCTGACGCGGACCATCACGAACCTGCATCGCTCCTTCCTAACGGGTGATGCGGGGCGCGTGGTGGCAGTGCTGAACTCGACGCTGTGCGATCGGTGTATCGTCATCGGCTTCCATCCTTCGGAAGCCCAACACCCTGGTCAATTCGCGGCAGTCCGCCTGTCCGGCTCCAGGGGCCCACTCCAGGTTGGGCGCCCGATCGGCGCCAATTGGTACCCCACGGGACTGTCGGGACCCGTCAGTACGATCGCCTTCAACGTCGCCTGCTGGCCTTCTGTCAGCCGGCACGGCCGGCCATCGCCCCAGCGGTCCGACAACCCAGCAGGCCCACCACGATTGTAGCGGATCACCCAATCGCGCAGCGTCTGCCTGTCCATGTCATCGGCGGAACAAAACCAGGCCAGCGTGGCGGCCTCCCGGCTCAGCCCATCCAGCGCGGCGGCGATCGCCAGCACGCGCCGGGCGACCCTCGGGTCGCGCTCGACCTTGGCCAGCCGACCCAGTTCGACCGGGGCGATGTCCTCGCGGATCAGAAGGGCGGGCATGGGCGACCTCTCGATGCCATGCACGCCGATGAATCACGACCGCCTGCGTCGGCTCAAGCCTCAGAGTTCAGCCTTTCAGCCGGTTGGTATTAGCCCGGCCTTCCCACCGCATCGCGCATGTCGCAGCAACGGTTGATCTGCATCATGGCTGCGAGCGCCCGCTGCTGCGACGGTGCCGGTGCAGAAGGGAGGAGGACAGTACAGCCATGGCCACGGTCGTCGGCCGCAGGCGCTCCGGTCGGTGGATACCCGAAGATCGAGAAAACGGTGGGTGCGTGGCGCGTCACGCCCAATCTTGTGGACTACGATGCCGCGCGCCAAGCCTTCGATTGGGCCGCCGCGCGAGCGCTCTTGGATGGACTGCCTCAGGGCGGGCTCAACATTGCGCACGAGGCGGTGGATCGCCACGCAACCGGTGCTCGTTCCGGGCACGAGGCTCTCCGCTGGATAGGCAGGCGAGGGCAACGGCGTTCCTTTACCTGGACCGAACTGCGCGCGGCGACCAATCGCGTCGCGAATGCGCTGCGCGGCCTCGGCCTGCAGGAGGGCGAGCGCGTCTTTGTCCTCGCCGGCCGCGTGCCGGAGCTCTACCTCACCGTTCTTGGCGCGCTGAAGGCGAAGTGCGTTGTCTCGCCGCTGTTTTCCGCCTTCGGGCCCGAGCCGATCGCGACGCGGCTCGACCTTGGCGAGGCGACCGCGCTGGTCACGACGGAAGCGCTCTACCTGCGCAAGGTGGCCGGCCTGCGGGACCGGCTGCCCAATCTCCGCCACGTCATCCTCGTGGGCGAAGATGGTGCGGCCACCGACGTGCCCGATACGCACGACTGGTCGCGGCTGATGGCCGCGGCAAGCGAGGACTTCGCCATCCCGCCCACCGCGCCCGAGCACATGGCGCTGCTGCACTTTACGAGCGGCACGACTGGCCGCCCAAAAGGTGCGGTCCATGTCCACAACGCGGTCGTGATGCATGCCATGACCGGGCGGATGGTGCTCGACCTGCATGCCGACGACATCTTCTGGTGCACCTCCGACCCCGGCTGGGTCACCGGCACTTCCTACGGGATCATCGCGCCGCTGGTGAACGGCGTGACCAACTTGGTGGTGGAGGCCGAATTCGACGCCGCCGCCTGGTACGACGTACTCGAGAAGGAACAGGTGAGCGTCTGGTACACGGCGCCGACCGCGATCCGCATGATGATGAAGCTCGGCACCGCGCCGCTCGCGGGGCGCAACCTCTCCGAGCTGCGCTTCATGGCCAGCGTCGGCGAACCGCTGAACCCCGAGGCCGTGGTCTGGAGCCAGCAGGCCTTCGGCATGCCCTTCCATGACAATTGGTGGCAGACCGAGACCGGCGGCATCATGATCGCCAACTACGCAGCGATGGACGTCAAGCCCGGCTCCATGGGTCGCCCGCTGCCAGGGATCACGGCGGCCATCGTCGAACGCCGGGACACAGGCCTTGCGACGATCGAAGCCCCCATGGTCTCGGGCGAACTCGCACTGCGCGCCGGCTGGCCCTCGATGATGCGCGGCTACCTGCATGAGGAGGCGCGCTACGCGAAATGCTTCGTCGGATGGCTGGTACCTGACCGGCGACCTCGCGATGCGCGATGCTGAAGGCTATTTCTGGTTCGTCGGTCGTGCCGACGACGTGATCAAGACCTCCGGCCACCTGATCGGCCCGTTCGAGGTCGAGAGCGCGCTCATGGAACATCCCGCCGTCGCCGAGGCGGGTGTGATTGGCAAGCCGGACCCCACCGCAGGCGAGATCGTGAAGGCCTTCGTCGCGCTGAAGCCCGGCTTCGAGGCCGGCGAGGCATTGCGGCGCGAACTGCTCGGCCACGCGCGCAAGCGCCTCGGCGCCGCCGTTGCACCGAAGGAGATCGACTTCCGCCAGAACCTGCCCAAGACGCGCAGCGGCAAGATCATGCGGCGCCTGCTGAAGGCGCGCGAACTCGGCCTGCCGGAAGGTGACCTTTCCACCCTGGAAAGCGATGAGCGATGACCATGAAGGTGCATCTCGATCGCGCACACGGGATGGCGCTGCTGCGCGACATGCTGCGCATACGCGCCTTCGAGGAAGCCTGCGCCGAGCAGTATTCCGCACAGAAGATCCGCGGCTTCCTGCATCTGTACGACGGCGAGGAGGCGGTATCGGTTGGCGTGATGCAGGCGCTGACGCCCCAGGATGCGGTGGTCGCGACCTATCGCGAGCACGGCCAGGCCATCGCGCGCGGCATCCCTATGGGCCCGCTGATGGCCGAGATGTTCGGGAAACTCTCCGGCGTCTGCCGTGGCCGTGGCGGCTCGATGCATGTCTTCGACCGTGCCTCACGTTTCTACGGCGGCAATGCCATCGTCGGAGGCGGGCTGCCGCTCGCTGTTGGCATCGCGCTGGCCGACCGGATGCAAGGCCGGGCAAACGTCACCGCCTGCTTCTTCGGCGAGGGTGCCGCCGATGAGGGTGCCTTTCACGAGAGCCTGAACCTCGCGAGCCTGTGGCGCCTGCCCGTCCTCTTCATCTGCGAGAACAACCGCTACAGCATGGGCACGCCTGTCGAGATCGCCGAGGCCGACACCGAGATCTGGCACAAGGCGGCCGGGTACCGGATGCACGGCGAAGGTGTGGACGGGATGGACGTGGTGGCCGTCGAGGTCGCCGCGCGCCGCGCCGTCGAACGCATCCGCGCCGGTGAAGGCCCCGTTTTGCTTGAATGCGCGACCTTTCGCTTCCGCGCCCATTCGATGTTCGACGCCCAGCTCTACCGCAGCAAGGACGAGATCGAGGAATGGAGGACACGCGGCCCGATCCGCCGCTTCCGTGGCTGGCTCGAGCAGGCGGGACTGTTGCATGGCGAGGAGGTGGCGCCGATCGAGGCGGCGATCCGTGCCGAGGTCACCGATGCAGTCGCTTTCGCCGAGGCGGCGCCGCTCGAGGATGCGGCGGAGCTCGAGCGCTTCGTCACCATGGACGAGGTGCCGGCATGAGTGCGACCGCTCGGCTGACCTACCGCGAGGCCTGCCGGCAAGCGATCCGTGAGGCGATCCTCGCCGATCCTCGCGTCTTCCTGATGGGCGAGGATGTCGGCCGCTACGGCGGCTGCTACGCGGTGACCAAGGGGCTGATGGAGGAACTTGGCGAGGAGCGCATCCGCGACACGCCGCTCTCCGAGGGCACGCTGGCGGGTGCGGCGATCGGTGCGGCCATGGCCGGCATGCGACCGATACTCGAGATCATGACGGTGAATTTCAGCCTGCTCGCCCTCGACCAGATCGTGAACAGTGCGGCCACCATTCCGCACATGTCGGGCGGCCAGTTCGCCGTGCCGCTGGTGATCCGCATGGCGACCGGGGCGGGGCGGCAACTGGCGGCGCAACACTCGCACAGCCTGGAAGGCTGGTACGCGCATATCCCCGGCCTGCGCATCCTGGCGCCGGCGACGGTCGCGGATGCGCGTTTCATGCTTGCCGCCGCGCTTGCGGATCCGAACCCGGTGCTGATCTTCGAGCATGTCATGCTCTACAACGCGGAGGGCGATGTCCCGTCCGGCATGACAGAGGTCGATATCGAACGGGCTGCGATCCGCCGCGAGGGGCGCGACGTCACCATCATCACCTATGGCGGCAGCTTGCCCAAGGCGATGGCAGCGGCGGATACCCTCGCCGCCGAGGGCATCAGTGCGGAAGTGATCGACCTGCGCGTCTTGCGGCCGCTGGACATGACGACGATCACGGCCTCGGTCACCCGTACACGTCGCGCGGTGATCGTCGATGAGGGGTGGAAGTCCGGCTCTCTCTCCGCCGAGATCGCCATGCGCATCGTGGAGGAGGCCTTCTTCGAACTGGACGCGCCCATCCGCCGCGTCTGCGCGCGCGAGGTCCCGATCCCCTATGCCGCGCACCTTGAAGAAGCGGCGCTGCCGCAGGCGGAGGGCATCGCCGCCGCGGCACGGGGACTGGTGAGGCCATCGTGACCGACTTCGTGATGCCTTCCCTCGGCGCCGATATGGAATCCGGCACGCTGGTGGAGTGGCTGGTGAAGCCTGGCGACACGGTGAAGCGCGGCGATGTCGTCGCGGTAGTCGAGACGGCGAAAGGCGCGATCGAGATCGAGATCTTCACCGACGGCACCGTGACCGAGCTCATCGCAGCACCAGGGATGGTGGTGCCGGTGGGCGGGCCTCTGGCGCGGATCGACGGCGCGACGCTGGCGGCCCGACCGCCGCCGCGCGACGAGCCGAAGCCGGCCGTGGCCCCGGCGCCGCGCGCGGCACCGCAGCCTCCGGCCGCTCAGGATCGCACGACAACGCCATCCGGTCGCATTCCCGCCACACCTGCCGCACGGCAGCGCGCGGCAGCGTTGGGTATCGCGCTGCAAGGGCTGCGCGGCAGTGGCGTGGACGGGGCCATCTGCCTGGCAGACCTTCCGCAGCGTGTTGCAGCGCCCCAGCGTAAGGGTGGGTTCGACCCGCAGGCGATGCGCGCTGCCATCGCCGCGGCCATGAGCCGCTCCAAGCGCGAGGTGCCGCATTACTACCTCAGCCAAACGGTGGACATGACACCGGCGCTCGACTGGCTGGACCGTACCAATTCTGATCGTGCCCCACCGGAACGGCTGTTGCCGGCCGCGCTGCTGTTGCGCGCCGTGGCGCTCGCGGTGACCGAGACGCCCGAGGTCAACGGCTTCTGGGAGGACGGAGCCTTCCGGGCGGGCGAGGGCGTGCATGTCGGCTGGGCCGTTGCGCTGCGCGGTGGCGGGCTGGTGGCGCCGGCGATCCGCGATGCCGACCGACTCCCGCTCGATGCGCTGATGGCAGCGCTGCGCGACCTGGTGCAGCGTGCCCGTGGCGGTGGGCTGCGCGGCTCTGAACTGACCGATCCGACGATCACCGTCACCAGCCTGGGTGAGCGCGGCGCGGAGAGCGTTCTGCCCATCATCTATCCGCCGCAGGTCGCCATCATCGGCTTTGGTCGCGTAGTGGAACGCCCCTGGGTTCTTGCCGGCACCGTGGTGCCGCGCCGACTGGTGACCATGACGCTGGCCGGCGACCATCGCGCGACCGACGGCCACCGCGGGGGGCTGCTCCTGGCGCGGATCGAGACCCACCTGCAGAAGCCGGAGGAGCTATGACCAACGACGAATCGCGCGCGATCCTCGCCGAGGTGCTGGCCGACATTGCGCCGGAGGCGGAACTCTCGACGGTGGCCGAGGAGGCCGATCTGCGCGAGGTGCTCGATCTTGATTCGATGGATTTCCAGAACCTGTTGATCGGGCTTCATGAGCGCACTGGGTTGCCGATCCCCGAGGCGGACTACCCCCAGCTTGTCACGCTGGCCGGCATCTTCGCCTACTTCGCCGCAGCACGACCGCCCGGCGTCGCTCGCTGATGGAATGTGGGGACGGCATCCGAAGATGGCGCACTGTTCGCCCTGGGGCCGTGGCCGCTCCGGATGGCTCGGCGGCACGCGGTGCACGCACCTCGTTCAGCGCCGCGCGATGAGCGCCAGTATGCTAGAGCGCGCTGCGTTTACACGGAAGCGTAGTCTGAGTTGACGAGGTAGTTGGCGCATTCGGCTGGGCTGACGAGGTCGAGGATGGCGCCGGCCTTGCGCCAGGTGGTCTCGACAGTTCGCTGCTCTGCTGCGCGCATCAGGTGCTTGAGCTTGGCAAAGAGTTGCTCGATCGGGTTCAGGTCCGGGCTGTAGGGCGGCAGGAACAGCAGGTGTGCGCCGGCCTGGCGGATGGCCCGGCGAGCGCGCTGTCCCTTGTGGCTGCCAAGGTTGTCGAGGATGACGATGTCGCCTGGTGCCAGCGTCGGCACGAGCACCTGCTCGACATAGGCGGTGAACAGGTCGCCGTTGATCGGTCCGTCGATCACGCAGGGCGCATCGACGCGGTCGTGCCGCAGGGCGGCGATGAAGGTCAGCGTCTTCCAGTGGCCATGCGGCACGCGCGCATCCAGCCGTCGCCCGCGAAGGCCCCACCCGCGCAGCGGCGCCATGTTGGTCTTGATCCAGGTCTCATCGATGAAGACCAGCCGGCGGGGGTCGATCTTGCCCTGATGGGTCTGCCAGCGGGCGCGCTTGAAGGCGATGTCAGGGCGCGACTGCTCGGCGGGCAGCACGGTTTATGCCTCGAGCGCGCGCCCCCAGTGATGCGCGCCGCCGCTGGCCTCGAGCACGAATTCGGTTGGCTCGATCGAAGCCGCGAAGGCCTGGAAACGAGCGCGAGACAGGTCGCGCCTGAGCACTGCACGATCCGCCTCGTCGATACCGTGAACCGTGAACACGGCCTTGTACGTATCAACCGCAATTCGCTTGAATGCCATCGGACGGCTCCCTGTTTGCCTTTCAACAGCCAAACACTGGCACATCGCGATGCCGTGGGACCGTCCACCTCAACAAGCTGTCTGTCGGAGAGGGGGCCGACAGGCATGTCGAAGGCGCTGTCGGTGGATCTTCGGGAGCGAGTTGTCGTGGCGGTCGAGGCTGGATCCTCGTGCCGGGCAGCCGCTTCACGCTTCGGTGTCGGCATCTCGAGCGCGATCCGCTGGGCGTCCTTGAAGCGTGCGGTGGGCTCGGTGGCGCCTGGGCCACTTGGCGGGGATCGCCGCTCGGGATGGGTCGAGGCGCATGCACCGCTGATCCTCGGTCTGCTGGAGCGGACACCAGACATCACCCTCAGCGAGTTGCGCGCGGAACTGGCCGAGGCCGGCGCGCCGGTCGGCATCGCGACGCTGTGGCGGTTCTTCGCGCAGCGGCGGATCATGCTGAAAAAAAGTCGGCGCACGCGGCCGAGCCCTCGGCACCAAGCAGGGTCCGGCTGGAACGATGCAGTGTTCGCCAGCCTCGGTGCTTGACGCAGGTCAACGGCATGGTCGAGCCGTTGCAGGACAGTGTTGCCGTGATGCGCCCCTGGGCACGTGCCACACCACCACCCAGGACGATCTCACGAGTACTGACGGATCCGGACTCCACCTCGGAACGCCGGAACATGCTGTGGAGTGCACCGCATGCGGCTCCCTTTGTCTGCGCGATCGTACATGCCTCCCGTGCTAGATTTTCTATTCAGCCCTGCACGCCGTTCCAACCACGGTCGTTCGGGTCCATGGCGATGGCGGGAGTTTGCTGAGCCATGCCGATGAAGCGCGAGCACCAATTCAATTTCTGGTACGCGGTCCTGGCCATCCTTGCGGTGCTCACCATCCGCGACGTGCTGACCAACGCAGACCAAGTGCGGACCATCCCCTACAGCGAGTTCCAACAGCTTGTGGCGCAAGGCGGGGTGAGCGACCTGGTGGTCGGCCGGAGCCGTATCACAGGTGTCCTCCGCGACACGCCGGATGGCCCGCCGCAGCGCTTCACCACCGTGCAGGTCGAGCCGGGCCTCGCCGCATCCCTGGCCGGCAGTGGCGCAAAGTTTACCGGGGAACCGGAGCCCGGCCTGCTCGTGCGTGCGCTCGGCTGGATGTTGCCAACACTGCTGTTCCTGCTGGTGTGGATGTTCCTCATTCGCCGGATGGCGGGCGGCGCGGGCGGGATGCTCTCGATCGGCAAGTCGAAGGCCAGGGTCTATGTCGAGACGGATACCAGGACCACCTTCGCCGATGTCGCCGGCGTGGACGAGGCCAAGGCCGAGCTCGAGGAGATCGTTGCCTTCCTCAAGGACCCCGCCTCCTATGGGCGGCTCGGCGCGCGCATGCCGAAGGGTATCCTTCTGGTCGGCCCGCCCGGCACCGGCAAGACGCTGATAGCCCGCGCCGTCGCAGGCGAGGCCGGCGTACCCTTCTTTTCCATCTCCGGTTCCGAATTCGTGGAGATGTTCGTCGGTGTGGGCGCCGCCCGCGTGCGCGACCTGTTCGAGCAGGCAACGAAGCGCGCCCCCTGCATTGTCTTCATCGACGAACTCGACGCGCTAGGCCGTGCCCGCGGCGCGATGCTGCCTGGCGGCGGCGGGCACGACGAGAAGGAGCAGACGCTGAACCAGCTTCTGACCGAGATGGACGGCTTCGATCCACGCTCCGGCGTCGTGCTGCTCGCGGCGACGAACCGGCCTGAGATTCTCGATCCCGCGTTGCTGCGTGCCGGGCGCTTCGACCGGCAGGTGCTGGTGGATCGGCCGGATCGCGGCGGGCGCGTGCAGATCCTGCAGGTCCACCTCAGGCACGTGCGGGTCGAGCCTGGGCTCGATCCCGAGAAGATCGCAGCGCTGACGCCGGGCTTCACCGGGGCCGATCTCGCCACGCTGGTGAACGAGGCCGCCCTGCTCGCCACGAGGCGAAGGGCCGCCGCCGTCTCGCAGGCCGATTTCGAGGCGGCGATCGAGCGGATCGTCGCCGGGCTCGAGAAGCGAAATCGACTGCTGAACCCGCATGAGCGCGCGGTCGTCGCGCATCACGAGATGGGGCATGCCATCGCCGCCATGGCGCTGCCAGGAACGGACCCCGTGCAGAAGGTCTCGATCATCCCGCGCGGCATCGGTGCGCTCGGATACACGATCCAGCGCCCGCTCGAGGACCGCTTCCTGCTCGGACGGGCCGAGCTGCTGGACCGCATGACCGTGCTGCTCGCCGGCCGCGCGGCGGAGCGGATCATCTTCCAGGACATCTCGACGGGCGCGGCAGACGATCTTGCCAAGGCGACCGAGATCGCGCGCGGCATGGTCGCGCGCTTCGGGATGGCGGGGGAGGAACTCGGCGAGGTCGCCTACGAACCAGACCAGCCGGGCTTTCTTGGGCAGGCAGAGTGGCGCCCGCGCCGTTACGGCGAGGCAACGGCGGCGCGCATCGATGCCGCGGTGCGCGATCTGGTGCGTGCGGCTGGCGACCGCGCGGAAGCACTGCTGACGCGTAACCGTGCCCTGCTGGAACGTTCTGCGCGCGATCTGCTGGCGCGCGAGACCCTTGGCGAGGAGGAGTTGCGCGTGATCCGTGCGGCGCTGGGGACGGAGCCGGTAGCCCCGGCGTGAGCCGGTGCTCCCGCAACACGGTTGGGCCTCTGCCGCGACGCCTACGAGCTTCTCACTGAAGCCATCGCCTGCGGCGTTGGCGTGCCGGCCAACGGCTCCAGCGCAACGGGCATGTCGATGATGTGAATAGGCGCTGATCGGAACCTCGCCCCTGCCCTGCTTTCCAGAGCGTTATCAGATCGAGAGTCCGAATTCCGGCGAGGTTTCGGTTCAGCGCTTATGCAGCCCCAGACCACTTGCCCGCATGCGTGTTGCCCGGACCGCCAGCGCCGCGCCCAAATCGCGTCCCTGCCACGGCGGTCTTTGCGCCGGCGTGAAGCCGTTGCGACACCCGTTGGCCCCATGGGGGTTTGCCTGGTCAGACGACCCCACCGGGCCGGATGCCGGCTCCGGCCAGGCGACGGTCCGGCGCTTCAAGCCGCGCGCGGATCCAGGGGCTGAGCGAGATCAGGACGATGCCGATCGAGAACAGGCACCAGATCGACGGCGCCTCGTTCGGATTTGTCGTCAGTGCCGCGGCCAGGAGTGGCCCGGCAAGCACGTGGAACAGCACGAAGCGCCACGCGCCATAGGCAAGCGGCAGCAGGAAGGCGCCGACGACATAGGTCGGAAACCCGCCGAGGGCCCAATGCACCTCCCGCAGCGGTGCCAGCAGATCGTTGCGCGGGATATCCCAGGCGATGTGCCAGTCGCCGCTGGCAACGCAGAGCGGGCTGCCGCACAGCACCGATCCCACCGGACAGGTGCCCGCCCAGGCGAAAGGATACATCTGCATGAGCATGACCGCGGCCGAGACTCCGCACCCGACCCAGACCGCTACCCGTATCGTCGGACGCACTGGCCCGCGCACCAGCGTCATTGCGAAGGCGTTGATGAAGAAAGGCTGGAAGGCGATGTGCAGGTAGGAGAGGAAGGCCGTAATGTCGTTGGATGGCGTGCCGCAGGCATCGACGGTCGCATGGCCGGCGACCTGTAGCCCCTCCATCAGCGTGAACCAGGCCAGGGTGGCGGGCACTGCGGCGGGAGCCCCCCGCCGGAGGGTAACGGCGGTCGCGGCACCGCCCACGGCGACCATCGCGACCGTGGCGCCCATGGACCAGCACATTGGTGCGCCCTCCCCGTCCCACAGTATGGAAGTGTCGCAGATGCACGCCGGCTGTCACCCCGGCGGGGCGGCCGCCGGAACGAAGCCATAGGCCAGGCACGGCGGTTGGCCATCGTGTCGGACAACGAGCGATATGAACCTCTGCGCAATACCCGCCAGGAGGATGTGGCCGTGGTCGAGCACGTGATCTGGCTGGGGTCGGCAATTCGGCCCGCATGCGGCGATCGGAGCGGCGTGGGCAGCGGCGCTCCGCGGTCGTTCCTGTGGACAACTGCGCCGTCGCTATCGTTGACTCGTCGCCAGGATTCCTCATGTCTGCCGGGGGTATTGACCGAGGATGCGCCTTTGCCGACGGAGCCTCTTGGTAGGCTTGCCGGGCATGCTGGTTGCGTGTGCGTCGAACGAGGCGCCGCGGCCCCGTCCGATGTCATGGCATCAGCACCGCAGACCGCTGCGCCGCCGCCAGCCACTTCAGCTTGGCGTTCTCCGCCTCGAGTTGTTTCAGCCGCCGGATCTCCGCCACGGACGGTCCGTTGAGTGAAAATCGCGTAAGCCCGGAGGCGCAAGCCAGAGGCACCAATCAACTGCGCGATGGCCAGGAGCGGGCAGAGGGGCAAGAACTCCCGCCACCCTGCCGTCACGACTGGCCCATGTGGCCCGGTGTCAGAATGGTGCCAATCTCGGTGCCGTTTGGTGCCGCTGGGTGCCGCTCGGTGCCCCATGAGGGCGGTGCCGAAGCGAGGCGCTTCCGGACGAATTTGGCGGATTTCTGCGGGTTTGGGGTGGTGCTGTTGGAGAGGATTGAACTCTCGACCTCTCCCTTACCAAGGGAGTGCTCTACCACTGAGCTACAACAGCGCCGGGCCCGCGGGCGGCACAGTCTCTAGGCGGATGGGCTCGCCCACGCAACCCCGTTGCTGCACCGCGCCGCCGACAACCCTTGCCCCGCCGCGCCCACCCCGCCACCTTCGCGCCATGACCACGCCGCCCAAGCCCCCGGCCCCGGACAAGCGCGCCGAACGCCTCGCCGCCGCGCTGCGGGAAAACCTCAAGCGCCGCAAGGCCCAGGCCCGCGCGCGCACCGCGCAACCCGAGGCCGAACCCGCCACCCCCCAAGGTTGCCCCCGCCCGGCCCATGGGCTAATCGGGCCGCCCCGGTGCATCCGGGGCCGCCGCCGCGCGCGCCCCGCCAGCCCGCCCTCGAATTTCGCAGGCCAGGCCCAACCCATGCCCATCATGCCCGATCACCTGGATCCGCGACATGGCGCCGAACACGGCATGATCGACCCCTTCGTCGAGCGCCAGACGCCGCGAGGGCGTGATCTCCTACGGCCTGTCCTCCTACGGCTACGACGCGCGCGGCGCCGACGAGTTCAAGATCTTCACCAATGTCGACAACGCGATGGTCGATCCCAAGCATTTCAACGACGAGCAGCTTCGTCGACGCGCAACGACCGAGTCTGCATCATCCCGCCCAACAGCTTCGCGCTGGCGCGCACGGTCGAGTATTTCCGCATCCCGCGCGACGTGCTGGTCATCTGCCTCGGCAAGTCGACCTATGCGCGCTGCGGCATCATCGTGAACGTGACGCCGCTGGAGCCCGAATGGGAAGGCCATGTCACGCTGGAGTTCTCCAACACCACGCCGCTGCCCGCCAAGGTCTACGCCAACGAGGGCGCCTGCCAGTTCCTGTTCCTGAAGGGCGAGTGCGCCGCCGGAAGTCTCCTATGCCGACCGGCGCGGCAAATACATGGGCCAGCGCGGCGTCACGCTGCCGAGGCTCTAAAAGGATAAAGCGCTACAATGGACCGCATCCGCATCCGCGGCGGCCGCGCGCTGTCGGGCACCATCCCGATCACGGGCGCGAAGAACGCCGCCCTGCCGCTGATGGCCGCCGGCGCTGCTGACCGATGAGCCGCTGGTGCTCACCAACGCTGCCGGACCTCGCGGACATCGCCACCATGGGCGGCCTGCTCGCGCAGCATCGGCGCTGACGCGTCGCGTCGACGACAAGCAGGCGCGCACGGCATGCACGCTGTCGGCGTGCCGCGACCAGACACTCGAGCGCGCCCTACGACCTGGTGCGCAAGATGCGCGCCTCGGTCCTGGTGCTCGGGCCGCTGCTGGCGCGCTGCGGCCAGGCGCGGGTCTCGCTGCCCGGCGGCTGCGCCATCGGCACCCGGCCGGTCGACCTGCACCTCAAGGCGCTCGAGCAGCTCGGCGCGCGAGATCGAGCTCGACGGCCGGCTATATCCACGCCGCGCGCGCCGAACGGCCTGCAGCGGCGCGCGCAGATCATCTTCCCGCATGGTCTCGGTCGGCGCGACCGAGAACCTGCTGATGGCGGCGTGCGCTGGCCAAGGGCACGACCGCAGCTCGTCAACGCCGCGCGCGAGCCCGAGATCGTCGACCTCGCCGCGCTGCCTGATCGCGCATGGGTGCGCGCATCGAGGGCATCGGCACCGACACGCCTGATCATCGCAGGGCGTCGACCGCGCTGCACGGCGCCACCCACAGCGTCATCCCCGACCGCATCGAGACCGGCACCTATGCCTGCGCCGCGGCGATCACCGGCGGCGACGTGCGAGCTGGTGCGGCGCGCGAGCTCGACCATCTGGGCGCCGTGGTGCGCAGGTCCTGCGCGAGGCCGGCGTCGACGGTCGCGGAACCGACCGCGGCGTGCGCGTGCAAGTCGCGCGGCTGAACGGCCTGCGCGGCGTCGACGTGATGACCGAGCCCTATCCCCGGCTTCGCCACCGACCTGCAGGCGCAGTTCATGGCGCTGATGACGCGTGGCCGAGGGCGCGGCGATGATCACCGAGACGATCTTCGAGAACCGCTTCATGCACGTGCCGGAGCTGGCCGCGCATGGGCGCCAACATCAACGTGCACGGCGCCTCGGCCATGGTGCGCGGCGTGCCGCAAGCTGACGGGCGCGCCGGTGATGGCGACCGATCTGCGCGCCTCGGTCTCGCTGGTCCTCGCGGGCCTGGCGGCGCGAGGGCGAGACCATCGTCAACCGCGTCTACCACCTCGACCGCGGCTACGAGCGGCTGGAGGAGAAGCTGGCGGCGTGCGGCGCCGATATCGAACGGCTACCGGGCTGATGCCCCACCCCAGCTCAGGCTGCTGAACGCCACGCCATGGACCAGCCCATCCCCTCCCCCTCTCCCCCGCCACCCCCGAGGATGCCGGCCCGATCGTGCTCGCCCTGCCCAAGGGCCGCATCCTCGATGAGCTCGGCGCCGTGCTCGCACGCGCCGGGATCGTCCCCGCCGACGATTATGCCGATGAGAGCAGCCGGCGCCTGCGCTTCCCGACCGATGATCCGTCGCTCGACGTCATCCGCGTGCGCTCCTTCGATGTCGCGACCTTCGTGGCACACGGCGCCGCGCAGATCGGCATCTGCGGCGCGGATGTGCTGATGGAATTCGACTATCCGGAGATCTACGCCCCGCTCGACCTCGGCATCGGTCGCTGCCGCGTTTCGGTCGCCGAACCCGTGCCGGCGCAGGCCGACGATCCCTCCCGCTGGTCGCGCGTCACGGTGGCCACGAAGTACCCGAACATCGCGCAGCGCCACTTCGCCGCGCGCGGCGTGCAGGCGGAGATCGTGCATCTGAACGGCGCGATGGAACTGGCGCCTTCGATGGGCCTGTCGCGCCTCATCGTGGACCTGGTGCAGACCGGCTCGACGCTGAAGGCGAACGGCCTTCGCGAGAGCGAGGTGATCGCGCATGTCACCTCCCGCCTGGTGGTGAACCGCACGGCGCTGAAGACCCGGCCCGAGGCGATCGGCGCCTGGGTCGCGCGGTTCCGCGCCGCGCTGGCGGAGCGGGACGCACGGTGACGCGCGCAGGAAGGTCGAGGGAGGAGAACCTCCCCCGAACCCCCACCCTTTTTCTGGCATTCGGCGCCAGCCGCCGCTGTCAGTTCCCGGAAATCAGAAAAAGGAGGGGGATCGGGGGAGTTCCTCCCCCGACCTTTCGCCATGAAACGCCTCGACACCCGCGACGCCGACTTCGAGCCCGCCTTCGCCGCGCTGCTGGATGATGCGCGCGAGATCACCGTGCGCGTCGATGCCGTCGTCGTCCGGCATCATCGCCGATGTGCGCGCCCGCGGAGACGCCGCGCTGCTCGATCTCACCGCACGCTTCGACCGGTGGTCACCGCCCGATGCCGGCGCGCTGCGCGTGACACCAGCCGAGATCGAGGCCGCGGATGCGTCGATCAGCGCCGAATTGCGCGCCGCACTGAACCTCGCCGCCGAGCGCATCGAAGCCTTCCACCGCGCGCAACTTCCGCACGACCTGGAGACCACCAGATTCGGCCGGACTGACGCTCGGCCTGCGCTGGGGCCCGCTGGATGCCGTCGGCATCTACGTGCCCGGCGGCAAGGCGGCATATCCATCCTCGGTGCTGATGAACGCGATCCCGGCACGCGCCGCGGGCGTGCCGCGCGTGGCGATGGCCGTGCCCACGCCCGATGGCGCGCTGAACCCGCTGGTGCTGGCCGCCGCAAAGCGTGCGGGCGTGACGGAGATCTATCGCATCGGAGGCGCGCAGGCCGTGGCCGCCCTGGCCTGGGGCACCGCCACGATCGCAGCGGTGGACCGCATTACCGGCCCAGGCAATGCCTATGTCGCGGAGGCCAAGCGGCAGGTCTTCGGGCGTGTCGGCATCGATTCCATCGCCGGGCCGTCGGAGGTCGTGGTGATCGCCGATGCGGATAACGACCCGCGCCATGTCGCGGTCGATCTGCTGGCCCAGGCCGAGCACGACGAAAGCGCGCAATCCATCCTCATCACGACCGATGCCGCGCTGGCCGATGCGGTGGTGGCGGCGCTGGAGGCCGAGCTGCGCGCACTTGCCCCGCGCGGCCATCGCCGGCGAAGTCCTGGCGTCGCCATGGCGCGGTCATCGTGGTGCGATCGCTCCATGAGGCAGCGGAACTGACGAACCGACTCGCCCCGGAGCACCTTCAACTCATGGTGGCGCAACCCCGCGCGCTGCTCGCGCAGATACGCCATGCCGGTGCGGCCTTCCTGGGGCGCTTCTGTCCCGAAGCGGTCGGCGACTATGTGGCCGGGCCAAACCACGTGCTGCCCACGGGTCGCACCGCGCGCTTCGCATCGGGGCTTTCGGTGTTCGATTTCCTCAAGCGCACGACCTGGGTCGAGGCTGATGCAGCGGCGCTTGCGGCGGTGGGCCCAGCCGCGGTCGCCCTGGGCGAGGCCGAGGGCCTGACCGCCCATGCGCGCAGCGTTGCGTTGCGCCTCGGCGGCTGAATGTCACGCCGCGCTTGACCCGGAGGGGTTCGCGGACCATCTTCCCGCCGCATTTCCGGCGGCCGCCCGCGCGGCGCCCGTTGGCGCGCGCAAATGCTACGAACCCCGGCGCCTTCGCGCGCGAAATTGTCCCCGGCGCGCGCAGGCGTGCACAAATCCCAGCGCGCCGCGGCGCGTAACTCAAGAGGCCCGATGTCCAAAGAAGACATGATCGAGTTCAGCGGCCAGGTCGTTGAACTCCTCCCCAACGCCATGTTCCGCGTGAAGCTGGACAACGAGCACCTCGTTCTCGCCCATACCAGCGGCAAGATGCGCAAGAACCGCATCCGCGTGCTGGCCGGCGACCGGGTGAATGTGGAAATGACGCCCTACGACCTCACCAAGGGTCGCATCACCTTCCGGTTCAAGTGACCACCCGGCGGGCCACGCGGTTCGCATGACCCGCATCCGCGCCGCGCGCCGCGCCTAGCTGCCGTGCCCGATCCGCGCCCGCCCCTGGTGCTGGCCAGCGCCAGCCCACGGCGCCTGGAATTGCTCGGCCGCCTCGGGATTGTTCCCGATCGCGTGCTCGCCACCGACATCGATGAGACTCCCCGCACCCGCGAGGTACCGCGCCCGCATGCCGCGCGCCTCGCGCTGGCCAAGGCGGAGGCCGCCGCGTCCCTCGCGCCCGAAGCGCTGGTGCTGGCGGCGGATACCGTGGTCGGCGTCGGCCGCCGCATCCTGCCCAAGGCCGAAACCGAAGCGTCAGGCCCGCGCCTGCCTCGACCTCATCTCGGGTCGGCGGCACCGCGTGATGACCGCCGTGGTGCTGGCCCTGCCGGACGGGCGGCGCCTCACGCGCCTGGTGGAAAGCGCCGTGACCTTCCAGCGCCTGACCGAGCAGCAGGTGGTGGCCTACCTCGCCTGCGGCGAATGGCGCGGCAAGGCGGGCGGATACGCCATCCAAGGCCGCGCCGAGGCCTTCGTGCGCTTCATCTCGGGCAGCCATTCCAACGTCGTCGGCCTGCCCTTGTTCGAGACGGCGCAACTGCTGCGCGGAGTCGGATGGCTGCGGCCATAGCGGCGGTCCGTGGTCGGTCTTGGACAGCCGTGCGGCCGGCCGCGAAGCGCTGCGCGGGGCAGGTAGGGCGAAGCCTTCGGGCCGGCCTCTCGGGCATCTTGTGCAGCGAGGCGGGCGCGGCGAAGACTCGGCTCGCATGAAGACGCCCCACAAGGTCCATCACGGGCATTGCCGTCCCCAGGTCTGCCGCGCCGCGCCGCCACGACGCGGCCACTGACCCATGGATGCCCTCGCCATCCCCGCCGCGGACGACGCGACCATCCTGGTAGCCGTCTCGCCCGGCGAGGTCCGCACCGCCCTGCTGCAGGACGGCGTGCTGACCGAGGCCTGGGTGGAGCGCCCAGCACGGCCTGATGGCTGGGGCGACCTTCATCGCGGCCGAGTCAGCGCGGTTGCCCCGGCCATGTCGGGCGCCTTCGTGGCCCTGGCCAACGACGAAACCGGCTTCCTGCCCGAGCGCGAGGCCGCGCCAGCCCGCCAGCCGATCACCGCCTCGGTCAGCGAAGGGATGATCCTGCCCCTACGTGTCACGCGCGCCGCGCAGGGCGGCAAGGGACCGCGCGTGACCGCCAGGCTCACTGCCCAGGAGACCGCGCGCGTCGCCGCCGCGCCCGGCCGGGCGCCGTGCCTGGTGGCGCGCGGGCCGGCCGCGGCGCAGCGGCTTGCCACAGGCCTGCCGCAGGCCAGGCTGGTGGTGGACGGCGCGGCGCTGGCCGCCCGGCTACGCGGCACCTTCGGTACGCGCGTCCGGCTGGTGATGGGATGCGCCTTCGACGACGCCATCGAGGCTGAGTTCGATACCCTGGCAAGCCCGGCGGTGCCCCTTCCAGGTGGCGGGCAGTTGCTGATCCATCCGACGCCGGCGCTGACCGCCATCGACATGGATGCCGGGGCTGCCGCGGGCGCGCGAGGCACCAACGCGATGCTGGCGGTGAACCGCGATGCCTTGCCCGAACTCGCCCGGCAGATCCGCCTGCGCAACCTCGGTGGGGCAATCCTGGTGGATTTCGCCGGGCTTTCCCCCAAGCGCCGGGCATCCCTGGCGGAACCGCTGCGTGCGGCGCTGGCGGCAGACCCGCTGGCGCGGCTGCTGGGCTTCACCGCCCTCGGCCTTGCCGAGATCGTGCGCGACCGGGTCCATGCGCCGTTGCACGAGGTTCTGGGCACGCCCCCCTCGCCGCTGACGCGCGGGCTCGCTGCCCTGCGCCAGGCTGCGCGCGACGCGGCGGCGCGGCCCGGCCAACGGCTTTCGCTGCGCGCGACGCCGGCCGTGATCGCGGCGCTGGAGGGGCTGCCCGGCGCACTCGATGAATTCGTCGACGGCGCAGGCTTCGCGCCCATTCTGTTGCCCGACCCAACCGCCGCATGGCCCCAGATCGAGGATGCTCCCAATGGCCGATGAGCCCGCGCGCAGGCCAGCCCAACGCTGCCCGGTCTGCCGCCGGCCGGCATCGGCGACAGCACGTCCGTTCTGCTCACCGCGCTGTGCGCACGTCGATCTCGGCCGCTGGCTGGCCGGCGGCTACGCCATTCCAGGCGACGATGTCGAAGACCCCGCATTGGAGGCGGAGGACTGACCGGCTGGACAGGCCACGCGCCCTCGGCTATTTCCCGCCGCGATACAGGGGTTCGCGAGGAGCCCTGGGCCCAGGTAGCTCAGTTGGTAGAGCATGCGACTGAAAATCGCAGTGTCGGTGGTTCGATTCCGCCCCTGGGCACCATTCCACCTCGCCGGCAGCCGCCACACCGTTTGTGCCAGCCACTGCGGCGAACGGCGTCCCCGCTGATCGGCACCCCCCATTTAACGACGTCCTTTCGGTCACTTTCCGTCAGCCGCACGCGAGCGGGATCGCTGCGCAAAAGGTCACGGCGTGATGTCGGCCGTGCAGGGGCCCGCCCATCGGGGATGGAAGGCGCACCGATACGCTTGCGTTTCGAATCACGCGGCCGCGACCAGAACTGCAACGGCTGCGTCGCAGCAACGCCCAGGCGCCGGCCTGCTTGCCCGAACGTCAATCCTGTATCGCCAGTGGCCGCGGCGATGGGGCCAGCGAGCACAGGGCTCCAAACCACCCCCGCATCTGCGGTTCCACACCATCCTGACCGCGCAGACTTTGCGCCCTGATCACAGGCCGCTATGGAACCACCACGGAATGGCGTTGCACGCTCAGCGGGGCCGCTTGTGCGGCGCGCCGCCTGAAACTCCTTCCGGGCCGGGTCGCCCTGGCCTAGCGTCGTTTCGGCGAAACGGGGCATCACGCACCAAACATGGGAGACGCCTGTGGCCTATGCGCTGCAGCAGCTGATCAACGGGGTCAGCCTGGGAATGATCTACGGGTTGATCGCGGTGGGCTACACCATGGTCTACGGCATCATCGGCATGATCAACTTCGCCCATGGCGACATCTTCATGATCGGCGCCTTCGTGGCGCTGATCTCGCTGGTGATGCTGGTCTCGGGCGGGATCATGGACGGACCGGCGGCCATCCTGGTGGTGCTGCTGGTCTCGATGTGCGTCACCGCGCTGTATGGCTGGACGGTGGAACGCATCGCCTATCGGCCCTTGCGCGGCTCCTTCCGGCTGGCGCCGCTGATCAGCGCCATCGGCATGTCGATCGTGCTGCAGAACTACGTGCAGGTGGCGCAGGGCGCACGGCCCAAGCCCATCGAGCCGCTGCTGCCAGGCGGCGTGGAGGTGATGAACGCGGGCGGCTTCGCGGTGCAGTTCTCCTTCATGCAGATGCTGATCATCGCGATGTCGTTGGTTGTGCTCGCGGTGTTCACCTGGCTGGTCACGCGCACGCCGCTGGGGCGTGCGATGCGCGCCTGCGAGCAGGACCGGAAAATGGCAGGCCTGCTGGGCATCGACACCGACCGCACCATCAGCCTGACCTTCGTGATCGGCGCCTCCCTCGCCTCGGTGGCCGCCACGCTCTACCTCCTGCGCTACGGGGTCGCGGATTTCTTCATGGGCTTCATCATCGGCGTGAAGGCCTTCACCGCGGCGGTGCTGGGGGGCATCGGCTCGCTCCCCGGCGCGCTGCTGGGCGGGCTGCTGATCGGCCTGATCGAGACCTTCTGGTCGGCCTATTTCAGCGTGCAGTACAAGGATGTCGCCGCCTTCTCCATCCTGGTTCTGGTGCTGATCTTCATGCCGACGGGCCTGATGGGTCGCGCCGAGGTCGAGAAGGTATGAGTGACCCCCCTGTCGGCATCGGTACCGACGATGGCTGGCGTCCATCCGACAATGGAAGGAGTGAGGGAGGCGCACGCGCACGCCTGCCCACATGGAGCCCGGGTATGGCGAAGGATGCCGCCATCACCGCGCTGGTCGCCGCCGGCCTCTTCATCCCGATCGTCGGCCTGCGCACCGATGTCGGGCCCGATGGCAGCCTCATCCTGCGCCAGCGCTGGGGCGACGTGGCGCTGCTCGTGCTGCTGGCCTTCGTCGGCAGGCTCGCGATGCTCTACTGGCGCGCCATGCGCCGCGGCACGGCCGGCCCGACCGCGCGACGGACCGACATGCTGCGCAGGATCGGCCGCGCCGTCGCACCGCTGCTGCTGGGCATCGCCGTGGTGCTGCCGCTCATCCCAGGCGCCGGGCGCTACGAACTCGACCTCGGCCATCCTGGTGCTGACCTACGTCATGCTCGGCTGGGGCCTGAACATCGTGGTCGGCCTCGCCGGACTGCTCGACCTCGGCTACGTCGCCTTCTACGCGGTCGGCGCCTATTCCTATGCGCTGCTGGCCACGACATTCGGACTGTCGTTCTGGATCTGCCTGCCGCTGGCGGGGATGCTCGCGGCCTTCTGGGGCGTGCTGCTGGGCTTTCCGGTGCTGCGGCTGCGTGGCGACTACCTCGCGATCGTCACCCTGGCCTTCGGCGAGATCATCCGCATCGTGCTGATCAACTGGGTGAGTCTGACCGGCGGGCCGAACGGCGTGTCCGGCATTCCGCGCCCGTCCTTCTTCGGCCTGCCCTTCTCGATGTCGGGCGAACCCGACACCTTCGCCGGCTTCTTCGGGATCGAACCCTCCCCGGTCCATCGCGTCATCTTCCTGTACTACCTGATCCTGGTCCTGGCGTTGCTGACCAACTGGGTCAGCATCCGGCTGCGCCGCCAGCCGCTCGGCCGCGCCTGGGAGGCGCTGCGCGAGGATGAGATCGCCTGCCGCGCGCTGGGGATCAACATCACCACCACCAAGCTCACGGCCTTCGCGCTGGGGGCGATGTTCGCCGGCATCGCCGGTTCCTTCTTCGCCACGCGGCAGGGCTTCATCAGTCCCGAATCGCTTCACCTTCATCGAAAGCGCCATCATCCTCGCCATCGTCGTGCTCGGCGGCATCGGCAGCCAGATCGGCGTCGCCATCGCGGCGCTGGTGATGATCGGCGGGTTCGAAGTGTTCCGCGACCTCGATGAGTGGCGGATGCTGGTCTTCGGAGCGGCGATGGTGCTGATCATGGTCGCGCGGCCGCGCGGCCTGGTCGGCAGCGCGCACGCCCACCGTCGCGCTGGGCAGCGCGAAGGGTGATCGGTGCCGAGCCGTCGGCGAGGGCCGCGGCTGAGCGCGATGCCGCGAAGCCGACTCCTCGAGGTCGCAGAACCTGACGATGCGCTTCGGCGGCCTGCGCCGCCGATCGATGACCGTCTCCTTCGCCGCCGTGCGCGGCGACATCACCGCCATCATCGGCCCGAATGGCGCCGGCAAGACCACGATGTTCAACTGCATCACCGGCTTCTACCGGCCCAGCGAAGGCGCATCGCGCCTGCATCCGCCGATGGCGCGCCGTCGCGCTCGAGCGCTTGCCGGGCCACCGCATCGCACGCGCGCGCGGGTCGCGCGCACCTTCCAGAACATCCGCCTGTTCGCCGGCATGACGGCGCTGGAGAACCTGCTGGTCGCGCAGCACAACGCGCTGATGCGCGCCTCCGGTTTCGGCATCGGCGCCATGCTCGGCCTGTCGGGCTACCGCCGGCCGAGCAGCGCGCGCGATCGAGCGCGCGCCGCGACTGGCTCGAAGCGACCGGCCTGATCGACCGCGCCGACGACCCGGCCGGCGCGCTGCCCTACGGCGCGCAGCGGCGGCTCGAGATCGCGCGCGCCATGTGCACCGAGCCGACGCTGCTGTGCCTCGACGAGCCGGCGGCCGGGCTCAATCCGCGCGAGATCGGACGAGCTGCAACGAGCTGCTGCGGCGCATCCGCGACGAGCGACGGCATCTCGCATGCTGCTGATCGAGCACGACATGGGCGTGGTGATGGGCATCTCCGACCGCGTGGTCGTGCTCGATCACGGCAGCAAGATCGCCGACGACACACCCGCCGCAGGTGCGCGCGGACCCGAAGGTGATCGCCGCCTATCTCGGCGAGGAGGCGACGAGCGAATGACGCGCACCGATGGCTCGGCGGTGCCGAACATGCGTCCAGCCAATTACGGCGGCGGTGCAGGCGTTGCGCCGATGTCTCGCTCTCGAGGTCGCGCCCGGCGAGATCGTGACCCTGATCGGCGCCAATGGCGCCGGCAAGTCGACACTGCTGATGACGATCTGCGGCGACCCGCGCGCTCGCGACGGAAGCGTCGTCTTCGACGGCGCGCGACATCACCGCCCTGCCCACGCACGAGATCATGCGCCGGGCATCGCGCAGGTGCCCGAGGGCCGCCGGGTCTTCCCGCGCATGATCGGTGATGGAGAACCTGCTGATGGGTGCGCAGGTCGCCGGCCACGATCCGAGCGACCGCGACCTCGAACGCGTCTTCACCCTGTTCCCGCGGCTGAAGGAGCGCGCGCACGCAGCGCGGCGGCACGCTCTCGGGCGGGGAGCAGCAGATGCTCGCGATCGCGCCGCGCGCTGATGTCACGCCCGCGGCTGCTGCTGCTCGACGAACCATCGCTCGGCCTGGCGCCGCTGATCGTGCGCCAGATCTTCGCCGCGATCCGCGACGCTCAACGAGCGCGAGGGCCTGACAGTGCTGCTGGTGGAGCAGAACGCCTATCAGGCGCTGCGGCTCGCCCATCGCGGCTATGTGCTGGTCAACGGGCGCATCACGCTGGCCGGGACGGGGCGCGACCTCCTGGCCATGCCGGAGGTGCGGGACGCCTATCTCGGCGGCGGCCACTGACATGCTGCGCCTGAGCGAACTGAAACTGCCGCTGGAACACGAGGAGGATGCCATCGCACACGCGCTGTGCGCGCGCCTTGATGTGCGCCGGGAAGACATCCTTTCGCTTCACGTGGCGCGCCGTGCCTGGGATGCACGCCGCCGCTCCGACATCCTGCTCGTCTATTCGGTGGATTTCGAGGTCGCCGACGAGGCCGCGCTGTTGCGCCGCCACGCCGGTGACCGGGCCCTCACGCCCACACCCGACACGACCTATCGCCACGTCGCCCGCGCGCCCGCCCGCCCGTCGCCGCGCCCTGTCGTGATCGGCACCGGCCCCTGCGGCATCTTCGCCGCGCTCATCCTCGCCGAGATGGGCTTCCGCCCGATCATCCTGGACCGCGGCAAGGTGGTGCGGCGAGCGCACCAAGGACACCTGGGCGCTGTGGCGCCGCGGCGTGCTCGACGCCCGAGATCCAACGTGCAGTTCGGCGAGGGCGGCGCGGGCACCTTCTCCGACGGCAAGCTGTAGATCCGGATCAAGGACCCGCAGACATCTCGGCCGCAAGGTGCTCACGGAATTCGTCGGCGCCGGCGCGCCGGAGGAAATCCTGTTCGTCGCCAAGCCACACATCGGCACCTTCCGCCTGGTGACGATGGTCGAGAGCCTGCGTGCCAAGATCGAGGCGCTCGGCGGCGAGTATCGTTTCGGCACGAAGGTGACCGACTTCCTCGTCGAGACCGGACGCGACGGCAGCGCCGGATGCGCGGCGTGGTGACCGAAGCGGCGAGACCATCGAGGCGGACCATGTCGTGCTCGCCATCGGCCACTGCGCGCGCGACACGTTCGAGATGCTGCACGCGGCGCGGCGTGCATGTCGAAGCCGAAGCCCTTCTCGCATCGGCGTGCGCATCGAGCACCCGCAATCGATCATCGACCGCGCGCGCTTCGGCGCTTCGCCGGCAACCGCATCCTCGGCGCCGCGGACTACAAGCTGGTGCATCACGGCGCGCAACGGGCGCTCGGTCTACTGCTTCTGCATGTGCCCCGGCGGCACGGTGGTCGCCGCGACGTCGCGAGCCGGGCCGCGTCGTCACCAACGGCATGAGCCAGTATTCGCGCGCCGAGCGCAACGCCAATGCCGGCATCGTCGTCGGCATCACGCCCGAGCGCGATTACCCCGGCCATCCGCTCGCCGGCATCGCGCTTCCAGCGCCACTGGGAGGAACAGGCCTTCGTCGCCGGTGGCGGCACCTATGCCGCGCCGGCGCAGCGCGTCGGCGATTTCCTGCGGGGCGGGCTTCCACGGAGCTCGGCGCCGTCGTCCCCTCCTACAAGCCAGGCGTCACGCCCACCGACCTCGGCGTGCTGCCTGCCCGATTTCGCGGTCGCCGCGATCCGCGAGGCATTGCCCGCCTTCGGCCGCCAGATCCGGGGCTTCGACATGGAGGATGCGGTGATGACAGGCGTCGAGACGCGCACCTCCTCGCCCATCCGCATCCGCCGCGATGCCTCCTGCCAGAGCGTCAATACGCTCGGCCTCTATCCGGCGGGCGAGGGCGCGGGCTATGCGGGCGGCATCTTCTCGGCCGGCGTGGACGGCATTCGCGTGGCCGAGGCGGTGGGGCGCGACATGGCGGGCGCCAGCGCGGCCGCGGCGTGACGCAGTTCGATGTGGTTGTCATCGGTGCCGGCGCGGCGGGCATGTTCGCCGCAATGCGCGCGGGGCAGCGCGGGCGCCGCGTGCTGCTGCTCGACCACGCCGATGAAGCCGGGCAAGAAGATCCTGATCTCGCGGCGGCGGGCGCTGCAACTTCACCAATTCCGGCTGCGTGCCCGAACGCTTCCTCTCGGCCAACCGGCATTTCGCGCGCTCCGCACTCGCGCGCTACACGCAGCACGACTTCATCGCGCTGGTGCGACCGGCACGGCATCGCCTGGCACGAGAAGACGCTCGGCCAGTTGTTCTGCGACGGATCGGCGCGCGCAGATCGTCGCGATGCTGCTGGCCGAATGCGAAGCGGCGGGCGTGGACCTGCGCCTGCGCCATCGCGTCACGGACATCACGCGCGCCGAACAGTTCCGATCGAGACCGACCATCGGCGCCTTCACGGCGGCATCGCTGGTGCTCGCGATCGGGTGGGCTTGTCCATCCCGAAGATGGGCGCGACCGGCTTCGCGCATGATGCCGCACGGCGCTTCGGCCTGGCACGTCACGCCGATCCGCGCCCGGCCTCGTGCCGCTCACCTTCGAAGGCGCGGCGCTCGACCTGATGCGCCCGCTCGCCGGCGTCGCGCTGCCGGTGGTGGCGCGGTGCGGCACGGCGGCCTTTCCCGAGGCGATGCTGTTCACCCATCGCGGCCTGTCGGGCCCTGCGGTCCTGCAGGTCGTCGTCCTATTGGCGGGAGGGCGAGGCCATCACCCTCGACCTGCTGCCGGAGCACGACGCCACGGCCGCGCTGCTCGCCGCCAAGCGAACACGCGCCGAAGGCGGAACCGCGAACCGTGCTGGCGACGCTGCTGCCGCAGCGGCTCGCACAATCCATGGCCACGCTGCATTTGCCGCCGCGCGTCATCGGCGAGGTGGGCGATGCTGAATTGAAGCGCCTCGGCGCGACCCTCAAGGCCTGGCGCCTGGAGCCTTCGCGGCAGCGAGGGCTATGCGCAAGGCCGAAGTGACGCTGGGCGGCGTCGACACCGCCGGCCTGTCCTCGCAGACCATGGCGGCGAAGGATGTGCCCGGCCTGTTCGTGATCGGCGAGGCGGTCGACGTCACCGGCTGGCTCGGCGGCTACAATTTCCAATGGGCCTGGTCGAGCGGATGGGCGGCGGGCGAGGCGGCGTGAGCGTGTTGGACAGCGCGGCGCGCCTCCCCATCTGATGTCCATGCGCACGGCTGTCATGCTTGTCGCCCTGATCCTTTCAGGCTGCGCCACCCGGGCCGGCTTCGATACCCGCATGCAGGCGCTGGTCGGAATGACGGAGGGTGACCTTGTGCAGTCCCTTGGCGTGCCCGATGCGGATTTCACCACGCCGGATGGCCGGCGCTTCCTGCAATACGAACGCCTCGGCACGCGTGCACCGGCCGCGGCGCCGGTGATTGGATTCGGCGTCGGCGGCTTTGGCTGGCGCGGCGGCTATGGCAGCGGGCTCGGCCTTGGGACCAGCTTCCCGGTCTACACCGCACCCTCGGCCTGCCGCGTCACCTTCGAGATCCGCGCCGGCAGCGTCGCCGGTTTCTCGCGCAGCGGTTCGGGATGCGTCGCGGTGCCGCCGGACGCGTAGTGCCTACCGGCTCACGGTGGCGAGCGGGAAGGAACGCAGGTCGCGCTGCGCTGCACGGAACACCGCGTTCTGCTGATGCCCCTTCTCGCGGGCGAGTTGCGGCACGCGCCGCATCACCCATTCGCCGAGCGCCAACGCCGTCACGCGCCCCTCCGCGTCCACGGCCGCGCGCCCGCGCAGCCCTTCCATGACGGCGTAGGCGAACACGCCATTGCGGTCATCGTAGGAATCCAGCGCCTCCTGCACCGAGGAGGAGGCGGCGAGGAGGAACCGCCCGGTGTCGTTGCCGATGGCCGCCAGCTGGTCGATGTCCACCTGCCCCGCGTAGCAGGTGTCGAGCATGATGAACGCATCACGCGCACGGATGCGCGCGAGCGCCGAAACCAGCGTCGAATCATCGATGGCGTGCTGGCTCAGCGCGGCGAAACTGCTGGTGTCGCGAACTTCTGATGGCAGGAACAGGAAGCGGTTGCCCGGCTGCGCCACGATGCCGTGGCCTGCCATGTAAAGCACGAAGGTATCGGCCGGCCCGGTGTCCCGCGCCGCGGCGGCCAGTGCGTCGAGGATGCCGCGGCGTGTCGCGCGCTCGCTGGGCAGCACGCGCAGATCGACGTCGGCGAACAGCCCGCTGCCGCTCGCGCGCAGCGCCGCGCCGACGGACCGGGCGTCGGGCTCAGCGAAGCGGAGGTTGAGCGATGCCAGGGCGTATTCATTGACGCCGACAGCGAGCACCACGAGCCGCCCGGCACCGGGTGGCGCCTCAGGCTCGCCGGGCCGGCGCAACAACAGGCCGGGTCCCTCGGCGAACAATGCCCCGTCGCTGCCAAACAGCCGCGTCGCGATCCGGTTGGTGCCAGGGTCGAGCGGCACCTCGACGCTCGCCTCACCCGCCGAGGGCTGCGCGCGCGCGGCGATGCGATCATTCACCAGCACGTCCAGTGGCCCGAAGCCGAGCCCGCGATCCGTCGCGGCAAAGGTCATGCGCAACGCGCTCGACCCTTCCGGCAGCGCGCGTGCATCCCAGGCGAGGGTTTCGCAGTTTTCGCCCACCACCGCGCAGAGCGTCCCGGGCGCCAGGCTCGGAAGCCGGCCGATCCGGCTGCGTACCTCGCCCAGTTGCGCAAGGCGCTCCTGTGCCGGCGCGAAATCCCCGGCGATCCGCCCGCGCACGGCCCGCGGCGCATACAGCGCGCGATAGGCCTGCTGGAAGGACGCCCATTCCGGCGTCTGGTTCTTGCCGCCGTTCAGGTGCACGCCGACGAGTTCCTGCCCGCCATTGGGCGCGTGATCGAACAGGCCCTCGGGCGTCCAGAGCACCCAGCGCAGCGTCTCGGCATGGACGAACAGCGCCGCCTGCTCGCGCAGCGCGCCAGCCTCGAAGCGGTACCAGCGGATGGTGCCATCCCCGAGTGCGGCCACGCCCATGTCTCCGGCGACGGCCACGCCCCAGACAGCCCCGGGTGTCGGGATGGAATCGACCAGCCGCCCCTGTGCGTCGAACAGCCGCAGGTGATTGTCGGTGCCCAGCAGGAAGCCGTCCTGCCGCACCAGGATCGCCAGGCTGCGCGCAAATTCACCCTCGCCCAGGCGCAGGGGCTGGTTTCCCAGGCGCGGGCGGTTGGAATTGCGCCAGTCGAGCACGCGCAGGCGCGGGGCCTCGGTCAGCGCCGTGGTGAACCCCGCCTGCCCGCCCCAGGCCGAGAGGCTGCCGGTCAGCGGGTCGAACACCAGCGGCGCACCGCCCGCGCGCAGCGTGAACAGCACCTGCGTGCCATCCGCCGAGAGGGCCAGCGTCACGCCCGTGTTGCGGAAATCCCCGCCCGGCGGGCGCGGCGCGATGGCCAGCGTGCCGTCCGGCGCGATGGTGCCCCAGCCCGGATCGGCGGCAGCGAAGGCAAGCCCGCCGCGCGGCAATGGCAGCAGGTGGGCGATGGCGTCGCGCGATGCCGGGATGTCGGTGAAGGGCCCAAGGCCGAAATCCGCCCAGCGGCGGATCACGAATTCGCGGCGCGCCTCCGGCGGTGCGACATCGGCAGGCGCGGGCGCGGCAACCGGCGCGGGTTGCTGGTCGCGCACCACCAGGCCACGCCCGCCGGCGGATGAGGAGGTCGCTGGCGGCGCGCCTGTCCGCCGGGCCGTCGCCCCGCCGTTGTCTGGCCGGTTGTGGCGCGCATAACCGGCGGCAAAGAGCTGGACGCCGCCGCGCCCGTCATGGCCCCAGGTGACCGCCGGCAACCCTTCGCCCGCCAAGCCCGCAACCTCGGGCACGAAGACCGTGCGCAGATCCGTGGCCGCCAGCACCTCGACGCGCAAGCGGTCCTCGAAGCCCACCACGACCAGAGCGCCCTCGGGCGAAAAGGCGATGCCATAGGGCCGCCCCCCCTGGACCGGCGTGCGGTTCGCGATGCGCCGGCCTTCGGTGCTGTAGAGCCGGATGCCGCCATCGGCCGAACTGGCCGCGAGACGCCCTTCGGCATCGAAGGCCACCATGCGCGCGGGACCGGTATAGGCGGTGTCCTCGAACAGCAGGCGACCGTTGCGCGCGTCCCAGACCTTCACGCCGGCGCGCCCGCCGAGTGCGGCGGCGAGGCGCGTCCCGTCCTGCGAGAAGGCGAGGTGCTGCACCGGCGCGGCCAGACCCGGCAGCCGGGCGAGCAGCCGGCCGGTCCGCGTATCGAACAGGTACAGCGCGAAGGCCGGATCCCAGGATCGCGCGGTGAAGCCCGCCGCGGCAACGCGCGCGCCATCGGGCGTCATCGCGACGGCATAGAGTTCGCCCTCGGCACCGGGCCCCATGGGGGGGCGGATCACCAGTCGCGGCGTGCCTTCGGGCAGGTTCCACAGCCGCAGTGTCTTGTCGTCGGACACGCTGGCCAGCACCGTGCCGGCGGCATCGGTCGCAAGCCGCGCGACCGGGGCGATGTGCGCTTCCGCCTCGACGCGCAGGAAGGGCTGCTGCGGCGGTTCCTCCAGCGCCTGGGCCAGCGCCGGGACGAATTGCGCGGAGAGGACCGCGCACGCCACCGCCAGCCCGAGGCCGAAGGCCAGGAACAGGCGGCGGCGCATCATTCTCAGCCGGCCAGTTCGAAGCCCTGGCCCTGGGCCAGCGCATCGGCGTTCTGGACGCTCTCGGAGAAGTTGTCGCGTCGGGCGATGTTGGTGGCCGCCAATTGGCGGAACTCACCATCCTGGCCGCCGCCGCCGATGCCCGCGGTCGGGCTGCCCAGGCCCCGCACCCCAACGGACGAGGCCGGCACATAGCCGCGCACGCCCGAAGCTGTCTCGACGAGGGCGAAGTTCCCCTGCGCCGGCCGCACCGTGACCTGCTCCTGCGTGTTGATCTGGCCGATCGCGGGCGCGTTGGGCTCCGGCCGGATGCGGATGGGGGCCGAGACCCGGGCAGACACCGGGATTGCACGGCCCACGCGTGCACCCACGGCCTGCTTGGTGCCCGGCGCGATGGTCTCGATGGCGGTGTCGAACTCGGCGCCACGCGTGCCGATCTTCTCGTTGATGGCGCGCGCCAGGGCGACGTCGCGCTGCATCAATTGCCGCTGGTAGGCCATCTGCGCGAGGCCCGCATTGCGCGACAGGCGGCCCGAACGGACATCGTTCCGGATGCGCTGCGCCTCGAACACGCGGCAATCAACCACCTGGTTGAAGGCCAGCTGGGTGCGATCGATTTGGGCGTTCTCGGCCTGCAGGTCACCGCCCACCGCCATGATCAACCCCGCCTGGTCCGAGGCCTGGCGCTGCCGGGCACCGATGTAGCCGCCCACGCCACCCGTGACGCCGCCGGCCAGGGCGCCGATGGCCGCGCCCGCCAGGACGTCGCGGCCGCGCCGGCCGGTCGCGGCGGCCAGCAGGCCGCCGGCGATGGCCCCGACAGTCGCACCGATCGCCGCACCGCGCAGGATATCCTCCGCGTAGAAATCCCCGGTGCTGTCGAGGGCGACCACCTGGGCTCGGCAGCGGTCCGAGCCGTCATCAACGCCGATCCGGCCCGCCTGGGTCGAGACGCAGCCTGCAAGCATCGCAGCAGCCGTGATGCTGGCCACGGAACGGCGGACGGAGGAGCGCATCAAAAATACTCCAAGTCGATGGACTACGAGACACGCTATCAGCCCCCGGTGATTGTTGCCAGGGTGGAGCCACCCCGATCCCGGATGCCCATGACGATGCGTGAGCAAGGTCACGCTGGGCAAGCAGCCCCGGGCTGCCTAGGTTCCCATCCACAACGCCGCACCCTCGCCATCGGGGCGTCATGGGTGACCGGCTTCATAAGGGAGGCATGTTCATGCTGACGACACGCAGATTGGCTCTGGGCACCGCACTGGGTGTCGCGACACTTGGCCGCCATGCGCTGGCCCAGGGCACCGGCCCGATCCGCATCGCGACCGCCGGGCCGATGACCGGCCAGTACGCGGCCTTCGGGACCCAGATGCGCGAAGGCGCGACCCAGGCCGTTACCGACATCAACGCGGCCGGCGGTGTGCTCGGCCGGCAGTTGGCACTCGAGGTCGGCGACGATGCCTGCGACCCGCGCCAGGCGGTCAGCGTGGCGAACCAGCTCGCCGGCCGGCGCGTCTCCTTTGTCGCGGGGCATTTCTGCTCCGGCTCCTCGATCCCGGCGCGCGATGTCTATGCCGAGGAAGGCGTGCTGCAGATCAGCCCCGCCTCGACCAATCCGCGCTTCACCGACGAAGGCAAGTGGAACACCTTCCGCGTCTGCGGCCGCGACGACCAGCAGGGCCGCGTGGCGGGTGCCTACATCCTGCAGAATTTCCGCGGCAAGCGCGTGGCGATCCTCCACGACAACTCTGCCTACGGCAAAGGCCTGGCGGACGAGACCAAGAAGGCGCTGAACGCCGGCGGCACGCAGGAGACGATGTACGCGGCCTACACGCCGGGCGAGCGCGACTACAACGCGCTGGTGTCGCGCATGAAGGCGGCGAACATCGATGTCATCTACATCGGCGGCTACCACACCGAGGCCGGGCTGATCATCCGCCAGGCGCGCGAGCAGGGCATGAACGTCACGCTGATCGGCGGCGACGCGCTGGTGACCAACGAGTTCTGGCAGATCAGCGGCGCGGCGGGCGAAGGCACGCTGATGACCTTCTCCTCCGACCCGCGCAAGCGGCCCACGGCGGCGCAGGTGGTGGCGCGCTTCCGCGCGCGCAACGTCGATCCCGAGGGCTATGTCCTCTACACCTACGCCGCGATCCAGATCTTCGCCGAGGCGGCGAAGAAGACCAACGGCACCGATCCGCGCCGCATCGCCGCGGCGCTGAAGGCGGACGGGCCGTGGGAGAGCGTGCTCGGCCCGATCTCCTTCGACGCCAAGGGCGATGTCACGGTGCCCGACTACGTGTTCTACATCTGGCGCAACGGGTCCTACGCCGAGATCTCCTGATTTCGTTTGCGCCGACACGGCGCGACGGTGCAGCATCGTCGCGTCAACAACCGAAAGGAGGTGATCCGGTGTCTCATCGCATCAATCGGGCAGTCGCGCCCGTGGCCCGGATCACTGCGGGCTGATCATCCGATGGCCGAGGGGTGGCAACGCCCCGAGGTTCAAGTCGGATGCTCCAGACACACCCGCAGGTCACCGTGGTTTCGCGGGCCGCCCACCGGCCACGCGATGGGAGGGCTCCGGCGAGCGATCGCCGGGGCCCTCTGCGTTCAGGGGGGGCGACATGACCGCAGCTTCCGGCCGCGGCGACGATCGCTGCCACGCCCTGCGCCGCATCCTGGCGGTGGAGGAGGCGTGCCGCGACGGTGACCTCGACGCCTTCCGCGCCGCGCTCGGCAACCCGGAAGGCTTCCCTGACTGCATGCTCGACGTGGCGTTCCTGGCGCTGGGCGAGCGCCCGCTCGACATCGCCATCACCCATGCGCCGCCTGGCTTCGTTGCACGGCTGCTGGGGCTTGGCGCCGATCCGCGCGCACCGGCAGGCGATGGTTTCCCGCCCTTGTTCCAGGCGATCGACCGCCCCGGTCCGGAACGGCTCGAGGTGTTGGGGGTGCTGCTTGCCGCGGGGGCGGATCCCGGGCAGCGCGGGGTCAATGGCGGCACGGCGCTGCACCACGCGGTGGCGCGCCGCGACCCGGCAGCCGTGAAGATGCTGCTCGCCCACGGCGCCGACCCGTCCGCGCGCACCCTAATCGATGACCTCTCGACGCCGTTGGAGGATGCCCTGGCGGCCGGCTTCGCCGAGGCCGCGAACCTGCTGCGCGAGGCCCCTTCCGCGGAGCCGCCCCGGCGCTAACCTTCTGTCCGGGAAACGCCAGGGGCCGCACATGACCATCCGCAACGTGCTCTACATCATGTGCGACCAACTGCGCTGGGACCATCTGGGCTGTGCCGGCCATCCCTTCCTGCGCACGCCGAACATCGATGCGCTGGCCGCGCGCGGCGTTCGTTTCGCGCAGGCCTATGTGCAGTCGGGCATCTGCGGTCCCTCCCGCATGTCGGCCTATACGGGCCGCTACGTTTCCTCCCACGGCGCGACGCATAACCGCGTGCCGCTCAGTCTCGGCGAGGTGACGCTGGGCTGGCACCTGCGCGACAGCGGCCGCACGCTGGCGCTGGCCGGCAAGACGCACATGCTGCCCGATGCCGCGCGGGATGAAGCGCCTGGCGCTGGATGGGCAGAACGAACTCGCGGTGCTGCTGCGCGAGGGCGGCTTCACGCTGGTGGACCGGCATGATGGCCACCACGCCGAGACCGACAGCGCCTATGCCGACTGGCTGCGCGCGCAAGGCTACGACAGCCGCGACCCCTGGACCGACTACGTGATCGCCGTGACCGACGAGGCCGGCGCCACGCAGAATGGCTGGAAGATGCGCCATGCGCGGCTACCCGCGCGCGTGCGGGAGGAACACAGCGAGACCGCCTACACCACCGACCAGGCGATCGGCTTCATGCAAGCGCAGGGCGAGCAGCCCTGGGTGCTGCACCTCTCCTACGTGAAGCCGCACTGGCCCTATATCGCGCCGGCGCCCTACCACGCGATGTACGGGCCCGAGCAATGCCTGCCGGTGGCGCGCGAGGCCGCCGAGCGCGGCAATGCCGCGCATCCCATCCTGCGCGAATTCCAGAACGAGGAAGTCGCGCGATCCTTCCAGAACGACGACTGCATCGCGACGGTGCGCCCGGCCTACCAGGGGCTGATCTCGCAGCTCGACCATCATCTGGGCCGCGTGTGGGACGACGCTGGACGCGCCGGCCGCTGGGACGACACGCTGGTGGTGTTCACCTCCGACCACGGCGACTACCTCGGCGACCACTGGCTGGGCGAGAAGGAGCTGTTCCACGACTGCATCCAGCGCGTGCCCTTCCTGCTGTTCGACCCCTCGCCGCGCGGCCGATGCCACGCGCGGCAGCGTCGATGAGCGCTTCGTCGAAGCGATCGACGTGGTGCCGACCATCCTCGATGCGCTGGCGCTCGACCCGGCGGAGCATGTGGTGGAAGGCCGCTCGCTGCTGCCGCTGCACGCGCGGCGCCGCGGGCACGGCCTGGCGGGAGGCGGTGTTCAGCGAGCTGGACTGGACCTTCCGCGGCGCGCGCCGTCGCCTCGGCCTGCCCAGCGGCCAGCACCACGCCGTGGATGGTGCGCACCGACCGCTGGAAATACGTCCATTGGACCGATGGCTACCGGCCGATGCTGTTCGACCTCGTGGCCGACCCGCAGGAGTTCCACGACCTCGGCGCCGACCCCGCCCTGCAGGGCATCCGCGAGGCGATGCGCCAGCGCCTGCTCGGCTGGTTCACCGGCCTGAAGCGCCGCACCACGCTGACCTGGGCCGAGGCCGAGCTGCGCACCGACCGCCACAAGGCGGCCGGCGTGTTCTACGGCGAATGGTGAGCCACGCCGCGGTGGCGGGGCAGCCTATCGGGCGATCCAGGAATCCGGCCCGTCCTCGTTCGCGCGGGGCAGGTCGGCGGCGACATCCTGCACCACGGCGGACACCCAGCCCTCGGTCGTGATGCCCAGCGCCGCGGCGCGCCGGGCGATCTCCGCGGCGACGCGGTCGGGCAGCTTCACCTTCACTTCGGTCATGCACGCGCTCCTGGATCTCAGTCAGGCGTGCAGCATAGGCGCCGAAGTGTTGATGCGGCCTTTGCGACCTGCGCATGGGTGCGATGCCCGGTGGGCAGATGCTCCCCGCGCGGCGGCGCCGGCCGCTATTCCGCGCCGATGCGGTGATAGTCGCGGCTGAACCAGATCAACCCGCGCGAGGCCGCGCCCTGGCGCACCGCCTCCACCTCGGCGAACAGCACGGAATGGGTGCCGCGCTCCACCACCTCCACCACGCGGCAGTCGAAGGAGACGGTCGCGCCATCGAGCGTCGGCGCGCCGGTCGCGAGCATTCCCCAACTCGCATGTGAGAAGCGCTCGGTCATGTCGGCCTCGGCGCTGCGCCCTGCGAAACGGCCGGAGAGTTCCTCCTGCCCGGGTGCGAGCGTGTTCACGCACAGCACCGCGTTGTCCTTGAACAGGCGGTTCTGCGGGCTGCCGCGGTTCAGGCAGACCAGCAGCGTCGGCGGTTCGTCGGTCACGGAGCACACGGCGCTCACCGTCACGCCGCCGAGCCCGGCGGGGCCGTCGGTGGTGACGATGTTCACCGCCGCACCGAGGCGGGACATGGCGTCGCGGAATTCCTGGCGGGTCAAGGGCATGCGAAGTTTCCTGGGGCAGGCCCCATCCTGCGGGCGCCGGCGATGGTGGGAAAGGGGGCCGGGTTCAGGACCGGCGGGGGCATGGCCCGAAGCGGATGCCCTCGATCTGTGCATCGAGCGCGGCGCCGGTGTCGTCGGCATCCGAGCTGATGGCAAGTTTCTCGACGGGGGGCGGCTCGCCGCCGAAGGCCTGGCGCCACAGCGTGCCGAGGTCCACATGCTCCTCCTGCCAGGTGCCACGCGGAGCATTGGCGCCGCGCAGGACGAATACACGGCCAAGCCCGGCCATGTAGGGGCTCTCGAACCCCTGCTGCTCCTGTCCGGTGCCGCCCCAGACGAACAGCAGCGCCGCGCGCGGCAAGTGCCGGCCATTGGCGCCCGCCACGGCCATGGCGTGCTGGGTGCGCTGCCAGACCGTGGCGCGAGCCGGCCATCCGGCGAAGCCGACATTGACCGACAGGGTGCGGTCGTCGCCGCCGCGGCGGTCGAGGCGGGTGGCGGGCGGCCCCTGATCGACCCGCCAGCGCCAGGAGAGGCATTGCGCCGGACGACGTTCCCACCGCCAGACGAACCCGCCCTGGCCCTGGCCGACCACGCGGATACCCCCCTGGGGCGTGATCTCGAAGCGCGGACGCGCGATGCCGGACCACCCGCCCTCCTGCCAGGCGCCATCAGGCGCGGCGGGCGTGTTTGCCTGCGCCGTGGCCGAAGCCACGGTGACGAGAAAGGCGAGTGCCTGGAGCACGACCCGGATCATGGACGATCATGTGTCCCGCGCAGCAGCCACGACAAGGGCCGCCGAGGCGGTGTTCAGCGCTTGACGATACCCCCGCCGCCACCGCCGAGATTGCCGCCACCAAGGTTGCCGCCGCCGAGGTTCCCGCCGCCAAGGTTGCCGCCACCCGGGCTGCCGCCCCCGACAAATCCGCGGTTGCGGTAGGCCGCGGTCACGCCCTCCACCAGGCGACCACTGTCATTGGCCTGGTCGGTCACCCAGGCGAAGACCACGGCAATGCGATGGCCGGAGATGCAGCGCACCGTCAGCGCCTCCTCCCCACGCCAACCGAAGATCGTCTGGCGGTCCCGCGAGACGACGGCGCGGAACCCGGCACCCTCCACGGCGCGCGTGCCGGTCGCCACGCATTCATCGTGGTTGTCGGAGGGCAGTTGCACCCAGGCGGTGGAGACCGAGGACGCAAGCGCCGGGCCGGCCAGCAGAACCATGGCGACTGTCAGGATACGGAGCGGGGAGCGGGACACGGGCAACCTCCTGGCTGGTTCAAATTCGTGGCGATCATATTAGCGCATGGATGCTGCAGGGCGAGTGGTGCCCGCGCCGCGGCGTCATGCCCGCGGTGCCGGCAGGCGGTAGAGCAGGTGCCAGCGCAGCGGATGCCCCTCGGCCAGGCGCGGATGATCGAAGCCGCCATCCGCGACCATGCCAAGCCGCTCCATGAGCCGGCGGGAGGCCTCGTTGCCCGGCGTGGTGAAGGCCACGATCTCCTTCAGCCCCAGCGTGCCGAAGCCGAACTCCAGCGCCATGCGCGCCGCTTCCTCGGCATAGCCGCGGCGCCGATGGCCCGGCGAGATGCGCCAGCCGATCTCGACCGCGGGCGTGAAGCGGGCCTCCCAGGGCACCCGCATCAGCCCGACCACGCCCACGAAGGGCGCGCCGCCACGCTCCTCCACCACCCAGAAGCCCCAGCCATGGACTTCGAAATGGGTCTGCATGCGTTCGGCCCAGGCGTCGCTCTCGGCGCGCGTCATGGTCGCGGGGAAGTGGCGCATGCTCTCGGGGTCGCCATTGATCGCAAACAACGATCCGAGATCCGCCTGCCGCCAGGGGCGCAAGGTCAGTCGCGGGCCTTCCAAAGTGACGGGATGCATGGCCGACCAAGCCTAGCGACGCCGGGCAGGCTCGCGTAGTAACCTACATCACGGAGGATTGGCCGATGATGTTGCAAAGCCCTGATGCCCTCGCCGCCCTGGTGCCCGATGGCGCGCTGGTGGCCATCCCGCCCGACAATTCGCTGCCCTCGGTGGCGCTGGCCAAGGCGCTGATCCGCCGCGGGGCGCGCAACCTGCGGCTGCTGGGCGTGCCGGTCAGCGGCTTCGCGACCGATATCCTGATCGGCGCGGGCTGCGTCGCCACGCTGGAGACCTCCGCCGTCTCGCTGGGCGAGGCCGGCTTCGCGCCGCGCTTCTCCGCCGCGCTCAAGGCGGGCAGCATCACCGTGCGGGACGCCACCTGCCCGGCCATCCACACCATGCTCCAGGCGGCCGAGAAGGGCGTGCCCTTCATGCCGCTGCGTGGCCTGATCGGCTCGGACATCCTGGCGCACCGGCCGGATTGGAAGGTGGTGCCCAACCCGTTTGCCCCCACCGCGGAGCGGCAGGAAGCCCACGCGGGGGAGGACCCCATCGTGCTGCTGCCGGCCCTGCAGCCGGACTTCGCCACCTTCCACGCCGCCATGACGGATTCCGCCGGCAATGTCTGGCTCGGCCGGCGGCGCGAATGCGCCACCATCGCCCATGCCGCGAAGCGCGCGCTGGTCACGGTGGAGCGGGTGGTCGAGGGCAATTTCCTCGAGGATGAACGCCTCGCCCCCGGCGCGATCAGCGCGACCTACATCGACGCCATCGCCATCGCGGAGCGCGGCGCGCATCCGGTGGCGCTGCTTGATGAGTACCCCTTCGATGCCGCCTATGTCGCCGCCTATGCCCGCGCGGCGAAAACCGAGGAGGGCTTCCGCGCCTGGCTCGACCGCGAGGTGTTCGCCACCTCCGCGCAGGCCGCCGCGGAATGAGCGCGATCGCCCCCGAGGAACGGCTTGCGGCAACGCTCGCGCGCCTCATTCTCGACCCTGCCGCCCCGCCGGCGCGCCACATCGCCGTCGGTGCCGCCTCGCCCATCCCGGCCGCCGCCTGCTGGCTGGTGAAGTTGATGGGGCACGATGTGCGGCTGTCGTTGCTGCACCGGCCCACCGGCAACCCCTTCACCGAGGGCACACGCGAATTGTTCGACCTGACCGGCCAGGGGCGGATCGACCTGTTCTTCCTGGGCGGCGGGCAGATCGACGGGCAGGCGAACCTCAACCTCGTGGGCACCGGTGAGTGGCCAGGGATGGGCGTGCGCTTCCCTGGCAGTTTCGGCTCCGCCTTCATGTATTTCATGACCCCGCGCACCATCCTGTTCCGCGAGGAGCATTCGCCGCGCGTGCTGGTGCAAAAGGTGGACAACATCTCGGCACCGGGCGTCTCGGCACCCGGCGTGTTCCGCCGCGGCACGGCGCAGGCGCTGGTGACGGGCAAATGCGTGTTCCGCTTCCACCCCGACCGCGCCCGCTTCTCGCTGGACAGCCTGCATCCGGGTGAGACGGTCGAGGAGGTGCGCGCCGCGACCGGCTTCGACTTCGACAGCGAAGGCGACGTGCCGGCAACCCCCGACCCGACCGCCGCCGAACTGGCGCTGCTGCGCGGGCGCGTCTGTGCGGAAATGGCCGCCACCTACCCGGATTTCTGCACCCGCGTCTGGGGCCACGCCCGCGCGGCATGACGGGTCCACTGGCCGATCCGGGCCTGTCGCGCCTCGTGCTGTTCCTCGTGCTGCCGGCCAGCCTGCTGATGGCGGTGGCGTGCTTCGCGATGTGGCGGTCGCGCCGGGACTGGGTGGTGCTTGACGGCATCGTGCGCTCCCGCCCCCAACCCGGCGCCCCGCCGGCACCCACCGAGATCGGGGTGCGCCACGCCGATGGCAGCACGGCCGTCGTGCACCTGCACCTGGTGCGGCCCCGCGGTCACCCGATGATCGGCACCGCCCTCACCCTGTCCCACCCACCGGGGCGGCCGGAGCTGATGCAGGAAGGCTCGCCCACCCCCTTGCTGGTCGCAGCCTGGGCAGGGGCGGTGGGGGCTGTGTTCTGCATCGCCGTCGTGGCGGGGGTCTGACCCGCCGCATGGTTCGACAAATGCCTGGCTCCGGCGCATCTTCCGGGCGTTTGCGGAAAGGACCTGGCCATGGATGACAATGCGGCGATCTCCAGCGGGGCGACGCTCTCCCCCGGCGCGCTGGCCGGGTTGCGCGTGGTGGACCTCACCCGCGTGCTGGGCGGGCCCTATTGCACCATGGTGCTGTCCGACCACGGCGCCGAGGTCATCAAGCTCGAACCCCCGCAGGGCGACGAGGTGCGCGACTGGGGCCCCCCCTTCAACGAGGATGGCGACGCTTCCTATTACGTGGGCGTCAACCGCAACAAGCGCAGCGTTGGGCTCGACCTGTCCAAGCCCGCCGGGCGCGAGGTGCTGATGCGCCTGCTCGAAGGTGCGGACGTGCTGATCGAGAACTTCAAGCCGGGTGCCATGGAGAAATGGGGCCTGGGCTACGAGGCGGTGCTGTCGAAGAAGTTTCCGCGCCTGGTCCATTGCCGCGTCTCGGGCTTCGGGGCCGAAGGCCCGCTCGGCGGCTTCCCCGGCTATGATGCCGTGCTGCAGGCGATGGTCGGGCTGATGTCGATCAACGGCACCGAGGAATCCGGGCCGATGCGCCTGGGCAACCCGATCGTGGACATCGCCACCGGCCTGTTCAGCTCCATCGCCATCCTGATGGCGCTGCATGAGCGCGAGCGCTCGGGCCGCGGGCAGTATTGCGACATGACGCTGCATGATTGCGGCATGGCGCTGCTGCACCCGCATGCCGCCAACTACTTCCTGTCCGGCAAGCGACCCAAGGCGACCGGCAACCCGCACCCCAACCTCGCGCCCTATTCCAAATTCGCCACGCGCACATGCGAGATCTTCGTCGCCGCCGGCAACGACCCCGCCTTCCGCAAGTTCTGCGACTTCCTCGGCATCCCCGAGGTGGCGAAGGACCCGCGCTTCGCCACCAATGGCGAGCGCGTGGTCAACCGCGCCGCGCTGACCGAGGTGCTCAACGCCCGCTTCGCCGATGAGGACGGCCACGACCTCACGCGCCGGATGCTCGCCGCCGGCCTGCCCGCCGGACCGGTGCTGCATGTCGATGAGGCAATGACCGCCGCGCACACGGCCGCGCGCAACATGGTGGCCGAGATCGGCGCCTTCCGCGCGGTGAACACGCCGATCAAGCTCTCGCGCACGCCCGGTGGCGCGCGCTCGGCACCGCCGCGCTTCAACCAGCACGGGCGCGACGTACTGGCCGCGCGCGGCTTCAGCGAGGCCGAGATCGCCGCGCTGGAGAATGACGGCGTGATCGTCGCCGCCCGGCGGAAGTAGCCCGCGCCCTCACGACGCCTGGATGCCGGCGGCGCGGATCACCGGCCCCCATTTGTCGAGTTCCGCACGCAGCAGCGCGGCCATCTGCGCCGGGTCCCGGATCCAGGGCTCGGCACCCAGGCGGCGGATGCGCTCGGACGTCTCCGGCGCCGCGATGGTCTCGCGGATCATGGCCGACAGCCGTGCCTGGATCGGCGCCGGCGTGCGCACGGGCGCGGCGAAGGCGAACCAGACATACATCTCGTAGTCCCGCACGCCGGCTTCCTGCAGGGTCGGCACATCGGGCAGCGTCGGGTCGCGCTCGCTGCCGGTCACCGCGATGGCCTTCACCTTGCCGGCCTGGATATGCGGCAGCGCGTTGGGCACGTTGTCGAACATCACGCCGATGCTTCCGCCCAGCAGGTCCGCCGTGGCGGGCGCGCTGCCGCGATAGGGCACGTGCACCACATCGATGCCCGCCCGCGCCTTCAGCAACTCCATCGCCAGGTGCGGCGAGGAGCCCGCGCCGGAACTCGCGTAGTTGATCCTGCCCGGCTGCGCCTTCGCGCGGGCCAGGAACTCCGCGACATTGGACACCGGCATCACCGCCGGATTGACCACCAGCACATTGGCCAGCCGCGCACAGACCGCGAGCGGAGCGAAATCGCGCACCGGATCATAGGTCAGGTTGGGATAGATGAACGGGTTGAAGGCCATGTTCGCGGTGTTGCACACCAGGATGGTGTGCCCGTCCGGCGCCGCCTGCGCCGCCGCGGTGGTGCCGACGGAACCGCCGGCGCCCGAGCGGTTCTCGACCACCCCGGCCTGGCCCAGCGCCGCCTGCATCCGGTCCGCGACCAGCCGCGCCAGCGAGTCGTTGAAGGCACCGGGCGGATAGGGGACGATGATTCGCACCGGCCTGTCCGGGAAGCCGGTTTGTGCCTGCGCGGCACCCGCCATCGCGGCGCCTGCGGTGGCGCCGAGCATCGCCCGGCGGCTGATCTGCTGCATTGCGGTTTCCTCCTGTTGGCGCGGGCTGCCTTGCACGGCGCCCGCTTGCACAGGGCGAGCGTGGCGCCTGCGCCGCTGCGCGTCCACCACAACGCTGCGTCAGCGGGCGGGCGCCCCCTCCGCGCGGAAGGCCGCGACCATCGCTTCCTGCGCGGGTGTCTCCACCGCGCCGGGGTCGTACTGCGCGCGGACCCAGCGCAGCGGGTCATCGATCCCGGTCATGGCCGCGAGGCAGGCCAGCGCCATGCCGGTCCGCCCGAGCCCCGCGCGGCAGCCGACATGGTAGTGCGCCGTGGGGTCGGCGCGCATCGCGGCCAGCATCTGCTCCAGCGTGGCCCGCAGGGCCGTGGCGTCGGGCACGCCGAAATCCGGGATGTCGAGCCGCCATTCGGCCTCGGCGGCGCGTGCCGCGCGGGGCTCCAGGCACAGCCCGCGCGCGCCGGGCGGCAGGGCATCGAACGGGCCGCCGGTGACACGCACCTCCCGGCCATCCAGCACCAGCATCACCGCGCCTCGCGGCGCCGGGGCGCTCATCGCTCGACAGTCACACCCTGCCAGAAGGCGACATGGTCCTTGATGTTCGCCGCGGCCTGTTTCGGCTCGGGGTAGAACCAGGCGGCGGCGGCGTTGGCCTGCCCGTCCACCACCACGTCGTGGTAGTGCGCCGTGCCCTTCCAGCCGCAGACGGTGGTCTTGGCGGAGGGGCGGAAATGCTCGGCCTTCAGGGCCTCGCGGGGGAAATAGATATTGCCCTCGACCACTTCGAAACGGTCGCTCTCGGCAATCACCGTGCCGTTCCAGGTTGCGCGCGCCATGCTCGGTCTCCTTGCAGCGTTGCCCCGGATGTCAGGGCGCGCTGGCGCCATGCAAGGTCTCATCGCGGCTTGGCGGCGGGGATGCACGGGCGGGCAGCACGCGCATGTCGGCGGCAGCGGCTCAGCCGGTGCCGTTGCCCGGCCCTTCGCTGACCACCATGGGCTCGAGCATGCTCTCCGCCTCCCGCTTCAGGTGCAGGTAGGACCGCACCGAGAAGGGCAGCATCCCGAGATAGACCAGCCCCGCCATGCCCAGCGCCGCCCAGGGCTCGGACAGCAGCAGCGCGACGAACAGCCCGGTGCCCAGCAGCAGCGGCAGGACGTATTCGCGCGGGACCTTGAAGTTCTTGAACGACCAGGTCGGCAGGGTGCTGACCGCCAGCCCCGCCACCACCACCAGAACCGTGCCGACCACCACGGGGTGCCGCGCCGCCGCGGCAAGCCCGGTCCATTCGGCATCCTTGAACCACAGCCCGAGGAACAGCGGGAACAGCGCGCAGCCCGCCGCCGCCGGCGCCGGCACGCCGGTGAAGAAGTTGTAGGTATAGGCCGGCTTCACCGCCGCGCCGACATCCAGCGTCGCGTTGAAGCGCGCCAGCCGCAGCGCCATGCATACCGCGAACAGCAGGCAGGGCGCGAAGCCCAGCGCGCGGTAGTCCTGCATGGTCCAGAAATACAGGATCATCGCCGGTGCCACGCCGAAGCACAGGAAATCCGACAGGCTGTCGAACTCCGCCCCGAAGCGGGAGGTCGCCTTGAGCAGCCGGGCCAGGCGCCCGTCCAGCCCATCGATCACCGCAGCCACCACGATCAGCGCCGCCGCCTGTTCGAAGCGCGCCTCGAAGGCGAAGCGCATGGCGACCAGGCCGCAGCACAGGCCGAGCATGGTCATCAGGTTCGGGATCAGCCGGTTGAAGGACTGCCCTTCGAAGCGCGGCCGGCTGCGCGGGCGGAACCGGCGGCGCAGGCGCCGCACGCGGCTTTCCTCGGCGCGGATGCGCGGCTTGGCCGGCGGTTCGCCGCGCTCGCCCGGCGTGGTCATCCCGTGCCCAGTTCGGCCAAGACGCTCTCGCCGCCGATCATGGTCTGGCCCTCGCTCACCAGCGGCCGCACGCCTTCGGGAAGATAGACATCGGTGCGGCTGCCGAAGCGGATGATACCGAATCGATCCCCGGCCTGCACGGCATCTCCGGCCTTGGCGTCGCACAGGATGCGCCTGGCGACGAAGCCGGCGATCTGCACGACGGCGAGGTCCCGCCCGTCGGGCAGCGCGATGGCCAGCGCGTTGCGTTCGTTCTCCTCCGACGCCTTGTCGAGGTTCGCACTGAGGAACTTGCCGTGGCGATAGGACACGCGCGTGACGGTGCCATCCACCGGCATGCGGTTCACATGCACATCCAGCACCGACAGGAAGATCGCCACGCGCCAGCGCGCCGCCTCGCCCAGGCCCAGCTCGGCCGGCGGAACGGCGGGGGCGACACTGACGATCTTGCCATCCGCCGGCGCGATCACGAGGCCAGGCCGGCCGGGCGGGACGCGCTCGGGATCACGGAAGAAGTACAGGCAGAAGGCGACGAAGCCTGCGCCCAGCCAGAACAGCCAGTTGCCCAGCACCACCAGCCCGAGCAGCGCCGCCACCCCTCCGCCGATGAGGAAGGGCCGACCCGCCGGGTGCGGCGGGGAAAGCACGAGGGAAAGACTGTGTCCGAGGGCCATGGCGGGCGCGGTTATGGTGTGTTCACCCTTCCTGGGCAACCCTGTGGGCATGGACACCATCACCCTCGGGCCGTTCGCCGTTGCGCCGGATGGCGCACTGACCGCCCGCGCCGCGCCCTGCGGCGCCGCGCTGCGCTTCGCCTGGCGCGGGCGGCATTGCCGGGCCGAATTCGGCGAGGGCGCGATGCGCCTGGCCGCCGATGCCGCGCGCATCCCTTCCACCGCCGAACCGGGGTCCGATCGCCGGCGGGCCTTCGAGGCCCTGGCACGCCTGCCCGCCATGCTGCCCGAGGGCTGGCAGGCGCGGCTCATGCCCGACCACCGCATCCGCCTCGAAGCCTCGGCCCCGCTCGCCAGCCCGGCGAGTGCCACCGCGCTGGTTTCGGCGATGGTGCGCTTCGCCCTCGCGCTCGACCCCTATCTCGATTCCCTCGAGACGGAGGGCGCGCGCGGAGTACCGCCAGGCCCGCCGGGATAGCCCGGCGCCCCATCATTCGGCGGCGCCGCGCGTCAGGCCAGCACCCACGCCAGCGCCACGCCCGGCGCCGCGGCGATCAGCGGGCCAAGCCACGGCCCGAGGCGCCCCGGCAGGCGCCGGCCGAGCCACGGCCCGGCCAGCAGGGCCATCGCCGGCGCACTGGCCGCCGCGACATCGGCAGGCGCGGCGCGCGCCATCACCGGCACCGCCGCCACACCCGCCAGTGCCAGGCCCAGCGGCAGCCGTGCCGCCATCGCTGGCCGCCCACCGGCGACGAGAACGCCGGCCAGGGCCCCACACCCCGCCAGCGCCAGCGCGAGGAAGGGGCCCAGCGGTGCCGCCGCCGCCACGCCCGCCGCCAGCGCCGCCCAGGACAGCGCCATCGCCGGCAGGCTGCCCGCGCGCCACACCGCCAGCGCCATCGCCACGGCCAGCCCGGCCCAGGGCCATGCCGCGCGCACCATGTCGTCGGGATGCAACGGCCCGCCCGCCAGCCACCAGGCGCCTGCACCGACCCCGAGCCCGGCCGCGGCAAGGCGCCACGCCGGCCGCCCCGCCATCGCCACGACCAACCCCAGCACGGCACCCAGGATGGCGAGCGAGGCCAGGCGCTCGAACAACTGGCGCGGCGAGGCATTGACCGCGCCCAATATGGCGACGAACCCCGCGGCGAGGCCAAGCCCCGCCGCGGCGGCAGCCACGCGCGGCCAGCCCAGCAGCCGCGCCGCGCCGCCCCACAGCACAGCCACCGCAGCCGCCACGAGCAATCCGCGGAGGTCGGGCGGCAGGACCTCAATTCCTGTCATGGCAGGCTCCCGGAGGCTTCGCGTGGCGGGGGTAGCCGTGCCACGCTGGCCGCTCATCAGGAGCGAACGCATGGCGGAAAAACTGGTGCCGGTGAAGGTGTGGGACGGCTGGGTGCGGCTGTTCCACTGGGGCACGGCGGGGTGCGTGCTGGTGTCGTATTTCTCCGCCAAGTCGGGGGCGTGGAACCTGCACTACATGTCCGGCTACACGCTGCTGACGCTGGTGCTGTTCCGCATCGCCTGGGGCCTGGTGGGCTCGCGGAATGCGCGCTTCTGGCACTTCCTGGGCTCGCCGCTCGCGGCCTTCCGGCAATTGGCGAAGTTCCGCCGCGTGGAGCCCGATATCGAGACCACCCACAACCCGGCCGGGGGCTGGATGGTGGTGGCATTGCTCGCGCTGCTGCTGGGCCAGGCGGTGAGCGGGCTGTTCACCAACCACGACATCGGCTTCACCTATTCGCAGCACGGCCCGCTGGCCAATGCGGTCAGCGAGGCGACCTCGGCGCGCATGTCCAACCTGCACCTGACCCTGGTGAACGTTCTCCTGGCTGCGATCCTGCTGCATGTGGCGGCGGTGATGCTCTACCGCATCGTGAAGGGCCAGGACCTGGTGGTGCCGATGGTCACCGGCACCAAGGAGATCCCGGCCAGCCATGCCAAGCCCCCGCGCCATGCGCATGCCGGCCTTGCGGTGGTGCTGATCGGCGCGGCGGCGGCCGGGGTTTGGTATGTCACGCGCCTCGGCTGAGGCGCGTGACAGGCGGGCTCAGCGCGCGGGTGCGCGATAGGGCCGGTGGCAGGCGCCGCAGGTCGCGCCGGTCTGCTGGAAGGCGGCCGGCAGCGCCGCGGCATCGCCCGCCGCGGCCACGGCGCGCAGCGCCTGAAGCTGCGTCACCATGTTGGCGGATGCCCGCTCGAAGCCGGCGCGATCCGACCAGATCGCCGGCAGGGCGCGGGTGTCGCCGGTGCCGCTGCCCGCAGGGAAGCGCGCCGGCAGGCCGTTGAAGAACACGATCATCTCATCCACACGCCCGACCAGCGGGGCGGGATCGCCACGCGCATCGGAGACGGCCTTGATCGCCTCCAGATGCCGGCCCATGCCCTTGAGGCCCTCACGCCGGTCGGCGATGACGTCCTGCGCCAGCGCCGCGCCCGCCATGCCCAGCCCCGCAACAGCGGCGCCCGCCAGAATCCAAAGCTTCATGCCTGTTCCCTTCGTATCGCGATCCGGCCCGGACCGCCCGCGCCGAGTGTGGATGATGGCCTGCCGCGCGCGCAATCACTCGTGACAACATCGTGCAGGCGTGGGCTCGCTTGCGGCGCGCGGGGCGTGCCGCTATACCGCCGCCTCCGCGGCGCGGACCCGGCACCGGAGTGTAGCTCAGCCTGGTAGAGCACTGTGTTCGGGACGCAGGGGCCGGAGGTTCGAATCCTCTCACTCCGACCAATTCCCGGGTCCGCCGCCGCGGCCCCATCCACCAGGTCCGATGCGTCAGCGCACTGCCCAGGCGATCAGCGCCTTGGCCGGCCATACCCAGACGATGCCCGCCACCGCGAAGAAGGCGAGCTCCACCAGCCAATGCGCCTGGCGCAGATGGTCCGCGGCCAGCAGCACAATCACCATATAGGCCAGGAAGCCGGCAATGCCGGCGAGTGCAGCGATGGTGGGGCGAGACATGCCGCACATCTGCCGCCTCCGGCCGGATCCGCCAAGGGCCCGCGCGCAATATCGCCGGTGGCGCGGCGGTTTCCCCTCGGCGCAAACCTCTCTAGTCTTCCACGCTCAGGGCCGGCGGCGTGCGGGCCACGCCCCGCCGGTGGCGCGGGCGGCCACCACGAGCATGACCGGCGGCACCGATACGTGAACGACGACAGCATCGACCTCAAGGACCATATCCGCGGCATCCCGGATTTCCCGAAGCCCGGCATCCTGTTCTACGACATCTCCACCCTGCTGAAGCACGGCCCGGCCTGGCGCGCCGCCATGGCGCGGATGGCCGCGGCGATCCGCCCGCACCGCCCGGACGTGCTGGCCGGCATCGAGAGCCGCGGCTTCCTGGTGGCGGCACCGCTGGCACTGGAACTGGGCCTGGGCTTCGTCATGCTGCGCAAGCCGCGCAAGCTGCCGGGGCTGACGATCGGGCTGAACTACGCGCTGGAATACGGCACCGACCGGATCGAGATGCAGGCCGACGCCATCGAGAAGGGCCAGCGCGTGGTGCTGCTGGACGACCTGCTGGCCACCGGCGGGACCATGGCGGCCGGCGTGTCGCTGCTGCGCCAGGCGGGTGCGGAGGTGCCGGCAACGGCGGCGCTGATCGAACTCACCTTCCTGGGCGGAAGGAAGCGGCTCGATGTCCCGTTCGAAACCCTCATCGCCTACGACGAGTAGCGCCGCGGGGCCCTCCCCCGCCCCCTTCCGCGATGCCCTGGCCGCGGCCGTCGCCGCCGCGCCCACCGGCATCGTGGTGTCGGACCCCAACCAGGCCGACTGCCCCATCGTCTATGCCAACCCGGCCTTCTTCCGCCTGACCGGCTACCGGCCGGACGAGGTGATCGGGCGCAACTGCCGCTTCCTGCAGGGCCCGGGCACCGACCCTGCCGATGTGGAGGCCATCCGCCGCGCCATCGCCGCCCGCCGGCCGCTCGATATCGAGATCACGAACTACCGGCGCGACGGCACGCGCTTCGTGAACGAGTTGCACATCTCCCCGGTGTTCGGCCCCGATGGCGCGCTGCGCCATTTCCTCGGCATCCAGCACGACGTGACCGCGCGGGAGAGGCTGGCGCGTGCCAACCAGCGCGCCCGCCGCGCCGCCGAGCGCGCCAGCACCGGGAAGAGTGACCTGCTCGCCTTCATGAGCCACGAGATCCGCACGCCGATGACCGGCGTGATGGGCACCGTGTCCCTGCTGCTCGACACCACGCTCGATGCCGAGCAGCGCGCCTATGCCGAGACCGCGCGGCGATGCGGGGAGACGCTGCTCTCCACCGTGAACGAGATGCTCGACCTCTCGCGCATGGAGGCCGGGCGGCTGGCTCTCGAGGCGATTCCCTTCGCGCTCGCCGCGCCGGTGACCGAGGTGCTGGACCTGCTCGGCCCCGCCGCGGCGGGCAAGGGGCTGAGCCTGTCCGCCGCGATCGCGCCGTCGCTGCCCGCGCGCGTGGTGGGCGACCCGCAGCGGCTGCGCCAGGTGCTGCTGAACCTCGCCGACAATGCGGTGAAGTTCACTTCCGCCGGGGCGGTCACGCTGCGGGTGGAGCCCGCGGCGCAGGAGGGGCGCATCCGCTTCCTGGTGGCCGATACCGGCGTGGGCATTCCCCCCTCGGTGCAGCGCGGGCTGTTTCGCCGCTTCGCCCAGGGTGCCACGGACACCGCGCGCCGCTTCGGCGGCTCGGGGCTCGGGCTGACCATCGTGAAGCAACTCGTGGCATTGATGGGCGGGCGCATCCGGCTCGACTCGGCGCCTGGCAGGGGAACGGTGTTTTCCTTCGACCTCGCGCTGGCACCGGTGGCGGAATCCGGCCGCCCGCCGGCCACGCTGCTGCCGGCCGCCACGCCGGCCCGCCCGGCGGACGGTGCCCGTGGGCGCATCCTGCTCGCCGAGGATGGCGAGGCGAATCAACTCGTCGCCGCGGCCATCCTGCGCAAGGCCGGCTATGCCGTGGACCTGGCGCGCGATGGCGAGGAAGCGGTGGCGGCGGCGCGCACGGGCACCCACGACCTCGTGCTGATGGACCTGCGCATGCCGCGCATGGATGGCTTCGCGGCAACGGCGGCGATTCGCGCGCTGCCCGGCGCGGCCGGGCGCGTGCCCATCCTGGCCATGACGGCGGCGGCGCGGCCGGGAGTTCGCCAGGCCTGCCTCGATGCCGGCATGGATGGCCACCTGGCCAAGCCGATGGACCGCGCGGCGCTGCTCGGCGCCGTGGCTCAGGCGCTGCAGTCGCGCCCGCGGCATGCGCGGGCTTCGGCCGCGCGCGAGGACCCCGCCTTGCTGGACCACGCGACGCTCGACGAATTGCGTGGCGCGGTCGGGCCCGGCCGGCTGCCCCGGCTGATCGGCGTGTTCGCCGAGGAAACCCGGGCGCGCCTCGCGCGCCTCGCCGCCAGCGAAGACCTCCGCGCCCTGGAGGAGGAGGCGCATGGGCTGAAATCAGCCGCCGGCACCTTCGGCGCATCGGCGTTGCGGGAGGCCGCGGCGGCGCTGGAGGCCGCCTGCCTGGCCGGCAACCGCGACGTGGCGCTGGCCGTGCGCGACGGGCTGCCGGCGCTGGTGGCGCGCAGCCTGGCGGCCTATCCGGCATCGCCCGGCGAGGGTGACGCTCCATAGCGGTGGTTGCGCGCCCGTATGCCTTGCGTATCGGTCATGGGCGGGCGGGGTCACGCGCGGTGCCGGGCGGCTCCGCTTCAGCGCGAGGGCATCTGGAGCCGTTTCCGTTCGCCTTGGCTCACGGCAACGACTCTAGGCCGTTGTTTTCGCGAGCATCTTTACCCGATCGGGTGATTCCACCTGATCGGGATCTGCTCTAGCTTGGCGCACCAGGGTTTCGCCTTCGTGCGCCTCAGATGCCGGGCTGCCGGCGGGTCGCATTCGCAGCCTCGGCCCTTGGGGTCGCAGGTCGGAACTTCCTGCGCCTGGCATCAGCGCAGGACCCCAAGGCGCAGGGCGAGGTGCCAGATCGGCCCGACCAGCAGGTTGCACAGCACCGTCCGCACCAGGTGGAAACCGAGCACCAGCGGCACCGCAAGGTCGAGCGCCTTCGCCGTCACCGCCATTTCCGGCATGCCTCCTGGCGCCATGCCGAGCACCACCGCGGTCAGCGGCAGGCCCGCCAGCCAGCCGAGCGCCAGGCCCGATACCGCGAGCAACACGCCCACCACCAGCGCCGAGGCGACCGCCGCCAGCGCCAGCCGCCTCGGCCCGCGGCCCAGGCTCTGCGGCGTGAGGCGCAGGCCGAGGCTCGCACCCATCGCCACCTGCGCGACATCGATCAGCCAGCGCGGCATGGAGGATGGCAGGTGGCCGCTGCCCGCCAGCACCATCGCCAGCAGGCAGGGCGCGAGCATCGCCGCATTCGCGAGGCCGATGCGCGCGCCGGCCAGGCCCGCCAGCGCACCGCCGACGAGCAGCAGCGCCGCGCCGCCCCAGGCGAAGGGCGGCAGATCGGGCGCGAAGGCCTCCCCCGCCGCGCCCGAGGCCGCGAGCGCGATGAGCGGCGGAAAGGTCACGATGACCACCGCCATGCGCAGGGTCTGCGCGAGGGTCACGGCCGGCACCGCCGCGCCCGCGCGCTGCGCGAGCACCGCCATCGTCACGATGCCACCTGGAATGGAGGCGTAGTAGGCGGTGCGGGCATCCGTCCGCGCGATGCGCTGGAACAGCGGCACCACGGCGAGCCCCGCCAGGATGGAGCACACGCCGCCCACCAGGATGGCTGGCAGGGAGGCGGTGACCGCCGCCAGCACCGGCGCCGTGAAGGTCTGCCCCAGGCCCAGGCCCAGCACGACCAGGCCCGCCGGCCGCGCCAGGTCGGGCACCGCCGCCGCATTGCGCGCGCCCAGATAGGCGGTGGCGAACATCGCGCCGAGCATCCAGCCGATCGGCAGGCCGATGGCATCCAGGCTCGCACCCGCCAGCACGCACAGCAGGAGCGTGCGCAGATAGGCGTCGGGCGGCGGCGCGGGGGGAACGGTCTGGGTCACGGGGATGGCGGCAGGTTCGCGCCCATGCGCCGCCACGTCAAAGGATGGACTTCAACGGTTTCTTAACCGGCGTCTTGCACCATGGGATCGGAGCCCATGCCATGAACGCGGACATCGCCCTTCCCCTGCGCCCCACCGCCGAACCGGTGCGTGCGCCGGCACGCGCCGCGGGCATCGAGCGCGAACCCGGCGCGGCACCGCCGCCGATGTCGCCGGCCATGCCGAATCCGCGCATGCGGCTGGATGGCAGCCTGGGCATGGTGGTGATCGAGTTCCGCGATGCGGTCGGGGATGTGGCGAACTCCATCCCCTCCCCGCGGCAGATCGCGGCCTATCGCGCGGTGGTGGTCTCGGATGCGCCGGTGCCTGTGGGTGTTCCGGCCCGCACCGCGCCCGGCGTCACAAATGCTGAAGCGCCGGAACTGCCGCCGTCGCCGCAGGGCGAGCCCCCGCCGCGGCGGACTGACCGGCCGCGCCCCCGTCAGCCCGGCCCGGCGAGGCCGCCGGCGACCTGCTCGTTCACCTCGATGAGGAAGCCCAGATCGGGCGCGGCGGTGTCCATTTCGCGCTGCACCGCGCGGCCCAGCGAGATCAGCCCCGCACGCATCTGGGCTGGCAGCGCATTGGCCGGGTCCGCCGCCGCCGATTCCACCGCCAGCCAAAGCCGGCGATTGTCCGCCACCGCGCGCGCGCGCGCCGCGCCATCCTGGTTCTGGACCGCGCGCAGCACGCCGGTGACACGGCGAAAGATGTCGGCTTCCTGTTCCCGCGGGTCGAGCGCGGCGCGGGTTGCGCCATAGGCGCGCGCGAAGGCGGCAAGCGTCATGGGGCGTCATCCTCCGACACGGTCGTGCCACGCGGCAGCAGGCCCAGCACGACATCCTCGTGGCGCATCACGCGGCGGACATGCTTGAGCGCCTGGTAGCATTCATCGGCCTCGGCACAGGCGAGCGCGCGGTCCAGCAGGTCACGCGCCAGGGGCGAGGTGGTGGCCGCCTGGAAATCGGCGATCAGGCCGCGCGCGGCATCAAGCCCCGCCTCGCGCTCATCCTCGTCGCCGATATAGGCGGTCTGCAAGGCGAAGTAGATGCGCCGCGCGGGCGTGATGGCCGTCTCGGGCGTCATCAACTGCTTGCCGAACAGGAACCGCGCCTTGGCGGTGAGTTCGATGCGCGCGCGGTTGCGGAAACGGATCGGCGCGCCGTTGACGACCATGAGGTCGCCCTGCCGCAATTCGAGTACCAGCGTGGACATCCTGTCCTCCCGGGGGGCGAAGGGGGAAGCGCGGCGCCGGCCCGGGGAAGGCCAGCGCCGCCCGGGGGGTCAGCGGAACAGGCTCAGGAGGGTCTGCGGCGCCTGGTTGGCGATCGACAGCGCCTGGGTGCCCAGCTGCTGGCGGATCTGCAGCGACTGGAGCTTTGCCGATTCCTTCGCGAGGTCGGCGTCGATCAGCGCACCAAGGCCGGATTCCAGCGCATCGGCCTTGTCCTTGTTGTACGAGATCTGGTTGTCGATGTAGCGGCTGTCGCTGCCGAAGGTGTTCAGCGCATTGCTGATCGCGGACTCGATCGTCTCGAAGTCGCCACCGGTGCCCAGCGCCGTCTGTGCCGCCGCCGCCGTCGCCGGCGCCGCCGCCACCACCAGCGTGCCCGCGCCATCGACGGCGGTGAGCGAGTAGGTCGTGCCGGATTCGTTGCGGGTGGTGGTGATGTTGCCGCCCACCGGCGCCGTCGTGCTCAGCAGCGAGCGGCCATTATACGTGGCATCGGTGATGAAGTTCTGGATCTGCGTGCGCAGCGCCGTGTACTGCGCGGTGTACTGCGCGCGCTGGTCGGTGTTGAGCGTGTCGTCGCCCAGGCGCACCAGCGTCTCGCGGACCTTCACCATGGTCTCGGAGACCTTGGTCAGGCCCGACAGGGACGTATCCAGAATCCCCTTCACGCCGCCGAGCTGCTCATTGGCGGCGTTGATGCCGGCAACGTCGGCGCGCACGGACTGCGCCACGGCGAAGGCGGCGCCATCGTCCTTGGCGTCGTTGACGCGAAGGCCGGTGGAGATCCTTTTCTGCGTCATGTTCAGCCCCTCATTCGTGCGATTGAGGGACTGCAGCGCCACCTGGGCACCGATGTTGGTGTTGACGGAATTGAGCGACATGGGGTCTTCCCCTGGATCCGATGGCCCCCGCGGTTGTGACCGTGGCGAGGGCCGGGTTGCGCGCCGCATCTTGCGGTGTCGAAGACAGGATGCGGCAGCAGGCGTTAACCACGCCTGAAATCCCGCCGCACCCAATCGCGCATCATCAGATGAAGCGCGTCAGCGTCAGGCCCGAGACGATGGCGATCGCCCGGTAGGACGCCTCGAGCTGCGTCTGCGTCGCCTGCAGGCGGCTGATGGTCGCGGCCATGTCCACCTCCTCGATGGCGGCAACCTGGCCGGTGAGCACCACCGAGACCTCCGAATGCCGGCGCGCGGTCGCCTCCAGGCGCTGCTCGGTGGCACCGAGCGAGCCGCGCTCCTCGCCCAGCGCATCCACGGCGCTGCGCATGCCTTCGCGCACGGTGGTGACCAGGTCGGTGAAGCCGGCGCCGAGCAGCGCCTGGGCGGGGTCCAGCGCCGCCAGCGTGGCCAGCCCGCGCAGGATGTCGCGCGCCCAGGACCCGGTGGTCTCGCCCTCGCTGGTCGCCGCCGCGTTGCGGTTGGCGGACACGCCGTAGGCCACGCGCTCCCCCTCGCTGACCGGCACCGTGCGACGCGCCTCACCCAGGCCCTGCGCCGGGTCCGACAGGAAGGTCGAGAACGGCGTGATGCCCGGTGCATCCGACGCAGCGGCCGCCAGCGTCGCCGCCGCCACCGCACCGGCATTGCCGGCCGTCAGGCCACCGACCGCCGCCGCGATGGCGCTCGCCATGCCGCTGCTGCCGATGCCCTGCGGGTCGGGGATCGGCGGGTTCGCACTGTCGGAACCGCCGAAGATGAACTCGCCGGCGTGGCGTTCGTTGAGCAGGCCCGCGACCTCGACCATCGCCGCGCGCGCCTGTGCCGCGACAGCCGCGATGCGCACGCCGCTGGTGCCATCGATGCGGATCGATTCCTGGTAGAATTGCGTCGCGATGTCGGACAGGCGGCCGAGCGCCTTCTGCGTCACCTCGGTGCGTGCCAGCGCGCGGCCGATGGTGCCCTGCCAGGTCTCGCGCCGCGCCATCTCGGCGCGCAGGTCCACCGCGCGCTGCGCCTGCGGGGCGATATCGCCATAGGCAGGGCCGCGGCGCCCGTCCGAGACCTGGCGGGTGAGAACATCCAGCCGCGTGCGCAAGGCGTTGGATGCGGCATCGATGCGCCCGATCGGCCCGATCCCGGTCATGCTCAGCGCACCGCGCCGAGCAGGCTGTCCCACATCGCCTGCACCGTGCTGAGCACGCGCGCATTGGCGGCGTAGGCGTTCTGCAACGTCACCATGGCGGCCATCTCCGCATCCACATCCACGCCGGAGCGCTGCGCGAATCGCTGCTCCAGCCCATCCATCAGGCTGCGCGCCGCCGCCAGCGCACCGCGCGCCGAGGCATGGTCCGCGCTGTGCGCGGCCGTCAGCAGCGCGGCGTAGCCCTCGATCGTCGGCGGCGCGCCGAAGGGCGAGGAGAGCGTGCCATCGGGCCCGAGCCCGCCCGTCGCGATGGCACCCCAGGCGACGCCCGCCTGCGCGTGGCTGCCGAAGGTGAAATCGAGCACGCGGTCGAGCAGCCCGATGAAGGAGGCCGGCCCGCCCGGCGGGTTGGGCGTGAAGGCGGCGGGACCCGTGGCGCTGCCGGCCACCGCATGCGTGCCATCGCGCAGCAGCGCGGGGTTCGACGCGACGGCGCCATTCACCCGGATCAGCCCGGCAAACCCTGTCATGCCGCCGGCCGCATAGGGTTGCGAAGGGTCGGGCACCGCGCCGGCGGCGTCGGTGAACAGGCGCAGCCCCTGCCCTTCGAGGCGGGCGGCGATGTTCGCCGCGGCGATGTCAAGCTCCGCCTGGTAGCGCGGCAGGGTCTGGTCGCGCAGCGCCACGTGTTCGGCGAGCCGCCCGCCCACCACAATGCGCGTCATGTCCTGCCCGCCCATCAGAATGCCCGGGATGGTGCCGCCGGGCCCGTGGAAGGCCGCAGCCCCCAGCGTGGCGTCCGCGGTGGTGAAGGCGTCGCGGTTGGGGTCGAGCGGCAGCACAATGCCATTGCGCGCCACCAGCACGATGCCGCCATCCTCGCGCTTGAGCGCGCGCACCTCGATCGATTCCGACAATCCGGCGATGGCCGTATCACGCTGGTCCTCGAGCGCGGCGGCGCCGCCGGTCAGCGCGATCTGGTCGCGGATCTGCAGCGTCAGCGTCGCGATCCCGCGCAGCGCGGCGTTGATCGCCGCCACCTCGGTCACGATGCCGTCCTGCGCCTGCTGGCGCGCGGTGCCGACAGCGGCCGAGACCTCGTTCAGCCGTGCCGCGAGCGAGATCGCATCGAGCACCACCGCTGTCTGCCGCCCGGCATCCGAGGGGTCCGCGCGCAGATCCTCGAACCCCGTGCGCAGCGCGGCGGTGAGGTCGCCGATGCCATCGTCGTTCTCGGGATTGCCATGCGCGGTGTCGATCCCCTGGAGCAGGCGCTGGCGCACCTCCGCAGCCGCCGTCGCGGCACGGCGCGAATCGAGTTCGGTGACCAGGGCCGCATCCACATCGCGGCTGGGGGCCAGCGAGCGCACGCCGATGCCCGCGCCATCCACCTGCACCGCGCGCGTCGCGACGGTCTTTTTCGTGTGGCCCGCGGTCTCGGCATTGGCGACATCATTGGCCGAGGCGGCCAGCGCGCGCTGCGTGTGCAACAGGCCGGAGCGCGCGGTGACCAGCGCGGCGTCGAGGCTCATAGCGATACCTCCCTATCGGCCACCTCAGCGCCGCATGTTGATGGTGTCCTGCAACATCTCGTCCGAGGCCGTGACGATCCGCGTATTCGCCGTATAGGCACGCTGTGCGACGATCAGCTTCGAGAATTCCGAGGCGATATCGACGTTCGAGCGTTCGACGGACCCGATCGCCAGCCGCCCCGAGCCGTTCGAGGCAGGGTCCGAGGTGCGCGCCTCGCCGCTCTCCAGCGTGCGCATGAAGGCCTGGCCGTCCAGGCGCTGGAGCATGTCCGGCGCGTTGAAGGTGGTGATCGGCACGCGGGCGATGACGCGCGCCTGGCCGTTGTCGTAGTTGATGGCGACATCGCCGTTCTCGCGCACGTTCACCGAGGAATAGGCGCCGAGCGGCACGCCGTTCTGCGACAGGTTGCGCACCGAGTATTCGTCGCCGGCATATTGCGTGACGCCGCGCGCCGCGCCGAAAGCGCCGACATTGAGCGAGATGGTCTGCGGCCCCTGGCCGAAATTGGCGGTGAAGGAGATCAGCGCCGGATCCCCCAGCGTGGCTGCCGCACCGGTCAGCGAGCCCGTGGCATTGGCGAATTCGCCGATCGTGCCGTCGGCCACGGGGGTCGTGGCGGCCTGGCCGAAGCGCACGTCGATGGTGCCAAGCGCGCCGCCCGCCCCCGGCGCGGTGATGCCCAGCGTCCAGGTGTTGGCTGCCCCCGGCGTCCAGTTCAGCGTCATCGGCTGCAAGGTGCCGAGGCTGTCATAGACGTTGACCTGCGTGGCGACGGGCGTGGTGCCGCCCGCGGGCAGGTTGGCGGACAGCTCGATCCCGCTGGTCGAGATCGGGTTGAACACCAGGTCGCTCACGCGGATCGGCTGGATCTGCGTGCGGTCGGGCTCGCCGGCGGCATTGGAGGCCCAGCCCTGCAGGAAATACCCCGCGCCGTTCACCATGTAGCCGTTGCGGTCCATCTGGAAGTCGCCGCCGCGGCTGAAGAACTGCCGTTCGTCGAAGGTCACCTGCCCGTCCGCGCTGCCGGTCGGCAAGGCCACGGAGAAGAAGCCCTGCCCGGCGATGGCGAGGGCGAGCGGGTTCTCCGACTGCTCGATCGTGCCCTGCACGGTGTTGGTGTAGTCCGGCCGCGCCACCACCGAGCCCGGCCGATGGATCGACAGCGTGCTGTCGGTCAGGAACGAGACAAAGTTGGTGTCGGTGCGCTTGAAGCCCACCGTCTGGCTGTTGGCGACGTTGTCCGAGACATGGCCCAGCGCGCGCGCCTGGGCCGTGAGCCCGCTGATCGCGGTGGTCATGGAACCGAACAGGGACATGGAACTCTCCGTGGCGAGGGCGGCGTCCGGCGGGTGCAGCCGGCCGGGGACCGGTCGGGATGCGCGTCGCAACCCGCGTGCCAGCGCATCGGCGAGCATCGCGCGGCCAGGGCTGCCATGGGCCGGCAGAACCGGCCGGGCCGGCGGCACCTTCTGCCGCACGATCACGGCACGAAGGGCCCTCAGACTGGCCCACCGGTTGCTCCGGCCACAACCGGACCGCAGGCGCCGATGTCGCGGGGAACAGGGTCGTGACGACATGGACACCATCGCCGGCCTCATCCCGCCCACCGCCGCATCGCCCCCCATGGCGTTGAAGGGTGGCGACGGCGCCTTCGGCGGTGTGCTCGCGCAGATCGTGGGCGAGGCGGCGGTCGCCGGCCTGCTCGACAGCCCGGCCCCGACGCCCCTGCCACCCGGCGCGCCCGGCGGTGAACCGATCTCGGTCGATGCCACGGTTGCGGTCACCGACCCGCGGGCCGCAACCGCCGCGCCGCCGCCCAGCCCGGTTGTGGCCGGGCGCGCCCCGGCGATCGACCTCCCGGCGGAGCCGGACACCGTCACCGACACGTGCAGTACGCCGTCGGCGCCGGGGCCGGGGGGCGTCGCGCCGGCCGAGGCGAAGCCCAGCGAAACAGACGCACCAGCGTCATCCCGCGCGTTGCCGGACGAAACCCCCGATGCCCCGGAGTCTCCGCCGGCGCAAGGCGCTGCCGTGGTCGCCCTCCCCGCCCCCATCGTGCAACACGCACCACCCCCGGCCACCACAGCGCCGCCGGAACCGCAGCCCGCCGCGGTAACGGTACGCCCCGCGACCGCCACGGTGCCTGTGCGACCCGAGCTTCCGCCGACCGAGGCCGATGGGCAGGAGACCCAGCCGGCGCCCGTCCCTGCCGCGCTGCCGCAAGCCATCGCCGAGCGCCCGCGCGGCGCCGTGCCCGCGCAAAAGGGGCTCCTGGCGGCGCGTGACGCCGGCCTCGATCCCCCGCGGCAGCCGCCGGAGGGAGTCACGATCGCAAGCGACGTCAAGGCGCCAGCCATGGCTGTGGAGCGCGTGGCGCCCGACCTGGGTCAGGCCGCGGCTCGCACCATCGCCACGGAACGCCCCGAACGCGGTGGCGTCGCCACGGTGGAAGCAGCGCCGCCCGTCGCCACCGAGGCCGCCGGCGCGCCGCAGCCACGCCCGTCCACGGAGGCGCCGTCGCCCCCGCCACGCTCGCCACCGCCAGCGCCCGCACTGCGCCAGATCACGCCTGCCGTCGTCGCGCTCGCGGCCGGTGGTGGCGCGCGGCTCACCGTGACGCTCGACCCGGAGGAACTCGGCCGCGTCGAGATCAGCGTGGAGCGGACCGGCGAGACGACGCAGGTGCGCATCCTGGCCGAGCGTGCCGAGACCATGGTGCTGCTCCAGCGCGACCACCGCGACCTGGAGCGCGCCCTGACCCAGGCCGGTGTCTCACAGGAAGGGCGCACGCTCTCCTTCGGCCTTTCGGCGGGCGATGGCGGCGGCGGGCATCAGCAGGGCCGGCACGGCGGCGCGCCCGGCCGGGCGGCATGGAACCTGCAATCACCCGAATTCGACACCGGCGGAGGCGCCGCCGCGCCGCATCGCCGTCTCACTTCTCGACCTCGCCATCTGAGGGGAAAGGATCCTCCATGTCCGGCTCCATCGCCGCCGCTTCCGCCACATCCGCCACCGCCGCCACAGCCTCCGGCACGCGGCTGGCGGGCGACTTCAACACCTTCCTCACGCTGCTCACGACGCAGTTGCAGAACCAGAGCCCGACCGACCCGCTCGACACCAACCAGATGACGAACCAGCTCGTGCAGTTCGCCTCGGTCGAGCAGCAGATCTCGATGAACCGCAACCTCGAGCGGCTGATCTCGCTGCAACAGGCGTCGCAACTCACCGCCGCCGCACCGCTGGTCGGCCGCCGGGTGGAGGTCGAGTCCGAACGCCTGCCGCTACAGCAGGGGCGCGCGGAAGTCCGCCTGCCCGCCGCGGGCGCCGCACAGTTCGCCGACATCGCGGTGACCGATTCGGCAGGGCGGGTGCTGCGCCTGCAAACCGTGTCGCTCGGCGCCACCGCCAGCGGCTGGACCTGGGACGGGCGCGACAGCAATGGCCGCGCCCTGGCCGATGGCGGCTATGGCGTGCGTGTCGCCGGGCGCGGCATCAACGGTGAGGCCGCGCCGCTGGCCTTCACCGTGACCGGCACGGTCACCGGCGCGGAGCGGCAGGGCACCGATCTCACCCTGGCGATGGGCGCGGTGACGGCCGGCTTCGACCGTCTGCGGCGCCTGCTGCCGGAGAGCTGAGCCGCCGTTAACGGCCCCGCAACCCATACCCGGCAAAGTCTGCCGCGGCGGCAGGAGGCGGCCTCGGTATGCGGTGGAAGCGGGCAGGGAACACCATCGGATGGCGTGAGGCCTGCGCGGCATGAGCGCCATCCTGGCGCAGCTGCGCGCACTCGGGGCGGTTCGGATCGCCGCGCTGGCCGGCGCGGCGGTCGCCGTGCTCGGGCTGCTCGCGTGGCTGGTCCTGCGTGCGGGCCAGCCGACCATGGCGCTCCTGTATGGCGACCTCGACACGCGCGATGCCGCGCAGGTGGTCGCCGCCCTTGAACAGGGCGCGCGTGCCCCACCGCATCGAGGCTGGCGGCAGCCGCATCCTGGCACCCGAGGACCAGGTGCCGCGCCTGCGCCTGAGCCTGGCGCGCGAGGGCCTGCCGCAAGGCGGGTCGGTCGGCTACGAGATTTTCGACCGCGGCGAATCCCTGACCACCACGCCGTTCCAGCAGGATGTGAACCGGCTGCGTGCGCTGGAAGGCGAAATCGGCCGCTCCATTCGCGGCATAGCGGGCGTGCGCGGGGCGCGCGTGCATCTCGTGCTGCCGCGGCGGGAGGCCTTCGCGCGCGAACGCGGCGATGCGCAGGCCTCGGTGGTGCTGACCATGCAGGGCGCGCAGCGGCTCGACCGGGAGGGCGTGCAGGCGGTGCTGCACCTGGTCGCGACCGCGGTGCCGGGCCTGCGGCCACAGAACGTCTCGATCGTGGACAGCCGCGGCGCGCTGCTCGCACGCGGCGGCCAGGCGCTGGCCGGCCCGGCGGCGGCGATGTCGCAGGAGGAAGTGCGCCGCGCCCAGGAATTGCGCATCGCCCGCGCGGTGGAGGAAATGCTGGAACGCACGCTGGGCCCCGGCCGCGTGCGCGCCGAAGCCACGGTCGAGATGGATTTCGACCGCGTCCAGACCACCGAGGAACGCTTCGACCCCGACAACCAGGTGCCACGAAGCCAGAACAGCGTGCAGGAGAATTCGCGCGGCGCCGATGGCGCGCCGACCACCGTGCAGAACAACGTCCCCGGCGCCGACCCGGCGGCCCCGGGTGCGGGCGGTTCCTCCGAAAGCCGGCAGGAGGAAACGACGAATTTCGAGATCGGCCGCACCACCCGCAACACCGTGCGTGAGCACCCGGTGGTCCGCCGCCAGAGCGTGGCCGTGCTGGTCGATGGCGTGTGGGAGGCGCCGGCCAACGCCGCGCCGGTGTTCCGCGAACGCACGGCTGAGGAACTCGCCCGCATCTCCTCCCTGGTGCGCAGCGCCGTGGGGTTCGACGAACGGCGTGGCGACACCGTCGAGGTTGTGTCCCTGCGCTTTGCCGAACCGCCGGAGGCCGCCCCCGGCGCGCCGGGCATGTTCGACCTCACCTTCAGCAGCGTCACGATCGCGCGGCTGGCGGAAAGCGCCATCTTCGCGTTGATCGCGCTGGCCGCAATCCTGTTTGTCGGGCGCCCGGCAGTAAGCCGCCTCGTGCTGGCGGCGAACCGCCCGCCGGCAGCCGCCTTGTCCGAAGGGGCCACGGCCAGGATCGCCGCAGGAGCGGGCGGCGCGGGGCTTGCCGGCACCGCGGGTGGAGCCGGGCCGGCTGCCGCCGCGCTGGCTGGCACGGATGGGGACGACGAACTGATCAGCATCGGGATGGTGGAAGGGCAGATGCGCGCCTCCTCCATTACTCGCATCCAGGAACTGGTGGAGCGTCACCCCGACGAAACGCTCGCCGTCGTACGCCGCTGGATGGCTGTGGAAGGAAGCTGAGAACATGCAGGCTACGCTCACCGGCGCGCACAAGGCAGCCGCCTTCATTCTCGCCATCGGCGAGGAACACGCCTCCCGCCTGTTCGGCAAGATGCACGAGGACGAGATCCGCGACGTCTCCTCGGCGATGGCGAGCCTCGGCGCTGTACCGGCCGCCGTGGTCGAGGAGCTGTGCCGTGAATTCGCCGAGACGCTGGGGCAGACGGGTAGCCTTGTCGGTTCGTGGGAGACCACCGAGCGGATGCTGCTCAAGACCCTGCCACGCGACCGCGTCTCTCAGATCATGGACGAGATCCGCGGGCCGGCGGGGCGGACCATGTGGGACAAGCTCGGCAACGTGAACGAGGCGGTGCTCGCGAACTACCTCAAGAACGAATACCCGCAGACCGTCGCCGTGGTGCTCACCAAGGTGAAGCCGGACAATGCCGCGCGCGTGCTGTCGCTTCTGCCCGAAGGCTTCTCCATGGAAGTGGTGATGCGAATGCTGCGCATGGAGACCGTCCAGAAGGAGGCGCTGGACGGTGTCGAGAAGACGCTGAAGGCGGAGTTCATGTCCAACCTCGCGCGTGGCCAGCGCCGTGATGCCCACGAGATCATGGCCGAGATCTTCAACAACCTCGACCGACAGTCCGAGACGCGCATCCTCGCGGCCCTTGAGGAGCGCAACCGCGACGCCGCCGAACGTATCCGCGGCCTGATGTTCACCTTCGACGACCTGTCCCGCATCGACGCAGCCGGCGCGCAGGTGCTGATGCGCGCCGCGCCCAAGGAGCAGCTGACCCTCGCGCTGAAGGGCGCGTCGGAGCAGCTGCGCGACCTGTTCATCAAGAACATGAGCGAGCGCGCGGCGAAGATGCTCAACGAGGATCTTGCAAATCTCGGCCCGGTGAAGTTGCGCGACGTGGACGAGGCGCAGGCGGCAATGGTGATCCTCGCCAAGGATCTTGCGGCACAGGGACAGATCCAGATGCAGGACGGCCGCGAAGACGAGATGGTGTACTGACATGTCCGACGCATTCGCCCCCAACGCGCATCATTGGGCCCGCGACGGCTTCGCGCCGACCTTCCTCATCGCCGCGCTGGATGCCGCGCGGCGGGAAGCGTCCGAGGCGGCGGCCACACCCCCGCCCGACCCCGAGCCCGCCGACGACCTCCTCGAGCATGTCCGCGCCGCAGCGCATGCCCAGGGGCGCGAGGAGGGCCTGCGCGAAGCCGCCGCCGCGCAGGAGGCCCTCGCGGCCAGCGCGGCAGTCCTCGCGATGGAGGCGTTGCGCGATGGCGGTGCGGCAGCACGCGAGGTCGCGCGTGAGGCGGCGCTGGACATCGCGCGCCTGGCGCTCGCAATGCTCGATGCCGCGCTGCCCGGCCTCGCGGCGCAGAACGGCGCGGCGCTGGCGGCGGCCTTCGCGCGGCGCCTTTCGCCCATGCTGGAGGGCGCGGCGGATGCCCGGATCCTGGTCGCGCCGGGCTTCGCCCCGCCGACCCGTGCGCTGCTCCGCAACGACATGATCGCAGTGGTCGAGGACGAAACTCTCGAACCTGGTGACGCGCGAGCGCAGTGGCGCGGTGGCGGCGCCAGCCTCGATCTCTCTACGCGGCGGCAAGACATCGCTCACGTGCTGGAAGCGGCCGGAATTGGCCTGGAGGAGTAGAATATGTCGGGCAACAGCAGTTTCGAACCGGTCTCCGCCGCCTCCGAGGAGGCACGCAACGCCGTCGGTGGATCGGCGCGCGACCTGCAGGCGGTCTATGACATCCCCGTCCAGATCAGCGCGGTGCTGGGCCGCACCACCATGCAGGTGTCCCAGTTGCTCAAGCTCGGCCGCGGCGCGGTGGTCGAGCTCGACCGCAAGCTCGGCGAGGCGGTGGACATCTACGTCAACAACCGCCTGGTCGCGCGCGGTGAGGTGGTGATGGTCGACGACAACCGCCTCGGCATCACGATGACCGAGATCGTGAAGTCGGAACGGGGCGCCTGACGTGGCGCGCGTCCTGATCATCGGCTCCCTGGAAGCGGAGCTCGGAACAGCGGCGCGCATCGCCCAGGCGCGCGGCGCGCGGCTGATCCTGGCCGATGGCGCGGCGACCGGTCTCGACAGGCTGCGCGCCGATGGCGCCGATCTCGCGCTGTGCGACGTCGCGCATGATGTCGGCTGGCTCGTGGCGCAACTTGCGATGGAACGCATCGCCTGCCCGGTCGTCGCCTGCGGCAGGCCCAACGACGCCGAGGCCGCCGTGCGCGCCATCCGCGCCGGTGCCAAGGACTTCCTGCCCCTGCCGCCGGATGCCGACCTCATCGCCGCCATGCTCCAGGCGGTGGCCGGCGACCCCGAGAAGCCGGTGGTGCGCGACGACGCGATGCGCCTGTTTGCTGGCGCGCGCCGAACAGGTGGCGCGCGCCGATGCCTCGGTGCTGATCGCCGGCGAAAGCGGCACCGGCAAGGAGGTGCTGGCGCGCCATATCCATGCCGCCTCGCGCCGCGCACGCGGGCCTTTCGTGGCGCTCAACTGCGCGGCGCATGCCCGAGGCGCTGCTGGAGTCCGAATTGTTCGGCCACGAGAAGGGCGCCTTCATCGGGCGCCGTGGCGTCGCGCAAGGGCAAGTTCGAGCAGGCCGAGGGCGGCACGCTGCTGCTCGACGAGATCGGCGAGATGGACCTGCGGCTGCAGGCCAAGCTCCTGCGCGCCTTGCAGGAACGCGAGATCGACCGCCTGGGCGGCGGCGCGCCGGTGAAGGTGGATGTGCGCATCCTCGCCGCCTCCCACCGCGACCTCGCCACCGAGGTCGCCGCCGGCCGGTTCCGCGAGGATCTGTATTTCCGCCTGGCCGTGGTGCGCCTGCGGATCCCGCCGCTGCGCGAGCGCCGGGCCGACATCCTTGCCCTCGCGCACCACTTCGCGCAGCGCTACGCCCGCGCCAACGGCCTGCCCGAACGCGGCCTGCTGCCCACCACCGAGGCGCTGCTGCTCGCCCATCCCTGGCCGGGCAATGTGCGCGAGCTGGAGAACACGCTGCACCGCGCCGTGCTGCTCGCCGAAGGGCCCGCCATCGGCCCCGAGGCGATCGACCTGCTGGAGGCCATGCCGCGCACGCCGCAACCCGCGCCGGCAGCCACAGCGGAACCCACACGCCAGCCGCCCGTCACCGCCCTGGTCGGCCGCCGCATGGAGGAGGTCGAGCGCGACCTCATCATCGAGACCCTGTCGCATTGCCTGGGCAACCGCACCCGGGCTGCGGAGATGCTGGGCATCTCCATCCGCACCCTGCGCAACAAGCTGCATGAATACCGCGCCGCCGGCGTGCCGGTGCCGCCGGTGCCCGGCCAGCCGCCCTACGGCCTGGCGGCCGGGTAGCGCGTGCAGGCCATCGCCCTTCCCGCCTGGCTGCGTCAGATGCAGCCGGGCAACGACATGGCGCTCGCCTTCGGCGTGGTGGCGCTGCTGGTCGTGCTGGTGGTGCCGCTGCCCACGGTGCTGCTCGACTGCCTCGCTGGCGCTGTCCATCACCCTGTCGGTGCTGGTGCTGATGACGGCGCTGTTCCTGCGCCGGCCGCTCGACTTCACGTCGTTTCCGACATTGCTGCTGCTCACCACGCTGCTGCGCCTGGCACTCAACGTGGCCACCACGCGCATCATCCTCACCCAGGGCGCGGAGGGGCCGCAATCGGCGGGGCACGTCATCTCGGCGTTCGGCGGCTTCCTGATGGGCGGCGATGTCGTCGTCGGCCTCATCGTCTTCGCGATCCTGCTGGTCGTGAACTTCATGGTGGTCACCAAGGGCAGCGGGCGCATCGCGGAAGTCGCCGCGCGCTTCAGCCTCGATGCGCTGCCGGGCAAGCAGATGGCGATCGACGCCGACCTCTCCGCCGGCCTGATCGACGAGAACGAGGCCCGCCGCCGCCGCCGCGAACTGGAGGAGGAAACCGGCTTCTACGGCGCGATGGACGGCGCGGCGAAATTCGTGCGCGGCGATGCCATCGCGGGGCTCATCATCACCTTCATCAACCTGCTGGGCGGCATGGCGATCGGCGTCGCGCGGCACGGCATGGGGTTCTCCGACGCCGTCCAGACCTTCTCGATCCTGACCGTGGGCGACGGGCTGGTCAGCCAGATCCCGGCCCTGCTGGTCTCGATCGCCGCGGGCATCGTGGTCACCAAGGGCAGCACCGAGGGCCGCGCGGACGAGGTGCTGGTCGCGCAGCTCGGCGCCGAACCCAAGCCGCTCGCCATCGCCGCCGGCACCGCTGGCATCCTGGCCCTGATGCCGGGCATGCCGATGCTGCCCTTCCTCGCGCTGGCCGGGGCGGCGGGTGCCGCGGCGTGGTACAAGAAAAAGGCGCAGGACGCTCCCGCCCCGCCACCGGATACGCCCCTGCCCGGCGGCGACCCGCCGATCGCCGAGGCGTTGCGGATGGATCTGCTGCGGCTCGAACTGGGCTACGGGCTGCTCTCGCTCGCCGCCGGCGACGCGCCGCGCCTGACCGAGCAGATCAAGGGCCTGCGCCGCACCATCGCGCAGGAGATGGGCTTCGTGCTGCCTTCCGTGCGCATCCAGGACAACCTCTCCCTGCGGCCGGACACCTACGCGATCCGCGTGAAGGAGATCGAGGCCGGGCGCGGCCAGCTGCGCCCGCCGCTGCTGCTCGCCATCGACCCGACGGGCGGCGTGCCGGACCTGCCCGGCGAACGCTGCCAGGAACCCACCTTCGGCCTGCCCGCGATCTGGATCGAGGAAGCCCGGCGGGAGGAAGCGCTCGCGCGCGGCTGCACCGTCGTCGATTCCGCCGGCGTGGTCGCCACGCATCTCACCGAGATGGTGCGCGAGAACATGGCCGAGCTGCTCTCCTTCGCCGAGACCCAGAAGCTGCTGGACGAACTCCCCGCCGAACACCGCAAGCTGGTGGCCGACCTGGTGCCGGCGCAGATCGGCACCGGCGGCATCCAGCGCGTGCTGCAGGCGCTGCTGGGCGAGCGCGTGTCCATCCGCGACCTGCCCACCATCCTCGAGGGCATCCAGGAAGCCTGCGCCGCCGGCGCGCGCTCGGTGCCCGCCATCCTCGCCATCGTGCGCGTGCGCCTGGCGCGGCAATTGTCGGACACCGCGCGCGGGCCGAACGGCTACGTGCCCATGGTGACGATGTCGGCCGATTGGGAAGTCGCCTTCACGGAATCCCTGGTCGGCCCGCCGGAGGAACGGCAGCTGGCGATGGCGCCCTCCCGCCTGTCGGATTTCATGCAGCGCCTGCGCGACGTGTTCGACGCCGCGAACGCCGCCGGCGAGCAGCCCGCGCTGATCTGTTCGGGACCGATCCGCCCGCATGTGCGCGCCATCGTCGAGCGTTTCCGCCCGGCGACCGCGGTGCTCGCGCATACCGAAATCCACCCGCGCGCGCGCATCCGCACCGTGGGTTCCCTGTGATCCCTGAACGGCGGCCCCGATGCGCCTGAAGATCTATCGCGCGCCACGCATGGCCGAGGCGATGGCCATGCTGCGCGCCGAACTCGGCGCCGAGGCGGTCATCCTCGCCACGCGGCGGGTGGCCCAGGGCGTCGAGGTCACCGCCGCGCTGGAGCCCGAGGAACCGCTGCTGATCCCGCCCGCGCCGGCAGCCTCGGCCACCCGCGCGCCCTCCGGCCCGCTGGCCTTCCACAACCTGCCGGCCGCGCTGGCGCTGGCGCTGTGTGCCGGCCCGCTCGACACCACGCTCGGCGCCACGCTCGGCTTCGCCCCCCTGCCCACGGCGCGGGACCGCCCGCTGATGTTCGTGGGCCCGCCCGGCGCGGGAAAAACCCTCACCTGCGCCAAGCTCGCCGCGCGGATGGTGCTGGGCGGGGCGGCGCCGGTGGTCGCGACATCCGATGGCCAGCGCGCCGGCGCGGCGGCACAGCTCGCCGCCTTCACCGGCGTGCTGGGCCTCACCCTCGCGGTGGCTCCCTCCCCGGCCACGCTGGCGAAAACCCTGGCGCGCCGGGAGCGCGACCAGCCCGTGCTGCTGGATACCGCCGGCTGCGACCCCTTCGACGCGACGCAGGCGGTGGCGCTGCGCGCCCTGGCGGATATCGCCCAGGCCGACCTGGTGCTGGTGCTCCCCGCGGGCCTCGATGCCGGGGAAGCCGCCGACCTCGCGCGCGCCTTCGCGGCACTCGGCGCACGCCACCTGCTGCCCACGCGGCTCGACAGCGCGCGCCGGCTGGGCGCCGTGCTGGCCGCCGCGCAGGCCGGGCCGCTGCTGCTCACCGAAGCCGGCATCGGCCCGGATGTGGTGCATGGCCTGGAACCGCTTTCACCGGCGCGCCTCGCCGCGCGCCTCGTTGCCGCACCACGCCGGGGCATCGCCCCACCGCAGGAGGCCGCCTGATGACCCGCCCAGCGCCCAGCGCGGCGCCCGCCACGGGGCGCATCCTCGCCATCGCCTCCGGCAAGGGCGGGGTCGGCAAAACCTGGTTCGCCATCACCCTGGCGCAGGCGCTGGCGCGCCAGGGCGCGAGGGTATTGCTGGTCGATGCCGATCTCGGCCTCGCCAATGTCGATGTGCAGCTCGGCTTCCAGCCCGCGCACGACCTCTCGGCCGTCATCGCCGGGCGCCTGACTGCCGAAGGCGCTGCGCAGCGCCACGACGCCGCGGGCATCGACATCCTGGCCGGGCGGTCGGGTTCCGGCGCGCTGGCCGCGCTCGACCCGCCGGCGCTGGAAGCGGTGCTGGGCGCCATCACGCAGGCCAGCTCCCGATGGGACCGCGTGGTGGTCGATCTCGGCGCCGGGCTCGAGGCACCGCAGCGGCGCATCGCCGCCGCCGCCGACACGCTGCTGGTCATCGCCACCGACGAACCGACCAGCCTGACCGACGCCTATGCCGTGCTGAAGCTGCACGCGCAGGACCGGCCCGGCGGGGATGCGCGCATCGTGGTGAACCTCGCCGGCGACCCCGCCGCGGGCCTGCGCACCCATGCGGCGCTGGCGCGCGCGGCCGCCACCTTCCTGCGCCGCGACATCCCGCTGGCCGGCGTGGTGCGCCGCGATGCGCGGGTGCGCGACGCCATCCGCCACCAGTCTCCCTTGCTCACGCGCCACCCCGGCTGCGCAGCGGCGCAGGACATCGAGGCGCTGGCGCGCGCATTCGTGTAGCGCCGCCGCGCTTGCCACGCCGGGCGCGCGGCGTGACTGTCCGGCACGATGCAGCGCTTCATCCGGCTCGACCGCGACCTGAGGGTGGATTTCTTCCGCGGCGTGGCGCTGTGGGCGATCTTCGTCAACCACATGCCGGGCAATCCGCTGGGCGAGGTCACCACGCGCAACTACACCCTGTCGGATGCCAGCGAGGCCTTCGTGTTCCTCGCCGGCTATGCGGCGGCCATCGCCTTCGGCGCGGCGCTGGACCGCCAGGGGTGGTTCTTCGCCGCCTCGCGCATCATCGCGCGCATGTTCACGCTGTATGTGGCGCACATCTTCCTGTTCGTGATCTTCGCCGCCCAGGTCGGCTTCTCGGCCGCCACGCTGGACAGCGCGGTGTACCTGGACGAGATGCATCTCGACCCCTTCACGCAGGAACCCTACCGCGCCCTGCTGGAGGCGCTGCTGCTGCGCTACCAGCCCTCCTTCCTCGACATCCTGCCGCTCTACATCGTGCTGCTGGGCCTGCTGGCCCTCGCCCTGCCGCTGCTGCGCCGGACCTCGCTGCTGCTGGCGCTGTCGATCGGCACCTGGCTGCTGGCCCGCCTGATGGGCTGGAACCTGCCGGCCTGGCAGTCGCAGGAATGGTTCTTCAACCCGCTGGCCTGGCAGGCGCTGTTCTTCGCCGGCTGCGTGCTGGGGTACCGCCCGCCGGGCGGGCAGCCCTTCACCGTGCCCTACCGGCGCTGGCTGGCGGGGGTCTGCGTTGTCCTGCTGGCGGTCACTGCGGCGGCGATGCTGGCCACGAACTTCCGCCCCCCCTTCGTGAGCGAACGCGTGCTGGCCCTGGCTGGCGGCGTCCTGGCGAGCGTGGACAAGGGATCGCTGCACCCGCTGCGCTTCGCCTCCATGCTCGCCCTGGCCTACCTCATCGCTTACGGCATCCCGCGCAGCGCCGCCTGGCTGGCCAGCCGCGCTGCGGCACCGCTGGTCCTGATGGGCCAGCAGGCCCTGCCGGTTTTCTGCTCAGGCATCTTCCTCTCCTTCCTCGGACGTGTTGCCATCGAGGCCTCGGACCGCTGGCCGATGCAGGTCGCGGTCAATCTCGCAGGGCTCGGGGCGATGGTCGCGGTAGGTCTGGTCACGGCATGGTACGGCGCGGAGAAGCGCGGCAGCCGGCGCCCCGCGGCGGCGGGCGCGAAGCCATGAAGCCCGCATGGCGCGCCATCGCCCTGGTGGCCGGGCTGTGCCTGGGCGGCACGGCGAGCGCGGCGAGCCCGACCGCCTGCGACGCACCGGCCGACCTGCTCGAGGCGCCGCCCATGCCGGCCGTCGCTGCCGGTATCATCACCGGCCGGCTGCGCGTTCTGGCGGTCGGCTCCGCCTCCATCACCAGCCCCGGCGTGAGCGGCGAGGCAGCGACCTGGAGCGCCAGGCTGCGCGCCATCATCGCCGCGCGGCGCCCGGACCTCGACATCCACATCGAGGTCCATGGCCGCCGCGGCTACACCGCCGCCGACCAATGGGCGGTGATCGAGCAGGCCCTGCGCGAGGCACGGCCCGACCTCGTGATCTGGCAGGCCGGCGCGACCGAGGCCGTGCGCGGCCTGCCGATCGACGACATGACCGAGATCCTGACCCAAGGCCTCGAACGGCTGACCGCGCGCGGCATCGACGCGGTCGTGATGAACCTGCAGTTCAGCCGCTTCCTGCGCGCCAATGCCGATATCGAGCCCTACGATGCCGCGCTGCGCCTCGCCGCCGCGGCCGGGGAGGCGGCGCTGTTCCCGCGCTATGCCCTCATGCGGGCCTGGGCGGATGCCGGCACGGTGGATGTCGAGCGCAGCGCGCGCGCCACCCGCGCCGTGGCCGTGGATCAGCTGAACACCTGCATCGCCGAGGCCCTGGCCGAGTTCCTGCGCAACGGCGCCCGGGCGGCGCGGCGGTAGCGCGCGGGCGTCAGAACAGCCCCTCGATCCGCCCCTGCGCATCGAGCATGATGCTCTCCGCCGCCGATCGTCGCGGCAGGCCCGGCATGGTCATGATGTCCCCGCAGACCGCGACCACGAAGCCCGCCCCCGCCGAGAGCCGCACCTCGCGCACCGGCAGCACGTGCCCTTCCGGCGCGCCGAGCTTCGTGGGGTCGGCGGTGAAGGAATACTGCGTCTTGGCGATGCACACCGGCAGGTCGCGGAAGCCCTCCTCCTCGAAGCGCTTGAGCTTCTGCGCGACGGGCGCGGGGATGGAGACCGACGCGGCGCGGTAGATCTCGCGCGCGATGGTGTCGATCTTGCCGGCGAGCGATACGTGCTCGTTGTACAGCGGCGCGAAGCGTGCGCTGCGCGCCTCGATCATGCCCTTCACCGCATGCGCCAGTTCCGTCGCTCCCTGCGCGCCATCGCCCCAATGCGTGCACAGGATCGCCTGGGTGCCCAGCGCACGCATCGCCTCCTGCACCGCGGCGATCTCGGCCTGCGTGTCGGAGGTGAAGCGGTTGAGCCCGACCACCACGGGCACGCCGAACTTGCCGACATTCTCGACATGACGCGCGAGGTTCACGATGCCGCGCTGCACCGCCGCGACATCCTCGCGCCCGAGATCCGCCTTCGCCACCCCGCCATGCATCTTGAGCGCGCGCACCGTCGCCACCACCACGCAGGCGGCGGGTGCCAGGCCGGCCTGGCGGCACTTGATGTCCATGAACTTCTCGGCGCCGAGATCCGCGCCGAACCCCGCTTCGGTCACCACCACATCGGCGAGCTTCAAACCGAGGCGCGTGGCCATCACCGAATTGCAGCCATGGGCGATGTTGGCGAAGGGCCCGCCATGCACCAGCGCCGGAGAACCGGCGATGGTCTGCACCAGGTTGGGCGCGAAGGCGTCGCGCAGCAGCACCGCCATGGCGCCATCGGCCTTGAGGTCGGCGGCGGTGACCGAGCGGCCCTCGCGCGTCTGGCCCACCACCATGCGCCCGAGGCGCGCCTGCAAATCCGCCAGGTCGCGCGCCAGGCAGAACACCGCCATCACTTCCGAGGCCACGGTGATGTCGAACCCGTCCTCGCGCGGGAAGCCGTTGGGCACGCCGCCCAGCGAGGACACCACCGAGCGCAGCGCACGGTCGTTCATGTCGAGCGCGCGGCGCCAGGTGATCCGCCGCGCATCGAGCCCCTGCTCGTTGCCCCAGTACAGGTGGTTGTCGATCATCGCCGCCAGCAGGTTGTTGGCGGAGGTGATGGCGTGGAAGTCGCCGGTGAAATGGAGGTTGATGTCCTCCATCGGCAGCACCTGCGCATAGCCGCCGCCGGTCGCCCCCCCCTTCACCCCGAAGCAGGGGCCGAGCGAGGGTTCGCGCAGCGCGATCATGGTGCGCGTGCCGATGGCGTTCAGCGCATCGCCCAGCCCCACGGTGGTGGTGGTCTTGCCCTCGCCGGCGGGGGTCGGGCTGATGCCGGTCACCAGCACCAGCGCCCCATCGGGGCGATCCGCCTGGGCGGCGATGAAGTCGAGCCCGATCTTGGCCTTGTGCTTGCCGTAGGGCTCCAGCGCGTCGTCAGGGATGCCGGCCGCCTCGGCGATCTCGCGGATGGGCTTCAGCGTCGCGGCGCGCGCGATGTCGAGGTCGGTGGCCATGGCTGCGTCTCCCCTGCCTGATCCGCGCCCTTACGGGCAGGGCGCGCGGCAGGCAAGCCCGGGGCGGCCTCACGCCGCGCGGGGCAGCATCTCCTCCAGTGTCGCGCCGATCGCCGCCACGGCGGCGCGGATGTCGTCGGGCGTGATGGCGCCGATCGCCCCGATGCGCAGCGTGGGCGCCTCGGTGTTCCAGAAATTGCTGATCAGCACCCCGTGGCGCTTCAGCGCCTCGACGAAGGCGTGCAGTTCGAAGCGCGGATCGGATGGCTGGTGAACCGTCACGATCACCGGCCCCTGCTGCGCACGCTCCAGATACGGCCGCAGGCCCAGGCCCGCGAGGCCGTCATACAGCGCATCGACATTGGCGCGGTAGCGCGCCAGACGCGCCGGCTGCCCGCCCTCGGCATCGAACAGGTCGAGCGCGACATCGAAGGCGGCGATCGCCTGCACCGGCGGCGTGAAGCGGATCGAGCCCCAGCCGTTGCGCCGCGCATGGGCCAGCACGTCCGACAGGTCGAGCGACCACGAACCGGCATGCCCCGCGCAGGCTTCCGCGCGGTCCATCCGCGCCACCGCGAAGCCGATCCCCGGCATGCCTTCGAGGCACTTGCCGGAGGTGAAGACCAGCGCATCGCATTCGGGATGCTCGTCCAGCCGGAAGGGCAGCACGCCGAAGGCCGAGACGGCATCGAGCAGCATCCGCCGCCCCGCCGCGCGCACCGCCGCGCCGATGCCCTCGGCGTCGTTGACGATGCCGCTGCCGGTCTCGTTGAAGACGAAGGCGACATGGCTGATGGAGGGGTCCGCCGCCAGCGCGGGGGCGATGTCCGCCGCCGTGGCACCGCGCGTATCGGGCAGCGGCAGCGCCACCACCTCGCGCCCCGCCTCGCGCGCCAGCCGCGCCATGCGCGTGGCATAGGCGCCGTTCATCGGGATCAGCACGCGCCCGCCGGGCGGGACGAAGGTGCGCAGCGCCGCCTCGGTCACGAAATGCCCCGCGCCCTGCAACGGCAGCGTCGCGTGGGTCGTCCTCGGCGCCGCCGGCGATCGCCCGCACCCGCTCGCGGATGCGCGCATAGACCGCCTGGAAGTCGCGGTCCCAGGGCGCGATGTCCTGCGCCATGGCGGCGCGGGTCTCGGGGCGGGTCTGCACGGGGCCGGGGATGAGCAGCAGCATGGTCGCGGTGTGCCAGAGCCGCCGGGCGTTTGGAACACCTGATCGCGGCGCGCCCGCCGGGGCTGCCGTGCGCCGGGGGCATGGGCCGGCGGGTCAGGCGATGAACACGCCGGCGATCTCGCGCCGCAGCTTCTCCGCGATGGCCTCGGCGAAGGCCACGTAGTCCGGGGTATGCATCGCGAAGGCGCCGAGCCCGCCGATCACCTCGGCCCGGTAGTGCTCCAGCAGGTCCGGCTCCTCGTTGACCACCGCCAGCGCGTTGATGGTGACACCCGCGCCCACGCCGATGTCGCGCACCGGCCCCGGCGGGCGGCCCTGGTTGTGCCGCCCGTCGCCCGAGACATCGAGCACCAGCCGCGTGGCCTCGGCCGGGACGCTTGCCAGCAGCGCGAGGCCGGCGGCCATGCCCTCCCCCAGCGCGGTGGCGCCGGCCGGCACCAGGCGCGGGATGGCCTCGATCGCATCGCCCAGCCGGGCGGCGGCGGGCGGGCCGTCGATCCGCGTCCAGGGCACCGCCACCTCCTGCGCGCCGCGGCCCGACCACAGCAGCAGCGCCACCGCGCTGGCGCCGCGCGGCCCTGCCGCCAGCGCCACGCCGATGCCGGGGTCGCGGAACGCCGCGGCATAGCCGCCCACCATCAGCGCGAATTCATCGAAATCGACGGAGGAGGAGGCATCCACCGCCAGGCACAGGGCCAGGTCCACAGGGTCCATCGCCGCAGCCTCGCATCTTGGCCGGGGCCTTGCATGCCCCGCATGCGGGAAACACTGGACGCGCCGCCGGGCCGGTGCATCCTGCCGACAACCATACCGGGAGACAGATGATGCAGCGTCGTGACCTATTGGCGGCTTCGGCCGGCCTCGTGCTGGCGGCACCCGCCTTGGCGCAGGGCGCCTGGCCCAACCGCACCATCCGCATGATCGTGCCCTTCACCCCGGGCGGAGCGACCGACGGCATGGCCCGCATCACCGCCGCCAAGCTGAACGAAAAGCTCGGCCAGACCGTGGTGGTGGAGAACCGCGCCGGCGCGAATGGCGCGGTGGGCGGCATGGCGGCCTCCCAGGCGGCGCCCGATGGCTACACGCTGCTGTTCTCGGCCTCGATCCAGGTGATGGCGCGCTACGTCATGCGCAGCCCGGGCTACGACCCGGTGACCGACCTGCTGCCGGTGGCCCGCGTGGGCCGCGGCCCGCTGCTGTTCGTGATGAACAAGGACCGCCCGCAAACCACGATCACCGAGGTGGTGGCCGCCGCACGGGCCAACCCGAACCAATGGGCCTTCGCCGCATCCTCGCTCGGCGCGGCGGGGCACCTCGCCACCATCGAGTTCAACCGCCTGGCGGGGCTTGACCTGACCATTGCCTCCTATCGCGGCACCGCGCCGGCGCTGGCCGATGTGGTCGCGGGCAATGTGCAGCTGATGTTCGACCCGCTGCTGGCCACCCTGCCGCAGGTACGCGGCGGGCGGGTCAAGGCGCTCGCCATCACCACGCCGACCCGCAGCACCATCGCTCCCGAGATCCCGAGCGCGCCCGAGGCCGGCATGCCGGGCCTCGACTTCGCCTCCTGGTACGGGGTCTGGGCACCGCCGCGCACGCCCGGCGAGATCGTGACGCGCATCAACGAGGTGTTGCGCACCGCGATGCTGGAGCCCGACGTGACCGAGCGCCTGACCGCCATCGGCTTCGAGGCCGTGGCCGAGACACCGACGCAATTCGCGGACTTCATCACCCGTGATGTCGAGCGCAACGCCGAATTGCTGCGCATCGCGAAATTCGAGCCGCAATGACCCTGACCGTCACGCCGGTCGCGCTGGCCGGCGAACTCGGCGCGCCGGGGCTCGTGGTGTCTGGACGGCACGGTGTTCCAGCGCCCCGCGCCGGACCTCTCGGCCATGCTGCAGGAGAGCGGAGGGCCGGCCTTCGCGCAGGCACGCATCCCCGGATCGGTGCATCTCGACGCGCTCGAATGGCTGTGGGACCGCGACGAAGCCCTATCGCCTGGCGCTGCCGGAACCGGCCGTCGCGGCGGCCGCCTTTGCCGCGCATGGCGTGGGCGAGGGCAGCCGCGTGGTGCTCTACGACCGGGTCGGCGGCAACTGGGCGGCGCGCACCTTCTGGACCCTGCATTGGCTGGGCTTCGAGGATGTGCGCGTGCTGGAAGGCGGCTTCGCGGCCTGGCAGGCGGCTGGCCTGCCGGTGGAAACCGGACCGCCGGTGGCGCCGGCGCCGGCCGCGCGCGCCTTCACGCCGCGGGTCCGGGCTGCCGCCGTCGCCGACCGGGCCGCTGTGCTCGCGGCGCTGGACGACCCCGCCTGCGTCGTCGTGAACGCGCTCTCGGCGCAGCAGCATGAGGGCACCGGCGGCCTGCCCTATCATCGGCCCGGGCGGATCGCCGGCAGCCGCAACCTGCCGGCCACGCGGCTCGGCGACGCCACATTGCCGCAGGAGGCCATCGCCGCCCTGGCCGCCGAGGCCGGCATCGGGCGCGACCAGCGCGTCATCGCCTATTGCGGTGGCGGCATCGCGGCCTCGAACCTCGCGCTCAGCCTGCTGCGCGCGGGCTGGCGCGATGTCGCGGTCTATGACGGCAGCCTCGACGAATGGGGCCGCGACCCGGCTTTGCCGATGGCGACCGGCCCCGCCTAGGGGGGTTGCGCTGCGTCAATGCGGCACCGCCGCGGCGGCGCGAGTGTGACCATTCAATGACGAGGGAAACGCCGCCATGCCCCAACGCACCATGGGCGAGATCATCCGCGACCAGAAGCCGCTGGTCCTGCGGCCCGGATGCCACGGTGGCGCAGGCCTGCGCCGCGATGCATGCGCGGCGCGTCGGTGCGGTGCTGGTGGGTGATGGCGGCGGCCGCCTGCTCGGCATCTTCACCGGCCGCGACGCGGTGCGCCTGCTCGCCGAGGGGCTGGACGCGAAGGCCACACGCATCGATGCGGTGATGACCCGCAACCCCACCTGCCTCGGCCCGGAGGGCAAGGCCATGGATGCGCTGCTGCTGCTCAATGATTGCGGCTTCCGCCACCTGCCTGTGGTGCGGGATGGGCGCATCGTGGGCATCGTCTCGCGCTATGATTTCCGCGCGCGGGAACAGGCGCGGCTGGATGACGAGACCGGCTTTCTCGAAGCCCTGCGCTGAAGGCGCTCAGCCCCGCCGGGCCGGCGCCAGCGCGCCGAGCAGCCCATCCACCGCGAAGGCCATCAGCCCGGTCAGCACCGCCCCCTGCACCACCCAGGCCGGGTTGCCATTGACCAGCCCGGCGATGATCGGCGTGCCCAGGCAGGTGGCACCCGCCACCGCGCCCACCGCCGCGGTCGAGACCGCCAGCACCGCGGCCACGCGCACCCCGTCCAGCACGGGGCCGGCGGCCAGCGGCAATTCCACCTGGAACAGCACCTGGCGCGGCGTCATGCCCGAACCACGCGCGGCGTCCAGCACCTCGGGCGGCACGATGGCGAGCGCGCCGGCCGTGCCGCGCAGCACCGGCAGGGTCGCGTAGCACAGCAGCGCGAGCAGCGCCGGCGCCGCGCCGAAGCCCACCACCGGCACCGCCATGGCGATCACCGCCACCGGCGGCACCGCCTGGGCAAAGCCCACCAGCGTGTCGGAGACGATGCGCGCCTCCGCCGCACCAGGCCGGGTGGCCGCGATGCCCAGGCCCACGCCGATCGCCACTGCCGGCAGCAGCGAGAAGGCCACCAGCGCGGCGTGGCGCAGCGCCAGGTCGGCGAAGGCCTCGCGCCGGTACAGCGGGTCCGCCACGTCCGGGAACAAGGCCGCGAAGAACGGGCCGAGGGCGGGCAGCGCGACCAGCGCGGCGAGCGAACAGCGCGATCGGCAGCAAGGCGCGCCACCTCATGCGCGCAGCAGGTCCCGCAAGCCCACCAGGCCGCGCGGGGCGCCCGTCATCGGGCCAGCACCGACCTCCTCGCGCGCGCCGCCAGCATGGCTTCCAGCGCATCGCGGCAGGTCGCGGCGCGCGGCAGGCGCGGCAGGGCGTCCGGGGCGGCCGCGGCCCGCGCCAGGCTGGCCGCAGGCACCAGCGACAGCCGGCGCATGCCGATCGCGCCGCCATCGAGCAGGTCGCCGCACGCGCGGGTCGGCGGGCGCGTCGAGCAAGTCGCGTGGCGCGCCTTCCTGCAACAGCCGGCCATCGGCCATGACGGCGATGCGGGTGGCGAGTGCCAGCGCCTCCTCGACATCATGCGTGACCAGCAGGATGGTCTTGCCGGTGGCGCCGTGCAGCCGCGCCATTTCCTGCTGCAAGGCCAGGCGCGTGATGGCATCGAGCGCGCCGAAGGGTTCGTCCATCAGCAGGATCTCGGGGTCCGCCGCCAGCGCGCGCGCCACCCCCACGCGCTGCGCCTGGCCGCCCGAGAGTTCGCGCGGAAAGCGGTCGCGATACTGGCGCCGGGGTCGAGCCGCAGCAGCCCGAGCAGTTCATCCACCCGCGCCTCGATGCGTCCCGCATCCCAGCCCAGCAGCCGCGGCACCGCGCCGATGTTGCGCGCCACGCTCCAATGCGGGAACAGCCCGATGCCCTGGATCACATAGCCCACGCGGCGGCGCAGCTCCGCGGCCGGGCCTTCCGCGACATCGCGCCCGCGCAGCACAACCCGGCCTGAAATCGGGGGCGATCAGGCGGTTGACCATGCGCAGCGCGGTCGATTTCCCCGCCCCCGAGCCCCCCAGCAGCACCGCGAAGGCGCCCTCGGGCACATCCAGGCTGAAGCCGTCCAGGGCGCGGGCGCCGCCGAAGGTCTTTGCCACATTCTCGAAGCGGATCATGCCACGGCCTCCCCACGGCTGCGCGCGAGCGCCTCCTCCCCGGCGCGCAGCACGGAATCGGCCAGCAGCGCGAGCGCCGCGACCGGCAAGGCGCCGAGCAAGATCAGGTCCGGCGCGAATTGCCCGAGCCCCTGGAACATCAGCACGCCGAACCCGCCCGCGCCCACCAGCGCGCCCAGCGTGATCAGCCCCACCGCCTGCACCGTGGCCGTGCGCACGCCGCCCAGGAACACCGGCGCACCCAGCGGCAGGCGCACGCGCATCACGATCTGCGCGGGCACGAAGCCCATGCCGCGCGCCGCATCCACCGCGGCTGCCGGCGCCGAGGCCAGCCCCGCGCGGGTCGCCGCCGCGATCGGCAGCAGCAGGTACAGGAACACCCCGAACACCGCCGGCGCCGAGCCGATGCCCCGCAGCCCGTAATCCCGCAGCAGCGGCACCGCGCGGCCCAGCGCGCCCAGCGGTTCGATCAGCAGGGCGAACAGCGCGATGGCCGGGATCACCTGCAAGGCGCCGAGCACCCCCAGGATGGCCGGCGCCGAGCCCGGCCGCAGGAAGCGCCGCCATGCCGAGCGCGAGCCCCACCACCAGCGCCGGCACCAGCGCCGCCGCCGCCAGGCCGAGATGGGAGGTGAGCGCGGCCCATAATTCATCGCCGCGCAACGCTGCCTCCCGCACCAGGGAGACATCGTCGATCCGCCCGGAGGCCAGCAACGCCGCCATGGCCAGCACGAAGCCCGCCGCGGCACCGGCGCGCCCCGCGGTGCCGATGCCCCCTCGCCCGAGGGCCAGCCGCATCGCCAGCAGCAGCGCACCGGCGGCGACCCAACTGCCCGCCGCCGGCCCCAGCCGCGCCGCCGGCGAGGCACCGGCCAGCATCGTCGCCGTCGAGCCAAGCCCGCAGATCAGGCCCAGCAGCGCCGCCCCGGCCAGCGCGGCCGAGGCACCACCACGCGCCCAGCCCGCCGCCACCGCCGCCGCGAAGGCCGGCACCAGCCAGGCCCAGGCGGCAGCATCGGCCAGGCCGATGCCGCGCGGCGGCACGATGCGGTTCGGCGCCAGCACGGCAAAGCCGAGCACGACCGGCGCCAGCACCGCCAGCGCCAGCAGCGTGGCTTCGAGCGGCCCGGCCCGCGGCCTCAGCGGAGCAGCCCGGCCGCGGCCAGATGCGCCTGCGCCACCGCGCGCGCCGGCTGGCCCTCCACGGCGATGCGCGCGTTCAGCCGCTGCAACGTGGTGAGGTCGAGGCTGGCGAAGGCCGGCGCCAGCGCCGCCGCGATGCCCGGGTTCGCCCGCAGCACCGCCCCGCGCACCACCGGCGATGGCGCATAGACCGGCTGCGCGCCCTTGGTGTCCTCGAGCACCACGAGGTCGAGGGCGGCGATGCCGCCATCCGTGCCATAGACCATCGCGGCGTTCACGCCGTTGAGCTGCTGCGCGGCGGCGCGCATGGTCACCGCGGTATCCCCGCCCGGCAGCACCAGCAACCGGTCCGAGGGCAGCGTGAAGCCATAGGCGCTCTGGAAGGCCGGCAGCGCGGCCGGGCTCTCGACGAATTCCGCCGAGCCGCCAGCTTGAAGGGCCGCCCGGCGGCCAGATGCGGGGCGAGATCCTCCAGCGTGCGCAGGTCGTGGGCGCGCGCGAGGTCCGACCGCACGGCGATCGCCCAGGTATTGTTGGCCGGCGCATTGGGCAGCCAGACGATGTCGTGGGCCCGCTGGTCGAGGTCGCGCGCCTTCTCGAAGCCCGCGCGCATGTCCTTCCACGCCGGGTCGGCCGGGATCTGGTGGAAGAACGCGGCATTGCCGGTGTATTCGGGATAGATGTCGATCTCGCCGGCCACCAGCGCCGTGCGCACGATGCGCGTGGGGCCGAGCGGCACGCGGTTCTCGATCGTCATGCCGGCCTTCTCCAGCAGCAGCGCGATCATCTGGCCGAGCAGGCCGCCCTCGGTGTCGATCTTGCTGGCCACCACGATCGGCCGCGCCTGGGCCATCGCCGGCACCGCCGTCAGTGCCGCCGCACCTGCGAGCAGGCTGCGTCGGCTCAATCCGCCGATGGTCACGGTCATTGCCATGCTCCTTCACCTTCCTCTGCCGCCGAGATTGCCATGCACGGCGCGCAGGTGCGACCCCGGAGCCCCGGACATCGTGGCACCCCGCGCGATGTGCAACGCAGCCACGGGCGTTTGGCTTCCCGCGCCTGGCGCCGGCCGGTGCGGTCTAGGCACTCCTCCGCCCGCGCCCTAGTCTGGATCGAGTCGAGGAGAACGCCATGCCCGAAAGCCCCACAGATACGCGCCGCGCCACGGCGGCGAGCCTGCCGCTGTCGGGCCTGGTCGTGCTCGACCTCACCCTCGCCCGTGCCGGCCCCACCTGCGTGCGCCACCTGGCCGATTGGGGCGCCGAGGTTATCCGCATCGAACCCCCCGCCTTCAACGACGGCCTGGGCGGCGCGCGGGAGGGCTACGACTTCCAGAACCTGCACCGCAACAAGCGTTCCATCGCCCTCGACCTGAAGACCGAGGAGGGCAAGGCCGCCTTCTTCAAGCTCGCCGCCAAGGCCGACATCCTGGTCGAGAACATGCGCGTGCGGGTGAAGCACCGCCTGGGCATCGACTACGAGACGGTGGCGGCGGTGAACCCGCGCCTCGTCTATGCCTCGATCTCGGGCTTCGGCCAGACCGGGCCGTATAGCGAGCGCGCCGGGGTGGACCAGATCGCCCAGGGCATGGGCGGGATGATGACCATCACCGGCGAGCCCGGCCGCGGGCCGATGCGCGCGGGCATCCCCTTCGTCGATCTCACCGCGGGCAACCTGCTCGCACTCGCGGTGATGATGGCGATCTATGAACGTGAGAAGACCGGGCGCGGGCGCTACGTTCACACCTCGCTGCTGGAATCGATGGTGTTCATGCTCGACCTCCAGGCGGCGCGCTACCTGATGGATGGCGAGGTGCCCGGCCAGGCCGGCAACGACCACCCGGTGAACATCCCGATGGGCGCCTTCGAGACCGCCGACAAGCCGGTCAACATCGCCGCCTCCAGCCCCAAGATGTGGGCGCAGTTCGCCGAGGCCGTGGGCCACCCCGAATGGCTGGAGGAGGAGGCGTGGAAAACCGCCCAGGGCCGCTCCAAGGACCGCGCCCGGCTGAACGCCGCCATCACCGAGGTGTTCCGCCACAAGCCCGCGGACCACTGGATCGACCTGCTGGAACGCATCGGCATCCCCTGCGGCCCCATCAACAAGGTGGACCAGGTGTTCGCCGACCCGCAGGTGCAGCATCTGCGCATGGCCATGCCCATCGCGCATCCCGAGCGCGGGGCCACCCACCTGGTCTCATCCGCCATCAACATGGAGGGGATCGAGAGCGAGGTGCGCCTGGTCCCGCCGCGGCTGGGCCAGCATTCGGCCGAGATCCTGAAGGAAGCCGGCTATTCGGATGACGATGTCGCGCGGCTGCGCGGCCTCGGCGTCATCGGGCAGGGGTAGGGAACGCCATCATGGAATTCGCGGACGGCAAGATCCTCGCCGAGATCACCGACGGCGTCGGGCGCATCACCTTCAACCAGCCCGAGAAGCGCAACGCCATGTCGGTGACGATGTGGGGCGGCATGGGCGAGGCGCTCGACATCTTCGAGAAGGACGCGGCCGTGCGCTGCGTCGTGCTGACCGGCGCGGGGGACAAGGCCTTTGTCTCCGGCGCCGACATCAGCCAGTTCGACAAGATGCGCTCGGATGCCGATGCGCAGCGCGAATACGGCCTCAAGACCGCCGTCGGGCGGCTGAAGCTCACCAACTTCCCCAAGCCGGTGATCGCCGAGATCCGCGGCTTCTGCATGGGCGGTGGGTTGGGCATCGCGATGTCCTGCGACATCCGCATCGCCGCCGAGGGCAGCCAGTTCGGCATCCCGGCCGCCAGGCTCGGCATCGCCTACGGCTTCGACATGGTGCGCCACCTGGTGGACCTGGTCGGCCCCGCCCATGCCCACATGATCCTGATGACCGGCGGGCGCTTCGACGCGAAGGAGGCCGAGCGCTTCGGCCTGGTCAACAAGGTGGTGCCCGCCGCGGCGCTGGCCGATGAGGTGAAGGCGCTCACCGCCACGCTGGCGGTCAATGCGCCGCTGTCGCTCTATGCCAACAAGCGCACCGTCCAGGCGGTGCTGGCCGACCGCGCGGACCGCGACATCGCCGCCCTGAACGCCGCCATGGCCGCCTGCTTCGACAGCGCGGACTACGCCGAGGGGCGCCGCGCCTTCCTCGAAAAGCGGAAGCCGGCCTTCACCGGGCGATAAAAAGCGCCGCGTCCTGCAGGAATGGACACTGTCAGGCTTCCCGCGACCTCCCCTTCGCATGCTAAGGGTGGGGAGGTGGAGGTGCCCGTAGATGGCGCCCCGTCGAGCCCGGTCGCGGGGGGGCTGCAAGGGGGCGTGGATGCACGGGACGGCGGAACAGATCGGCGAGTTGAGCGTGCGTCCGCACGCGCCGGTCTCGGAAATGATTCTCGGCGTCGCCCAGGCTTGGCCCGAAACGCGCATCACCATGGGCGAGATCATGGTGGCCTTCGGCATGCGCTCCTACGGCCTGCTCATCGTGCTGTTCGCGCTGCCCAATCTGCTGCCGATCTATATTCCCGGGCTCAGCCCGATCTTCGGGATCCCGCTGTGCATCATCTGCCTGCAACTGGCCTTCGGGCTGCCGGCCCCGCGCCTGCCCGGCTTCCTGACCCGCCGGTCGATGCGGCGCAGCGACCTCGAGATGATCGCGCTCAAGGCGCAGCCCTGGCTGCGGCGGATCGAACGCTTCGTGCGGCCGCGCCCTTCGGTGCTGACACGGGCGGCGGGCGGAACGCGCCATCGGGCTTTACGGTGCGATGCTCGCGCTCATCGTCATCGTGCCGCTGCCGTTTACCAACGGGCCGCCCTCGCTCGCCTGCGCCATCATGGCGATCGGCCTGATGGAGGAGGATTCCATCACCATCGTCATCGGCATGATCGTGGGCATCTTCGGCGCGGTGATCGGCATCTCCATCATCGGCACGGTGTGGTGGCTGATGGTGCAGGCGGTGCAGTGGGTCTTCGGTTTCTGACCGCGTGAACGACGCCCCACCGCCAGAGGTGCAGGCTACCGCGCCGATCTCCCGCCTGATGGCGGAGGTCGCCGCACGCTGCCCGGGCGAACGCATCACGCTGGGCGAACTCGGCGAGGGTTTCGGCGATCGCGGCTTCGGCCTGCTGATCCTGCTGCTGTGCCTGCCTGGCCTGCTGCCCGGCATGGCCAGCGTGTTCGGCGTGCCGATGCTGATTCTCGGCGTGCAGATGGGCCTGGGCTTCCAGGTGCCGCGGCTGCCGCGCTTCATCGCCCGGCAATCACTCAAGCGCACGGATGTGCTGCGGCTGTCCTCGGGCTCATCGAAATGGGTCACGCGGATCGAGCGCTGGGTGCGCCCGCGCCCGGGGCCCTTCACGAGCCCGATGGCCGACCGCGTGGTCGGCTGGCTCACCGCCTATGCTGCACTGATGCTGATCCTGCCGGGCCCCGGCACCAACGGTCCGCCCGCCTTCGGCACCATCGTGATGGCGTTGGGCGTGGTGGAGCACGACAGCAAGGTGGTGGGCCTGGGCATCGTGCTCACCGTGCTGGGCAACCTGTTCGCCACCATCGTGCTGGGCGCGCTGCTGTGGTTCGGCGTGGAGGCGCTGGGCTACCTGTTCTGAGGCCATGGACGGCACGCCGCGAAGCGGCGTAGGCTTCGTCCATGCGACGGTGGCCCGGAAGGGCTGAAACGGGAATGCACGACGCGGTGGCCTTCACCGCCAATCGGCAGCTGCCCCCGCAACTGTAGGCGACGTGCCCGGTCCCTCACGCCATTGCGCAACAGCGCGAGAAGGCGGGACCGGCGGAAGCGGCGAAAGCCCCCTCCCCGTCGCGAGCCAGGAGACCGGCCGGCGCAGAGTTGTCTCGCGCGTGCCGGGCGGGGTGCACCGGCGCAACGGAACCCAAGGTGCGTCCTGCCCTGCGCAGGCCGCCCCTCCGTATGCGAGCACGACGCCCGCCCGTCCCGTGGCCGCCAGGCCCCGGGGCGACATGTGGCCCGTGCACGGAGGGAACCCCGGATGAAAAACCGGCTCCTCGCTTGTCTTGTTCTCGCCCCCCTCGCCCCCGCCTGGGCGCAGGACCCGCCCGCCATTCCCGATGTCGTCGTCAGCGCCACGCGCGTGCCGACGCCACAGGAACGCATCCCGGCGGCCACCACCGTCATCAACCGCCAGCAGATCAACGAGCGCGGCTACGTCACGCTCGCCGATGCGCTCTCCGCCGTGCCGGGCTTCCGCGTGGTGCAGGCGGGCGGTGCCGGCCAGCAGGCCTCGGGCTTCCTGCGCGGCACCAATTCGCGCCATGTGCTGGTGCTGCGCGACGGCGTGCCGCTCAACGACACCTCCGAGCCCAACGGCGCCTTCAATTTCGGCAATGAACTGCTGGGCGATGTGGAGCGCATCGAGGTGGTGCGCGGCCCGGTCTCCGCGCTGTACGGCACCGCGGCGATCGGCGGCGTGGTCAACCTCATCACCCGCAGCGCGCCCGCCCGACCGCGCCTTCGCCCCCTATGGCGAGATCGCCGGCGGCACGCAGCGCACCGCCCGCGGCTTCGCCGGCGCCGGCGGCACGCGTCGGCGCCTTCGACTACGGCATCACCGGCCAGGCGCTCTCGACGCGCGGCGCCAATGTCACCGCGCCGCGCTTCACCTCCAACCAGGGGGAGCGCGACGGTCTGCGCGCCGCGGCCATCACCGCGCGCGCCGGCGTGACCATCGGGGAGACGACACCCGACGCCATCCTCGGCGCCACGCGCGTGGATGGCCTGATGCGCTGGCGGGAGAACACCACCGGCCTCGACAACATCCCGCAGGACGACCCGAACTACACCGGGCAGGACCGCAACTGGTTCGGCTACCTGCGCTCCGAGACCGCGCTGTTCGGCGGTGCCTGGACCACCGGGCTGCGGCTTTCGGGCAGCCAGGACCGCCGCCGCTTCGTGAACCTGCCCGATGCCGGCTCGCGCGCCACCGCCGACGACCTGTTCATCGGCGACCAGACCAGCCTCGCCTGGAACAACACGGTGCGCCTGCCCGCCGGCGGCTTCGTCACCGATGCCAGCATGACCTTCGGCCTGGGCTGGACACGCGAGCAGGCCGAGAGCGCGTCGGGCTCGACCTTCTTCCGCACCACCGTCGATGCGCGGCAGGATTCGAGCTACGGCTATCTCGGCGCCCAGGCGCGCTTCTTCGAGCGCCTGGACGTCACCGGCGCGCTGCGCCTGGACGATGCGCAGGACTTCGGCACGGAGCCGAGCTGGCGCGTGGGCGCGGTGCTGGCCTTGCCGGAAGTCTCATCGCGCCTGCGCGCCTCGGCCGGCACGGCGTTCAAGGCGCCGTCGCTGTTCCAGCGCTTCGGCGTGATCGGGGCGAATTTCCGCGGCAACCCCGACCTCAAGGCCGAGTCATCGACCTCCTGGGAGGCGGGCATCGAGACCGACCTCGGCCGCTACGCGACGCTCTCGGCGCTGTATTTCGAGAACCGCATCACCGACCTCATCAACTTCGACCCGACCTTCACCACGCTCGAGAACGTCGATCGCGCGCGCATCCGCGGCGGCGAGTTCGGCGTGACATTGCGGCCGGTGGACTGGCTCTCGCTGACCGGGTCCTGGACGGTGCTGGAAGCGCGCGACACGGTGACCGACACGGCCCTGCCGCGACGGCCGCGCAATGTCGCGAGCCTGGTCGCGCGCATCGCCCCGGAGGTCGGGTGGTTCGACGTGCCGCGCTCACGCCTGGTGATCGTGCCGGAGCTTTCCTATTTCGGCGCCTCGCCCGAGGGCGCCTTCGCGCGCTACGCCGACAACGGGCAGGCGATCCCGACGCCGGGCAAGAACCCCGATGGCTGGCTGTTCAACCTCACGGCCTCGCTGCCGGTGACCACGCAGCTCACCGCCTTCGTGGAAATGCGCAACCTCGGCAATTCGCGCTACGAGCCGGCGAACGGCTTCGTCGTGTCGGGCCGCAGCGCGGTGATCGGGATGCGCGGGGTGTTCTGATCAGCGCGTCGCACCCGGCACCCACAGCACGTCGCCTCCCGCCGCCGCATTCAGGTGGCGGGAGAGCACGAACAGGTGGTCCGACAGCCGGTTGAGGTAGCGCACCACCGCCGGGTTCACCTCCTCGACCGCCGCCAGCGCCACCACCAGGCGCTCGGCACGGCGCACGATGGTGCGCGCGAGATGCGCCTGCGCCGCGCCCGCGCAGCCCGCCGGCAGCACGAAGGAGCGCAGCGGCTCCAGCGCCGCGTTCATCTGCGCGATCTCGGCCTCCAGCCGCAGCGACTGCGTATCGGTCACGCGCAGCCGCGCACCGGCCTCGCCAGGCACGCACAGGTCGGCGCCGACATCGAACATCTCGTTCTGGATGCGCGAGAGCATGGCATCCGCCGCCGCATCCGCCGCCGTATGCAGGCGGATCAGGCCGAGCACCGCATTGGCCTCATCGACCGTGCCATAGGCATCGACGCGCAGCGCATCCTTGCGCACGCGGCTGCCATCGCCGAGCGAGGTCTCCCCGCCATCGCCGCCGCGTGTCGTGATGACATCGAGTTTCACCACGGTGGAACCTCCTTCAGCGTGACGGTGCGGATTGGCGCGCGCGGATGGCGCCGCCTCATCGTGTATGGGTCCGGTGCCGAGGCTGGCAAGGGCGCCGGTGCGGGCTTCACCGGCGTTCGGCATCGGTCAGGCGGAAATGCACGGCGGTGGTCAGCGTCGCCGCGACCGCGATGCCCGCCTGCGTCGCCGGGCGGAACCGCCAGCGCCGGGCGGCATCGACCGCCGCGCGATCGAGGTCCTCATGGCCGGAGGACAGCGTCACCTGCGCCGTCTCGACACGGCCATCGGCATCGATCCGCAGGGCGAGGCGGACGACACCCTCCTCGCCGCGCCGGCGGCTCTCGGGGGGGTATTCCGGTGCGCGCGTTGCGCTGGCCCGGGCGCGGCCCCCGGCGGCACCACCGCACCCATCGCCCGCGCGCCCGCCGAGGGGTCGGGCAAGGCATCGGACCCGGCATTCAGCCGCACCGGCTCGGGGCCCGGACGGGCCTGCGGCGGCGGCGCGCGCGGGGCGGGTGCGGCCGCGAGGCGCCGCGCAACGGGTTCCGGCGGCGGTTCATCCGGCGGTGGCGGCACGGCGAGCGGCGGCACCGGCAAGGGCGGTTCCGCAGGGGCCGCGGTCTCGGCGGGAGGTGGTGCGGGCGGCGGCGCGGCCGGTTCGGCCGGGGCCGCTGCGGCGGCAACGCGCGGGGGCGGCGCGGCAGGGATCGCCGGTTCGGAAGGCGACGGGGGTTCCCGGGGCGCCTCAGGGGCGGACGCCGCCTGCGAAGGCGGCGGCGGTTCAACCGGTGGCAAGGCCGGTGCGGAGGGCAGCGGCGGCGCGGTCGCCTCCGCCGATGGCGGTGGCAATGGCGCGACGATCCCATCCGCCGCGGGCGGCATTGGCGCGCGATCGGCGGGTGGCGGCGGCGCCGGCGCCCCGGCAGGCCGGGGAGCCGCCTCGCGCGGCAGGCTCGCGACCTGCGGCGGCGATGGCTCCGGCACGGCGGGCGGATCCATCTCGGGCCGGGGCGGTGGCGCGGGCGCGGCGGTTGCGGCCGGAGGCGGGGCAGGTGCGGCCGGCGGCAGGCTCGGCGGCGGCGGGGCGGCCACGGGTTCCGGCACCGGCGGGTCCGGGGGCTCGGGGGTTGGGCCGGCGGTGCGGGGTTCTCGGCGGGCGGCGTGGATGCCGGCGCACCGGCGCCGCGCGCGGCCGTATCCTCGAAGACCAGCGCCACGCCAAGCGGGTCGCCGGGCGCGGGCAGCGGTTCCTCGGTCGGCCACAGCACCAGCGCGGCCAGCGCGGCGGCATGGATCGCCGCCGAGCCGAACAGCGCGGCGAGCCACCAGGAAGCCCCCGCGCCCGGCGCGCGGGCCGGGCGGTCCGTCGGCGCCCTCACAGGACCGGCACGCCCTTGTGCTTGGCCTTGCCCTCGGGTTCGACATGGATGGTGATCACCGCATCCTGGAGATCCGCCTTCAGCGCCGCCTCGATCCGGTCGCAGATGTCGTGGGACTGCCGCACCGTCATGCCGCCGGGCACCACCAGGTGGAATTCCAGGAAGGTGAAGCGCCCCGCGCGGCGGGAGCGCAGGTCATGCGCCTCGATCGCGCCCTCGGCCTGTTCGGCGACGATGGCGCGGATGCGCTCGAGCGTGGCCGCCGGCACCGCCTCGTCCATCAGACCGCCGACGCTCTCGCGCAGCAGCCGCCAGCCCGAATACAGGATGTTCGCCGCGGTGAGCGCGGCCAGCAGCGGGTCGAGCCACAGCACGCCCGTCAGCACCACCAGCCCCACGCCGGCAATGACCCCCGCCGAGGTCACCACATCCGACCACAAATGCCGCGCATCGGCCACCAGCGCCGGCGAGCGCAGCGCCGTGCCGCGGCGCATCAGCAGCGTGGCCCAGGCCGCGTTCACCCCGGCCGCCACCGCCGAGATGGCCAGGCCGATCCCCGCCTGTTCCGGCGCGCGCGGCGCGGCGAAGGCCCCCCAGGCCGCGTGCATGATGAGCAGCGCGGCGACCACGATCAGCACCCCCTCCAGCACGGCGGAGAAATACTCCGCCTTGGCATGGCCGTAGGGGTGGTTGGCATCGGCCGGCAGCGCGGAATAGCGCACCGCCGCCAGTGCCGCCGTGGCGGCGGCGACATTCACCACGCTCTCCAGCGCATCGGCGAACAGCGCGACGCTGCCGGTCAGCCACCAGGCCGCACCCTTCAGCGCCAACACCCCGAGGGCCACCGCCACCGAGCCCAAGGCGAGCATGGTGGCGGAGCCGGACAGACCCTTCCTCATGGCGGGCGGTTTACCCGCCCCGGCCTAGACCGAGAAGTATTTCGCGCGCGGGTGGTGCAGCACGATGGCGCTGGTCGATTGCTCGGGGTGCAGCTGCCACTCGTCGCTGATGCGTCACCCCGATGCGCTCGGCGCCCAGCAGGCGCAGCAGCGGCTCCTGGTCCTCGAGGTTCGGGCAGGCCGGGATAGCCGAAGGAATAGCGCCAGCCGCGATAGGATTGCTGCAACATGCGGTCCATGTCGCGGTCGTCCTCGCCGGCGAAGCCCAGCTCGGCGCGGATGCGCTTGTGCACGTATTCGGCCATGGCCTCGGCCATCTCGACCGACAGGCCGTGCAGGTACAGGTAGTCCTGGTAGCGGTTGTCCTCGAACCAGTCGCGCGCCATGTCGGACGCCTTCTGGCCCACCGTCACCACCTGCAGCCCGATCACGTCGCGCCCGTCGTCGATGTCGCGTGATGAAGTCGGCGATGCATTCGCCATCCTCGCGTGGCTGGCGCGGCAGGGTGAAGCGCGCGGCCTCGGTGGTGCCGTCCTGCTCGAACAGGATGAGGTCGTTGCCCTGCCCGGCGCATTTCCAGTAGCCGTAGATCGCCTGCGGGCGAAGGATGCTCTCCGCCTCGGTCAGCGCCAGCATGCGCTTGAGCACCGGGCGCAGCTCCTGCTTGGCCCAGCCGAGGAAATCCTCCAGCGACCGGCCCTGTTTCCGGAAGCCCCACTGGAACTGGTACAGGCTGCGCTCGTTGATGAAGGGCACCACCGCCTTGGGCGGCGCCTCCACCACCCGCGCGCCCCAGAACGGCGGCTTCGGGCACGGTGCTTTCGGCGCGCCACGCGGCGGCGGCGTTGCCTGCGCATAGGCGACATCGACCGGGCGCGAAGCCGCGCGGGTCGGCCTGGCCCAGCACGCGCTTGCTCGTTCTTGGACTTGCCCACGCGCTTGGTCTGCACCGCGGCCAGGTAGTCGTCGAAGCCGTTGCCCATCACCTGGTCCATCAGGTGCAGCCCGTCGAAGGCATCGCGCGCATAGGCCACGCGCCCGCAGGCATAGGCGCGCACGCAGTCATCCTCGACATAGTTGCGCGTCAGCGCCGCGCCGCCGAGCATCACCGGGATGTCCACGCCCTGGCGCGACATCTCCTCGAGGTTCTCGCGCATCACCACGGTCGATTTCACCAGCAGGCCGGACATGCCGATGGCATGGGCGCGGTGTTCCTTCGCCGCGGCCACGATGTCGGCCAGCGGCACCTTGATGCCGAGGTTGACGACCTTGTAGCCGTTGTTGGTCAGGATGATGTCGACCAGGTTCTTGCCGATGTCGTGCACGTCGCCCTTCACCGTGGCCGAGCACGATGGTGCCCTTCTCCTGGCCTTCGACGCGTTCCATGAGCGGCTCCAGGTAGGCCACGGCGGCCTTCATCGTCTCGGCCGATTGCAGCACGAAGGGCAGCTGCATCTTGCCCGCGCCGAACAGCTCGCCGACCACCTTCATGCCGTCGAGCAGGATGTCGTTGATGATGTCGAGCGGCGCGATGCCCTTCGCCAGCGCATCGGCCAGCTCGTCGTCGAGCCCCTTGCGGTCGCCATCGACGATGCGGTCCTTGAGCCGCCCCTCGACCGTCTCGGCACGCACCTTCTTGACGTTGTCCGCCGCCTTCCGGCCGGAGAAGATCGTCCAGCACCTTCTGCAACGGGTCGTAGCCTTCGCGCCGGCGGTCGAAGATCAGGTCCTCGATCACCTGCACCTCCTCGGCCGGGATCAGGTGCAGCGGCATGATCTTGGAGACATGCACGATGGCGCCGGTCATGCCCCGCCTTCACCGCATGGTCGAGGAACACGCTGTTGAGCACATGCCGCGCGGCGGGGTTCAGCCCGAAGGAGATGTTGGACAGGCCGAGGATGATCTGGCATGTCGGGGAATTCCTCGCGGATCATGCGGATGCCATCGAGCGTCCATTCGCCGAGCTTGCGGTCGTCCTCGTTGCCGGTGGCGATGGTGAAGGTCAGCGGGTCGATCATCAGGTCCGATTGCGGCAGGCCATGCTTGTCGCAGGCGAAGTCGCACCAGCCGCCGGGCGATGCGCAGCTTGTCCTCGGCGGTCTTGGCCATGCCGACCTCGTCGATGGTCAGCGCGATGACCGCGGCGCCGAACTTCTTGCGCCAGCACCAGCCGGTCATGCGCGGCCTGCTCGCCGTCCTCGAAGTTGATCGAGTTGATGATCGGCTTGCCGCCATGCAGCTTCAGCGCCGCCTCGATCACCGGCGTCTCGGTGGAATCGATCACCAGCGGCGCGTTCACGCTGCTGGTGAAGCGGCGGATCACCTCGTTCATCTCGGCCATCTCGTCGCGGCCGACGAAGGCGGTGCAGACATCGAGGCTGTTCGAGCCCTCGGCCACCTGCTCGCGCCCGATCGCCACACAGCCATCCCAGTCGCCCGCTTCCTGGCGGCCGCGCCACACCTTGGAGCCATTGGCGTTGCAGCGCTCGCCGATCGAGAAATACGCATTCTCCTGCCGCAGCGGCACCGCCGAATACAGCGAGGCCACCGAGGGCACCCAGACCGGGCGGCGCGGCCACCGGCACCGGGCGCGCACGCGCCCCGCCCCGCTTGCGCAGCATCGCATCCAGCGCGGCGATATGCGGCGTGGAGGTGCCGCAGCACCCGCCGATCAGGTTCAGCCCGTCCTCGGTCGACGAAGCGCTCCATCCAGGAGGCCAGTTCGGCCGCGCCCAGCGGGTAGTGCGTCTTGCCATCCACCAGCTCCGGCAGGCCGGCATTGGGCTGCACCGAGATCAGCCCGGGCCAGTTCTGCGCGAGGAAGCGCACATGCTCGGCCATCTCCTGGGGTCCCGTGGCGCAGTTCAGCCCGATCAGCGGCACGTCGAGGGAATGCACCACCGCCGCGGCGGCCGCGATGTCCGGGCCCACCAGCAGCGTGCCGGTGGTCTCGACCGTCACCTGCACGAAGATGGGGATGTCGGACTTCGCCTGCGCGCGCGCGATCTTCGCGGCATTGACGGCGGCCTTGATGAACAGCGTGTCCTGGTTGGTCTCGGTCAGCAGCGCATCGGCGCCGCCGGCGATCAGCCCCTGGCACTGCACCACCAGCGCGGCTTCCAGCGCGTCATAGGTGATGTTGCCCAGCGTCGGCAGCTTGGTGCCCGGCCCGATATCGCCGACCACCCAGCGGTGGCGGCCATCGGCGAAGCCCTCCGCCGCCTCGCGCGCCAGCTCCACCGCCACCTTGTTGAGTTCGAAGGCGCGCTCCTCCAGGTCGAACTCGGCCAGCGTCACCGGCGATCCGCCGAAGGTGTTGGTCAGCACCATGTCGGCGCCGGCCTCGAAGTAGCCGCGATGGATCTCGCGCACCACGTCGGGGCGCGACAGGCACAGCACGTCGGTGCAGTTCTCGCGCCCCCAGAAGTCGCGCTCCACCTCCAGGTCCATCACCTGCACGCGCGAGCCCATGCCGCCATCGCACAGCAGGACCTGGTCGCGAAGGGCGTCGAGTAGATGCGGGCGGGACATATGGATGGTCTTTCGCTCAGAAGGTCATGACAGCGGCAGGCTGGGTCTTGCGCTCCGCGACCCAGATGCGGACAGGCAGCGCGCCCTCGATGCCCACCGAGCGCGCCGGCACGCAGCCGCCCTCGCCCAGCAGCCCGGCGATCGCCGCATCGTCGAAGCCCGGCCAGCGATGCGCATGCGCGCCCAGCAGGTCGGCGCGGCCATGCGCGGCAAGGTCCACCACCACCAGCGCGCCGCCGGGCTTCAGCACGCGCGCCGCCTCCGCCAATGCCGCGGCGGGGTCCTCGGCGTAGTGCAGCACCATCTGCAGCGTCACCGCGTCGAAGCTGCGGTCGGCCAGCGGCAGGCGGTACATGTCGGCCTGGCGCACGGCGATGTTGGACAGGCCGCGCTCGGACAGCCGCGCGCGCGCCAGCGCCAGCATGTCGCGCGAGGCATCGACGCCCACGCCCTCCTCGATGCGCGGCGCCAGGCTTTCGAGCAGCCCGCCGGTGCCGCAGCCGATATCGAGCAGCCGGCCGATCCTGCCCGGCGGCAAGGCTTCCATCAGCGCCGCCTCGATCCGCCCGGCATCGAGGCCGAGGGCGCGCACCTCGTCCCAATCGGCACCATGGCGGCGGAAGGATTTGGAGGCCGCGCGCGCGCGCTCGGCGGCCAGCCGCGCCGCGGCGCGCCGGTCGGCCGCCAGCAGCGGGTCGTCCTCCGGCAGGCGGGCCAGGACCTGGCGTGCCAGGTCGGCCTCGCTGGCCAGCTGGAACCAGGCATTGGCCCCTTCGGGCACGCGCACCAGCAGCCCCGCCTCGACCAGCAGCCGCAAATGGCGCGACAGCCGCGGCTGGGATTGCCCGAGGATCACCACGAGATCCGAGACGCACCACGCCCCGCGCGCGCACAGCGCCAGCAGGCGCAGGCGCGTCGGCTCGGCAGCGGCGCGCAATTGGGCCAGGAGGTCGTCCATGACCATTGCATACACATAAAGATATCATTATGTCCAGCGGCGATGGACACGCGCAGCGATGGACGCATTCCGCTGAGCCTTTTCAGCGCGCCTGAGGCCCTCGCCGCCTGGCTCGCTGACGGGGCGCCGGCGGCTGTGCTGACGGATGCCGAACCGGCCTCCAACGGCGGTGCCGCCGCGACAGGGCATTTCGTCGCCCGCGCGCCGCACCGCTTCGCCTGCGCCTGTTGCGCCGGGCGTTCGCCCGCCGCCATCGCGCTCGACCGTCTGTTCCAGGCCCGCGCGCGTGGGCAGAGCGCATGGTTCGAGCGTGTCGGCGTGTTCGCCACCTCGTCCATCGGGCGCGACCAGGTTCTGGCGGCCATGACGGGGGATGTGCTCACCCTCGCCCGTTACCGCCTGGCCTGAGGCGCCACGCGCATCACCGGATCACGGCCCGACGCAGCGCGTCGTTCGCGCCGACGCTGCGGGGCCGGCGGTCCGTCAGCCGTTGTCGATGGCCATCATCGGGGCATGGGCGATGGCAGCATCATCACGCACCGGGCCTCCGGCCAGCGCGACGCGCACCTGCGCCACGCCACATCAACGCCGCTTCGGCGACGCGGCCGCTTCGGGCAATCCATGCTGCTTGCTCGGCGCGGTCCGCTCCATGTCGAGCGGCCCGGCGACGGCCTCGAGCGCCAGCGTGACGCGACGCAGCATGGTCTCCTCGCCGCCTGGCTCGCCGCCTGCATGCCCTCCTCGACCGCCGTTGCGACGGCCGCGGCGTCGTTCGCCCAGCGCCGGAGGATCTCGATCTTCTCCTCACGCGACAAGGCGGGATGCTGCGCGACCGTCTCAGGGCTCGGGAATTCGGCCGATGGGTCGACCGTCGCGCGTTCCATGTCCGGCCGGGATTTCGGGGTATGCGAGGTCATGGCACCACCTCCCTTTCATCAGGGGAACCTGCGCGTGGCGGTTCCTTGCATGGTCAGGCAGATGGGTATCCGCCGCAGTCCGGGCAACCGCGAAGGGGTGTCGGCCTTCCGACGGCGCCTTCACCCGCGCGCGACGAAGGCCGCGTAGCGCCCGCCGAGATCCGCCCGGCCCGCCTCGTCGGCGATGCCGCGCAACCCCGCCCCGAAGGCGAGCCGCGCATGGCGCTGCAACACGCTGCGCCGCGCCGGGTTGTCCTCGATGTCGGCCACCTCCCCCAGCACTTCCACCAGGCGGATCAGCACCGCGGCCTGGCCGGCGCCGGCCTGGCGGATCATGTGGAACATGGTGTCGCACAGCCCGCCATAATCGGTGACGCGCCGGTAGAGCACGACGCGGCCTTCCCGCAGCAGCGCCGCCGGCAGCAGGTGGCGCGGCGCGAGCCCGGCCAGCACGGCGCCCAGCCTGTCGAGCACCGCCATCGCGGTGAATGGGTCGTTGATCCCCGGCGACAGCGCGCGCACCGCCACCTCCACCAATTGCCGCACGGCGAATTCCAAGTCCTGCGCCGCGGCCGGGCGCGGGCCGAGCGTCATGGCGCCACGCAGGGCGGCGGCGGCGCCCTCCACCGTGTCCGCCGGCACCACTTCCGCGATCCGCGCGGCCGCATGCAGGTAGTCCCCGGGCCGCGCCACAACCGAGAGCACCGCCCCGTTCTCCGCCGCCCAGGCGGCCAGCGCCGGATAGTCGATCGCCCGCAGATAGCCCGCTCCCGCGCAGCGCACCGGCTCGCCGCGCGGCGGCGGCATCGGCAGGCGGGTCGGGTGTTCGGGCGCGGCATCGGTGGTCAGGCGCGCGACGGTGTCGCGCAATTCGGCGTGGACCAGGTCGATCACCGCCTCGACATTGATGCCGGTCGCGACATGGTGGACGAACCACGCCAGCACCACGGTGCAGCCCAGCGCCAGCGCCACCGCCAGCGCGAGCCCCAGATGCGGCACCGTCGGCGTATCCGGCGCACCCATCCCGCGATGCAGGGCGATCGTATAGGCGAAGGTCAGCAGGAACACGCCCAGCGCCCATTGGTTGCCCGGGTCGCGCACGAAGTTGCGCAGCAGGCGCGGGCCCATCTGGCCGGAGGTGAAGGACAGCGCGGCGATGGTGATGGAAAAGATCGTCCCGGCGACCCCGATCGCCGAGCCGCCGATCACCGCCAGCAGCGACTGCGCGCCACCGATGTCCCCGGCAAAGACCAGGCCCGACGGCAGCGGGCCGATGCCGGGCGCCTCGAGCCGCCGCGCCACCTCGGCCAGCACGACGCCGGCCAGCGCCAGCAGCGTCGGGCGGACCCAGAAGGCATCGCCCATCCATTCCACGAACGCGGCAACCCGGCCGTTCATCGACCGGCGCCCGAATCGGCACCGTGCCCGCCGCCGGCAGCGCGCGCCCCTGCTACGGCCCCGGACCGGCGGGAGGAGGCCACGCCGTCAGTCCCCGGCCTCGCCGCCGCCGCGGCCGCGCCACGCCGCGCGCGTCATGACGGCAGGCCGCGGTCGCCTTCGCCCAGGGCGCGCTGCATCTGCACGACATCGACCCAGCGGCCGAATTTCATGCCCGCCGCACGCAGCAGCCCCACCTGGCGGAAGCCGAGCGAGAGATGCAGCCCGATCGAGCCGACATTCTCGGAATCCCCGATCACCGCGATCAACTGCCGGAAGCCCTTGGCCTCCGCCCGCGCGATCAGCTCCGCGACCAGCGCCTTGCCCACGCCCTGGCCGCGGATGTCGTCGCGCACATAGACCGAATCCTCGGCCGTGAAGCGATAGGCGGCGCGCTCGCGGAAGGGGGCGAAATAGCCGAAGCCCAGCACCTCGCCATCATCATCGACAGCGACCAGCCAGGCGCAGCCCTGGTCCTGCACACGGGCGATGCGCTCGGCCATGACCGCCTCGCGGGGTGGGACTTCCTCGAAGGTGCCGGTTCCGTGCTGCACATGGTGGGCATAGATGGCGGTGATGGCCGTGAGGTCGCCGGGGCCGGCGTCGCGCACGCTGGCCATCAGACCGCCAGCCCGGCCGCGGCGGCCACGCGCTCGGCGAGGGCCAGCAGCGCACGGTCGCGCCCGGGGGCGGCGACCAGCGACAGGCCAACCGGCGCGTCGTCCACCCGCGCGGCCGGCAACGTCACCTCCGCCAGCCCGCCCAGCCCGGCGATGGCGGTCACCCCCATGGAGCGTTCGCGCACCGCGTTCTGCTCGGCCATGCTGGCCGAGAGCAGCGGCGCCGGCGCCGGGGAGGTCGGCATCACCAGCACCGCCCCACCGCCCAGCAGCCCCCACAACCGCGCCTGCACCACGCGGCGGAAGGCCCGGCCTGCGGCCGCCTTGGCGGGGTCCATCGCGCGGGCCGCGGCGAAGCGCTCCTTCACGCCGGGGCCGAATTCCGGGTCGGTCGCCTCGATCCAGGGGCCGAGCGTCGCCCAGGCCTCGGCCGCCTGCGCGCAGCGGAAGTTCTCGTAGAGCTCATCCAGGCCCTCGGGCGCGAGACACACGGGCAGCGATGGCCCCATCACCGATTCCACCGCCGCCATAGCGTTCGACAGCGCCGCCGCCACCAACGGTTCGGCATTCACCCAGGCTTCCTGGACCTTCAGCAGCGGCCCGAGCGGGCCGCCCTGTGCGGGGGGCAGCAGCACCTCCCCGGCCCGGCGCAGCACCGAGGCCCGGGCGGCGAACCAGCCCGCCGTGTCATAGGTCGGCCCCAGGGCGCAGGCACCGACCAGGCTCACCGCGCCCCAGGACGGGCGAATGCCGAAAACGCCGCAATAGGAGGCCGGGATGCGCACCGACCCACCGGTGTCCGAGCCCATGGCGAAATCGAAAAGCCCGGCAGCCACCCCTGCCGCCGACCCGCAGGAGGACCCGCCGGGGAAACGGTCCGGCGCCGCCGGATTGACCGGCGTGCCGTGCCAGACATTCTCCCCTGTCAACCCATAGGCGAGTTCGACGGTCTTGGTCTTGCCCACCAGCCGCGCCCCGGCATCGAGCAGAAGGCTCACCACGGCCGCATCCGCCGCGGCGGGGGGGTGGGTGCGCGCCCAGTCGGGGTTGCCGTAGCCGGTCACGCTGCCGGCCACATCGTACAGGTCCTTCACCGCGAAGGAGAGGCCGGCCAACGGCCCGCCGGTCGCGCCCGCACGCTCGACCCGCGTGCCGGGCACGAACGCGCCCGCCTCATCTTCCGCCATGCCATCCACTCCGGCGCCGTGAGCGGCGAGGGTGAAGCACCCGCGCCGCGCTGACAACCGCGGCGCGGGCGGGGCCTTCAGCGCGCCCGCAGCAGTTCGGGCACGCGCAGCAGGATGAACTCGTTGTCGTCCGCGCGCGTCAGGTGGCGCCCGGCCGAGAAGGGCAGGTTGTTGTCGTTCGCCGACGATGATGTGGTCGGCATCCACCATCGCCACGTCCTCGATGGTGAAGAAGGGGAAGGTGAAGCGCTCGCGCGCCGTGCCCTGCGGCAGGTCGCCGCGCTGCGCGCCACGCCCTCGGGGTCGCGGATCGCCATCAGGTCGATATGGCCGATGCTTGCGCACGAAGCCCTCGGCATCGGTGGCGCCGAGGTCGATCACGTACACGCGCTTGAAGCGCGCCGGCAGCGGGATGCATGGGCGCTCGGCGGTGCTCTGGGTGCCTTGCGCGCAGGCCAGGCCCGGGTCGCCCTCGCCATTGTCGCGCTCGATCACCAGGGCGCGGCGGTCGTCGATCATGTTGAAGTCGCCGATCGCCGTGGCCGCCTTCCTCCAGCCGATAGCGCAGCACGCGGCCGGTCCATTCGGCGCGCGCGGTGTCGAATTCCAGGATGCGCAGGAACCGCCCTCCGGGCTGCGCGGAATCTCGGCGTCGAACAACGGCCGTTCCAGCATGGCGTAGAGCCGCGACCCGTCCGGCGAGGCCGCCATGCCCTCATACCCACCCGAGCGCGGCACGCGATGCGCCACCGCCTGCGTCGGATTGGCCGGGATGCGACAGCGCCGGATGGTCGGGCGAGCGCAGCGCCTGGCCGTCCATCATGGTCTCGACCAGGCGCAGCACGCGCCCCTGCGCATCGACATGGATGAGGTAGGGGCCGAACTCCTCGCCGATCCAGAAGGTGCCGTCGGCCATCGGCTGGATGGATTCGAGGTCGAAATCCGCCCCGGTCAGGAAGCGCGTCGGCGAAGGGTCGGTCACGATGTGGAAGGGGATCACGCGGTTGGGGTCGGACAGGAAGATGGTCTGCACCGATCGCCACCTGGCCGGTGCGGAAGTCGGGCCGAACCTTGTGGAACATCAGCAGCGCGTCGGGGCTGTTGCGACGGTTGCCGAAGCCGTTGTCGGTCAGCACCCACCAGGCGCCGGCCTCGCCGCGCACCGGCGCGATGCCCGAGAAACCCTGCACCGGCTGGCCCTCGAAGGGCAGCGCAATGCCGGTGGCGCGGCGGCCATAGGTCGGCCCGGTATCGCCCATGACGCTGCCCACACGGTCGTTGCGGGCATTGCCCGGCCCGGTGAAACGCCCGGAGACGGCGAAGCCCGGCGGCGCGCCCGCGGGCGGGGCCACGAAGGTCGCGGCAGGCAGGATCGCGTGGCCGGCCAGCGTGGCCTCGAAGCGTTGGTCCGCCAGCGCGGGGCCGGCGGCGAGCAGGACAGTGGCAAGCAGGAAGCGGCGCATGGGACCCCCTTTGCGTGGAGGGCCGGCTTAGCCGCCGCGCGTTGCGCCCGCATGACGATCGGGTTGCGGGCGCGCGACACTCGCGCCCGTCAGCTCCTGAAGGCCGAGAGGCTGCGCTTGGGCCGCCCATCCGGGCCGAAATTCGCCGCATCCAGCCAGCCGGCCAGGGCATCGCGCAGCGCCGGCCATTCCTCGGCCAGGATGGAGAACCAGGCGGTGCTGCGAACCCGCCCCTTCACCACCAGGACGTCGCGCAGCGTGCCCTCATAGGTGAAGCCCAGCCGCGCCGCGGCCCGCCGGGAGGGCATGTTGAGCGCGTTGCACTTCCACGTCAGCCGCCGGTAGCCGAGGTCGTCCATGGCATGGCGCATCAGCAGGAACATCGCCTCGGTGGCTGCGCGGGAGCGCTGCATGCGCGGGCTGAACCAGATGTTGCCGATCTCGATATGCGCGTGGGCGGGGTATATCTCCATCAGTGTCAGCCAGCCATCGGCGGTGCCGGTGAGGTGCGGGCGCACCGCCCAGGCCATCGGGTCATGGGTGGCGGCGAAGCCGGCGACATGGCTGCGCATCGCCGCTTCCGAGGCGAAGGGACCGGCGGCGAGATAGGCCCAGGAGGCATCGCCCGTCTGCCCCTGCGCGGCGTGCCACAGCTCCGTGGTGTGGCGCAGGTGCAGCGGCTCCAGGTCCACGGATTGCCCGCGATGGGGCACCCGCGCGGGCAAGGGGCGCGGTGTGGCATCGACCAGCGGCCCAACGGGCGGGTCGCTCGCCGGATCGAAAGGCACGCCTTCGGGCAGGTCGGTCATGGGCATACAACAGCGCGCGGGACGCACCCCCGCAAGAGTGCCCGCCGCTTTCCTGTTGCGCGCATCCCGCACGCGCAGCAAAACCCCGCCCCATGAACGATGCCGCCAGCCCGACCGCCCCCGCCATCCCCGCCGCCTATTTCGGTGAGCGCGTGACCTGGGTCCATCACTGGACCGACCGGCTGTTCTCCTTCCGCTGCACGCGGGATGCGCATTTCCGCTTCCGTGCCGGCGAATTCGCCATGATCGGGCTGTTGGTGAATGGCAAGCCGCTGGTGCGCGCCTATTCCATGGCGAGCCCGACCTGGGACGAGGAGCTGGAGTTCCTCTCCATCAAGGTGCAGCACGGGCCGCTGACCTCGCGCCTTCAGCATGTGGTGCCGGGCGACACCGTGCTGATCGGCCGCAAGCCCACCGGCACGCTGGTGACCGACAACCTCAAGCCCGGCCGCACGCTGTGGCTGCTGGCGACCGGAACGGGCCTCGCCCCCTTCCTGTCCTTGGCGCGCGAACCCGAGGTCTATGACCGGTTCGAGCGTGTGGTGGTCGCCCATACCGTGCGCCAGGTGGTGGAACTTGCCCATCGCGACCTGTTCGAGCGCGACCTGCCGGCGCATGAGTTCCTGGGTGAGATGGTCCAGGGACGGCTGTCCTATTACCCCTCCGTGACGCGCGAGCCATTCCGCACCGAGGGCCGCATCACGACCCTGATCGAGACCGGCCGGATCTTCGCGGATCTCGACCTGCCGGTTTTCACGCCCGAACATGATCGCGTCATGCTGTGCGGCTCCGAGGACATGAACCGCGACTGCAAGGCGATTGCTGGAAGCGCGGGGGTTCGAGGAAGGCTCGAACAACGCGCCCGGCACCTATGTCGTGGAAAAGGCATTCGTTACGAAATAGGGCCCGGTGCCGTCGAGGCGGGCCTCCCGCGCCCTCACCGGCGCGCCCCCAGCCACATCCTTATTGATGTGTTCCCGTGGGCTGTATTAGGTAGCGACAGGCACAATTGTCGCGCGCCGGGGCTCAACCCGCGCGCGCCCGGGGAGAACGTTATGACTGACACAGAGGTAGAGGTTCCCGCTCGCCGCGGGTTCCTGAAGGCTGCAGCGGCCGGCGGCGTCGGCGTGGCCGTCCTGGCGAAGCCAAACGTCAGCCGCGCACAGACCGTGACCTGGCGCTTCCAGTCCACCTGGCCGGCGCGGGACATCTTCCACGAATTCGCCGGCGACTACGTCAACCGCGTCAACGCCATGGCCGGCGGGCGCCTGCGCATGGAGCTGCTGCCCGCCGGCGCGGTGGTCGGCGCCTTCCAGCTGCATCGACGCGGTCAACGCCGGCACGCTCGATGGCGGGCACGGCGTCTCGGCCTATTGGTTCGGCAAGAACAAGGCGTTCAGCCTGTTCGGCACGCCGCCGGCCTGGTTCTACGACGCCAATTCCTACCTCGCCTGGTTCTACTATGGCGGTGGCGAGGCGCTGTACAACGAGCTGATCGGCGACATCCTGCGCGTCAACATCGTGGGTTTCCAGACCGGCCCGATGCCGACGCAGCCGCTGGGCTGGTTCAAGGCGCCGATCACCAGCGCCGAGCAGCTGCGCGGCCTGAAGTACCGCACCGTGGGCCTGGCGACCGACCTGTTCAATTCCATGGGTGCGGCGGTGACGGCGCTGCCCGGCGGCGAGATCGTGCCGGCCCTGGAGCGCGGCGTGATCGACGGCGCGGAGTTCAACAACCCCTCCTCGGACCGCGTGCTCGGCTTCCCGGACGTGGCCAAGAACTACATGCTGCAATCCTACCACCAGAACACCGAGACCTTCGAGGTGCTGGTGAACAAGCCGAAATACGAGGCGCTGCCGGCCGAGTTGAAGGCCATCATCCGCCATTCCGCCGAAGCCGCCTCGGCCGACATGTCGTGGAAGCAGCAGCTGCGCTACCCCAACGACCTGCAGGCGATGGCCACCTCCCAGGGCGTCACCGTGGGCGTCACGCCCCGCGCGGTGCTCGATGCGCAGCTGCGCGCCTGGGACGGGGTGATCCGCAACCTGGAGATCCGATGCCTTCTTCAAGAAGGTGACGGACAGCCAGCGCGACTGGTGCCGCCGCGTCAGCGCCTTCTACCTGCGCTACCAGGCGAGCCCGGCACTCGCCTACAATCACTTCTTCGCCCGCGGCTGACCGCGGCTCGATGACGTGACGCGCCCGCCCCGGCAATCCGGGGCGGGCGTTCGCGTGCATGGGGGCAAACCCCGGACCGAGGCAGGGGGAGGCCTCATCTGATGCGACTGCAGTCGCTGCTGCTGACCATCGACCGGTTCAGCGCCTTCATCGGCAAGACCTTCGCCTGGCTGATCATCGCCCTGACCGGGGCCATCTGCTACGAGGTGTTCGCGCGCTACCTGTTCCGCGCGCCCACCACCTGGGCCTTCGACGTCTCCTACATGTTCTACGGCACGCTGTTCATGCTCGCGGGCGCCTACACGCTCAGCCGCAGCGGGCATGTCCGGGCCGATTTCGTGTATCGGCAGATGCCCGCGCGCGCGCAGGCCTGGTTCGACCTGGTGCTGTACCTGCTGTTCTTCTTCCCCGCGATGATCGCGCTGGTGTGGTTCGGCTGGGACTTCTTCGCCATCGCGCTGCACCAGAACGAGCGCTCCGCCTTCAGCCCCGTGGGCCCCTATGTCTGGCCGTTCAAGTTCGTCATCCCCGCCGCGGGCCTGCTGATGATTCTGCAGGGCGTGGCGGAGGCGGTGCGCTGCGTGCTCACCATCCGCGACGGCGCCTGGCCGCAGAAGCTCAACGATGTCGAGGAACTGGAAGTGCTGGCCCTGCACCGCGCCGAGGCGATGCAGAAGGCGGAGGCCACGCGATGAGTCGACCCGGTCCTGGGCATGGTGATGCTGGGCAGCTTCATCTTCGTCATCCTGCTGGGCTTCCCCGTCGCCTTCACGCTGATGGCGATGGGCCTGGGCTTCGGCTACCTCTCCCTGCAGGAGCGCGTGTTCGACCTGTTCGTCCAGCGCACCTATGCGGTGATGACGAACGACGTGCTGATCTCCGTGCCGCTGTTCATCTTCATGGGCTACGTCATCGAGCGCGCGAACATCCTCGATCGGCTGTTCCGCGCGCTGCAACTGGCCTCGGGCGGGCTGCCGGGCGCGCTGGCCGTCGCCACGCTCGCCACCTGCGCGATGTTCGCGACCGCCACGGGCATCGTCGGCGCCGTCGTCACGCTGATGGGCCTGCTCGCCTTCCCGGCCATGCTGCGCGCGGGATACGACGCGCGGCTGGCCGCCGGCGTCACCTGCGCGGGCGGCTGCCTCGGCATCCTGATCCCGCCCTCGATCATGTTCATCCTGTATGGTGCCACCACCGGCATCTCGGTCGCGCGGCTCTATGCGGCGGCCTTCCTGCCCGGCCTCGGCCTGGCGATGATGTACATGCTCTACGTCATCACGCTGGCGATGCTGCGCCCGAGCTGGCGCCGAAACTGCCGCCCGAGGAACGCAACGTGCCCTTCGGCACCGTCATCCTCGCGGTGCTGACCTCCTTCGTGCCGCTGGCGGTGCTCATCACCGCGGTGCTGGGCGCCATCCTGCTCGGCCTCGCGACACCGTCGGAAGCCGCCGCCATGGGTGCGGCGGGCGCGGTGCTGCTCGCCGTGGTCTACCGCGCCTTCACCTTCGAGAAAATGAAGGAAAGCGTGTTCCTGACCGCCCGCACCACGGCGATGGTCTGCTGGCTGTTCGTGGGCTGCCTACATCTTCACCTCGGTCTTCGGCTATCTCGGCGGCCACCACGTGGTCGAGAAATGGTTCGTCGAGGATCTCAGCCTCAATCCCATCACCTTCCTGATCCTCACCCAGCTCATCATCTTCCTGCTGGGCTGGCCGCTCGAATGGTCGGAGATCGTGCTGATCTTCGTGCCGATCTTCCTGCCGCTGCTCGACACCTTCGGGGTCGACCCGGTGTTCTTCGGCGTGCTGGTGGGCCTCAACCTGCAGACATCGTTCATGACGCCGCCGGTCGCCATGGCGGCCTACTACCTCAAGGGCGTGGCACCACCGGAGGTGAAGCTCAGCCAGATCTTCGCCGGCTGCCTGCCCTTCGTGGGCATCGTCGTGATCGCCATGGTGATGCTCTACATCTTCCCCGAGATCGCGACCTGGCTGCCCTCCTACCTGTACGACACGCCCGCGGGCGGCGGCACCGGCAACGTGCTGGAGGCACCCGCCGGCGGCTTCCAGGTCGATGACGTGCCGCAACTGCCGTCGTTGAACTGACGAAGGGCCCGGCGCGTGAAGGACGACATCCGCGAGGCCCTGGCCGGCTGGATCGCCGAGGCGATCGAGACCGGCCAGCCCATCGCCCCCCTGCCCGCCGAAGCCATCCCCGGCGATGCCGCCGAGGGCGAGGACATCGCCGGCGCCGTGCTGGCCATCACCGGCCTCACGCCATGCGGGTTGCGCCTGGCGCCGGGGGCGGGCGGGGCCATGCTCGCCGGGCCGATGATCGAGGCGCGCCTGCTGCGCAGTGGCGCCACACTGCCGATGGCCGCGCTGCGCCACGCGCGGGTCAGCGCGGCGGCGATCGGCGTGCTCGCCGCTCCGCTGGATGGCGATGGCACAGGCGATCCTGCCTTCGCGGCGGTGCATGCGGCGCTGGACGTCGCGACCAGCCGCTTTCGCGACGGGCCCGCCAATGATGCGGCCAGTGCGGCGGACCTCGCGGACCTCGGCTTCGTGGTCGCCGGCCCGAAGGCCGCGCTGCCGGATGGCCCGGCCCTGACAGCCTGCGCGATCGAGACGCGCCGCCCCAAGGGCGCGCCGGTGGACCTCGCGGCCCGGTTCAGGGCGGCGGCGGATGCGGCGCGGGCGATGGGCGGCCTGCCGCAGGGCGCCGTGCTGGTGGTCGCGGGCCTTTCCCCGCCGGTGTCTCCAGGCGTGGACGAGGCCTGGGCCGCGCGCATTGCCGGGCTCGGCCGCGCCAGGGCGAGATTCAGCGCCTAGGACCGTTTCGGTTCGCCTCGGCTCTCGGAAACGGCTTCAGGATCGGCGGTGCCGCGCAAGGCCGTTCACCCGCAAACAGCCCCCGCATTGGCGATAGCACGCCGGTGCCCAGCCACATCCCGCAGGCCGCCGGCGCGGCACGCTCGGCTTGCCAGACCAGGCGCTGACGCAGCGCCCACCCGGCCATCGCCAAGCGAAGCGGGCAGCATCCGAGTGACGCGTGAGCCGCCGCCGCGGCGCGATTGATAGAGTTTCGCCAATTCTTACCACGATGTTTGTTTTTTTGGATGGTTGCACAAAAATCAAACAAACTCCCTTCTTGCACCCTCACGCACGAGAGCGTGACATCCCGGCCACGCCCGCGCCCTAACATGCGGTTCAATCGAAGCCGCAACTTGTATGCCGCGATTAAATGGCTCAGCGAACTCGCCTTAACGTTGTTCCAACCCGGGTCGATCACAATCGGAAGCCCGATGGATCAGTATCAGGAATCGAGACGTGTCAGGCACATTGACGCAAGCACCCGGAACCGGATCTGTTTTTGATCCATCCGCGCCCTACCTTCTCAACGACCCCGCGCAGCAAGGGGAGCAACTCGTTGCCGGCGGTGATCCAACAACAGGCCCGGTGGTTCATGTCGACCCGACCGCGGACTGGGGCGGAGACGGCAGTTTCGAGCGACCCTTCAAGTCCTGGTACGATGTCACGTTCGAAGCCGGCGGCGTGTATCTCCAGCGCGGCGGCACCGTCACCAACAGCCTGACCATCACGGGCCAGGGGACAGCCGACGCGCCGATCACCATCATGTCCTACGGCGAGGGCGCGGCACGCATCGAGGGCACGGTCATCATCGACGGTGCCGCCTTCGTCACGGTCCTCGGCCTCGATATCCGCGGCGGCGACGGCCTGGGCGTGATGATCACCGGAAATGCCCACGACATCACCGTCCAGAACAACACCGTCCATCACGGCCTGATCGGCATCTACCTCGACAGCGAGACGATGGCGGCGGTCTCCCTCATCGGGAACACCATCCACGACAACGACACCAACGGCATCTGGATCAATGGTGCGGTCGCCACCGCCGCGCAGCCGGCCTTGATCGCGGGCAACTCCATCTACCGCAACGGCGAGAACGGGATACTTCTGCACGGCAGCCACGCGGTGGTGGACGGCAACACCGTCGTCAACAACGGCACCGCCGGCCTGGCGGGCACCTCAGCCATCCATCTTTTCGGCGTGTCTGCCGGAGACGGGATGGGCCGCAACAACACCATCAGCAACAACACCGTCGCCTACCAACACGAGGCGGACACCTTCGATGGCCACGGCATCCAGCTTGACCACTACTCCGGCGACAATGTCGTCTCAGGCAACCGGATCATCGGCAATGACGGGCCAGGCATCACCATCCTGAGTTCGGACGGCAACATCGTCACCGGCAACTACCTCGAAGGCAACGCGGCCGACCCCTCGGGCACACGTTCGGGCTACTCCGCCAAGGCCGAGATCTTCATCGGCGACGCCGGCTTCGCACCGGGCCTGAGCACCGGCAACGTGGTCGACGGCAACACCATTGTCACGACAACGGCCGGCACCCACGCGATCGCCGTCGACTACGGCGCCGAGGCGGGCGGCAATGCGATCAGCGGCAACACCGTGTCGCTGGGCGCCGGCACCGGGAGCTTTGTCTGGGGCGACGCCACGATCGGCAGCGTGGGCGCCTGGAACGCCCTCACTCCCTTCGACGGCGACGACGCCACAGGTGCCGTAGCGCTGGCACGCCCGGGCTTCGACGCGGCCATGCTGCAGTCCGGCTATACGCCCAGTTCGGATTTCTTCGACAGCCTGTCCATCGAGGTCGCCATGCGCGGCGTCGCCAGCCCCGGCACGGCGACCCTGATCGGCGGCTCCGGCGGCGACCGGCTGGCCGGCGACGCCTATGCGAACCGCCTCGAGGGACGCGACGGCAACGACTACCTGGCCGGCGGCGCCGGCAACGACACCATCCTCGGCGGCAATGGCGACGACCTCATCGGCGGCGGGCTGGGCAATGACAACCTGCGCGGCGGCAACGGCTCCGACGTGATCAACGGCGGCCTCGGCAATGATGCGCTGTTCGGCGAGGCGGGGGACGATGTCCTGAGCGGCGGCGACGGCATCGACCGCCTGGTCGGCGGCCTCGGGACCGATCTGCTGCGCGGCGGCGCGGGCGCGGATGTCTTCGTCTTTACGCCCGGCAGCGGCGCGGATCTGCTGCAGGACTTCACCCCCGGTATCGACCGGATGGAAATCCGCGGCTTCGGTTTCACCAGCATGGCGAACACCGTCATTGTCGGCGGCGATGGAGCAACGCTGGTCTCGCTCGGCAGCGATGATTTCCTGGTGCTGCTCGGCGTCGACCCGGGGGCGCTGACGGCGCGCGACTTCATTTTCGTCTGACATCGCCGCCCCCGTTCCGGCGCAACGCGCACCGTCGCGCGAACATGGCCATGCGCCGGTGCGCCAGCGCGCCACACGGCGTCGCACGCCATGCTCCGCGGATCACAATCCAGGACAGGGCATGATTGTACGATCCGGCGCCCGCCGGTCGCATGCCCCTCCCCGGCCTCGGCGCCGTCCGGCGGCGTCGCCGGAAGCTGGAGCGCCTGCTGCCACGTCCTGCCCGCACCGCCCCATGCCCTTGCGCGGCACAGCCGCCCCATGCCCTTGCGCGGCACAGCCGCCCCATGCCCTTGCGCGGCACAGCCGCGACGGTCCACGCTCGCGCGCCGGGGATGGAGAGCAAACGCATGGACAAGAACGCCGGAACCGGGCGCTACGATGAAACCTATGCGCGCTGGCGGCGCGATCCCACGGCCTATTGGGCCGAGGCCGCACAGGGCATCACCTGGGACACGCCACCCGGCGCCATCTTCGACCCCGCGCAGGGCATCTATGGCCGCTGGTTCCCCGGCGGGCGGCTGAACACCTGCTTCAACGCGGTGGACCGGCATGTCGAGGCCGGGCGCGGCGACCAGGCGGCGATCATCTGGGACAGCCCGATGACCGGGCAGATCGAGACCATCACCTACGCGCAATTGCAGGACCGCGTCGCGCGCCTCGCCGGCGCGCTGGCGGCAAGCGGCGTGGCGCGGGGCGAACGCGTGGTCATCTACATGCCGATGGTGCCCGAAGCCGCGATCGCCATGCTCGCCTGTGCCCGGCTGGGGGCGGTGCATTCGGTGGTGTTCGGCGGCTTCGCGGCGGCGGAACTGGCCGCGCGCATCGCAGATGCGAAGCCGCGCGCCATCGTCTCGGCCTCCTGCGGGCTCGAGCCGGGTCGTATCGTGAAATACAAGCCGCTGCTCGATGCCGCGATCGCGCTGTCGCCGCACAAGCCCGGCGCGGTATTCATCCTGCAACGCCCGCAATCGCCCTGCGACCTGACACCCGGGCGCGACCACGACCTGCTCGAAGCAGAGGCCGCCGCCACGCCGCATCCCTGCGTCAGCGTTGACGCCACCGACCCGCTCTACATCCTCTACACTTCGGGCACGACAGGCGCGCCCAAGGGCATCCTGCGCGACAATGGCGGGCACGCCGTCGCGCTGCACAATTCGATGTCGATGGTCTACGGCGCAGCACCGGGCGACGTGTACTGGGCCGCTTCCGATGTCGGCTGGGTCGTGGGCCATTCCTACATCGTCTATGCGCCGCTGCTCGCCGGCTGCACCACCGTGCTGTTCGAGGGAAAGCCGGTCGGCACGCCCGATGCCGGCACCTTCTGGCGGGTGTGCGAACAGCACGGCGTGAAGGTGCTGTTCACCGCCCCCACCGCCATCCGCGCCATCAAGAAGGAAGACCCCGAGGGCGTGCTGCTCAGGCGCCACGACCTGTCGAGGCTGGAAGCCCTGTTCCTCGCCGGCGAGCGCTGCGACCCCGACACCATCACCTGGTCCCAACGCCTGCTCGGCAAGCCGGTGATCGACCATTGGTGGCAGACCGAGACCGGCTGGACCATCACCGGCAATTTCCGCGGCCTCGGCCTGTTTCCCACCAAGCCAGGCTCCGGCGGCAAGCCCGCCCCCGGCTTCGACGTGGTGGTGCTGGACGAGGCCAACCAGGAAGTCCCGCGCGGGCAGATCGGCTCCCTCGCCATCCGCCTGCCGCTGCCACCCTCCTGCCTGCCCACGCTGTTCAACGCCGACGACCGCTTCCGTGAGGCCTACCTCTCGGCCCATCCGGGCTTCTACAGCACGGCCGATGCCGGGATGATCGACGCCGAAGGCTACGTCTCCGTCATGTCGCGCACCGACGACATCATCAACGTCGCCGGCCATCGCCTGTCCACCGGCGCGATGGAGGAGGTGCTGGCCTCCCACCCCGATGTCGCCGAATGCGCCGTGGTCGGCGTGCGGGACACGCTGAAGGGGCAGGTGCCGCTGGGCCTGGTGGTGCTCAAGCATGGCGTCACGAAGGCCGAGGACGCCATCGCGCAGGATCTGGTCGCGATGGTGCGCGAACGCATCGGCCCCGTCGCCGCCTTCAAGGAGGCCCGGGTGGTCGCACGGCTGCCCAAGACGCGCAGCGGCAAGATCCTGCGTGCCACGCTGCGCAAGATCGCCGATGGCGACGACTACGCGGTGCCGCCCACCATCGACGACCCGGCCATCCTGGACGAAGTGGGCGCGGTGCTGACCTCGGCGATGAGATGAAACGCGCCCGTCCGCCGCGGCGTGGCGAAACGCCGCTGCGCAACGCGACAACCCCCAGCCCTCACACCCAGCGGCGCACCCGGCTGCGATAGGCTTCGTAGCCGGCACCGAAACGGGTGGCGAGGTAGGCTTCCTCCTTCGCCACCACCATCCGGTCGAGCATCAAATGGCTCGCCACCAGCGCGATCCAGCCCCACAGGTCGCCCCAGCGCAGCGCGAAGCCCGCCAGCAGCACCAGGAAGCCCAGATAGATCGGGTTGCGGCTGAAACGGAACGGCCCGGACTCGACCATCGCGGCATCCGGCTTGTCCGGCCGGGGATCGTTGCCCGCGCGCACCAGCACCAGCACCGCCCAGCCGATCAGCGCGAAGCCCGCGAAGATCACCAGCGAGCCGATCGCCGGCGCGGGCGGGCCCAGCGGCACCGGGATGACGCGCTGCATCACCCACGCCACGGCCAGCGCGCCCGCCACCATCACCGGCGGCGGAATGCGCACGCCGGGCCCGTGGTCGTCCGCCATCAGGCCTTCTCCCGCTCGGGCAGGCGCATCCAGGCCGGGATGCGCGGATGCAGCACCGCGTCGCCGGCCGCCAGCGGCGCGCGCTCCAGCGCCTCCAGGCGCAGCAGCGCCAGGCCCATCGCGTCGCGGCCGGAGCGCATCTCGCCCACCTCGCGCCCCTGCGCATCCGTCACCGCGCTGCCGCGCGCCGGCAACGTGCCCTCGACATTCACCGGCACCAGGCGGCGCTTCACCAGGCCGCGATAACGCGTGCGCGCCGTCAGTTCCTGGCCCATGTAGCAGCCCTTCGTCCAGGACACGCCGTGCAACTCGTCGAAGCCCGCTTCGAGCAGCACGGATTTCTCCGCCTCCATGTCCCGCGACCCGTCCGGCAGGCCGAGGGCCAGGCGATGGCGGTCGTAGTCCTCGGCCGTCGCGTCGTCGTCCATCATCAGGGGCGCGAGAAAGCGCCAGCCAGCCTCGGGCAGGCGCGGGTCGCGCCCGGCCAGGCCCTCAAGCCCTGCATCCGCGCCCCAGACCGCATGGACATGCCATTCGTCGGACAGATCGCGCAGCGTCACCTTCGCGCGCAGCCGGAACCGCGTGAGGCGCTGGACCACCATCGGCACCAGGGCTCGTTCCGTATCCAGCAGGAACGCATCGCCGAACTCGAGCACGAAGAAATCTGCCAGCCATTTGCCCTGCGGCGTCAGGAGCGCCGCCCAGACCGCCTCGCCCGGGGCAATCCCTGACACGTCGTTGGACACGAGGCCCTGCAGGAAGGCGACCCGATCCGGGCCGGCCACCTCGATCACGCCGCGTTCGGGAAGGGGAGCGATGGTCATGCGTGTACAGGTGTGCCGCCGGCGCGTTCGGTGCAACCTCCCCCCGGCAGGCAGGGCGTGGTAAGCGCGCGCCGTGCGCATCCTGTTCATCACCTCGACGCGAATCGGCGATGCCGTGCTGTCCACCGGCCTGCTCGACCACCTGATGCGCGCCCACCCCCAGGCGCGCTTCACCATCGCCTGCGGGCAGGTGGCCGAGGGCGTGTTCGCCCGCATGCCTGGCCTCGAACGCCTCATCCCCATCGAGAAGCGCCGCTTCGCCCTGCATTGGCCGCTGCTCTGGGCGCAGGTGGCGACGCGGCGGTGGGACCTGGTGGTGGATCTGCGCGGCTCGGCGATCGCCTGGCTGCTTCTGGCACGGCGGCGGGCGGTGATGCGTGGCGGTCGGCGGCCCGGACATCGCCTGCTGCACCTCGCACAAACCCTCGGCCTCTCGCCCGCGCCGCGTCCGGTAGCCTGGTTCAACGCCGAGGACGCCGACGCCGCGCAGGCACTGGTGCCGGCCGGCGGCCCGGTGCTGGCGCTCGGCCCGACCGCCAACTGGGCGCGCAAGGTCTGGCCGGCGGATCGCTTCCTGCATCTCGCCCGCGTGCTCACCGCGCCGGGCGGCGTGCTGGAGGGTGCGCGCATCGTCGTGCTCGGCGGCCCCGGCGCCCAGGAACGCGCCATGGCCGCGCCGGTGCTGGAGGGCCTGCCCGGCGCGCTGGACCTGCTCGGCGCGCTCGACCTGCCCCAGGCCGCCGCCGTGCTGGCGCGCTGCAGCCTGTTCGTGGGCAATGATTCGGGGCTGATGCACCTTTCGGCGGCGACCGGCACGCCCACCATCGGCCTGTTCGGCCCCACGCCGGCGGCGGAATACGCGCCCATCGGTGCCCGCGCGCTGGCGGTGCTCGCCAAGGGCCCGCCCGGTGCGGCCCCCATGGGTGCGCTCAGCGCAACCCGCGTCGCCGAGGAAGCCGCAAGCCTGCTCGCACGGCCCGCACCAGAACCGCTCGGGGAAATCGCCGCGTGAGCGCGCGCCCCCGCCTTTCGGCGCTCATCGTCGCCCGCAACGAGCAGGAGCGCCTGCCCGACTGCCTCGCCTCCGTTGCCTTCGCCGACGAGATCGTGGTGGTGCTCGACCGCACCACCGACGACAGCGCCGCCATCGCGCGCACCGCCGGCGCGCGCATCCTGGAAGGGGCCTGGGACCTCGAGGGCGAGCGCCGCAACGCCGGCATCGCCGCCTGCACCGGGGACTGGATCCTGGAAGTCGATGCCGATGAACGCGTGGACGCCGCGCTGGCCCGGGCCGTGCGCGCCACCATCGCCGACAGCCCGCACGCCTGGCACCAGGTGCCGGTGGACAACTACGTCGGCGACCGGCTGATCCGGCATGGCTGGGCGGGGTCCTTCGGCACCACATCGGTGCCGCGCCTGTTCCGCCGCGGGGCCAAGCGCTGGCGGGCGCAGCGCGTCCATCCGGGCCTCGACTGGACCGGCCGGGAAGGCCCGCGCATCACCCAGGGCGCGCTGAAACACCTGGTGGACCGCGACATCTCCGACATGCTGCGCCGGCTCGACAAATACTCCTCGGCCAAGGCGGCGGACCTCATCGCCGGCGGGGATATCGGCACGCTGCGCGGCAACGTGCGGCGCTTCTTCTCGCGCGGGTTCAAATCCTACGTGTCGCGCCGCGGCTATCGCGAAGGCGCCTGGGGCGTGCTGCTGGCGCTGTGCACCGGCGCCTTCCCGCTGCTGTCCTACCTGAAGGCGCGGCTGGAACCGGGCCGCCACGGGGGCGCGCCGTGAAGGTCGCCCACATCATGGCCGGCGCGCATCATGGCGGCGCAGAAGCCTTCTTCGAACGGCTCTGCCTCGCGCTGCACGGCGCGGGGGAGCAGGTGCTGCCCATCATCCGCCGCGACGCCGCGCGCGCGGCGCGGTTGCGCGCGGGTGGTCTCGCGCCGCTGGAACTGGGCTTCGGCGGCCCGCTCGACCTGCTGACCGGCCCACGCCTGCGCCTCGCGCTGCGGCGTTTCGCGCCCGCAGGTCGTGGTGGCCTGGATGAACCGCGCGGCCGGCTTCGCGCCGAAGGGCCCGTGGACGCTGGTCGGCCGCCTGGGGGGCTATTACGACCTGAAATACTACCGCCGCTGCGATCACCTGGTCGGCAATACGCGCGGCATCACCCGCTGGCTCGCCACCCAGGGCTGGCCGGCCGCGCGCGCCCATCACGTGCCGAATTTCGTGGACGACCTGGCCGGCGCCGCCCCCGCCACCCTGCCCGCGCCCGCCGGCGCACGTCGCCTGCTGGCCATGGGCCGGCTGCACGCCAACAAGGGCTTCGACATCGCCCTGCGCGCGCTGGCGCAGATCCCATCCGCGCATCTCTCCATCGCCGGCGAGGGGCCGGAGCGCGCCGCGCTGGAAGCGCTGGCGGCCGAGCTCGGCATCACCGGGCGCGTCGCCTTCCTGGGCTGGCGGCGCGATACCGCCTCGCTGCTCGCCGCCTGCGAGGTCTTCGTGTGTTCCTCCCGCCATGAACCGCTCGGCAACATCGTGCTGGAGGCCTGGTCGGCCGGGCGCCCGGTGGTCGCCGCGGCGGCGCAGGGCCCGGCGGAACTCATCGCCGACGGCACCAACGGCGTGCTGGTGCCTGTCGAGAACGCCGATGCGCTCGCCACCGCCATCGCGCGCCTGCTCGACAACCGGGAACGCGCGGGCGCCCTCGCCGCCGCCGGGCGCGCCGCCTATGCGCAGGACTTCACCGCGCAGGCCGTGCTCGCCCGCTGGCAGGACTTCTTCGCCGCCGTCGCCCAGCCGCGCCGGGCGGCCTGACGCCATGTGCGGTATCGCCGGCATCGCACTGAAACCCGGGGCGAGCCTCCCGCCGGGTGTGCTGGAAGCCATGACGCAGGCCCTCGCGCATCGCGGCCCGGATGGGCAGGGCCAGCATGTCGCGGGGCAGGTCGGGCTTGCGCATACGCGCCTGGCCATCATCGACCTCGCCACCGGCGACCAGCCGCTGCATGCCGGCGCGGCCAGCCTGGTGGGCAATGGCGAGGTCTACAACTATCGCGAATTGCGCAGCGCGCAGGGCCTCGCCTGCATCACGCAATCGGATTGCGAACCGCCGCTGCACCTGTTCCGCCGCGACGGCGCCCGCCTTTGCCGATGGGCTGCGCGGGATGTACGCGCTCGCCATCCACGACCGCGCCACCAGGCGGCTGGTGCTGGCGCGCGACCCCTTCGGCATCAAGCCGCTGTATCTGGCCGAGACGCCGCACGGCATCGCCTTCGCCTCGGAACCGCAGGCGCTGATCGCCGCCGGGCTGGTCGCGCCGCGCCTGCGCACCGCCGCGCTGCACGAGCTGCTGCAGCTGCAATTCACCACCGGGGCCGAGACCATCTTCGAGGGCATCACACGCCTGCTGCCCGGCGAGACCATCACCATCGCCGACGGTGCCGTGGTGGAACGCCGCCGCCGCGCGGCCCTTCCCGAAGGCGGCCCGGAGGCCATCGAGGAGGAGGCCGCCCTCGCCCGGCTCGATGCCGCCCTGGCCGAGAGCGTGGACCTGCACCAGCGCAGCGACGTGCCCTACGGGATGTTCCTCTCGGGCGGCACGGATTCCGCCGCCATCCTGGCCATGATGGCGCGGCTGAACGATCGCCCGGTGCTGGCCTTCACCGCCGGCTTCGACATCCCCGGCGCCGCCGATGAACGCGACGCCGCCGCCCATGCCGCCGCCGCCGCCGGCGCGCGCCACGTCACGCTGGCGGTGACGCGGGAGATGGTCTGGCGGCATTTGCCCGAGATCGTCGCCGCCATGGACGACCCGGCGGCGGACTACGCCATCATCCCGACCTGGTTCCTCGCCCGCCGCGCGCGGGAGGAGGTGAAGGTGGTGCTCTCCGGCGAGGGCGGGGACGAGATCTTTGGCGGCTACGGGCGCTACCGCTCGGCGATGCGGCCGTGGTGGATGGGCGGCAAGGCGATGCGCGCGCATGGCGCCTTCGACCGGCTGGACGTGCTGCGCGCCCCCCCGCGCTTCTGGCGCGACGGCATCGAGGCCGCCGCCGCGGCCGCCGCCACCCCCGGCCGCACCCGGCTGCAGGCTGCGCAGGCGCTGGATGTCGCGGACTGGCTGCCCAACGACCTGCTGGCCAAGCTCGACCGCTGCCTGATGGCCCACGGCGTGGAGGGCCGCACGCCCTTCCTCGACACCGGCGTTGCCGCCGCCGCCTTCCGCCTGCCCGATGCGATGAAGGTGCGCGACGGGCAGGGCAAGTGGATCCTGCGGCAATGGCTGGCGCGACACTTCCCGGCCAGCGAGCCGTTCCGGCGCAAGCAGGGCTTCACCGTGCCGATCGGCGCCTGGATCGCCGATTCCGCCGATCGCCTGGCACCGCTGGTGGCAGCCCAGCCGGGTGTCGCGGAGATCGCCAAGCCCGATCGCATCCTGCCGCTGTTCCGCGCGGCGGCCGGCAAGCGGGAGGGTTTCGCCGCCTGGCACCTGCTGTTCCACGCGCTGTGGCATCGCCGGCATGTCGAGGGCATCGCGCCGCAAGGCGATGTGCTCGCCACGCTGGCGGAGCGCTGAGATGGCGCGCGAGAAAACCCGCTTCGTCTGCCAGGCCTGCGGCGCGGCCCACCCCAAGTGGCAGGGCCGCTGCGAGGCCTGCGGCGAATGGAACACGCTGGCCGAGGAAGCCCCCGCCCCGCGCGGCCCCGGCCCCGCCGCCAAGGCCGGCGGCGGGCGGCGGGTCGAGTTCGTGGGCCTGAAGGGCACCACCGCCCCGCCCCCGCGCATCCCGACCGGCATCGCCGAACTCGACCGCGTGCTGGGCGGTGGGCTGGTCGCGGCCTCGGCCATCCTGGTGGGTGGGGATCCGGGCATCGGCAAATCGACCATCCTGTTGCAGGCCGCCGCGCGCGTGGCCACTGCCGGGCGGCGCGTTCTGTATGTCAGCGGCGAGGAGGCGGTGGAGCAGGTGCGCCTGCGCGCCGCCCGCCTGGGCCTGTCGGACAGCCCGATGGCGCTGGCCGCCGCCACCGCGCTGCGCGACATCGTGGCCAGCCTGGAACAGGAAACCGACGCCGCGCTGGTGGTGATCGATTCCATCCAGACCGTGTGGCTCGATGCGCTGGAATCCGCGCCGGGCACGGTCGCGCAGGTGCGCGCCTGTGCCGCCGAGCTCATCCGCCTCGCCAAGGCGCGCGGCTTCGCCATCGTGCTGGTCGGCCATGTCACCAAGGAAGGCACGCTGGCCGGCCCGCGGGTGCTGGAACACATGGTCGATGCCACGCTGTATTTCGAAGGCGACCGCGGCCATCAGTTCCGCATCCTGCGCGCCACCAAGAACCGCTTCGGCGCGACCGACGAGATCGGCGTGTTCGAGATGACCGGCACCGGCCTCGTGGAAGTCGCCAACCCCTCCGCCCTGTTCCTGGCCGAACGGCGCGGCAATGTCGCCGGCAGCGCGGTCTTCGCCGGCATCGAGGGCACGCGCCCGGTGCTGGTCGAGGTGCAGGCGCTGCTCTCGCCCAGTTCCGGCGGCTCGCCGCGCCGGCAGGTGGTGGGCTGGGATTCCGGGCGGCTGTCGATGCTGATGGCGGTGCTGGAGGCGCGCTGCGGGCTCAGCCTGGGGCAGAACGACGTGTACCTGAACATCGCGGGCGGGTTGCGCATCGCCGAGCCGGCCGCCGACCTCGCGGTGGCCGCGGCCCTGGTTTCGGCCGCCACCGACAGCCCGACCAATTCGGCGGCGGTCTATTTCGGCGAGGTCGGGCTGTCGGGCGAGGTGCGCCAGGTCGCGCAGGCCGAGTCGCGCCTGCGGGAGGCGCACAAGCTCGGCTTCGCCGCCGCCACCCTGCCGCGGCGGGTGGCCCGCGGCGCCAAGCCCGCCGCGCCGCCGCAGGGCATGGCGCTCGATGAGGTGGGCCATCTCGCCGACCTGGTTGCGGTGTTTGCGCAACAGACCGTCAAGCCGAAGCGCCCCGGGCCGTGACGCCGCGGATCGGCGCTGCTACACGGGTCCGCGATGACCTGGGTTGATGCCGCGCTGGCTGCGGTGGTCGTGATTTCGGCCGCTGTCGCCTTCTTCCGCGGGCTGGTGCGGGAAGTGCTGAGCCTTGGCGCCTGGGGTGGCGCCGCGGCCGCAGCCTTCTTCGCCCGGCCCTATCTGCTGCCGCACACGACGGCCTGGCTGGATCCGCCCTGGGTGGCGGATGCGGTCGGCGCCGGGGTGGTGTTCCTGGTCGTGCTCGTGATCCTGAAGCTGGTGACGAACGCCATCGCCGATCGCGTGCAGGATTCTGTCCTGGGCGGGCTCGATCGCGTTCTGGGTCTTGCTTTTGGTGCGGTACGGGGTGCGCTGCTGCTGGTGCTCGCCTATATCCTGGCAGGCATGTTCGCGCCGGAGACCAGCGCCTGGCCCGAGCCGGTGAAACAGGCCCGCAGCCTGCCGCTGGTGGCCGAGGGTGCCCGGATGGTGATCGAGCGCGTGCCCGAAGCCTACCGCCCCCGCCTGGTCGAGCCCCCCGGCACCGGCGGCCCGACAATGGACGATCTGTTGCGCCCGCCCGCGCGCAGCCGCACCTGAGGACCGCCATGGACCCCATGTTCGACCTCGACGACGACAAGCCGCATGAGGAATGCGGCGTGTTCGGCGTGTGGGATGGCGGCGACGCCGCGGCGCTGACCGCGCTCGGCCTGCATGCCCTGCAACATCGCGGGCAGGAAGCCGCCGGCATCGTCACCCTCGACGAAGGCGGGCTGTTCCACGCGCATAAGGGCCTCGGGCTGGTGGGCGACAATTTCGGCGAGGCCAAGGTCATCGCCTCCCTGCGCGGCGGCGCCGCGTTGGGCCACAACCGCTACGCCACCACCGGCGAGACGGCGCTGCGCAACGTGCAGCCGCTCTATGCGGATTTCGAGTTCGGCGGCCTCGCGGTCGCGCATAACGGCAACCTGACCAATTCGCATGCGCTCAAGCGCGCCCTGGTGCGCCGCGGCTGCCTGTTCCAATCCACCACCGATTCCGAGGTGTTCATCCACCTCATCGCCATCAGCCTGTATTCCACCGTGCTCGACAGGCTGATCGACGCGCTGAAGCAGGTGCAGGGCGCCTATTCGCTGGTGGCGCTGCACAATGGCGCGCTGATCGGCGCGCGGGACCCGCTGGGGGTGCGCCCGCTGGTGCTCGGCCGCCTGGCCAATGGCGGGTATGTGCTGGCCTCGGAGACCTGCGCACTCGATATCGTGAGCGCCGAATTCGTGCGCGACATCGAGGCCGGCGAGATCATCGTCATCGACGACACCGGCGTGCGCTCCGTGAAGCCCTTCGGCCGGCAGGCCAGCCGCTTCTGCATCTTCGAATACATCTATTTCGCGCGGCCCGATTCCGTGATGGAGGGCACGCCGGTCTATGACACGCGCAAGCGCATCGGCGCCGAACTGGCCCGGGAATCCGGCGTGGCGGCGGATGTGGTGGTGCCGGTGCCCGACAGCGGCGTCCCTGCCGCCATGGGCTATGCGATGGAAGCGGGCATCCCGTTCGAACTGGGCATCATCCGCAACCACTATGTCGGGCGCACCTTCATCGAGCCGACCGACCACATCCGCCACCTTGGCGTGAAGCTGAAGCATTCGGCGAACCGCCCGATCCTGGAGGGCAAGCGCGTCATCCTGGTGGACGACTCGATCGTGCGCGGCACCACCTCGCGCAAGATCGTGGAGATGGTCCGCCATGCCGGCGCGAAGGAGGTGCACATGCGCATCTCCTCCCCGCCCACCACGCATTCCTGCTACTACGGCATCGATACGCCCGAACGCTCGGAACTGATGGCGGCCAAGCATGACCTGGCCGAGATGGCACGCATCATCGGCGTCGAGAGCCTGGCCTTCATCTCGCTCGATGGCCTGTACCGCGCGCTCGGCCAGCAGGCGCGCGACCCGGCGAAACCGCATTACTGCGACGCCTGCTTCACCGGCGACTACGCCATCCCGCTGACCGACTGGCAGACCACCTCGGACCGCCAATTGTCGCTGCTGCAACCCGCCGGGCAATAGCCGCATGAAACCACTGGAAGGGCGGGTCGCGCTGGTCACCGGCGCCTCGCGGGGTATCGGCGCGGCCTGGGCGGTGGAACTCGGCCGCCGCGGTGCGCAATGCGTGCTGGTGGCGCGCACCCAGGGCGGCCTCGAGGAGACCGACGACGCCATCCGTGCCGCCGGCGGCCCGCCCGCCACCCTCCTGCCGCTCGACCTGCAGAAGAAGGCCGGCGACATCGACATGCTGGGGCCCATCGATCGTCGCACGCTTCGGGCGGCTCGACATCCTGGCCCATGCCGCCGGCGTGCTGGCGAAGCTGACACCGGTCGCGCATATCCAGCCGCGCGACATGGACGAATCCCTCGCGGTGAACCTCGCCGCCACCTGGCGGCTGATCCGCACCTGCGACCCGCCGCTGCGCGCCGCCCCCGCCGGCCGCGCGGTGGTGCTGACCGACGCGGTGGCCACCACGCCGCTGGCCTATTGGGGCCTGTATGGCGCCGCCAAGGCGGGCATGGAGCACCTGGTGCGCGCATGGGCGGCCGAGACCACGACCACCCCGCTGCGCATCATCCTGGCCGATCCCGGCCCCGTCGCGACCCAGCTGCGCGCCAACGCCTTCCCGGGCGAGGACCCCTCATTGCCCGCCGACCCCGCTGCCATCGCCCCCGCCCTGGCCGCCCTGTGCGGGCAGGACGAAATCGACCACGGCGGGCTGGTTCGCCTGCGCGGCTGAAGCACCGGCGCCCGACAGGGCGCGCGCGGCGGCCTGCCCGGCCACGCTGTCCAGTGGCGGTGGCGCCGGCGCGGCCGGTTGGGGCGCCGCCGGCGGGTCCGGCGTGAGGGCGCGGGCAATCCGCCGCGGCCAGCCGATGCGGTTGTTCTCCTGCGCCTCGGTCAGGGTCTGCGGCCCATCGGCGACGCCGCGATAGGGCGGGTAGGCCGCCGGCGGCACGGTCCAGCAATCCACCGCGCCCAGGCTGCGCGTGCACACCGGCTGCGGCGCGGGCGCGTTGTCCTGGCCGCAATAGGCATCGCCCCGGCCGATCCGGGCGATCGAACAATCCTCCCCGGTCACCAGGGATACGATCGAATCCCCCGTGGTGCGGCCGAAGGCGCGCAGGGACAGCGCCTCCACCACCGCCGGCACCGCGATGAAGGGGGCGCCCGCCAGCCCCGCCTGGCAGGCAGGCAGGCCGAGCAGCAGCAGGGGCATCATGATCCATCGCATCGATGCATAAAGCCCCGGCCGGGCTTAACGCACCGCCAACGGGGCTGTATGGTCCGCCGCCTTTCGGCAACGGGGCCATTGTCCCGTGCCGCAACCAGGGGTGCCGCATTTGCCCGATATCTTCGACGAGGTGCAGGAGGATCTCCGCGCCGAACGCGCCCGCCAGTTCTGGCTGCGCTTCGGCACGCCGATCATCGGCGTCCTGGTGCTCGCGCTGGCCGGCATCGGCGGCTGGCAGGGCTGGCAATGGTACCAGGCGCGCGAGCGCCAGGCCGCCGCCATCTCCTTCCTGTCCATCCATCGCGCCGCCGAGGCCGAGGGCGCCGACCTGGTCGCCATTGGCAATCGCTTCGCGGCGCTGGCTGCCGAAGGCCCCGCCGGCTACCGCACCATCGCCACCCTGCGCGCCGCCGCCCTGAAGGCCGAGACCGGCGACCGCGAGGGCGCGCTGGCGCTCTACGACCGCCTCGCCAACGACACCGGCGCCGAACAACTCTACCGCGACCTCGCGACCCTGCTGTGGGCGCTGCGCTCGCTCGACACCGCGGAGCCGGGCGTGCTGACCCAGCGCCTCGCCCCGCTCGCGCGGCCCGACCAGCCCTGGAACGCCTCGGCGCGGGAGATGTCGGCGCTGGTCGCGCTGCGCGCCGGGCGGCGCGATGAGGCCCGCCAGGCGCTCGAAGCCCTGTCCGCCGATGTCACCGCCCCGCGCGGCATCCGCGACCGCGCCGGACGCATCGCCGCGGGGATCGCCGGCTGATGGCCCGCACACTCACCCGCCGCGGCGCGATGCTCGGCACGGCCGCGCTGCTCGGCGGCTGCGAAACCCTCGATTCGATCTTCGGCGAGAAGCGCGAACCCTTCGTGGGCGAGCGCGTGCCGGTCGTGACCGTGCCCGAGCGCTCGATCGAGGCCGACACCGCGGCACAATCCACCAGCGTGGTCCTGCCGCCGCCCGCCCCGCGCGCCGCCTGGCCGCAGGCCGGCGGCGATGCGGCCCATGCCGGCGGCCATGTCGCCCTCGGCCCGACGCTTACCCAGGCCTGGCGCAGCGGCTTCGGCAGCGGCAGCGGCTACCGCCAGCGCCTGACCTCGGGCCCGGTGGCCGATGCCGCCACGGTCTATGTCGCCGATGCCTTCGGCGTGGTCTCCGCCTTTGACCTCGCCACCGGCGATCGGCGCTGGCGGCGCGACACCCGCAAGGAGGATGAGAGCACCGGCGCGCTCGGCGCCGGCCTCGCGGTGGATGGCGAGACGGTGTTCGCCACCACCGGCCTGGCGGAAGTGCTGGCACTGAACATCGCCGATGGCGCGGTGCGCTGGCGCGTGGACCTGCCCGCCCCGGCACGCGGCGCGCCCACCGTCTCCGGCGGGCGTGTCTTCGTCCCCACCGTGAACAGCAACCTGGTGTGCCTCTCGGCCGAGGATGGCAGCCGCACCTGGACCCATCGCGCCTCGCCCACCGTCACCATCCCGCTCGGCCTCGCCGCACCGGCGGTCGAGGGCGATACGGTCGTGGCCGGCTTCCCTTCAGGCGAATTGTTCGCCCTGCGCGCCGCCGATGGGCGCGTGCTCTGGAGCGAGAGCCTCGCCGCCGCGGGCACCGGCGCGCTGTCGGACATCGCGGGCGTGCGCGCCGCGCCGATCATCTCCGCCGGGCGCGCCATCGCGGTCGGTGTGGGCGGCCTGTCCATCTGCGTGGACATGCGCTCCGGCCGGCGGCTGTGGGAACAGGAGACCGGCGGCACGGAAGCCCCCTGGGTGGCCGGCAACTGGGTTTTCCTGGTCAATGATGTCGGCCAGGTCGCGGCGATTGAGCGCGATGGCGGCCAGGTGCGCTGGGCGACCTCGCTGCGCCCCGCGCCCCGCGGCAACCGCCCGGCGGAACGCATCGGCCTTGCTGCACCCGTGCTGGCCGGCGGACGCCTGCTGGTCGGCACCAGCCTCGAGGAGCTGGTCTCGCTCGACCCCGCCACCGGCGAGGTCACCACGCGCACGCCGCTCGGGCGTGCCCTCACCCTGCAGCCCATCATCGTGGGCAACCTGCTGCTCGCCGCCACCGACGACGCCACGCTCGTGGCCTTCGCCGGCGGCGGCTGAGGCCGGCGCGAAGGCCATCATGCCCCCCACCGTCGCGATTCTCGGCCGGCCCAATGTCGGCAAGTCCACGCTGTTCAACCGCCTGGCGCAGCGGCGCATCGCGCTGGTGGACGACACGCCGGGCGTGACGCGCGACCGCAAGGAGGCCGAGGCGCGCATCGGCGGGCGCGACGTGATGCTGGTCGATACCGCCGGCCTCGAGGAAGCCCCGCCCGACACCGTGGCCGGGCGCATGCGCGCCAGCTCCGAGGCCGCCCTGCGCGCCGCCGACCTGGTGCTGTTCGTGATCGACGTGCGCACCGGCCTCACGCCGTCGGACCGCGCCTTCGCCGCCTGGCTGCGCCGCGCCTCGCTGCCCGTGGTGCTGGTGGCCAACAAGGCCGAGGGGCGCGGCGGCATGGCGGCCGCGATGGAGGCCTTCGAACTCGGCCTGGGCGACCCGGTCGCCGTCAGCGCCGAGCACAATGAGGGCCTGGGCGCGCTGCACGAGGCGGTGCGCGAGGCGCTCGGCCCCGAACCCGAGGAGGAGCAGGAGGAGGCGGACGACCCGGACCGCCCCCTGCGCCTGGCCATCGTGGGCCGCCCCAATGCGGGCAAGTCCACGCTGCTCAACGCCCTGCTGGGCGAGGAGCGCATGATCACCGGCCCCGAGCCAGGCCTGACGCGCGACGCCGTCTCGGTCGAATGGCGCGATTCCACCGGCGGGCGTGTCCGCCTCGTCGATACCGCGGGCATGCGCAAGAAGGCGCGCGTGCAGGAACGCCTGGAGCAGATGTCGGTCGGCGCCACGCTGCATGCGCTCAAGGAGGCCGAGATCGTCGTGCTGGTGGTCGATGCCACGCTGGGCATGGACGAGCAGGACCTGCGCATCGCCCGCCTGGCCGAGCGCGAGGGCCGCGCCATCGTCATCGCCTTCAACAAGTGGGACGCCATCGAGGACCGCGAGGCGGCGCGCCGCCGGCTCGACGACGTGCTGACCGCCTCCCTGGCGCAGCTGCGCGGCATCGCGGTGGTGCCGCTCTCGGCCGCGACCGGGCGTGGCATGGACAAGCTGATGCCCGCGGTGCGCGCGGCCTATGCGCTGTGGAACCGCCGCATCGGCACCGGCGAACTCAACCGCTGGTTCGAGGGCGCGCAGGAGCGCCACCCGACGCCCGCCATCCAGGGCCGGCGCATCAAGCTGCGCTACGCCACCATGCCCAAGGCGCGCCCGCCCACCATCACCATTTTCGGCACCCGCGCCGAGGACCTGCCGGAGGACTACCGCCGCTATCTGGTCAACGGCTTCCGCGAGACCTTCAAGATGCCCGGCGTGCCGATCCGCCTGCAGCTGCGCGGCACCAAGAACCCCTACGCCGAGGAATGATGCGCTCAGCTGCTGGCCCATGCCCGCCGGCCGGGCGCAGGTTGCATCCCGGCCTGCCGCATGAAGAATGCCCGGTGTCCCGGCTGGGCGACGCGCAACTGGGGCGCGCCACCCGCGGGCAGCACGGGATGCCACCGCGATGATCTGGTCGCCGAGCCGCAAGTTCTGCTTCGTCCACATCTCCAAGACCGGCGGCACGTCGATCGAGGCCGCCTATACGCCGCACCTGCGCTTCGGCGACGTCATCCTGGCCGCCCTGCCCGAGGGGATCGACGTCTGGTACGGGCGGCATCTGTCGGTGGGCAAGCACACGCCGGCGCGGCGGATGCGTCTGCTGGCCGGGCGGCCGACCTACAACGCGATGCTCTCCGTCGCGGTGCTGCGCGACCCGCTGGAACGCATGGTCTCCTACTACCGCTGGATCCACAGCTATCCGCATTCCGGCCGGCGCGAGAGCGATCTGCGCGAGATCACCGCATTCGAACCCTTCGCCGAGAAGGTCGCCGGCTTCATGCTGCACCAGTCGGACATGGTGACCGACCCGAATTCCGGCGAGGTCATCGTCAGCCACCTCATCCCCTTCCGCCGGCTCGCCGAGGGCTGGGCCGGCGTGGCGGCGCGCCTGGGCATCGAGGCCCCGCTGCCGCATGTGAACGCCTCCTCCGGGCAGGTGCGCATCGAGGTTCCGCCGGCCGCCGCGGCGATGATCCGCGAGACCTTCGCCCGCGATGTGGAACTGTTCGCCGCCGCCGAGCGCGACTTCACCCCGCTGGCCGCCTCCGAAGGGCGCGCCGCCTGATGATCTGGTCCCCGGCGCGCAATTTCTGCTTCATCCACGTGCCCAAGACCGGCGGCACGGCCGTCGAGCTCGCCTACAAGCCGCATCTGCGTTTCGGCGACGTGGTGCTTGCCGCCTGGCAGGTCGGCCTCGACACCTGGTACGGCGAGCACCTCAACATCGGCAAGCACTCCCCCGCGGCGCAGATCGCCCGCCAGATGGGGCCCGAACGCTTCCGCCACGTGCTCTCCTTCGCCATCCTGCGCGACCCGCTGGAGCGCATGATCTCCTATTTCCGCTGGATCCGGACCCACGCGCACGCGGGCGAGCACGAACAGCGCCTGCGCGCCCATGACGATTTCGAAGGCTTCGTCGAAGCAGCGGCGGCGAGCTTCGCACCGCAGGCGGACATGGTGTGCGACCCGAAAACCGGCCTGCCCATCGTCACGATCCTGGCACCCTACCCGCGCCTTGCGCAGGCGTGGCGCCTGGTGGGCCATCGCCTTGGCTTCGAATCGGCGCTGCCGGTCGCCAATGCGTCCTCCAACATTCCGGTCGAGATCACCGACCGCGCCCGGGAGATCGTCGCCACCCGCTACGCGCGCGATGCCGACCTGTTCCGGCGCGTTACCAACCGCTGGGACGCAACGCATCCGAGCCCGCCCGCCCCGCCCCGGCTTCATGCGGCGGGCGCCCCCGCCCAGCAGGAGAACGTCGGGTGAGCGACACCGACAAGGATGCCGCGCGCTTACTGCCCGCCATGCTGGCGCGGCTCGGCGCGCTTGAACGCATCGAAGCACGGCTCGCCACGCTGGAGACCACCCTCACCCGGCGACTGGACCGGCTGGACGCCGCGGTGCAGCAGGCCGGGCGGCGCCAGGGCTACTACCTGGGCGACCATACCGGCCTGTCAGTCATGGAAAACGGCCAGCTCATGCTGGTGGACACGCGCTCGCGCGACATCGCGATGCGCGTGCTGGCCACCGGCCGGTGGGAACATGCCGAGGCCACCGCCTTCCACCGCATGGTCCGCCCCGGCGACACGGTGTTCGACATCGGCGCCAACCACGGCGTGTTCGCGCTGCTGGCCGGGCAGCGCTGCAAGCCGGGCGGCGCCGTCCATGCCTTCGAGCCCAATCCGCGCCTCGCGCAGCTCATCACCATGTCGTCCTGGCTGAACGGGCTGCAGCAGGTGATCAAGGTCCATACCCTCGCCGCTTCCGATGCCGCGGGGGAGGCGGTGCTGACCGCCTCGGAAGCCTATAGCGGCGGCGGCACGCTGCGCGCGCGCAGCAGCGAGACCGCCTTCGCCGGCGCCGCCATGACCTCCATCGCCTGTCGCACGGCGCGGCTCGACGACCTGTTTCCCGGCGCTGGCTTCCGCGTGGACGCGGTCAAGATCGATGTCGAAGGCTTCGAGGGGCGCGTGCTGCGTGGGATGCACGCCCTGCTGCAACGCTCGCCAGGCGTGCGGATGGTGATGGAATTCGGCCCCGGCATGATGGCGGAGGCCGGCGTACCGGCCCCCCAGGTGGTCGAGATGCTTGAAGGCCTCGGGCTTTCCGCCTGGACCATCGGGCCGGCCGGCGCCCTGACGCCGGCCGCGTGGGCGGAACTCGCGGGCAAGGAGCAGGGAATGGTGAACCTCGCGATCGCGCGGGAGAAGCCTTACTGATCCTGGCGGTATCAGGCTGCCGAAGCGGCCGCTCCGCCCTGCACGACGTCAAGCCGCTCGATCAGCAGCACCAGGTCCCGGCCCGACCCCGGCTCCTTCACCGCGCCGGCGAAGCCCATCAGCACTTCGTTCTCCCCGGCGCGCAATGCCAGGTCGAAGGCGAGGTCCGCGCGCTCCAGCAGGCCCGCGCCACCGGCCTCGAGCAGCGCCTCCGGCCCGCCATTGATCGCCACGCGCACGCCCTGGCGCGGCAGCAGGCTGCGATACCCAAGTGTCAGGCGCCCCGGCAACCCGGCCGAGGCCTCCAGCACCAGCCGCGCCTGGCGCGCGACGACCCAGCGCACCCCGGCAGGAATGCCCAGGTCGGGGAACGGGCCTTCCTCCGGGCCGATGCCGCTCGACAAGTCCCAGCGGATGCGCACGCCATCGGCGGCGACTTCGCTGGGCATCGCCTCGGCGAAATCCTCAGGGGCCGATGCGTCGGCGGTCGGCACATCATCGGCCTCCGGCGAGGCCGGCATCGCGAACATGCCTGCCATGGCGGCCGCGGACACCGAGAGCAGCACCGGCGCCTCCCCCGGGATCGTCGTATCGCGCAGCAGGTCCCACGCGCCGGGCGTGCCCTCCCGGCGCAGCACGTTGGCCGGGACCTCGGTGGTCGCGAGCCAGGTGCCACCTGCCTCGGCCGAGACCGTGAGGCGCAACGGCGCCGCGTTCACGAACAACGACAACCCGCGCACCGCCGGCACCGAGGCCGCCCGCAGCCGGAAGGCGAGCACGCAGGGCGCATCGGGTCCGGCCGCCACCTCGCCGCTGATGGCCGGCGCGATGGGCCATCCCGTGCGGCTCGGTGCAAGGCCCACGACCCGCGCCGAGGGCCCTGCCGCCGCCGGCCCACCCGCGGCGCCATCCCGCGATGCCGGGCCCACGCGCACTGCGCCCATCAGCACCCCAAGGTCCCGGGTCTCGTTCGGCGGCCGGTAGGTGAAGGGCAGGCAGACCCGCACCTCGACCCGCGGGCGCGCCCGGCCAGGCCCCTCCCCGCGCAGCATGATCCGCGCGCCGCGCCCGTCGCGGATGCAGGTGAGCGCCACCGGCCGGTCCCCGCTCCAGGCCTCGATCCTGTCCAGCTGCTCGGCCCCGAAGAAGGAGAGCACCCGCAATTCGAGCTCCCAGGGCTCGTCGAAGGGCCAGTCGAAGGCGACGACCGGCTCCTTCGCGCTCCAGCGCACCGGCCGGCCTTCCACCACCTCCGGGCGGTGCCAGCCGGCATCGAGGCGCGCGAGGTCGATCGCCATGCTGCGCGGCCGCGTGACCAGCGATGATGTCGCCTTGTGGCGCACCCACAGCGCGCCGATCTGGTCCATCAACGCACCAGGCCCGTTGGCGGCGCGATACCGGGCACCCGCCACGGCCGAACGCGCCTCGAGGTCACCGATTCGCGGCAACGCGGCTGCGAAGGCCTCGACGATCGCGCCGGCGCGGTGCCCGGCATAGGCCGCATGGCCCGCCCCCCAGTGGCGCGCCTCGTATTCCAGCCAGGTGCCCGCCGGCACCACCACCGGCGCGCCGAGGCTGATCGCCTCCCACAGCACGCCCGAGGATTTCCGCCGGTACAGCGCGGGATCATAGGGGAACAGCGCGATCCGCGCCGATTGCAGAAGTGCCAGGTAGTCCGCCGGGGCGAGCCGGCCGGTGGCCACCTCCAGGTTCGCAATGCCGCCGGCGAGCCCTGCCAGCGCCTCACCGGCCGCCTTGGCCTCGCCCCAGGCGCTCGCGGTATTCACATGGGCCACGAAGGTCCAGTCCGGATGGGCTTCGGCCAGGCGCGGCGCGAGGTCCGGCAGCAGCGTCACCCCCTTGTCGGAGCGCGCATCCCCGGCGAACAACAGGGCACGGCGCGCAGGTGGCGCCAGGCGAGGCGCTGGGTCCGGGCGGATCGGCAGCGGGTGCGGCACGACCGCGCGCCCGAACAGCGCGCCATATTCGGCTGCATGCTGCCCGCCGCTGGCGAACAGGTGGATGGCCGGCCCGGGTTCCTGCGCGACCCGGTCGGCGAGGCGATAGAACAGCGCGCCCAACTGGTCCTCGACCTCGCCGCGCCCGGCATCATCGACTGCGAAGCCGGAGGGGAACATCAGATGCACCACGAACAGCGGCGCATCGGCGGGGTCGAACCCCTTCATCCAGGCCGCATAGCCCGCGAGGTGGTTCTCCGTGACGGTGGGCACCAGCACGGCATCGGAAGGGCGCAGTGCCGGGACGGGCAGCGCGGCGAGTTCGCCCTGCAGCACATCGTTGAAATGGCGGTAGTCGTCGAGCCGCCCGGTGACCGGGTCGGGGTGGCGCACCGCGTAGCAGGTCTCGGTGAAATGCGGGACGATGTTGACGCCGGCGATGGTGGTGGCGGCGAAACGGCGGTTGGCGATGATGGTGGCGGCCTCGCCACGCGCCAGGGCTTCCCGCGCGATCGCGAGGTCATAGGCCAGGTGGTGCCCGGCTTCGCCTTCCAGGTTCGGGTCGAGGATGATCAGCGCCATGGGGACCGACCCTGTGTGGAACAGCCCCCGGCGAAGCGCAACCGCAGGTGGGCACGCGCCGCCGGGCCATGCCGCGGCCTGGGCCTGCCCATGCCCTCAGCCCGCCAGCGCGGCGGCGAAGGTGCCGAGACCGGTGCCGCGGCACAGCGGATGCCGCGCGAGATGCGCCAGCAGCGCGCCGATGGCGGCCAGCGTCGCTGGGTCCTCGCGCGCGGCCAGCAGCATGTCGGCGACCGGTGCGAGCGCCGCGTCGATGTCCTGCGCGGCCAGCGCCGCCGCCATGCGCGCCCGGCAGGCGGCGAGGTCGGGCCCGCGCCGCGCGGCGGGCCGCGCCAGCGCCCGCGGCCAGAAGGCGGCCAGGGTGGGCGAATGGCGGGCCTGCGGCAGGCCGAGCACCACGCAACGCTGCGGGCGGGATGCCGCGCGCAGCCGCATCGCATCCCCCGCCGCCACCAGCACGGAGGCGAAGGCCAGCCCACCCAGGGCGACCAGCGGCGCGGGCGGCGCCTCCCCGTGCAGCAGGCACGCACCGGATGCCGGCTCCCATCCCTCGGCCCAGACCACGAGGCCGCCGGTGGCGGGTGCGGCGAAACCCGCCTCGATCGCATCGCCGGCGGCGGTCCAGGCGGCGGCGGGCAGGATCCGTGCGCGGCTCATGCGCGCCCGGCCGCCAGCGCGGCATACAGCGCGGCATGGCGCGCGGCGATGTGCTTCCAGTCCAGCGCCTCCGCCCGCGCGCGCGCCGCCCGCCCGAGGGCCGCTGCCGCCGCGGGGTCGGTGGCCAGCGTCATCAGCGCATCGGCCATCGCGCGCGCATCGCCCGGTGGCGCAAGCCAGGCGGCGCCGGCGGTCATCTCCGCCACGCCGCCCACATCCGTGCTGACCACAGGGCGGCCGCAGGCCATTGCCTCCAGCACCGCATTGTTCGCCGTGGCGTCCGACAGGGGCAGCAGCAGCACATCCGCATCCCGGTAGGCCTGGCGCAGCGCGACATCCGACAGGCCGTTCTCGGCGATCACACCCGGCGGCAGGTTGCGTGGCGCGGTCGGCGTGATGATGCGCAACTCCGCCGCGATCCCCCCCTCGCGCAACAGCGCGAGCGCGGCGAAGGCGGTGTCGTAGTCGCGCAGCCAATGGCCCACGCCCAGCAGGCGGAACGCATCGCCCGGCGCCCGCTTCCCGGGCGTGAAGAAGGCCGTGTCGATGCCATGGGTGATGACATGGACGCGGGCCGGATCGACATGCGGTGCCACCGCGCTGCGCTGGCATTCGCTGACCAGCACGACCGCATCCAGCCGCGCGAGCAGCCGGCCATTCACCATGCCCGCCAGCGCCGCCGGCGGCTGGTGGAAGGTTGCCGCGCAGGCCGGCCGCCGGCCGCCATGGAACAACGCAGCGGGCATGCGCGGCACCAGCCACAGGCCGAGTTCGCCATCCACCGCATGGACCACGTCCACCTGTTCGGCGGCGCAGGCGGCGAGCACCTCGGCCTCGGCCAGCCAGGCATTGCCCTGTTGGCCGAAGGGCACGGTGCCCAGCAGCCGCCCCCAGTCACGGAAGGTCGCGCCCTGCTCGCCGGCCAGCGCCGCGCCGAGTGGTGTCGCCATGATCTCGGCGCTCTGGCCCGGCGGCAGGTGGCGCAGGAACTGATAGGGCCCGGAATGCCCGCCGTGATGCGCATGATGCGCCCGCAGCGCCAGGATACGCAGGCCCTGCTCCGCGCGCGGTTCCATCGGCGCCGGTTCCATCCCGGCGGCGGCGGGCCCGGCTTCCTGGCGCAGCAGCAGATTGACCGGGAAGCGCAGGAAGGGCGCCGCGGGGCTTGCCGCCACCTCGACCGGCGCGCGGGCGAAGGCGCGCAGCGCGCGGGCATGGGCCGCGCCGTCGATGGCACCGCGCGCCGGGCGGGCGATGTCGCCATACAGCGCGGCGAGCCGCGCGCCCACCACCGGCAGCGCATTCTCGGCCACCACCTGCGCCCGCGCCGCCGCGCGCATCGCGCCATCGCCGCGATGGGTCGCGACAAAGCGCAGCAGGGCTTCGGCCAGCGCCTCGGCCTGCGCCGCCTGCGCCACCACGCCGCTCACCCCGTCGCGCACCAGGTCCGGCAGCCCGCCGACCGGCGTGGCGAGGCAGGGCGTGCCGCAAGCCAGCGCCTCCAGCGCCACGTTCGGGTAGTTGTCCTCCAGCGAGGGAATGCAGGCGAGATCGGCGGCGCCGAGGATATCGGCCAGCACCTCGTCATCCTCCACCTCGCCGAAGGCCAGGCTGCGCAGTCCCGGCCAGGCGGGCAGCGGCGCACGCCCGAACCCGGCCAGCGCGAGCTGCGCCCCGGCGGGCAGCAGCGCGGCCAGGCGACCATCCTCGGCCACCATCCGCAGTGCCTCGAGCAGCAGCGCACCGCCCTTGCGCCGCTCGCGGTTGTCATGCGCGCCCAGCACCAGCAGCAGGTCGTTCGTCCCCAGCCCCCAGGCGGCGCGCAGCGCGTCGCGATCGGTGCGCGGGGCGAAGATGTCGGTCTCGATCGCGTTCGGGATCACCTCGATCCGGGCGCGGCGCAGGATGGCGCTCTCGCCCGCCCGCTCGGCCATCCAGCGAGAGGGTGCCACCACCACCGGGGCGGGGTCGGACCAGGCGGCGCGCTTTTCGGCGAAGGCATTGGCCACGAGCGACCAGGAATCCTGCAGTTGGGGACATTGCAGGCAGGCGGTGCGGAACTGGTCGCAGCCATCGGGATAGTGGCAGCCGCCGGTCATGGCCCAGAGGTCGTGCAGCGTCCACACCACGGCCCGCCCGCCGGCCAGCCAGTGGCGCAGGGTGGCCGGTGGCGCCAGCCAGGAGGTCCAATGCAGGTGCAGGATGTCGGCCGCCGCGAACAGCGCCTGGCGCTCCAGCGCGAGGCCCGGATGGGCGATCGAGAACAGCGTATTGGTCGCCGTGCTGCGGGCGGACTGCACGAGGCCCCACTGCACCTTATCCCGCAGCGCGGAGGACAGGGCGAGGTCGCCGGCTTCCGGGGGCATCCGGCGCAGGACAATGTCGTCAGGCGCGGCGGCTTCCCCCTCGGCAAAGGCGAAGGCGGAGAACAGCCCCGCCTGCCGCCCGGCGAGGTGCGCCCGGCGCGCGGCCCGCCCTGCGCCGCCGCCGGCGCCATGCGACACATGCACGACCGTCAGTGCCAAACGCGCGAACTCCCGACGCCAACCGCAACCGCTGAGGTCCTGGCGGTAGACTGCGCCACAGGTACGGTCAAGGCAGGCCGGGGCGCAGGGCTTTACCGGATCGCAAGCCGTGGTGTAGCCGAATGATGACAAGGTTGCGCGAGCGGCGCGCGGCAGCGGGAGAAACGAGAGACGTGCCCGAACGCAGCAGCGGCCGACCGGCCGAGCACAGCCCGCATGGCTGAAGACCGCCCGCCCTTCGTCGTCACCATCGCCACCCAGCGCAGCGGCACCAAGTTCCTCGGCACCGCCTTCACAGCCGGGGGGCTGTGCCGTTCGCTCGGCGAGGTGTTCCAGCCCGGCGCCACCGATGGCGGCTTCCGCACCTTCTTCGCGGAGTTCGTGGCCGCGCGCGGCGGCTTCGGCTTCGAGGCGGAGGAGATGGGCGCCTGCCTCGATGCCTATACTGAACAGCTGCGCGCCAAGGTCGCGCCCGCGCTGCTGCATTTCGACCTGATGTACAACAACCTCGGCTCCTTCGCGCCGATCTGGAGCCTGCCGCTCGGCGCGCCGGGAACCAACTTCCTGGCCACCTGGCTGAGATCCCGCCGCGCCGCGGTGATCCACCTGATCCGCCCCGACCTCGCGGAATGCTTCGCGAGCCATGTCATCGCCGAGACGCGCGGCGTCTACCATACGGGCAACGACGCCGATGCGGCGCGCGACATGAAGCTGACGCTCAGCGCGGACCAGGCTCTGTCCTACATGCTTCCGATCCTGCGCACGCGGCGCTTCGTGCAGCGCGCCTTCGGCGGCTATCCGCGCTTCCTCGAGATCCGCTACCCGGAGTTCATCGCCGGGCAGGGCATCGCGGCCGAGGCCGCGGAGCGCATCGCGGCGCTTGTGGGCGTGCCGCCCTGGCAGGCGGGGCGGCTGTTCGGCGCTTCGCCGCTGCGCCAGACGGCCCGGGACAAGCGCGCGCTGGTGACCAATTTCGACGACATCGACCGCATGGCCCGCGGCCTGCAGCGCCATGTGAATGACGGGTAGGGCGGATCCCGATTGGGTGACGATGCTGGCGAAGCCAAGCGCCTGGAGCCGATGCCGAACGGAGAGGGCTCCAGGCCCGGCGGGGCGCCACGCCGCGCGACGCGAAGTGCTCCAGGCGTCCTGTCCATTGCAACCAGCGATCCGGAACGGTCAGCGTTCAGCGATGTCGTGCAGCGGCGCCCAGGACCGCCTGCTGCATGTCAGCGTGCCGAGGCACTCGCATCCGAGCGCGTCGCGCCCACGCGCTGCGCCAGCGCGGCCGCCATGAACTCGTCGAGGTCGCCGTCCAGCACCGCGTCCGGATTGCCCTTCTCGACGCCGGTGCGCAGGTCCTTGACCATCTGGTAGGGCTGCAGGACGTAGGAGCGGATCTGGTGGCCCCAGCCGATATCGGTCTTGGCGGCCTCGACCGCGTCGGCCGCTGCCTCGCGCTTCTGCAGCTCGAGCTCGTAGAGCCGCGCCTTGCAGCATGCTCCATCGCCGTCGCGCGGTTCTTGTGCTGGCTGCGGTCGCTTCTGGCAGGCCGACCACGATGCCGGTCGGGAGGTGGGTGATGCGGACGGCGATGTCGGTCTTGTTGACGTGCTGGCCGCCGGCGCCGGAGGCGCGGTAGGTGTCGATCTCGCAGGTCGCTGTCCGTTGATCTCGATCTCGATGCGTGTCGTCGATCACCGGATAGACCCAGACGCAGGCGAAGCTGGTGTGCCGCCGCGCCGCGGCGTCGAAGGGGCGAGATGCGCACCAGCCGGTGCACGCCGCTCTCGGTCTTGAGCCAGCCATAGGCGTTGTCGCCGTTGACCTGGATGGTCGCCGACTTGATGCCGGCCTCTTCGCCGTCGCGACTCCTCGATCAGCATTCGACCTTGTAGCCGCGCTGCTCGGCCCAGCGCGTGTACATGCGCAGCAGCATCTCGGCCCAGTCCTGGCTCTCGGTGCCGCCGGCGCCGGCATGGACTTCGAGATAGGTGTCGTTGGCGTCGGCCTCGCCGGAGAGCAGGCTCTCGAGCTCGCGGCGCTTGGCGTCCTCGCGCAGCGCTCGCAGGCTCGGCCTCGGCGGCATCGACGGTCGGCCTCGTCGTCCTCGGCCTCGGCCAGCTCGATCAGCTCGAGCGCGTCGGCGACGTCGCGCTCGAGCCGCTGCACGGCCCTCGACCTGGCCGGCGAGCCGCTCGCGCTCGCGCATCACCTCCTGGGCGCTCGGCGGCGTCGTTCCACAGGTTGGGGTCCTCGGCGCGGGCGTTCAGCTCCTCGAGGCGGCGCATGGCGGCATCCCAGTCAAAGATGCCTCCTCAGCAGGCGAGCACTGCTGATGTGGTCGACAAGCTCGATTCGGCGCGCATTCGTGCTTCCTAGGCGCGCATGGGAGCGGGCTCAATAGAGCCCGCCCAGGTTGCTGTCGAGGCCGGTCGCGCGCTGCCGCTCCAGCCGGTCGCGCCGGTGCCTGGCCGATCGCCGCCCCAGCGCCGCGCGGCATCGGCTCGGTGCCCGGGCCGGAAGGCCTCCGATGGATCTGACGCCGTTGCCCGACATTCGACCCGCACCAGTGCGGACGCCGGGCGGGGTGCGGAAGGGCACCGCCGGGCTGTCGCGCAGCGCCGCGGCCATGAACTCGTGGAAGATCGGCGCGGCATTGCCGCCGCCGGTCTCGCCGTCGCCGAGGCTGCGCGGCTCGTCGAAGCCGACCCAGACGCCGACCACGAGGTCGGGCGAGAAGCCGACGAACCAGGTGTCCAGGCAGTCGTTCGTGGTGCCGGTCTTGCCGGCGAAGGGCGGCCCAGCTGGTTGCCGATGCGCGCGCCCGGTGCCGCGTTTCACCACGCCCTGCAGCAGGGTCACCATCTGGTAGGCGGCGATCGGGTCGGTCACCTGGCGGCGCTGCGGGTCGACCGCTCGGGCGTGACCGCCCAGACGGCCGCCCGGCAGGTCGCGCAGGTGCGGCGGTCGGCGCGGAAGACCACCCGGCCGCGGCGGTCCTGCACGGAATCGATCAGCGTCGGCCCGACTCGCTGCCCGCCATTGACGAAGGCGGCGTAGCCGGCCGTCATGCGCAGCACGGTGGTCTCGCCCGGCGCCGAGCGACATCGCGAGATACCGTGGCATGTTCGTCGATGACGCCGAAGCGCCGGGCGGAATCGGCCACCGCATCCATGCCGATCTGCTGCGCCAGGCGCACGGTCACCAGGTTGAGGCTGCGCTCCATGCGCGCTGCGCATGGTCACCCAGCCATTGGCGGTGCCGGCGGTGTAGTTCTCCGGCCTCCACTACCGGCCCGCCCCGACATCACCTCGATCGGCTCGTCGAGCAGATCGTGGTATCGGCGGAAGCCCTGCTCCAGCGCGGTGAGGTAGACGAAGGGCTTGAAGGAGGAGCCGGGCTGGCGCATCGCCTGGGTCGCGCGGTTGAACCAGGACCGCTCGAAGGACCAGCCGCCGGACATCGCCAGCACGCGGCCGGTTGCGGGTCGAGCGCGACGAGCCGCACCCTCGACCTGCGGCATCTGGCGCAGCAGCACGCGTTCCTGCCGCGCCTGGCGGGTCTGCGTCGCCGCATCCTCCTGCGGCTCGACGAACACGACATCGCCGACGCTCAGCACGTCGCTGCACGCGGCGCGGCTCGCCGCCGAGCCGGCCATCGCGGCTGGGCCGCGCCCAGGGCAGGTCCTCGAGGTACAGCAGCCGGTGCGCGGCTGCGGCGCGGCGCGCGCATCGGCGCGCTCGATCCAGCCCATGCGCGCCTCGCGTTGCGGACCTCGAGCACCACCGCCAGCCGCCAGTCCGGCAGCCCGCCGGGCGGGCGCTGATAGGCCTCGCAGCGCGGGCATCCATTCGGTCGGCCGGCGGCGATGGTGCCGAAGGCGCCGCGCCAGCCGCCGCGGCGACGGTCATAGGCCATCAGTCCGTTGCGCAGCGCCGTCTCGGCCGCCGCCTGCAATTCGGGGTCGAGGCTGGTGCGCACCACGAGCCCGCCCATGGTGGTCTGCTCGGCGCCGAAGCGCTGGATCAGTTCGCGCCGCACTTCCTCGGTGAAGTGCTGGCCCACCGCGATCATGTCCGGCCGGCGCGAGGGGCGCGGGGTGATCGGCTCGGCCTTGGCGTAGCGGGCTTCCTCGCGGGTGATGTGGCCGTCCTCGGCCATGCGGTCGAGCACCCAGTCGCGCCGGATGCGCGCCGCCTCGGGGAAGCGGAACGGGTTGTAGTTGTTGGGCGCCTTGGGCAGGGCGGCGAGGAAGGCGGCCTCGGCCACCGTCAGCTCGTCCAGCCCCTTGTTGAAGTAGTTCTGCGCCGCCGCGGCCACGCCGTAGGCCTGCTGGCCGAGGATAGATCTCGTTCAGGTAGATCTCGAGGATGCGTTCCTTGCGACAGCGCCTGCTCGATGCGCACCGCCAGGATCGCCTCGCGCACCTTGCGCATCAGCGAACGCTCGCTGCCGACCAGCATGTTCTTGGCGACCTGCTGGGTGATGGTCGAGGCCCCGCCCATCCGCCGCCCGCTGCCCCATTGCTCGGCCGCCGTCAGCAGCGCGCGCCCGATGCCGAGCGCATCGACGCCCGGGTGTTCCCAGAAGCGCTGGTCCTCGGCCGAGACGAAGGCCTGGTGCACCCGCAGCGGAATCGCCTCGAACGGCACGAAGACCCGCCGCTCGGTCGCCAGTTCGGCCGAACAGCCGGCTGTCGGCGGCGTAGATGCGGCTCATCTGCGGCGGGTCGTAGTCGGCCAGCCAGCGATAGTCGGGCAGTTCCTGCGGCGATCTGGCGATACAGGCCATAGCCGCCGACCGCCGCCACGATCCCACCGGCGAACAACAGCACGAACAGCAGCCGGAACAGGCCGAGGCCGCGGCGGCGCCGGCGCGGTTTCGCGGCCTTCTCCCGACGGCGGCGAGCGGGCGGCGGCGCGTCGGGGTCCGAGGCATCGGCGGGGGCGGCCGTGCCACGGCCTCGGCGCCGCCATCGTGCTTCGCCCGGCCGCGGCGTTTCCGGCGGGAGGGTCGAGGGGCGCTTCGGCGCGAAGGTCGATCGGGCTCATCGCGCCCGTGATACACCGTCGGGGACGGCACGGCGACATCGTTGGCGAGCGACCCGGCCATGCGTCACGGCGGCGCGGCCCATCAGCCAGCCCGCGCCCGGCCCGGCACGGCGTCCAGCCATTCCTGGATCGCCCGCGACAGCGCCGAGGCCAGCCGCGCGCGATGCGCGGGGCGCTGCAGCGCCGCCTCGTCCCTGGGGTCGGACAGGAAACCGAGTTCGACCAGGGCGGAGGGGATCTCGGGGGCCTTCAGCACGACGAAGCTCGCCTCGCGATGGGTATTGGGCAGCAGCGGGACCTCCTCCCCCAATTCCCGCACCGCCAATCGCGCGAGCCGCGCCGAACCGACCCGGGTTTCCTGGCGCACCAGGCTCAACAGGATGCGCTGCACCTCGGGCGACTACCGAGGGCAGCCGCAGCCCGCCCGCCAGGTCCGCGCGGTTCTCCCGGCGCGCCAGCGCGTCCGACATGGCATCCGAGGCGGTCTCGGACAGGGTGTAGACCGACGCCCCGCGCGCGCCCGGGGCGGAATCCGCATGCAGGGAGACAAACAGCGCGGCCTCCCGCCGTCGTGCCATCTCGACCCGGTCGCCCAGCGGCACGAACACGTCCCGCGTGCGCGTCAGCACCACCCGGCAGGCGCGGCTGGCCTCCAGGCGCCGGCGCAGGTCGAGCGCGGCGGCAAGAACGATGCGCTTTTCCTGCACGCCGGAGGTGCCGATCGCCCCCGGGTCGCGCCCGCCATGGCCGGGGTCCAGCACCACCAGCGGCAGCGGCCCCGCCCCGCGGGCGCGGCCGCTCGCGATATCGCGCCCAGCGCGCAGGGCGGCGGCGAATCGACTGGTCCCCACGGGCTGGATATCGAGCACGACATGCCCGGCCCGCGCCGGCCCGGCACGGCCCAGTGCCGGCCGCGCCAGGTCCAGGACCAGCGTGTCGTCGGCATCGACGAATCTCGCTGTGCGCACCAGGGAACCGCCGCCGCCCAGGGTTCCGGCTCGCCAGGTCGCGCCGGGCAGGTGCAGGGCGAGGCGCATCGGGTCATCGAGGGCGCGCAGGCTCCAGGCCTGGTCGGCCTGCACCGCCAGGGTCAGGCGCAGCCCGCGTCCCTGGCGCGCGAAGGCGGCGCCGGCCACGGTCGCGGCGCCTGCCGGGGCCACCGTCGCCGCCGCCAAAACCCCCAGCCCCAGCAATGGACGCCGGCCCAGGAGCCGCATCCCGTTGTCCCCCCATCGGTCCGACACACGCATAAGGGTTTAATATGCCATGTTTTCCAGGGTCTTGCCACGGGCGAATGAATGTGTTGCGTGAAGTCTCGGCGGCGCGCCTGCGGGGTTGTGGCACACCCGCGCGCCGACTATGGTGCGATGCCCCGGCGGCTGCCGCTGCGGGCGGAGTCCCGGGCAGGTTCGCCCGGCGCGCGACCCCAGGGCACAAGGCGGGGCGCGAGGCCGGAGTGACTGATCGGGTGCCCGGCCTGGAGCCGGGGCGGCTTCCCGCCCCATGGTTCCGTGGACTCGCCGGGCGCCCACCTGCCGCCTCCGCCAGCGCGGAACCTGGTGCGCGCATCGCCCGACCCGCCCCTTTCGCCGGCGCCGGGCAAGCCGCATCGTTCAGCCGGCCCGCCTGCGCCTGTGACCGTCGCTGCGTGCGATCGTCCAAGGGCCTCCGGGGCGGAGACCAGGCGCGCCCACCCAGGGCCCGCACCGCGCCGCGCGCGGCGACGGGCCTGCCGAGCGAGGATGATCGCCGCCGCATGCCCAAGGAAGCAGCGCCGCGATTCCGTCTTCGCCCGGGCCCCGCCATCCTGATGCGCCGCCGGCCCCGCCGCGGCGCGGAGCACCGACGCCCATGACCAAGCGCATGCTGATCGACGCATCCCACCCCGAGGAAACACGGGTGGTGGTGCTGGACGGCAACCGCGTCGAGGAATTCGACCTCGAGACCGCCACCCGCATGCCCCTGAAGGGCAACATCTACCTCGCCAAGGTGGTGCGGGTGGAACCCTCGCTGCAGGCCGCCTTTGTCGAGTACGGCGGCAACCGCCACGGCTTCCTCGCCTTCGGCGAAATCCATCCCGACTACTACCAGCTGCCCATCGCCGACCGGCAGCGCCTGATCGAGATGCAGGCCGAGGAAGCCCGCGCCGAGGAGGAGGCGGACCTCCCCCCCGAATCCGCCATGGATCGCGCCTCCTGGAATGGCGAGGGCGGCGAAGGCTGGACCAACGGCGAGAATGGCGAAGCCGTGGGCGATGCCGAACGCGCCCAGGACGACGAAGCGAGCGCGCCCGAACGCGCGGCGGAATCCGCCGAAGGCACGCCGGCCGAGGCCGCGACCTCCGACGATGCGCCGGTCGCCGCCGTGCCGCCCGCCCAGCCGCTCGAGATCGTGACCGAACGCCTGGTTGCAACGGATGAGGGCGCCGGTGAAGCGCCTGATGCCGTGCAGCCCCAGCAGGCCGAGGCCGCACCCGCCGGCAGCGACGAAGCAACGAATGGCGAGGACGCCCCCCCGCCCGAGACCATCGGCGGCGAGGACATCCCCGCCGAGAGCGAGGATGAGCGCCGCGAACGCCGCATCCCGCCGCGCTTCCTGCGCCACTACAAGATCCAGGAAGTGATCAAGCGCCGGCAGATCATGCTGGTGCAGGTCGTCAAGGAGGAACGCGGCGGCAAGGGCGCCGCGCTGACCACCTACATCTCGCTGGCCGGTCGCTTCTCGGTGCTGATGCCCAACAGCCCGCGCGGCGGCGGCGTGTCGCGCAAGATCACCTCGGCGGCCGACCGCAAGCGCCTTCGCGAAGTGCTCGAGGAGGTGAACCTCTCCGATGGCATGTCGCTGATCGTGCGCACCGCCGGCGCGCAGCGGCCCAAGCCCGAGATCAAGCGCGACTGCGAATACCTCGTGCGCCTGTGGGACAACATCCGCGAACGCACGCTGGCCAGCACCGCACCGGCGCTGATCTATGAGGAAGCCGACCTCATCAAGCGCTCGATCCGCGACGTCTTCGGCCGCGACATCGACGAGGTGGTGGTCGAGGGCGACGACGCCTATTCCGAGGCGCGCGAATTCATGCGCGTGCTGATGCCCGCCAATGCGGGCAAGGTGCGCCTGCACCGCGAGGGCGTGCCGCTGTTCGCGCGCCACGGCGTCGATGCGCACCTGGATGCGATGCACTCGCCCATCGTGCAGCTGAAGTCGGGCGGCTACATCGTCATCAACCAGACCGAGGCGCTGGTCGCCATCGACGTGAACTCGGGCCGCGCCACGCGCGACCGGCACATCGAGGACACCGCGCTGCGCACCAACATGGAAGCCTCGGAGGAGATCGCGCGGCAATTGCGCCTGCGCGACCTCGCCGGCCTCATCGTCATCGATTTCATCGACATGGAATCGCCCAAGCACGACGCCATGGTCGAGCGAAAATTGAAGGACGCGCTGAAGCAGGACCGCGCGCGCATCCAGGTCGGGCGCATCAGCCATTTCGGCCTGCTGGAAATGAGCCGCCAGCGCGCTGCGCCCGTCCATCGCGGAACAGACCTTCATCACCTGCCCGCATTGCCAGGGCCGCGGCACGGTGCGCGGCGTGGAGAGCAGCGCCCTGCAGGTGCTGCGCGCGATCGAGGAGGAAGGGGCCAAGCGCCGCGCCGCCGAGATCTGCGTGCATGCCGCCACCGCCGTCACGCTGTGGCTGCTCAACCGCAAGCGCGAGCGCCTGGCCGAGATCGAGGCCCGCTTCGGCATGGCCGTGATGTTCGAGCCCGACGACGCGCTGGTCGCCGCCGCCGTGCGTATCGAACGCCTGCGCGCCGCTGACCCCGCCGCAATCCCGGCTGCGCCCTCCGCACTGCGCATGGACTACGCGCCGCAGCCGGTCGAGACCGAGGACGAACCCACCGAGGCCGATGCCGCTGATGAGGGTGACGACGCCCCCCGGCAGGGTGCGGAGCGCGCCGAGACCGCCGAGGAAGGCGAACGCCGCCGCCGTCGCCGCCGTCGCCGCCGTGGCGGACGCCGCGAGGATGGCCGCGAGGGCGACGCCGAAGGCCCCGAGGGCGAGGCCGGCGAGGACGCCGACGCCACTGCCGAGCCCGCCGCCGCCGAGGCATCGGACACCGCCGAACCCGCCACCGCGCCGGATGCGGCCGAAGCCGACAAGCCCGATGACGGCCAGGATGCCGACGGCCCACGCCGCCGTCGCGGCCGCCGCGGTGGCCGCCGCCGGCGCGAGGAGGGCAGCCCGGCCGAGGCCGCCGAAGCCGAACCTGCCGAGCCCGCCGCGGCCGAACCCGCGCCGCGCCCCGCGCGCTACACCGGACCGACCCCGGCGGACCCCTTCGCCGGGCAGATCGACGACATCTTCGAGGCGATGGAGGCTGCCGAGGCCGCCGCCGAACGCGCCTCCGCCGCAAGGCCGGTGCGCGCCGTGCCCCCGGCACCCGAGGCAGCGCCACAGCCCGAAGCCGTCGTCGCCCCGCCCGCCGCCGAGCCGCCGCCCGCCATGGAAGCGGTGCCGGCCGAGCCTGAGCCCGCGCCGGCTCCGCAGCCGGAGCCCGTGGCCGCCGCGCCCGCCCCCCGGCGGCGGCCGAACCGCCCCCCACGCCGGAGCCCGAGCCGGCACCGCCGCCCGCCCCCGCCGCGCCGGTCGTCGGCGCGCCCGTCCAGCCGGTGCTGCTGGGCACCGGTGCCGAGGCCGAGCGGCCGAAGCGCCAGGGCTGGTGGCGCCGCTGATTCGAACCCACGCCCGGGTGGCAACACCCGGGCGGCCTCTCGCCGTCAACGCGGGGTTCATCTGCCGGCCCGCATGATGGCCAGCCCATGCGCCTGTCCGCTGCCATCCTGCTCGCCGTGCTCGCCGCGCCACTTGCGACGCGTGCGGAGACTTCGCCCGCCAGGCTCTGCTCGGCGAGTTTCGGCGCGAATGATCCCCTGCCGCTCGAACACCGCCTGGTCGGCATGCTGGCCGGCGATGGCTGCGCGGCGGGCGACCTGCTGCACTTCACCTTTGCCGGCGAGGGGCTGGCCGCGGCGGTGGCGGCACGGCATTGCCGCTTCGACCGGCCCATCCTGCTCGACCGGGGCACGCAGACCCACCTGGTCTGCGTCTGGCTCGGCCGGATGCTGACCGCCGGGCAATAGCGCCGCAGCGGGCGCGCAGCCGCCTTGCCCGAGCGGGCGTTCTACCCCTCCGCGTGGCGCCCGGCGCGCCGCAGCACCGCGCACAGGCGGGAGAAGGCGAGCCAGAAGGCGCCATGCTCCGGCGCCTGTTCCGGGCGCCCGCCGAAGGCCGGCTCGCCCCGGCGCAGCAGCGCCAGCCGCGCCTCGAACCGCCCGCGCATGTTCTCCAGGAAGGCGCCGGTGGTGCCGAGATACTGTTCGAGCATCTCGGCGGCGAGTTCGATCTCCACCTGCCCCTGCCCCGCCGTGGTGAAGGTCTTGAGCGCGCGGCTTTCCTGCGCAAGGCACAGGTGCAGCCGGTGCAGTTCCCGCAGATGGCCCGCGATGCGCTGGCGGGACTCGCGCGCCGCATCCGTGCCGGTCTGGCTTGCCTGGTCCATGTCGGGCCTCCGCCGGGCAGTCTGCGCCGGCGCGATGAAGCCAAGGTGAAGAAGGCGCCGGCCGGCACGGCAGCCCGCGGCGATCAGCGCGCCGCCACGTAGCGCAACGCCCGCAGCCCGAAGACCTCGACCTCCCCCTCCAGGGACAACCCCGCCTTCTCCAGCACACGGCACGAGGCGCGGTTCTCCGGCACCGCAAAGCCGACCAGCCGCGCCAGCCCGAAGGTGCCGAAGCCCGCCTCGCGCGCCGCGAGCGCCACTTCGCTCGCCAGCCCGCGCCCCCAGGCCGCGCGTGCCAGCAAATACAGGATCTCGGTCTCGCCCGCCGGTTCGCCGATCAGGCGAAGGCCGCCATGACCGAGCAACGCCCCGCTCGCGCGGTCCAGCACCGCCCAGGGGCCATAGCCACATCGATGCCACTGGGCGGCGAAATCCGGCACCAGGCGCGCGGCATCCTCGGCCGCGGTGGCGGCGCGGGCCTGCCCGCCGGGCAGGAAGCGCATCACCTGCGGATCGGCGCGGATCTCCGCATAGGCAGGGATGTCGCCGTCCTCGAAGGGGCGCAGCCGCAGCCGCGCCGTCTCGACGATCACGCGAGGCGGGCGGCCACGCGCGCCATCAGCGCCTCGCGCTCCGCGCGCATCCCCGCGCCGCGCGCCTTGGCCGCCGCCAGCACGCCGGGGGGCGCGGTCTCCGGGCTGCCGGCATCGAAGGGTGGCGCGGGCGCGTATTCCAGCTGCAGCTGGATCGCCTGCGCCACCTCCGGCGAGGCCAGCTCCGCCGCCAGCGCCAGCGCGAAATCGATCCCCGCCGTCACGCCCCCGCCGGTCACCACCTGCCCGTCGCGCACCCAGCGCCCGGCCTGCGGCACCGCGCCCAGCGCGCCCAGGAAGTCATGGCTCGCCCAATGGGTGGTCGCGCGCTTGCCGCGCAGCAGCCCCGCCGCGCCCAGCACCAGCGCGCCGGTGCACACCGAGGTCACGAAGCGCGCGCCGGCCGCCTGCGCGCGCAGGAAGGCCAGCACCTCCTCATCCTCCATCAGCGCCGCCACGCCCGGCCCGCCGGGCACGCACAGCACGTCGAGCGGCGGGCAATCGGCGAAGGTGGTGTCGGGCAGCATCGCGAGGCCGGTATCCGAGCGCACCGGCTCGATGGCCTTCCACACCAGGTGCACCTGTGCGCCGGGGATGCGGGAGAACACCTCGAACGGCCCGGTCATGTCGAGTTGCGTCACGCGCGGGAACAGCACCAGGCCGAAGCGCAGCGGGGTGGTCATGTCGGGGATCCTCGATTCAGGCGGCGCAGCGTGCCGCGCGGGGCAAAGCGCGGCCAGGGACCCACGCCCCAGGGCCGCCGCAGGTTGTTGGCCAGATAGGCCGCGACGAACAGCACCGCGAGCCCCGGCAGCAGCGGCGCGGCGAGGAAACTCCAATCCGCATCCTCGGCAAACACCACCACCGGATTGGCGCCGGCGGGCGAATGGATGGTGCGCGTCAGCGCCATCACCGCCAGGGCCGTGCCCACCGCCAGCGCCAGCCAGATCGCCACCGGCCCGCCGAGCAGGTGATGCAGCATCTGGAACATCAACCCGGTGACGGTGGCGAGCAGGTGCCCGCCGAAGAACGACCGCGGCTGCGCCATGATGCCGCGCGGCATCCCGAACAGGATGATGCAGGACCCGCCCAGCGAGGGCAGGAGCCACGGGTGGCGCGTGAAGGACAGCGCGGCATTGGCCAGCAGCAGCGCAATGGCGGTGGCGACGATCTGCACCAGCGCCCGGCGCGGCGGCGGCGGCTTCACGCGATGCCCTCCGTACGCAACGCGGCGAGGTCCTCGGCGGTGTCCACATCGCGCAGGCGGCGCAGGAAGGCCACGCGGCGGCCGCGGAAATTGCGCAGCGTGTCCGCCAGCGTGTGCTCGGTGGACCAGCGCACGCCGGCGAAGGGCCGGGCCGGTCGCCGCGGGCCGAGCCCGACCAGCCAATACCCGCCATCCTCGGCCGGGCCGAACACCGCATCGGCGCGGCCGAGTGCACGGAAAGCGGCTGCAATATCCGCGGCACACAGGCCCGGGATGTCGCTGCCCGCGACCAGCGCCACGCGGTGCGGACGCAGCGCGCGCTCCATCCTTTGGCCAAGGTCGCCGCCCGGTTGTGCCAGGCGGGCCAGACCGCGCGGGGCGAGGCGCCGCCAATCGGCCCGCGCCCGCGGCGGTGTCACCGACAGCACGGTGCGCCAGCGCCGGTCCCGCCCCAGCCCGCGGGCGGTGGCGGCCAGCGTCGCGGCATAGAAGCGCAGCGCGCCACGAGCGCCAATGCCGCGCGCGAGACGGCGCTTCACGAGGCCCAGGCGCGGCGCGCGGGCAAAGAGGATAACGGTCGGTCGAGGCATCGCCGGCCAGGAAACAGCATCCGGCGCGCGGGGAAAACCCTCGGCCGGGCGGGTCAGCGACGACGGTTGCCTGCATAGAGCCGCGCTATACGCTCGGGCGGCACGCCCAGAAGCCACAGCGACAGGCAGCCGATGTTGCGTGCCGAGCGCCACCACCACCCCTCCCGCCGCCAGCGTTCGGCCGAGGTGACGAAGGGGGACGCCAGCGCCACGAGGCGGCGCCGGCCGATGCGCCACGCCAGGTCCACATCCTCCATGATCGGCACCGGGCGGAAGCCGCCCAGCGCGCGATAGGCATCGGCGCGGATCAGCAGCCCCTGGTCGCCATAGGGCAGGCCGAGCCAGCGGCAGCGCCAGGCGACCATGCGTTCCAGCCGCCGCGCCTGGGCCGAGGCATCGTCCAGCGCGAAGCGGAAATAGGCCGCGCGCCCGGCATTGGCCGGGTCGGCGATGAAATCCGCGGCGGCCTGCGCCCAGCCGGGGCCGGGGATGGTATCGGCATGCAGCACAAGCATCCACGGCGCGGTGATGGTCGCCGCGCCGGCCGCCAACTGGCTGCCACGCCCGCGCGGGGCGGTCACGATCCGTGCGCCATGCCGCCCTGCGATGGCACGGGTGGCGTCGATGCTGCCGCCATCCGCCACGATGATCTCGGCCACCTGCCCGGCGATCGCGTCGAGCGTGGCTTCAAGCCCGCCGGCAGCGTTCAGGGTGGGGATGAGCGCGGCGAGTTCCGCACATGTTCGCATCGGAGGGGACGGGACGCTCATCAATGATTAACCAATCGTTCCCATATTGTTCTTGACGCTGCGTCCCGCTTTTCGCAGGATAAGCGCGAACAAACTGGGAACTTTGCCATGCCGGACGGCACTCCCCATCGGCTCCCGCACGGCGATGCGGGCCATGCGCTGCCCCCCACCGCACGGCGTGGCCGCGGTGCGGGGTTCAATCCGGCCAACCGCTTCGAAGGCAGCAGGCGAGACTCCTTCGACGATGGCTGGGGCACGCTGGAGGCCGCCTTCGCCGACCTCCCGCCGCTTGCCCACCACGCTCACGCGCGACCATGCGAAATCCGCGCTGGCCTGGAACGACAGCCCCGATATCGGCTTCGATCGCGCGGTGAACCCCTATCGCGGCTGCGAGCATGGCTGCGTCTATTGCTATGCGCGGCCCTCGCACGCCTATCTCGGCCTGTCGCCCGGCCTCGATTTCGAAACCCGGCTGCTGTTCAAGCCAGAGGTGGCGGCGCTGCTCGATCGCGAATTGCGCAAGCCGGGCTATGAGCCGCGCCCGATCGCGCTGGGCTCCAACACCGACCCCTACCAGCCTGTCGAGCGCACGCTGAAACTCACGCGCGGCGTCCTGGAGGTGCTGGAGCGCTTCAACCACCCCGTCACCATCGTGACGAAATCGGCGGGCGTGCTGCGCGATCTCGACATTTTGTCCGAAATGGCCCGGCGCAACCTGGTGCGGGTTTGCCTTTCGATCACCACGCTGGATGCCAGGCTGGCGCGCATCATGGAACCGCGCGCCGCGGCACCTGAGCGCCGGCTGGCGGCGGTGCGCGCGCTGCATGCGGCGGGCGTCCCGGCCGCGGTGCTGGCGGCGCCGATGATCCCGGGCGTCAACGATGCGGAGCTCGAGACGATCCTCGAACGCGCCGCTGCGGCGGGTGCGACCTCCGCCGGCTACGTGCTGCTGCGCCTGCCACACGAGATCAAGCAATTGTTCGAGGACTGGCTGGCGCGGCACATGCCCGACCGCGCGGCGCGCGTGCTCTCGCTGATCCGCCAGACACGCGGCGGCGCGCTGTACGACAGCCGCTTCGCCGTGCGGCAGAAGGGCACCGGCGCTTATGCCGACCTGCTGGCGCAGCGCTTCGCGGTGGCCTCGCGCCGGCTGAACCTGGAGCGTCGGGGCGGCGGCGTGGGGGCGTTGGATTGTTCGCAGTTCCATGTTCCGCCCATGCGCGGCGCGGTGCCGAAAGCCGAACAGCTGGCGCTGCTGTGATCGCCCCAGAACCCCCGTTCGCGCCGCGTGCGGTCCACGAGCGCGCAGCGCGGTCGTGCCCAACCCGCCACCCCTCACCCACGCCATAGCCCATGGCGCGCAGCCCGGCAGCCGGAGGCCGCGCCTGGCGCTTGAGGGCACGCAACATCACGCCGCGCGCAGATGTTCCTTCAGCCGCGGCATCAATTCCACCAGGTTGCAGGGCCGATGGCGGCTGTCGAGTTGCCACACCAGGATGTCGTCCCAGGCATCCTTGCAGGCCCCGGTCGAGCCAGGCAGGGCAAAAAGGTAGGTGCCATCCGCCACCCCGCCGAGAGCCCGCGACTGCATCGTGGAGGTGCCGATCTTCTGGTAGCTCAGCATGCGGAACAGTTCGCCGAAGCCCTCGATTTCCTTCTCCAGCACCCGCTGGAAGGCCTCCGGCGTGACGTCGCGGCCGGTGATGCCGGTGCCGCCGGTGGTGATGACGCAATCCACCGCGGGGTCGGCGATCCAGCGGCGCAGCAGCGCTTCGATCAGGTCGGCCTCGTCCTTCACGATCTCCCGCGCGGCACAGCGATGGCCGGCGGCTTCGATCCGCTCCTGCAGGGTCTGGCCGGAGCGGTCGCTCGCCAGGTCGCGGGTGTCGCTGACGGTCATCACCGCGATGTTCACGGGCAGGAACGGGAGCTTCTCGTCGATCGGCATGGCCGGGATCCTTGCGTCAAGCCCAGAGCATGGTCACGCGCCACCGCGCCCGCAAGCAATGCCACGGCGCGGCGGCGCCTCGGAACACCATTCAGGCCAGGACACGCGCCCGTCACGGTGCCTGCGCCTTGCCGCTGCCGTGCGCGATCCGTGCCGGGCCATCCGGGCCCGGTGCGGTGGGCCGGCAGCGAACCGCCCGGCCCGCGACAACCCGCCCCCCCCAGCCGCCGCCGAGGGCCGGGCCGCCACCCTCATCCGCGGATCTGCGCCACCGCGGCCGCCACGCGCATCGCCAGCAGCACCTCGCCGCGCGCCGCCGATGCCCGGGAAGGATCGCCGCTCGCACCCAGTGGCGGCAGCGCCGCCGGGTCCGCCGGCAGGCGCGCGAGGTCCACCCCGGCCGGATGCACCGCCATCAGTTCCGAAGTGTCGCCGATGGCGGCATGGGTGCCGATCGAGGCATTGCTCTCGCCCTGCGCGCGCAGCCAGGCATCCTGCTCGGCGATCGCGCCGTAGTAGCGGTCCACCGCGAGCACGCGCACACCCGTGCCGCGCCATTCGCGGGTCAGCCGCGCCGCCACCGCCGCTTGCGGCGCCTGGCTGCCGCCATGGTCGGCGATGAGGCAGATGTTGCGGAACCCCGTCGCGCGCAGGCTGCGGGCGATGCCCTCCAGCATGCCGGCGAAGGCCGCCTCCGACACCCCGATGGTGCCGGGGAAGCGCAGGTTGCCCTCGGGCGGGTCGTGACGCCCCTGCGGCGCGAAGGGCAGCACCGGCACCACCAGCGCATCGCCCAGCTCGGCGGCGATGCGCCGTGCCGCCGCGCGCACGATATGGTCGTGCTTGCCGAGCACCATGTGCGGCCCGTTCTGTTCGACCCCGCCGCTCGGCACGATCACGGTGCGCTTGCCCGCCGCCACCGCGTCGCGCACCTCGATCCAGGTCATGTCCGCGATATCGAGGCTGCCCGTCCGGGCCGCGCCCTCGGCCACAGCCGCCACTGGCAGGGCGGCGAAGAAGGCCACCCGGCGCGGCAGCGAGGGGCCCCCGCGGGTGGTCATGTTGTTGCCCCGCGGCCAAAACGCTTCCCAAGCCACCCCATTTTGTGGGATGCCTCGCGTCGAAAACAGCGCAACCCGTCCAACGAATGACCTGGCCCGACTACAACCCGCTGACCGCCGCATGGAATTGGCTCGCCACCCTGGCCGGGGTGCTGACCGATCCGGGCTCGCCGTTCTGGTGGCCGACCATCGTCGCCGCGCTGGTGGCCTTTGTCGTGGCTGGCTTCGTGACCGGTGCCTCCCTGCGCGAGATGCGCCAGCAGGCGATGCCCGCACCGCCGCGGCGCTTCCTGCGCCAGATGGCCGAGGACGCCGCGTTTTTCGCGGTGAATGCCGCCCTGCCCTTCATTGCTGCGCCGGCGTTCTTCCTGCTCAGCGCCTCGGGTGCTGCGATCGGCTACTCGCTGATGGCGCCCATCTTCGGCACACCGGCTGAGGGCGCGCGGCTCGACCACCCGGTCGCGATCGTGCTGATCACGCTGCTGCCGTTCATGGCGGGCGATTTCTCGCTGTACTGGTCGCACCGGCTGTTCCATCGCTACCCGTTGCTGTGGCGCGCGCACCGCCTTCACCACGCTCCGGAGGTGCTCACACCGCTCACCGCCTTCCGCTTCTGGCCACAGGAGCAGGTCGTGCACATCGGCGGCGCGGCCTTCATGAGCGGCTTCGCGCTCGGTGTGGTGTCGACGGCGATGGGTGCCGCGGTCACGCCGCTTACGCTGCTGGGCGTAAACGCCTTCTCGCTGGTGTGGAACCTGGCCTTCTCGCATCTGCGCCATAGCCATGTGGCCCTGCCCTTCCCACGCCTTCTGTCCTACATCCTGGTCAGCCCGCATATGCACCAGGCGCATCATTCCCGGGACGCGGCGCAGCACGACAAGAACTTTGCCACGGTCTTCGCGCTTTGGGACTGGATGTTCGGCACGCTCTACCTGCCGGCGCGGGCCGAGCGGTTCCGCTTCGGTCTCGCGCCGCTGCCGACGGAGCCCGCCGCGACCGAGGCTCCACCCGAGCACCTGGCCGCGCCACTGCCGCGCTGAAGCGGATCCCGACCGGTGGGAATCACCTGATCGGTTGAAGATGCTCGCGAAAACAAGAGCCCAGCGTCGGTGCCGTGAGCCGCGGCGACCAGGAAGGGCCCTCGGGTTTGCTGCGCGCCGCGGGGCCCCAAGACCGACGATGCCGCCGCCATGCCCAAACCTTGGCAGGGTTGGACGCAATCGGCCTGCGCTCACCCGCCCGTCCGCCAGATGGCGCACTGCGCGACGCCCGAGGCCGACCGACCGACCGATCCGATCCGCCCATCGCCAGGATGCCGGCAACGGGCCGTGCCGCAGCGCACCAGGGACAAGCCACGGACAGTACGGAGGGCAGAACCGCAGACCGCCCCTGATCAGTTCAATGAGGCACCCCGCCGCGGCGCGGCGCCCGCCACATCCTGCGCCGCGATGAAGCGCGGGAAGGCACCGCGCACCAGCGCCTCCATGCTCGGCGATGGCAGGCCCAGGCGTGAGGCATAGATCCACGAATAGGCGAGCACGCGCTGCACGTGCTGGCGCGTTTCCTCGACCGGGATGGCCTCGATGAACAGGAAGGGGTCCGTGCGATGCCGCGCCACGGGCAGCCACCGCGCAAGGTTGCCCGGCCCCGCATTATAGGCGGCGAGCAGGCGGATCAGATCGCCCTGCACGGCATCATGCGCAGCCAGATACAGCAGGTAGCGCTGCCCGATCTCGAGCGACACAGCCGGGTCGTGCAATCGCTCCGCGCCCGCGCCACGAAGGGACGGGTCGTTGGTGACATAGGCCGCGGTCGCCGGCATCACCTGGAGCAGGCCGCGCGCCCCAGCCCGGGAGACCGCCGCCGGGTCGAAATTGGATTCCTGCCGGGCCAGCGCATAGAGCAGCGCGGGGTCCACGCGGAACCCTTCCGCCGGCTGCAGGCGCGGCAGGGGAAAGCGCACCAGGTCGCGCGGCCGGCCATCCGCACCCTGGGCGAGGCCTGCCAGCTGCGCGCCGAGGTTCGTCATGCCCGATTGCGACGCGAGCGCGACCATCGCCCCGAGCAGCACGGCATTGCCGCGCGCGGCGGGCCACAATTGGCGCAGTTCCGCCTCTGCCCGCCCGGCCTGGCCGATCTGCAGCAGCGCCAGGGCGCGCCAGCCGCCGGCCGTCTCGGCCAGTGCTGCCGCCCCGCCCGAAGAACCGCCGCCATGCCAGGCAAAGCCGGGAGCGAGGCCAAGCGCACGGCGCGCCAGCAACCCATGGAAGGTGCGCGGCTCCTGCGAGGCACGCAGCATCCAGGGCACGTATTGCGCCGGGCGGCGGGCGCGCACCGCCGTCCGCGCGGTCCAGAAGGCGGCCGAAGCCCGCGCGGCGGCCGAGCCGCCTTCGGCGCGCGCGGCGGCCTCGAAATACGGCAGCGCAACCTGGTAGCGCCCGAGGCCCCAGGCGGCGAGGCCGGCGGCGAAGGCCGCGCGCCCGGTCTTCTCCCGCCCGCCGCGCGCCACCTCGGAGGCCATGCGGAAGGCCTCGACATCCTCGCCGCGCCGGAACAGCGCCAGCGCGATGTCGGCGCGCAACGCGGCGGCGTAGTTGGGCGTCATGCCGCGGGTGCGGCGGATCAGCGTCAGCGCGCCGCGCGTATCCCCGGCGAAGGCGCGCTCGCGCACCGTGCGGTCCAGCGCCGGGTTGCGGATGAAGCCGCGCGCGGGTGCCTCGCGTTCCTCGGGCACCGCCTCGCCATCCTCGGGCAGCGCCGCCTCGGGGGGCGAGGGCGGCAGCGGCGCACCGCGGGGCGAGATGCGCACCAGCAGCGCATGCACGCCGGGCGCATCCGGCTGGTCGGCGTGCTGGGCGAGCCAGGCGCGCAGGTCGGCGGCCGCCGGCGCCGGCGCACCGGCGCGCAGCCAGCGATCGGCCAGCACATGCCCATCCAGCCGGCGGTCGCGCAGCGCCTGGTGTTCGCGGATCGCTGCCGCCATGTCGCCGGCTGCCTGCAATTCGAAGATGCGCGTCAGCCGGGTGGCATCGGCGGCGGCCAAGGGCCGGGGCGACGACGCCGCCCCCGAAGCCACCGGAAGGGGGCGGGCGGCGCCGGCGGCGGTCTGGTCGGCCCGTTGCGCGGCGGCCGGAAGGGGGGTTCCGAGCCACAGCGGCGCGCCGATCATCGCCAGGACGGCGGTCGGCGCGCGACGGGCCATGGGGCAGAGCGCTTGCATGGCGAGGAGGCACTAACGGCGAATTAACGCGCGACGCAACTCTGATCGGCGGGATGATTTCCGGCCAGAATCCATGCTTTACATGAAATCAAACGGTTGGCTGAGGCGGTGAAGGTGGTGTCTCGTCACGCGCCCCCTGAATCCGCCGCCCGCGTGCGGTGCAGCAGCAGCAAATCGGCCCAGGCATCGCGCTTGGCGGCCGGCGAGCGCAGGAGGTAGGCGGGGTGGAGCGTGGCCAGCGAAGGCACCTCGCCCAGCCCCTCGATCGCCACCGGATGCCACCGCCCGCGCAGGCGCGTGATGCCATCCTTGGCCCTCAGCAGCGCCTTGGCCGCCACGCCGCCCAGGAGCACCAGGTGGCGCGGGCGCACCAGCGCGATGTGGCGCAGCACGAAGGGCAGGAACAGCGCGATTTCCTGGTCGGTCGGCGTGCGGTTGCCCGGCGGTCGCCAGGGCAGGATGTTGGTGATGTAGAAGCCGCCCGCCTCCCGCGACAGGCCGATCGAGCGCCAGCATGCGGTCGAGCAACTGGCCCGACTGGCCGACGAAGGGGCGGCCGAGGCGGTCCTCCTCGGCGCCCGGCGCCTCGCCGATCAGCATCAGCCCGCTGCCCGGCGCGCCATCGGCAAACACCAGGTTGGTCGCGGTCTCGCGCAGGGAGGACCCGTCGAAGGCGGCGATGGCGGCGCGCAGCTCCTCGAGGTTGGCGGCGGCGGCGGCGGCTTCTGCGGCGCGGCTGGCGGCCGGCGGGGTCGGCGCGGCGCTGCGGGCGGTGGTCCGGGCGGCGGGAGGCGGCGCGGCGCGGCCGGGGTCCGCGGCGGCTGCCGGCGCGCGGTCGATGACGTTCGAAGGTGCGACGGGCGCGCGCGGCGCCGAGCGGTCGGGCGGCACCTCGGCCAGCGCGTCATCCGCGCCCCAGTCCAGTTGCAGCGCGAGTGCGGCGAGCAGCGTGGCCCGGTCATGCTCCATCGCGCCCATATCGGCCCGCGGCGGGGTTCCGTGCAACCCGCCCTGCCGCTACATGAAGCGCGCAACGCAGAGGACACCGCAGGCATGGCCGAAGAGCGCGAGGCGATGGAGTTCGACGTGCTGATCGTGGGAGGCGGGCCGTCGGGCCTGGCCGCCGCGATCCGTCTGAAGCAGCTCGCGCCCGACGCCTCGGTCTGCCTGGTCGAGAAGGGCAGCGAGATCGGCGCGCATATCCTCTCGGGTGCGGTGCTGGAACCGCGTGCGCTCGATGAGCTGATCCCCGATTGGCGCGACGACCCGCCGGCGCTGGCCACGCCCGCCGGCGACGACCGCTTCATGTACCTCACGGCCAGCAAGGCGTGGAAGCTGCCCACGCCGCCGCAGATGAACAACCACGGCAACTACATCGTCAGCCTCGGCAATGTATGCCGCTGGCTGGGGGCGAAGGCCGAGGCGCTGGGGGTCGAGATCTATCCGGGCTTCGCGGCGTCCGAGACCATCATCGAGGATGGCCAGGTGCGCGGCGTGGTGGCCGGCGTGATGGGCATCGAGCGCGGCGGCGAGAAGGGCCCGAACTACCAGCCGGGCATGGAGCTGCGCGCGACCTATACGCTGTTCGGCGAGGGCTGCCGCGGCTCGCTCACCAAGCGGCTGTTCGAGACCTATTCGACCTGCGCGAGGGCGTGCAGCCGCAGACCTATGGCCTCGGCATCAAGGAGCTGTGGGAGATCCCGAAGGCGCAGCACACGCCCGGCCTGATCTGGCACAGCATCGGCTGGCCCTTGCCCAAGGACACCTATGGCGGCTCCTGGCTGTACATGCTGGGCGAGAACCTGGTCAGCATCGGCTTCGTCGTGGGGCTGGACTACACCAACCCCTGGCTGTCGCCCTTCGACGAATTCCAGCGCTTCAAGCACCACCCGGCGGTGGCGGCGATGCTGGCCGGCGGCAAGCGCGTGGCCTACGGCGCGCGCGCGCTGAACGAGGGCGGGCTGCAATCCATCCCGAAGCTGGTGTTCCCCGGCGGTGCGATCATCGGTGACAGCGCGGGCTTCCTGAACGTGCCCAAGATCAAGGGCACGCATACCGCGATGAAGTCCGGCATGGTGGCCGCCGAAGCCATCGCCGAGGCGCTGAAGGCCGAGGCGCGCGCGCCGGTGCTGGAGGCCTATCCGGCGAACCTTCGCGCCAGTTGGGTGTGGAGCGAACTTGAGAACGTGCGCAACATCCGCCCCGGCTTCGCGAAGTTCGGCTTCTGGGGCGGCATGGCGAATGCGGCGCTGGAATCCTACGTGCTGCGCGGCAAGGCGCCCTGGACGCTGTCGCATCACGACGACCATTCCGTGCTGAAGAAGGCCGCCGACGCGCCGCGCATCGTCTATCCCAAGCCCGATGGCGTGCTCTCCTTCGACCGGCTTTCCTCGGTGTTCCTGTCGAACACCAACCATGAGGAAGACCAGCCGGCGCACCTGGTGCTGAAGGACCCCGCGCGGTGGAAGGGCGTGAACTTCGACACCTTCGCGAGCCCCGAGAGCCGCTACTGCCCCGCCGGCGTGTACGAGGCGGTGGGTGTGGAGGAAGGCCAGCCGCGCCTGCAGATCAACGCGCAGAACTGCGTCCATTGCAAAACCTGCGACATCAAGGACCCGACGCAGAACATCGACTGGCGCACGCCCGAGGGCAGCGGCGGGCCCAACTACATCGGCGGCATGTGAGCGAGCGCGAACCCGCCTCCCTGCGCGTCGCGCACCCGGTCATCGGCGTGCTGCGGGCGGGCGTGCTGCTCGGCCTGGGCTGGGTGGCCGCCGCCGCGCTGGCCTGGGAATTGTTCGGCGTGCTCTGGGCGGCGCTCGTGCTGGTGCTGTGGGTGCTGCTGTTCCGTCGCTTCCACGGCGCGCTGCAAACACTCGCCGAAGCCATCCGCCGCGAAACCACGCCGCGGGGCTGAACCCCGGCGCCTGACGAGGACACATCATGCTCAAGATCCACGGCATCGCCCGTTCCCGCGCCTTCCGCTGCATCTGGGCGGCGGAGGAGGCGGGGCTGGCCTATGAGGTCATCCCGCTCGGCTTCCTGCCCGGCTTCAAGCTGGAACGCGCCGTCGCCATCAACCCGAACAACAAGATCCCGGCGCTGGAGGATGGCGACCTGGTGCTGTTCGAGAGCCTGGCCATCAACCTGCACATCGCTCGCAAGGCCGGCGCGCCGCTGATGCCCGAGGGCGACGACGCCTCGCGCGCCCTGCAATGGACGCTGTGGACGGCCACCGAGATCGAGGCCAGTGCCCTGCGCTGGCAGTACAACACCTATCTGCGCCCCGAGGCCGAGCGCATCCCGGCCGAGGCGGCCGCCGGCCGCGAAGCGCTGGATGCGCGCCTGGCGGTGCTGGAGCGCGAGTTGGCCGGGCGGGCCTTCCTGGTGGGCGGCGGCTTCACCATCGCCGACCTCAACCTCGCCTGCGTGCTGTATGGGCCCTGGGCCAATGGCTACGACCTGAAGCCGTACCCGCATGTGAAGGCGTGGCTGGATGTGTGCCTGGAGCGCCCGGCGGCCAAGCGCGCGCGGGCGCAACGCGAGGGCTGAGGCCTATCGCCAGGCGTAGTTGCGCACGCCGCAGGTCTCGACATTGCGCTGCTCCAGCGCACGGCCGTCCATGTAGACCACGCGCATGTCCACCGTGCACACGCCGATGCGCGGCAGGCTGATCGGCATGGCGGCACCCGGCGGCAGGATCTGGCGCGGGCCCAGGCGGTCCGCGCCCCAGTTCCGCTCGGTGGTGAGCGAGACATACACCTCGCGGATCGTCTCGCCGCTGTCGTTCACGAAGGTGAAGGAGGGGTTGGGGCGTTCCACCGGGCGCGCGGGCGGCGGGTTGAACGGGCGGTCCGCGCCGAAGGCGATGCGGCTGAGGGTGCAGGCATGCACGCCCAGGTGCCCGTCCTCCGTCCCGTCCGAAAAGCGCACGCGGATATCGAGGTAGCAATCGCCGAAGGCCGGCTCGACCCAGACCTGCATGCCCGGGCGCAACGGCCCGCGGTTGAGGATGTTCGGCCCCCATTCGGTGACGCGCGATGGCGAGACATTCGCCGCCACGATGGTGCGGTCGGTGTTGTTCTGCAGCCAGAAGCGGTTCTGCGCCGCGGCGGGCGTGGCACCGGCCGCAAGTGCGACCAGAACGGCGAGGGCGGCGAATAAGCGCATGTCGTCTCTCCCGGGGCGGACCTGCGCGGATAGTCTAGCCTGTCTCTCGCGGCAGGGTGATGGCGCGGCGCGCGCCATGTAGTCTCCTGCCGCAACACATGGGGCCATGCATGGGCGAGGACAGGCCGGCGATCGTGCTGCTGGGCGCGGGCGGCCATGGCAAGGCGGTGCTGGACCTGCTGCTGGCCCATGGCGGCTGGCACATCGCCGGCGTGGTGGATGCCGCCCCGCGCGTGCCGGCGCTGCTGGGCGTGCCGGTGCTCGGCGGGGAGGACCTGCTGCCCGCCCTGGCGCGCCGGGGTATCGGTTGTGCCCATCCGGCGATCGGCCACAACGCGCAGCGCCTCGCGGCCGGGCAGCGGCTGCTGGCGGCGGGCTTCGCCCTGCCCGCCCTGGTGCATCCGGCGGCGCTGCTCGGGCGCGGCGCCACGGTGGGAGAGGGCGCGGTGGTGATGGCACGCGCCACGATCGGACCCGAGGCGCGGATCGGCCGCCTGGCTCTCATTAATACCGGCGCCATCGTCGAGCATGATTGCGTGGTCGGCGATGGCGCGCATGTCGCCCCCGGCGCGGTGCTGACCGGCGGCGTGCAACTCGGCGCGGGCGCGACCATCGGCGCGGGGGCGGTGATCCGCCCTGGCGTGAGGGTGGGTGCGGGGGCCATGATCGGTGCCGGCGCGGCGGTTCTCGCCGACGTCCCGGCCGGTGCGACCTTCGTGGGCGTGCCGGCGCAACCCGTGCGAACGGAGCGCCCCGAGCCATGACCCTTCCACGCCGCCTCCTGCTGGCCACGCCGGCCCTCGCATTCGGCCCCGCACAGGCCCAGCCCGCCGGCTGGACCATCGCCACCGAATATCCCGCCACCTCGATCCCGGGTGAAGGCGTCGCCCATTTCGCCGCGGCGGCGACGGCCCGCGGCGTGCCGGTGACCGCCGCCGCCGGCGCCCCGGACGGCTTCCGCTCCGCCGCCGCGCTGACGCTGCTGGCCGAGGGGCGCTACCCGGCCGTCGATGCCTTTGCCGGCGCTCTCGGCGCGGTCGATCCGATTTTCCTGCTGTCCTCGCTGCCGTTCCTGACCGCCTCGCACGCCGATGCGGCGCGGCTGCGCGACCTGGCGCGCCCCTATTACGCGGCAGCGCTGGAGCGGAAAGGCGCGGTGCTGCTGTGGACCACGCCCTGGCCGCCCTCGGGCCTGTGGACACGCCGGCCGGTCACCACGGCCGAGGATCTGCGCGGCCTCAAGACCCGCACCTACGACGCCACCGGCACCGAGGTTCTCAACGCGGCCGGCGCCACCGCGCAGGTGCTCTCCTTCGCCGTTGTCGAGCCGAAGCTGGTGGATGGCTCGCTGGATGCGGTGCTGTCCTCGGGCGATGGCGGCGCGGGGCGGCGGCTGTGGCGCTGGCTGCCGAACTTCACCGAGATCAACTACGCGTGGCCGCTTTCGCTGGCCTTCGCCTCGGCCGAGCGCCTGGCAGCCCTGCCGGCCGGGCAGCGCGCGGCGATCATGGCGGCGGCCGCCGAGACCGAGGCGCGGCAATGGCAGGCGATCGAGGGCCGGCTGGCCGCCAACCAGCGTGTCATGCGGGAGAATGCGGTCGGCATCCACGAACCCTCCCCGGCGCTGCGCGAGGCGCTGCGCAGCGCGGCGCGCCAGGCGAGCGATGCCTGGAGCGCGCAGGCCGGCGAGGCCGGGCGCGCCATACTGGCCGCCTATCGGGGTTGATGGCGCCTGCGGGCGGCGCCGCGGCACCGGTCTCATCGCCTGCGCGCAACCGCATGCGCGGGCACGTCGCTGGCGTGCGCAGGCGCGGGCACCCTGTGCCATCTGCCAGGCGCCCGGACCTGTTGTGCGGCGCGATGCCCAGCCAGGCCAGGCAAGCCGAAGGGCTGCGCGCCCCGCCCGCGGCGTGCGCCAGCGCTTGGCCTGCGCCACGCCATCAGTCGCCCGGCGGTCGTGTCACGTAACGCGCGAAATCCGGCCCCGGCACGCCGCGACGCAGCGGCACGCAGCATGCCGGCGGGTCGGCGCCGAAGCGCGCGCCGGCCTGTTCCGCTTCGCCCAGGAATTGGTCGAGGTGGCGCATGGCGCCGTTCGGCAGGTCGTGCAGCACCAGCACGCACGGCGTGCGCGAACCTGCCAGCATGGCGTGCGCGGTCGTGGGCCAGCCCTCGGAGTCACGAAAGTCGCCGGGAACCGCGTTCCACAGCACCATTGTGTGGCGCTGCGCGACCAGGTGTTCCGCCGCGGCGGCGTTGAGCAGATGCGGCCCGAGCGCGCCGCCGCCGCCATTGGGGCGGAACAGGCGGTCGGGGCCGTGCAGGCCGGCCAGCAGCGCATCGGTATCGGCGATCTCGGCCACCGCCTCGGCGGCGCTGCGCCGGCCGAGCGGTTCGCCATGCGTGAGCGTGTGGTTGCCGATGGCGTGGCCCTCGGCCCGCGCGCGTTCGGCCAGGGCGCGCGCCGCCGGGTCGCGCAGCTTCGCACCCACCACGAAGAACATCGCGCGGATGCGCCGGCGCGCGAGCACCGCCAGCACGCCGGGCGTCACCTCGGCTTCGGGGCCGTTGTCGAAGGTCAGGCAGACCTCCGCCACGGCGTCAGTCGCCGATGGTGTTGGTCAGCGTGCCGATGCCCTCGATGGTGAGCGCCATCACGTCGCCGGCCTTCATCGTTTGCGGCGGCTGCATGGCGTAGCCCACGCCCTCGGGCGTGCCGGTCATGATGACGTCGCCGGGCAGCAGCGTGAAGCCGGCCGAGAGCTGGTGGATGATGTCGGTCACGTCGAAGATCATCTTGGAGGTGCGGCTCGCTTGCCGTGGCTCGCCGTTCAATGTCAGCGAGATGGCGAGGTCCGACGCATCGAGGTCCTCGCGCGGCACGATGCACGGGCCCATCGGGCAGGAGCGGTCGAGCGACTTGCCCTTGAACCACTGCCCGTGCCGGCGCTGCAGGTCGCGCCCGGTCACGTCGTTGCCGATGGTCCAGCCGAATACGTGCTCCAGCGCGCGGTCCTTGGGGATGTCGCGCCCGGCGGTGCCGATCACGGCGACCAGCTCCACCTCGTAGTCGAGCCACTTCGTGACATCGGCGTGGGTGGGCACCTTGGCGCCGGGGGCCACCACGGTATCGGGCGCCTTGGTGAAGAATTGCGGGTATTTCGGCACTTCGGAGGTCGTGATGCCGCGCGTGCGGTCGCCTTCCGCCACATGGTCCATGTAGTTGCGCCCGACGCAGAACACGTTGCGCCGCGGGCGCGGGATGGGCGCCTGCAGCATCACCGCCGCAAGCGGCAGCACGGCCGCGGCCGGCGGGTTCGCCACCAGCGCGCGCACGGTGGCGAGCGCGGCGGGGCCAGCCTCGATCAGGCCCAGCATGTCGCGCGCGGGCGGCATGGCGGCGGCGAGGTCGAGCACGCGCCCGCCCTCCAGCATGGCGCCGGCGCGGCTGCCCGCGGCATCGGCGAAGGTGATCAGTTGCAAGGCGGCCATGCGTGTCCCCTGGGCTCGGATGGTCCACGCAAGCGCGCCGCGGCCTGGCGCGCAAGCCCCCGGGCGGTTCAGTCCTCGTAGCGGGCGAGGCGCACGGCGGTATGCCCGCGCGGCACCATGGGCGTGGGCATCACCAGCAGGCAGTCGTCATGCGGGGTGCGGACCTCCTCATCCCCGTCCATGGCGATCAGCGTGTTGCGCTGGGCGATCACCTCGCCGCCATGGAAATCCCGCAGGAAGGCGAAGGCGCGCGTGCCGGCGGTCACCGTGCGCGTGACGCGCGCGCGGCGGGGCGGTGCCGAGGGCTCGGGCGGATGCAGCGGCGCATCATGGCCAGCCATGCCGGCGAAACGCATCAGCCTGGCGCAGGCTTGTTCCATCATCGCGATGGTCCGTTGCTGCCAGTGGTTGCCAGCCTCCACCAGCACGGCCGCTGCCTCGCCCGATGGGGCGGTGAAGCGCGCATAATCGATCAGCCGGCGCCCGCCGGCATGGCCGGCATCGGCGACGACCAGCGACGGCATGCCGATCGCCAGGCCAAGCCGCGCCGCGCGGTCCTGCTCCCCACTCAGGATCAGCGGATCCGAAGGCCAGAGCATCGAATGCAGGTCGGCAAGCAGATCAACCGTATCGAACAATGGCCGCAATTCGCGCGCGCGGCGCAGTTCAGCCGAACGCCTCGGGCCTTCGAGCACGGCCGGGTCCCATAGCCGGTTGAGATCCTCGTCGAGAAACCGCGAGGCGGTGGGGTCTTCGCGGTCGAAGCGCGCGAAGGCGTTGAGGTTGCCGAACACCAGCGACAGCCGCCCGCGCGCCGGGCGCATGCCCGTCCGCAGCCAGCGATCGAGCACCACCGCGCCGGCGATCTCATTGCCATGGACGATGGCGGAGATCGCGACATGCGGCCCGGGCGCCTCGGCCCGGAATGTCCAGACACCTTCAATGCCGCAATTGCCGCGCAGCCAGCGCCTGATGTCCGGTGTCGGGATATGCACCGGCAAACGCGGCGGCAGTTGCTGCAGGGAGCCAGGCGCGTGCATGTCAACCACGTGGCACCGGTCGCCACGAGGCCAAGGCGTTGCGGGAGCGGATTCCCGCATCGTCGTCGCCGTCCTTCGTGCCCGGTTGCGTCAACGGAAGCGCGGCCCCCACCCTGCATTTTGTGACAGGTAGTTTATACGGTCGGCCTCCGGCGTCCATCCGCAGGCCGGGTCATGCAACGGAGGGTAAAGCGATGGCAACGACCGCTCGGGTATTGGCGGCAGGGCCGCTGGAACTGCGCGGCAGCCTTGCGTTGAATGGCGCGCCGATCGCGCCGGAGGCGTGGCTGTGCCGCTGCGGCGCTTCGGCGAACAAGCCGTGGTGTGATGGAAGTCACAAGACGGCAGCCTGCGTATTGACAGGCGAACCGCCGCCGCGCGAGGGCAAGGCATTGCCGCAGGGCGAGGCACCGTTGAACCTTGAACCGCAGCCCAACGGCCCGGTGAAGGCGACCGGGCCGCTCGAGGTCCTGAGCGACGCGGGTGTGGTCACCGACCGGACGATGCAGGCCTTCCTGTGCCGCTGCGGGCAGTCCGCGAAGCAGCCCTATTGCGATGGCAGTCACAAGAAGGTGGGATTTGTCGCGCCGTAGGGCGCGACAGCCGATGGCTATGCCGCGCCGCGGTGCCTCGCGGCCCGCAGTGGCTCGCGCCCGGCGATACGAAGCCTGATCGCCGCCAGAACCGCATCGCCTTCGACGACAACCGGCGCGCAGCACGCCGCTTCGTAGCGCCCGTTCGCGCGCTGCGCGGCGAAATCCGTCACCAGCGCCGCGACCTTCGCGTTGTCGAACAATTGACGGTTTCCGTCGTCGAGATACGTCTCGCTGAGCGCACCTTCGCTGACGACCACGCCATGGCCCGCCAGTTCGACATGCCAGTAGCTGGCTTCGCGGCGCCAGAGTTCCTGCACGATGCCGGTCCCGTTCACCAGCAAGCGCGCGGGCACCAGATGGCCATCGAGAAACAGCGCGTGGTCGGGGCTGACGCGCAGGTCGCGGAAGGGAACGCCCTGCGCCAGCGCACCGGCCTTCACCAGCACGGGCGCGATGCGGGTCCTGTCACGTTGCCGCGAGACATCGACGCGGCTGTGGCCGACCCAGACCAGCGGCTGGAACGGCGCGCCGCCATGCGCCGTCACGACCAGGTCGCCGGCGCGCAGCATCTCGACCGGCACCTCGCCACGCGCGGTGGCGATGCGCGTGCCTTCGATGAAGCACGTCACGACGTCGTTCGCATCGTAGTTGAGCACGCGCAGCACCGCATTGCCGACGCTCGCATTGCCGGTGAAGGTCGCGGTGCTGCCCTGGATATCGACGCTCCAGGCGTCGTTCGCGGTGTCCGACGCGTTCCAGCCTTCAAGGTCGAGGGTGTCGCGGCCGGCGCCGAGGTCGATCACATCGTCGCCATCGCCCGCGCGCCAGGCGACGCTGTCATCGCCCGCCCCCCCCAGCACGGTATCCGCGCCGGCACCGCCGTCCAGCGTGTCGTCGCCGCCGCGCCCGTCGAGGATGTTGCCATCGCCATCGCCGGTCAGCCTGTCATTCGCGCCATTGCTGCCAACCACGTGGCGGAAGGTCCCGGCGATCAGGCTGTCGCTGCTGGCCTGGCCGCCGGAGGCGGCGCCGGTGGCGAGGTTGATCGTCACCCCGCCGGGCGAGGCCGAGTAGTCGAGCCAGTTGACGCCGGTGCCGCCATCCAGCGTGTCGGCGCCGCTGCCGCCTTCCAGAGTGTCGTCGCCATCGCCCCCGCTCAGTATATCGGCGCCGGACGACCCATCGAGAACATCATTGCCGGCGCCGGCGATGAGGGAATCATCGGCGCCGTCGCCGCGCAGCGTGTCGTCGCCCTCGCCGCCTTCGAGCGTGTCGGCCAGGTCTCCGCCGATCAGGAGATCCTGGCCGGCACCGCCGATGATGGAATTGTCGCCGCCTTGACCGCGCAGCGTGTCGTTGCCGTCGCCGCCGTCGAGCGTGTCGTCGTCGTCGCCGCCGCGCAGCGAATCATCGCCGCCGGCGCCGGACATGAGGTCATTGCCGCCATCGCCCGATGATGGTCTTTCGTTGCCTGGCCCACCCTCGAAGGTGTCATTGCCCGGCCCGGGGCCGCCGCCGATCCAGCCGCTCATTTTGTCTCCTCAGGCCCTCTGCTCGGCCCATGCTGGCCGCGGGTGTTGTCCGTTCGACGTTCACGCAGTTGGCGGCGCCCCGATCGACGACCGGGACCGCCCATTTCGACGATATGGCACTGACGGCGGGAAATCCCATCGGTGCACTTCACCGCCGCCGCGCGAAGCCCGGATCAGCCGGCCAGCGGCCCCGGCCCTGTCACCGCGCGAATATAGCGCGCGACGCTGTCGGCAGCCGCCTGCTTTGCGCCGCTCGGGATCACCCGGTCCCACCAGGCGCCGTGGATGGCATCGAAGTCGAGCCCCTCGAGCACCGCGCCCATCCGCGCCACCTCGGCCGCGGGCAGCGGCACCAGGTTCGGATAGGACCACATGAAGGACAGGTGCCGGCGGTCGGGGGCCACGGTGGCGATGTCGCCGGTCAGGATCGCGCCCTTGCCGGCCGCGTGGTGCAGGATGGTGCCGCCGGCGAAATGCCCGCCCAGGCGATGCAGCGTGATGGCCGGCAGCACTTCATGCGCCTCGCCCGACCAGAAGCGGATCGCGGGGTCGGGGCGCATCACCCATGCGCGGTCGGCCTCATGCAGCAGCACCGGGCAATCGAAGGCCCGCGCCCATTCGACCATCGAGGCGTAGTAGTGCGGGTGGCTGATGGCGATGGCCGCGATCCCGCCCAGCGCCTTGACGATGCCGATGGTCGCGGGGTCGAGCAGCGCCACGCAATCCCACAGCACGTTGCCCGCGGCCGTGCGCACCAGCAGCGCGCGCTGCGCGATGGCGAAGTCGGGGAACATGCCCAGGCCGAGCATCCCCGGCCCCGCCTCCCGCCAACCGATCGCGTGGCGGCGGGCCAGCGCCTCCATCGTGGTCCAGGCCTGGCCCGATGCGGGCACCCATTGGCGGGGGTCCTCGCAGATCGCGCAGGTGGCCGGCGGCACCGCGGCGGGGGCGTGCTGCGTGCCGCAGGTGGCGCAGATGTAGGCGGTGGCGTTCATCCCCCGCGCTGGCGCTGCTGCGCGATGAGGGTCTCGAGCTGCGCCAGCGGCACCGCGCCGGGCACCAGCGTCTCGCCGATGATCAGCGCCGGCGTGCCCTCGATCTGCAGCGCGCGGGCCAGGGCGATGTTGGCATCGATACGCTGCTGGATCGCCGGGTCGTCCATGTCGCGCAACAGCCGGGGCACATCGAGGCGCAGCGCCTGGGCCTCGGTGCGGATGGCGGCGTCGGTGGGCTCCCCGCGCAGGCGCATCAGCGCGTCGTGCAGTTCCACGTACTTGCCCTGCCGCTGCGCGGCGAGCAGCGCGCGCGAGGCCACCACGCTCTGCGGGCCCAGGATGGGGATGTCCTTCATCACCACGCGCACCTGCGGGTCACGGCGCAGCAGGTCGACAATCTCGCCATGCAGGCGCTTGCAATAGGGGCAGCGCACGTCGAAGAACTCGACGATCGAGACATTGCCGCGCGGGTTGCCGCGCACCGGGTCGGCGGCATCGTCGAACAGCGCGGCGCGATGGGCGGCGATGCCCGCGCGCTGCGCTGTTGCGCGGTTGCGTTCCTCGGACTCCTGGATGGCGCCGAAGGCGTCGCGCAGGATGGAGGGGTCGCGCTTCAGCGCGTCGCGCAGGATCGCGATGATCTCCTCGCGCTGCGCATCGGTGAAGGACTGCGCCATGGCACGACCGCCGACCAGAACGCCGGCCGCGGCCAGCAGGAAGCTTCGCCTCATCGTCTCTCCCGGCGCGCAGGCGCCCAATACCCGCCCCGCGTTCGGGGGCGGCGTGATTCTCGACCGCGGCGCGCAACGCGGGCGCGGACCCGCTTTCCCGCCAGCATGCCGATGGAAGCAGCGGCGCTCAACACCAAGTCTGATCTGCCGGCCCGCAGGTGCCGGTTGCATCACGAATTCGCCATGCGCGGCGGGGAGAAGCGTTGGGTCCAAGGCCGCATTGGCGGTCTGCGCGTCGGTTGCCGGCCGTCACGAAGCCGTCTATGGCCCTGGCCCGTCGCGGCGTGATGCGGCACAGATGCGATGGACGGCCAGGATCAGCGCAGGTGCCAAGGCCCGGACCCTAACCGGCCCCGGCCCGCCCGCGCAGCGACGATGTGCCGCCACGCAATCCGCACGGCAGGGGAGGCCGCGATCAGGGGCATGAGGATCAGGATGACGCGCACCTCCGGCGCCCTCCACGCGCCGCCGCCCAGGGCCGCGCCGCAATGCCTGGCCGCCCGCGCCGCCTCGGGCCTGCCGTGGCGTTGCTGCTGGCCGGCCTGCTGCCCGCATGTTCGACCATTGATGCGCTCACGCCGAGCTTCGTGCGCACGCCGGCAACGCCGCTGGGCACGCCGGGGCATGTGACGGGCTTCCTGGGCGGCGCGGCGGCCGAGGAACCCCGCGCGGCGATCGTGGCGCGGGAGATCCTGTCGTCCGGCGGCACCGCCGTGGATGCCGCGGTGGCCGGCGCATTGGCGATGAGCGTGACGCTGCCCTCCCGCGCCGGGCTCGGCGGCGGTGGCGCCTGCCTGGTGTTCAACGCACAGCGCCGCGACGTCCAGGCCATCGTGTTCCCGGCCGGCGCGCGCGCCACGCTGCCTCCGGGCACCGACCGCCCGGCCGCCATTCCGCTGATGGCGCGCGGGCTGTTCCTGCTGCACACGCGCGGCGGGCGACTGCGCTTCGAGCAATTGGTGCGCCCCGCCGAGGACCTGGCGCGGCTCGGCACCGAGATCAGCCGCGTCCTTGCCGATGACCTCGCGGTGGTGGCCACGCCGCTGCTGGCCGACCCCAATGCGCGGCGCATTTTCGGCTCGCCCGGCGGCGGCCCGCTCAGGGCCGGCGAGCGGATGACCCAGCTCGACCTCGGCGCCACGCTGGCGCAGTTGCGTTCGGGCGGCGTGGGGGAATTGTATCAGGGCCCCCTGTCGACCCGCGTGGAGGCGGGCTCGCTCATTGCCGGCGGCGGTCTGACGGGCCCCGAAATGCGCGAGGCGCTGGCCCAGGTGTTGGAGCCCACCCGGCAGGCGGCCGGCGTCGATGCGGCGTTCTTCCTGCCTGCATCGAGCGATGGCGGCGCCGGCACGGCCACGGCGTTCCAGGCGGCCTATGCGGGCGAGGCACCCTTCGGTGGGGCCGGCGGGTCGGTCGGTGCCTCGGCCGGGCTGGTCACGCTGGACCCTCAGGGCAATGCGGTCTCCTGCGCCTTCAGCATGAACAACCTGTTCGGCACCGGGCGCGTGGTGCCCGAGAGCGGCATCCTGCTCGCCGCCGCGCCGAACATGGGCAACGTGCCGCCCGCACCGCTCGCGGTGGCACTCGCGACGTCGCGCGACCTGCGCAATTTCCGGGCGGTCTCCGCCGGGTCCGGCCAGCAAGCGGCGGGCATTGCGGCGGGCGCCGCGCTGGCTGCGGCACTGCGGCGCGTCCCGCCCTCCGAGATCTTCGCAGCCGTGCCGGAGCCCGGACGCGGGCTGGTGATTTCCTGCCCTGGCTACGCGCCTTCCTCCACCGGGACCTGCACGGGCTCCTCGGATCCGCGCGGCGGGGGCGTGGCCATCGGGTCCTTCGCGCGGTGACGCGCGAGGCCAAAGGGGGCGCGGTGACGCGCGAGGCCAGGTGGCGCGGTGACGCGCAGGCCAGGATGGCGCGGTGATGCCGGGTACGAGGCGGGCGCGATGAAGGTCGGCCGGGCGGGAGATGCGCCGCCCTTCCTGGTGATGGACGTGATCGCGGCCGCCAATGCGCGCGCCACGGCCTTGCCGCCGGGCGCGCCCGGCATCATCCGCATGGAAGTGGGCCAGCCCGGCACCGGCGCCCCGCGCGGCGCCGCCGTGGCGGCCATCCGCGCACTGCAGGCCGGCGCGCCCATGGGCTATACGGAGGCCTTCGGGCTGCAGTCGCTGCGCGGGCGCATCGCGCGGCACTATCGCGAGCATTACGCGCTGGACGTGCCCGAGGCGCGCATCGCGGTCACGGTCGGGGCATCGGGGGCCTTTCCCCTGGCATTCCTCGCCGCCTTCGATGCCGGCGACCGGGTGGCCATGGCGGCACCATTCTACCCACCTATGCGAATATCCTGACCGCGCTCGGCATGCAGCCCGTGCTGCTGCCCTGCGATGCCACCACCCGCTTCCAGCCGACGCTGGCGATGCTGGAGCGGATGGACCCGCGCCCGGACGGGCTGATCGTCGCAAGCCCCTGCAACCCCGCGGGACCATGCTCGCGCCGGCCGAACTCGCGGCCATCGCGCGCTGGTGCCACGAAAACGGCGTGCGCCTGGTCAGCGACGAGATCTACCACGGCCTGACCTGGGCACGGTGGCCGAGAGCACCGCCGCGTCGTTCAGCGACAGCGCCGTCGTGGTGAATTCCTTCTCCAAATACTGGTCCATGACCGGCTGGCGTATCGGCTGGCTGGTGCTGCCCGAGGACCTGGTGCGCCCGGTCGAGTGCCTGGCGCAGAACATGTTCATCTCAGCCCCGCACATCGCCCAGGTGGCCGCCGAAGCCGCGATGGATTGCGTGGAGGAACTGGAGGCCAACAAGGCCGCCTATGCGCGCAGCCGCGCCGCACTGCTCGAAGGCCTGCCGCGAGCCGGCTTCATCGACATCGCGCAGGCGGATGGCGCCTTCTACCTGTGGTGCGATGTGGGCCACCTGACCAATGACAGCGCCGCCTTCTGCGCGCAGATGCTCGAAGGTGCCGGCATCGCCGCGACCACGGGGCTCGATTTCGACCGTGCGCGCGGGTCGCGCTTCCTGCGGTTCTCGTATTGCGGGGCGGAGGCGGCGATGGCGGAGGTACCGGCGCGGCTGAAGGCGTGGCTGGCGCGCTGAGGCGCGGCCACCGGGTCGATTGCGCGGCCGTTCGTCCCCTCGGCCGGAAGTGTCGGCATGGCGCCCGCCCGTCGGGTATCAGGCGCGCTGCGGCGCTCCCGGTGATGGTGCGGCGCGCGAGCCTGGCGATGATCCCGGGCCGGCCAGATGCGCAGGCCCTTGGCGGCATGCGCCGTCACGCCGCTGGTGCCCGCGGGCCGTTAAATGAACACCCCGCCAGCGCTTCGGCCACCACCGAAGCCTTTGCCGCCCCAAGCGCCTACCATCCCGCCATGACCGACCCCACCGCCCCCGGCCCGCTCGCCGCCACCGCCGCGCTGCTCGCCGACCCCGCCCGCGCCCGGATGCTCGCCGCCCTGCTGTGCGGCGAGGCGCTGACCGCCGGCGAACTCGCGCGCATCGCCGGTGTCACGCCGGCCACCACCAGCGGGCACCTCGCGCGCCTGGCCGAGGGTGGTCTGGTGCTGGTCCATGCCCAGGGGCGCCACCGCTACCACCGCCTGGCCTCCGAGGAGGTGGCGGCGGCGATCGAGGCGCTGGGCGGACTCGCCGCGCGCCTCGCCCCCGCACGTCCATGGAAGCATGGCGAGGCGGCGCGCCAGGCGCGGCTGTGCTGGAACCACCTGGCCGGGCGGCTCGGCGTGGCGCTGCATGCACGCCTGACCGGCCAGGGCTGGCTGCGCCCCGGCGCCGGCGGCTGGGACGCGACGGAGGAAGGCCGCGCGCGGCTGGTGGCGACCGGCGTGGACGTCACCGCCGCCGGCGCCCGGCGCGGCACCTGCGCCTGCATCGCGCGCGGACTGCATGGACTGGTCCGAACGCCGCCCGCACCTCGCCGGCGGGCTGGGGCGCGAGATCGCCACCGCCTGGATGGCGCGCGGCTGGCTGCGCCGGCTCGACGCGCAGGGCGAGGGCGACATCCTCGCGCGCCGGCGGCTGGCACTCACGCCGGCCGGGGCGCGGGGGCTGTGGGAGGGGCTGGGCGTTGAAGTGCCGGGGTAAGGGCTGAAGAAGGACAAGGTCGGGGGAGGGAACTCCCCCAATTCCCCTCCTTTTTCTGGGACTTGGCGCTGACAGGTCAGGGGAGGAGTTCGGCGGCCTGCGACCATAATCGCGAGGTGAGCGCGGCGGCCGGTTCCGCCGGCGCCAGCCGCGCCGACTGGCCCGCCCACATCTGCATCGCCTCGGCATTGCCCGCCGCCTCCGCCGCCACACGCACCGGGGCGAACAGCGCACGCTGCACCGGATAGGGCACGGTGGGCGGGGCGGCCGCGCGCGTCACCGCATTGGCGATGCCACGGCCAAGCCGGCCGGAGAACATGCGCGTCAGCATCGTTCCCTCCGGTTCGGCCTGCGCGATCGCCGCCGACCAGGCCGGCGCGATGCCCGCCTCCGGGCAGCGCAGGAAACCGGTGCCGATCTGCACCGCGCTGGCGCCGAGGGTGAGCGCCGCGGCAATCCCGCGCGCATCGGCAATGCCGCCCGTGGCGATCACCGGCACGTCGAGCGCATCGGCCAGGCGCGGGATCAGGGCCAGGCCGCCGGTGAGCTGGCGCTCGGCATCCGCCGCGTCGAAGGCGCCGCGATGCCCGCCCGCCTCGGCGCCCTGCGCGACGATGGCATCGGCCCCGGCCGCGACCGCGGCGCGCGCCTCCGCCAGCGTGGTGGCGCAGGCGAACCAGGCGATGCCGCGCGCGCGGGCGGCGGCGACCACCTCGGCGGAAACACCCCCATGATGGAGGAGATCACCGCCGGCCCGGCCTCGATGCATCGCCGCGCATTGCGCCGCGAAATCCGGCAGGAAGGGGCCTTCGGGGATGGCCGGGCGCGGGCCGTGGCCAGCCAGGAAGTCGGCCATCGCACCCTCCCGCGCCGCGTCGCGCACGGGCGGCGGGTCAGGGATCCACAGGTTGACCTGGAATGACCCGTTGGACTGCGCGCGGAACGCGCGCGCCCAATCCGCGATGCCCTCGGGCGTCGTGCCCAGCGCGCCCAGCGCACCCATGCCGCCGGCATTGGCGACGGCCGCGGCAAGCGCCGCCGGTGTCGAGCCTGCCATCGGCGCCAGCAGGATGGGCAGGCGCAACCCGAAGCGCGCGCAGAACGCCGACGCGCGCTCGATGGCTGTCGTACTCGCCGGGATGCCGGTCATGGGTCATCCTCCCTGGATGGGAGCCTCCCGCACGCGCACGCTCGCCGCAATACGCCAGCCCCGCCCCGATCTCGTCCTCGAGGCCGGCGCCTGGCGCGTCGCTGGCGTGGACGAGGCCGGGCGCGGGCCGCTGGCCGGGCCGGTGGTCGCCGCCGCGGTGGTGTTCCTTCGCGCACCGGATGCGTCGCTCGCCGCACTCATCGATGATTCGAAGCGGCTGAAGGCAAGCCAGCGCGATGCCGCCTTTGTCGCGATCCGCGCCGCGGCGGAGCAAGGCGTGCTGGAGCTGGGCATCGGCGCGGCCTCCTCCGCCGAGATCGGCGCGCTCAACATCCTGCGCGCGACACACCTCGCGATGGCGCGCGCGGTCGCGCACCTGGCGCATCCTCCAGGCCTCGCGCTGGTGGATGGCAACCAACCACCGCCACTCCCCTGCCCCGTGCGCTGCGTGGTGGGCGGGGATGCGCTGTCGCTGTCGATTGCCGCTGCCTCGATCCTGGCGAAGGTGGTGCGGGACCGCGCGATGGCGCGGCTCGACCCGCGCTGGCCGGGCTATGGCTTCGCGCGCCATGCCGGCTACCCGACGGCGATGCATCGCGAGGCGTTGGCACGCCTCGGCCCCTGCCCGCACCATCGTCGTGGGTTCGGGCCAGTGGATCGCGCCGCGGTGGCCTTGCCCTGATTTGTGGGGCGCCGGCGCTGCCCAACGATGCGGGAGCAGAGCGGCTTGCGCCACCGCAGAGCAACCCCTGGGCGTGGTTCGCGGCCGCAATGCCCATCGCGTGCTTGACCCGCCGAGTTGCACAAGCGATTCTGCCGCATTCGCGTCGGGGGACGGCTTCAGCTTGGGCACGCAGATCGACATGCCGCTCGACCAGATCCTGGTCGGGGACTGCATCGCGTGGCTGCGGCACCTGCCGCCCGCCAGCGTGCACGCCATATTCGCGGACCCTCCCTACAACCTGCAACTGAAGGGCACGCTGCGCCGCCCCGATGACAGCCTGGTCGATGGCGTGGACGATGCGCTGGGACCGCTTCCCCGACCTTGCCGCCTACGACGCCTTCACGCGCGAATGGCTGGCCGAGTGTCGCCGCGTGCTGCGCAAGGACGGCACCATCTGGGTGATGGGCGCCTACCACAACGTGTTCCGCCTGGGCACCGCGCTGCAGGACCAGGGCTATTGGATCCTGAACGACGTCATCTGGCGCAAATCCAACCCGATGCCGAATTTCCGCGGCCGGCGCTTCACCAATGCGCATGAGACGCTGGTCTGGGCGGCACGCGGGCCGCGAAAGCCGCTACCGCTTCAACTACCAGGCCATGAAGTCCCTCAATGACGACCTGCAGATGCGCAGCGACTGGCTGATCCCGCTCTGCACCGGCCATGAACGCCTGCGCGACGCGAAGGGCGACAAGCTGCACCCGACGCAGAAGCCCGAGGCGCTGCTGCATCGCGTGATCCTGGCCTGCACGTCGCCGGGCGATGTCGTGCTCGACCCCTTCCTGGGCTCGGGCACCACCGCGGCGGTCGCCAAGCGCCTGGGCCGGCGCTTCATCGGCATCGAGCGCGATCCAGAGCTATGCCGATGCCGCCCAGGCGCGCATCGACGGCGTAGAACCGCTGGCCGATGACGTCGCGGCGACCACGCCCTCGAAGCGCGAACAGCCGCGCATTCCCTTCGGCAGCCTGGTTGAGCGCGGCCTGGTGCCGCCCGGCTCGCGCCTGTTCGACCGCCAGCGGCGCTGGGAGGCAATGGTCGGCGCCGATGGTGCGTTGCGCTGCGGATTGGCGCAGGGTTCAATCCACAAGGTCGGCGCCGCGGTGCAGGAGGTGCCGAGCTGCAACGGCTGGCTGTTCTGGCATGTCGAGGCCGCGGATGGCCGCCTGCGCATGCTGGACGAGTTGCGCGCGGACATGCTGCGCGGCGGATGACGACACCCGCGCGCTTGATGGCACGCAGTCAAGGAGGACCACGCGATGAGCGAGACCGTGACAGGCGGCACGGCGCACGATCCCGACATGCCGGCCGGGGAGCTCCGCGCGGGGGCGGTGACGCCTGCTGCGCCGCCCGCGCAGTTGGGTGCGTGCCGTGATGGCGGAGGCGCCCTACCTGGCGATGCTGGTCGCGGGCTTCGGCGGCGTTGCCTATTTGGGCGCGACCGAGCAGCCGAACCTGCTGTATTGGCAACTGCTTGCGCCGGTTTTCGCGCTGCTGTGCATCGGTGCGGGCTGGCGTGCGGCAACCGACAGGGGTGAGCGCAAGCGGCTGATGTGGACGCAGGTGCTCCACTGGGCGGCGTTCCTGGCCGCGATGCTCGTGCTGTTCATGCCCGCCGTGCGTGGCGTGGTGAATGACAACGCGACAGAGATCGGGCTGCTGCTGCTGCTGGGCCTGGGCACCTTCGTGGCGGGGGTGCATGCGGGGTCGTGGCGGATCTCGGCGGTCGGCGCCGCGCTGGGGGCTTCGGTGCCGCCGGTTGCGGTGCTCCAGCAATCGGCGATGCTGATAGCCGGGGCTGTCGTCCTGATCGTGCTGACGGGTGGGCTGTTCATCTGGGCGCGGGCGCGCAGCGACGCATAGTCTCGGCGGAGGCTTTCACCGACGCGAAAACCTAGGGCACGCACCTGGCGCGGGCTATCGGCACCTGCGCTGCACATCTGTCTTCAGGCTCGCGAGCGCCATTCCCGGCGCTCCAGTTGACCCGGCCACTTGGCGGGGGCGCGCAGCAGGGTCGGGCGCTGCCCTGCATGGCGCTGCTCAAGCCGCAGGACGGCTGGGGTTTTCCGCGCGGATGCGCCGCAGCACCAGCACCACCAGGATGGCCGGAGCCAGCGCGCCGAAGCTCAGCCCCGCGCCGATGCCAAAGCCCAGCGACATGCCGGGCAGCAGCCAGGCCAGCGCAACACCCGCCTTCTCCCAAGGGCTGAACCCCCCTCGCCGCGCCTGCGCCAGCAGGAAGGCCGTCGGGATCAGCAGAACCAGCATGTCGTAGGACAGTACGAAGGGCGTCACCAGCGGCGCCCCGGCCGCGACCGCCGCCACCTCCGCCCGCCCGCCGGGGCGTGAACGCAGGGCCCAGACGACGGCCAGCACCACCGCCACTGCCACCGCGCCTTGCAACACCTGCGCCGCCACCACGCCAAGGCCAAGGGTGCGCGCCATGGCCAGCACGCTCTGCAACTGCCAGGTGGCCAACTCCCCGCTGGCCATCGCCGCGCCCGCATCGGGCAGCCGTGCGAGGAAGGCCTGCCAGGCGGCTGTCCCGAAGGCCAGCCAGGAGACCAGCAGCCAGGCCAAGCCCGCCGCCGAAGCCCAGCCGAGCACCGCCCAGCGCCGCGCAGCCAGCAGTGCCGGAATTACGAGCAGCCCCAGTTGTGGCTTGAAGGCCAACGTGGCCAGAGCCAGGCCCGCCAGGCCAGGGCGGCGGTCCATCGCGAGCCCCGCGACGGCCAGCAGCGCCCCGGTGAGAAAGGCGTTCTGCCCATGCACCGCATTGAGCACCGAGGCCGGGGCCATGACCGCCAGCACCAGGGCGACCACGCCGGCACCAGGCAGCCAGGCGCGCAGCAGAACGAAGAATGCCGCACCCGTCGCCACCACCCAGGCCAGCATGGCCGGCAGCAGCGGCAGCAATCCGAGCGGCAGGCATAGAAGCAGGTAGGTGGGCGGGTAGAAGAAGGCGAAGTAGCGCCCCGGCGTGCCCTGGGAGGCGGTCTGCGCCAGCGCATGCGCCGCACGGTCCCATGCCGCCGGCGCCTGCCCGCCGAGCGCCAGGCGGGAGGCGGCGTGGAAGCTCAGGAAATCGGCATCACCCGGCGGCCCGCCGCGCCAGCCCAGCAGGTCGACCAACGTGTCGCCAAGGATGTACAGGGCCAGGATGAGATAGGCCGCGCCGTAGGCGCGCACGCGTTCCGCATTCAGCCACGGCGCATCGCGAAGCCAGGTCATGCAGGCGCCGCCTTCGCGAGGTCGAGCAGCCGGCGCATCACGCTCGGCAGGGCGGCGCGCGCCGCTTCCGGTTCCTGCCATTCACCCGGCGGCATGGCGGCGGCCGAGGGCAGGACAGCGGCGTAGAGCATCATCTCCAGCTCGAAATGCGTGAAGCCGTGGCGGGCGAGGCCCGGCAGCGCGCGCCAGGGGGCAGGCAGCGGCGCGTGGCCGAGCGCCTCCGCCTCCGGCCAGGGGACGTCCCGCCACGGCGTGCCGGGCACTTCCAGCATCCCGCCGAGCAGGCCACGCGCGGGCCGGCGGCGCAGCAGGAGACGTCCGGCGCCGTCGACCAGCAGAAAATGCGTGCCATGGCGCAACGGGCGGGCGCGTTTGGGCGCCTTGCGCGGCAGGTCGGCCGCGATGCCCGCGCGCCGGGCTGCGCAAGCCGCGCTCCAGGGGCACAGCGCGCAGGCGGGGTTGCGCGGGGTGCAGATGGTGGCCCCGAGGTCGAACAGCGCCTGCACGAAATCCCCGGGCCGCGCGGCGGCGGCCGGGTCGTCCATGAAGCGCGCGGCAAGCGCGGTGAGGGCAGGCTTGGCGGCGGGCAGCGCCTCCTGCACGGCATGCAGCCGGGCGGTGACACGCTCCACATTGCCATCGACCGGCACCACCGCGGCGCTGAAGGCGATCGCCGCGACGGCCGAGGCGGTATACGGCCCGATACCCGGCAGCGCCGCCAGCCCGTCCCTGTTGCACGGGAAACCTCCCTCGACCGCCACGACCTTGGCGCAGGCATGCAGGTTGCGTGCTCGGGCGTAGTAGCCGAGACCCGCCCATTCCTCGGCCACCTCCGCCCAATCGGCGGCCGCCAGCGCCTCGACCGTGGGGAATCGCGCGAGGAACCGGCCGTAGCGCGGACCCACGGCGGCGACGGTGGTCTGTTGGAGCATGACCTCCGACAGCCAGACGCGGTATGGGTCGGGGCGTTCGCCGGGCAGGCTCCGCCAGGGCAGGATGCGGCGGTGCCGGTCGTACCAGGCGAGCAATTCGGCGGCGGAGGGGGTGGCGGATGGCACGGGATGAGCGCGACAGGCGGTTCCAGGGCGGGCCGAGGGCGCTCGGCGCGCTGGTTCCAGCGCTCACACGCCCGGCCTTCAAGCGCAAGAGCCCCGCGGGGGCGCAGATCATGGCGGACTGGCCGGAACTGGTCGGCCCGGCGCTGGCCAGCGTGTCCCAGCCGCTGCGCCTGACCGGCGGGACGCTGACGCTGGCCTGTTCCGGGCCGGTAGCGATGGAATTGCAGCACCTGGCGCCGCAACTGGCCGGGCGGATCAATTCCGCGCTGGGGCGGGTGGCGGTGGAACGCTTCCGCTTCGTGCAGCAGGCGCCCGCCGGTGCGGTGGCGAGACGCAAGCCGGCCGCGCCGGCGGCGCCTTTGCCGGCACGCGTCGAATTGGCGCTGGCATCCGTAGCCTCGCCGGAACTGCGCGAAGCGCTGGAAAGATTGGGCCGCGGCGTCTATCGAAAACGGGGGCTCGCCGGCCCGAGTCCCGAATAGCGGGCCGGCGACCCATATGCGACCCGGACGCGGCTCGACCCTCGCGGCCGCACCTTGGGAGACCGGACCACCATGTTCCATCGCCGCACGCTGCTCGCCGCCACCGGCACATTGGCCACCCTGCCGGCCCTGGCCCAGGCACCCGACCCTCGGCTGGCCGAGCGCTCCCTGGGCAGCGCCAGCGCGCCGGTGACGGTGCAGGAGTTCTTCTCCCTCACCTGCAGCCATTGCGGCGCCTTCCACCGCGACACCTGGCCGCGGGTGAAGGCCGAGCTGGTCGAGACCGGCCGCGTCCGGATGGTGTGGCGCGACTTCCCGCTCGACCAGATCGCGCTGCGCGCGGCGGCGGTGGCGCGCTCCTTCCCCGCCGATCGCTACGACGCCTTCATCTCGGCCCTGTTCGCGACGCAGGACCGCTGGGCCTATGCCCGCGGGGTCGATCACAAGGTTGAGATCGGCAAGATCGCCGCGCTCGCCGGCATGTCGTCCGCCGATTTCGAGGCCGCCTGGGCCGACGACGCCCTGGCCCGCGGCATCCTGGAACAGCGCGCCGCCGGGGAGCGGGAATACAACATCCAGGCGACGCCGACCTTCATCTTCGGCACCCGCGCCGTTCCCGGCGCGATTCCCTTCGACCGCTTCGCGCGCGAGGCCCAGACCCCGTGACGGCCGACGGGCACCTCCCGCCACCTCCGGAGGACCCGGAGGATGAGGAGGGCCGTGCCGCGCGCAGCGAGGCCCAGCGCATCGCCGCGGTGCGCGCGACGCTCGCGCGCATCCGCATCGCCGGGTTCAAGTCCTTCGCCGAGCCCACGGTGGTGGAGGTGCATCCCGGCCTGACCGGCATCGTCGGGCCCAATGGCTGCGGCAAGTCCAACGTGGTGGAGGCGCTGCGCTGGGCGATGGGCGAGAGCTCGGCCAAGGCGATGCGCGGCGGGGAGATGGACGACGTCATCTTCGCCGGCACCGCGACGCGGCCCGGGCGCAACCTCGCGGAAGTCTCGCTGAGCCTGGAGGAAGCCGAGGGCCTTGCCCCGCCGCCCAACCACGACCAGCCGGAGCTCGAGATCATCCGCCGCATCACCCGCGGCGAGGGCAGCGCCTTCCGGGTGAACGGCAAGGAAATCCGCGCCCGCGACGTGCAGACCATGTTCGCCGATATCGGCTCCGGCGCGCGGGCCTCGGCGATGGTCAGCCAGGGGCGGGTCTCCTCGCTGATCCAGGCCAAGCCCGAGGACCGCCGTTCCGTGCTGGAGGAGGCCGCCGGCATCGCCGGGCTGCGCGCCCGCCGGCACGAGGCGGAACTCAAGCTGCGCCAGGCCGAGACCAACCTCTCCCGCGCCGAGGATCTGCTCGGGCAGCTCGACACCCAGCGCCAGGGGCTGCAACGCCAGGCGCGGCAGGCCAACCGCTATCGGAACCTCTCGGGGCTGGTGCGCCAGGCCGAGGGGGAATGGCTCGCCATCCTGGCCGCGCGCGCGGATGCCGCCACGCGCCACGCCGAACACGGGCTGGCCGAGGCCCGCAGCGCCGTGCGGTCTGCCGAGGCCGAGGCCGAGCGCGCCGCCATCGCCGCCTTCGAGGCCGAGCAGGCCCTGCCCGCCCCCCGCGCCGCCGAGGGCGCGGCCCGCACCGCGCTGGAACGCCGCCGCGTCGAGGCCGAGGGGCTGGAGGCCGAGGAACGCCGCGCCCGCGATGCGCTGGAGGGCGCCGAGGCGCGCCTCGCGCAGATGCTGCGCGACCTCACCCATGCCGAGGGCGTGCTGCGCGACGCCGATGCCGCGCGCGAACGGCTGGCCCAGGAAGCCGAGGCGCTGGGCGCCGTGCAGGCCTCCCTGCCCGGCCGCCAGGGCGCCGCCGAGGCCGCGCTGGCGCAGGCCGCCGCCGCCGCCCTGGCCGCCGAGCGCGCCGCCGAGGCCGCCACCGAACAGGCCGCCGAGGCCGCCGCCCGCGCGCAATCCGCCGCCGAGGCGCGCGCCGCCGCGCAGGCCAGGCTCGATCGCGCGCGGGACGGCCATGCCCGCCTGCAAGCCGAGCGCGATGCCGCCGCGCAGGCCCGCGTGCCCGCCGAAGCCCGCCACGCCGCGGCCACCGAGGTCGAGGCCGCGGACGCCGCGCAGGCAGCCTCCCGCATTGCGCTGGAAGCCGCCGAGGCAGGGCGCGCCGCCGCCGCCGAGGCCCATGCCGCCGCGCGCCGTGCCGCCAGCGAGGCCGCCGCCGCCGGCGCCCGCGCCGAGGCCACCCGCGCGGCGGCGCAGGAGCGCCTGCAACGCATCACGGCCCAGCACGGAGCCATGGCGCGCGACCGGGACGCCGCCGCGGCCGAACACATCCCGCCCGCCGAGCGCGAGGCCGCCGCCGCGGCACTGGCTGCCGGAACCGGGGCGATCGAGACCGCCCGCGCCGCGCTGGAGCAGGCCGAGGCGATGCGCGCCTGGGCCGCCGCCGCCCATGCCGAGGCCGCCCGCGCCGCCACCACCGCCAGCGGCGAGCGCGCCCGCGCCGCCGGCCGAGGTCGCCGCGCTGAGCGAGGTGCTGTCCGCCCGCGAACCGGGTGCGGCGGCGCCCATCCTGGATCAGGTGGCGGTGCCGGCGGGGCTGGAAGCGGCACTCGGCGCCGCTTTGGGCGAGGCGCTGGAAAGCCCGGCGGAGGAGAGCGCGCCGCGCCACTGGCGCGCCCTGCCGCCGCTCGACCCCGCCGCGCCGCTGCCCGATGGCGCGGTGCCGCTCTCGCGGCTGGTGGAGGCGCCGGCGGCGCTGGCGCGCGCCCTGTCGCAGATCGGCCTGTTGCCGCGCGGCAACGACGGCGCGGCGCTCCAGGCCGCGCTGCGCCCGGGGCAATCCCTGGTGACCGAGGATGGCGCGCTGTGGCGCTGGGATGGGCATACGCATCGCGCCGGGGCGCCGACGCCCGGCGCCGTGCGGCTGGCGCAGCGCAACGCCCTGCGCGCGGCGGAAGCACGTCTGGATCAGGCCGAGGCCGAGGCCGCAGCCACCGAGGCCGCGCGCGCCGCCGCCCAGGCCCGCGAGGAGGAAGCCCGCGCCGCCGAGGCCGCCTGCCGCGACACCCGCGCCCAGGCCGAAGCGACGCTGGCGCAGGCGCGCGAGCAGGAGGCCGCGCTGGCCGCCCGCCATGCCCGCGCCGAGAGCCGGTTGGCCGCCATCGAGCCGCAGCTGGCGCGCCTCGCCACCGACCGCGGCGAGGCGCAGGCGGCGCTGGATGCCGCCTGGCAGGAGCTCGCGGCGCTGCCCGACCTGCCGGCGCTGCGCCGCGCGGCCGAGGAAGCGGGCGCGGCCGAGACCCGCGCCCAGGCCGCCGAGCACGCCGCCCGCGAAACCCGCCGCAACGCCGAGGCGCAGGCCGCCGCCGCGCGGCAGCACCAATCCACCCTGGCCGCGCGGGCCGCCGAGGCCGAGAGCCGGCTGGCCGCGCTCGAACCGCAATTGGGGCGCCTGGCCGCGGAATGTGCCGAGGCCGAGGCGGCGCTGGCCGAAGCCGCCGCCACCGAGGCCGCCCTGCCCGACCTCGACGCGCTGCGCGCCGCCCTGGCCGCCGCGCGCGATGCGCTGGCGCAGGCCCGCGGCGCCGAGGGCGTGGCGCGCAGCGATATCACGGCACTCGCCGCCGAGGCCGACCGCGTGGCGGCGCGCCTGGACGCGGTGCGGGCGGAGGCATCGCTCTGGGCCACGCGCGGCGCGGATGCCGAGCAGCGCGTGGTGGAACTGCGCCGCCGCGGCGGGCAGGCGCAGGCCGAGCGCGACGGGCTGGCGCAGGCGCCGGAGGAAGCCGCTTCGCGAGGGCGGGAAGCCGCGCGCCTGCTCGCCACCGCCGAGGCCGAGCACGAAGCCGCCGCCACCGCACTGGCCGGGGCCGAGGCCGCCCTGCGGGCCGCTGGCGAAGCGCGGCGCCACGCCGATGGCGCCTTCGCCGCCGCGCGCGAGGGCCAGGTGCGGGCTGAGGCGGCCGGCGAAGCGGCCGAGGCGGCGGGCGAGGCGGTCGAGGCGCGGATCGCCGAGCGGCTCGGCGAAGATGCGGAACTGCCGCCGCCGCCCGAGGAACTTTCGGATGCCGCGGAGGAGAAAGCCCGGCGCAAGGTGGAGCGGCTGGCGCGCGAGCGGGAGGAGATGGGCCCGGTCAATCTGCGCGCCGAGATCGAGGTGGATGAGATCGAGGCCCGCATCGCCCAGATCACCACCGACCGCGACGAGGTGCAGGCGGCGATCGCCAAGCTGCGCGGGTCCATCGGTCACTCTGAACCGCGAGGGGCGCGAGCGGCTGCGCGAGGTGTTCGACCGCGTCGATGCGCAATTCCGCAACCTGTTCGCGCGGCTGTTCGGCGGCGGGCGGGCGCATCTGGCGCTGGTGGGTTCGGATGATCCGCTGGAGGCTGGGCTCGAGATCTATGCCGAGCCGCCGGGCAAGAAGCTCGCCACGCTGTCGCTGCTGTCGGGCGGGGAGCAGGCGCTGACCGCGCTGTCGCTGATCTTCGCGGTGTTCCGCTGCCACCCCGCGCCGGTCTGCGTGCTGGACGAGGTGGATGCGCCGCTGGACGACGCGAATGTGGAACGGCTGTGCGACCTGCTGGACGGCATGGCGGCCGAGAGCGGCACGCGCTTCCTGGTGGTGACGCACCATCCGCTGACCATGGCGCGGATGCACCGGCTCTATGGCGTGACCATGCAGGAGCGCGGGATTTCGCGGCTGCTCAGCGTGGATCTCGGCCAGGCGGTGCAGATGGCGGAAGGGCCCGTCGCGGCCTGAGGGCGGCCAGCGGGCGCGCCCGCGCGGGAGGGGGCGGATCGGCGCGCCCTGCGCGCCGACGGTGCGGGTGCAGGTCACGCGAAGATCGGTTGACGAAGCCCCCTGCCCGGCGCGTTCTGCGGCGATGATCTTCCGCTTTTTCGAACGCATCATGGACCCGGTGGCGCCGCCCGGGGCGCGGGCCTCGCGCATTTTGGGCGTGGCGGTGCCGGACCACGCGCCGCCGCACTCGCTGCTGGGGTTCTACTGGCATTTCGCGCGCCAGGCGCGGGGGCTGTTCGGCGCGCTGTTCCTGGCCGGGCTGTGCGTGGCGCTGCTGGATGCGCTGATCCCGGTGTTCATCGGCACGCTGGTGGCGCTGCTGGCCACGCATGGGCCCGAGGCGCTGTGGCGGGAGGCATGGCCGGCGCTGCTGGGCATGGCGGTGGTGGTCCTGCTGGGCCGGCCGATGGCCATCACGGCGCAGAACCTCATCACCCAGCAGGGGATCGTGCCGGGGGTGACCTCGATGATCCGCTGGCAGGCGCATTGGCATGTGGTGCGCCAGGGCTGGGCCTTCTTCCAGGAGGATTTCGCCGGGCGCATCGCCACGCGCGTGATGCAGTCCGGCCCGGCGCTGCGCGAGAGCGTGGTGCAGTCGGTCAATGCCGTCTGGTACATCCTGGTGTACGGCACAGGGGCGATGCTGTGGCTGGCGAGCGCCGACCTGTGGCTCGCCCTGCCGGTGCTGGTGTGGTTCGTGCTGTATGCCCTGCTGCTGCGGGTGCTGGTGCCGCGGCTGCGCGACCGTTCCCGCGCGGCGTCCGAGGCGCGCAGCGCGCTGACCGGGCGGGTGGTCGATTCCTATTCCAACATCCTGACGGTGAAGCTGTTCGCCCGCGCGGCGGATGAGGATGCCTTCGTGCGCGAGGGGCTGCTCGGCCTCAACGCCGCCTTCGGGCGCCAGGTGCGGCTGGTGACGCTGAACGGGCTGCTGCTGTCGGTGCTGAATGCCTCGCTGATGGTGGCGGTGGCGAGCGTGTCGGTGCTGCTGTGGTCGCGCGGGGAGATCGGGCTGGGCACCGTGGCCACGGCGCTGCCGATGGCCTGGCAGATCGCCAACATCTCCGGCTGGGTGGCGTTCAACGTGACGGCGATCTTCGAAAACCTGGGCGTGGTGCAGGAGAGCATGAACTCCATCGCCGTGCCGCCCACCGCGCCGGACCCGCCGGGCGCGCCGGCCCTGTCGGTGCGCGCCGGCGAGATCCGCTTCGAGGGCGTGCAGTTCGGCTATGGGCGCGAGAGGGGGGTGCTGCGCGGCTTCGACCTGAATGTGCAGGCCGGGGAGCGCGTGGGCCTGGTCGGCCATTCGGGGGCGGGCAAGACCACCGCGGTGAACCTGCTGCTGCGCTTCTTCGCGCCCGAGCAGGGCCGCATCCTGGTGGATGGGCAGGACATCCAGGCGGTGACGCAGGAGAGCCTGCGCGCGGCGATCGGCGTGGTGACGCAGGATACCGCGCTGCTGCACCGCTCGATCCGCGACAATATCCGCTACGGCCGGCCCGGCGCGTCCGACGCCATGGTCGAGGCGGCGGCGCGCCAGGCGCAGGCGCATGACTTCATCACGGCGCTGGAGGATTGGCGCGGGCGCCCGGGCTACGACGCGCAGGTCGGCGAGCGCGGGGTGAAGCTCTCGGGCGGGCAGCGCCAGCGCATCGCCATCGCGCGGGTGCTGCTGAAGGACGCGCCGATCCTGGTGCTGGACGAGGCGACCAGCGCGCTCGATTCCGAGGTCGAGGCCGCCATCCAGGAGCAGCTGGCGGCGCTGATGGCGGGCAAGACCGTGATCGCGATCGCCCACCGGCTGTCCACCATCGCGCGGATGGACCGGCTGGTGGTGCTGGAGCAGGGGCGCGTCGTGGAGCAGGGGACGCATCGGGAATTGCTGGCCCATGGCGGTGCCTATGCGGCGTTGTGGGCGCGCCAGTCGGGCGGGTTCGTGGAGGCCTAGGCTCGGGCGCCTTCACGTAATTGTTGCTGTTTTGTTCTTTCGCCATGGCGTCCCCCGTGCGAGCCTGCCCGACATCATGCCATCAGGGAGCAGCGCCATGCCCGTGCCACCCATTCCGCCCGGCTACCGGTCCATCACGCCCTACCTGTCGGTCTCCGATGCCGAGCAGGCGCTGCTGTTCTACGCCGAGGCCTTCGGCGCGCGTGAGCGGATGCGGCTCGACATGCCCGACGGGACCATCGGCCATGCCGAGATGGAGATCGGCGATTCGGTGGTGATGCTGGCCGGGCCATGGCCCGATGGCCAGTTCATGCCCCCCGCCGGGCCGGACATCCCGGTGATGATCCATTTGTATGTCGAGGATGCGGATGCGGTGGTCGCACAGGCGGTCGCGGCGGGTGCCACGCTGGTGCGGCCGGTGGAGGCGCAGTTCTACGGCGACCGCAGCGGGGCGCTGCGCTGCCCCTTCGGCCATCGGTGGCATGTCGCGACCCATGTGGAGGATGTACCGCCCGATGAACTGCGCCGGCGCGTGGCCGCGATGGGCGCCTGACGCCGCCTTTGGCGGATGCTGCAACGCCGCATGCGCTTGACAGGGGTATGGCCTGACCGTAAAGCGCCGCCTGCCTTCCGGCGGAGTTCCGCCAGGGAGCCAAAGGTGGACGAACGCGACGGTTTCGAGGATCGGTTGCGACAGGCCAGGGCCCGAGAAGGCCTCGACACGCGCCCGGAAGGGCGTGGCCAGTTGCCGCAGAGCCCTTGGGGTATCGGATTGCGGGCGGGGGTCGAAGTGTTTTCGGCCCTGGTGGTTGGCATCGTGCTGGGCTTCGCGCTCGACCGATGGCTCGGAACCTGGCCTTGGCTTTTCCTGGTGTTCTTCGTCATGGGCAGCGTGGCCGGGGTGCTGAACGTCTATCGCCTGTTCAATCCCCGGGCACGTCCGCGCGCGAAGTGACGAACGGGAGACCTGCCGGTGGCCGCTGAAGGCAAGACGATCGACGCGCTGAGCCAGTTCGAGCTGTCGCCCGTGCTCGGCGTGTTCGGCGATGCCGTGTCCTTCAGCCAGTCCAACCTGTTCATGGTGGTTGCCGTCGCGGCCACCTGGTGGCTGATGAAGGCCACCGCCGATCGTGGCGCGCTGGTGCCGGGGCGGCTGCAGTCGCTCGGTGAATTGGCCTACGAGTTCATCGCCGGGATGGTGCGCGAGCAGGTCGGCGACGAGGGCAAGAAGTACTTCCCCTTCGTGTTCTCCATCTTCATGTTCGTGCTGTTCGGCAACATGCTCGGCATGCTGCCCTACGCCTTCACCTTCACCTCGCACATCGCGGTGACGCTGACGCTGGCGCTGGTGGTGTTCGTGGTGGTGACGCTGATCGCCCTGCAGCGCCACGGCATGCACTTCTTCACGTATTTCTTCCCCGAAGGTGCGCCGACCTGGCTGGCGCCGATCATCATCCCGGTCGAGGTCATCTCGTATTTCTCCCGGGTGGTCAGCCTTTCGGTCCGTCTTTTCGCGAACATGGTCGCCGGACACGTCATGCTGAAGGTGTTCGCCACCTTCGTCGTGCTGCTGGGCGGCCTTGGCGCCGTCGGCCCCTTCGTGGCCGCCATGCCGCTCGCGGTGAATATTGCCCTGGTCGGGTTCGAATTCCTGGTCGCCTTCCTGCAGGCCTATGTCTTCGCCATCCTGACCAGCATCTACCTGCACGACGCCGTGCATCTGCACTGAGCGTCCGCGGACACGCCCCACCGAGCCCATCCAGACAAGCGAAAGAAGGATCACTGCCATGGAAGTCGCCGCCGCGAAGGCCCTTGGGGCCGGCATCGCCGTCATCGCCCTGTTCGGCGTTGGCCTGGGTATCGGCAACATCTTCTCCTCGCTGATCACCAGCGTGGCCCGCAACCCGGCCGCCCGCGACGTGGTGTTTCCGATCGGCATCCTGGGCTTCGCGCTCACGGAAGCGGTGGCGCTGTTCGCGCTGCTGATCGCCTTCCTCATCCTGTTCGCCTGATCCCCGGCCCCGCCCGCCCGACCCGGGCGCGGCGGGGCCTGCGGACCTGCACCCTTCGCCCCCAGGGCACGGGTGCCCAGGCGAGGAGAGAGCGGCGATGCGCCCAGTGACGTTCCTGGCGGCCCTGGCCGTCACCCTGCCCAGCCTCGCGATCGCGGCGAGCACCTCGGCCGTTCCGGTCGAGGGCATGCCGCAGCTTGCCTTCGGCCACCCCGAGCAGGGGCGGCTGCTGGTCGGCCAGATCGTCTGGCAGCTGCTGATCTTCGCCGCGCTCGTGTACCTGATGGCGGAAGTGGCGCTGCCGCGCGTCGGCGCCGTCATCGAGGACCGCCATCGCCGTATCGCCGCTGACCTTGAAGCCGCGCAGGCGGCCAAGGTGGAGGCCGATGCGGCCATGGCGGCCCATCGCAGCGCTTCGGCGGATGCGCGGGCCGAGGCGCGCGCAGCGGTCGCCGGTGCCTTGCAGGCGTCCCAGGCGGAGACCGATGCGAAATCCGCCGAGCTGACGGCACGGCTCAATGGTCAGATCGCCGAGGCCGAGGGCCGCATCAATGCGGCGCGCGACAAGGCCATGGGCTCCATGCGGGGCATTGCCACCGACACCGCCGAGGCCCTGGTGACGAAGCTGATCGGCCGCGCCGACCGCGCGGCGCTGGACGCGGCGGTCGAGCGTGCGCTCGATGCGCGCGGGAGGGCGTGATGTACGAGCATTTCTGGCTCGATCCCAAGTTCTGGGTCGCCGTTTCCTTCGTCCTGTTCTTCGTGCTGCTCGGGCGCCGTCTTTGGGGTGCTGCGACGGGCGCGCTGGACGGTCGCGCGGCCACCATCCGCCGCCAGTTGAACGAGGCATCCAACCTGCGTGCCGAGGCGGAGCAGATGCTGCTCGCCGCCGAGGCCGAGCGTGCTGCCGCGGCGAACGAGGCAGAGGAACTTCTGGCGCGCGCGCGCAGCGAGGCCGAGCGGCTCGCGGCGGCGGCGGCGGCGGAGGCCGAACTCTCGGCAAAGCGCCGCGAGCGCATGGCCATGGACCGCATCGCAGCCGCCGAAGCCACCGCGCTCGCCGATGTCCGCAACGCTGCGACCGAAATCGCGGGGATCGCGGCGCGCACGGTGATTGCCGAGTCGCTCGACGCCGAGGCTGACGCCGCCCTGGTGGACAAGAGCGTCGCGGACCTGTCCAAGGCGCTGCGCGCCGCCTGAGGCCGCGCGCCATTGAAGCGAGCAAGGCGCCGCCCGCCCAGGGTCGGCGCCTTTTTCATGCGCGCGGCGGAGCTGGCCGCGGCGGGTTTCGCACTTTGGCGTGATGGGCCAGTATTGCGCGAATAGGCACTACCATGAGGTCACCTCCATGAAGCTGCGCATCACCCTGGCAGCGATGCTGCTCACGGGTTCGGCCATCGCGGCACAGGCCAACACCTTCCGCTGGGCCAATGACGGTGACGTCAACTCGATGGACCCCTATGCGCGGAACGAGACGTTCCTGCTTTCCTTCAACTCCAACATCTACGAACCGCTGGTGCGCCGGGACCGCAACCTGCAGGTCGAGCCCGCGCTGGCGTCGCGGTGGGAGCAGCCCTCTCCAACCGTTTGGCGGTTCCATCTGCGCGAGGGCGTGCGCTTTTCCGACGGCACGCCCTTCACCGCCGAGGATGTGGTGTTCTCCTATGAACGCGCGCGCGGCCAGGGGTCCAACATCACGGCAGTGTTTGCCTCGGTGAAGGAAGCGCGGGTGGTCTCCCCGCTGATCGTGGAGTTCGAGACGCATCGCCCGAACCCGATCTTCCTGCAGGAAATCACTGGCTGGGGCATCATGTCCAAGGCCTGGGCGGAGGCGAACAACGCGACGCGCAGCGCCGACCTGACGCAGCGCGCCGAGAACTTCGCCACCCGCAACGCCATGGGCACCGGCCCCTTCGTGCTGGTCAGCCGCGAGCCGGACCGCCGCACGGTACTCGCCCCCAACCCGACCTGGTGGGACCGCCCGGAGCACAACCTGACGCGCGTGGAGTTCAACGTGATCTCCAACGACGCGACGCGCGTCGCCGCACTCATCAGCAACGAGGTGGACATGGTCTATACCGTGCCGCCGCAGGACACCGACCGCCTTTCACGCACCGCGGGCATCCGCATCCACCAGCAGGCGGAACTGCGCACCATCTACCTTGGCATGGACCAGAGCCGCGACGAGTTGCTGAAGTCCGACATCCGCGGTCGTAACCCGTTCCGCGATGTCCGTGTCCGGCGCGCGGTGCAGCTTGCCATCGACAATGCCGCCATCGTGCGCACCGTGATGCGCGGCCAGGCGCGCGCCACCGGTCTGATGATCGGCCCGGGCGTGAACGGCCATACCGAAGCGCTGGACACCGCGATGCGGTCGCGCCCCGACCCGGAACAGGCGCGGCGGCTGCTGGCCGAGGCCGGCTATCCGAACGGCTTCACCGTCGGCATGGACTGCCCCAACGACCGCTACGTGAATGATGAGGCGATCTGCACGGCGACGGTCGCGATGCTCGCGCGCATCGGCATCCGCGTGCAGTTGAACGCGCAGACGCGCGCGCGCTATTTCGCCGAGATCCTGGCGCCGCGGTACAACACCTCGTTCTTCATGCTCGGCTGGACGCCCGCGACCTACGATGCCCACAATACGCTGTTCAACCTGATGGGCACACGTGACGGCACGCGCGGCGTGTTCAATTCGGGCGGCTATTCCAACCCGCGCTTCGACACGCTGGTGGACCGCATCGCGGTCGAGACCGATGGCGCTCAGCGGCAGGCGCTGATCGACCAGGCGATGCGCCTGCATGCCGAGGATGTCGGGCATGTGCCGCTGCACCAGCAGGTGGTGATCTGGGCGGCGCGGCAGAACGTGACGCTGCAGCAATTGGCGGACAATTACTTTCCGCTGCGGTTCGTGCGCATCGGGCAGTAGCGCGGGGCAGGCGCCACAGCATTTCGGCGTGATTCGTTGCCACGCCGGGACGCTATCGCTTGACGGGCGGAAAATTGCACCGATAGCCTGACCTCCATATCAGGACGGCGCCCCGAGGCGACCGCCAAGGGAGGACGCCATGACGCATCCGCGCATCGCCCGCCGCACGCTGCTGGCCGGGGCAACCGCCCTTGCCGCCACGCCGGCGCTCGGCCAGGCCAAGCCCTTCGCCGGGCAGACACTGAACGGCGCCGCCTTCCAGAGCACCTTCTTCGAATACCTCAAGACCTATTTCCCCGAATTCGAGGAACGCACCGGCGCGCGGGTGAACTTCAACACCCAGGCCTTCCCTGTCTACAACCAGCGCACCGACCTCGAACTCTCGACCCGCGGCAGCGCGCTGGATGTGGTGAACGTGACGTTCATCTATTCGGGTCGCTGGATCGGCGCGGGGTGGCTGACCAACCTCAGCGACTTCGTGAACGACGCCAACAAGACCGCGCCGGGTTGGGACGCGGCGGATTTCGTCTCGGGCGCGCAATCGGCGATGACCAACGCACAGGGCCAGGTGTTCGGCTTCTCCTGGGAGGCGGGGGCGATGCTGATGGCGGCGAGCCGCGCCGACATCCTCGACCAGGTCGGCCGCGCGATGCCGACCACCTTCGATGAACTCGTCGCCGCCTGCGAGGCCGTGCAGGGCGCGCGAGAACATGACCGGCTTCGTCGCCGACCGCCTGCACCACTGGAACTGGATCCCGTATTTGATGGGCATGGGCGGCAAGGTGTTCCGCGACCCGCCGGACAACCTGACGCCCGTGCTGGCCACGCCAGAGGCGATGCGCGCGGCGCAATGGTATGCCGAGCTGCTCGCGAAATACGCGCCACCCGGCGGGCTCTCCTTCTCCGACGACCAGGCGATGCGCACACAGATGGCCGGGCGATCGATGTTCCGCACCCAGGCGATCACCTGGCTGGTGCCGCTCGCCAAGCACGCCGAGAGCACGGTGAAGGAGAGCGTGCGATACGCGCTGATGCCGGCCGGGCCGGCGGGAAATTTCCCGGGCTCGAACAGCCATGGCCTGGGCATCCCGGCCGGGTCGCGCCGCAAGGAACTGGCCTGGGCCTTCATCCAATGGGCGCTGTCCAAGGAGATGCTGAACCGCATCGTGCAGACGCATGGCTATCCCAGCGTGTGCCGCCGCAGCGTCATCACCGGCGATGCCTTCAGGCAGGCGCTGACGCTGAACGGGCAGGATGTGGCGTCGCTGTACCTGCAGGTGCTCGAGCTTGGCGGGCGCAGCGGCTACATGAAGTACCGCACCGTGCCGGTGTTCCCGCAGGTCGGGGACACGATCAACCGCGGCATCGAGCGGATCGCGACGCGCCAGCAGAATGCCGAGGCGTCGATGCGCCAGACCCAGCAGGATGCGGTGCAGGTTCTCACGCGCGCCGGCGTGCGGCTGGACGGCGGCTGAACCCATGTCCGCCGCGGTCGCGGGGGCCGGCATCGGCGACGTCCGCGCGCACGCCCATCCGGCTTCGCGCGGGCCAGGACGCGCTTCTTCCTGCTGTGCCTGGCGCCCTCGCTGGCGGTGCTTGCCGTCATCACGCTGGCGCCGGCGTTGTTCCTGCTGGTCAGCGGGCTGACGCCGCTCGACCTCACGCGGCCGGATACGGTGGGCGACTTCTCGCAGCCCTTCGCGAACTACCGGCTGATGTGGGATGACGGGCGCCTGATGAACTCGGTCTGGGTGCAGGCGAAGCTGTCGTTCTGGACGGTGCTGCTGCAATTGCTGCTGGGCTTCGGACTCGCGTTGCTGCTGAACAGCCGCGCGCGCTTCCTCGAGGCACTGCGCACGGTGTTCCTGATCCCGATGGTGCTGCCGCCGATCGTCGTCGCGATCATCTGGAAGGTGATCTACACGCCGGACATCAGCCCGATGCATTGGGGGCTCTCGGTGTTCGGCATCACCATCCCCTCGCTCATCACCAGCCCGGACTGGGCGCTGACCGCCATCATCATCGCCGATACCTGGCAATGGTTTCCCTTCACCATGCTGATGACGCTCGCGGCCTTGCAGATGATGCCGCAGGAGATGATCGACGCGGCGAAGGTGGATGGCGCCTCCGCCTGGCAGATGACCTGGCATGTCACGCTGCCCTTCCTGCGCGGCGTGCTGCTGGTGGCGGGGCTGTTCCGGCTGATCGACAGCATCAAGGCCTTCCCGCTGATCTTCATCCTGACCGATGGCGGACCCGGCAGCCTGACCGAGGTGACCAACTACTATTCCTTCCAGCAGGCCTTCAATTTCTCGCTGCTGGGCTATTCATCCGCCATCACCACCGTGCTGCTCGCGGCAAGCGTGCTGATGAGCTGGGCGATCATCCGCGCCATCGGCTGGGGGCATCGTGAGTAGGCGCCCTCGCGCGCGAACGGCGCATCCTCGAACGTGTTCGCCGCGGTGCTGGCGTTGATGGCCATGGCGCCCTTCCTGTGGCTGCTGCAGATGTCGTTCAAGACCAACGCGCAGGTCTTCACCTTCCCGCCGGAGCTGTTCTTCACGCCGACGCTGCGAGAACTACGAGGCGCTGTGGGCCACGCGGCTTCCGCGACAGCTTCGTCAACTCCCTGGTCGTGAGCACGGCGGCGACCATCCTGCCGCTGCTGCTCGGCGTGCCCGGCGGCCTATGCGCTGTCGCGCTGGCAGGCGCGAGCGGCCTCGGGCATCAGCCTGTGGATCCTGGCCTCGCGCATGGCGCCGCCGATCGCCTTCACCATCCCGTATTTCCTCGCCTACCGGCACCTGGGGCTGATCGACACGCTGGGCGGGCCTGGTCATCATCTACATGACCTTCAACCTGTCGCTGGTGATCTGGATGATGCGGCCCTTCTTCGACCAGCTGCCGCGCTCGCTCGAGGAAGCCGCCTGGATCGACGGCGCCACCACGTGGCAGACCTTCCTGCGCATCGTGCTGCCGCTGTCGGCGCCCGGCCTCGCGGCCACCGCCATCCTGTGCTTCCTGTTCGCCTGGAACGATTTCTTCTTCGCGCTGATCCTGACACGCACCGAGGCGATGACGGCGCCGGTCGCGGTGGTGAACTTCATGAACTACGAAGGCTGGGAATGGGGCCGCATCGCCGCCGGCGGCACCATGGTGATGCTGCCGGTGCTGGTGTTCTCGCTCGCTCGTGCGGAAATACCTGGTGCACGGCCTGACCGGCGGCGCGGTGAAGGGATGAGCATGGACCCCACGGGCAAGCGCACGGCCTCGGCAGCACGGCGCTGGAGGTCACCGCTCTCGGCTTCGGCGCCGCACCGATCGGCGGCTTCCGCGCCGACCATCGCGGAAGCCGAGGCGCAACGCTGCTGATGCCGCCTGTGGAAGGCGGCGGGCGCTACTTCGACACCTCGCCCTTCTACGGCTATGGCCGCAGCGAATTGCGCGTCGGCCATGCGCTGCGGCAGCGCCCGCGCGAGGAGTTCGTGCTCTCGACCAAGATCGGCCGCGTCATGCGCCCGCTGCGGCCGGGCGAGGCGCCGCCGGCGGATCTGCGCATCGGCGGCCTGCCCGGCTTCGTCCCGCAGTTCGACTACAGCTACGACGGCGTGATGCGTTCGCTTGGAACAGTCGTATCTGCGCCTCGGCCTCGATCGCATCGACATCGCCCTCATCCACGACGTGGATTTCTGGACCATTCGCGACCAGGCGGTGCTGGAGGAGCGCTTCCGCACAGTGATGGACGGCGGCTACCGCGCCCTGCACGAGTTGCGCGAGCAGGGCGTGATCGGCGCCATCGGCTGCGGACTGAACGAAAGCGAGATGTGCCTGCGCTTCGCTCGCGCCGGCGATTTCGACTGCATGCTGCTGGCCGGCCGCTACACGCTGCTGGAGCAGGGCGCGCTGGCGACGTTCCTGCCCTATTGCGCAGAGCGCGGCATGAGCGTGATCCTCGGCGGCCCCTTCAACTCCGGCATCCTCGCCGGGCCGGTGCGGGAGGGCGCGCCCTACGACTACGTCGCCGCGCCGCCCGAGGTGGTGGCCAAGGCACGCGCCATCGAGGCCGTCTGCCGGCGCCACGACACGCCGCTGCCGGCAGCCGCACTGCAATTCGTGCTTGCCCATCCCGTGGTGTGTTCCGTCATTCCCGGTGCATTGGCGCGCGCGGAGGTCGAGGCGAACATCGCCCATCTGCGCCGGCCCATCCCGGCCGCGCTGTGGCAGGAATTGGCATCCGAAGGACTGCTCGACCCCACGGCGCCCGTGCCGGGCTGAAGGAGACATCGATGCGCAACACCAGCCTCGACATCCGCCTGGCTGCCGGCGCCGTCGGTGCCGAAATCCACGGCGTGGATCTGCGCCAACCACTCGACGAAGGCACCTTCGGCGAGATCCGCCAGGCCTTCCACGATCATGGCGTGATCTTCTTCCGCGACCAGGACATCTCGCCCGAGCAGCACATCGCCTTCGCCGAACGCTTCGGCCCGATCAACGTCAATCGCTTCTTCACGCCGGTCGCCGGCCATCCGCAGATCGCCGAGGTGCGCAAGGAGCCCGACCAGAAGAAGAACATCGGCGAGGTCTGGCACGCCGACCATTCCTACGACCAGGTCCCGGCCCTCGGCTCGGCGCTGCTGGCGCGCGAGGTGCCCGACCATGGCGGTGACACCATGTTCGCCAGCATGGGCGCCGCCTTCGAGGCGCTGTCCGAGGGCATGCAGCGCATGCTCACGGGCCTGCGCGCCGTGCATTCGAGCCGGCACGTCTTTGGCGCCAAGGGGGAGTCGAAGAACAGCGAACTCGGCAACCGCCTGCACAATGCCGACCTCGCGACGCAGGATGCGGTGCACCCGGTGGTGATCAGCCACCCCGAGACCGGGCGGCGCTGCCTGTATGTCAACCGCAGCTTCACCACGCATTTCGAGGGCTGGACGAAGGAGGAGAGCCAGCCGCTGCTCGACTTCCTCTATCGCCATGGCGAGCGCCCCGAATTCACCTGCCGCTTCCGCTGGGCGAAGGGCTCGCTGGCGCTGTGGGACAACCGCGCGACCTGGCACTTCGCCATCAACGACTATCACGGCCAGCGACGGCTGATGCACCGCATCACCATCGAGGGCGTGGCGCTGCACTGACGAAGGGGGACGACCGGGCATGGGGAATATCCGCGGGCCGGGCGTCATGCTCAGCCAGTTCATGGGCGATGCCGCGCCTTTCGACAGCCTCGATGGCGTGGTGGGCTGGCTCGCGGGCCACGGCTATCGTGGCGTGCAGATCCCGGTGCACGACACGCGGCTGATCGACCTGCCGCGCGCCGCGCAGGAGGATGCCTATTGCCGCGACTACCGCGCGCGCCTGGCAGACCTCGGTGTCGAGATCAGCGAACTCGCCGCTCATCGGGCCGGGCAGTTGATGGCGGTGAACCCGGCCTTCAGCGAGATCAACGACGTGTTTGCCGCCCCCGAGGTTCGCGGCGACCCCGCGGCGCGTTCCGCCTGGGCGGAACGGCAGTTGCACCTGGTGATCGACGCCGCGGCACGGCTCGGCGTGCCGCGGGTGTGTTCCTTCTCGGGCGCTTTCGTCTGGCCCTACATCTATCCCTGGCCGCCGGCGCCGCCCGGACTGATCGAGGCGGCCTTCGCGGAACTCGCACGCCGCTGGCGCCCCATCCTCGACCATGCCGATCGCGCCGGCATCGACATCTGCTTCGAACTGCATCCGGGCGAGGACCTGCACGACGGCGCCACCTTCGACCGCTTCCTGGAACTGCTGGATGGGCATCCGCGCGCGCGCATCCTGTACGACCCGAGCCACATGCTGCTGCAGCACATGGACTATCTCGGTTTCATCACCCGCTACGCCGATCGCATCGCCGCCTTCCACGCGAAGGACGCGGAGTTCGTGAAAAGCGACCGCAGCGGCGTCTATGGCGGCTTCCAGGATTGGCGCGACCGGCCGGCACGCTTCCGTTCGCTGGGTGACGGGCAGGTGGATTTCGCGGGCGTGTTCTCTCGCCTCGCCCATGCCGGATACGCGGGCTGGGCCACGCTCGAATGGGAGTGCTGCTACAAGACCAAGGAGGATGGTGCGGCCGAGGGTGCCCCCTTCATCGCGCGGCACATGATCCGCGTGACCGAGAAACCGTTCGACGCCGCGCTGCGCCGCCCGGTCGACCGCGGCACCGCGCAGCGCATCCTGGGGATCGCGGAATGAACGCGCTGGCGGCACTCGGGCGCCCGCTGCGCCTGGGCTTCGTGGGTGGCGCGGAGCCGTCCATGATCGGCCAGGTGCATCGCCGCGGTGCGACGATGGACAACGCCTTCGCGGTGGTGGCGGGTGCGCTCTCGCATGATGCGGCGCGCAGCCGTGCCGCAGCGGCGGAGTACGGCATCGACGCCACGCGCGCCTATGGCTCGATCGAGGAGATGATCGCGCGCGAGGCCGCCCGCCCCGATGGCATCGAGGCCGTGGCCATCGTCACGCCCAACGACCTGCACCACGCGCAGGCGCTGGCGGCGGTCGAGGCCGGGCTGGATGTCATGCTCGACAAGCCGATGGCCAACAGCGTGGCGGAAGCGCGGGACATCGCGCGCGCGGTGCAGGCGCGTGGCGTCGCCTTCGGGCTCGCCCACGCCTATGCCGGCTATCCGATGATCCGCGAGGCGCGCGCCCTGGTCGCGCAGGGGCGCATCGGTGCGTTGCGCATGGTGCAGGTGGAGTATTTCGGCTCGGGCCTCGCCGCACGGGTGGAGGATGCGCCCGACGCATCGCGCCGCTGGCGGCTCAACCCCGCGCGCAGCGGGCCCTCGCTGGTGCTGGGCGATATCGGCACCCATGCGCACCACCTCGCCTGCTTCGTGGCCGGCGAGGCCTTCGCCGCGATCAGCGCGGAGGTCGGCACGCTGATGCCCGGCCGCCAGGTGCAGGATTACGCGCAGGCGCGTTTCCACCTCGCAGGCGGCGCGCGCGGTTCGATGGTGCTGGGCCAGGGTGCGGCGGGGGCGGAGAACCACATCCTGCTGCGGGTGTTCGGGGAAACCGGGCACATCGAGTGGCGCCATGCGGCGCACAATGAACTGCGCCTCGCACCGCTGGAGGGGTTCCCGATGGTGCTCTCGCGCGGGCATCCGATGCTCTCGCCCGAGGCCACGCACGCGACGCGCTTCCGGCGCACGGGGCATCCCGAAGGCCTGCATGAGGCCTTCGCGACACTCTATCTCGACCTCGCGGAACAGGCGGCGGCGCGACGGCTGGGCATGGCCGCGGACCCGCTGGCGATGACGATGCCCGATGCGCCGGCGGGGCTGGATGGCATGCGCTTCGTGGAAGCCGCGCTGCGCTCATCGGCGCGTGATGGCGCCTGGGAGGCGCCGTAGGGTCGCTGCCAAAATCGATGACGGACGCGCGCCGGACGCCTATCGTCGTTGCCATGACGACACCCGATCCGACCTCGATTGCCGGCAAGGCCTTTCCGATGCGCGGGGCTTTCGACCATGTGGTGGTGGGCGCGGGCGAGCACGGCATCGCGGCCGCTCGCGCCGCAGCAGCCGGTGGGGCGAAAACGCTGCTGGTGGATGAGCATCCGCTCGACCCCGGCCTGTTTGGCCTCGACATCCCCTATCTGTTCGGCGCGCGCTTCGATGCGGCGATCCTGAACGCGGCACGGATGGAGGAACGCATCGTCGCCGCGCGGCCCGCGCTGGTCGCGGCGATGGAGGAGGGCGTCGAGGTCGCGCTCGGCACCGCGGCCTGGGGCGGCTTCGTGAAGGGGCAGGCAAGCCGTGCCTTGGCGAAGCCGCTGCTTGGCCTGGCGGACCGCGATGCAGCCTGGCTCGTGGCCTTCGACCGGTTGACCATCGCGACCGGCGCGCGCGACGTCGTGCTGCCCTTCCCCGGCTGGACGCTGCCCGGCGTGATGGGCGCGCGCGGCTTCGATGCCGTGCTGCGGCTTTATGGTGCCTTCCCGGGCCGGCGCATCGCCGTGCTGGGCGGCGGCGCATTGGCCGATGGCGCGGTTGGCGCGGCGCAGGCGGCCGGGCTCGATGTCGTCGCACAAATCACCGCGCCGGGGCCCCTGCGCATCGAAGGGCGGGAGGAGGTGACCGGCCTCGCCTGGCAGGACGGTACGCGCTGGCGGGAGGTGGCCTGCGACACCGTCGTGATGGCGGTGGATACGGTGCCGATGGTGGATCTGCCGGACCTGCTCGGCTGCGCGATCGTCTGGGATGCTGCGAAGGGCGGCTTCGTGCCGCGCGGTGGCGGTGTCATTGGGATCGTCGGCGATGTGGCGGGGACCGCGCCGGCGGCGCGCGGGGCGTGGCTGGATGCCGCGCTCGCCGAGGACCACGCCTTGGTCTGCGCCTGCGAGGATGTGACGGCGGGCGACCTGCGCGCGCTGCGCCCGCCACGCTACCTCGATGCGGCGGGACCCGAGGCCGGGCTCGGTGCGCTCGGCGTGCTGAACCAGGACCAGGTGAAGCGGCTGACGCGCGCCGGCATGGGGCCGTGCCAGGGGCGGCGCTGTCGCGAGGCGGTGCATGCGCTGCTGTCGCGCGACGGGCCCGCGCCGCTGGCCTCGCATCGCGCGCCGCTGCGGCCGCTGCCGCTCGCCGTGCTGGCCGCGCTGGAGGAAGACCCCGCGCTGCGCGCCAACTGGACCGGCTGGTTCGGCATCGCCGCGCAATGGCTGCCGCATTGGGAACCCGCGCCCGAGGATGCCGAGTTCATCGGCGGCCGCCTCAGTGGAGAGGATGTGGTGAAGTGATCGTCATTGTCGGCGGCGGCGTCACCGGCCTGTCCACCGCCTTCTGGCTGGCGCGGGACGGGCACGCCGTCACGGTGGTCGAGAAGGGCATCGTCGGCTGGGAAGCCAGCGGGCGGAACGGTGGCGGCTGCACGCATCCCTATTCGCCGCTGTTTCGCGAGGAGCAGCGGCTGTGGCCGATGATGGACGAATTGCTCGGCCATCCGACGGAATGGCGCCCGCATCGGCTGAAGGTGGCGCTGGATGACGGGCAGCTCGACCGGCTGTGGAAATCGACCAGGCTGGCCACCGACCAGGGGTTCGAGGCGGCCACGCTGGACCGCGCGGAGTTGCGCGACCTGGTGCCCTGGGTCGGCGACACTGCCGGTCGGCGGCATCCATTGGAAGTATGGCGGGCATGCCAATCCGCAGCGCACCAGCCAGGCCTATGCCTGGGCGGTGGAGCGGTTGGGCGGGCGCATCCTGCAACACACGGCGGTGCGTGGCATCCGCACCCAGGGCGGGCGGGCGGTGGCGGTGCAGACCAGCGCCGGCGAGATCGGCTGCGATGCCGTGGTGATCGCGGCGGGGCCGCATACGGCGGCACTGGCCGCACCGCTGGGCCATCGCGTGCCGATGGCGCCGGCGCGCGTCGAGATGATCGTCACCGAACCGCTGCCACCGATTGCGATGGGTGGGGTGGATGGCAACGGGCTGTACGGGCGGCAGACGCTGCGCGGCAACCTCGCCTATGGCGGCGGTCCGCATGAATGGATCGACCTCGATGGCGAGGGAACGCCGCGGCCGGTGAATTCGCCCGTGGTGGCGAGCCTGGCGCGGCGGCTGCACGAGATGTTCCCGCGCCTGGGGCATGTGCGGGTGATCCGTTCCTGGGGCGGGATCGTGGAGAACACGCCGGATGGGCGGCCCATCCTGGACAGGCTGGAGGACCCTGGGAATGTCGTGCTCGCCAGCATGTCCTCGGTCGGCTTCGGGCTGTCGCCGGCCACGGGGCGCGCGCTGGCGCAATTGGTGCTGCAAGGGCAATGCGACTTCGCCGACCTGTCGCAGCTGAAGCTGTCGCGCTTCGGCAACCTGCCGCTGGATTGGCGCAGCCGGCAGGGCTGGGACGCCCTGCCGGCGTAGCGCGCCTTACGCCCAGGCCCAGTCGTAGACGTTCCAGGTGATGTCCGTGACGTATTGGTTCGGCGTCGGCCCCTGGAGCTGCTTGCGCTTCAGGTGCCCCTGCACCGAACCACCCTGCGCGGCGAAGGGCACTTCCTCATGCAGGATCGCCTGGAGCTGCTTGTAGGTGGCAAGGCGATCCGCCTGCTCGGTCTGCGTCACGCCGAGTTCGAGCAGCCGGTCCACCTCGGCATTCTCGTACTGCACGTAGTTGCTGCCCTGGCGGTGCTTCACCGGGATCATCCTCGAATGGCAGCGCGCGGTGTAGTCGGGGTCGAGGCCCACGGTCGGGTCCCAGGCCACCAGCAGCGTGTCGAAGCGCGACTGCGTGGTGAATTCGCCCCACACCACGCTGGCGGGCATGTTGCGGATTTCCATCTCCACGCCGATCGCCTTCCAGTTCTGCTGGAACAGCGCCTGGCAGCCCTGCCGCGCGACATTGCCGGCGGTGGTGGACATGGTGAACTTCAACTGCACGCCGTCCTTGGCGCGGATGCCGTCCGCGCCGCGTGCGCCAGCCGGCCTCGTCCAGCAGGCGTTCCGCGCCGGCGGGGTCGTTGGTGTAGTCGCGCAGGTCGCGGTTGTAGGCCCAATGCGTCGGCTGCAGGTAGGACAGGGTGCGCGGCCAGGTGCCGAAATAGATGTCGTCGATCGACTTCTGCATCTGGGTTGCCATGGTCAGCGCCTTGCGCACACGCGGGTCGGCGAATTGCGGCTTGCCGCAGTTGAAGTAGATGAACTGCACGTTCGGCGTGGGATAGACGAGGAAGTCGCGATCGGGGAAGGCGCGCGCCTCCGTCCAGCGGTCGTTCGGCACGCCGGAGAGCGCGAAATAATCGACCTCCCCGGTGCGCGCCTGGCCATAGGCGCTCATCTGGTCGGGCACGAATTTGTGGATGAACTGGCGCAGCTTGGCCGGGCCGCGGTGGTAGTTCGGGTTGCGTTCATAGACCATGTGGCTGCCGGCGGTGCGGCTGCGCAGGGTGAAGGCGCCGGTGCCGATCGGCTGGCTGTTGAAGCCCGAGGTCTGGATGTTCGCCTCGCGCCCCAGGATGTGCTGCGGGACGATGTGCATGTTCTGCCAGGCCCAGAGGAACGGCACGAAGGGCTTGGAGAGTTCCATCTCGATGGTGAAGTCGTCCTTCACGCGGAAGGCCTTGATCAGGTCGAAGCCCGAGCGGCTGCGCACGGCAACCGCGGGATTCATGATGGTCTGGTAGGTGAACTCGACATCCTTCGCGGTGAAGGGTTGACCGTCGCTCCATTTCACGTCGCGCTTGAGGTTGACCGTCCAGGTCAGGCCATCGGCCGAGATGCCGCCATTCTGGCGCGTGGGCACCTGGGCGGCGAGGTTGGCGAAGAACTCGCCCTTGTCGTTCACATCCCACAGCGCGTCGAACAGGCAGGCCTCGGGCACGTTCTCGGTGCCGGCATTCACGTACAGCAGCGGGTTGAACTGCACCGGTTCCTGCGTCATCGCGAGAATGACGCGCTCGCGGTTGATGGACTGCCCCCAGACGGTGGGCGCGGCGAGCATGGTGGCGGCACCGGCGGAGCCGGCCAGTACGCCGCGACGGGAGATCCTGATGGTCATCTCGTGAGCCTCCTTGCTTGGTGTTGGTCAGGGATCCATGCGCAGGCGCGGGTCGAGCGCATCGCGCAACCCGTCGCCGAGGAAGTTGAAGCCCATCACCGTGAGCGTGATGGCGACACCGGGCAGGATGGCGAGCCATGGCACCGTGTCGAAATAGCCCTGCGCATTGGTCAGCATATTGCCCCACGAGGCCAGCGGCGGCTGCACGCCATAGCCGAGATAGGAGATGTAGCTCTCCATCAGCACGGCCGAAGCCACCTTCAGCGTCGCCGCCACCAGGATGGGCGCGGCCGCGTTGGGCAGCAATTCGCGGAACATGATGCGCGCGCGCGATGCGCCGAGGGCGCGCGCCGCGGCGACGAAATCCTGTTCCTTCAGGTGCAGGATCTCCGCGCGCACGATGCGGCTGACCTCCATCCAGGAGGTCAGGCCGATGATCAGCGAAATGGACAGCAGGGTCGGCGGCACGAAGGCCGCGACCACCAGCAGCAGGAACACCTGCGGGAAGCACAGCATGGTATCGACGAAGCGCATCAGCAGCGTATCCACCGCACCGCCGATGAAGCCCGCGGTGATGCCGATCAGCGCGCCGGTCAGCACGGTGGTGATCATCGCGACCAGACCCACCGTCAGCGAGACCTGCCCGCCATGCAACAGGCGCGAGAGGGTATCGCGGCCGAGTTCGTCGGTGCCCAGCGGGAAGCGCCAATCCGTGAAGGGCGCGCGGAAGCGCAGCGCGGTGTCGAGCAGCGTCGGGTCCTGCGGTGCGAGCAGCGAGGCGAACAGCGCCGAGGTCAGCAGCAGCGCCACCACGAAGCCGCCGGCCAGCGCCAGTCGATGCCGGCGGAAGCGGCCCCAGATGCGTCCGGCCTGGCTTTGCGGTGCGGTGGCGGTCGCGCTCATTGCAGTCGGACCCTTGGATCGATGAGGGCGATGGCGATGTCGGCGATCAGGTTGCCGAGAATGACGAAGATCGCCGTGAACATCATCATCCCCATGAGGATCGGGTATTCCTTCATGTTCAGCGCATCGACGAACAGCCGGCCCATGCCCGGCCAGCCGAAGATCGTCTCGGTGACCAGCGCACCGGAGAACAGGAAGGGCAGTTCCACGCCCAGCAGCGCGATGAGCGGCTTGGCGGCATTGGGAAAGGCGTGGCGCAGCAGGCGCGAGGCGGGTGGCTCGCCCTTGGCGCGGGCGGTGCGCATGTAGTCCTGGTGCATCACCTCGAGAAAGGCGGAGCGCGAATAGCGCGACCACGTCGCGGTGATGACCAGTGCGAGCACCATGGTGGGCAGCACGAGATGGCGCAGCAGGGAGAGGATGCTGCCCTCCTCCCCCAGCTCCCACATGCCGCCCGAGGGCAGCCAGCGCAGTTCGATGGCGAAGACGAAGATCGCCATCAGCCCGAACCAGAAGGTGGGAAAGGACAGCGCGACCAGCGCACCGGTGGTCGCCAGCACGTCGAACACCGAATACCGCTTCACCGCGCCCAGCACGCCGATCGACAGGCCGAGCAGGATGGCGACCGACAGCGCCGAGCCCATCAGCAGCAGCGTCGCGGGCAGGCGTTCGAGGATGACGCCCAGCACCGGCCGCCCGCCGAAGAAGGTGTAGCCCCAATTGCCGGAGAACAGGCCGCTCGCCCATTTGAAGTACTGGATGTGCAGCGGCTGATCGAGGCCGAAGATGATCTTGATGCGCTCGATGTCCTGCACCTGGATGGTGGGGTTCAGCGTGTAGATCGCGAGCGGCCCGCCGGGTGCCAGGTGCATCAGCCCGAAGCCGATCAGCGACACGCCGATCAGCAGCGGGATCGCCTGGAGCAGCCGCCGTGCGATGAAGCCGATCATGGCGACACCAGGTGGCAGGCCACGGCGTGGCCGGGTGCGATGCTGCGCGACTGCGGCGCCTCCTGCGCGCAGCGCGGCATGGCGTGCGGGCAGCGCGGATGGAAATGGCAGCCGGAGGGCGGGCGCGCGGGGCTCGGCACGTCGCCCTGCGGCACCTGGCGGGCGCGGCGGGCGCCGGGCACGGGCTCGGGCACGGCCGAGAGCAGCGCCTGGGTGTAGGGGTGCCGGGCGTCGAAGAACAGCGCCTCGCGCGGCGCGGTTTCCACCACGCGGCCGAGATACATCACCGCCACACGGTCCGCGACATGGCTGACCACGGCAAGGTTGTGCGAGATCATGATGTAGGCGAGGCCGAGTTCCGCCTGCAGCCGCTTCATCAGGTTGATGATCTGCGCCTGGATCGAGACATCGAGCGCGCTGACCGGCTCGTCGCCGATCACCAGCTCGGGCCGCAGCGCCAGCGCGCGCGCGATGCCGATGCGCTGGCGCTGGCCGCCGCTGAATTCATGCGGGTAGCGCCGCGCCGCCTCGGGCGGCAGGCCGACGGTGCGCAGCAATTCGGCCACGCGATCGGTGCGGTCGCGCGCATCGCCGATGCGATGGATCTCGAAGGGCGCAGCCAGGATGCCGCCCACGCTCATGCGCGGGTTCAGGCTGGCATAGGGGTCCTGGAAGACGATCTGCATGCGGCGGCGGAAGGGTGCCAGTTGCCGTGGCGAATGATGCGCGATCTCCTCCCCGTCGAAGCGGATGGAACCGCCGGTGGGTTCGATCAGCCGCAGGATCGACTTGCCCGTGGTGGTCTTGCCGCAGCCGCTTTCGCCGACCAGCGCGAGCGTCTCCCCGCGTGCCACGTCCAGCGTCACGCCATCCACCGCGCGCACCGTGCCGGTGCGCCGGCGCAGCACGGCCGAGCGGATGGGGAAATGGACCTCGAGGCCGGTCACGCGCAGCAGCGGCTCAACCATCGGCGGGATTCCAGCAGGCAACGCGATGTCCCGGCGCGATCTCGGCCAGCGGCGGCGCTTCCGCCGCACAGCCGGAGATGGCGCGCGGACAGCGCGGCATGAAGGCGCAGCCGGCGGGTCGCTCGGCCGGGCCGGGCACCATGCCGGGGATCTCGGGAAGCGTCGCTGCCGGGTGGCGCTCGATGCGCGGGATGGAGGCGAGCAATCCGCGCGCATAGGGGTGCCGGGGGGCCGCGAACAGATCCGCGACCGGCGCTTCCTCGACGATGCGCCCGGCATACATCACGGCGACGCGATGCGCCGTCTCGGCGATCACCGCGAGGTCGTGGGTGATGAGCAGGATGGCGCTGCCCATCTCGCGCTGCAGATCCGACAGCAGATCGAGAATCTGCGCCTGCACCGTGACATCGAGCGCGGTGGTCGGCTCATCCGCGATCAGCACCAGCGGCCGGCAGGCAAGGGCGATGGCGATCATCGCGCGCTGCCGCATCCCGCCCGACAGCAGATGCGGATAGGCGCGCACCACACGCGCGGGGTCCGGGATGCCGACCAGGTCGAGCATCTCCTGCGCCCGCGTATTGGCGGCGCGTGCGGACAGGCCGAGATGGCGCATCAGCGGCTCGGCGATCTGCCGCCCCACGGTCATCACCGGGTTCAGCGAGGTCATCGGCTCCTGGAACACCATCGAGATGGCGTGGCCACGCAGCGCCGACATGCGCGTTTCGCTCAGGCCCATCAGCTCGGTGCCGTCCAGCACCACCTGGCCGCGCGGCAGGTGGTCCAGCGGCGGTTCCAGCAGGCGCATCAGGGTGAGTGCGGTGAGTGTCTTGCCGCTGCCGCTCTCGCCCACCAGGCCGAGCGTCTCGCCGCGCCGCAGGTCGAAGGAGACGCCATCGACGGCGCGCAGCACATGCGGCGGCACCGGGATATGCACCGTGAGGTCGCGCACGCTCAGCAGCGGGGCTTCGGCGGCGGCCGCTCCTGCATCGCGCGGGAGGGTCGCCGGGGCGCTCACGCGATCACCACGCCATCGCCGGAACCGGCCTCGACCAGCCAGTGGAAGAAAGGCTCGGCGAGCGTCGAGAACACGATCAGGTCGAAGGTTGGTGCCTCATCCGTCTGGTGCAGCATACAACCGATATGGGCGATCTGCGTCGTGGCGGCGTGGCCGGGGTGGAAGGCGCGCGGGTGCAGGTCGAGGCGGCAGCCGCGCGCGAGCACCGCGCGGGCGGCGGGGCCGGCAATGGCAATGGTGGTGCGGCCGTGGCTCTGGTCCTCGACCGCCGCGAGGCCGGCAAAGGCTTCAGTGGCCCGCGCGGCCAGGGCGCCTTCCGCACCGCGTGGCGCGGTCAGCATGAAGGTTCGCGGCTGAGCCCAGATGGCGGTGGTGTCGCCGCCCTTCGTGGATCGGCCAGCCGCTGGCGGCGATGTGCCGAAAGCCTGTTCCATGGCGGCGGCGAAGGCCGTGTCCTGGCCGCGGCGGACCATTACCTGCACGATGTCGCGCGATGGCAGGCTGACGCGCAGCGGGTTCGCACCGGCAGCGTCGTGCAGGCCGGCCGTCGCGACGGCCGCGAGCGGATGCGTGGGCTCAGGCGCGGACAAGACGGTTCTCCGGATCATGGCCATGCGGGCTGACCACCCTCACCGGGATTTCCTCGCCCTGCAGGGGGTTGGCGGCGATGATGACGCTGCCGATGCGCGCGGCACCGTCACGCATCAGGCCAAGGCCGATCCAGCCCGGATCCACGACCGATTGCGTGGCACTGGATACCCAGCCCTGGCTGATGCCATCGGCGACGAGATGCGCGCCGGCGCGGATCTGCTGCCTGCGATCGACGCTGCGCAGCCCCACCAGATGCGGGCGTTGCGGGTCGGTCATGCCCGGCCGCTGCGCCAGCACGCGGCCGATGTAATCGCCTTTCTTCTTCAGCATGCGTCCGAGGCCGAGGTCATGCGCCGTGGTCTGCCCGTTGAGTTCGGGGCCGGCGACATGGCCCTTCTCGATGCGCAGCAGGCCCAGCGCCTCCATGCCATAGGGCTCGATGCCGTGCGCCGCGCCGGCCGCCATGGCCGCCTGCCAGACATGGGCGGCATAGCCGGCGGGCATCGCGATCTCGTAGGCCAGCTCGCCGGAGAAGGAGATGCGGAACAGCCGCGCCGGCACGCCGGCCGCCCTGCACGCGCCCACCGCCATGAAGGGGAAGGCCTCGTTGGACAGGTCGATGCCCTCCACCACGCCTGCGACAACTTCGCGCGCCTTCGGCCCGGCAATGGCCACCGCGGCCCATTGATCGGTGACGCTGGCGAGGGAGACATCGAGATCCGGCCAGGCACTCGCCAGGTGGAATTCCAGATGCTGCATCACCGGCCCGGCCTGCGCCGTGGTGGTGGTCACGAAGAAGCGCTCGGGGCCGATGCGGCTGGTGGTGCCGTCGTCGAACACGATGCCGTCCTCGCGCAGCATCAGCCCGTAGCGCGCGCGCCCGATCGGCAGGGTCGAGAAGGTATTGGCATAGACACGATCGAGGAAGGTCGCCGCATCCGGCCCCTCCACCGCGATCTTGCCCAGCGTCGAGACATCGCAGATGCCCACGCGGCTGCGCACCGTGCGTGCCTCGCGCAGCACGCTGGCCCAGGCATCGACATCCTCGCGCTTCGGGTAGTAGGCGGGGCGCTTCCACAGGCCGGCATCCAGCCATACCGCGCCCGCCGCTTCATGCGTCGCGTGCAGCGAGGTGCGGCGCACCGGCTGGAAATGCCGGCCGACCTCCTGCCCGGCCATGGCACCCCAGGCGACCGGCGCGGTGTAGGGGCGGAAGCGCGGCAGGCCGACCTTGGCCACCGTTTCGCCACGCGCCTCAGCGAGCACGGCAGCGCCGACGATGCCGCCGGACTTGCCCTGGTCGGTGCCCATGGCGTGGGTGGTGTAGCGCTTGGCGTGCTCGATATGGCTGAAGCCCTCGCGATGCGCGAGGCGGATGTCGTTCGCCGTGACGTCGTCCTGGAGGTCGACGAAGGATTTGCCGCCGCCCCTCACCTCCCAGACGACATGCGGGCGATGGTCGGGTGCCGGCGCATCCAGCGGCGGGGCGTCGGGCGCGGCGGCGAAGCCGGCGGCGATCGCGGCGGCGCGCCCTGCGGCGGCACCATCCGCCGCCGCGGCACCGATGCCGTTCACGCCGCGGCAGGCGCCGGCACTGCGTTCGCGCTGCACCGGCGTGCCGGGGATGAAGGCGTGCAGCGCGTCGTCCCAGGCCAGCGTGGCGCCGGACATCGAGGCCAAATGCACCGCCGGGTTCCAGCCGCCGGCGATCATCAGCAGGTCGGCCGGCATGGCGTCGTCGCGCCCGCCATGGACGGCCGAACCGATGGCGATGCCGCGCAGCGCCGTGCCGCCCATTGTGCCGCTCACGACGCTGTCGGCCTTCACGGTGAAGCCGGCCTCGCGCGCGCGCTGAATCGCGGGGCTGTCCTTGCGCGGGTCGATGATGGCAGCGATGCGCGCGCCCGCTTCGGCCATGGCGAAGGCCGCATCGTAGGCGCCGTCATGCGTGGCGAACAGCGCGGCGGTCTCCCCGGCGCGCACGCCATGGCGCCGGGCGTAGCTGCGCGCCGCACCGGCCAGCATCACGCCGGGCCGGTCGTTGCCGGGGAACGCGATCAGCCGTTCATGCGCGCCGGTGGCGAGCACAACCTCCGTCGCGCGGATCGTCCAGTTGCGCTGTCGCGGCGTATGGGGCGGGGGTTCGGGGAGATGATCGGCCAGGCGCTCCACCGCGCCCAGCACGCCCTGGTCGTAGAAGCCGAAGACGGTGCAGCGCGGCATCACCGTGACATCGGGCATCGCGGCCAGCGCGGCGATTGTCTCGCTGCGCCAGGCTTCGAAATCGGGTTCGTTCAGCAGGTCGCCGCCGAGCAGGAAATCCTGTTCCATCAGGATCACCCGCGCGCCCGCTGCCCCCGCGGCGCGGGCGGCGGCAAGCCCGGCCGGGCCGGCGCCCACCACCAGCACGTCGCAATGCGCGTGGGCGGCGTCGTAGCGGTCGGGGTCCGGCAGGCCCGAGGCACGGCCGAGCCCGGCCGCGTGGCGGATCATCGGCTCGTACACCCGCTCCCAGAAGGCCGCCGGCCACATGAAGGTCTTGTAGTAGAAGCCCGCGCCGAGCCAGGGCGCGAGCAGCCCATTCACCGCCATCCAGTCGAAGGCGAGCGAGCCGCGCCGGTTCTGGCTGGTCGCCGACAGGCCATCGAACAACTCGGCGACGGTCGCGCGCGTATTGGGTTCGCGACGCGCGCCATCGCGCAATTCCACCAGCGCATTCGGCTCCTCGACGCCGGCGGAGAAGATGCCGCGCGGGCGATGGTACTTGAACGACCGTCCGACCAGCCGCACGCCATTGGCGAGCAGCGCGGAGGCGAGCGTATCGCCCGCATGGCCTTCGTAGCGGCGGCCATCGAAGGTGAAGGACAGCCGCGTTGCGCGATCGACATGGCCTCCGGCGGCCAGGCGGTGGGGCTGCGTCATGCGCCCGGCACCTCCAGCGTCTCGGTGGCCGTCACGACGGCGCCGATCTCATGCGTCACGGTGTGGCGCAGTACCTTGAGGAAGGCGCGGCAGCCGCTGCCGTGTTGCCACCATTCGACCTGCCAGCCACGCGGGTTGGTGCGCAGATAGAGGTAGTCGTGGAAGGCATCGATGCCGGCATCGGCGGCGGGGCGCGTCACTGTCGCATCGCCGCGATAGGTGAACTCCACCTCGTCGCGCGGGCCGCAATGGGGGCAAGGAATGCGCATGCTCTACTGCGCCCAGAAGAAGGGGCCGTTGCCCCGTTCGTCGAGCATACGGCCCTCGCGGAAGCGATCCAGAGTATGCGCGGCATTGAGCCGATGCGGCTCATCCTTCGCAATGGTCCAGGCGTGGCACCAGCCCGAAGCGGGCGTCGCCTTGAAGCCGCCGTAACACCAGCCGGCGGTCATGTAGAGCCCCTGCACCGGTGTCCTGCAGATGTAGAAGGACCCATCCGGCGTCATGTCCATCACACCCGCCCAGGATCGCAGCCCGCGCAGGCGGCCAAGCGCGGGGATCATGCTGATGCCGGCGGCATAGACGTGCTCGGCCTCGCGCAGCGTGCCGCGCTGGCCGTAGCTCGGATAGCCATCCAGCCCGCCACCGAAGACCAGCCCGCCCTTGTCCGATTGGCTGATGTAGAAATGCCCCGCGCCGAAGGTGACGACGCAATCGATCAGCGGCTTCAGCCCTTCGCTGACGAAGGCCTGCAGCAGATGCGTCTCGATCGGCACGCGGAAGCCGGCCATCGCGGTCAGGGTGCTGGTGTGCCCGGCCACCGCCAGGCCGACCTTGGGCGCGCGGATATCGCCACGCGAGGTACGCACGCCCTGGATGGCGCCACCCTCGATGATCATGCCGGTGACATCGCAATGCTCGATGATGTCCACGCCGCGCGCATCGGCGGCGTGGGCGAACCCCCAGGCCACCGCATCATGCCGCGCGGTGCCGCCGCGCCGTTGCAGCAGGCCGCCCATCACGGGATAGCGACTGTTGTCGAGATCCACGATCGGGCACATCGCCTTCACGCCGTCGCGGTCGATGATCTCGGCATCGATGCCGTTGAGGCGCATGGAATTGCCACGCCGCATCGCCGCGTTGCGCTGCGCGTCGTTGTGGAACAGGTTGATGACGCCGCGCTGGCTCATCATCACGTTGTAGCCGAGGGATTGTTCCAGCCCCTCCCACAGCTTCAGCGAATGCTCATAGAAATGGTTGTTCTCGGGCAGCATGTAGTTGGAGCGCACGATCGTGGTGTTGCGTCCGGTATTGCCCTGGCCGACCAGGCCGCGTTCCAGCACCGCCACGTTGCGGATGCCGTGCTCCTGCGCGAGGTAGAAGGCGGTGGCGAGGCCATGCCCGCCGCCACCGACCACGATCACGTCATAGGCCGGCTTCGGCGCCGCCTTGCGCCAGGCGGGTTGCCATCCGCTGTTGCCGCGAAGGCCTTCCGAGACGATGCGAAAGCCGGAGTAACGCGCCATGCCATACCCTGCTCACCAGCGGTCAGACTAGGGTCGAGGTTTCGTGCATGGCAATACGCACGCATGCGATGACATCGGCAATTGGGCCGGGCAATTGGAGGGAAACGGGGAAAATCCCCGCCGCATTCACTCCACCCTTGCGCCGGACGCGCGGACCGCCTCCCGCCACCGGGTGTTCTCCGCCGCCACGAAGGCGGGCAGTTCGGCGCGCGGGGTCGGCAGTGGCTCGAAGGCGCGCTCGGCGAACAGCGTGGCGATCTCGGGGCTGGCGAGCACGCGGCGCGCCTCGGCGTCGATGCGCGCCACCACCGCCTCGGGCGTGCCCGCCAGCGCGAAGAGGCCGGTCCAGTTCACCGAAAGGAAGCCGGGCAGCTGCGAGGCGATGGTCGGCACGCCAGGCAGCGCCGGATTGGGCGCCGCCGAGGCCACGCCCAGCGCCCGCACCGCGCCGCCGCGCACCTGCGGCAGCGCGGTGCCCAGGCCATCGAACATCATCGGCACATTGCCCGCCACGAGGTCCGTCATCGCCGGTGCGCTGCCGCGATAGGGCACATGCGTCATGTCGACACCGACGGCGGCGCGGAACACCTCGCCCGTCAGGTGCAGCAGCGAACCCGTGCCCGAGGAGGCGAAGTTCACCTTCCCCGGATTGGCGCGGATATAGGCGATGAGTTCCGCCAGCGTGGCCATCGGCATCACGCGCGGGTTCACCACCAGCACGTTGGGCTGCTGTGCCAGCATCGCGACCGGCACGAAATCCGCGTCCGGGTCGAAGGGCATGCGCGCATAGAGCGCCTTGTTGATGGAGATGAGCGAGGCGGTCGCGACCAGCAACGTGTGCCCATCCGGCTCGGCGCGCGCGAAGGCCTCCCCGGCAATGATGCCGCCGCCGCCGCCGCGGTTCTCGACCACGACGGGCTGGCCGAGCGTTGCCGCCATGCGTTCGCCCACCGCGCGGGCAAGGATGTCGGTGGTGCCGCCGGCGGCGAAGGGCACGATGATGCGCACGGGACGTGACGGAAAGGCCTGCGCGCGGGCTGGTGCGGCCAGCGTGGCGGCAGCGGCCAGGGCGAGGGCGGAACGGCGAGCGATCTTCACCATTGTCGTGTCTCCTGGTTGGTCGGGCACTCTAGCGACCACACCGCAGCAGACCAAAATCGTCCAACGCCGGCCGGGTTCAGCCGCCGCCCTGGGCGCGCCCCTGCATGTGGCCAAGGATGGCACCCCCAGGGCGTTCGTCGGCGTTGCCTTCGAGCAACGCCAGCAGCGCCGCCTCCGCTGCGCTGGCGCCGATGGCAGGGGCGGCAAAGCGCAGGAACTTCGCGCGCACCGCCGGTTCCGTCATGGGCAGGCCAGGATCGCCAGGGACGCCGTCAACACGCGCCTCGGCCCGCGTGCCGTCGCGCAGCAGGAGCGTGAGGGTCGCACCGCGGCGCCCATCGCGCGTCAGTGCATCATCCTCGACCAGGCGCACGCGCGCCTCGATGTCTCGCAGACGCGGGTCGGCCAGCGCCGATGCCGTATAGGCCGCGGGACCGAGATCGCCCTGCACCAGCGCCGCCGCGACACCCCAGGACAGGCTGAACTGCGCGCTGATGGCGCTGCCCGGTGCGCGATTGCCGGCGTAGCGCAATGCCTCGGCATAGGTCGCGAGCGAGACCTCGGCGATGTCGTCCAGGCGTCCCGCGACGGTGCCGCCCAGGTCGAGCGCCGCGGCAGCGCCGTAATGCGCGTGGCGCACGCCGGCGAAGGGCTTGATGTAGGCTTCCTCGATGAGCCAAGCGCCAGGGGGCGAGACATGCGCCTCGGTGTCCAGGCCGAGCGCCAGATGCCGCGCTTCGGCGAAGCCGCCCGCGGGGGCGTCCATGCCGGCCATCGCGCCCGACGCGGCCAGCGCGCCGAGCAGCACGGCATGACCAGGATAGGTGTTGCGCCCGTCCATGCCGGCAGAGATAGGTGCATAGAGCGCGAAGGGCACTTGGCAGGCCACGAGCCGAACGGCGCGCTCGGCCGCCGCCTGGTCACCGCCCGCCAGGCGTACCGCGGCAGCTGCCGCGCCCAGCGCGTGCCAGGACCCGTCCACATGCATGCCGGGGCGGATGCGCCAGGCCTCACCCGCGCGGCCGGCGACCTCGTAGCCCAGTGCGAAGGCGGCGAGCGCCTGACCGAGCGTGACGCGCCCTTCCGCCAACGCCGCGACGCAGAGCGGCGCGACGGCAAGTCCAGGGCGGCCATGGGCGCGTGCCAGGCCTTCATTCGCCTCGTCCCAGCACATCGCCGCGGCCAGCACGGCGGCGGCGGCACCGGCGGAAAGGCCCTGCGCCACGCCCGGCAGGTGCAGGCCGCCCGGCATCCAGCCGGACAGCGCCTGCGCCAAGGCGCGCGGCGTGTCGTGGCCCAGGCCGGCCATCATGCAGCCAAGGCTGTCGGCCAACAGCAGGCGCGCCTTGGTCGCCCGCGCGCTGTCGTGCGAGGGACCGTCCCAGGCGAAGGCGATCGCGGCGTCGAAGGGAGCGACCGTCACGGCTGGTGGTCGTAGGTGATCCACATGGTGCGCTTGGCCAGGCGGTCGTACACGCCGCGGCCGCGGTAATTGTCGTCGGCAGTGATCCAGCGGACCACCGACCAGCCGCGTTCCTTCGCCATGGCGCCGAGGTGGCCGATCAACGCATCGGCCACGCGCTGGCCGCGCGCCGCGGGGTCCACGAACAGGTCGTCGAGGAAGCATCCGGTGCTGGCGGAGAGCGGGCGCGCAAAGGGACGGTAATGCGCAAGGCCGACCGGCGCGCCGCCGAGTTCGGCGATGAGGCCGTTCACCTCATGCGCCGGGTCGTGCAGCCAGGACCAGACGCGATCGCGCATCTGCGGTGTCTGCGTCACGCGGTAGAAATCGGCGTAGCCGGCATACAGGACATCCCATGCGGCGCGGTGGTGTTCGGCGACGGGGATGATGCGCAGCGTGTCGGTCATGGTCGCCTCGCGAAGAAGGGGGCTGCCGCGTCAGAACGCGACGCGCCCCGCCGCCGCCAGCGCCAGCAGCAGCGAGGCGACATGGGTGGATTGCTGGATCTCGCCTTGCCTGATGACGCGCAGCACCTCCGGCACCGGGATCAGTTCCACCGCGATCTCCTCGCCATTGTCGAAGGATTGCGCGCCCTGGGGCCGCGCGCCCAGCGCCAGCACGGTGTGCACGCGGTTGGTGTGCGTTGCCGGATTCGGGCGCAGGCTGATCACGTGGCGGAACTCCGCCGCGCCGAAGCCGGTCTCCTCGAGGAATTCGCGCCGGCCGGCGGCGATCGGGTCGGCATCGGCGGCATCCATGACGCCGCCGGGAAGTTCCAGATGCACCTCCTGCGCGCCGTGCCGGTACTGGCGGTTCATCACCAGGTGGTCGTCCTCGGTGAGTGCCACGACATGCACCCAGTCCGCATATTCGAGCACGTAGAAGGGATCCACCACATCGCCGGACGGGGCGACGCAGCTGTCGGCGCGCAGGCGGATCCAGCGGTCCGCGAGCACGATGCGGCTGCCGGTGACGCGCCAGTGACCAAGCACGCTCATTCGGCGGCGATCTGGTGGGCCTGGGCGTAGGCTTCCAGCGGCGCGCAGGAACACACCAGGTTGCGGTCGCCATACACATTGTCCACGCGCTTGACCGGCGGCCAGTATTTGCGCGCCTTCACGAAGGGCAGCGGGAAGGCGGCCTGTTCGCGCGTGTAGGCGTGGGTCCAGGTGTCGCGAGACCACTTCGGCCGCCGTGTGCGGGGCGTTCTTCAGCGGGTTGTCCACCTTGTCCATGCGCCCTTGCTCCACCGCGCGGATCTCGGCGCGGATCGCGACCATGGCGTCCACGAAGCGGTCGAGTTCGGCCTTGGGTTCGCTTTCGGTGGGTTCCACCATCAGCGTGCCGGCCACCGGCCAGGACATGGTGGGCGCATGGAAGCCGTAATCCTGCAGGCGCTTGGCGATGTCCTCGACCAGCACGCCGCCGCCCTGCTGGAAGCCGCGGCAGTCGAGGATGCATTCATGCGCGACCATCCCGTTCGCGCCTTTGTACAGAACGGGGAAATGGCCATCGAGGCGCTTGGCCAGGTAGTTGGCGGACAGGATCGCGACCTCGGTCGCGCGGGTCAGCCCTTCGGCGCCCATCATGCGGATATAGGCGTAGGAAATCGGCAGGATCGAGGCCGAGCCGAAGGGTGCCGCGCTCACCGGGCCGAAGCCCGTGGCGGGGCCGGCCTCGGCCAGCATGGGGTGGTTGGGCAGATGCGGCGCCAGGTGTGCCGCGACGCCGATCGGCCCGACGCCCGGCCCGCCGCCGCCATGCGGGATGCAGAAGGTCTTGTGCAGGTTGAGGTGGCAGCACGTCGGCGCCGATCGCGCCGGGACTGGTGAGGCCCACCTGCGCGTTCATGTTGGCGCCATCCATGTACACCTGCCCGCCCTGCGCATGGACGGTCTCGCAGATATCCCTGATGGCGGCTTCGAAGACGCCATGCGTCGAAGGATAGGTCACCATCAGCGCGGCGAGGTTGTCGCCGTGCTGCTCGACCTTCGCGCGCAGGTCCGCGACATCGACATTGCCGTCGCGGTCGCAGCCCACCACCACCACCTGCATGCCCGCCATCACGGCGGAGGCCGGATTGGTGCCATGCGCCGAGGACGGGATGAGGCAGATGTTGCGATGCCCCTCGCCCCGCGCGCGGTGCCAGGCGCGGATGGCGAGCAGCCCGGCATACTCGCCCTGGCTGCCGGCATTGGGCTGCAGCGACACCGCGGCGAAGCCGGTGATGCGCGCCAGCCAGGCTTCCAGCTGGCGGATCAGCGCGACATAGCCCGGCGCCTGGTCCACCGGTGCGAAGGGGTGGATGTTGCCGAAGCCGGGGAAGGTGACGGGGATCATCTCCGCCGTCGCGTTCAGCTTCATGGTGCAGGAACCGAGCGGGATCATGCTGCGGTTGAGCGCGACGTCCTTGTCCTCGAGGGACTTCAGGTAGCGCAGCATCCCGTGCTCGGAATGGTGCGTGTCGAACACCGCCGCGGCCATGAACGGGCTGAGGCGACGCACCGCCTCGGGCAGGTCGCCGGCCGGTGAGAGCGTGCCCAGCGACGACGGCGCGGTGCCCGTCACTTCCGCCAGGCCACGGCACACAGCGCGTCGAGGTCGGCGCGCGTGACGGTCTCGTCCATCGCGACCGCGACGCAGCCTGCATCGACACGGCGCAGGTTGAAGCCGCGGCGCAGGGCGGCAGCCATCAGCGCATCGGCGCGTGCGCCGGCCTCGATGGCGATGGTGTCGAAGAAGCCGGTGTGGCGCAGCGGCAGGCCTGCCTTTTGCGCCGCATCGCCCAGCAGCCGCGCCTGCAGGCGCACCCGGCGGGCGATGCGCTTCAGCCCCTCCGGCCCGTGCCACACGCCATACATGCCGGCCATCACGGCGAGCAGCACCTGCGCGGTGCAGATGTTCGAGGTCGCCTTCTCCCGGCGGATGTGCTGTTCGCGCGTCTGCAGCGCCAGGCGCATCGCCGGCGCGCCGGCTGCATCGAGCGAGACGCCGACCAGGCGCCCGGGCATCAGCCGCTTGTGCGCATCCGTCACCGCCATGAAGGCCGCGTGCGGGCCGCCATAGCCCATCGGCACGCCGAAGCGCTGCGTGTTGCCGACCACGACATCGGCGCCCATCTCGCCCGGCGGCTTCAGCAGCGCCAGCGACAGCGGATCGGCGGCGACGATGGCGAGGCCACCGGCGGCGTGCACGGCGGCGATCTCGTCGGTGAGGTCGCGCACCGCGCCCGTCGTGCCGGGATACTGCAGGACCAGGGCGAAAGGCTTGCCGGCGGCGCAGGCGGATGCGGTCTCGCCAGCGGGGGCCACCTGCACCTGCCAGCCATGCGGCTCGGCGCGCGTGCGCAGCACCGCCAGCGTCTGCGGATGCAGGTCGTCCGCCACGCACCAGCAGGTCGCTTTTCCCGCGTGTCGCGGCATGGGCGATGGCCATGGCTTCGGCCACGGCGGTCGCCTCATCCAGCAACGAGGCATTCGCCACCGGCAGGCCGGTGAGGTCGCAGACCATGGTCTGGAAATTGATCAGCGCCTCGAGCCGCCCCTGCGCGATCTCGGCCTGGTAGGGGGTGTAGGCGGTGTACCAGCCGGGATTCTCAAGCACGTTGCGCAGGATGACCGGCGGCACCAGCGTGCCGTGGTAGCCAAGCCCGATCAGCGACTTGATATCGGCGCGGTTGCGCCCGGCGAGTTCACGCAGTTCGGCGATGACCTCGTTCTCGGTGACCGGCGGCGGCAGCGCCGAGAGGTCGGCACCGCGGATCGCGGCGGGCACGGTCCGCCCGGTGAGATCGGCCAGGCTTTCCGCGCCCACCATCTTGAGCATGGCGGCGATCTCGGATTCCGAGGGGCCGATGTGCCGGCGCGGCGAATTCGTCGTGTTCCTCGAGTTCCAGCAGCGTGGCGGGGCTGTTCATGCCACGGTGTCCAGAAAGGCGTGGTAGCCGGCCTCGTCCATCAGCGCCGCGACCTCCGCCATGTCGGCCGGCTCGATGCTGAAGAACCAGCCATCGGTGGTCGGCGCGCTGTTGATGGCGCCGGGGTTCTCGGCGAGTGCCGCATTCACCTCCACGATCTTCCCCGCGATCGGCGCATAGACATCCGAGGCCGCCTTCACGCTCTCGACCACCGCGCAGGCTTCACCGGCGGCGACCACGCGGCCGGGCTCGGGCAGGTCGACGAACACCACGTCGCCCAGCGCGTTCTGCGCGTGGTCGGTGATGCCGACCACGGCGATGTCGCCATCAAGGCGCACCCATTCGTGGTCCTTGGTGAATTTGGTCATGGACATTCTGCGGGTCCTCAGCGTGCGTAGCGGTGGGGAACGAAAGGGGTGGGCACGATGCGCGCGGGCAGCGCCTTGCCGCGCACCATCAGTTCGAGCGCGGTGCCGTCCGCCGCGTGCGGCGTGGCGACGTAGCCCATGGCCATCGGGCCGCCCAGCGAAGGGCCGAAGCCGCCGGAGGTGATTTCGCCGATGGGCGCGCCGCCCGGTGCGTGGATCGGCGTATGGCCACGCGCGGGCTGCCGCCCTTCGGGCTTCAGCCCGATGCGCCGGCGCGATGCGCCATTGGCCAGTTCCTCGCGCACGCGCTCGGCGCCGGGGAAGTCCCACGTCATGCGGCGGCGCTTGCCGATGGTCCAGACCAGCGCGGCCTCGACCGGGCTGGTGCTCTCGTCGATGTCGTTGCCGTACAGGCAAAGGCCGGCTTCGAGGCGCAGCGAATCGCGCGCGCCCAACCCGGCCGGCTGCACGCCGGCAGCGCCAGCAGCGCGCGCGCGAAGCCTTCGGCCGCATCGGCGGGCACCGAGACCTCGACGCCGTCCTCGCCGGTGTAGCCGCTGCGCGAGACCAGCGCGGGCACGCCGGCGATCTCGAAGGCGCCGACGCCCATGAAGGAGAGGTCCGCGATGCCCGGCGCCAGGGTGGCGATGGCCGCGACCGCGCCGGGGCCCTGCAGCGCGACCAGCGCACGGTCGGGCAGCGGGCGCAGCGTCACGCCGGCGGGCAGCGCTGCTTCGATGCGCGGCAGGTCCACATGCTTGCGGCTGGCATTCACCACCAGGAACAGCCGGTCGCCCAGGTTCGCGACCATGAAGTCGTCGAGGATGCCGCCCGAATCGCTGGTCAGCAGGCCGTAGCGCTGGCGGCCGGGCTTGAGGCCCTGCACGTCGGCGGGCGTGACCCGCTCCAGCGCCGCGGCGGCCCCTTCGCCCACGAGCTCCGCCTGGCCCATGTGGGAGACATCGAACAGCGCGGCGGCGGCGCGGCAATGCAGGTGCTCGGCCATGATGCCGGCCGGATACTGCACGGGCATGGCATAGCCCGCGAAGGGCACCATGCGCCCGCCGAGTTCGCGATGCAGCCCGGCAAGCGGGGTTTCGAGCATTGTTTCGTCGTTCGAATCGGCCACGGGGCCTCCCGCCGCGATGCGGCGATTGGGGTTCAGTCCGTGGCCCCCCTCTGTCCGATGACCTGAGAGATTCGGCGGGAGGCTTGCCTCGCCTTACTCCGTCGGTGCCGCGGCGCGCCTGCCGCGGGCTTTCCAGAGGCCCCTTCCCCACGCGGCCCTTTTGCCTGAGCGTTTCCGGGGGCCGGTTGCGCCTTCGGCGGAGGTGTCGCCACCTCTCTCTCCCGCGCGGGATCTACGGGATTCGCCTTCCTGACAGATCGCCCGCGCAGGCGCAACGGTGCTGCGTTACCCGACCAACGGCACGAGCCTTTACCTCGAGCCGAGGCCGCGACTGCCTCTCGCCGATCATCCGGCGAGGCCAAGAAACCCGGAGGGTTGCGCCCGGCGCTCGAGGGCTTGGACACGCCGCGCCAGCGGTCGAAGCATTCGACCGCTGAACTCAGCGCGGGCCGCGGCGGCGATTGAGCGCCAATTGCTCGGGCGTCACCTGGAACGAGAGCCGGACATTGTGGTTTTCCACCAGCCTTTCGTCGGCGGGGAAGTTGAGCGCGACCGGGCGGCTCTCGACCTGGATGCGGTTCACGTTGGCGGTGAATTCGATGGGCGTTACGAATTCCTGGCGGTCGATGATCTGGCTGTCGTTCGAATCGGTCACGACCACGAACCAGGGTAGGCGCACCGCCGCGGCCTGGGCGACGGGGCCGCGCTCGACTTCAAACACCGCGCTGAGCGACACGCTCACGCCTTCGCGGCGCCGCGTATAGTCGCAGCGGGCATTGAAGCCGAGCAGGCGGGCATCGCTGGTCATGGAAGCGAGGTCCTGGCCGCCGCCCTGGCGGAACTGCGTGAGGTCCGCGCCATCAGCCAGGATGGTGATGCGCGGGCAGGGCGCCGGTGGGCTATTGGAGGCAATGCCGCTGCCGCCGCCGCATGCCGCGAGAAATGCCGCCCCCGCCAGTCCGACCATCGCTTCACGCCGCATGACCCACACCCTCCAGCCCCCCTTTGATCCTCGGCGCCCCGTCTATACTGTGCGCCGCTGCCTGGGCAGGCCGCAAATCGCCCGGACCCGAAGGAGCCGCCGCGCGCGCCCATGACCGTCGAAAAGCCCCGCCTGCATGTCCTGCTCGCCGGCCCGCGCGGCTTCTGCGCCGGCGTCGACCGCGCCATCGAGATCGTCGAGCAGGCACTGAACCGGTACGGCGCGCCGGTCTATGTGCGTCACGAGATCGTCCACAACCGCTACGTCGTCGAGGGGCTGGAAGGCCAAGGGCGCGGTGTTCGTCGAGGAACTGGACGGAGGTGCCCGATGACGGGCAGCCGGTGGTGTTCTCCGCCCATGGCGTGCCCAAATCGGTGCCGGCGGAAGCGCAGGCGCGCGACCTGTTCTTCCTCGACGCCACCTGCCCGCTGGTGAGCAAGGTCCACCGCGAGGCCGAGCGCCATCACGCGCGCGGGCCGCCACATCCTGCTGATCGGCCATGCCGGCCACCCCGAGGTGATCGGCACGATGGGCCAGCTGCCCGCCGGCGCGATGACGCTGGTCGAAGACGCGCCGAGGCGCGCGCGCCGTGACCCCGCCCGTCGGACGCGCCAGCTCGCCTACATCACCCAGACCACGCTGTCGGTCGACGACACCGCCGAGATCGTCGCCGTCCTGCGCGCGCGCTTCCCCGACATCGACGGGCCCGCGAAGGAGGACATCTGCTACGCCACCACCAACCGCCAGGCGGCGGTCAAGGCGATCGCGGCGCGCTGCGACGCTGGTGATCGTGGTCGGCGCGCCCAATTCCTCCAACTCGCTGCGGCTGGTCGAGGTGGCCGAGCGCGCCGGCGCGCCGCGCGCGGTGATGGTGCAGCGCGGCCGACGAACTCGACCCGGCGGTGGCCGACGGGCTCGCGACCGTCGGCATCACCGCCGGCGCCTCGGCGCCCGAGGTGCTGGTCGAGGAGGTGATCGAACGCCTGCGCGAGCGCTTCGACGTCACCGTCGAGGAAGTAACCGTCGCCGCGGAGGACGTGATCTTCCGCGTGCCGCGCGATGCGCGCGACTCGCCTGATGGCGGTCTATACCGAGGTCTCCGACGAGGCGCTGCGCGCCTTCCTCGCGGAATACGACCTCGGCGAACTGGTGGCCTTCCGGGGCATCGCCGAGGGCGTCGAGAATTCCAACTACGCTGCTGAAGACCGAGGCCAACGACTTCATCCTGACGCTGTACGAAAAGCGCGTCGACCCGGCGGATCTGCCCTTTTTCCTCGGCCTGATGGACCACCTGGCGGCGCGCGGGCTCGCCTGCCCGACGCCCGTGCATGGGCGCGACGGGCGCGCGCTGCGCTCGCCTGGCGGGGCGGCCGGCGGCGATCGTGACCTTCCTGCACGGCGTGTGGCCGCGCCGCGTGCGGCCGGATCATTGCGCACCGCTCGGCCGCGCACTGGCCCAGATGCATCGCGCCGGCGATGGCTTCGCGATGGCCCGGCCGAACGCGCTCGGCCCGCCTGGCTGGCGCGCCGCTGCTGCGAAGGCTGCCGCGCCCGCGGCGACGAGGTGCAGGCCGGGCTGGTCGCGGAACTCGATGCGGCGCTGGCGGCCATACTCGCAGGCATGGCCGGCGGATGCGGGTCTGCCGCGCGGGCATGATCCACGCCGACCTGTTCCCCGACAACGTGTTCTTCCTGCCGATGACCAGGGCAAGCCCATGTCTCGGGGCTGATCGACTTCTACTTCGCCTGCACCGACCTCCTCGCCTACGACGTCGCGGTCTGCCTGAACGCCTGGTGCTTCGAGCAGGATTACTCCTTCAACGTGACCAAGGCGCGCGCCCTGCTGCTCGGCCTATGACGCGGTGCGGCCGCTGGACCGGCCGAGCGCGCGGCACTGCCGGTGCTGGCGCGCGGCGCGGCGCTGCGCTTCCTGCTGACGCGGCTGTACGACTGGACGCACACGCCGGCTGGGCGCGCTGGTGACGCGCAAGGACCCGCTCGAATACCTGCGCAAGCTGCGCTTCTTCGGCCAGGCGGCGAGCGCTTCGGCACTCGGGCTATGAACGCCGATCTGCGCCCGGTGGTCGAGATCTGGACCGATGGCGCCTGCAAGCCGAATCCCGGCCCGGGCGGCTGGGCCGCCATCCTGCGCTTCGGCGAGCATGAGCGGGAACTCTCCGGCGGCGAGCCCGAGACCACCAACAACCGCATGGAGCTGATCGCCGCCATCATGGCGCTGGAGGCTCTGAAGAAGCCTTGCCGCGTGGCGCTGCACACCGACAGCGAATACGTGCGCAACGGCATCAGCCGCTGGATCCATGGCTGGGTGCGGGCGAACTGGCGCAACGCGGCCAAGGAACCGGTGAAGAACGTCGACCTGTGGCAGCGCCTGCTGGAAGCCGCGAAGCCGCATGAGGTCGAGTGGAAATGGGTGCGCGGCCACGCCGGGGATCCGATGAACGAACGCGCGGACGCTCTGGCGACGGCCGCGCGGGACGCCGAAACCGGATAGTGTTTCCGGCGCCTGGCCGGGCCACCGCCATTGTGGCTAGAGCCGTTTCCGTTCGCCTTGGCTCACGGCAACGACTCCAGGCCGTTGTTTTTGGCGAGCATCTTTGCTCGATCAGGTGATTCCACCTGATCGGGATCTTCTCGAGGCTTGCCGGAAGCCTGTCCCGAGGAGTGCCGCGAACGACCTGTCGCTGAGCAGCGCCGACCTCGCGGTGAACGTCACCATCTCACCCGGCGAAGCGGCCCTGGCAGGCCTGCCCGGCGGCAGGGCTTCGGGCAGCGGACGCATGCGCGACGAGCCCGGCTTGGTGGGCCCCTCGCCGGCGACAGGTGGCCGCCCCGCGGAGACCTATCGGGCTGAAGTCCCGGCCAGCGGAGTGCCATCATGCTTGGGCACCTGGCGTGCCGCGAGCAGGGTGATGGCTTCGCGCATGCACTCATGCGCCCGCGCCACTTCAGCCTGGCCCTCGATCACGCATCCATAACCGGGGCAGAGGCGATCGACGGGACGCGCGGCGAAAATCGCGTCGAGGTCGGCCAGCACCGGTTGAGGGTCGATGCCGATCAGCCATTCGAACTTCGCCGAGAGCATGTGCGCGATGGCCTCGGCGGTGACAGGCGGTTCGCCGGCATCACGCACCAGCGCGGCATCGGGTGCCGCACGCGTCAGGAAGCCGAAGGAATCGCTGGTGAAGAGCGTGCGTGTGACATGCTCGTAGAACCAGTTCGTCGCGAGCAGGCGCAACTGCACGCGCAGCGGTTCCAGTTGCAGGTGGCCGATCTCCAGTCGTTGGCCGACCTCGATCCGCACGGCACGCACCGGCGCCATCACCTCGATGCGCGCATGGGCTTCGTCCGCCTCGATCAGGTCGGCGAGGTCGAGCGGGTTCAGCACGCCGACATAGGGCACCTCCGTGACACCGAAGGCGCGCACCAGCGGCTGCAGGTTCGCCATGCAGTCCTGCTCGCGCCGCGTGTTGACCATGCGGCGGCGCGTCGTGCCTGCCACGGTTTGCGCGAGTGCTGCCTCCAGCACGGGCCAGTGCAGTGGCAGGCCGGTATCCACCACCATCCATTCGGCGCCATCTCGCAGGACGTAGGCGTTGACCGGCAGGAAGCCGTGCAGGCCGGGTGGGATCCAGGAGATCGGTCGCGCATCGGCGCGCAGCCAGCCCGTCGCGGCAAAGAGCGTCCCTGGGATGATGGTGTGCAGGCTCATGCCGCCTGTCCGAGGCCGGCCTTGAACAACGGCATCAGTTCGAAGGGCTGGTCCACCACCGCGCCATGCGCGCTGCACAGCAGGCGCGGGTTCAACTCCGCCAGCAACGCGTCCATCTGCGCGAAGCTGCGCGTGCTGTCGGTGAAGCGCGGCCAGTGCAGGGCCTTGGCGTTGAAATCCTGCATGAGCGGGACATCGGGCGGGGCGATCTCGCTGGTGAAGTGGTCGCTCTGGCCGGGCGTGTGCGGATGGAAGCAGGCGCAGGCATCCGAGAGGAACAGGATGCGTTCCTTCGGGTCGAAGCCCCACAGCGTATCCGGCAGGTCGCGCCAGATGGCCGGCAGGAAGCGAAAGGCGCGGTCGCCGAGGTCGAGCGTGTCGCCCGCGGCCATCTGCCGGAAACGATGCGCCATGTGTGGCAGATAGAGGTGCCAGTCGCGCATGTCGCCCACCGCCACGGCCTCCGGCCAATGGCGCAGCCAGCGTTCCAGCAGCCCGGCATGGGGCAGTTCGCCATGGGTGGGGAAAATGTAGTCGAGCGGGCGGCCATCGAGGAAATCGGTGATGTCGCGCTCCACCTGCGCGGCGTGGATCGGGTGCCCGGTATCGATCAGGATGGTGGCGCCCGAGCCCTTCAGCAGGAAGCAGGAATAATGCGCGAGGAAACCGGCCACGCTGGCCGCCATGCAGCCGCCGGTCCACAGGCAGTCCGGTGCGATCAGGCGCGGCAGGGCGCCGTTGCGTTGCCACTGTTGCGTCGTCATCGGCGCGGCTCCCGTTGCGTGCGCCTCCATGCTGCCAGAGCACGGCGCGGCGGCCAAATTGCACGCTTCGACCAGCGGCAAACGCTGCGCGACGAAGCCGATGCGCGTGGTCGTGTCCTGCGTGGCGGGCCCGGACACGCCCATCCTCGATCCGCTGTGGCGATGGCGGGCGGCGCGGCACCTTCCCCAATGCCGGATCCGGCGTAACCTGACCGCTGCGCGGCGGGGGGACGCATGGCGAGCGCGGACGGCACGACGACGGAGAGCGTGGAGACACGCAGGTCCTGGATGATCGCCTTCGCGACCGTCACCATGCTCGCCCTGGCGGCCGGCGGGCCGCTGACGGTCGTCATCGGCCTCGCACCCATCGCCGAGAGCCTCGGCGGCGGGCGGTCCGTGCCATCGCTGGCCACCTCGCTTGCCTATCTCGGCTCGGGCGTTGGCGGCGTGATCTGCGGGCTGCTGGCGGCGCGGATCGGCCAGCGCGCGGTCGCGGCGATGGGCGGCGTGGCGATTTTCGCGGGGCTCGGCCTCGCGTCACTGGGCGAAACCTGGTCGCTGCTCGCCGGCATCGGGCTCGGCGTCGGGCTGTTCGGCAACGGCGCTCTGTTCGCGCCGATGGTCGCCTATGTGTCGCTGTGGTTCGACCGACGGCGCGGCACGGCGCTCGCGCTCGTCTCCTCGGGCCAGTACATTGCCGGCTTCGTCTGGCCCTTTACCTTCGAGCGCGCCATCGCCGCCTTCGGCTGGCAGGCGACGATGCTGGCCTATGGCGCCTTTGCCGCGACGGTGATCGTGGCGCTGGCGCTGCTGGTCATCGTGCCGGCGCCGGTCGCGCCGGGCGCGGCAACGGGGGCGATGGGCGGCGGGGCGCGGCGCGTGCTCGGCATGCGGCCAAACGGGGCACTCGCGGCGATCGCGGCCTGCAACTTCCTCTGCTGTGTCCCGATGGCAATGCCGGCGGCGCATCTGGTGGCCTTCTGCGCCGATGTCGGCATCGCGGCCTCGCGGGGGGCGGCGATGCTGTCGGTGCTGCTGCTCTCGGCCTTTGTCGCGCGGCAGTTCTGGGGCTGGGTGTCGGACCGGATCGGCGGGCTACCGACGGTCTTCGCCGCATCAGCCGCGCAGACGGTTGGCATGCTGGGCTTCCTGATGACGCAGGACGAGGCCGGGCTGTTCTTTGTCGCCGCCGTCTACGGCATGGGGTTCAGCGGTATCATCCCGGCCTATGTGATGACCGTGCGCGCGCTGTTTCCGGCGCGCGAGGCGTCCTGGCGCGTGCCGGCGCTATTTCTTGTCGGCCTCTCGGGCATGGCGACCGGCGCCTGGCTCGCCGGTGCAATCTACGATGCCGTAGGCTTCTACGCCGCGGCCTGGTGGGTCGGCATCGCGGTCAACCTGGTGCAACTCGCGCTGGTCGCCTTCCTCATCCGGCGCCAGCGGAGCACGGGGGCGGATCAATAATAGGTCAGCGCACGGGCCTTGCCGCCGAAGATACGCCAGGCCAGCACGGTGTAAGCCAGGATCACCGGCAGCACGACCATGGCGCCCACCAGGATCAGCGAGAGGCTCTCGGGCGCGCTCGCCGCCTGCCAGATGGTCAGGCGCTCAGGCACCACGTAGGGGAAGAAGGACCAGGCGAGGCCCGCGAAGAACAACGAGAACAGCGTCACCGCGCCCCAGAAGGGCAGCCGCCGCAGCGCGTCGTTCGGGAAGGGCATGTGCTTCAGCAGGCTCGCCACGCCAAGCAGCAGCGATGCCGTGACAATCGGCAGCGGTGCCAGCAGGAACACTTCCGGCGGGGTGAACCAACGCTCGTAGATCCGTGTGCTGACCATCGGCGTGACAGCCGAGACCAGCAGGATGCCGACAGCCAGCGGCCAGATCGCCTTGCGCGCCCAGCCGATGGCACGGCGCTGAAGTTCGCCCTCGGTGCGCCAGATCAGCCAGGTGGCACCGATGAAGGCATAGGCGATGACCAGGCCGATCGCCGCCATCGCCGCGAAGCCCAGCGCAGCCCAGCCTTCGGCGAAGCCGAGCACGTAGCGCCCGAGCATCCAGCCCTGCGACAGTGCAGCGACCAGCGAACCGAGGAAGAAGAAACGGTCCCAGCGGCGCTTGCCGATATCGTCGGTCGCCTTGGCGCGGAACTCGAAGGCGACCCCGCGGAGCATCAGGCCCAGCAGCATCACCGCCACAGGCAGGTACAGGGCCGTCAGGATAATTCCATGCGCGCTCGGGAAGGCCACCAGCAGCAGCCCGACGCCGAGCACCAACCATGTCTCATTGGCGTCCCAGAACGGACCGATCGCGGCAATCATGCGGTCCCGATCCGGTTCCTCGGCGATGCGCGGCAGCATGATGCCAACGCCGAGGTCGAAACCGTCGAGCACGACATAGGCGAGGATCGAGGCCGCCATGAGTGCGGCGAAGATCACCGGCAGCCAGTCCGCAGGCACGAAGGGGGTCATGCCGGCAGGCCCTTGCCGGGAGGCATCGCGGTGCCCGGCGTCGCCGTGGCCTCGCGCCCGCGCGCGGCGAGGCGATAGATCGTCACGACATACGCGACGAGCAGCAGCCCATACAGCAGCAGGTACATCGCAAGCGTGGTGCCGACGCTGGCGGCGGGAACGGGGCCTACGGCCTGCGCGGTGGTCAGAACGCCGGTCACAAGCCACGGCTGCCGACCGATCTCGGTCACGTACCACCCGGCGAGCGTCGCCAGCCAGCCGGAGAAGGTCATCGCCACGAGGCCCCACAGCATAAGCCGCGGCAACGCACCACGGCGCCAGTAGAACCAGGCGCCGAGCAGGCCGAAGCCCATCATCAGCACCCCGGTGCCGACCATCACGCGGAAGGCGAAGAAGACGGGCGCGACGGGCGGGTGCAGCCCCTCGAACTCATTGAGGCCGGGCACGATGCCGTTCGGGTCGTGTCGCAGGATCAGGCTGGCGCCGTAGGGGATCGAGATCTCGAAGCGGTTGCTGCGCGTCGCCTCATCCGGGATCGCGAAGAGCACGAGCGGCACCTGGCCACCTGTTTCCCAGTTGCCCTCCATCGCCGCGATCTTGGCGGGCTGGTGCTCGAGCGTGTTCAGCCCGTGCGCGTCGCCGAGGAACGCCTGCACAGGCGCGAGCACCGCGGCCATCAGTACGCCCGTGCGCATTGCCGCGGCCACCGCTGGCGCCCGATCCCCACGCAGCCAGCGCCAAGCCGACAGGCCGGCCAACAGGAACGCAACGGTCAGCGCCGACGCCGTCAGCATATGCGCCAGGCGATAGGGCATGGACGGGTTGAAGACGATCGCGAACCAGTCGGTCGCATGCGCCACGCCCTCGCGCATCTCGAAGCCCTGCGGCGTGTGCATCCAGGAATTCAGCACCAGGATCCAGAAGGCGCTCATGGTGGTGCCGAAGGCGACGAGGAAGGTGGCGCCGGTATGCACCCATCCGGGCACGCGATGGGTGCCGAACAGCATGATGCCGAGGAAGGTGGCTTCCAGGAAGAACGCCGTCAGCACCTCATAGGCCAGCAACGGGCCTGCGATATTGCCCACCCGCTCCATGAAGCCCGGCCAGTTGGTGCCGAACTGGAAGGACATGGTGATGCCCGAGACCACGCCCAGCGCAAAGGACAGCGCGAAGACCTTCACCCAGAAGCGGTAGGCCTCCATCCACTTCTCATCGCGCGTGGCGTTGAAGCGCAGCTTGAAGAACAGCAGCACCCAGCCGAGCGCGATGGTGATGGTGGGGAAAAGGATATGGAAGGAAATGTTCGCCGCGAACTGGATGCGGGCGAGGATCAACGCGTCCATGGCCTCAGGCCTCCTTCTTGGGTCGCATCAGGCCGACGACCCGATCCTTGGCTTCGAGCAACTTCGTCACGCGCGCGCCAAGCGCAAGCAGCGCGGCGAGGCGTTCGGTCTCGAGGCGCTTCACGTCCTCGTACCAGGTGGTCAGCCGTTCTATCAGGCCGTGCATCTCGGACATGCGCGCCTGAGCGTGGCGTTCCTCCTCGCTGCCGGGCTTCTGCATGAGCAGTTCGCGCAGCACCGAGAGCGTGGGGTCCACCTCACGCTTCTTTCGTTCCTCGGCCAGGGTGCGCAGGATCTGCCAGACATCCTCGGGCGTGGTGAAATGGTCGCGCCGGTCGTCCGGGATGTGCTTGAGCAGCACCAGGTTCCACGCCTGCAACTCCCGAAGCCCCATCGAGACGTTGGAGCGCGAGACACCGAGCGCATCAACGATGTCCTCGGCATTCAACGGCCGCGGCGAGACATACAGCAACGCATAGATCTGCCCGACGGTGCGGTTGATGCCCCAGCGGGACCCCATTTCACCGAAATGCAGCACAAAGGACTGGACCAGGGGCGGGAGGTTCATCGTTATCCGTGATTTCAGAACTTTCTGAAATCTATGGCCAGCCTTGCGATAGATCAAGACCTCGCGCCGGGACAACGCATGAACGGGTTTTGGGTGGAGCGGCCGCGGCAGCCACCGCCGCGGCGCCAGGCGGGGCTGCCCGCCTGGATTCAGCCGAGATCGGTGCGCCGCGCGTTGCGATGGACTGTGCGGCGCGCAGGAGCCATGCCCGCCGACAGCACTGCTGCCGCCGATTCCCCGCGTGCGGCGGCCCGGCCGGCAGCCGCAGCCCCCTTGGCGAAGGCCCGCTGCTTTTCCGCCGCCATCCGCATCAATGCCGGGCCCGCCTGGTCAGGCGCGGCCCACAGGGCAAGGCTTCGGCGCAGCATCACCTGCTGCGCCTGCGCGAAGAACCGCCACGCCTCGAAAGGCGTCACAGGGCGGCCAGGATGGCCTCCGCCTTCGAGACCTCGAAGGCCCCGGGGGCTTCCACGGCGACATGCGTCACCTTGCCGTCCTTCGCCACCAGAGCGAAACGCTGGCAGCGGACGCCCAGGCCACGCGCCGTCAGGTCGAATTCCAGGCCCATCGCCTTGGTGAACATCGCCGAGCCATCGGCCAGCATCACCACCTGGTCGGTGATGCCCTGGTCCTTGGCCCATGCGCCCATCACGAAGGCATCGTTCACGGCCATCACGGCAATCGCGTCCACGCCCTTGGCCTTGAAGCCATCGGCATGCTGCACGAAGCCGGGCAGGTGCTTGGCCGAGCAGGTCGGCGTGAACGCGCCAGGGACGCCGAACAGCACGACGGTGCGGCCCTTGAAGAACTCGCCGGTATCGACTTCCTTCGGGCCCTCGGCCGTGGCCTGGGTCACCTTCATGGCCGGGATCGCATCGCCCACACTGATCGGCATGTCGTTCTCCTCTTTGTCCGACAGGACATAGCGCGCGCCGGGCAGGCTGTCATCGGGGCCGCGATGCCTTGCGGGACCGCCCCGGGTGCGCCAAGTGATCGATATGGCCACCTCATCGAGCACCCCCCCGGAAACCGCCGAGGGCTACCTCGCCGGACACCTGCTGATCGCGATGCCGGGCATGCAGGACCCGCGCTTCGACCACAGCGTGGTCTGCCTGTGTGCCCATTCCGCCGATGGCGCGATGGGGCTGGTGCTGAACCGGCCGCTGGATGGCATGCAGTTCGACGACCTCCTCGCCCAGCTCAAGCTGGAGCCCGTGCCGCCGCAGCGGCGCATCCGCATGGTGGTGGGCGGGCCGGTCGAGGCCGGCCGCGGCTTCGTGCTGCACAGCGACGACTGGTCCACCGAGGACAGCCTGCCGATCATGCCCGGCCTCGCCCTGACCGCGAACATCGACATCCTGAAGGCAGTCGCCGGCGGCGGCGGCCCGCGGGAGACCCTGCTCGCCCTGGGCTACGCCGGCTGGGGGCCGGGGCAGCTGGAGGACGAAATCCAGCGCAATGCCTGGCTGAGCGTGCCCGCCGACGACACCCTGGTGTTCCACAAGGATGCAGCCAGCACCTGGGACGCGGCGCTGGCGAAGCTGCGCGTGGACCCCGCACTGCTGTCCGGTTCCGCCGGCCACGCCTGAGGGCGCTCTCGCCATGCAGATGTCCGCCATTCCCTTCGACACCACCGACTGGTCGGCCATCGAGCCGACACGCCACGCGGGCGATGCCGGCCACGCCCTCTGGCGTACCCGCCATGTCGGCCCCGCCGGAAACCAGATCCGCGTGCGGATGGTCGAGTATTCGCCCGGCTATGTTTCCGACCACTGGTGCGAGAAGGGCCATGTCCTGCTGGTGCTGGAAGGCGAATTGGAAACCACCCTGGCCGATGGCCGTGTCTTCACATTGAAGCCCGGCATGTCCTACCAGGTGGCGGACGGGGCGGAGGCGCATCGCTCCCGCACCGCGACCGGGGCGCGGCTGTTCATCGTGGATTGAGGCCGCCGCCGGCGCGCTATTCGGGCAGCGACGCCGCCAGGCGCTTCGGCGCTGTCATGCGCCAGGACCGGCGGACCAGCGCATCCGCTTCATCCCAGTCCACCCGTCCGGTCAGGACCAGGCCGATCCAGCCCTTGGCGCCGACATAGGGCGGGCGGAAGAAGCGGGCGGGGTTGGCTTCCACCAGCATCTCCTGCACGCCGCGCGGCGCCTTGCACCACATGGCGGCGGCGCCGTCGTCCATGGGATTCCACATGCAGAAGATGCGCCCGCGCAGGCGCCAGGTCGGGACGCTCCAGGTTTCCTGCTCGGTGGCTTCCGGCAGGGCCAGGCAGATCGCGCGCAGGCGAGCCAGCGCGCGGGCGCTCACCAGCGCAGGCCCCGCAGCGCCGCGATCGGCCGCACGCCTTCCGCCCGCGCGACGGAAGCGAGATGCGCCGCATCCGGCGCCTCGCCATGGGCATCGGCCGCCAGGCCGGTGAGCGCCCAGAGCGCATCGAGGCCGGCGGCCTGCGCGCCCGCGAGGTCGGTATGCGGGCTATCGCCGATCGCCAGCACGCGCGAACGCTGCGGCGCGCCGAGAAGCTCCAGCACCGGGTCGTACACCTCGGGATCCGGCTTGCCGATCTCCCGCACCGCGCCGCCCAGGGCGAGGTAGATGTCCGCGAGCGCGCCGGCGCAGATGATGCGCTGGCCGGCGACCATCACCGCGCGGTCGGGGTTCACGCAGACCATCGGCAGGCGCGCCGCGGCGCAGGCTTCGAGCATGGGGCGATAGGGTTCGGGGGATTGCGGACCGCGCTGGTCGTCCGGGCCCGTGTTGAGCAGGAAATCCGCCGCGGCGGGGTCGGTCACGATCTCGGCCGCATCCTCCTCGACCACCGAAAGGTCGCGCTCCGGCCCGATATGGATGCAGCGGCGGCCCAGGCCGGCGAACCAGGCATCACGCCGGTGCCTGAGGTGCCGCCAGGAGATCTCGCCGGAGGAGATGATGCCGTCATACAGCGCGCGGTCGAGGCCCATGCGGTCGAGCAATCCGGCGACCACATGCGCGCGCCGCGGCGCATTGGTGAGGAACACCACGCCCTTGCCGCGCGCCTTCAACTCGGCCAGCGCCTCCGCCACGCCGGGATAGGGGCGTCGCCCGTCATGCACCACGCCCCACAGGTCGAGCACGAAGCCGTCATAGCGCTCGGCGATCGGCGCGATGCCCTCGAGGATGTCCATCACGTATCCTTCCCGACCGCGTCGGCGACATGGGTGAATCCGTCGCGCTTCAGCAGCGCGGCGAGGCCATCGGCGAGGCGTCGCGGCAGCACCGGCCCGGCATAGGCAAAGCCGGTATAGACCTGCACCAGCGAGGCCCCGGCGCGGATCTTCGCATAGGCCTGCTCGGCATTCGCGATGCCGCCCACGCCGATCAGCGCGAGCCGCCCGCGCGCGATGCGGAAGGCGCGCCGCAGCACCTCGGTCGAAGGCGCGAACAGCGGCGCGCCCGACAGGCCGCCCGCCTGCCCCGCATGGGCGGAGCGCAACGAGTCCGGTCGCGCGATGGTGGTGTTGGAGATGATCAGCCCCGCGACCCCACGCGCCGCGCAGGCTTCGACCACCGGCGCCAGCGCGTCCTCGGCAAGGTCCGGCGCGATCTTCACCAGCAGCGGGGGTTGCCGCGGCAGGCCCGCGCGCGTGGCGGCGATGGCATCGAGGATGGCGGCAAGCCGCGCCTCGCCCTGAAGGTCGCGCAGGCCGGGCGTGTTGGGGGAGGAGACATTGACCGTCACGTAGTCCGCATGCGGCGCGACGGCGGCATAGAGCGCCGGATAATCGCGCTCGGGATCGGCGCCATCCTTGTTGATGCCGATATTGGCGCCCAGCACCGCCGGCAGAGGGTGCGCCAGCGCGGCAAGCCGGGCGGCATAGCCCGCCAGGCCGCCATTGTTGAACCCCATGCGGTTGATCACCGCCGCATCCTCGGCCAGGCGGAACAGGCGCGGACGCGGATTGCCCGGCTGCGGGCGCGGCGTGACGGTGCCGACCTCGACGAAGCCGAAGCCCAGCCGCATCAGCGGCAGCGACCGCCACCGCATCCTTGTCGAAGCCGGCGGCGAGGCCGATGGGGTTGCGGAAGCGCAGGCCGAAGGCCTCGGTCGCGAGCACCGGGTCATCGGGGCGCGAATCACGCCCGGCCAGGCCCGCGGCGAGCACCTTGAGCGCCAGGCCGTGCGCGGTCTCGGCATCGAGGCCGCGGACCAGCGGCATGAGGGCGGAAGCGAGGGCGGGGATCATGGCGGCGGTCTTGTGCCCCGGACCGCGCGCGCGGGAAAGCCCGGTTGACGCCAGGGGCGCCGGGCGGCCAGAACCGGGTGGCTCAGTTGCCGAAGGCGATGAGGCATCCCGTCCTGATACCTGCCGCCACGGCGTGATCGCGTCGCCCGGATGCGACCATGCGCTGGCGACACACCGCTGAGGAGACCGCGTGCGCGGACCCGCCTTCCTGGTCGCGGCCATGGCGTTGTTCGGCCTGCTCGACGCCAATTCCAAGCTGCTCGCCGGGACCTATCCGGTCGAGCAGGTGGTGGTCCTGCGATACGCGACCCTGCTGGCGGTGCTGTTTGCCGCGCGCGCCGTCGTGCCCGGCGCGGGCGGGCGGTTCTCCACCATCCATCCCTGGCTGCACCTGGTGCGCGCGGGCTTCATGATCGGCGCCGGAATCGGCTTCTTCCAGGCCTTGCGCGACATACCGCTGGCCGAGGGCTACCTGGTGTACTTCACCGCGCCCTTCATGACGCTCGGCCTCGCGGCGCTGGTGCTGCGGGAACGCACGGGGCGGGGGGTCTGGGCGTGGTCGCTGCTCGGGTTCGCCGGCGTGCTGCTGGCGATGTCGCCGGGGTTGTCAGCAGAAGGTCCGTGGCCTGCCTATCTCTGGGCCTTCTTCGCGACGGTCTGCTACGCCTGCGTGCTGACCATCAACCGGCTGCTGCGCCATGAGACAGGTGTGGCGGTGCTGGTGCTGTGGTCATCGGTGCCGGGGCTGGTGGTGTTGTTCCCCTTCGCCGCCATGGCCTGGGTGCCGCCCACGGCTTTCGACCTCGCGGCGCTGATGGTGAACGGCCTGCTGGCCGGCGGGGCGACGCTGTTCCTTGCCATCGCGTTCCGGCACGATTCCGCGGCACGGCTGGCACCGCTCGAATTCTCCGCGCTGGTCTTTGCGATCGGCCTCGACCTGCTGATCTGGGGCGTGCTGCCCAGCACCTGGACGCTGGGCGGCGCGGTCATCGTGGTGTTCGCCTGCCTGATGAGCCAGCGCGCAGCGATGGCCGCCGGCGCCCGCAAGCCCGCTGCGTGAGCAGCCCGCCGCGTCAGGGAATGCCTTCTGGGAATACGTGCAACCCATCCGTGCCAAGCGGCAGCGGCACGACGCGTGTGACCGCCGCGAGGGCCAGGGGGCCGTAGAGATGGGGAAACAATCCGGGTCGCGAGCCCCCCGCCGCAGGTTCCCAGCGCAATGCCTCGCCGAGCGCCGTCGCGTCGGCCTCGATCAGCAGCAGGTCGGGTTCGCCGGCGCGGTGCTTGGCGGCGCTGGCGCGCAGCTGGGCGGCCGCCGAGAAATGCAGGAAGCCGTCCCGCGAATCGTCGGGGCTACCGGCATAGGCACCGGCGGCTTCGGCCGCGCGCCACTCGGGCGCGCGCACCAGGGTATAGACGAAGGGTTCCATGCGCCGAAGTGTAGCGCCACGGCGCGCCACCGTCAGGCGAGATCCTCGGCACGGTAGAAGCACAACCCGCCGATCTCCGCCACGCTGGCGCGCCCCAGCGCCCAGCCGGGCAGCGCCTGCACGTCATGGACATGCGTGGCACCCCCGGTCGGGTCGCGCAGGCTGCCGGCGATGGCGCGCGCGGCCACGCGGCGGCAGATCGCCAGCGCGGTGTCGCCCGGCGGCACCTCGCGCAGCGCCGCATGGCGGGGGTGGTTGCGGTTCCAGCACGGAAACTGGAAGGGTGCGCGGCACACGCCGGCGACCCCCCTGCCCCAATGCGCCGGCCCGCCTGGCTGGGCGGCGCGCTGCGCGCGGTTCATCACCAGCGCGGCGAGCGCCTCGATGGCGCGCACCGGGCGCCCGGCGGCTTCGCCCCACAGGGTGAGGGCGAGGGTTTCGGTCGCGGCTTCGCGCGCGGGCAGGTGCAGTGCGGCGCTCATTCCCGTTCCTCCATGCGCCGGGCAGCCTGGGCGACGGCGATCCCGGCGCGCGAGACCTCCTCCAGTTTTTCCTCGATGCGGATCAGGTGGTCGGAGATCCGCCGGTCGAGGTCGCGGATGAGGGAGAGCGGCACGTAGGTGCGCGCAACCTCGATCTTGAACTGCGCGAGGTCCTCGCGGGTTCGTGTCAGGGCATCGGAGTCGCGCTGGTCGCCGCGTTCGATCCGCTCCTGCATGTCCCGGCGCAGGCCGTGGATCATCCAGAACAAGGCAGCCACGACGGGGACTTCGACGGCGGTGATCCACCACAGGGGTTCGATCTGGATCGGCATTCTATCGCCTGCCTTCTGTTGCAACCTTGAAGGGATGCGGGCGGCGGCCCACGGTATGGGGTCACCCCACCGGAGACGCCGCGCCGCGATGTGGAACGAGCCGTATCTCGAGACCTGCTGCCGATCGGCGCTGCACCGGCTGACGCTGGTGGGTCCGCATGGCCGCCCGCCCGGCCTGAAGGACGGGCCGTGCCTGGCGCGGCTGACCGAGATGGGCTTCGCGCAGCCACGCACGGATTCGCGCTTCGAGATCACCGATGCCGGGCGTGAGCGCCACGGCCGGGAAATCCTGAAGCGCCGCGCCGCCTAGATCAGCCCCGCGCTATCCGCCGCGCCAGGAAGGCGGGCCGACCGGCGGGGTGCCGCGCACCAGGCGAACGGGTTCGGCCAGCAGGCAGCCGGCCACCGCGTCCAGGCCATCGTCGCGGACACCCGGCGCACCCGGGCGCCATTCCTTCATCTCGGCCGGGAAGGGCGTGCGGAACACGCTCTCATGCGCATGCAGGCGCCGGGCCGCCAGCGTGGGCTCGAGCGCGGCGAGGATGCGGTCCTCCTTCGCGCGCGTGCTGGCATGCTCGATCACCGCGCAGGCGACACCGGCGCGCGAGAGTTCCCGCCGCAGAAGCGCGGGGAGGAACCGGCCGAGGCCATTGGTCTCCACCCGCACCACCGGCAGCAGCAGGTCGCGCAGGATGGCGGCCACCGCGCGGCATTGCTGCGTCGCGGGGTCCTCGGCCGCGTCGGGGTCGTGCGTCAGGTAGGCGACGCGCTGGAGGAAGTGGTGCCCCTCCCCGTCCGTATAGGCGGCAGCGAGCACCGAGGCGTCGCCGCTGCCCGGCCGCCCATAGGCGGGGTCCCAGAAGGCACCGCCCGAGACCAGCCTGCGCCCGGGCAGCGTCAGCACGCCGCGCCCCTGCGCCTCGTGGTAGTCAGGCGTTTCGGCGTAGCGCACCATCGCCGCCGGATCGAGCCGCACCGCACCCGCCGAGACCGGCTGCAGCAGCATCTGGCGCTGGAACTGCAGCGGGCCGACACGATCGCGCAGCGCGGCCACGGCCTCGCGCGGGAAGCGTTCGGGCCAGGCGCTGGCACCGGCGGCGTTGATCACCGGCACGGCGAGCCGGCGATAGCCCTGCAGGAAGGCGCCCTCATCGCGCGGGTTGCGATACAGGCTGTCCTCGCAATGCGGCGTGCCGACGAACAGGATGGTGCCGCCGGGCACCAGGATGAACTCCGCCTCCGCCAGGCGTTCGCGCAATTCGGCCCGCTTGCCCGGCGTATCGCAATTGCCCGCGACCTCGACATCGTCGCAGACGATCACCTCCGCACGGTTGCCGGTGACGTTGCCGCTGATCCCCTGCGCGAGCATCGAGGGGTCGCGCAGCGCGCCCTCGCGTGCCACGGTGAATCGGTCCGAGGCCCAGGTCTCCGCCGTATCGGGCAGCAGGTGGCGGCACAGCGGGTGGCGCTCAACGATGCGCCGCACGCTCGCCACCATCTTGACCGCCAGCGGCGCGTCGGCCGCCAGCACCAGGATGCGCGTCTCGGGCCGCTGCGCCAGTTGCCAGGCGCACCATAGCCCGACCAGCGTGGACTTGCCGCAACCGCGGAAGGCCATCAGCAGCAGGCGCGTCTCCAGCGACACCTGGCGCGCCTCCAGCCAACGCGCGATGCGGCGGTGCACCGCCGGCGTCTCGTGGCCGAGACGCCGGTTCCAGACCCAGACGAATTCGAGGAAGCCGGCGTCAGCCTTGCTCCTCTGCGACATCGGGGTCCTCCTCCTCGATCAACGCGATCGCCTGGCGCGCCTCGACCAGGATGGTCGTCGCCTCCTCGATCTCGGGCGCGTCGGAGCCCAACTGCCGCGCCACCTTCACGAGCTGCTCGAGATGCGCGAGCGCGGCACGGCAGGCGGCGTGGTGGGCGGCGAAGGCCTTGGTGTCGTCCTCGGTGGCGGGCTCGGGCCCACAGCGCAGGAAGCGAAGGTAGCTCTCCGCCACGACATCCATCGCGCTGCGGAGCTCGGGTCCGCGAACCGCAGGCTCGCGGCGCCCCTTCATGCCTTCACCACGCGCGCGCGCACCGTGCCGGCGCCGAGGTCGATCGCCACGCCGCTGCGGTTCCAGGCCGTGACGCTCACCACATCGGTGGCGCCGACCTGCGCCTGGAACACCAGGCCTGACGTGGCGAGCGTGAAGGCGGCGGAAGCGAAATCGCCCGGCCGTGCGCCGGGCAATGGCACATTGACCTGGGCCGAGCCGCCGGCCGCGATCGAGGGCGGATCCCACGCCGCCTCGGCCACCAGCTCGCGTGCACCATGCGGCAGGCTCGGCAGCCCGTAGAGCAACGAGGGTGCGTAGAGCGGGTCGCAGCCCAGGCGCATCGCGCGCACCTCATAATCCGTGCCGATCCGCACCAGCCCGATGATCGCGTAGGCCACCTGCGGTTCGAGCCGGACCACCTGCGGGCGCGTCAGCGTGGCATCCGCCATGTCGGCCGAGCCCTGCCACCACCGTGCCGCGGCATTCCACACCAATGACTGGCCGGAGGCGCGCACCAGCGCGGTGCCGGTATCGGTCAGCAGGTTGCTCGCGGCATCGAAGCACATGACCGCCAGGCGAGGCGTGTCGGCATCCACCGCCAGCGCGAACTCGCGGCAGCTGCGTGCATCGACCACGAAGCCGAGGCCACGCCCGCCGGTCAGCACCACGCCCTGGTCCGTGAAGCCGAAACCGTCCAGCGCCGCAAAGGCGAGTTGCGCAAGTGCGGTGGGCGCACCGCCCACATTCGAGGACAGGCAGGCGAGCCGCTCGAAGCCCCATTCGGTATTGGACCAGCGGATGCGCGCGGCGCGCAGGTTCGGCACCGAGGCCACGTCCCGCGACGCCTCGCGGAACGCCGCCGCCTGGTGCGAGGAGCGCACCACCGCGCCGACGCGCGTCGCACTCGGCGCGTAGTCGACGTCGACGAGGTAGGCCTGGCTCGCCCAGGCCACCTCATACACGTGGTCCTGCGCGGCGCCGGTGTGGCGGGCCACGAAGGGGCTGCAGCCCTCCATGCGCAGCGCCCGCGCCCAGACCGAGCGGCTGTTCACCTCGACGAGGAACGGGATGCCGCTGATCGGTCGCCCTTCGGCCTGCAACTCGAAGCCAGGGCCATCGAAGACATGCCGGTTGTGCGAGACATAGGCTCCCGGCGCGGCCGAGAGGCGCACGCCGTAGCGGTCCTTGGTCGGGTGCACCGAGCTGCCGAGCGCGAAGTGCCCGCCGTAATAGCGGACAGACGTATTCCACGCCCCCGCCGTCTCGGTGCGGACATCGAGGCCGATCATGTTGTTGACGATACGGCCGAGGATCAGCGTGGTGTCCTCGAAGCCGCGCTCCACGCCCTGGGTGCGTACGCCGATGGTAAAGCCCTCGACCTGGCGGATCTCGACCAGCGAGGCGTCGAGGTTGCGCAGCACCAGGCCGATATCGGCCTCGCTGCTCCAGTCCGACAGCGAGGCGCGCACCACGCGCAGCCCTTCGTAGCGCTTGGTGGCGTTGCGCACGGCCGCGCCGTCGCCCAGCGTCAGCGCCGTCTGGCCCGCCGGCCCGGCATAGATGATGGAGCCGTGCATGGTCAGCCCTGCCGCGCCGCCGCCCAGCACCAGCGGCTGCGTGGTGCGGAAGCTGCCCTCGCCGATCTCGAGCACCCGGCCCGAGGCCGCGGCCGCCGACATCGCCGCCTGCAGCGCAGGCCCGTCATCGGCCACGCCATCGCCGGCCGCACCGAAGTCGCGCGCGGTGAGGCGCTCGGCGAGCTTGTCCTCGACGGTGCGCGGCACGCCACCCACGAAGGGCACGCCCAGCATCGCGGTGCCGCGATCGAACACCGTGACATCGCCGGTGGAATCGAAGCCCAGCACGCGGTTGGCACGCGCCTCGCGCAGCGGCAGCACCATCGCGCCGGCATCGGCCGGGCCGAGCCGCAGCGCGGCACCCGCGTCGTCGGCCACCTGCTGGATGGCCGCGGTCTGGTAGTCGAGCTCATCGTTGAGGCTGCGCGCGCGCAGGATGCCGTTGTCCTGGAAGTCGGTGGCGCGCGCGATCTTCAGGCGCCGGCGCAGGGTGATGCGCGTTCCCGCGCGCGGCACCTGCGCGAAAACGACGCTGCCGCCCTGCGAGGCACCGGCGCCGCTGATCGCGACCCCGCCCAGCAGCACGGCGCCGTCGAGACGGATCTCGAGGTCAGCCTCGTCGAAGATCGGGAAGGGATAGGTGTATGCGCTGAGGATGCCGTCCGCGACATACTGCACGCGCGGCGCGACATCGCCGATCGTGATGTGTTCGGCCATCGTTGGTCCTCGGTGTCTTGGGGTGGGGCGGGGGCGCCGCCGAACGTGACCGGCGCGCGAGGGCTGGCCTCGACGCACGGTGATTCGCGTGGGGATCGCGGCGCCGCCGGCGCCACGCGTCAGCCGAGCAGGTTGCGCACCGCGCCGCCGAAGGTCTGCCCCGCGCGCAGGAAGGTGTTGAGGCTGCCATCCGGTGCGAGCAGGGAGCGCCGGCCGGCGGCCAGCCGCGCCGAGGTCACCGCCGCATCTTCCGCGAGGTCCTGCGCGGCGTCGCGCTGCAGGCCCTCGGTCAGCGCGGCGGCGGACCCCTCGTCGGGTGCCACCCCGCCGGCGGCGAGGCGCGCGCGGGCCGAGGCGATGGTGCGCGCCAGGTTGTCCTGGCGCTGGCGCTGCTGTGCGGCGGATTGCACATTCGCCTGGTCCTGCTGGGCGGCCTGCTGCTGGCGCAGGTTCTCCTCCTGCACGCGGGAGGTGGCGCGCTGCTGCTGGGCCTGGCGGACCTGGCCATAGACGGAGACGCCCGCGCCGGCGAGCGAGGCGAGGGAGGCAAGCTGGGCCATCAGTCGGTCATCCTGATCTCGGAGGTGACGGAGAGCAGCGTCATCGGCAGCGGCGTGTCGCCTTCGATGCGCCAGATCGGCCGCAGCCGGTCGCGCCGCCAGCCCAGGCCACGCAGCGTGACATCGCCGGTGAAGGGCGCGGGCGGCGCATCGAGCAGGGGCGTGTCGAGCCGCCGGAACGGCACCGGCTCCGCACCGCGGCCGAGATCCACCGACAAGGCCGCGGTTTCGAGCAGGCGAAAGGTCACGGCGACCAGCCGCAGCGGCCCCGTCGCCGTCCCGGAGGGCGTGATGAGGTCGGGCGGCAGCGGCTCGATCTCGTGGCGATAGGCCAGGCCGATCTGCACCGCATTCGATGGCGGGTCGATCGTGACCGCGCCGTCGATGACGGTCGCGGGCGCGCGCGGCGCACCATCGGCCAGCACGCCGACGACGCGGCCTGCGAGATGCGCGAGGCCGCTCCAGCGATCCTGCGGCGCGGCGGCCGTGCCGGTCAGCGCGGCATCGAGCGCAAGGCCGTGCTCGAAGCGCTCCAGCGCGAAGGCGCCGGCGCGCTCGGTCACCGTCCAGACCACGCCTTCGCTTTCGGCCACGGCGCGGAAGGCGCCCGCCGTCTCCTGCCGCGTCCAGGCCGTGACCTGCTCGGCGCGATACAGGGTGAGCGTGCCGATCGAGCCATCGGCCATCACCAGATGCAGCAGCCGCGATGTCTGGTCATAGGCCATCGACACCGGCTGGCTCACGATGTGCCGCGCCAGGATCGCGAGGTCGTTCGCCTGATAGGCCTGGCTGACGTCCGTATAGGCGAATTCATGCACGCCCTGCCCGCCGCGCGCGAGGAACACCGTGGCGCCATCGACATCGACCGGCGGCACCAGCCGATCGACCGGCGAACCCACGCGCGTCTGCCGGTTCAGCTGGATGTTCGCCGGCGTCAGCGGATCGCCCGTCACCATCCATTCGGCGCCGGAGGTGAACACCTGCAGGTGCCGGCCGGAGAACACGCCGCGGATGGCGTTCACCTGGTCCGACACCAGCCCGAATTCGATCGCCTCGTCATCGAGCGCGGTGCCGGCATCGAAGTTGAACAGGTCGCCGGTGCGCGACAGCCACAGCCGGTTCGGCAGGTCGCGCGACCCGCCGATCACCAGGCGGTCCTGGTGGAACCCGCAGCTGACAGGCCAGCCGCGTGCGGCGCTGAAGGCGGCCTCGTCCCAGTCGGTCGTGGCGTCGCCGGAGACCAGCGGCTCCTCGGCCAGCGCGGTCGCCTGCTGGCCGGTCTGGATCGAGAGTATGCGCAACAGGCGCCCGCCCATCCGCAGCCGCGCATTGACATGCCCGGGCTGGAAGAAGGCGGCGTTGGTGAACAGCGTGACGGTGCCGGTCAGCCCCGTCGCCTGCAATGTCACGCCGGCATCGGCGAAGCGGAAAAACGGCTCGCGCAGGAAGGCCCAGGGGCCCATCGACCAGCCGGCGAAGCTGCGCGTCACCCGCTGCGGCACCATGTCGGGATGCACCAGCAGCAGCGTATCGGCGCTTTGCGTGAACCCGATCTGCGGCAGCATCGCGGCGGACCAGGGGCCAGGCAGCAGGGCGATCAGCGCATCGCCGAGGAACACGCGCAGCGCGCCCTCGGTCAGCACCATGAGGTAGGTCTGCTCGGTGTTGAACTCGAAGGGGATCAGCCGCGCCGCTCCGGGCAGCGGCGTCACATGGCGCAGGCCGGGCCGGCGCGTGAGCCCGCCGGTGGGCTGGATGAACACGTTGCGCAGGCGCCGCGCGCCATTGTCGAAGGCGCGCAGGTCGCCGCGCCCCAGCAGTTCGGGCGCCAGCTCGCCGGCGGCGAAGCTGGTCTTGGCACGCTTGATGACCGGCATCGCTCAGCCCCGCACCGAGATCAGCGGGAAATTCTCGATGATGCGCGCGCTCGCCTGCTGGCTGTCGGCCAGGCGGGCCTGGCGCAGCTCGGCTTCGGCGAGGCGATGGAGCATCTCGGCGCGGCTGCTGTTCTCGGTCAGCGGAATGCAGAACTCGGCCGCCAGGCGCGCCACCAGCGCCGAGGCAAAGAAGGGCGGGAAGGCGCTCTCATCCGGGCGGAACACATAGGTCAGCGCGACCTGCTCGGCATCCGTGAACAGCCGGTCCTCCTGCAGCCGGTACACGATGCCGCGCGCACGCCCCGCCGTGCCGGCGGACAATGCGCGCAGGAAGCCGGCGGGCAACTGGAAGGCATTCGCGAAATCGGCCCGCGGCACCGCGGCCAGCCGGCCGAGCGAGGCCTGTGCCGTGGCAAAGGACCACGGATGCGCCGAGAGCAGCGCGTCGCGGATTCCGGGATAGAGGTTGGCCGCGACTTCGGCCTCGGCCGTGCCTTCGTCGAGCGAGGCGACGGGCTGCGCGCCGATCTTGAGCAATGCGCGCGAGCTCAGCGCGAGGGCGGAGAGCGCCATCGGGAAAACCTCCGGGAAAGGGGAAAAGCAAGGTCGGGGGAGGGAACTCCCCCGGGTCCCCCTCCTTCTTCTGGCCGTGGGGAACTGACCGCGGGGGTCGTCGCCAGGTGACAGAAAAAGGAGGGGGGTTTGGGGGGAGTTCACCTCCCCCCGACCTTCACTCCTTCGCGCGCATCCGCACGACGCCCGTCGGGTCGATCATGACCGCGCCCTGGGACATCATGTTGTTCACGAAATGCGCGGCGCGGTCGCCGTGCCAGGTGATGTCGGTCACCACCTCGGACGCCACCGCATGGCCGACCGCCGTCTTGTGGTAGAAGTAGCAGTAGCGCAGGTTGCCCGCGAGCGTGAGGCCGGTATGCGGCATCCACAGCGAACCGAGCCAGCGCTTCGCCTGCGTGCCCTTCCACGGCAGCATGTCGTCGCCCACGTAGTCGCTGCGGGCGAACTCGTCGATCGAGAGCAGCTCGCTCCACTGCTTCCAGCCCACCACCGCGAAGCGCTGGCCGTCATCGGGCACGTCCGCCGCACCCAGCATCTCGAAGGCCATCAGCACCTTCTGCTTGGTGAGGCCGTCGGTGTCCGAAAGGCCCGGGCCGCTGCCGATCGCCTCGGCGGTCGCGGTGTCGAGCGCATCGACGATCAGCTCGTCGGTCTTGCGGCCCAGCGCATAGGCACCCGCATTCGCGATCACGGTGCGCTCGTCGATGTTGGTCTTGATCTCGTCCAGCCGGTCGATCCACTCGCCGGCGTAGTAGTCCTGCAGGAAGCACTCGGCGTTCGAGTAGGTGAGGTTCATCACCGGCACGACGCCGTTGCGCGCCTTGGCGGCCGCGGTGCCCTTGCCGACACGCGGGAAGATGGTGGAAGCCCCCTTCACGCCGGTCTTGGAGCGCACGGTGGGGCGCAGCTTGCTGCCCTGGCGCTGGTAGGCTTCGGCGACCTCGGCCTCGAATTGCTTCACGAAGGCCTGTTCGATGGTGCCCGACATGCGGGATCCTTTCGCGTTGTGATGGTGGGGAATGCGTCGAACCGCCCGGTTGCCCGCGCGGGGCCGGGCGGCGGCGCGCCCTGCGCGCCCGCATCGCGGGTTGTGCGCAGGGCAGGAAACGGACAGGGCGGGCGGCGCGGCCGGCATGCGGCGCGCCACCCGCCCCCGGGTCACCGCGCGACGAACGCGCGGGACCGCCTCGGCGGGGCGAGCGGAGGGGGCCGCTCAAGCCCCGCCGGGATGCGGCTAGAGCATCATCCGTTCAAACGGACTCGTTTGGTCGGATAAAGATGCTCGCGAAAACAAGAGGCCAGAGCGTTTTGCGTGAGCCGGAGCGAACGGAAAACGCTCTAGGACGCGCCGCCCACCATGCGGCGGAAGCCGTCCGTCACGCGGCGGACGAATTCCGGCTCCCGCGTGCGCCAGTAGCGCGGGTCGCGCATCATCGCGCGCAACTCGCCCTCATCCCCGCTGCCGGGCTGCTCGCCACGCGCCGCAAGGCCCGGCTCGTTGCCCTCCATCATGCGGTGCAGCGCGATCACGCCCTCCGCCGTGGTGGAGAGCGCCTCGAGCACCGGCGCGGGCAGGTTGGTGCGCCCCCAGGCGGTGATCTGCCCGGCGATGCGGCGGAAGCGTTCCTCGCCGCCGAAATGCTCGCGCAGCTTCTCGACCTGGCGCTCGGCCTCGAACTGCCCGGCGGCCTCGGCGATCAGCGGCAGCAGCCGCTCGGCCGCGAGGTCGTACACGAGCTGCGCCTGGGCGGAGGTGAAGCCGGCCTCGTGCAGGCGGCGGTTCACCTGGTCGTCGGGGCAGCACAATTCGTGCTTCGCCTCGATCTCGTAGCCATCGGGGCCATCGGGCACGCCGATCGCGCGGCGGTAGCGGATGCGTTCCTCCTCCGGCGCATCGGGGGCGAGCGGCATGGCGCGCTGCGACAGGCGCTTTTCCAACTCGCGATAGGATTTCAGCAGCGCATCGACGCGGATGGCGCTCGCCGCATCGTCCCAGAACTTCTCGGGCACATCCTCGGGCCGCGCACCCTTCTGCGGCGCGGGCGCATCGGCGAGCGCGGTCTCCAGCAGGTCCTCGGGCATCAGGGACTCACTCCTTGTCGGCTGGGGCAGGGGGAAACAGGATCTCGGCGGGCGCGGAGAGCGTCCGGCCGAGCCATCGGGCCGCCGCGGCGATGTCGATCTGCGCGACCGCCTCGGGGCCCATCGCGCGCACCGCCTGCAGGAACAGCAGCGTATTCGCCGCATCCGCGCGGCCCTGCACCTGCGCGAGCGGGCTGCGATAGCGCAGCACCGTCTCGCGCCCATCGAGCAGCAGCGGCGGGATCTCCCCGCGCCGGCGCAGGATGGCGATGCAGCGCCCGATCAGCGGCGTCAGCAGCTCCGCCTGCAGGCGGCCATAGGTGGCGCCGAGCAGCCGCGCGGTCTGCGCGGAGCGTTCCAGCACCTCGGTCGCCGTCATGCGCTCGTCGCCCAGCGGGCCGAGCCGGTCGGCCAGCAGCGCGCCGCGGATGCGCGTGCGCAGGTCGGTCAGCACCAGCTGCGAGACATCGAAATTGCCCGGCGCGGCCAGCGGCGTCAGGCCCTTCGACCCCGGCGCCTTCGGGATGATCGCGCCAGGCTCCAGCCGGATCGTCGCCGGGTTCAGCACGCCGTCGTCATCGGCCTGCCAGATGCCCGTGGCGGCGATGGAGGCGTTCTTGAGAACCAGCTCCACCACCTTGTTCGCCGTGCGGATATCCGGCAGCGCCTTCGCCACCGGGCCGCGGCCATAGGCCTCACCCGGCGCCTTCAGCCAACGGAAGGCGATGAACGGGCTTTCGGCGAAACGGCCCTCGGCCAGCACCTGCGGGCCATTGTCGGCCACCAGGATGGCGACGAAGCGATAACCCCGGCGGTCCGGCCAGATCGCCTCCACCACGCGGTGGCGCGGCGCCTCGCCCTCCTCGCCTGCGGGCGGCGGCAGGCGCGCGGCGGGGTAGCGTTCGCGCAGCGTGGGCTCGCTCAGCCTTGCCGCGCGGTACACCGTGTCCATCCGGCCGGAGGGGCCTTCCTCCAGCACGGCCTCGCGCAGCGGCACCGCGGTGAAGCGCAGCGCCGAAGCCTCGCCGATCGGCGCTTCCTCGACCAGCAGCACGCCGGTGCCCGCGACCACCAGGTCGAGGAAGGCCTGGTGCATCTCGAGCGCGAAGTTCGAGCGATCCAGATGCCCCTGCAGCGTCTCCGCCGCATCCTCCAGCATCATCGCCGCTTCGGTGTCGCCCTCGACAGGGCGGGCCGGCGCCAGGCCGAACCAGCGCGACCATGGCGGCGTGAGTTCGGCCAGCAGCGATGCGGCGAGCTGCTCGGCCGCATCGGCGGCCGTGGCATCGAAGATGGCGACGCGCCCACCGCCCGTGCACGGGCGGCAGGACGTGGTCGTAGCAATCCTGCCACAGCGCCTCATGGGCGCGGCGGCGATCGAGGGCACGCGCGTGGCGCGCCAGGATCTCCTCCGGCGTCATCGCGTCATTCCCCCAGCAGCGACTTGCGGGTCGCGGCGAAATCCGCCCGGGCGCCAAGCACGCCGCGGGCAGAGGTTGCGATGGTGCCGGCCAGGCCGCGGCGGGAGCGCTCTCGCGCCTCGACACGGGTGGCGGCGGCGGTCTCCTCGGCCGCCTGCGCGGGTGCGGGTGCCGGCTCGGCCGGCGCCTGCGGGGGCGCGATGACGACAGGCTTCGGGGCGCGGAACAGGCCACCCATGCGCGCGCGGCTCCTCTCGGCAATCGTGGGAAGGAACTCCCGCACCGCGCCCGAAAAAGCCGCGGGCCCGCCCCTCCGGTGAGGAAGGGCGGGCCCGGGGAAGTTCGGGGGGAGCGGGAGGAAGACCTCCGGGCGCAATTCGCCCGTTGGTGAGGGGTTGATATCCTAGGTTTTCGGAAAGGTCAAGACATTTTTCCTATTCGCCGAAATATTCTTCGCAAGGCGCCGGAACAGTCCCCACGGCGTCAGCGCGAACGGCGCATCGGCACCCAGGATCGCGCGGCACAGGGCCACGCAGGTGAAGGGTGCCAGCGGCGGCAGGCGGCGCGCACGCACCGGCCCGGGGGCGAAGGGGCCGAGCACGGCCATCCCCGCACGCGCATAGAAGCCCGGCAGGTCGTAGTCCGGCGGCACCGGCAGGCGCGCGACCAGCAGGCGGCCCGTCAGCGGTTCCACCACAGTCCATCCGTCGCTGTCGCGCAGGGCGACGAAGCAGTGGCGGAAGCCGCGGCGCAGGATGCGCAGCCACGCCTGGTCCGCCTCGCCGCCGAAGGCGATCCAGACCTGCTGGGCCGCATGGCGCGCCTGGCGATGCCTTGGCGGCCCTGCGAAAGACTGCGCTGCCGCGGTTTCGCTCACGCCACGATCCCCTTCACGCGCAGCGGCCATTCGAGCCGGTTCATCGCCTCCCGCCACTGCGCCGCATCGGCGCGCTCGGACAGGTGGCGCGGGTCGGGCGCGCAGCCACGCTCGCCCCAGATGCGCAGGATGCGCGCGTGGATCAGGTCGATCCGCCGCTGGCGGTACAGCCGGTCCAGGCACTTGATGACATCGTCCGGCTCGCAGGGGCGGATCTTGTCGCCCTTGCCGGCGGTGACGCGCGCGCCGTCGCGCCGCGCGATCAGCGCGGCCATGGTCCACAGCCAGGCCTCGTCGGCGCAGCGGAAGGGTTCGGCCGCGGCAATGGCGCCGAAGCGGGGGGCGTGGGCGCTGCGGGGGGCAGGTCGCATGGGGGTGTGTCTCGCCTGTGGGGTGAACAATACAAGAACATTAACCGTGATGGTTGAAATCCGCAAGCCGAGAAAAGGAACATCTACCTATTGTATTCAGACACCAGACCTAGGATATGTTCCCCAGGAGAAGCGACCACATCTGGATTCGCGCCCTCGACCTGGCGGAAGCGGAACACACCACCCCATGCGGCATGATGACATCTGGCGCGCCCTCGATGCCCTGGCGGCGGAGCACGGGCTCTCGGCCTCCGGGCTGGCGCGCCGGGCGGGGCTCGACCCCACCGCCTTCAACCCGTCCAAGCGCATCGGCGCCGACGGACGCGCACGCTGGCCCTCCACCGAGAGCATCGCCAAGGTGCTGAATGCCACCGGCCGCGGGGTGGAGGATTTCGCCAGCCTGGTCTCCGGCCTGCCCGCCCTCTCACGCGGCGCGCGCAGCGGTTCAGGACGGCGCGTGCCGCTGATCGGCCTCGCGCAAGCGGGCGGCGAGGGCTATTTCGACGATGGCGGCTATCCGGTCGGCGGATCCTGGGACGAGATCTCGCTGCCCGACATCGGCGACCCCAACGCCTATGCGCTCGAGATCTCCGGCGAATCCATGGAGCCGGTGTTCCGCGACGGGGATGTGGTGATCGTCTCCCCCGCAGCCCCCGTGCGCCGTGGCGACCGCGTGGTGGTGCGCACCGCCAAGGGCGAGGTGATGGCCAAGGAACTGCGCCGCCAATCCGCCAAGCGCATCGAACTCGCCAGCCTCAACCCGGCACATCCGAACTACAGCTTCGAACTGCCGGAGATCACCTGGATGCATCGCGTGGTCTGGGCCAGCCAGTAGTTTTTTGGTCCCTCAGACGGCGGGCGCGGCCCATCCGGGCCGCTTGCCTTCGCGCCCTGCGCTGTTGCGCATGCGGCGACTGACAGTCTGGGCGCGGTCGCGCTTCGCGCTCCCGGATCGCGCAGGGTGCGATCCGCAGTTTGCGCGGCCCGCCGCTCAGGCCATCCCGCCTCGCGCCGCAATCGGCCACAGGCACTCCACCCGCCCCTTGCGCACACCGACATACCAGTCGTAGCGATCGACCGTCGGGTCGCAATGGCCGGGCACCAGGCGCAGGCGTCTCGCCCAGCACCGGCGCCTCGCCATCCTCCACCATGATCTTGCCGTGCTCGTCCGATGCACCCGCGAAGCGCAGCCCGGGCCGCTGCCACACCATCGGCAGGCCGGAATCGATCGCGACACCCTTGTGCCCGCAATCCACCACCGCGATCCCGGCCCCGGCGCGGCTCATCACCGTGGTCGGCGATGAACAGCGCGTGGCGGAAGCGGCGGCGCATCCTCGTTCTTCGCGTAGTCCACATCCATGAAGGCGTAGGAACCGGCCTGGATCTCGGTATAGACGCCGCTCGCCGCCTCATGGCGGAAGGTGCCGGTCCCGGCACCGCCGACGATGTCGCAATCCAGGCCGCGCTGCTTCAACTGCTCCACCGTGCGCCGCGTGCGCGCCACCGCCTCGGCAATGGCGGCCGCGCGCCCTTCCGGCTCGCGGATATGCTGCGCGCTGCCGTGATAGGCCTGCAGCCCGCCGAAGCGCAGATGGCGGCTCGCCGCGATACGCTCGGCCAGCGCCACCGCCGGCGGGCCGGCCTCGATGCCGCCGCGCTGCATGCCGACATCGATCTCCACCAGCACCGGCAGCCGGACGCCGGCGGCCTCGGCCGCCTGCTCGGCGAGTGCCACCTGCTCCGCATCATCGGCGCACAGCCCGACCTTGCAGATCCGCGCCAGCGCCACGAGCCGCGCCAGCTTGCGCGGCGCCCACCACCTGGTTGGTCACCAGCACGTCCGGGATGCCGCCCCAGGCCAGCGCCTCGGCCTCGGCCACCTTCTGCACGCATTGCCCGACCGCGCCGCGCGCCATCTGCAAGCGCCGCGACCACCGGCGATTTGTGCGTCTTGGCATGCGCGCGCAGCTTCGCCCCGGTGGGCGCCAGCAGTGCCGCCATGGTGTCGAGATTGTGCTCGAAGGCATCGAGGTCGATCAGCAGCGCGGGCGTATCGACCTCGTCCTCGCGCATCCCCGGTTCGGCGGGCGGCGGCTGCAGCATGGTTCGTCCCCTGGCGGTATCGGGGCATGATGCGATGATGTTCCCTTCCGATCCAGACGTGCTCGTCATCGGCGCCGGCTGCGCCGGCATCGCCGCCGCACGCGAACTCGCCCAGCGCGGGCGCAGCTGCGTCATCCTGGAGGCTGGCGCGCGTGTCGGCGGCCGCGCCTACACGGAAACAACCAGCCTCGGCCTGGCCTTCGACCACGGCGCCTCCTGGCTGCACCAGGCCGATGAGAACCCTCTCACGCCGCTGGCGCAGGCACTTGGCCTTGAGATGCTGGACCACGACACGGTGCGCGACCGCCGCCTGCACACCCATGGTCGCCTGGCCACGGCCGCGGAACGCGCGGCCTTCACAGTCGCGGAAGACGCCTTCTGGTCCGCCATCGACGCCGCCGCGTCCGATGGCGCACCCGACCGCCCCGCCGCCGACGCCGCCCCGCAGGGCGGCCCGTGGGATGCAACGGTCGCGCATTGGGAAGGCGCGCAGATCTGCGCCGCCGAACTCTCGCGCATGAGCCTGCACGATGTCGCGCGCACCGCGCTGGATGGCCCGAACATGGTGCTGCGGGAAGGCGTGGGCGCCCTGGCGGCGTCGCTGGCGACCGGGTTGCCGGTCCGGCTTGGCGCACCCGTCGCGCGCCTGCGCTGGGGCCCGCGCGGCGTCTCGGCGGAGGGCGCATTCGGCACCGTGGCGGCACGTGCGGCCATCGTGACCGTCTCCACCGGCGTGCTCGCTGCAGGCGGCATCGCCTTCGATCCACCCCTGCCGGTCGCCACGCAGGAAGCGATCCACGCCCTGCCGCTCGGGCTTCTCACGAAAATCGCCTTCCGCGCGGACCGGCCGCAGGCACCGGCGTTGCCGCCCTTCGCAAGCCTGCGCCGCCATGTCGAGCATGCGGGCGACCGCCCGATGTCCTGGGTGTCACGCCCCTTCGGCGATCCGGTGCTGATCGGCTTCTGTGGCGGGACCCGCGCGTGGGAGATGTGCGGGCAAGGCGCGGCGGTCGCCGAGGCGCAGGCGCGCGATGAGTTGGCACGTGTCTTCGGCACTGCCGCCGCTGCAGCGCTCGGCGCACCCACTGTGACACGCTGGGGCGAGGACCCACTGTTCCGCGGCGCCTACAGCCACGCCGTGCCCGGTGGCGCCGGGGCGCGCGCCGAACTGGCCCGCCCCCTGGCGGACGGTCGGCTGTGCTTCGCCGGCGAGGCCTGCCACACGCGCTTCGCCGCAACGGTCGCAGGCGCGTGGCTCAGCGGCATCGCCGCCGCGCGCGCCGTGCCCTGATCAGCCGGGCGGCGACCACGGGCGACCCGCGTCGGCGCGCCAGGCGGGCGCCACCCAGGCGCTGGCGCGCACCTGGCCGCGCGTGGTGCGCACAATGACCGGAACGAGCGCATAGGCGCTGCCCTCATAGGCCGACAGGCGCGCGAGAGCCGCTGCACCGGCGCGCAACACGCCGCCCTCCACGCAGGATGCGGTATCTTCCAGCAGGGTCGGATAGGGCGTGCCGCGCAGCGTGACGCGGCGCCAGCCCACCAGCACCGCCGGTCGCAACCGGCGCGGCAACGTCGCATCGCCCGACATCCGCACGAGCACCCCCGGGTCGAGCAGCGTGCCGTAGAGGAACAGCATCGTCATGTGCCCAACCTGCACTGCAGCCTTATGCTGCACCCTGCATAGACCGGAGACCTGCCATGCCGATCCTGCGCCGAGCACTCCCCATCGCCCTGGCCGCCACCGCGCTCGCGGGGCCAGCCTTGGCGGGCGAGGCGGATGTCGTCGATGTCCGCGTCCGTGCCGCCGGCGCCGATCGCTTCGACTTCGACGTCACGATCCGCAGCCAGGATACCGGCTGGACCCGCTACGCCGACCGCTTCGAGGTGCTCGGCCCGGATGGTCGCGTCCTTGGCACGCGCGTGCTGCTCCACCCGCATGAGGATGAGCAACCCTTCACCCGCGACCTGCATGGCGTGCGCATCCCGCCCGGCATCGCCCGCGTCACGCTGCGCGCGCACATGAAGGGCGTCGGCCACGACGGCGCTACCATGCTGGTCGCGCTGCCGGGGCGCTGACGCGCTCTCAGTGGCCGGCGTTCTCGGCCGAGAAATCGGGTTCGGGCAGCCCGCTCGCGACCAGCTGCTTCACCAGCAGCGCCTTGAGGCGTTCGAGGCCCTCGGCGCTGCTCGCCTCGCAGCGCGCCACCAGCACGGCCTGGGTGTTGGAGGCGCGCAGCAGCCACCAGCCATCCTCGGTCAGCACGCGCACGCCATCGACGTCCTGCACCTGCGCACCCTCGGCGGCGAGGCGGTCCTTGACCTCCTTCGACCACCGCGAATTTGCGCGCCTCCTCGCAGTCGAAGCGCAGCTCTGGGGTGTTGATCACCTGCGGCAGCGCCGCGCGCACATCCGACGAGGCTCTGATCGCATCCGCGCGACGATGCCCAGCAGCCGCACCGCGGAATAGGGCGCGTCGTCGAAGCCGTACCACTTGTCGGCGAAGAAGATGTGGCCCGACATCTCGCCGGCCAGCGGGCTGCCGGTCTCGGCCATCTTGGCCTTGATCAGCGAATGCCCGGTCTTCCACATCAGCGGCGTGCCGCCGGCCTCGGCCACCTCGTCGAACAGCACCTGGCTCGCCTTCACATCGGCGATGATGGTGCCGCCGGGCTTGCGCCTTCAGCACGTCGCGCGCCAGCACGATCAGCAGCTGGTCGCCGAACAGGATGTGGCCCTCGCCGTCGACCACGCCGATGCGGTCGCCATCGCCGTCGAAGGCGATGCCGAGGTCGGCCTTCTCGCGCGCCACCTCGGCGATCAGCTGCTCGAGGTTCTTTGCCACGGTCGGGTCGGGATGGTGGCTCGGAAATGTGCCGTCCACATCGCCGTTGATCACGAAGTGGGTCCCCGGCAGGCGCGCGGTCAGCGCCTTCACGATCGGGCCGGCCGAACCATTGCCCGGATCCCATATCACCTTCAGCGCGCGGTCCCCGCCGTCCCAGTCGCGCAGCACACGGTCGACATAGCGCTCCGAGATATCGACGGCGCGGTCGCTGCCACGCGTCTCGGGCACCACGTCGCCCTCGCGCGGCCATGCGGCCGATCTGCTGGATCTGCGCGCCGAAGAACGGCTTCTTGCCGATCATCATCTTGAAGCCGTTGTAGTCCGGCGGATTGTGGCTGCCGGTGACCATCACCGCGCCATCGGCCTCCTGGTCATAGGCCGCGAAATACAGCATCGGCGTCGCACACAGCCCGATGCGCACGACGTCCAGCCCGCAGGTCCGCAGACCGGCCACGAGCTGCGCCTCCAGCTCCGGCGAATGCAGGCGGCCATCATAGCCGACGGCAACACGCTTGCCGCCATCGCGCACGCACGACGCTGCCGAAGCACCGTCCGATCGCGAAGGCATCCTCGGGCTTGAGCGTGCTGGCCGACGATGCCGCGGATGTCGTATTCGCGCAGGACCGTGGAATCGAAGGCGTGATGGAAGACAGGCGATGGTCACTCCGTTACGGGCGGCCGATGGAGGAATAGATGAAACCCGCGGCACGCATCGCCGCGGGATCCCAGACATTGCGCAGGTCGAGCATCACATCGCCCTTCATCGTCGCCTTCAGGCGAGCCGGGGCCAGGGCACGGAACTCGTTCCATTCGGTCAGCACCACCAGCGCGTCCGCGCCTTCGGCGGCATCGAAGGCGCTGTCGGCGAAGGTGATCGCGGCAGGCAGCGATTGCCGCGCATGGCCCGGCTGCGGGTCGTAGGCACGAACCTGCACGCCGGCGGCGACCAACTTCGGCAGGATCACCAGCGATGGCGCATCGCGCATGTCGTCGGTCTCGGGCTTGAACGTCACGCCGAGCACGCCGACGCGCTTGCCCGCCGGCGCCGGCCGCAGTGCCGCCAGGATGCGCTCGGCCATCTGCGCCTTGCGCGCCTCGTTCACCTCGATGGTGGCTTCGACCAGGCGCACCGGCGCACCGGCATCCTGCGCGGTGCGGGCCAGCGCCAGCGTGTCCTTCGGGAAAGCAGGAGCCGCCGTAGCCCGGGCCGGGATGCAGGAACTTGCGCCCGATACGCCCGTCCAGCCCCATGCCGCGCGCCACGTCGTGCACGTCGGCACCGACCTTCTCGCACAGGTTGGCGATCTCGTTGATGAAGGTGATCTTGGTCGCGAGGAAGGCGTTGGCGGCGTACTTGATCAGCTCCGCACGTCTCGATGCTCACGGCGAGCACCGGCGTCTCGATCAGATAGAGCGGCCGGTACAGCCGCTTCAGCGCGGTCGAGCGCATCGTCGTCATCGACGCCGATCACCACGCGATCGGGGCGCATGAAATCGCCGATGGCGCTGCCCTCGCGCAGGAATTCCGGGTTCGAGGCCACGCTGATCCGCATGTCCGGGCGCACGCGGCGCACGATCGCCTGCACCTCGCGCCCCGTGCCCACCGGCACGGTCGATTTCGTCACCAGCACCAGCGGACCTTCGGCAGCCCGCGCCACCTGCTCGGCCGCCGCGTAGACGTACGACAGGTCGGCATGACCATCGCCACGCCGTGTCGGCGTGCCGACCGCGAGGAACACCGCATCGGCGCCGCGCACCGCCTGCGCGAGGTCGGTCGTGAAGGTCAGCCGCCCGTCGCGCGCATTCTCGGCAACGAGCTTGTCGAGCCCTGGCTCGTATATCGGCATCCGCCCGGCGCGCAGCCCCTCGATCTTGTCGGGGTCAACGTCCATCACGGAGACGTCGACGCCGAATTCGGCGAAACACGCGCCGGAGACGAGGCCAACATAACCGGCGCCGATCATGGCGATGCGCATGGAAACCCCTCAATCGGTGGCAAAACGACGATGGAATGACCTGTCGGGGCGCCTGTGGCAAGCCATTCAGCCGGCATCGCCATCCCCGGGCAGCAGGGGCATCAGCGCCTTCAGGTCGCGCTCGGCACGGCAGGCGAGGTAGCGCGGTCCCTCCCCCGACTCCTCCAGCGGGAAGGCCGTCAGGCCGATGTCGCTGTAGACGCGCAGCAGAGCCGGGCCGACCCGCCAGAAGGCCGGATCGACGCGCGCATTCTCGCAGATGTCGCGGAAGCGCCAGATGGCGGAGACCCTGTCCCGCTCCTCGCCCTGCGGATCGCCGAGGGCCAGCCAGACATTGCCGCGCTTCACGAAGGCGAAGCCCGCGCGCCCGGCCTCGCCAAGCATGGCGCCATCCGCGCCACCCAGGGAAGGCGCCATCGCGCCCAGCGCGCGCAACCGCTCGACCGCCGCCTCGTCATAGGGCAGCGCCGGTGGGCGCGCGGGCCGCAACAGACGCACCGCCGCGACCAGCAGCAACACGACCGCGAGGCCGACCGCAAAGCGCAGCGAATCCGGCGCCTCGCGGGACAGCACGACGCCCCACCAGGATTGCTCGGCGTATTGGCCCTGGTAGGCCACGGTCGCGAGGGTCAGCGCACAGATCGCCCCGGCGGCCAGGGCGCCGACCGTCTGGTTCGACAGCGCCTCCGTGGTCAGCCTGGCACGCCGGTAGAAGGCCGGGCGCACGGCCGCGAGCAGGCTCGCCTGGACCAGGAACAGCGTGATCAGCCACCACGGCTCGCCGCGCAGCCAGGTGATCAGCGCGCCATTGAGCAGCAGCACGATCGCCGCCCACCACGCGATGGCCAGCCGGCGCACCAGCCCATAGGCGGCCACGATCAGCAGCGAGCCGGCGACGGAGGCGGCGAAATGGCTGCCGGCCTCGTCGAGCCCGTCGAAGATGCCATCCAGGATGTTCGGCTTGGGCGGCAGCGCGCCGATGAACACCAGCGTCACCGCGGCCACGCCCACCAGCGCGGCCATCGCCGGCACCTCGAAGGAAATCGCGACACCGCGCTCGGGCGCGATGCGTTCCAGCACGTGGCGGCGCTGGCTCACCTCGAAGGCGGCGAACAGCAGGCCAGCCAGGAACAGCGGCACGATATAGTAGTACAGGCGGAACAGCAGCAGCGCGCCCACCACCTCGGGCGAAGGCAAGTACACCGACAGCGCGAACAGCATGGCCCCGTCAAAAACGCCAAGGCCGCCGGGCACGTTCGCCGCAATACCCGCCGTATAGGCCGCGACATAGATGCCCAGGAAATGCAGGAAGGTCAGCCCTTCCGCCGGCGGCAGAAGGGTCCAGAAGATCAGCGCGGTCACCGCGACATCAGCACTGGCCAGCAGTGTCTGCCCCAGCGCCATGCGGAACCCCGGCAGGTCGATCCGGTAGCCAAACAGCGTGAAATGCGGGACGAAGCGCGCCAGCAGGATATACGCGCCGACGATGCACCACAGCAGAATGCCGACGGCCTGCATCAGCCACCGCGGCACGCCGTCGCCGAAGAACGGCAGCACCTCCGGCTCGACCACCAGCACCAGCCCGCCCAGCGCGAAGCCGCCCAGCCCGAAGGTCAGCGAGGTGAAGGCCACCACCTTCGCGATGGCCACCGGCGGCAACCCCCAGGCGGCATAGAAGCGGTAGCGCACGGCGGCACCCGAAACCGTCGCGAAGCCGAGGTTGTTCGCCAGCGAATAGGCCACGAAGGAAGCCAGCGAGGTCCGCGCATAGGACACCGGATGCCCGGCATAGACCGATCCCAGCCGGTCATAGGCCGTGAGGATCAGGTAGGCGAGCAGCGTGAACCCCGCCGCACCCCACAGCGCCGCGACCGGGGTCGCATGCAGCGCGCCCCGGATGTCCTGCCAGGACAGGTTGCGGAATTCGCGCTGCACCACGAACAGCGCCCCCACCAGCAGCAGCAGCCCGAACACGGTCGGGCCGTGGCGCTTCACCAGCGCCCATGCCCTCGGCCTGACCGCGGCGTCGCTCACGCCGCGGGCTGCTCCGTGCGTGCGAGTGCGGTCTCGATCAGCCCGATCGTGCCGGCAATCCCATACAACGCCACGAACCCGCCGAAGCGCGGCCCTTCCTCCTGCCCCAGCAGCACCTGGTACAGCGCGTTGAACCAGGCGCGGGAGACCCCCATCCGCCCGTCCTTGGCCGCTTCAAGAAACGGCTCCCGCCGGCCGGCATCATAGACGATGTCCTGGATCGCGCGGGCGCGATCCTCCGGCGGCATGGCCTCGAGATCCACCACCCGCTCGCGCAATGCCGCCATCAGGGCCTGCAGCGCCTCGCGCTCCGCTTGCGTGGGCATGCGGAAGCGCTTCGTGGGTGCCACGAAGTCCCGGTAATAGGCCACGGCGTGCTCGACCAGCCGTGCCAGCATCGGCTGGGTCTGCGGCGTCGCCCCCGGCGCGTAGCGCGCGAGGAACCCCCACAGGATCGCCGGGTCATCCGCATTCACCACGCTCGCCAGGTTCAGCAGCATGGCGAAGGAGACCGGCGGCTCGGGATCGTTGGGCAGCGCCCCGCCATGGATGTGCCAGGCCGGCACCGCCGGGTCGGCCGCCACGCGCAGCCTCGCGCGATGCGCCAGGTATTCGTCCACCGCCCGCGGGATCTGGTCGAAGAACAGCCGCTTGGCGCGCTGCGGCTGGTTGTACATGTACTGCGACAGGCTCTCGGCCGGCGCGTAGCGCAGCCATTCGTCGATGGTCAGCCCATTGCCCTTGGACTTGCTGATCTTCTGGCCCTGCTCGTCGAGGAAATGCTCGTAGGTGAAGCCCTCGGGCGGTGCGGCGCCCAGCACCCGGCAGATCGCCGAGGACAGCCGCACCGAATCGATCAGGTCCTTGCCCGACATCTCGTAGTCCACGCCCAGCGCATACCAGCGCAGCGCCCAGTCCGCCTTCCACTGCGCCTTGCAATGCCCGCCGGTGATGCGCGTGCCGAAGCGCTCGCCGCTGCCGGATCGACCCAGACCAGCAGATCCTCGGCCGGGCGGACCTCCTCCATCGGCACCTGCATCACCACGCCGGTCCTGGGATGGATGGGCAGGAAGGGCGAATAGGTCGCGCGCCGGTCCGGGCCCAGCGAGGGCAGGATCACCCCGCGCACCGCCTCATGCTGCTCGGCCATGCGCAGCAGCGCGGCGTCGAAGCGGCCGGAGCGGTAGTAGTCCGACGAACTCGCGAATTCGTAGTCGAAGCCGAAGGCATCGAGGAACGCCCGCAGGCGCGCGTTGTTGTGGTGGCCAAAGCTCTCATGCGTGCCGAAGGGGTCGGGAATGGCGGTCACCGGCCGGCCGATATGCTCGCGCCAGCATCTCCTGGTTCGGCACGTTGTCCGGCACCTTGCGCAGCCCGTCCATGTCGTCGCTGAAGGCCAGCAGCCGCGAAGGCAGCCCGCTCAGCAGCCCGAAGGCGTGCCGCACCCAGGAGGTCCGCGCGACCTCCCCGAAGGTGCCGATATGCGGCAGGCCGGAAGGGCCATAGCCGGTCTCGAACAGCGCCGATCCCTTGCCGGATTTCGCCACCCGCGCGGCAACCTTGCGCGCTTCCTCGAAGGGCCAGGCCTTCACGGCGGAGAGATCGGGCGGGGGGGTGGTCGTCACGGTTGCGAACTCATCCAGCAGGCGGGTGGCGGTTATAGGTGGCCCGCGCGCCGCGCGCGACCCCGGCCTGCGCCGGAAAGCATTGGTGGGCGGGCCGGTATCCGCTAAGCAGCGTCTCCTTTCAACGGGCGCATGGGACCTGAGAAGATGCGTGTCGGTATTGTCGGCGCCACCGGAGCGGTGGGCCGCGAAATTGTGGATGTCCTGGGGCGCCGGGCCTTCCCGATGACCTCGCTGAGGCTCTTCGCCTCCGCCCGCTCCGCCGGCACGCGCATGAAAACGCCCTTCGGCGAGACGGCGATCGAGGCCTTCTCCGATACCGCGATGCGCGAGCTCGACCTCGCGCTGCTGGCCGTCTCGGGCGATTTCGCCAAGGCGCACGCGCCGGCCATGGTCGCCGCGGGCGTCACCGTCATCGACAATTCCTCCGCCTTCCGCCTGGCCGACGACGTGCCGCTGGTGGTGCCGGAGGTGAACGCGCAGGCCATCGGCGGCGCCCGGCTGATCGCCAACCCCAATTGCACCACCGCCATCCTGGTGGTGGCGCTGGAGCCGCTGCGCCAGGCCTTCGGATATAGGTGAGCGCCCGCGGCAGGAACTCCACCCAGTCGACCATTGCCGGCCGGTGCGCGCCGACCGCCGGATCGAGGCGCTCGACGCGATGGACGCGATCCGGGCGTCGGTCATGGTCAGCGAGAAGACGTGGAGGGTCTCGCCGGTCACCGGGTCGAGGCCGAACATCTTGAACACCCCCGCCACGATCCGGTTCTCGGCATGCGCCCGGTAGAGCTCCGGCGTCGCCTGGTCGGTCGGCTTCATCAGCCGCACCGGGGCGATCATGGCGCGGCCGAGCCGGATGGGGGTGCCGGTCGTGCGCCGTTCGCCCGTCGAGCTGCCGTAGTGCAGTTCCAGCCCCGTCAGGTGGTCCTGCGAGACGTCCACCCCGCCGACCTCGAACTCGATCACCCGCCCGCTCAGCGCGACGCCGTCGATCGTCAGCGCGCAATAGACCCGTTCGCTCATGGCATGATCCCCCATGGTGTCGCGAGCCTACCATCCCTGGCGCCCGCGCTCCATATTGCGGCCGTCGCGCGCCGCGGGCTAGGCTGGGGGCGAAGGAGCCCGCCGTGACCGACCGAGTCACCGACCCCGTCGCCCTTGCCGCCGCACTCATCCGCTGCCCCTCGGTCACGCCCGGCCGACGGCGGGGCGCTCGACGCTTGGCGAGCGGCTGGCGGCGGCGGGCTTTCGCACGAGCGGGTCGACCGCGGCGGCATCGCCAACCTCTTCGCCCGCTGGGGCGACGGGCGGGCCCGGTGCTCGGCTTCAACGGCCACACCGACGTGGTGCCGCCGGGCGACCCCGCCGCCTGGACGCCACGACCCCTTCGGCGGCGTGATCGCCGACGGCCGCCTGTACGGCCGCGGGGCGCCGTCGACATGAAGTGCGGGCGTCGCCGCCTTCGTCGCCGCGGCGGTCGATTTCGTCGCGCGCGACGCCGCCCGAGCGGCAGCGATCGTCGATCGCCGATCACCGGCGACGAGGAAGGCGACGGCCATCGACGGCACCGCGGGCGATGCTCGACTGGATGGCGCGAGCGGGCGAGCGCATGGACCACTGCCTCGTCGGCGAGCCGACCTGCCCCGCGCGGCATGGGCGACACGATCAAGATCGGCCGCCGCGGCTCGCTGACCGCGCGGCTCACGGCCTACGGGCGTGCAGGGCCACGCCGCCTATCCCGAGCGGGCGCGACAACCCGCTGCCCGGCGCTCGTCCGGCTGCTCGACCGGCTGGCCGCGCGCGCCGCTCGACGACGGCACGCGCGCATTTCGGGCCCTCGACCCTGGCGGTCACCACCATCGACATCGGCAATCCGGCCTCCAACGTCATCCCGGCCGAGGCGCGGGCGACGCGTCAACATCCGCTTCAACGACGCCGCATACCGGCGCCAGCTCTCGGCCTGGATCGAGGAGGAGGCCGGACCGGCGCCGCCGACGAGTTCGGCGTCGGCATCGCCGCTGCGCGTCGAGGTCTCGGGCGAGAGCTTCCTCACCGCGCCGGGCCCCTTCACCGATCTGGTCGCCGCGCCGTCGCGGCCGAGACCGGGGTGACGCCGGAGCTCTCGACCACCGGCGGCACCTCCGACGCCCGCTTCATCAAGGACCATTGCCCGGTGGTGGAGTTCGGCCTGGTCGGCGCCACCATGCACCAGGTCGACGAGACGGTGGAGGTGGCCACATCCACCAGCTCAAGGCGATCTACGCCCGCATCCTGCCGACTACTTCGCCGCCGGTGCCGCAGCCGGCCTCGAAGGTTTGATTCGCTCAGGTAGCGGGTTCGGCGAGTTATCCACAGGCGCCATACCATGTTGTTACGGCCGCCGGCGGCGCTCGTTGGGCGTAGTGCGCGCAGGTGCGCGCGAGTTTATGGTGGGCGCAGGCGTGTGCGCCTGCGCCGGCGGGGCGTCGCCGCCCCGCCCCCGGCACTGCTCTCCAGGTTTTTGAGCCCGAAGGGCGGCGGATGAGGCGGTGGCGTGCGGGCGGGAGAGCGACTTCCGCCCCTCGCGCCCGCCGCTCAGCGCGTTGAACAGGAAGTGCATCACGTCGCCGTCCTGCACGACGTAGTCCTTGCCCTCGGCGCGCAGCTTGCCGGCGTCCTGCGCGCGCCGGCCTCGCCGCCGAGCGCGACGTAGTCGTCGTAGGCGATGGTCTCGGCGCGGATGAAGCCGCGCTCGAAGTCGGTGTGGATGACGCCGGCCGCCTGCGGCGCCTTGGCGCCCTGCCGGATCGGTCCAGGCGCGCGCCTCCTTCGGGCCGGCGGTGAAGTAGGTGATGCAGGCCGAGCAGCGCGTAGCCGGCGCGGATCAGCCGGTCGAGCCCGGGCTCCTCCAGCCCCAGTCGGCCGAGGAACTCGCCGCGCTCGGCGTCGTCGCAGCTGCGCGATCTCCGCCTCGATCGCGGCCGAGATCGACCACGCAGCCGGCGCCCTCGGCCGCGGCCATCGCCGGCCACCGCGCGCCGACATGCGCGTTGCCGGTCGCCGCCGCCGCCTCCTCGACGTTGCAGACGTAGAGCACCGGCTTGGCGGTCAGCAGCTGCAGCTGCGCGCCAGGCGCCGCGCGTCCTCCTCGGCGACCGCCACCGTCGCGCGCCGGCTTGCCCGCGTCCAGCGCCGCCTTCGGCCGCCTCCGAGCAGCCGCGCCTGCGGCCTGCGCCTCCTTGTCGCCGCCGCTTGCACGCTTGCGCTGCAGCCCGGCGAGCCGCTTCTCGACGCTCTCGAGGTCGGCGAGCATCAGCTCGGTCTCGACCGTCTCGGCGTCGGCGCACCGGGTCGACCCGGCCCTCGACATGGGTGATGTCGTCGTCCTCGAAGCAGCGCAGCACGTGGACGATGGCGTCGACCTCGCGGATGTTGGCCGAGGAACTGGTTGCCGAGCCCTTCGCCCTTGCGAGGCGCCGCGCACCAGGCCGGCGATGTCGACGAAGGTCGATGCGCGTCGGCATGATCTTCGCGCGACTTGGCGATGCTCGGCGAGCTGGTCGAGCCGCGGGTCGGGCACCGCCACCTCGCCGACGTTGGGCTCGATGGTGCAGAACGGGATAGTTCGCCGCCTGCGCCGCGGCGGTGTCGGGTCAGCGCGTTGAACAGCGTCGACTTGCCGACGTTGGGCAGCCCGACGATGCCGACCTTCGAAGCCCATGTCGAGCCTCCCCGCGCATGCGCGGCGCCACTATGGCACGCCCCCGGCCCGGGGTCAAGCCGCGGCGCCGACCAGTTCCCCGGCCAGCGAGTTGCGCTTCCGCCCCGCGGATCCGCACTTCGACCACCGTCCCGATCCGCCCCGCGTCGCCGCGAGGTGCACGGCGTTCAGATAGGGCGAGCGCCCCGCCATCTGGCCCGGCAGGCGGCCCGGCTTCTCGACCAGCACCGGCAGCGTCCGCCCGACCTGGGCCGCGTTGAACGCCGTCTGCTGGCGGTCGAGCAGCGCCTGCAGGCGCTGCAGCCGCTCGGCCATCACCTCGCGGGCGACCTGCGTCGCGCGCCGGCGGCCGGCGTGCCGGGGCGCGGCGAGTACTTGAAGCGAGTAGGCCTGGGCGTAGCCGACCTCGTCGACCAGATCGCAGCGTGTCCTCGAACTCGGCCTCGGTCTCGCCGGGGAAGCCGACGATGAAGTCGCCGGACAGCGCGATGTCGGGCCGCGCGGCGCGGATGCGCTCGATCAGCGCGCAGATAGTCGTCGGCCGTGTGGCTGCGGTTCATCGCCTTCAGCACGCGGTCGCTGCCCGACTGCACCGGCAGGTGCAGGTAGGGCATCAGCTTCGCCACCTCGCGCATGGGCGGCGATCAGCTCGTCGTCCATGTCGTTCGGGTGGCTGGTGGTGTAGCGGATGCGCTCGAGCCCGTCGATCTCGGCGAGCGCGCCGGATCAGGCCGCCGAGGCCCGATCGCCGCCGTCGCGCCCTCGCCGTGCTAGGCGTTGACGTTCTGGCCGAGCAGCGTGATCTCGCGCACGCCGCGCGTCGACCAGCGCGCGCGCCTCGGCCACGATCCGCGCCGACGGGCGCGAGACCTCCGCGCCGCGGGTATAGGGCACGACGCAGAAGGTGCAGAACTTGTCGCAGCCTTCCTGCACCGTGAGGAAGGCGCGCACGGCGCCCGCCGCGCGCGGCGGTCCGCGGCAGGCGCGTCGAACTTGTCCTCGGCCGGGAAGTCGGTCTCGACGCGGCGCGCTCGCCGCCGCGCGGCGCGCGTCGAGCAGCTCGGGCAGGCGGTGATAGGCCTGCGGGCCGACCACCAGGTCGACGACCGGCGCGCGGCGCGATGATCTCCTCGCCCTCGGCCTGGGCGACGCAGCCGGCGACGGCGATCAGCAGGTCCGGCCGTCGTCGCCGCCTTGCGCCTTGCAGCGCAGCCGGCCGAGCTCGGAATAGACCTTCTCGGCCGCCTTCTCGCGGATGTGGCAGGTGTTGAGGATGACGAGGTCGGCGTCCTCGGCCGTCTCGGCCGCGCGCATAGCCGCTCGGCGGCCAGCACGTCGGCCATGCGCTCGCCGTCATAGACGTTCATCTGGCAGCCGTAGGTCTTGACGAAGAGCTTCTTGCGGCGCCGTCATCGGTCCACTGGCGGTCCCCGAAAACGAAAAGGCACGCGGGCCCTCCGGCCACGCGCGCCTCCGTCTATCCGTCCGCGCGCCCGCGCGCGCAAGCGCGGGCGGCTGCCGCGGTCAGCGCGCGCGCGGCTTGCGGCCGAGGCCGATCTTCTTGGCCAGCTTCCTGCCGCTTGGCGGCGTAGTTCGGCGCGACCATCGGATAGTCGGGCTTCAGGCCCCACTTCGCCCGGTACTCCTCCGGCGTCATGTCGTAGGCGGTCATCAGATGCCGCTTGAGCATCTTCAGCTTCTTGCCGTCCTCGAGACAGATGATGTAGTCGTCGGTGACCGACTTCTTGATCGGAACCGCCGGCGTCAGCTCGACCAGGCCGGCATCCTCGCCGCTCGGCCAGCTCGGTCAGCTTGTTGAACACCGACTGGATCAGCTCCGGCACGTCGGCCTGCACGACGGTGTTGTTGGCCACGTGCGCCGACACGATCTCGGCGGTCAGCGCACAGGAGCTCCGCCCTTGTTGATATGTCTGCTCTTCGTTCATCACACCTCTCTCCGTCCCATCGGTGTTGGCAGGGTCGGCATCGCATTGGGCGGACTGCATTTTACCTCTCGAAAGGCAGCTCGGCTCGTCATCGATTACTTCGGGCACGAGCGATACAATATTTCCCCCAAGTCTGCGTTGAAACAAGCTGTAAATCAAGACCTTCGGAGAATTATGGCCAAATCTTTTTTTCACGCCGGGGCTGAAAGTCGATGGAAGTAAGTTTCGCCTACGCGCAGCCGGATAGACGGAAACCGCCGACTGCTGCAGACAGCTTTTCGCCAGGCTTCGGTCCGCTTGACAATTATCAATGGACGACCCGCTGACGAGCGTACACGGCGCCGCGGCGGTCTGCGACTGTTGCAAGGCCGGAACACTTTGCCATCCAATCGACACGGCGCGCGGCACGGGGACCATGGCGGAGGTGAGCGCCAGAACACATCGTCTCAACCGGTCTGCCGGGGTCGCCTCGGTATCGGCGTGGCCCTTGCTCTTGTTCGCTCAAGGCTCTGGGCACTCGCTGCCACCGGGGCGCCCAGTCGTCGCGGCCTCGCTGACAGGACTCGGCGCTCGATCTGGTCGCTCGACCCGGCGGGACTGGTCGGCATACTCTACGCCGCCAAGCCGCCCGACGACGACCATTCGTTCGGCCACAGCGCCGGTCGAGGATCTCGTCGCGCTCGGGCAGGCGATGCTGGTGTCGGTTGCCGCCGGTGCGATCGGATGGGGCGCGGCGCCGTCGGCTCGTCCGAGCCCGCCTTGCTCCGGCCCGAGAAGCTCGGCGTCGCGGTGATGGCGCTCTCGGTCGCACTGACCTTGGGCTCGTGCTTGGCAGGGCCGGGTCGCCCGCCGCACCGGCTCGCGCATCGTCGCCGGCCGACCGGCTGCACTATCTGTCCGATCTGCTTCCGAGCGCCGGCGCCATGATGGCGCTGGTGGCTCGGTCCGTTTCGGGATCCACTGGATTGATCCGGTGATCGCGCTTGCCGCCTGCGCGTCCTGGTGCTGTCGGCGCGCGCCGGATCGGTCTCGACGCCTGGGACGCGCTGATGGACCGGCACGCCGATCCCGCGCTGGTCGACCGGCTCGAAGCGATCGTCGTCGCCCATCCCGGGGTGCTCGGTTACCACGACCTGCGGACCCGGCGGCCGGCACGCGGGTCTTCGTGCAGGTGCACGTGGAACTCGACGGCGATCAGCCGCTGATCGAGGCCCATGCCATCGCCGCCGGGGTACGTCACGCGCTTCTCGCCGCGGTGCCGAACTCCGAGGTCATCGTCCACAAGGATCCCGTCTGATACGCTCCCCGCGCGGAGGGCGCGGGAAGTCGGCCGAGTTCCGTTACAACCTGTAACACTTGGCTATGCCTCGACCTTGCCACCAGGCTTGCGGCTGGACGCCTCGACCCGGCCTAGGAATGGACGGCATCCGCAAGGCTGCGTACGAAGGCCAGCACCGTCTCCGGGCTCTCCCCTGCGCCGATACGGTCGACGATCGCCGAGCCCACCACCGCGCCGTCCGCGACCGCCGCGACCTCGGCGGCGGCCTCGGGGTGCCGGATGCCGAAGCCGACGCAGACCGGCAGCGCGGTGTGCGCCTTGATCCGGCGA
>CAVQTW010000024.1:0-97587 GCA_963716705.1 uncultured Alphaproteobacteria bacterium
ATGGGGCGCGGCAGCGTGCCCTCATCGGGCCGGCCCTCGACACCGCGGCCGCCCGGTGGGCTCAACCCGGGACCGGCGCCCGCAACCTGAGGGGCTCCGCCCCTCCGGACCACCCCGCCAGAGGCCGAAAGGCCTCTCGACACGATCATTTGGCGCGTGATGACGTGCGTTTTCGCACCCCTTTGTGTCCGCCCTCGAAGCCACGCGCCATGTATCGGTTTCCAAAGGCCTTTCGGCCTTTGGTGGGGTGGCTTGGAGGGGCATACCCTCTAGTACCGAACATATCTGTGAAGTCCGCGACCGCGGGGGCCGCTCCAGGTTGGCGCCCTGGCCACAGGTTCAATCGGGGAAGCGAATCGGCCTATGCCGAACCTCGTTGGGATGACCTCGCGACGTGACGCGTACGCCGCCTTTGAATCCCCGACCTATCCGCCATCAACCGCGACGGGCTCGAACTGCCAGCGTCGTCCGCGGGCCTTCGGGCCATCGAGATCGGTGCCTTTCGTCGTTCGCACAAGACACTAGATCATCGCTTCAACCGGTTTACCTTCTCGCGTCATGGGCTTCGTGACGTCCCTCTTCGCCCGAAAGATGGTCGCGGCAGCAGGCGATCTGGTCGATGGGCCAGCACTCCTGACATCAGCCGGTCTCGACCCGGAAGCGCCGTGGGATCCGAAGGTCATGATCGCGGCAGATGCGTATTACGACCTGCTGGAAGCGATCGCGATGCAAACGGACGCCACCGATCTGCCTGTCCGCGGCGGCGCCTCGATGCGTTGCGACGATTACGGCGCGCTCGGCCTAGCCTGGAAAGCCGCACCCAACCTGAGAGGATCATTTTCGCGGGTGGAACGCTACGCACGCCTCTGGACCAGTGTGGTCGAATACGAACTCCGTCCCGATCCGCGCGGCACGCTTTTCATCCTGCACCGGGCGGGCGCGCGGCGGCTTGGCGTCAGGCTGTCGAACGAGGCTACGCTAGCAAGCGCGGTATCGCTGGCCCGGCAGGTCTGTCCGATGCCCTTCGCGCCCCTTGAAGTCCTGGTCCAGCATCCGGCCCCCAAGACAGTGGCGCATCATGAGGCCTGGTTCGGCTGTCCCGTCCGGTTCGAGGCGGATCTCGATGCGCTCCTGATCTCGACGGACGCCCTTGCGCAGCCGAACATCCTCGGCGACGAGGGGATCTCGCGCTACCTGATCTCGCACCTCGACGCGGAGATGTCCGAGATATCGGACCAAGGCTCGCTCATCGTGCAGGCCAAGGACGCGATCGCGCAGGCGCTGAGCGAGGGCACGCCGAGGATGTCGGACATCGCCCGGAGCCTCCGGATGAGCGTCCGGTCCTTTCACCGCCGCCTGTCCGAGCACGGGATGGGCTTCCAGACCCTGACGGAAGAGACCCGCCGCGAACTGGCCGAAGGCCTGCTTCGAGAAGAGCGGTATTCCCTGGCCGAGATCGCCTTCCTGACTGGGTTCTCAGAACAAAGCGCCTTCACTCGCGCGTTCAAGCGTTGGGTCGGACGGAACTCCTGCCAGCTACCGCAAGGATCGCTCCGCCTTCTGACCGGGAAGGCCGGTCTGCTGGCCACTTCGGTCAAAACACTGGCGACGCCGGTCAATACCACGCCGACAAGCAGCGCCTACTCCTTGGCAGTCATTTCAAGCCGAGGAGCACGATCCATGCTAACCAAACCCATTCTCATTGTCGGCGCCACCGGCAAGACCGGCTCGCGCGTTGCCGCCAAGCTGGACATGCTCGGCTATCTGGTCCGTCGCGGCTCGCGCTATTCGGCGACACCTTTCGACTGGGACGCGCCCGAGACATGGGCCGCCGCGCTGGATGGCGTGCGGTCCGCCTATGTCACCTACTTCCCCGACCTGGCCTTCCCGGGCGCTGTCGAGAAGCTTGAAGCGTTCTGCGAGACGGCCAGGGCGGTGGGCGTCGCGCATCTCGTTCTGCTCTCGGGTCGGGGCGAAGACCATGCAAGGCTGGGCGAGGAAGTCGTCCGCAATGCAGGCATGGACTTCACCATCGTGCGGGCCGCCTGGTTCGCGCAGAATTTCAGCGAAGGCTCTTTGCGCAACCCGATCCTTGCCGGCGTGCTTCCCATGCCCGGCGGCGCGATCCGGGAGCCGATCATCGACATCGATGACATCGCCGATGTCGCTGTGGCCGCGTTGACCGAAGACCGCCACAAGGGGGAACTGTACGAGGTGACGGGGCCGCGCCTGCTCACCTTCGCCGACATGGCGAACGAGCTGGGCCAAGCCATCGGCTCTCCGATCCGGCACATCCCGATCAGCTTCGAGGATTTCCGCGCCAGCATCGCGCGATCGGGCGGGGAGTTCGTGGCCGATGTCTTCACCGTCATCGCGCGCGAGACGCTGGACGGGCGCAATGCGCATGTCACCGATGGTGTCCAGCGTGCGCTTGGGCGGCCGCCGCGGGATTTCGCGGACTTCGCAAAGGACGCAGCTCGCTCCGGCGCCTGGGCCGCCGCGGCGTGACCCGACGCGACGATGTGGGAGGGCGGCCCCTCCCGCCCAGCCGTGCCATTTCGAGGAGTGCCCGATGTCTCCGGTTTTCGTCCTGATGCAGGTCGCCGCCTCGCCACCGTTGCCAACCCACGAAGCGAATCAGCGATCACCAGCGCCGAGCAGCCGTTTCGCAGAGTTCTCCTCGGGAGTGTCAGTCATACGAACGGTCATGCTGCCAACCGTTGCGGGAGTTGGAGACCGTGTTCGGTCAATCCGGGGGCTACTGCAGCTCGATCGCCAACGCACAAAGCACCAGACCATCCCGCAGCAAGGCTTGATCCACCCGTAGAACGCCGCCTAACTTCCCATCGAGATGGACCCAAGCCTCCGTTAGAGCATCGTCTCCGCTGCCTCGAAGCATTCGAGGACGGACACGGCGGGTACCCCCCAGGTCGTGGCACAGGTGCTGGAGGTTGTGCCAGCCGCGCCGAGAACGCCAAACGTGAAGGAGGCTCGAACCGCACCATGAGGTATCTTCTCCGCGTGATCCTCTTCGCGTGCGTGTTCGGCTCAGCGGGACAGGCTGTAGGGCTGCAGCCTGAACTGGACGTCTCCAGCCCACGCGCGACCTTCCAGACGTTCCAGGCGGAAATGGACCGTATCGAGGGGCTATACCGTGCGTATCTGGCGGCGCCGACGCGAGCGAATCGAACGGACCTCATGGATGCCTTCCGCCGACTGGGAACCGAACTCTTCGACCTGAGAGGGCTGCCGCGTGCGACGCGGCAGAAGCATGGGACGGCAAGCATCGGCTACCTGTCGGACATCCTGCATCGACTGCCAGAGGTGCCGGCTGACGCGTTCCCACCCGACCCTGCGGAGCCCGGAGCGGCACCGCCCGCGCACTGGACATTGCCCGGCTCGGAAATTCGCATCGAACGTGTCACCGAAGGCGCGCATGCGGGTGAGTATCTTTTCTCAAGGGAGACGGTCGAAAGGCTGCCCGAATGGCACGCCGAAGCCATGCACCTGCCGGTCCTGCGGCCCGGCAAACTTGCCAATGTGCGGCACGAGCAGGTTCACTTCGTTGGTCCGACGCTGTCGCGGATTCAACTGTTCAGCATGCCGGAGGCACTGGAACGTCCATTCCTGGAAGTACCGGCCTGGAAGGCGATTCTGGTCCCGCTTGTCAGCGGGTCCTTGCTGCTGATCGTCGTGGTCTGGAGCCGCTTCGTGCGCCGCTTGTCGGCACACCTGGCCGTATGGCAACGCTATGGGCTGTGGCTGACCGCACCCGGCGTTCTCGCCTTGCTGACCTGGCTGAGCCACAGCTTCTTCGCCAATGAGGCGGTGCTGTACGGTCCACTTGCGCTGATCGAGGAAGTCGGCACCGTCGTCCTGCTCTATGTCGCCGCGGCCTGGGCCTCCTGGATCAGTTGCTGGTTCCTGGTGGAACTGGTCATTGCATCGCCGTTCATTCCTGACCAGAGCTACGATGCGCACCTCCTGCGCATGCTGGCGCGCGTCATTTCGATGTTGTCGGCCGGCGGGCTCCTGATCTACGGGGCAAACGAAGTCGGCGTGCCGGCGCTCGGCTTGCTCGCAGGCGTCAGCATCGGTGGCCTCGCATTGGCGCTTGCGGCACAGACAACGGTCGAGAACCTGATCGGTGGAGTGACAATCTTCACCGACCGACCGTTCCGCGTGGGCGAGTTCATCGGCTATGGCGACAAGGTTGGCACGGTGGAGGCCATCGGCCCGCGTTCAACGCGCGTCCGCGGCCTCAACGGCACCTTGACGACGGTGCCCAACGCCGATCTGGCGAAGAAGGAGCTGATCAACTTCACGAAACGCGACAAGAACCTGTTTCACCATCAGATCGGCGTTCGCTACGAGACCTCTCCGGCGCAGCTGGAGTGGTTGCTGAAGGAGTTGCGCACACGGGTGAGTGCGCATCCTCTCGTCGAGAAGGAGGGCCGGCTGCCGCGCGTGTGCGTGGTTGGCTTCGGGGCCTCCTCAATTGACATCGAGATCTTCGCCAAGGTTTTGACGCCTGATTTCGGGCATTTCCTCGAGATCCAGCAGGACCTGGCCATCGAGGTGATGAAGGCAGTCGTCGAGAGCGGAACCGGCTTCGCCTTCCCGAGCCGAACCACTTACCTGGCACGCGATGGCGGCCTCGACGCCGCTGCGACGCAACGGGCCGAGCAGGCCGTGGCACGCAACCATGCCAAAGGCGCGACGCCAGAACCACCTGAGCCAGATCATGTCGATGCTTTGCGCGCGCGATCCCTGATGACAGCGCCGGCATCGCCCAATTGATCCGGCCGGCACCGATCAAGACGAGAAGTCCGATCCTGGAGCGCCACCGGCGTTCCATCTTGGCTGTCAGGCTTCTTCCATGCCTCGTGGCTCTCGCCGGTGCGGCTTGCTCGTCCATCGGGCCCAGCCGACTGAACCAGGACCGACTCGATTACGTGCGGGTGATTTCAGATGCAGGAAAGCGGCAGACGCTCTTCAACATGGTTCGGATGCGCTTCGGCGAGCCGCCGACATTCCTGGCCCTGAACCAGGTTGTCTCCGGCTATACGCTCCAGGGAACCGCCGGTGCGAACCTGGAACTGTTTCCATCCGCCCGGGCGAGTACCTTCTGGGGATTCTCCGGCAGCACCCAATACACGGACCGGCCAACCTTTACCCTGACCCCCGTGACCGGCGAGCGGTTCGTCGAATCCTATCTGCGGCCCCTGCCGCCGCAAGAGATGCTGGCCCTGCTCCAGAACGGCGTCCCTGTCGACGTACTGTTCCGCCTCTTCTCGCAATCGATCGGTGGCTTGCAGAATACCTATGGCCTGCAGGGGCGCAGACAGAGCGGCTCCGGGGAATTCCTGGAACTTCTGGCGGGCCTGCGCAGGCTCCAGCTGGGTCAGGCGCTACGCATGCGGATCAGCCGTGACGGAGGCCGCTCACGCGCCTTCGTGACGATCGACACGGGTAGCGATCCCGCGCTCAACGAGACCGCAAACCGCGTTCATCAGCTGCTCGGCACGGATCGTCGCGCGTCCGAACTGGAAGTGGTCTACGGGGCTCGATCACAGCGCGCGAATGGGCGGGAGATCCACATCCTCACTCGCTCGCTCCTGCATGCCCTCTTTGCCGTTGCCGCCGAGATGGAACTCCCGGTTGAGGATGTCCAATCGGGGCGTGCGCTGCCCACTGCGCGGTCGCCCGGAATGTCTCGCGCTGTCATCATCGTCCGTTCAGGTAGCGTCGCGCCCGCGTCAGCCTATACCGCCGTCGAGGTGGACGGGCGATGGTACTGGATCGACGATACGGACTTTGATTCGAAATTTGCCTTCATGATCCTGGAACTCGTGAAGTCCATCGCTGAAAGCACGCGCGGCATGGCGGCGCCGACGCTGACAATCCCCGCGGGGTAAAGAAGCCTCTCCCTCGAAAGGGGACGCAGCCCGTCCGGGAGGGCGATAGCAGCTGGTAGTGCTTGCCTCTAGGGTGAGGATTCGCGGTGTGCATACGCGCTGCACCCGGACCCCGCCGGAATTCGGACTACTGCTCTAATAACGCTCAGGAAAACGGCGCAGAGGTGGGGGGCAGCTGGCGCCGATAGGGGCCCCACGCAATAGCCAATTTAGGCAATACAATCCGCTAGTTGTGGGCACTTTCGCTGTGGGATCGGCTTCGGCGCTTGTTCCCAGTTTGCGCCGCGAGGGTGAATGTGTCCCGAGTGCCTGCGAAGCCGGCCCGCTCATGGTCGAGGGCCGGCCGGGTCGTCAGCGTGCGAACCTGGCGCGAAGGATGATGGCGCCTGGCGGGCGGGTTACCAGCGCGACGCCGACCCCCGAGACGAGTACCGCCAGAGCCGTGGCGCCGTCCGGCACCTCGCCCAGCAGCGCGAAGCCGCAGGCGCAGGCCGCCCCGGGGGCCAGGCTGCCGAAGGCCGCCGCTTGCGCGGCACCCAGCCGCTGGACGCAGGCGGCGAAGGCCACCGGTGCCAGGATGCCGGACGCAGCGCCCTGGAACGTCGCCTGCACGGCGATGTCCTGCCACCCTGCGTTGAGCACCGCCGGTTCCGTCGACAGCAGGTAGATGGGCGCCAAGGCAACCACCGAAGCCGCACTCACGAAGGCGGCCGCCTCCCAAGGGCCGAGCCCGCTGCGCCGCAGCGCGACGGTGTAGCCCGTCGCAAGCAGCGCAGCGGCCAGGAGCATGGCATAGCCCGCCCACTGGCCCTCCTTGCCTGCGCCGAGGGCGGGCACCACCACCGCCGCGACAGCGGCGCCGATCAGCGCCAGCCCGGCGAAGCGGACCGCACCGAAGCGCTCGCCCAACATGGCCGAGACGAGCGCGACGCACAGCGGCATCGTCCCCGGCAACAGCGCGCCCGCCTCCGCCGCGCCCGCGATGCTGAGCCCGCTGCCCGCGGTCAGCACGAAGGGTGCGCCGCCGCCGGCGAACAGCATCGCCGTCAGCGCCGGCGGCAGGCGGCGGATCCGCGGCCAGGCGTGGCGCAGCACCGGCAGCAGCACGAGGGCGGGGCCCGCGAAGCGCAGCAGCGCGATGTCCATCGGCGCGAAGGGCGCCTCGCCGGTCACGCCGAGGCGCGTGACGGCGAGCGCACCGCCCCAGATGGCCGATGCCGCGAGCCCCGCGGCGATGCCGAGCGAGGAGGGAGTGATGGTCATGTCGATTGCCTCCGTCTGGAGCGGTTGGGGGGACGGGCCCGCGCGTCAGTCCCGCCACCAGGGCTTGGCGGCCTCGGCCGCGGCGACGTCCCGTGAGATGCCGATGTCCTTCAGGAGCCGGGCATCCATCTCGACCAGCAGCTTCCTGCCCCGGGCCCGTTCGCGGATGCGTGCGAAGCTGTCGATCAGCGTGCCGATGTTCGTCATGGTTGAATTTCCTTCCCGTCGTTGCTCCGCGGCGGGGATGCCGCGGCACCGCTGTTGTGCGGCGTCCGGGCTGCGCGCGCTTGGAGCCGGCCTGACGGGGGCGTGGAGAATTCCTTGCGTTTTCTCCCTGCCGCGTGACCTTGCGCACACGGCTGTTGAGCCGCGACGGCCAAGGGGCGATAGTTTCCAGAAGCGACGAGCCCGGCCCGCACCGAGGGCCGGGTAACCTCGCCTAGAGGCTGTGTGGCACGGGAGAACCGGGATGCCCCTGACCTTCTCCGGGCACGAGGTCGATCTGCGCCGCCAGGAGCTGCGCCGCAGTGGTGACCGCGTGCATGTGGAGCCGCAGGTGTTCGACCTTCTCGTTCACCTGCTGCGCAACCGCGACCGTGTCGTCAGCAAGGACGAACTGCTCGACGAGATCTGGAACGGTCGCATCGTCTCCGAGGCCGCGCTGAGCAGCCGCATCAATGCTGCGCGCAAGGCCGTCGGCGACGACGGGACGCGCCAGGCGGTCATCAAGACCATCCACAAGCGGGGCTTCCGCTTCGTGGGCGAGGTCACCGAACAGCCCGAAGAGGACCAGGCGGAATCGCCCGCACCGGTGCCGCCCGATCAACCTGGCGCCGAGCCCTCGGCCTGGCCGTCAGTGGTGGTGCTGCCCTTCGCCAATCTCAGCACCGAACCCGACACCGACTATTTCAGCTACGGGCTGACGGAGGACATCATTCGCCTGCTGGCGCGCCATCGCTGGATGGACGTGCTGAGCCGGCACACCGCCGCCGCCTTCCGTGGGCGCGAGGTGGATGCCTGCGAGATCGGCGCGACCTTCGGCGTGCGCTACCTGGTTCATGGCAGCGTCGCCAAGCGCGGCGAGCGGGTGCGCCTCGCGGCCGATCTCATCTCCTGCGAGAGCGGCCGCCAGCTGTGGTCGGAGACCTACGACCTCGCGCTGGCCGACGTGCTCGACGTGCAGTGCGCGATGTCGGAGCAGATCGCCGCCGCGATCGAGCCGGAGATGGCGCGCCTTGAACGGGAGGCCGCGGTGCGCCGGCCACCGGTCAATCTCGGTGCCTGGGACTGCTACCAGCGTGGGCTGTTCCATTTCTGGGGGTTCACGGAACCCGGCATGGCGGAGGCGGAGGCGATGTTCCGCCGCGCCGTCGAACTCGATCCCACCTTTGCGCGCGCCCATGGTGGCCTCGCCTATGTGCTGCTGCAGGAGACCGTGGTCGGCGACCGCGCCGAGCGCGAGGCGCGCCTGGAGGAAGCGCTGCAGGCAAGCCGCAGCGCCGTGGCACTCGACAACCAGGACTGCATGAACCTCTGCGTGCTCGGGCGCGTGCATGCCTTCCATCACGACTATGAGGAGGCGATCGCGCTGCTCGAGCAGGCCGTCACACTCAATCCCAGTTTCGCCCAGGCGCATTTCGCGCTGGGTTGCACGATGATCTGGAGCGGCCGGGCACGCGCGGGTATCGCGCATGTCGAGCGTGCGGCCGAGCTCAGCCCGCGCGACCCTCATCTGTCGAGCTTCCATGCCACACTTGCGCTCGCGCATATCGAGCTGGGGGAATTGCCGGAGGCGGCGGAAGCGGCGCGGCGCGCGACGCGCGTGCCGAACGCCAAGGCTTGGTCGTACATGATGCTCGCGGCCGCGCTTGGCCTCATGGATCGGGAGGACGAGGCGCAGCGCGCGATCGAAGCGTTGCTGGCAAAGGAGCCGGGTTTGACGCTCGATCGGGCGCGTGACGACTTCTATTTCTGCACCGACGAGGCGTTGATCGCGCGTTGCCTGGATGGGCTGCGGCGGGCCGGGCTGAAGGAGAACCCGCCCACCGCGCGGAAGGCTCAGCGAGGCGGATAGAGGATCGCGAGCTCGTCCATCCAGGACAGGGCGGCGCGCTTCGCGTCACGCTCCGTCACCGCCTTGCCGGCGATGTGGCGGGAGAATTCGGGGCCGGCCCAGCGGGTGCGCGCGATCTTCACAGCGGTGTTGGAGGTCATGGTCGGTCTCCTCGTGGTTTTCCCCGGTCCGGGATTGGCGGGGCTGGGTAAATTCTCGCCTTCGCGCCGCCGCGATGCTTGGAGGATCCCTTGCGGCGGCGTGGAGAGTTTCTGCAGATCAGGCAGGGGCACGCGGCGGCGCCGTCCAGGTCACGGCAGTGCCGGTCCGGCAGGGCTCGCCCACCGCGTTGCGCACCGTGGTGGCCCGCGTGCAGACCGGCTTGTCGTCGCGCACCGTCAGCATCTCGACGCGCGCGGTGATCTCCTCCCCCGTGCGCACCGCCTTTACGAAGCGCCACTCGACGCCGAGGAACACGGTGCCCGGCCCGGACAGTTCTTCCGCCACGACAGCGTTGAGCAGGCCGGAGGTGACGCCGCCCTGAACGATCAGCCCGCCGAAGGGCGAGGCGGCGGCGAGCGCCGCGTCGTAATGTAGCGGATTGCGGTCACCGGTGATGGCGGTGAAGGCCTCGACATCGGCCATGGCGGTACGGCGGGTGCGCTCCGCAACCTGGCCAGGCTGCGGCTTGCCGGCCAGCGTGCGGCACCAGGCGTCGCTCATGCGACTGTCTCCTCCGCTAGCGCCGCCACCTCGCGCTTCATCGCTTTGTTGAGCGTGAGGTGCAGCGCCTTTGCTTCCTCCATCGTCCAGGCGTACCCGGCGATCTCGTCCGTGATGCGGAACAGCGGCAGGGAGAGCTCGTCGCGCCGCGCGGCGAAGCGTGTGAAGGCGGCCTCGGTGCCGTCGGTCGCGGCATCGGCGAGCAGGGCGGCGTCGCGCAGCGCATCGGTGATCCCATGCGCGGTGATCGGGTCCTTGAAGTATCCCGCATCGCCGATCAGCGCCCAGCCCGGGCCAACCGCCTGCCGAAGGAAGCCACGGCGCCCAACGAAGGCCATGATCTCGCCGTCTGGCATGGTGTCGCCGAGTTCCTCCGCCAGCGACGGCGAGACCTCCCGCAGAGCGCGGCGCAGCGCGGTGAGGCGGTCGCCGCGCATCGTTGCGCGGAAGTGCGCCGGCGCCGCCGAGACGAAGACGCAGTGCCGCCCGGCATTGGTCGGGATGCGCCCTGCAAGCGCACCGCGCCGGGTCCGATGATGCGCGTCCTGACGCCGAGGAGTTTCTGCGTGCCCTGACCCGCGCCCAGGCGCGACAGGCCGCACGAGACGCGTGGGCAAAGGCGGTCGGTCGCCACCCGATCTCGGAGACCTCACCATGACTGCATCGACCTCGCCGCGGCGGGACGCCGCCGCGCGCCAGCCAGGGCTGTACAAACCCGCGGCTGGTCCGCCGGCCGAAGCTGGAAGCCCAGGTGCTGGAGGTTCTCGGCAACCGGCTGATGCGCCCCGATTTCGTCGCCGCGTTCTGTGCGGAATTCATCGCCGAATGGAACCGCATGTCGGCCGAGGCCTCCTCCGGCACCGACGTCCGTCGGCGGGAGCTGAAGGTTGTTGAGCGCAAGATCGAGAACATCCTGGAGGCGATCGCGGACGGGCTGAAGGCGTCCGGGATCCAGCAGAAGCTGTCCGAGCTCGAGGCGCGGCGGGGTGCCCTGCTGGCGGCGTCAGCAGAGGCCAGCACCGCGCCGCCGGGGTTGCACGCGAACCTCGCGCAGACCTATGCAGAACGCGTGGCGGGGTTGCGGCGGGGCATCGATGCGGGGAAGGGGCGGGACGTGCTGGAGGCCGCACGGGCCTTGATCGACAAGGTGATCGTCACGCCCGGCGACGACCCAGATGATCCGCCCGGGATCGAGCTGGTCGGGCAGCTCATGGCCATGCTCAAGGCCGCCGGCGCCTTTCCCAACGGAGATAATGCGAAATGCCGCGACCTCGTTTCCGGTTTGTCCGCGTGTTCGGCAAAAGGGGCAATGAGCGGGCAAGGCCCCTCCAATGACCCCTGGCCGTTTCGTCGAACCCCTCGGCCTCATCACCGGCCCCGTCGCCTTCCACGCGCTGCGCGAGGGGTTTGCCCTGCCGCTGCAGGGCGGCGACATCGCTTTCGCCTTCGTGCGCCTGATCGAGGATGGCGAGGATCTTGGCGTCGGCCCTGTCCGCGAAGTGCCGGAGGACTGGCAGGAGGCGATGCAGGCGCTCGCCCAGCGCCCGACCCCCTTCGCCGGCCTGCCCACCGACCGGCCGCTGGTGATGGGCGTGGTCAATGTCACGCCGGACAGTTTCTCCGGCGATGGCGCCAACGCCGACCCGCGCCGCGCCATCGCCGTTGGGCATTCATTGCTCGAAGCCGGGGCGGATATCCTGGATGTGGGGGGCGAATCGAACCCGCCCGGGCGCCGCCCCCGTCTCGGCCGAGGAGGAGATCGCGCGGATCCTGCCGGTGGTGCGCGTCCTGGCCAAGGCTGCGCCGGTCAGCGTGGACACCCGCCATGCCGCGACCATGCGCGCAGCCCTCGATGCGGGGGCGGAGATCGTCAACGACATCTCGGCGCTGCGCCACGACCCCGAGGCCCTGTCACTGATTGCCAGCGCCGAGGTGCCGGTGGTGCTGATGCACATGCCTGGCGACGACCCGGCCACGATGCAGACGCTCGCCACCTATGACGACGTGGCGCTCGAAGTGGCGGCCTTCCTGCGCGACCGCATCGCGACTTGCGAGGCGCTGGGCATCCCGCGCGGGCGCATCGCGGTGGATCCGGGCATCGGCTTCGGCAAGACCATGGCGCACAACCTCGCGCTGATCGACCGCTTGCCGCTGCTGGCTTCGCTTGGCTGCCGGGTGGTGCTCGGTGCATCGCGCAAGCGGTTCATCGGCACGCTGTCGGGTGTGGAGGGTGCGGGGCAGCGCGTGCCCGGCAGCCTGGCCGCGGCGCTGGCCGGCGCGGCGCGGGGTGCGGGCATCCTGCGGGTGCATGACGTCGCGGAGACGGTGCAGGCATTGGCGGTGTGGCGAGCCTGCGCCGCGGGTCGCGCTCCGGACGAGGCGTCGGGCTAGAGCAGGTCCCGATCAGGTGGAATCACCTGATCGGGTGAAGATACTCGCGAAAACATCAGCCTGGAGCCGTTGCCGTGAGCCAAGGCGAACGGAAACGGCTCCAGCGGGCTGGGTCCGAAGCCCTGCGGACCTCGTTGTACCGGGCGCACCAAGGTTTCGCCGTATCGTTCCTCGAAGGCCGGGCGTGTCGCGGAGCGCTCTCGTGCGCCCGGCCCTTCGAGCCGCAGGGCGCGCCTTCCTGCGCTTCGACAAGGTGACCCGGCCGATCCGCGGCCTCCCGTTGAAATCCGGCGACCTTCGGGCAGGACACTGGGCAAGGGTGCTCGCCTGAACACAAGGCTGGATCGGGACGCGCGTCACATGACATTGCTCCAGGCATCGGCGTGGAGCCGGTATCCGCCGCCTTCGCGCGCGACGTGCGCGGTGCCCGGGAAATGCAGATGCATGCCGGCGATCTGCGTGCCCTCGGTCGCCACCATGTCGAAGGTGCGCCGGCGCGTCGCGGCGGCGGCGGCGGGATCCACGTCGAACTGGATCGTGACCTCCGGCCGCGCGACCTGCACCTCGGGCACATGGACGATGTCGCCCCAGATCAGCAGGCTTTCTCCGCCCGAGGCAACCAGGTAGCCGGTATGGCCCGGCGTATGGCCGGGCAGGGGCATGGCGGTGACGCCCGGGAACACCTCGCCCCCGGTGAACAGGCGCATCCGGTCGCGATAGGGCGCGATCTGGCGCCGGCCCATCGGGAAATAGGGACCGGTCGAGGTCACGCCCTGCCCGCTGCGCACCACCTCGGCCTCGATCGCTTCGTTCATCCAATAGGCCGGTTCGGCCTCGTGCATGGCCAGTTCGGCATTGGGGAACAGGGCCTCGCCCGCCGGCCCGGCCAGGCCGTTCGAATGGTCGGGGTGCATGTGGGTCAGCAGCACCGTGTCGATGTCGGCGGGTGCGATGCCGGCGGCAGTCAGGTTCCGGGGCAGAAGGCCGGAAGTTTCCTGCATGTGCACGCCTGCACCTGTGTCCACCAGCGCCAGGCGGCCGCCCGAGTGGATCAGGAAGCAATTGAGCTGGGTGTGCCGCGGCACCGGGCGGAAGGCCGCGCGCAACATGGCGGATGATTCCTCCACGGTGATGTTCTGCAGCACCGCCATGGATCCCTGCAGGAAGCCGTCGCTTACGGCAGTCACCACGATGTCGCCGATGCGGCGATGGAACAGGCCCGGTACCTGGGCGCTCGGTGGCGTCACCATTCGTTGGAATTCCTCGACTAATGTCCGGCCAGCAGAGCATGGGGTGCCAGTCCCGCCAAACTTCGCCCCGCGATGCAGCGCATGGACGCCGCGGCCCCGGGCGCTGTAGGGAAGCGCTCAGGGAGCCCCGACATGCCAAAGGATACCAACATCGCGCCGCCGCCCGCCCGCCGCCTGTTCGGCACCGACGGCATACGCGGCACGGCCAATTCGGCGCCCATGGACGCCGTGACCGCCCTGCGGCTCGGCCAGGCCGCGGGGCGCTATTTCAATCGCGGCACCCACCGGCACCGCGTGGTCATCGGCAAGGACACACGCTTGTCGGGCTACATGCTGGAACCGGCGCTGACGGCGGGGTTCATCGGCGCGGGGATGGATGTGGTCATTGTCGGGCCGCTGCCCACGCCGGCGATCGCCCTGCTGACGCGCTCGCTGCGCGCCGATCTCGGGGTGATGATCAGCGCCTCCCACAACCCGTATGAGGATAACGGCATCAAGCTGTTCGGCCCGGACGGGCTGAAGCTGACCGACGAGCAGGAGGCGGCGATCGAGGCGCTGATGGCCGGCGACCTCGGCCACGCGCTGGTGCCGCCGGGCAAGCTCGGCCGCGCCAGCCGCCTGGAGGATGCGCCGGGGCGCTATATCGAGGCCGCCAAGGCGTCCTTCCCGCGCGGGCGCACGCTCGAAGGCATGCAAATCGTGGTCGATTGCGCGCATGGCGCGGCCTACAAGGTGGCGCCCACCGTGTTGTGGGAACTGGGCGCGGAGGTGGTGCCGATCGGCGTCGCGCCGGATGGGTTCAACATCAATCGCGGTGTCGGCTCCACCGCGCCGGGCTCGCTGGCGGAGCTGGTGCGGGAACGCCGCGCCGACCTCGGCATCGCGCTGGATGGCGATGCGGACCGCGTGGTGCTGACCGACGAGACCGGCCAGGTGGTGGATGGCGACCAGATCCTGGCGTTGATCGCCCGCTCCTGGCACGCGCAGCAGCGGCTGCGCGGCGGCGCGGTGGTGGCGACGGTGATGTCCAACATGGGGCTGGAGCGATTCCTCGATGCGCGCGGCCTGAAGCTGCTGCGCACGGCGGTGGGCGACCGCTATGTCGGCGAGCGCATGCGCGAGGATGGCTGCAATCTCGGCGGCGAGCAGTCCGGCCACATGATCATGCCGGAATTCGGCACGACGGGGGATGGGCTGATCGCCGCGCTGCAGGTGCTCTCCGTGCTGGTCGAGGAGAAGGCGCCGGCGAGCGAGGCGCTGCGCTGCTTCGCGCCACTGCCGCAACGCCTGGTGAATGTGCGCTTCGCCGGCGCCTCGCCGTTGGCGGACGAAGCCGTGAAGGCGGCGATCGCGGCGGAGGAGGCGGCGCTGGGCGCGCGCGGGCGGGTGCTCATCCGCGCCAGCGGCACCGAGCCGGTGATCCGCGTGATGGCGGAGGCCGAGGAGGAAGGGCTGGTCGAGGCCACGGTGGCGCGGCTCGCGGAGACCATCCGGGCGAAGGCGCGCGCGGCGTGAGGGTGGCGAAAAGGTCGGGGGAGGAGAACCTCCCCCAAACCCCCACCCTTTTTCTGTCACTTGGCGCCGGCCCCCGCTGTCAGTTCCCAGGTTCCAGAAAAAGGAGGGGGTTTCAGGGGGAGTTCTCTCCCCCTGACCTTCTGACACCATGAACGGACGTGTCCTCATCATCGCCGGCAGCGATTCCGGTGGCGGCGCCGGCATCCAGGCCGACATCAAGGCGGTGACCGCGCTGGGTGGCTTCGCCATGACGGCGATCACCGCGCTGACGGCGCAGAACACGCTGGGCGTGCATGGCGTGGTGGGGGTCGATCCGGCCTTCATCCGCCAGCAGATCGCGGTGGTGCTGGACGATCTGGGTGCGGACGCCATCAAGACCGGCATGCTGCACGACGTGCCGACCATCGAGGCGGCGTGCGCCGAAATCGCGGCCCGGGCGAAGGGCCTGCCGCTGGTGGCGGACCCGGTGATGGTGGCCAAGGGCGGGCATCCGCTGCTCGCCGCCGATGCGGTCGAGACGCTGAAGGCGCGGCTGCTGCCGCTGGCCACCGTCATCACGCCCAACCTGCCCGAGGCCGAGGTGCTGGTCGGCCGCCCGATCCGCGACCTGGCCGCCATGCGCGAGGCGGCGGCGGCGCTGCGCGGCCTCGGCGTGCCGGCGGTGTTGCTGAAGGGCGGGCATCTCGACGGCGACACGGTGACCGACCTGCTGGTGACGGCCGGGGGGGTGGAGGAATTCGCCGCGCCGCGCATCGCGACGCGGCACACGCATGGCACCGGCTGCACGCTGGCCAGCGCCGTGGCGGCGGGGCTGGCGCAGGGGCTGGCGCTGCGCGCGGCGGTGTTGCGGGCGCGCGCCTATGTGCGGGCGGCGATCGCGGCGGCGCCGGGCTACGGGGCGGGGCATGGGCCGCTCGACCACGGGATCACCTTCGACCCGGCGCGCCTGCCCGACGACCGCCGTTAACCCTTCCTTGGGCCGCCGCGGGCGATGCTGCCGCATGGCCCTGACCCTTACCCAGGTGCAGTCGTTGTTCGGCGTGGCGGCCTCCGGCGGCTCCTCCGGCAATGCTGCCACGGCGATCCCGGCGCTGCGCCGCGCCACCGCCGAGGGGGCGGAGGCAAAGGGCGTGGCGCAGGAACGCCGCGACCCGGTCACGCTGACCGCCCTCGCGCAGTTCCGCACCGCGCTCGACAAGGCGCCCAGCATCGAGGCCGCGTTGCAGGACCCGCGCATCCTGAAGGTGCTCGCGCCGGCGCTGGGCCTGCCGGACCAGGCGGGCAATCCGGGCATGGTGCGGCGCGCGCTGCTGTCGGATCCGGGCGATTCCGACAGCCTCGCCGCACGCCTGGGCAGTGCCTGGAAGGCGGCGGCGCAGACGCTCGGCGTGTTCGAAACCGGGCTGGAGGGCCTGCGGGACCCGGCGATGGTGCAGCGCCTGACCGACGCCTTCGTGAAGTACGAGTACCGCACCGGCCTGGATGCCGAGCAGGCGGGGGTTTCGGATGCGCTGTACTTCCTCGAATCGGCACGCAACGCCAAGGGCGTGTTCGACGTGCTGGGCGACCCGGTGCTGCGGCGCGTGGTGACCGGCGCGCTCGGCCTGCCGGACCAGCTGGCGGTGCAATCGGTCGAGGCGCAGGGCCGCACCGTAACGGCGCGGCTGAACATCGAGTCGCTGCAGGATGACCGCCAGGTGCGCAAGCTGGCCGAACGCTATCTGATCGCGGCGGGAAACCGCGCGGCCGATGCCGCCGGCGCGGGCACCACGGACACCTTCGCGCTGATCGCCCGGCTTTCCGTGCGGGCTTGATCCGGCAGGGCCGGCGGGCGTAACCCTTCCCCCGGGCCACGCCCCCCCACCGGGGCGCATCCGCTTCTGGAAGGGAGCATCACCATGGCGATCGCCGCCGCGCATCCGGACTCACGTCCGGTCACCCCGCAACCTGCCGTGAAACCCGCCAATCCGCGCTTTTCCTCCGGCCCCTGCGCCAAGCGGCCGGGCTGGTCGCTGGCCGCGCTGGAGCCCGCGCTGCTCGGCCGCAGCCATCGCGCCGGCCCGCTGAAGGCGCGCCTGGCCGAGGTCATCGCGCGCTCCAAGGCCATCCTGGGCATGCCCGAGGGCTGGCGCCTGGGCATCGTGCCGGCATCGGATACCGGCGCGGTGGAGATGGCGCTGTGGTCGCTGCTCGGCCCACGCGGCGTCGATATCCTGGCCTGGGAATCCTTCTCGAAGGATTGGGCCACCGATGTGGTGAAGCAGCTGAAGCTGGCCGATGCGCGGGTGCTCGACGCGCCCTACGGATCGCTGCCCGATCTCGCGCAGGTCGATCCGGCGCGGGACCTGGTGTTCGTGTGGAACGGCACGACCTCCGGCGTGCGGCTGCCGGATGCGGCGTTCATCGCCGCCGACCGCGAGGGGCTCGCCATCTGCGACGCGACCTCCGCCGCCTTCGCCATGGAACTGCCCTGGGACAAGCTGGATGTGGTGACCTGGTCCTGGCAGAAGGTGCTGGGCGGCGAGGCTGCGCATGGGATGCTCGCACTCAGCCCGCGCGCCGTGGCGCGGCTCGAAATCCACAAGCCCGCCTGGCCGATGCCCAAGATCTTCCGCATGACCAAGGACGGGAAGATCAACGAAGGCATCTTCAAGGGCGAGACCATCAACACACCCTCCATGCTCTGCGTCGAGGATGCGCTGGACGGGCTGCGCTGGGCGGAATCCGTGGGCGGGCTGAAGGGCCTGGTGGCGCGCTCGGAGGCCAACCTCGCCGCCATCGCCGATTGGGTCGCGGCCGGCAGCGGCTTCGACTTCCTCGCGCGCGACCCGGCCACGCGGTCCTGCACCTCGATCTGCCTCACCGTCAGCGCGCCCTGGTTCACGGTGATGGGCGCCGAGGCGCAGGCCGCCGCGGCCAAGCGCATTGCCGCGCTGCTGGAGGGTGAAGGCGTGGCGCTCGACGCCGGCGCCTATCGCGACGCGCCGCCGGGCCTGCGCATCTGGGGCGGTGCCACCGTGGAGACCGCCGATATCCGCGCGCTGCTGCCCTGGCTGGATTGGGCGCTGGCGACCGTCGAAGCCGAAATCGTGGTGGCCTGAGCCATGCCCAAGGTTCTCATCAGCGACAAGCTCAGCCCCGCCGCCATCGAGATTTTCCGCCGGCGCGGCATCGAGGTGGATTTCAAGCCCGGCCTCGCCCCCGCCGAACTGCGCGCCATCATCGGCGGGTATGACGGCCTCGCGGTGCGTTCCGCCACCAAGGTCACGCGCGAGGTGATGGAGGCCGCGCCACGGCTGAAGGTGGTCGGCCGCGCCGGCATCGGCGTGGACAATGTGGACATCACCAGCGCCACCGCCCGCGGCGTGGTGGTGATGAACACGCCCTTCGGCAACGCCATCACCACCGCCGAGCACGCCATCGCGATGATGTTCGCCCTCGCGCGGCAGATCCCGGAGGCCAGTGCCTCCACCAAGGCCGGCAAGTGGGAAAAGAACCGCTTCATGGGCGTCGAGCTGTTCGGCAAGACGCTCGGGCTGATCGGCTGCGGCAATATCGGCTCCATCGTCGCCGACCGCGCGGTGGGGCTGAAGATGCGCGTGGTCGCCTTCGACCCCTTCCTGTCGGAGAAGCGCGCCGTCGAGATCGGCGTCGAGAAGGTGGAGCTGGCCGAGCTGCTGGAACGCGCCGACTTCATCACGCTGCATGCGCCGATGACCGAGCAGACGCGCAACATCCTCTCCCGCGAGAACATCGCGCGGATGAAGAAGGGCGCGCGCGTGATCAACTGCGCCCGTGGCGGCCTGGTGGACGAGGCGGCGCTGTTCGATGCGCTGACCACCGGCCACCTGGCCGGCGCCGCGCTCGATGTCTTCGAGACCGAGCCCGCCACCGACAGCCCGCTATTCGGCCTGGAGAACGTGGTCTGCACGCCGCACCTCGGTGCCGCGACGGCCGAGGCGCAGGAGAACGTGGCCCTGCAGGTGGCCGACCAGATGGCCGATTTCCTGCTGTCGGGCGCTGTTTCCAACGCCATCAACATGCCGAGCGTGACGGCGGAGGAAGCCCCGCGCCTGCGCCCCTATATGGAGTTGGCGCGGCTGCTCGGCGGCATGGCCGGGCAACTGACCGCGGCGCAGGGCAGCGCCATCCGCGCCATCCGCGTCGAGTACGAGGGCCATGCCGCGGAGTTGAACCATCGCGCCGCTGACCGCCGCGCTGCTGGCCGGCGTGCTGGGTCCACTGATGGGCGCGGTGAACATGGTGAACGCGCCCGTGCTGGCGAAGCAGCGCGACATCGAAGTGGCGGAAACCACCCTGGAGCGCAGCGGCGAATACCAGACCCTGGTGCGCCTGACGGTGGTGACCGAGGGCTACGAGAAATCCATCGCCGGCACGCTGCTGGCCGAGAACAAGCCCCGCCTGGTCGAGATCAAGGGCATCGCCGTGGAGGCCGATTTCGCCCCGCACATGCTCTATGTGACCAACCAGGACCGGCCGGGCTTCATTGGCCGCTTCGGCATGGCGCTGGCCGATGCCGGCATCAACATCGCGACCTTCCACCTTGGCCGCTCGGCGCCGGGGGGCGATGCCATCTGCCTGGTCGGGCTGGATGGGCCGATGCCCGAGGCGGTGCTGAGCGGCGTGCGGGAATTGCCGCTGGTGGTGCAGGCAACGGAACTGGCCTTCTGAGCCGGCGAGGTCAGCGGCGGAAGCGTCTGCCGCCTGCGAATTCGCTGTCCGAGGCGCTGGTCAGCATCGGCACCACGGATTCCACATCGGGCAAGGGCGGCAGGTTGGTCAGGCGCATCAGCGTCGCTTCCGGGCCAAGGCTGAAGACCGGCGAGGAGAGGGCGGCGCGGACGGCAGCCGTGTCGTCCCGCCGCAGCGCGGCCGACGCGTTGGCGAGCGCCTGGGCCGCCTCGGCGGGCGGTACGGTCATGGGAATACCCAGCGCGCCGCGCATCTCCCGCTCGCCGCTCAGGATCATCGGGCCCACGAGGGGGCGCACTGCGATGGCGTTGGCGGGGTTGCGCAGCCCGTCCACGATCGCCTCGAACTGGGCGCAGGCGAGGGCGGCCTCGGCCGGGCGGCCGCGATAGACGCTCATGTCGCCGAGGTTGCGTTGCGCGAAGGCCAGGTTCTGGCGGACAGCCTCGACCTGGAAGCCGTTGCCGCCGAAGCTGAGGTCTGGCGGCGGTCCGGCACATGCCGCGGCCGATAGGCACAGCACGAGAACCCTGACTACACGGCGGATCATCTGGCGGCCCTCCCGGGATACGCGAAGGGCCAGCATGCCGCCTGCCGCGCCCGGCTGGAAGGCTTGGCGGTGTCCGTATCCGGCAAGGGTTGCGGCTACAGCACCAGCCAGAGCGCCAGGCCGATCATCCCCCACAGGGGCACCGAGAGCACGATCGCGTTGGCGAAGCCGCGCGCGGGGTCGTCCGCCCCACCGAGCCGGTCGGCGGGCGTCGCAGATCCCGGCATCGGTTCGGGACGGATGATGGCGAGGCGGGCTTGCGACATGAGATCCTCCGGCCGCCCGACAGGGGCTGAACGGACCCAGCCTGCCGTTGAAGGAGTTGAGTTTTCGTAAAGCCCCTCGATCCTAATGGCCGCCGGCCGATGGCAGGGCCGGTGCGCCCGCGCTGCGGCATGTGGGCAACGCAGCCCTGGTGCCGCCCTGGGGGTTGCCCCGCCGCGGTGCCCCTGCCACACCCTCGGCCGGCCATGACCGACGATCTGCCCAATCCTGCCTTGCTGCCTGCTGGTCTCGCCGACCTGCTGCCGCCCGAGGCCGAGCGTGAAGCGGGCCTGGTCGAGGCGATGATGGTCGTCTTTGCCGCGCATGGGTACGAGCGCGTCAAGCCGCCCCTGCTCGAATTCGAGGACAGCCTGCTGGCCGGTTCCGGCGCTGCCGTCGCGGAACAGACCTTCCGCCTGATGGACCCGGTGAGCCAGCGCATGATGGGCCTGCGTGCGGACACGACGCCCCAGGTGGCGCGTATCGCCGCGACCAGGCTCGGCGCGCAGCCGCGGCCGCTCAGGCTGTGCTACGCCGGCCAGGTGCTGCGGGTGCGCGGGTCTCAACTGGCGCCGGCGCGGCAATTGCCGCAGGCGGGTGTGGAACTGATCGGCGGCGCGGCGCCGGAAGCCGATGCCGAAGTGGCGGTGGTGGCCGTCGAGGCGTTGGCGGCGATCGGCGTTGTGGCGGTCAGCCTCGATGTCACCTTGCCCACCATGGTCCCGGCATTGATGGACGCCGCCGGCGCGCCGCCGCTGCTGCGCGACAGGCTGGCCCGCGCGCTCGATCGCAAGGACAGCGCCGCGGTCTCGGAACTGGTCCAGGACCAGGCCGGGCCCCTGTCGGTGCTGCCACTGCTGTTGGGCGCGGCGGGGCCGGCGGATGGCGCGCTGGGCGCGCTCGAAGCCGCCGCGCTGCCGCCCACGGCGCGTGCCATCGCGCGCAATGCCGCGGCGGTGCTGGAGGCTGTTCGTGCGCGGGCGCCGGGCCTGCGCATCACGCTGGACCCTGTTGAGTTCCGCGGCTTTCGGTACCACACCGGCGTGGCCTTCACGCTCTTTGGACCGGGCATGAGCGGCGAACTCGCGCGCGGCGGGCGCTACGTGTCGCAGAATGACGAACCGGCGACCGGGATGTCGCTCTATCCGGATGCGGTGCTGCGCGCCGCCCCGGTGGTGCCTGCGCGTGCGCGCCTGTTCATCCCAATGGGCGAGGATGGCTCGGCCTTCCGAGCGCGGGGCTTTGCTACAGTCGCGGCGCTGGCGGCCGAGGATACGGCCCAAACCCTGCGCTGCACCCATGAACTCAAGGACGGCCAGGCCGTCCCGCTCGTGACGAAGGACTGACGCCATGGCCAATGTCGCCGTGATCGGCGCCCAATGGGGCGACGAGGGCAAGGGCAAGGTGGTCGATTGGCTGGCCTCGCGCGCCGATATCGTCGTGCGCTTCCAGGGCGGCCACAATGCCGGCCATACGCTGGTGGTGGGCAACGAGACCTACAAGCTGTCGCTGCTGCCTTCGGGCGTGGTGCGCGGCAAGCTCGGCATCATCGGCAATGGCGTGGTGCTGGACCCCGACGCGCTGCTGAGCGAGATCGCCCGTGTCACCGCCCAGGGCCTGTCGGTGACGCCGCGAGAACCTGCGCATCGCCGAGAACGTGCCGCTGATCCTGCCGCTGCACCCGGCGCTGGACAAGGCGCGCGAGGCGGCGCGTGGCGAGGACAAGATCGGCACCACCGGCCGCGGCATCGGCCCCGCCTATGAGGACAAGGTGGGGCGGCGTTCCATCCGCCTGTGTGATCTGGCCGAGCCCGAGACCCTGTCGGCCAAGCTCGACGAATTGCTGCTGCATCACAACGCGCTGTTCCGCGGCCTCGGCGCGCCGGAATTCGCCAAGCAGGACCTGCTCGACGCGCTGCTCGCGCTGGCGCCGAAGCTGCTGCCCTTCGCCGAAGCGGTATGGGAGCGGCTGGAGGAGGCCCGGCACACCGGCCAGCGGGTGCTGTTCGAAGGCGCCCAGGCGGTGATGCTGGATGTGGACCATGGCACCTATCCCTACGTGACCAGCAGCAACACCGTGGCCGGCAATGCGGCGGCAGGGTCGGGCATCGGGCCGGATGCGATCGGCTTCGTGCTTGGGATTGCCAAAGCCTACACGACGCGCGTGGGGTCCGGGCCTTTCCCCACGGAACTCCACGACGCCACCGGCAAGCTGCTGGGCGAGCGCGGGCGCGAATTCGGCACGGTGACGGGCCGGCCGCGCCGCTGTGGCTGGTTCGACGCCTGCATGGTGCGCCAGGCGGTGAAGGTGGGCGGCGTGCAGGGGCTGGTGCTCACCAAGCTCGATGTGCTGGACGGGCTGCCGGAACTGAAGATCTGCACCGGGTATCAGGTCGATGGCGCGATGATGAAGCGCCTGCCCTCGGCACAGCGCGCACAGGCGGCGGCGCGGCCCGTCTATGAAACCATGGCGGGCTGGGCCGGCTCGACCAGGGGTGCCCGTTCCTACGCCGAATTGCCGGCCGAGGCGGTGAAGTACGTGCGGCGGATCGAGGAACTCGTGGAGGCTCCGATCGTGCTGCTGTCCACCAGCCCTGAACGTGACGACACAATCATGATGCGCGATCCCTTCGCCGGGTGAGCCGACGCGGGCGGCGAACTTGGATAACAATTTTGTAATCCGGGGTCGCCTCCGCCTGTTGCCCGGTCCATGGTGCGCCGGTCACGGAAAGGGGAGCCCGGAGTGATGATGCATCATCTTGGTTCCCGGCCGCTTTGCTGCTGGTGACCGCTGGCTGCGGCGCGTTCGGGACACCGCCTGCCTCGGCCACTTCCGCACCGGCGGCCTCCCTCGGGCGCCGCGTATTCTCCACTGACTTAAGGACGCTTCATGGCGCCGCCGCCGCTCCTGCTGCTGCAGGACATCCGACATGGCTTTGGCAACACGCGGCTGCTGGATGGCGCGACGCTGTCCGTTACGCCTGGGGAGCGGCTGGCCCTGGTCGGGCGGAACGGCTCAGGCAAGTCCACGCTCCTTAAGATAGCGGCGGGCGGCATCGAGGCAGAGGGCGGCACCCGCTTCCTCCAGCCCGGCGCCACCCTGCGCGTGCTGGAGCAGGAACCGGACCTCTCGGCCTTTCCCTCCGTGCTGGCCTATGTCGAAGCCGGGCTCGGCCCGTCGGACGACCCCTACCGCGCGCGTTACCTGCTCGAGCAACTGGCGATGACAGGGGAGGAGGCGCCGGCCTCTCTATCGGGCGGGGAGGCGCGGCGTGCGGCGCTGGCGCGCGCCCTGGCCCCCTCGCCGGATATCCTGCTGCTGGACGAGCCGACCAACCACCTCGACCTCCCGGCGATCGAATGGCTGGAGGCTGAACTGGCGGCCTCGACATCGGCGCTGGTGCTGATCAGCCACGACCGGCGGTTCCTCGAACGGCTCTCGCGCGCGATGGTCTGGCTGGACCGCGGCACGACGCGCCGGCTGGAACAGGGCTTCGCGAATTTCGAGGCCTGGCGCGACCAGGTGCTGGAGGAGGAGGAACGCGACGCGCACAAGCTCGCCCGCAAGATCGTGCGCGAGGAACACTGGCTGCGCTACGGCGTGACGGCGCGGCGCAAGCGCAATGTCCGGCGCCTGGAGAACCTGCACACGCTGCGCGCCAAACGCCGGGAGCGCACCACCGCCCCCGGGCGCGTGACCATGGCGGCGAGCGAGGCGGCCGGGTCGGGCAACCTGGTGATCGCGGCCGAGGGGATCGGCAAGTCCTATGGCGGGCGGGCGGTGGTGCAGGGCGTGTCCACCCGCATCATGCGCGGCGACCGGGTCGGGATCGTTGGGCCGAACGGGGCGGGCAAGACCACGCTGCTCAACATGCTGACCGGCGTGCTGGCCCCTGATGTGGGCGAAGTTCGGCTCGGCACGGCGATCGAGATGGTCGGGCTCGACCAGAAGCGCGCCAGCCTCGATCCCTCCGTCACGCTGGCCGGGGCGCTGACCGAGGGGCGCGGCGACCAGGTGCATGTCGGCGGGCAGCCGCGGCATGTGGTCGGCTACATGAAGGACTTCCTGTTCACGCCGGAGCAGGCGCGCACGCCGCTCTCGGCGCTGTCCGGCGGCGAGCGCGGGCGGCTGATGCTGGCGCGCGCCTTCGCCAAGCCCTCCAACCTCTTGGTGCTCGACGAGCCGACCAACGACCTCGACCTCGAGACGCTCGATTTGCTGCAGGAACTTGTCGCGGACTATGCCGGCACGGTGCTGCTGGTCAGCCACGACCGCGACTTCCTCGACCGCACCGTGACCAGCGTGATCGCCTGGGAGGGCGAGGGGCGCTGGCAGGAATATGCCGGTGGCTATTCGGACATGGTCGCGCAGCGCGGCCATGGCGTGCGTGCGCGCGCGGCCGAGGCGAAGGCGGAGATTGCGGCGAGGGCCGCCGAAGCGCCACGCGCCGCGCCGCCGGTGCGCCGCCGTGGCCTGAACGCGAAGGAACAGCACGAGTTGAAGACGCTGCCGGCGCAGATGGAGGCGCTGGGATCGAGGATCGCCGCGCTGGAGGCGAAGGTCGCCGATGGCGGCTTCTACGCGCGCGATCCGGTGGCGTTCGCCAAGGCGACCGCCGCCTTGGCGGGCGCGCAGGCGGAGCTGGCCGTTGCCGAGGAACGCTGGCTGGACCTGGAGATGCTCCGCGAAAGCGCGGCCTGAGTCTCGGCGTGGCCTTGGGGCGGCGCTCCTGGCTATGCCGCCTCGCCCAGCAGCGCGCCGACATCCAGTCGCTGCGTCACCATGGCCAGCCCCCCGCTGGCATCCCGCGGCCATTCCGCCTGCGCCCGGTCGCGATAGAGTTCCACGCCATTGCCGTCCGGGTCGCGCAGGTACAGCGCCTCCGACACGCCGTGGTCGGAGGCGCCTTCCAGTGGCCAGCCGGCGTCGAGCAGGCGTTTTGCCGCATCGGCCAGGGCGGCGCGGCTGGGGTAGAGAAGGGCCACATGGAACAGCCCGGTGGTGCCGGGGGGCGGCCAGGCGCCGTCGAGGCTCTCCCAGGTGTTGAGCGCGATGTGGTGGTGGTAGCCGCCGGCCGAGAGAAACACCGCCCGGTCGCCGATGCGCTGCTGTTCGGTGAGGCCGATGATGTCGCGCCAGAAGGCCAGGGCGCGGTCGATGTTCGCGACCTTCAGATGCACGTGGCCGATGCGGGTTGCCGGGTCGATGGCGTTGGCGGTCGCGGACATGGCGGTTGTTCCTCTCTGTCCTGCCGGATCTGGCGTGGCGGCGGCGGTGGTGCCAATGGGGGTGCGGGATCACCACCATGGGCGGGGCGAATGGCGGGCCAGGGTGCGGGCGGGGCATTGTCGCGATGAGTGGCCGGGAGGTCGATGTCCTGGTGCTCGGCTCAGGTTCCGCCGGGCTGGTCGCGGCGCTGACCGCGGCCGCGCAGGGGCTGCTCGGTGGCGGTGCTGGAGAAGACCGACCGGCTGGGTGGCACCACCGCGATGTCCGGCGCGGGCACCTGGATCCCGGCCAACCACCACGCCGCCGCCGCCGGCATCCCCGACAGCGAGGAGGAGGCGCTGGCCTATATCCGCGCCGCCGCGCCGGATGGCTGGGCGGGCAGCGAGGATGCGCTGTGGCGGCGCTTCGTCGAGGCCGCGCCGGAGATGCTGCGCTTCGTGGAGGCGCGCACGCCGCTGCGCTTCCGCCTGACACCCGAGCCCGACCCGCTGCGCGGCCTGCCGGGGGTGAAGGCGCAGGGGCGGATGCTCTCGCCGCTGCCGCTCAGCCGCTGGCGGGCGGGGCGCTTCGCCTTCCGCATCCGCCGCTCCACCATCCCGGAAATCTTTACCTACCACGAGGCGGTGGAGACGGACCTGTACCACCACCCCTACCGCACAGCGGCGGCGCTGTGGCCGCGGCTGTTGTGGCGGCTGCTGACGAACGCGCGCGGCAAGGGCACGGCGCTGGTCACGGGGCTGCTGCGCGGGTGCCTCGACCTCGGCGTGCAGGTGCATCTCTCCGCGCGGGCGGTGGAGATGGTGCAGGACGAGGATGGCGCGGTGACCGGCGCGGTGGTGGAGCGCGCGGGGGCGCGCGAACGCTGGATGGCGCGCGCCGGCGTGGTGATCGCGACCGGCGGTTTCGAGTGGGACGAGGCGCTGCGCGAACGGCACTTCCCCGGCCCGGTGGACTATCTGGGCAGCCCGAGCGGCAATGAGGGCGACGGGCAGCGCATGGCGCAGGCCGCCGGCGCGGCGCTGGCGCATATGGACCAGGCGACGCTCACGCCCTCGGTGCCGACGCGCTACGAGGGGCGGCTGCTCGCCCAGCCCGTGCCCTTCCACACCGAGCCCAACGCCATGCTGGTGAACCGCCACGGCGCCCGCTTCGTGAACGAACTCACCTTCAACATCGGCGAGGCGATCGATGCGCGCGATGCCGATGGCCAGCCCTTGCACCTGCCTGCCTGGGTGATCAGCGACGCGGCGATGCTGGACCGCCTGCCGCCCGTGCGCTGGGCGGCGAAGGCCGATCCGGGATGGTTGCGCCGCGCGCCCGACCTCGCCTCGCTGGCGGCGCTGATCGGCCTGCCGGCGGAGGCGCTGGCGGCCAGCGTTGCGCGCTTCAACGACGCGGCGGCACGGGGCGAGGACACGGATTTCGCCCGGCCGGCCAGGCCGGACCCGGCCGCGGCGGGCGACCGGCGCCGCCGCGCGGGGATCCGGCCGATCGAGCGCGCACCCTTCCTCGCGCTGCCGTTCAACCGCACGATCCTGGCCACCAAGGGCGGCGCACGCACGAACGAGCACGGCGAGGTGCTGCGCCCGGATGGCAGCGTGATCCCGGGGCTGTTCGCCGCCGGGGTGGCGATGGCGAACCCGATCGGCACGCGCGGCGTGGGCACCGGCACCACCATCGGGCCGAACATGACCTGGGGGTATGTGTGCGGGATGCGCCTGGCGCGGCGCAACCGCGGCGCGGCGGCGCCGTAGCGGCGGGGTTCAGTCCAGGTTCGCCTGGCCCTGGGTCCTGCGGCCGGCCTGGTCCCGGCGCGCCGCCGAGCGCGCAATTCGCATTGCGTGGCGATCGCGCCACGGGCAACGATTGCTTGTGTTTCGCCTGCGCCTGGAAATCCTGTTTCACTTGTCGAAGGACACCGTGATGGCACTGCTGAGCCGAAGGCCCGTGTTGGGCATGCTCATTTTCGCCGGGGCAGGCGCCTTGCCTGGATGCGCGACGCCGCCACCGCCGATCCCGGATCGCAGGGTCGAAGCCATCGCGGCCTTCGGGACCGTCCAGGCGGTTTCGGCCAGCACGCGCCAGGTCGGGGTGACCACGCTGAGCGGCGGCCTGTTCGACATGACGGCGGGCCCGGAATTCCGCGACCTGCGCCGGTTGCGCCGCGGCACGCGCGTGGTGGTCGCCTATGATGCCGACGGCACCGTGCGCCTTCGCGCGCTGCCGCTGCCCGCCGGCGCGGGCGCAGGCTGGCAGCGCGGCACGATCCGGCAGATCGAGACAGGTGGCGCGCGCATGGTGGTGGAAGGGCTGCCGGAGGGCTCCGGCAACCTGCTGGTCGGCGAGGACGCCATGCGCGCCTTCGTGACGCGCCTCGCACCCGGCGACGAGGTGGCGGTCACGTTCCCGTCCCAATGAGCGTGCCGCCGGGGCGAGCGCGATGCCCGCCCCGGGCCGGTCACTCCGCCCGGATGCCCAGGGCGCGGACCTCGGGCTCCCAGAAATCGATCTCGTCGCTGACATACTGGGCGAAGCGGGCGGGCGTGTAGCCACGCATCGCCGGCGTGCCCATCTCGTCGAAGCGGCGGCTGATCGCCGGGTCGGCCAGCGCCAGGTCCACCGCGGCGGCCATCCGGTCGATGATCGGCTGCGCGGTGCCCCGCGGCGCGAAGAAGCCATACCAGGAATAGGCCTTGTAGCCTGGGATGCCGGCCTCCGCCGCGGTCGGCACGTCCGGCAGCAGGGCCGAGCGCTGGTCGGTGGCGACAAACACCACGCGCGCGGTACCGCCCTCCTGGAAGCCCTTCAGGATGGAGGGGATGTCGGAGCAGAACTGGATCTCGCCCGCCGTCAGCGCCGCGAACACCTGGCCGCCGCCGCGATAGGGCACATGCACCGCATCGGTGCCGGTCTTGATGCAGAAGGTGGCCGAGGCGATGTGGCCCGAGGTGCCGATTCCCGAGGAGCCGAACTGGTAGCGCCCCGGCGCGGCCTTCAGAGCGGCCACGAAGTCCTGCGCGGTGCGCGGCGCGAAGTTGCGCGTGGTGACCGCCATGGCGATCGGCACGAAGACCGTGGGCGCGATGGCCACCAGGTCCCGCCGCGCATCGAAGGGAACCGGCGCGGGCAGCCCGCGCGCGAGCGCGATGGGCGAGAGGGTGGAGAGCACGAAGGCCTCGCCATTGGGCGGCAGCTTCGCCACGAAATCGGTGCCGACCACGCCGCCGGCGCCGGGCCGGTTCTCGATGACCACCGACTGGCCGAGAATCTCCCCGAGTTTCGGGGCGAGCAGGCGGGTCGTGATGTCCGTCCCGCCGCCGGTGCCGAACGGGACGATGATGCGCAGCGGACGGGTCGGCCAGGAACCCTGGCCAAGGGCGGGGCGGGCAAGGGCGGCAGCAAGCGGGGCGGCGAGCAGGGCGCGGCGGTGATGGCGGGTCATGCGGGCTTTCTATGGTTGGAACCGGCCGCACAATGGCGCGGTACGCGCCTGTGGAAAAGTCCGGTCTTGCGCGCCCGGCCCGGACAGTGATTATTGAACGAAACGGGAACAGATTTCTGGCTGTAACAGGCTGGCCTGGTTTGGCAAGGGGTCTGTGCACCACCCGATGTGGTGGTACCGATACTGTGGCAAGACTACATCTTGTGGTGAAGGCCCGGTCGGCGGCAGGATGCCGGACAGGGGATTTGGTGTTTTGGGGGGATTGGCCGTGTTTGATGCCGTACAGCTTGAGGGCCATGGGCAGGTCCAGATCGATCGCTCGCGCGACGCGCTGCTGACCGATTTCGGCAAGACCACGCTGAACGACCGCTATCTGCTGCCCGGCGAAAGCTATCAGGACCTGTTCGCCCGCGTCGCCGATCGCCTATGCCGACGATGCCGACCATGCCCAGCGGATTTACGACTACATCTCGCAACCTGTGGTTCATGCCGGCGACGCCGGTGCTGTCGAACGGCGGCACCGATCGCGGCCTGCCGATCTCGTGCTTCCTGAACGCGGTCGCCGACAGCCTCGACGGCATCGTCGGCACCTGGAACGAGAATGTCTGGCTGGCCTCCAAGGGCGGCGGCATCGGCACCTATTGGGGCAACGTCCGCGGCATCGGCGAGAAGGTCGGCCGCAACGGCAAGACCACGGGCATCATCCCCTTCATCCGCGTGATGGACAGCCTGACGCTGGCGATCAGCCAGGGCTCGCTGCGCCGCGGCTCGGCCGCCTGCTATCTCGACGATCCACCACCCGGAGATCGAGGAATTCCTCGAGATCCGCAAGCCCGACCGGCGGCGACTTCAACCGCAAGGCGCTGAACCTGCACCACGGCGTGCTGCTCACCGACGACTTCATGGACGCGGTGCGCAGGCGGACGAGGATTCGGCCTGCGTCTCGCCCCAAGGACGGCGCGCTGATGCGCAAGGTCAACGCGCGCGCGCTGTGGTCCAGAAGATCCTCGAACCGCGCGCTGCAGACCGGCGAGCCCTACATCATCTTCTCCGACACCGTGAACCGCCGATGCCCAAGCATCACAAGCGCGCTCGGGCCTCAAGGTGTCGACCTCGAACCTGTGCTCGGAGATCACGCTGCCCACCGGCATCGACCACATGGCGAACGACCGCACCGCGGTGTGCTGCCTGTCCTCGCTCAACTGCGAGACCTGGGTCGAGTGGAAGGACGACCCGCAATTCATCGAGGACGTGATGCGCTTCCTCGACAACGTGCTGCAGGACTTCATCGACCGCGCGCCCGCCGGCGATGGCGCGCGCCAAGTATTCCGCCATGCGCGAGCGTTCGGTCGGCCTGGGCGTGATGGGCTTCCACTCCTTCCTGCAGAAGCAAGAACGTGCCCTTCGAGTAGCGCGATGGCGAAGGTCTGGAACAAGAAGATGTTCAAGCACATGCGCGCGCAGGCGCGACGCGGCCTCGCGCATGCTGGCCGAGGAGCGCGGGCCCTGCCCGGATGCCGCCGAATGCGGCGTGATGGAGCGCTTCTCGCCACAAGATGGCGATCGCGCCGACCGCGTCGATCTCGATCATCTGCGGCGGCACCTCGCCGGCATCGAGCCGATCCCGGCCAACATCTACACCCACAAGACGCTGTCGGGCTCGTTCTCGTGCAAGAACCCGTATCTGCGAGAAGCTGCTCGACAAGCACGGGCACGACGACCGAGGAGATCTGGACCTCGATCCTCGAGAACGAGGGCTCGGTGCAGCACCTCGACTTCCTGACCGAGCGACGAGAAGGCGATCTTCAAGACCGCCTTCGAGATCGACCAGCGCTGGGTGATCGAACTCGCCGCCGACCGCACGCCGTTCATCTGCCAGTCGCAGTCGCTGAACCTGTTCCTCCCCGCCGACGTCGACAAGTGGGACCTGCACATGCTGCACTTGACCGCGTGGGAGAAGGGCGTGAAGTCGCTCTATTACTGCCGCTCCAAGTCGATCCAGCGGGCGGATACCATCAGCGCGAAGGTGGTGGGCCAGGGCGACATCATGGCGGCGCATGTGCCGAGCGCACAGGATGCGCCGGGGCGCCTCGCCGTCGCCGTGGCGGTGCCGCAGGAGAATGGAAGCAACTACGAGGAATGCCTCGCCTGTCAGTGAGAACGAGGGACGGCCGGAGAGGGCGCTGCCCTCCCCGGACCCCTCCCGCAAAGGGCCGAAAGGCCCTTTGAACCCATGACCCGGTTCCGGGCGTTCCTGGGGCGCGTCATTGTCGGGCGCGGTTCGGCCACCATTCGCAGGAAATGCCGTCCTGGTCGGCGTCCAGGTGCCTGAAATAGCCGGGCTCTCCGATGCGTGCGGTGCCGAAGCCCATCGCAACGACTTGCGCGCATGTCCTTGGTGTCATGGTGCTTCGCGTCAGGCCGGCGGGTAGGTAGGGCGCGATGAGCCAGAGTGCGCCGCAAAATGCCAGCGCACCAAACACCGCAAGGATCGGCAGTGGCAGCCTCAGGCGCATCCTGCCTCGGCGCGCGACGACCAGCGCGGTCAGCCCCGCCAGGATCCCGGCTCCCATGAAGGCCAGCGCGGCCAAATCCCACATCACAGGTCGCGCTCCCGACGTCCCCCGGCGCCCAAGAAACCATAACTGCCCGCCGCCAAACCGGCGCCATGAAATGGTTTCCAAAGGCCTTTCGGCCTTTGGTGGGTGGGGTCTGGGGAGGGCAAGGCCCTCCCCATCGACACCCGCGCGCCTGCCCCGCTAGCCTCGATCCCAGGACCGCGCTCGAAACGCCGCGGCCGTGGGAGAGACGGACATGATCACGCGTCGCAGCCTTGCCCTGGCCGGGACGGGCCTGGCCTTTGCCTCGCCCCTGCGAGCCGCCGCCTGGCCCGACCGGCCGGTGCGCGTCATCATCGGCTATCCGGCCGGCGGCCCGACCGACCTGGTGGGGCGGCTGTTGCAGGAGCCCTTGCAGCGCCTGTGGGGCCAGCCGGTGGTGATCGAGAATCGCCCCGGCGCCAGCCAGATCATCGCCAGCGAGGCGGTCGCGCGGTCTGCGCCCGATGGCTATACGCTGCTGCTGGCGGCGAGCACGCATGTCAGCAATGTCGTGGTGCAGCCGCGCCTGCCCTACGACACGGTGGCGGATTTCACGCCGATCTCGGTGCTGTACGGCTCACCGACCGTGCTGTTCGTCAGCCGCGATGCGCCTTTCCGTAGCGTGCAGGAATTGGTGGCGTCGGCGAAACGGGAGCCAGGTCTTGCCTTCGCATCTTCCGGCAATGGGTCGTCGGGGCATTTCGCTCTGGAGATGTTCCGTCGCAAGGCGGGTATCGAGGTGACGCATGTCGCCTTCCGCGGCGCGGCGCCGGCCTTGCAGGAGGTGGTTTCCGGCCGCGTGCCGGCGACCTTCAGCACGCTCTCGGGAGCCATCGGCCTGGCGCGGCAGGGGCAATTGCGTGCGATTGCGGTGGGTGGGCCCCAGCGTGCGCCGGTGCTGCCCGATGTGCCGACGCTTGACGAGGTCGGGTTCGGCATTCCCGACACCAGCCCCTGGTACGGCTTCATCGGGCCGAAGGGCCTGCCGCGTGAGGTGGTGGAGCGCGCCGCGCGCGACACGCTGGCGCTGATGCGCGAGCCCATGATGATAGAGCGCATCCGCGAGACCGGCGGCATCGTCATCGCCGAGGGGCCGCAGGATTTCGTGGCGCAAATCGCGCGCGAGATCGAAGAGAATCGGGAGATGGCCCGCATCGCCGGCGTGAGGGTCGAGTGAGGCGCGCGCAACACCTTGCGTGACCGCGCTTTGCCACAAGATGTTGCGGCGGATCATTGTCGCCGACACCAATTGTGGTAGAGAAGCGGCGTCGCAGCACAGCAGGGGCGGGCATCATGGCCGACGGGATTACGAACGACGAATTGCCGGTGAGGTTCGACCTCCTGACCTCGAATCCGGTCTACAAGCCGTTCCGCTATCCGTGGGCCTATGATGCCTGGAAGACGCCAGCAGCAGATCCATTGGCTGCCCGAGGAAGTGCCGCTCGCCGAGGATGTGAAGGACTGGCAGCAAAAGCCTGACTGAGACCGAGCGCAACCTGCTGACGCAGATTTTCCGCTTCTTCACCCAGGCCGATGTCGAGGTGAACAACTGCTACATGAAGCACTACTCGCAGGTGTTCAAGCCGACCGAGGTCAAGATGATGCTGAGCGCCTTCACCAACATCGAGACGGTGCACATCGCCGCCTATTCGCACCTGCTCGACACCATCGGCATGCCCGAGAGCGAGTACACCGCCTTCCTCAAGTACAAGGAGATGAAGGACAAGTACGACTACATGCAGACCTTCTCGGTCGAGAACAAGACCGAGATCGCCAAGACGCTGGCGGTGTTCGGCGGCGTTCACCGAAGGCCTGCAGCTGTTCGCCTCCTTCGCGATCCTGATGAACTTCCCGCGCTTCAACAAGATGAAGGGCATGGGCCAGATCGTCTCGTGGTCGGTGCGCGACGAGACGCTGCACTGCCTGTCAGTCATCCGGCTGTTCCGCACCTTCGTGCAGGAAAATCCGGAGATCTGGACGGAGGAGTTGAAGCGCGACCTGTACCTGATCTGCGCGACCATCGTGGACCACGAGGACAGCTTCATCGACCTCGCCTTCGAGCTCGGCGGCGTGCAAGGCCTCGATGCGGCGCAGACCAAGGCGTATATCCGCTTCATCGCCGACCGTCGGCTGCAGCAGCTGGGCCTTGAGCCGCTGTATCACATCGACAAGAACCCGATCCCGTGGCTCGACGAGATGCTGAACGCCGTGGAGCACACCAACTTCTTCGAGAACCGCGCGACGGAATACTCGAAGGCCAGCACCGGCGGCACCTGGGAAGAAGCCTTTGCCGACCAGGTGTTTTCCTCGCCGCAGCCGCAGGGCGCGATCGAGGGCGTGCGCCACTGACCGCGCGAATCTAAGGGCACGCCCGCCGCCGGTGATGCCGGCGCGGGTGCGCCTCTTGCGCATGGCGGCGGCGGCAGCCTATGTCCGCGCCATGCTTCGCGCCATTCGTGTCCTGTCGGTTGTTCTCGTGCTGATCCTTGGCGGTGCCTGGGCGCTCGCCTGGTTTGGGCGTGCGCCGGGCGAACCACTCGCGGATGCGTTCCTGCGCCAGGTTGCGTCATTGACCGGCACCGAGATGCCCGCGCCATCGGCTGGCGGCGTGCAACTGGCGCAGGGCGTGGCCTTGGGCGGGCCCTTTACGCTGGTGGACCAGACCGGTCGTAGCGTCACGGAACAGGACTTCGCCGGGCGTGCGCTGCTGGTCTATTTCGGCTTCACGTACTGCCCCGATGTCTGTCCCACGGAACTTGGCACCATCGCCGCTGCCCTTGATGCGATGGGCCCGGCGGGCGAGCGGGTCACGCCGGTCTTCATCAGCATCGACCCGGAGCGTGACACGCCCGAGGCGATGGCCGACTACGTCTCCCGTTTCCATCCGCGCATGGTCGGGCTGACCGGCAGCGCCGAGCAGATCGCGCAGGCAGCCCGCGCTTATCGCGTTTATTACGCGAAAGTAAGGCCACGGGATTCGTCAGATTACCTGATGGATCATTCATCATTTATATATCTTGTTGGACCCGATGGCCGGGTCCGAAGCCTGTTCAGGCCAGAAACTTCGCCTGAGGCGATAGCCGCCGCCGTCAGCGCGCAACTTCGCGCGTTGTGAGACACAGGGTTCCGCAACCGTGACCCAATCGGTATGATGACTGGATAATTCAGGGTACCGCACGCGTATTGGTGGGGTCAGTGGCAGAAGGGCTCGATGCAAGCAGAAGACGACGATATCGGGTCTGGACAGGAATCGGGCCGTGGCGCGAGCCCCGCTCCAAGGCATACACGCCGCCTGTCGGACAAGATCCTGATCGCCTTCCACCATGCCTGCGATCAGGGTGATTTCGAGGTCGCTGAGGATCTGTTGCGCATACTCGAAATGATGCTGACGCGTCGACCGGCGTCACCTGACAGCAATCGGCGCAAGAACCTCGAGAGCCTGGTGGCGGCGCATGAGCGCCTTTGGCTGCTGCGCCATCCCGAGGTCAAGGACCAGTAGGCAGCGCCGGGGTCATCTGGCCCCGCAGCCCGGCCCTCGAACTTCGTCGGCACCAGCACTGACTTCATTGTTCGGCCGCCAGGGCTCCAGCGTGGCGCAATACCGCGTCTGAAGCCACCGTGAAGGCGCCATCCGCACCGTGCAGCGCCATCGGCGCAAGAAGGCGTGCCGCGCCGCGGCCGCCCTTTCGTGCCCTCAACAGAACCCGGCGTGCGGGCTGGCCCTCACGCGGGGCGAGCGGCAGCAGCAGCAGTGAACCGCACCCGGCGCCGCGCAGAGCGGCGATGCCGGCATCGAACCGCGCGGCTGGCAGCACCAGCGTCACGCTGCCGCCCGTTCGCACGGCCGCCGCAAGGAACCGCGCCCAGGCATCGAGGCCTGTGCCGGCATCATGTGTCGCGGCGCGCCGGACAGAATCGGGCGGCGGCGTCCCGCCGGGCCAATAGGGCGGGTTGGCAAAGGCGTGATCGCCAGGAGCGAACGATCGGGCGAGCGCCACATCGGCAATGTCGCCCTGCACCACTTCTGCTGCCGCGCCATTTGCCGCCGCGTTGCAGCGGGCTAGCGCGGCCATCGCCGGTTCGCGTTCCACCGCGGCGATGGTGATCCCTGGCACGCGTGCCGCGAGGCACAGAAAGGCCGCGCCGCTGCCGCAGCCTGCTTCCAGAACCCGCTGCCCCGCCAGGGCTGGCACCATCGCCGCCAGGAGCACCGCATCGATGCCCGCGCGGAAGCCCGCCACCGGCTGGCGCAGGCGTACCCGGCCGCCCAGGAGCAGATCGTCGGTCGTTTCGTTCATGCCTCGCGCTGGAAGGGTTCACCTTCGTACCCGGCGGTGCTCGGCGCCGCGGTGCGCGCGCCCGCGCGTCGGGCACTCCAGCCTGCCGGCGGCCGGTCGCGCAATTGCGGCCAGCGCATCAAGCGGTTAGCTCGCCTGCCTCACGCAACACGCTGCGCGCGCGCTGCTCATCCTCCGTGATCACGGCGAGGCGACGCGGGAAGGCACCGATACCACCCTCCACCGCGCTGATATGCGCGTCCAGCACCAGGGTTTCGATTCCCGCATCCATCAGAAGTGCTCGCAGGAAGGACAGGCGTACCGGGTCCGTCGTGGTGGCGATCACGCGCATCGCAAGTGTGAATCCCTTGTTTTTCCGCCGCTTGCCGCCTTGCCGGGGCCTGACTATGGTGCGCCCCGCATCAGGAGAAGAGCAAGGGTGAGCGCAATCGCCACGCCGTCCGTCGCCCCGCCGACGCCGCGCGGAGAGGACGCGCTGACTGAACTGACAGCGCTCCTGCGCCACGACATCGAAGCGTGCAACCGGCTGATCGTCGTGCGCATGCACAGCGATGTGGCGCTGATCCCGCAACTGGCAGCGCATATCATCGCCGCCGGGGGCAAGCGACTGCGCCCGCTGCTGACACTCGCGGCGGCACGCATGTGCGGCTATCGCGGTGAACGCCATGTCGCGCTCGCTGCCTGCGTCGAGTTCATCCATACGGCAACATTGCTGCACGACGACGTGGTGGACGAAAGCGAATTGCGCCGCGGCCAGGCAAGCGCCAATGCGCTGTTCGGCAACAAGGCCTCGGTCCTGGTTGGGGACTTCCTGTTTTCGCGCGCCTTCCAGTTGATGGTGGCGGATGGATCGCTGGAAGTGCTGCGTATCCTCTCCACCGCCTCCGCCACGATTGCCGAGGGCGAGGTGTTGCAGCTGATCACCCAGAACGACACCGCGACAACCGAAGCCCAGTACCTCGCGGTGATCGAGGGCAAGACGGCTGCGCTGTTCGCGGCGGCAACGGAGGTCGGCGCGGTGGTTGCCGACCAGCCCGCTTCGGCCCAGGAGGCCCTGCGCGCCTTCGGGGCGGCGCTGGGCGTCGCCTTCCAACTGGTGGACGACGCGCTGGACTACAGCGCCGACCAGGAAGCCCTGGGCAAGACGGTTGGCGATGATTTCCGCGAAGGGAAGATCACCCTGCCGGTGCTTCTTGCCTTCGACGCGTGGGTCGGATGCGGAGCGCGTCTTCTGGCGCCGCACCCTCGAAGACGGCACGCAGCACGACGGCGACCTGGCCGAGGCGCAGGCCCTGATCCGCCGCCACGGCGCGCTGGCGGATACCATCGCGCGCGCCCGCGGCTATGGAGAGCAGGCGCTGGCCGCGCTCGCCCCCTTCCCCGATGGCGCGGAGAAGCGGGCGCTCGCCGCCGTGGTCGAGTTCTGCATCGCGCGGGCGCGGTAGCGCTCGGTCGTCTCCAGGGTTAGGGGGGGCTATCAGGCGCGGCGGCTGACCGGCAGGGCCATCGCGTCATTCAGCAGCGCCGCACAGAAATCCGCGGCGCTGTGCGTCTCCACGTAACCGCGCCGGGCGGCTCGCCGCAGTGCCGGCTGTGCCGCCTCATCGAGGATCGCGGCGCAAAGCGCCTCGGGCCCACAACCGACCGGCATCGCGCGTACCGCCTCGCCATACTCCCTGAAGGCGCCGATCGCCGAGGTCAGGGTCGGCACGTCCCGCGACAGCAATTGCGGCACAATCCCTGAACTTTCGCCGCCATTGTGGGTCCGCAGTTGGACAGCGACATCCACCCCATCCATCAGCTCGGCCAGCGTCTTCATCGGCGGATTGTCGTACACCTCGAGTCCGGGCTCGGCCCCGAGCCCTTCGTCCAGCGAGAAGCGCGCCGCGTTGTAGCCGGCGAGCACCAGCCGCGCCTCCGGCCTTCGCCGGCGCAGCTGTCGGAAGGCAGCGAGGATTATGTCGGTGCCCTTGTATGGCGAGGGATAGCCGAATGAGCCGATGCGCAGCCCACCGCCCGGCGGCGCGATTCGTGGCGTGAAGTGGTCGATCACCGGCAAGTACAGCAAGCGTTTCTGGAGCCTGTCGAGTTCCGGCCAGTCCGGCAGCAACAGGTCGAGTGCCGCGCGTGAATGCAGGATCACGCCATGCAATGGCAGATCCGCGAACAACGCGCGGGCCGGCAGGCCGATATGCCCGACGATGGTCCTTATGTCGGACCGCGTGACGGCGGGCCAATCGGCCTGAGGCATCGCCGTCACCGCCGCGGGGCGCAACAGTGTTGCGGGGTCGACACCGATTTGGTCGGCATAAAGCCGCGTCAGGTGGAACAGCGCCGGATCATGCAATTGCACCCAGTGCGGCGCCAACGGGTCGAGGTGCCGCGTCTCCCGCAGCAGCCGCAGCACTGGCAGGTGATGGGCGGAGTTGCCGAGCGCCCATATCACCGCTTCATACCGGCGCGTCGCCAGCGCAAAGGACAGCGTCTCCAGAGCATGGATCGCGAGCGGCCCGCCCGGTCGGGGCAGCCGATGCACTGCTGCCATATAGGCCCCCGCATCGGGGAAGGGGGTGAAGACATCCACCGGCACCGGCGAGGCCTCGAAGGTCTGCAGCGAATACTCGGCGATCCCGGTCTGCATCGGCGGCAACACCGAGACCACCGCGATCCGCGGCCCCGACGATCGGGGCGCGTCTTCCAGGCGCCGCAACGAATCCTGCACCGTGAAGGCAGCACCCGTGCCGCCGGTTTCCTCGATGCGGGAGTTGAACCGCGCCGCCGCTGCCTGGGCTGTATCCAAGCGCCGATCAGTCGCATCCAGATGCGCTTGCAGCTCATTCAGCCGCTGGCCGAGATCGTGGTGGTTTGTGCTCAGATGCGCCTGGATCTGGTTCAGCCGTTCGTCGAGATCGTGGTGGTTTGTGCTCAGATGCGCCTGGATCCGGTTCAGCCGCTCGTCGAGATCGTGGTGGTTTGTGCCCAGATACGCCTGAATCTGGTTCAGTCGCTGGTCGATATGCTGCCGATGACCATGCATCTCCTGGTCGAGAATGCCGGCGAGGGTCTCGATGCGCCCGCCATTCGCCGTGTACCAGACGTCGCGCAGCCGACGAGCGACGGACGGTGCTACCCGTTCGAGCAGGCGCCCGATGGTGTATGTTAGGCCCATTGAACGCCGCTGATCCCCAATATCGATTGGATGCCAAGATATAGTAAGCATCGCCTGACGTTCAAAGGAGTCGGCCGGTCATGCCGCACCGCCTGGATCATGACGGTTCGCGGCCGCCATCCTGGCGATTGCAGTCTCCTTGGCGCGGCATGATCGGCCAGCCGGGCGATTTCGACGCCGTTGTTGTCAGGGATGGTGAGGTGCCATGGGCCCAAGAATTTCCGTCATCGTGCCCCTATTCAATACCAAGGCTTATGTAGCGACCTGCCTTCGTTCCATTCAGGCGCAGACATTCCCCGACATCGAGATCGTCTGCATCGATGACGGCAGCACTGACGGCAGCCATGAGGTCGTCCTGGCACTGCAGGCTGCCGATCCGCGGATCCGGCTGCTGCGCCACGAGAGCAATCGCGGCCTCGGCGCAGCCCGCAACACCGGCGTCCGCGCCGCGCGCGGTGACTACATCGCTTCGGTGGACAGTGACGACTTCATCGACCCGGCCATGCTGGCGGTGCTGCACGCCGCCGCCATCGCCGGCGATTTCGATGTCGTCGCCAGCGGCCTGCGGGAGGTGAACGAGCAGGGCGAGACCCTGCGCACGATCATCCCGCTGGACCGCACCATCATCATCGAGGGTTGCCACAGCGACGTCTTCGCCATCACAGACCCGTCCGTCTGCACCAAACTGTGGAAGCGGTCAGTCTTCACCGAGAACGATCTGTATTTCGACGAGACCACCTTCTACGAGGATCTCGGCTGGACCTATCAGGCGCTGCTAAAGTCGCGGCGCATCCGCATCCTGGGACAGGCCTTCTACAACTACCTGCTGCGCCATGGATCGACGACGCATTCGATCGGTTGGCGCAACATTACCGACCACATCGCCAACTTCGAATTGCTGCGCCAGGCGCTTGAGGTGAACGGCGTCGCGCCACAGCACGCGGCATCATTCCGCAACCTGGTGCGCCAGACACTGAAGTATCATGCCGGCAAGGCGGTGGATCTCGGCGGGACTGGCGAGGATACGCTGCGCTATCTGCGCTGCATTCTCGCGGTGAAGCAGGCCTACACACTGCCCGGCAGTGGCGGCGACCCGCTGCCGGACGCCACGGCCATCATCCACGCCATCGAATTCGACCCACTCGATCCGCGCGACGCGACGCTGCGCTGGCAACAGGCCAGTATCGTTCGCCTGACCGCGTTGCTGCACGACGCCGCCTCGCTGCTGCGGCGGCCGCTGTGGCGGCTCAGCCCGCTGTCGCGTTGCTGCATTGCCCTGGGCCGGTTGAGCGGGCAGCGCGCATGGCTGCGGCGCGGGATGCGGATGCGGCGGCTGCAGCGGCAGATGGGGCTGATCGGCCGCGAACCCTGATGCTGCTCAGGCCCAACTGCGCCTCGGCAGTCCGGCACACGCCACCGCCGCCAACAGCATCGACGCCACCCACCAGGCCTGCCACGCCCCGAAGGACAGCATGGCGGTGACCGTGGCCGAGACCAGCGCGCCGCAGGCCGCCGGCGGGCAGGGCGCGCGCGCCGCCGCGACCCCCAGCGCCCAGGCCAGCGCGGCGGCGAGCAGCGCGCCGATCGCCCCCAACTCCAGCCACACCTGCAACGCGCCGTTGTGCGGGTGCAGCGGCAGCACCTGCACCCGCGGCATGGCGAACCAGCCGCGCAGGGAGGGGTCCGTCACGCCCAGATGGTCCAGGGTGGCGGCTGGCGGTGCATCGCGCCCGCCGGGGATGGCGCGGCTCGCCTCCATGCCCCAGCCGTGCAGCGGGCGTTCGGCGGCGCGTGCGGCGCTGAAATCCCAGATCACCATGCGGTGAAGGGCCGATACCGGCAGCCGCTCGACGGGCAGGGCGGGAATGGCGGCGACCAACACCGGCATCAGCAGGATCAGGCCGGCGATGCCCGCGCCCAGCAGGCGCGGGCAGCAGGCGGGGTGCGAGCATCGTGCCACCTGCGGCAATCAGCCCGAGCACCGCCGCGATCTTTGCCGTATCGCCCGGCAACGCGACCAGGATGGCCGCCCCCGTGCCCAGCAACAGTGCGCGCGGCAGCGCCGGCCAGGGCAGGGCGACCGCCATTGGCAGCAGCAACGCCATCACCGAGGCGGCGGGCTTCAAGCCAAAGGCCAGCGTGGCCGGGGCGTCACGCAGCCCGCGCACGCCCGCCCGGATGGCATGCCCGCTGAGCGCGTCCACTGCCGCCACCACCAGGCCGAGCGCCAACCCGATGGCCAGCGCAAGAACCAGGCGCCGGCGCGCCGCGTCGTCGATATCCTGCACCGCACGCGCGGCCGCGGCGGCGAGGCCCACCATGGCCGCGAGCGAGACGCCCGCCGTCAGCGCACGCCCGGGCTCGATCGCCCAGGCCGCGCTCAGCACGCCCCAGGCGCCCAGCGCGATGCCGATGGCCGCCACCGCACCCCGCGGCCACGGCCAGGCACGCTGTTCCCGCCAGAAGGCGAGCACGACGAAGGCCAGCGCCACCAGCGCCACCGGTGCCATGGCCTTGGATTGCAGCACGGCCGCCACCGGTGCCAGGACCAGCGCCACGGCAAGCGGCAGGGCAGGGGAGGTGAGTTTCACGCGCGGCAAGGTGGCGCCCGGCGCATGACGCGCCGGGGCCGGGCCGGTCAGACCGCCGCGATGCTCTCGCGGCGCAGTTCGACCGAGAGGCCGTCCAGCGCCTTCTCGACGCGGTCGAGCATCTCGTTGATCTCGTCCTTGGTGATGATCAGCGGCGGGGAGAAGCCGATGCTGTCGTTGATCATCGCGCGCAGGATCACCCCGTGTTCCTCGCCATGCTTCAGCAGGCGCGGGCCGATCTTCTTGCCGGGTTCGAAGTTCTTCTTCGTGGCCTTGTCCTCGACCAGTTCCATGGCCGCGACCAGGCCGACGCCACGGATTTCGCCCACCAGCGGATGGTCGGCGAAGCGGCGGCGCAGTTCCGCCTGCATATGCGGGCCGACCTGCTGCACATGGCCGACCATGTCCATCTCGTCGTAGATCTTCAGCGTCTCGATCGCGACGGCGGCGGAGACCGGGTGGCCGGAATAGGTGAAGCCGTGGCCCCAGGTGCCGACGTGTGGACGACCCCTCGGCGATCGCCTGGAACACCTTCTCGTTCACCATCACCGCCGAGATCGGCAGGTAGGACGACGACAGCGCCTTGGCGCAGACCAGGATGTCAGGGACGATGTTCATCGTCTGGCTGCCCCAGAAGTTGCCGGTGCGCCCGAAGCCGCAGATCACCTCGTCCGCGACGAACAGCACGTCGTGCTTGTTCAGCACCGCCTGGATCTTCTCGTAGTAGGTCGCCGGGCGGCACGATCACGCCGCCCGCACCCATCACCGGCTCGGCCCAGAAGGCGGCGACGGTCTCGGGCCCCTCGGCGATGATCTTCGCATCGAGTTCCTCGGCCAGGCGCGTCGCGAAATGCTCCTCCGATCTCGCCGGCATGGGCGACCGTGGTAGTGGTGCGGCGTGCTGACGTGGTGGAAGCCGGGCATCGGCAGGTCGAACAGCTGTGGTTGGCCGGCAGGCCGGTCAGCGAGGCGGCGGCCAGCGGTGATGCCGTGATAGCCCTTGATGCGCGCGATGATCTTCTTCTTGTCCGGCCGGCCCAGCGCGTTGTTCATGTACCAGACCATCTTGATGGCCGAGTCGTTCGCTTCGGAACCGGAATTGGCGAAGAACACCTTCGACATCGGCACCGGCGCGCGCTCGATCAGCATCTCCGCCAGGTCGATCATCGGCTCGTGCGACTTCGCCGTGAAGGAATGGTAGAAGGGCAGCTTGCGCATCTGGTTGGCCGCGGCCTGCACCAGGCGCTCATTGTCGAAGCCAAGGGATGCGCACCACAGCCCGGCCAGCGCCTCGATGTATTCCTTGCCCTGCTCGTCGTAGATGCGCACGCCCTTGCCGCGGCTGATCACCATCGGCCCGTTCACCAGATGCGCCTTCGCATCCGTATAGGGGTGCAGGACATTGGCGATGTCGCGGGCAGCGTTCGAATTGCGGGGCGGGGTCATGGGCGGCATGTTCCTCGGCGTGCGATGGGCTACTCTAGGCCCGAAGCGTGCGGCGACCCAAGGGGCGCATTCGGATGCATCGTGATCTTTCGCGCACGCCCCCCGCGCCGATACGCTTCGACATTGTGCCGCGGCGGTGCCCGCGCCACCTTGGCAGCGAGGGACACAACACCATGACCGCACGTCCATGACGATACTCAAGCCGCACGCCGCCCATTGGGGCAGCTACGACGCCGTGGTGGAGGGTGGCCGCGTCATCGGCGTGCGTCCCTTCGCGCGCGATCCCTTCCCCGGTTCGCTGATCGAGAGCGTGCCCGATGTGGTGCACGCCGCCTGCCGCGTGGACCGCCCCCATGTCCGCCGCGGCTGGCTGGAGGGCAAGCGCGCCGGACACCTGCGCGGCGGCGATCCCTTCGTGCCGGTCTCCTGGGACCGCGCAGTGCGCCTGGTGGCGGAGGAAACCCGCCGGGTGCGCGCCGAGCATGGCGCACCGTCCATCTTCGGCGGTTCCTATGGCTGGTCCTCGGCCGGGCGCTTCCACCATGCGCGCAGCCAGTTGCAGCGCTTCCTCGGCCTGGGCGGCGGCTATACCGGGCAGCTCAACGCCTATTCCTACGCGGCCGGCCAGGCGGTGATGCCGCATGTGCTCGGCACGAACGAGGTGGTGCTGGGCAAGATCACCGACTGGGCGGCGGTGATCCGTCACGCGAAGGTGATGCTGTGCCTCGGCGGGCTGCCGCTGCGCAACGGGTTCGTGACCTCCGGCGGCGCCGGCCAGCATTCCAGCGAGATCATGCTGCGCGAGGCCGCCAGCGCCGGGCTGCGCTTCCTGCACGTCTCGCCCAGCCGCGCCGACGTGCCCGAATGGTGCAACGCGGAATGGGTGCCCATCCGCCCCGGGACCGATACGGCACTGCTGCTCGCGATGGCCCATGCGCTGGTCGCCGCCGGGCGCGAGGATTCCCGCTTCCTCGCCACCCATTGCGTCGGCTGGGACGGCCTGCGCGCGTACATCATGGGCGAGAGCGACGGCACGCCGAAGTCACCCGCCTGGGCGGCGCCGATCACCGGCATCCCCGAGTCCATGATCCGCCGCCTCGCCGGCGATGTCGCGGACCAGCCCGCCATGCTCACCGCCGCGTGGTCGCTGCAGCGGGCCGATCATGGCGAGCAGCCATTCTGGATGCTCACTGCGCTGGCCGCGATCCTGGGCAATATCGGCAAGCCCGGCCAGGGCGTGGCCTTCGGCTTCGGCAGCGGCAGCGGCATGGGCACGCCGCGCCGCGATGTGCCGTCCTTCTCCATGCCCGCCGCGCGCAACCCGACCGGCGCCTTCATCCCCGTCGCGCGCGTCACCGACATGCTGGAGAACCCCGGCGGCACCTACGATTTCAACGGCCGCGAACGGCAATACCCCGACGCGCGCATCGTCTGGTGGGCCGGCGGCAACCCGTTCCACCACCACCAGGACCTCAACCGCCTGCTGCGCGCCTGGGCAAAGACCGACACCGTGATCGTGCAGGAACAGCACTGGACCGCGCTCGCGCGCCACGCCGACATCGTGCTGCCGGCCACCACCACGCTGGAGCGCAACGACATCGCCAGTTCCGGGCGCGACCGCTTCGTCCGCGCCATGCACCAGGCGATCGACCCCGTCGGCCAGGCCCGCAACGACCACGACATGCTCGCCGACATCGCCGAGGAACTCGGCTTCCGCGACCGCTTCACCGAACAGCGCAACGAGGATGCCTGGCTGCGCCATCTGTTCGAACAATGGCGCGGGCATTGCGCCTCGCTCGGCTTCGAGACGCCCGATTTCGACAGCTTCTGGGAAAAGGGCTGGTGGGAAGCCGAGGCGCCGACCGGGGCCGAGGCCTTCACCCAATTCGCCGATTTCGCCGCCGATCCGGCCGAGCACCCGCTCGATACCCCTTCGGGCAAGGTCGAGTTGTTCAGCGAAACCGTGGCCTCCTTCGGCTATGACGACGCGCCGGGCCACCCGGCCTGGATCGCCCCGCGCGAATGGCTGGGGGCCGCGCAGGCGGCGCGCTTTCCGCTGCACCTGCTCTCCTTCCAGCCGGCCACCCGCCTGCATGGCCAGCTCGACCCCGGCCGCGTCGCCGCCGCCGACAAGATCGAGGGGCGCGAGCCGATCACCCTGAACCCGGAGGACGCCGCGGCACGCGGCCTCGCGCCCGGCGACATCGTGCGCGTCTTCAACGACCGCGGCGCCTGCCTGGGCGGGCTGCGCACCGACCCCGGCCTGATGCGCGGCGTGGCCATGATGGCGACCGGCGCCTGGTTCGACCCGCTGGAACCCGGCGTGCCCGGCAGCCTGTGCGTGCACGGCAACCCGAACGTGCTGACGGCCGATATCGGCACCTCGCGCCTGGGCCAGGGCCCCTCGGCGCAATCCTGCCTGGTGGAGGTGGAGAAATGGACCGCCGCCCTGCCCCCGGTGCGCGTGCACATGCCGCCGGTGATCGAGGAGGCGCCGGCTTGATCCGTCGGCGCGCGCTGCTCGCCGCGCCGGCGGTATTCGCGGCCACGCGCGCCGGCGCTCAGGCGCTGCCGATCCTGCCCAACGACCAGCCCGCGCAAGGCCTGCGCCGCGGCGTGTTGATCCGCTGGGGCGACCGCGTGACCTTCGATGCGCCGGCCTGGGCTCCGTCCCAGCCGAGCGTCGCGGCCGCCGCAGCGCAATTCGGCTGGGATGCGCGGATCATCGCCCTGGTGCCCGCGCCGCTGGCCTCGGACTCCGTCCCGCGCGCCTTGCTGGCCGTGGCGCATCCGCGCGTGGAGGCGCGGATGGCCTTTCCCGGCGGGCGCGACCTGCCCGAGGTGGCCGGCGCCATGCAGGGCGTCAGCCTGCTCAATATCGAGAAGCGCGGCCCGGCCTGGGAGGTGGTCGATGGCGGCTACCAGAATCGTCGCCTGACCGCCGCGACCCTGTGCCGGATTGGCACCGAGGGCGTGACTGGCGTCGTGGGCGTGACCGGCGGCTGCGCGACGCCCTGGGGCACGCTGCTGCTGGCCGAGGGCGATGCCGCTTCCTGGCGTGGGCGCCTGCCGTCGCTGGAGGGCAGCGGCACAGGCATGGTTGTGGAACTCCTTCCTTCGGACCCGATCGCCGTGCCGGCGAAGCACCCCGCGCTCGGGCGCTTCGGCGCCAGCGGACGTGGCGGCGGGGCTCTCGGCGGATGGCCGGGCGGTGGTGTGGCTCACGGACGGTCGGGTGGGCGGCTTCCTGTACCGCTTCGTCTCGGATGCGCCAGCGGGGTATCGCGCGCTGGAATCGGGACGGATGGCGGCGGCGCGGATCGAGGGCGATTCGCTGCGCTGGCTGCCGCTGCCAGAAGGCGACCCGCTCGTCGCCGCGCGTGCCGCGGGTGCGACGCCCTTCGACATGCCTGCCGGCCTCTCCTTCGATGCGGCGCGCGCGCGGCTGTGCCTGGCGGTGCGCGGCGGCGCGGGGCGGGTGGTGGAAATTCGCCCCGCGGCCGGCGATCAGGCGGCCGAGACAGGCATCGCCCAGGTGCTCGTGGAAGGCCGCGCGGCACCGCCGCCGGCGGGGCGCGGCCGCCAGGCGCCGGTCCAGGCCTGGCCCTGGGCGCCCGCCGCGCTGGGATTCGAGCGCGAGGGCGCGCTGCTGGTCGGCACGGATCGCGGCGCGCGTCCGGGATTGCTGCCCGAGGCATTGTATCGCGTGCCGGTCGAGGGTGCGGCGCGTGGGCAGCCCGCGCTGCTGCTCGGCGCCCCGGTCGGTGCCGCGCTGGGCGGTGCCGCGGCGGCGCCCGATGGCACGGTGCTGGCCGCCATCGCCCATCCCGGCGCCACCCCAGACGCAAGCTGGGACCGGCCGGCCACACGCTGGCCCGATGTGATCGCCGGGCAGCCTCCGCGCAGCACCATCGTCACGCTGGCGGGCTGAGAAGCCGCCGAGGCGCGGCTTCGGGCGAGTGCCGGCGCTACCGGGCGAACATCGCGCGCGGCGGCCCACCGCCATGGATTCTTCACAAACCGGGACGTTCCCGCCGCGGCCCGGCGCGACCACATACGCGCAGCCGCCGGACATCCTGCCGGCGCCTGCCCTGCACGGACGGACGCCATGCCCGACACCCACCTCCCGCCGATCCCCGAGGACGACAAGATCGACGCCTCCGAGGAGTTCGGCACCTCCAATCCCGACCCTCGTCGGCCGATCGGCGAGATCATCGAGGCGCGCTACGGCCGCCGCTCGCTGCTGGGCGCGGGTGCCGCCGCCGCCGCGCTCGCCGCCCTGCCGGGCGAAGCCCAGGCGCAAGGCGCCCCGCGCACCGGCGGGCCTTCGAGCCTGACCTTCCGGGAGATCCCGCACCAACTCGCGCAAACGGAAGCCGTGGCCGAGGGCTACGAGGTGCAGACCGTGATCCGCTGGGGCGATCCGATCCTCGCCGATGCGCCGGATTTCGCACCTGGCCGCAGCACCCCCGAAACCCAGGCCAGGCAGTTCGGCTACAACAACGACTACCTGGACTTCTTCCCGCTGCCGCAGGGGAGCAACGCTTCCGACCGCGGGCTGCTTGCGGTCAACCATGAATACACCAACACCAACCTGATGTGGCCGGGCATGGGCACCGGGCGGACCGCCGCGCTGCGCGCCAATGCCGAGCAGGCGAAGACCGAACTGCTCGCCCACGGGATGTCGATCGTCGAGATCCGCCGCGAAGGCGGTCGCTGGTCCTATGTGAAGGAAAGCCGGCACAACCGCCGCATCACCGGCGAGACGCCGATGCGTGTGGCCGGCCCTGCCGCGGGCCAGGACATGCTCAAGACGAATGCGGACCCGAGCGGGCTGCGCGTTCTCGGCACGCTCAACAACTGCGCCGGCGGCAACACGCCCTGGGGCACGGTGCTGACCGCCGAGGAGAACTTCAACGGCTATTTCGGTGGCGACGAGGCCGCCAATGCGCAGAACCCGCAGCATGCCGCCTGGCGACGCTACGGCATCGGCAAGGACTCCTGGTACTCCTGGCCCAAGCACATCGACCGCTTCGACGTGGGCAAGGAGCCCAACGAGCCCAACCGCTTCGGCTGGGTGGTGGAGATCGACCCCTACGATCCCGACGCGAGCCGGTGAAGCGCACCGCGCTCGGCCGCTTCAAGCACGAGGGCGCCACCACGCCGTCAACAAGGATGGCCGCGTGGTGGTGTACATGGGCGACGACGAGCGCTTCGAGTATCGTCTACAAGTTCGTCACCGCCCGCCCGTGGAACCGCGAGGACCGCGCCGCCAACCGGAACCTGCTGGATGAGGGCATGCTCTCGGTTGCGAAGTTCGCCGATGACGGCAAGGTGGAATGGATGGCCCTGGTGCATGGCCAGGGCCCGCTGACGCAGGCGAACGGCTTCCGCAGCCAGGGCGACGTTCTCATCAACTGCCGCCAGGCCGCCGAGCCTGCTCGGTGCCACGCCGATGGACCGCCCCGAGGATGTCGAGCCCAACAAGGCCAATGGCCGCGTCTATGTGATGCTGACCAACAACAACCGCCGCACGCCGCAGCAGGTGAATGCCGCCAACCCGCGCGCCAACAACACGCAGGGCCATGTGGTGGAGATCATTCCGCCCGGCGCCGGCACGGCCGAGGTGGACCATGCGGCGAAGGAGATGCGCTGGGGCCTGTTCCTGGTCGCCGGTGCGCCGGGCATCGACCCCGGCGCGCAGTACCACCGCGCGACCAGCAGCAATGGCTGGCTCTCCTGCCCCGACAATTGCGCCTTCGACAGCAAGGGGCGCATCTGGATCGCCACCGACGGCGCGCCGGGCGCGGCCGGCGTGGCGGACGGCCTTTATGCCGCCGATACCAGCGGGCGTGGCCGCGCGCTGACGCGCCTGTTCTACCAGGCGCCGACCGGGGCGGAGGTCTGCGGGCCGCTGTTCACGCCCGATGACCGCACGGTGTTCCTCGCCATCCAGCATCCGGGCGAGGACAGCGGTTCCTCCTTCGACCGGCCTTCGACACGCTGGCCGGATTTCGCCGAGGGCGTGCCGCCACGTCCCGCGGTGATCGCCATCGTGAAGCGGGATGGCGGGGTGATCGGAGACTGAAGCCCCGCCCGCATCCGAGCATGGAAAGGGGGCCCGCAAGGCCCCCTCATGACAAGCACAGGATGTTCAGGCCTTTGGCCCAAAAGGCCGAGGTGGCGAATGCTGCCCGTCGGCAGTCCGGCGAAGCCAAGGCGGCCGGATAGCCGCCGCCCGGCGTTCGAGGCGCACGAAGGTGAGACCTTCATGCGTCCGGTATGCCTCCTGTCCGGTTGCCGGCGTTCGACGGCCGCTTCCGGTTGCGCCTATTGCGTCGCGGTCGGCGTGGTGCGCGGCGTGCGGCGGGTGGCGGCGGCCTGCTGGGTGCCGCGCCGCTGGCGCGAAGCGGAGGCCTGGTTGCGCTGCCGGCGGCTTGTCGCCTCGCCACGGCTACGGCGCTGGCGCTGCGCCTCTCTGCGGCGAGTGGAGGTGGCACGTGGCGCTGCCGCCGCCGCCGTGGTCGCCTCGGTGCCGCTGGCGCGGCTGCGCGCGGCATCGGCAGGGGTGGCGCTGCCAAGGGCGAGCACCACCCCGGCAGCCAGCAGAAGGGCACGGAACATGGGAGCAGGTTTCCTTTCGACCGTAGGACCATTCGCGGGAAGGTCGGCACGGTCGGGGGCCCGCTGCCAGCAATGTGCTTCTAGACCTGGCAGCCTATCGCAGCCTTGTCCGGCAACTGACTGATTCGAAATATGTGCCGGGTTGTCAGGTCCGCATGGCCAGTCGCCCCAGACGCACCGCCTTGAGCGCCTTGCCGGGGTGGCCCTCGGCAAGTTCCGTCGCCGCCGAGCGCAGGAAGGCGGCCAGCCATTCAACATGCCGTGGCGGCGTCACCCCGCGCATGGCGTCGAGGCTGATGCGTGTCCCGGCCAGGCCCAGAGCGGTGCTGGCGGCGTCCTGGCGGCCCTGCATGAGGTCCTGCTCCACCTCGGCCAGCAGCCCGTCGAGCACGGCGTGCGGGCCTTCCAGGGGCTGGCTGATCGGCTTGTGCGGGTCGGTCACGGCAACGTCGCCCGCGGGCAGGGGCGCTTCGGCCGCCGGCAGGCTGATATGCGAAAGCAGGTCCATCATCGAGCTGACGAGAGGCGGGTGCGACATGGTCTGGACACTGTCCCTTGCTTCGGTTCCCGGGCCGGCGATGCCGGCATGGCATGGTCACGCAGCATGCCATAGCGGCGCAGGAGGTCCGCGCACAAGCGCCCGCGCCATCTCTCTGCCCATCATCCTGCGCCGCCGCGCCGCCGCACGCCATCGGCAACCAGCGTGCAGGCCGCCGACCGTGACCATGATGGCGAGGCCCGGCCACACCGCCGCCCAGGGCGCGCTGAACACCAGCTCCTGCGCATTGGCCAGCATGTTGCCCCAGGACGGTGCGGGCGGGCTGATGCCCAGGCCAAGGAACGACAGCGTGCTCTCCGCCAGGATCGCCCCGGCCACGGCGAGCGCGGTGGCCACCGCCACCGGCGGCGGCCAGCGCCGGCAGGACATGGCGGAGCAGGATGCGCGCCTCGCTCGCGCCCAGCGCCCGCGCGGCGCGCACATGGTCGCGCGAGAAGGTGGCCAGCGCCGCCGCCCGTGCGAGGCGCGCCACGCCGACCCAGCCGAAGATCGCGAGGATGGCGACGATGCGCAGCACATCGCCGGAGGCCTCGCCGCGCGCCGGCAGGCCGATGCGCGACGGGTCCGCCGCGGCCAGCAGCACCAGCAGCGGCAGTGCGGGCAGGGCCAGCATGAAATCCGCCAGCCGCATGACCAGCGCATCCGCGACGCCGCCGCGCCAGGCCGCCAGCAGCCCCGCCGCGGTGCCGATGATGGCCGCCGCCAGCGCCGCCGCCAGCCCGACCGCGAGCGACACCCGCGCGCCGTACAGCAGCCGCAGCAGGATGTCGCGCCCGAGATCATCGGTGCCGAGGGGATGCGCGGCCGAGGGTGGCTCGAAGCGCGCGAACAGGTCGGGCGCGAAGGGGTCGTGGCCGAGCCAGGCAGCGGCGAAGGGCGCGCCGAGGGCGGCCAGCGCGAGCGCGGCCGAGCAGCACCAGGCCAAGGGCGAGGCGCATCATCGCTCCCGCAGCCGCGGGTCGAGCGCGCGCTGCGCGAGGTCGGCGCCCAGCGTGGCCAGCATGGTGACCAGCGCGACCAGCAGCAGCGCCACCAGCGCGAGGTTGGTGTCGTTGCCCATCACCGCGTCGTACAGCAGCTTGCCCATGCCCGGCCGGGCGAACACCGTCTCGGTCACCAGCGCGCCGCCGGCCAGGGCGCCGGCATCGAGTGCCGCGATCTGCAGCACCGGCAGCGCGGCATTGGGGAAGGCGTGGTGGAACAGCACCACGCGCTCCGGCGCGCCGCGGGCGCGGGCGGTGCGGATCCAGGGTTCGGTGAGCGTCGCTTCCAGGCTGGCGGCGGAATGTCGTGCATAGGCAGCGAGGTGCGCCACCGCCAGCGTGGCGACCGGCAGCACCAGGAAGCGCAGCCCGAGGCCGTGATCCGCGCTGCCGCCCGCCGGCAGCCAGCCGAGCGTCACGGCGAAGGCGATGATCAGCAGGATGCCGAGCCAGAAGGTCGGCATGGCCTGGCCCATCACCGCGATGGCATCGACCGCCGGCGCGGTGCGCGGGCGCGACGCCGCCAGCGCGCCGAGCGCCACGCCGAGCGGTGAGCGCGATGAGCAGCGCGCTGCCCGCCAGCGCCAGGGTGGACAGCAGCGCCGGGCCCAGCAGCGCGGCAACGGGCTGGGCGAACAGGCGCGAATAGCCGAACTCGCCGCGCAGCAGGCCGGAGGCCCAGGCGAAATAGCGCTCGGCGAAGGGGCGATCGAGGCCATGCAGCGCGCGCATCCGCGCGGCATCCTCGCTGGTCAGGCGCGGGTCGCCGGCGATGGCGACCTCGATCGGGTCGCCGGGCATCAGGGCAATCAGGGCGAAGGCGCAGACCGAGAGGATCGCCAGCGTCAGCGCGATCTGCGCGAGGCGGGTGATGAGGATGCGCGTCATGGCGCTGACCGGGAGGGGCCTCGCCCCTCCCGGACCCTCCCCCCAAAGGCCGGCGGGCCTTTGCGGGGCGGGGAGGGGCCGCTCGTCGATGCGCGCCGCGCCCGGCACGCCAGTGCAACGGACAAAAATAGAAGGGGGTCCGGGGGAATTCACTTTCCCCCGGCCTGCCCTTTCTCGCGGTGATCAGCGACTGCGCCATTCCTCCGCCCATAGCGGCGAGGCGTTGAGGTGCCCGGTCGGCCGCACGCCCTCCAGCCAGGTCGGCCAGACATGCGCATCCGCGCGGAACCACAGCGGGATCGCGGGCAGTTCCTCGGCATAGATGGCCTGCAACCGGCGCCACATCTCGCGGCGCTGCGCGACATCGAGTTGTTCGGGGATGGTCTGCGTCAGCACATCCATCTCGGCATTGCGGAAGCCGCCGTAGTTCTGGCCGGACCAGTTGCGTTCCTCGCGCGGGATCTCGTCGGAATGGAGCGACGACCGCGGCACGGATTCCGGCGCGCTGATCCAGGCGAACAGCGCCAGGCCCTGGAAGCGGCGGCGCGAGAGCGTCTCGGCGAAGAACACGCGCGGCGGTTCGTTGCGGATGCGCGCCTCGATGCCCGCGGCGCGCCACATGCCCTGGAGCACCTGCTGCACCGCCTCGCGCGAGCGGTTGCCCGCGGTCGTCATGAATTCCAGCGACAGGCGTTCGCCGCTGGCGTCGCGGCGGATGCCATCCGGCCCCGGGGTCCATCCGGCTTCGTCCAGCAGCGCGCGGGCGCGGGGCAGGTCGAAGGGGTGGCGCAGCACATCGGGGTCGTGCATCGGGTCGAGCGGGTTCACCGAGCTATGCGCGACGGGCTGGCGGCCGCCGAACAGGCGTTCGGTGATGGTGGCGCGGTCGATGCTCAGCAGCAGCGCGAGGCGCACGCGGCGGTCGGACAGCGCCGGGTGGTCGTGGCGCAGGTCCATGTGCTCGTAGATCAGGCCGGGCTGGTAGAGGAAGCGGAAGCGCGCGCCGGCGCGGCGTTCCAGCGCGATGGCCTGTTCGATCGGCAGGCCGAGCTCGCCGGCGATCATGTCCACCTGGCCGGCCAGCAACTGCGCTTCCAGCGCCGGCGTGTTCTCGATGGTGCGGATGGTGATGCGCCGGAAGGCGGGCGCCGCGCCCGACCAGGCCGGGTTGCGCTCCAGCGTGACCGAGGCGCCGGGCTGCACCGCCGAGATGCGGAAGGGGCCGTTCCACAGTGCGGGGTTGGTGGTCTCGGTGTCGTAGGCGGTGCGGGTGCGGTAGGTGCGCGGGTCGGCTTCCCAGCGCGCGCGCTCGACATGCGCGGGCAGCGGCTGGAAATCCCCGGCCGAGGCGTATTCGAACGTCACGCGGTCGAAGCGGATGGCGACGGTGCGCGGGTCCACCATGATGAGTTCATAGGCGCTGCGGTAGTATTCGGCGGGGCCGAAGCCGGTGGCGGCCTCGCGCCCGGCTTCCCAGGCGAAGCGGAGGTCCTCGGCGGAAACCGGCGTGCCGTCGCCCCAGCGCAGTCCTTCGCGCAGGCGGTAGGTCACGCGGATGCCGGGCCTGCCATCCGGCGTGGTCTCGCGCACCGCCAGGCCGTTCTCGATGGAGGGCAGGGTCTCGCAGCTCAGGCAGGTCAGGCGCCAATCGGCGCCATAGGCGGTGAGCGGGCGGCGCGCGAAGCCCAGCACATAGGACTTCGCCGCCATGTTCTCGATATTGGGGTGGAAGGTGGAGGGGTATTGGGTGATGCCGATGGAGAGCGTGTCGCGCGGCTGGGCCGCCGCCGGCGCGGCGAGCACGAGCGCGGCGCCGATGCCCGCGGCGAGGCGCCATGGCGCATGGCCTGTCATGCGCGGCACGGGCGCATCACGCCACCGCATCCTTCGGCAGGGCCTCCGCCGCGCTGCCGATGCCGCCATGCGCCTTCGACCAGCCCACCGGATCCTCCAGGAACTTCCGCACCTCCTTGAGCGCGGCTTCGTCGAAATACGGCCGCTCCCGGCACACTTCCAGCACGTCCCACCAGGTGCAGAGGTGGTGCAGGTTCAAGCCCATCTCCTTCAGCTTCTCGAAGGAGCCGGGGAAGATGCCGTAGTAGAACACCACGAAGGTGTGGTCGCAGATCGCCCCGGCCTCGCGCAGCGCCTTGGCGAAGTGGATCTTGGAGCCGCCGTCGGTGGTCAGGTCCTCGACCAGCAGGGTGCGCGCGCCCACCGGCACGTCGCCCTCGATCTGCGCGTTGCGGCCGAAGCCCTTGGGCTTCTTGCGGACATAGTGCATCGGCAGCCACAGCCGGTCGGCGATCCAGGCGGCGAAGGGAATGCCCGCGGTCTCGCCGCCCGCGACGACGTCGATGGATTCGAAGCCGATCTCGCGGCCGATCTTCTCGACCGCCAGTTCCATGATGCGGTTGCGGGCGCGCGGGAAGGAGATGATCTTGCGGCAGTCGATATAGACCGGGCGAGGCCCAGCCGCGAGGTGAAGGTGAAGGGCTCCTCGGGGCGGAAATGCACCGCCTTGATCTCGAGCAGGATGCGCGCGGTGGTCAGGGCGGCGTCGCGGTCCCAGTCGGAGGCGTGCAGCGCGGTCATGGCAATCTGTCCTGTGGGTGGTCCTGTGCCCGCCTGTCGTAATCGGCGCGGCGCGCGGCGTCCATGATGCAGGACGCGGCCGCGCCGATCTGGGTGCTGGCCGACCCGCGCGCGGGCACGGCGGCGCAGGCGCTGGGCATCGCCGAACGCCTCGGGCGGCCATTCCGCACGGTGGCGCTCGAATGGGGCGCGCTGGCCAGGTTGCCGCTGCGCTGGGGCACCCTCGCCGGGCTGGCGGGTGCCGCTCGGCGGCCGTTTCGCGAGGCACCGCCGTCGCTGGCCATATCGGCGGGGCGGCGGGGCGCGTCGGTGGCGCTTTGGCTGGCGGGGCGGGGCGTCCGCACGGTCCATTGCATGCGGCCGGGCTTCGGCGAATCCCGCCTCGACCTGTTGGTCGCCGGGCGTCACGACGCACCGCCTGAGGCGCCGAACATCCTGCCCATCCTGGGGGCGACGCACCGGATGTCCCTGGCGCGGCTGCTGGCGGCGCGGGAGGAATGGGCTGTGCTTGGGGACTTGCCGGCCCCGCGGGTTGCGCTGTTGCTGGGCGGGCCGCCGCGGGGCGAGGGGATGCTGCCCGCAACCGCCGCTGCCATCGCTGGGCAGGTCGCGGGCGTCGCCGGCAGCGTGATCGCCACCGGGTCGCGCCGCACCGGGCGCACGGCCGAGGCGGCGGCGGCGCAGGCGCTGCTCAGCGTGGCGCATCGGTTGCACCGCTGGGGCGATGGCGGCCCCAACCCCTATGCCGGGATGCTCGCCTGGGCCGATGCGGTGGTGGTGACGGGCGATTCCGTCTCGATGCTGTCCGAGGCGCTGGCCACCAGCGTTCCCGTGTTCATCGCCGATCCAGGCGGGCTGGGCGAGCGCCATCGGCGCCTGCACCAATCCCTTTACGCCGCCGGGCAGGCGAGACCCTTGGCGCAAGGGGGGGCGCCTTTCGCGCGCGACCCCCTGGATGAGACCGGGCGCGTGGCGATCGAAATCGCCAGGCGCGGGCTGCTGCCGTGACCCGCGGGATGTGCGCCCCGCCCGGGCGTTCTCGCCGCCGGGCGCGCGCGTATCAGGCTGGTCGCGGCCGCCGCGCCAGCCACATCGCCAGCACGCCACCGAAACCGATCGCGAGGCCAACCAGATCCGTCGCGGCCTCCGGGATCAGCAACAGCAAGCCGCCCACTGCGATCGGCACCCGCGCCCAGATCGGCGTCGGGCCCAGACCGTACACGTAGCCCTCGAAGGCCGCGGAGAGCAGCACCACCGCGGTCGCCGCCGTCGCCACGGCCTGGATGATGGTGGGCAGGTCCCCGCGCAGGATCAGCGCCGGCTGCAGCACGAACAGCACGGGCAGCAGCATCAACAGGAAGCCGATGCGCAGCGCCATCAGGCCCGTGACCATCGGCGAGGATTTCGCGATCGATGCCGCGGCGATCGCCGCCAGCGCCACCGGCGGCGTGATGAACGACACGATGCCCCAGTACAGCACGTACAGATGCGAGGCCATCGGATCGAGCCCGGCCTGCACCAGCGCAGGCGCCAGCACGATGGCGAGGAAGATGTAGCAGGCCGAGGCCGTCATCCCCATGCCCAGGATGAAGGAGGTGATGGCGCCGAAGAACAGCAGGAGCCCGATGTTTCCGTCGGCGTATTGCACCAGCTCGCGCGAGAAGGAGTTGGCCACACCGGTCATCGACAGCGAGCCGATGATCAGCCCGATGCCGGCGATCAGTGCGACGAGTTGCGCGACCGCCTGCCCCGCATCCACCACCAGCCCGCAGAACTTCCGCAGGTTGAAGCCGGTGGTCCGCGCGCGCAGCACGGCAATGACGAGCAGGAACAGGCAGACCCAGAAGGGCGCCTCCGCCTCGATGCGATAGGCCAGCAGCAGCACGGTGAGGCCCACGATGGCGGCGATGTAGTACCAGCCGGAGGCCAGCGTCGGCAGCAGCTTGGGCACTTCCGCGCGCGAGACGCCCTTGAGGCCGTTGCGCACCGCGTACAGGTCGGTCTGCAGGAACAGCGCGCCGTAATACAGCAGCGATGGCAGCAACGCCGCGATCATCACCTCCGAGTAGGGCACGTTCAGGAAGTTCGCCATGATGAAGGCGGCCGCGCCCATCACCGGGGGCATCAGCGCGCCGCCGGTCGAGGCGCAGGCCTCGACCGCGCCCGCGTAGTGCGGTGCGTAGCCGCAGCGCTTCATGGTGGGGATGGTGAGCGTGCCGGTGGTCAGCACATTGGAGGTCGGGCTGCCCGAGAGCATCCCGAACATCGCCGAGGACACGACCGCGACCTTGGCTGGCCCGCCGCGCGAGGTGCCCATCAGCGACAGCGCGAAATCCATGAAGAAGGCCGCGCCACCGGTCACCGAGAGCACCACGCCGAACACCAGGAAGCCGATCAGCGTATCGGAGACCACCTGCATCGGGATGCCGATGATGCTCTCGGTGCCGAACACGTGCTCGCGCACCGCCTCGAGCGGCGTGAACTGCGACGCCCCACAGGAAGCCCGGCATCTGCCCGGCGAACACCGGGAACACGGCGAAGATCAGGCAGGCGATGAACAGGACGATCTCGCCAGTGCGCCGCACGCCATCGAGGATGAGCAGCAGCAACACGGCACCGAGCCATGCGGCCCAGTCCGGCGCCGTCGCGTTCCAGCCGGCGAGTTGCATGCGTGAGCGAGATCGACGCCAGCCAGGCGCCCAGCGCGAGCGTCGCCGCCGCCAGGATCCAGTCGAACCAGGCAACGGCGTGCCGGTGCCGCTTGAGCGCGGGGAAAGCGAGGAAGGCGAAGGCGCCGAAGATGCCGATGATCAGGTAGTAGTAGGCGGTGCTGATCGGCCGGAAGCCGCCGAGCCCGAGGTTGAACATCTGGTTCACCGACAGCATCAGCCCGGCCGAGGCCAGCACGAAGGCCGCCCAGAATGGCACTCCCGGTCAGGCGCGAGGAGCGCGCCTCGGGATCCTCGGGGATCGGCGGCGCGGCGAGGGTGCTTGACATCGGCTGGATCCTGGCAGGCGGATACGCTACCGCCGCCGGTGTTGCGACCGGCGGCGGCAATCAGGCGATCGTTGGTATCAGCCCAGCGTGGCGAGCGCCGCGCGGCGCCGTTCGCCCCAGGCAGTGGAGAAGGCGTCGCCCTCCAGGTTGCTGCTGCGCGCACCCGGCAGGAACTCGCCCCAGGCCTGGCGCAGGGTGTTGTTGCGCTTCAGCGCCTCGTCGTGCCACGCCTGCGATTCAGCGTTCCAGATGCCGACCTCGGTCAGGAAGCGGATCGCGCCGGGGTGGAAGGCGGCGTCCATTGGCGGCGTGCCGGCCTGCGACATCGCCCAGCGCGGCATGGTGGCGTTCACGCCCTTGTACATGTCGAAGGATTCATGGACCGCCTTCATCAGCGCATAGACCTCGGCGTCGGGCGTATTCGCGTTCACCGTGATCATCGGATAGCGGTAGCCCATCACATTGGCCGGCGCGCTTTCCGACACGCCGGAGCCGATGGTCTCACGCAGCGGCTCGGCGAAGCTGACGACACGGCGCATCGCGGCCCAGCCCGCGGCGTTGTTCGGGTCGAGCTGCACCCATGAAATGCCCCGCGGGCTCGCTTCCAATTCGCGCAGCACCGATGTGTTGACCGCCGCGCCGGCGCAATCCGCGCGGCCTTCGATCAGCGCGCGCAGGCTCGCGACATAGGAGGGGAACTGCACGAGCTGCACATCGGCCAGCGTCAGGCCGGCGAAGGCCAGCACCGGCTCGACCTTGATGTTGACCGAGGAATTCGCCGGCACCCAGGCCATGCGCTTGCCCTTGAGGTCCTCGGGCTTGGTGATGCCGCTTTCCTTGGTGGCAACCACCGAGAAGGCGTTCTTGCGCCCCATCAGCACGCGGAAATCCTGCGGGCCCCAGTCGGGCGTGGCGTATTCGTACAGACCCTCGGCGGCGAAGAACAGTTCGTTGGCCAGCCAGGCATGGCTCGCGCGACCCTGCTTCAGCGGCAGGATGCGGCCGATCGACGTGCCGGAGGGCAGCAGCCGCACGCGCGTGCCGTGGGCGCGCCCCAGCGCGTCGGAGATCGCCGAGGCCTCCACATAGCCGGCCGAGCCGACGTCATAGACCGACCACACCATGGTGGCCGGCAGGTTCGGCATGGCGCGTTGCGCAAGTGCGGGACGGGCAAGTGCGGCGGTGCCGATGGCGGCGCTGAGTGCCAGGCCCTGGCGACGGGTGATCATGGCGTGTTCCCTCTGGACAAGTGATTTGATTTGCATGGGCGCGTCCCGGCGCGCCGTTCCGCACCCTTCCCCCAGGAAGCGCGGTGCTGTCAACGCGCCGCGGCGATCCGGCCGGGGTCGGGCAGCAGGGTGTCGGGTATGTCCTCGATGCCCGGCGCGAGTGGATCGCGCGGCAGCACGCGGTGCGCGAGTACCATGTGGGCGAGCTCGCGCCTCTCGCGTAGCTGCGCGTGCCCGCCTCCCAGGCCAGCGCGGTCGCTGAGGCGATGTTGTACAGCCCCGTCGCCGCCTGGCGCGCGAGCACCGGCCCACCCTCGCTGCCCGCATGGCGGGCCAGGGCGAAGGCGCGCGCGGTCGCCTGCGGCAGTTGCGGCAGGGGTTCGGGTGTCTCCTCGCGCAGCACCGCCAGCCGCGCTTCCAGCGCCTCCAGTGAGCCCTCCCGCGCGGCGGCACGCAGCACGTCCAGGGCCACGATGTTGCTGGTGCCTTCCCAGATCGAGCCGAGATGCGCATCGCGCACCAGGCGCGCATCGGGCCAGTCCTCGATGTAGCCGCAGCCGCCGCGCACCTCCATCGCATCGCCGGTGACCACGCGCGCGTCGCGGCAGGCGCGGAACTTGATCAGCGGCGTGAGGATGCGCAGCAGCGGATAGGCGTCGGCCTCGCCCGCATCGGAGCGGCGCAGCGCGTCCGCGGTCTGGAACACCATGCTGCGCGCCTGCTCCGCGCGGCAGCAGCATCTTCGCCAGTTGCCGGCGCATCAGCGGCAGCGCGACGACCGGCGTGCCGAAGGCGATGCGACGATGGGCGATGTACAGCGCCTCGGTGACCGCGCGGCGCATCATGCCCGCCGCGCGCACGCCGTTCGACAGGCGGGAGTTGTTCACCATGTCGGCCATCTGGCGCATGCCCGCGCCGGCTTCGCCGACCATCCAGGCGATGGCGCCTTCCAGCCGGATCTCGCCGCGAGGCCATCGAGCGCGTGCCGAGCTTCTCCTTCAGCCGCACGATGCGATAGCGGTTTGCGCTGCCATCCGGCAGCGTGCGCGGCAGCAGGAACAGCGACACGCCCTTGATGCCCGGTGCGGCGCCTTCGGGGCGCGCGAGCACCATCGCCAATTCCGCATCGGCGTTGGAGCAGAACCACTTGTCGCCATGCAGCGCCCAGGTGCCGTCCGCGCCGGGCGTGGCGGTGACGGCGGTGTTGGCGATGTCCGATCCGGCGCCCTGCTCGGTCATGAACATCGCGCCCTGGAACAGCTCGTCCATGTCCTGGCTGGTCAGCGCGGGCAAGTAGCGCTCGACCATCTCCGGCGCGCCGAATTTGCGCAGCGTGCGCGCCAGGCTGTCGGTCATCGAGACCGGGCAGCACAAGCCGAACTCCGCCTGCACGAACAGATAGGTGATGGCGTATTTCGCTGCCGCGGGCATTGGCGCGGGCCAGTCCAGCACGCCTGCGCGATGCGACAGCGCGGCGAGGCCGTATTCGCCGAAGGCGATGCGCTCCATCTCGCGATAGGCGGGGTGATAGGCGATGGATTGCGCATCCTCGCCGCGGCGCGTGCGCTGGTTGAGCACCGGCGGGTGGGTGTCGGCCTCCGCCGCAAGCTCCGCCAGGCGCCCGCCCGCCAATGCGCCGAGGCGATCGAGATGCGGTGCGAGGTGATCCACGAGGTCGCGCGGCAGATACAGCGGCAGCAGCGCGGCGAGGGCCGGATCGGCGCGGTAGAGGTTCAGGCCATGGCTGTCCGGGACGGCCTCGGCACCCACCGGTGCGGGGTGGTTGGGGCGGATGATCGTCATGGGCGCAGGCTACGCCGCCCGGGCGTGGTTGGGGAGGGCGCTGCCCTCCCCGGCCGTTACACCACGCGGAAGTTGGAGAACTGCCAGGGGTCGGTGCGGTCCACCTCCTCGGGGAACAGCGCCTCGCGGTCCTGCAGCGGCGTCCAGTCGGAATACACGCCGGCCATCTCGCCCAGATAGGGCAGGCGATCTCGAGCGCGCGGGCGTGGTCCAGCTCGTCGGCCTCGACCACGCCGGCATCGGGGTTCTCGATGGCGAAGACCATGCCGGCCAGCACCGCGACGCAGACCTGCAGCGAGGTCGCGTTGTTGTGCGGCACCAGCGCGCGCGCCTCCTCGATGGTCAGGCGCGAGCCGTACCAGTACGCCCCCTTGGCGTGGCCCATCAGCAGCACGCCGAGCTCGTCCATGCCGGAGGTGATCTCCTCCATCATCAGCCGCTTGCTCTCCTGCATCTCCCAGTTCTTGCCGGCGAGCTCATGCACCGAGAGCACCGCGTCGTCGCAGGGGTGGTAGGCGTAGTGGCAGGTCGGGCGATGCACGACGGCGCCGCCGGCGTCGCGCAGCGTGTAGTAGTCGGCCAGCGAGATCGAACTCGTTGTGGGTGATCAGGAAGCCGTGCATCGGCCCTTCCAGCGGCGTCCAGGACCGCACGCGCGTGGAGGCACCCGGGCGCATCAGGTAGATCGCGGCATCGCTGCCGAAATCATGGCGGCGGCCATCCGGCGGCAGGCCCTTCTCGTGGCTGCCCCAGCCGAGCTCCGCGGGCTGGTTGCCCTCGCCGACGAAGCCGTCGATCGACCAGGTGTTGACGAACTCGCCGCGCGCCTTCGGGCGACCGGCCACCTGCGTGTCGCGCTCGGCGATGTGGATGACCTTCACGCCGAGGTCGGCGGCGAGCCTCGCCCAGCCCTCGCGCGTGCTCGGCACGTCCGCACCATGCCCGGTGTCGCGCGCGATGTTCAGCAGCGCCTGCTTGACGAAATGCGAGACGAGGCCGGGGTTCGCGCCATGCGTCATCACCGCCGTCGGGCCGGGGCCGTTCTTGAGCGCCAGCGCGCTCTCGCGCAGCGCGTAGTTGGACCGCTGCGAGGGCGTCAGCGACGGGTCGGTGTAGCCGCCGACCCAGGGCTCGACGCAGGTGTCGAGATACAGCGCGCCGATCTCGCGGCACAGTTCGACCAGCGCGACCGAGGAGACATCCACCGAGAGGTTCAGCAGGAAGTCGCCCTTGCCCAGCCGCGCGCGCAGTTCCTGCGCGTAGTTGTCGCGCGTGAGCGGCAGCACCGTGTGCTTCACGCCGTATTCAGACGCGATCTCCGCGCCGCGGTCGTCGGAGGTGACGATCTCCATGCGGTCCTTCGGCATGTCGATGTGCTTGAGGATCAGCGGCAGGACGCCCTGGCCGATCGAGCCGAAGCCGAGCATCACCAGGCGGCCCGGGAAGGCGGCGTGCTTCATCATCTTGGTTCCTTGGCAGAAAGGGTTCAGGCGGCGCGCGCCACCGCCTCATACCCCGCCGTGGCGAGCATGGGCAGATCGGACACTTCCGTGACATGCGCACGGTCGAAGCCGTTGAAGGCGGTGCGCAGCGCCGTGCCGTAGGCGCCCAGCTGGCCGATCTCGATCCAGTCGCCCTCCGCCACGTCGGCGGGCAGGCTCCAGGGGCCGCGCATCACATCGGCGCTGTCGCAGGTGGGGCCGAACAGCGTGAACTGCCGCATCACCTCCGCCGCCGGCGCGCCGTGGCGGATCAGCCGGTGCGGGAAGCGGAAGCCCGGCGCGCCGGCGTCCGACAGCGCGCCATAGACGCCGTCGTTGACGTACAGCGCATCGCCGCGCCGGGCCTGGACCTGCACCACCACCGAGGTGCCGCCCGCGACCAGCGCGCGGCCAGGCTCCGCCCACAGCCGCACGCCCGGCGGCAGCAGCGCCGCACCTTCGCCGATCGCGTCCATGAAGGCGGAGAGCGCCGGCGGTTCGCTGCCCGGATAGGCCACCGGGAAGCCGCCGCCGACATCCACCACCTCGACCTGCACGCGGGCCTGCGCGATCACCTCGGCGGCCAGCGCCATGGCGCGCACCCAGGCGCCCGGGTCCATGCATTGCGAGCCGACATGGAAGGACAGGCCGAGCCGCGCCGCGTGCGGGCGTGCAGCGCGCAGCAAGGACGCTGCCTCGGCAGGCGCGGCGCCGAACTTGCCGGACAGGTCATAGGCCGCGCTGCCCTTTGGCAGGGCCAGGCGCACGACCAGGCCGAGATCCCCGGCGCCACCGCCGGTCTCCGTGAGGATCTTGGTCGAGTTCGCCGTCGGTGTCGAGCACGAAGTCGCGCACGCCATGCTGCGACCACGCGCTGCGGATCGCCGCGCGGGACTTGACCGGATGCATGAAATGGATGACGGCCTCGAGGGAACATGGTACGCACCAGCCGCACCTCGGCCTCCGAGGCGCAGTCGAAATGCGCCACGCCGCCGGCCGCGACGGCGCGCAGCACGGTGGGCTCCGCATTGCACTTCACGGCATAGAGCACATCGCCGGGGAAGGCGGCGACGAAGGCGCGCGCCGCATCCTCGATGGCGGCGGGGCGCAGGCAGTGCAGCGGCTCGTCCGGGCGCAGGGATGCGACCACGGCATCGACGTTGCGGCGGCGGGCGGGGATGGCGGGGCGTCGCAGCGGCGCGACGGCGCCACGCGGGCGGATCTGGGTCATCGCATCAGGCCTTGGAGGAGACGGTTGGGCGCGCCCGCCGCCGCGCCGTGTGCCGCAAGGGGCAGGGCGCGGCGGCGGGATGGAAGGAGCCTGCCGGCCATCCGCCGCGAACGACGCCCCGCACTCCCCTCGGCCGGACAGGGCTTGGGGACGGGACGGCGGCGCAGCGCCGGGTATCAGGCGCTGCGTCTGGGGCGATGGGGGTCCATCGACAGGCGGCGGTCAGGCGACACAGGCGGCTCCCTCGAACCTTCCGGCCCACGCGGTGGCCGGATCGAACAAAGGACGCGTCCCGTCGTTGCTTGTGGCCCCAAAAGCGGGCCTCGCGGCACGTGCGATGGCGTCAGCGCACCGCTTCGGGGCGCAGTCCGGAAAATATGCAGCAACGGCGCAGAATGCAAGCGAAATAGCGTGAGGCGGTCATGAGCCACGCGCATATCGGCGGGAGTGTCGGGCGGTGTGGCCGGAAACTCTCCGGCTCAGGCCTTGGCGGCGATCAGGCAGAGGTATTCCCAGGCCATGGTCGCCGCCGGCCAGCGCGGTGATCTCGGCCACGTCATAGGCCGGCGCCACCTCCACCACATCCGCGCCACGGAAATCGAGCGTGTCGAGGCGCCGCAGGATGCCCTGCGCCTGCCAGGTCGCCAGCCCGCCGATCTCCGGCGTGCCGGTACCCGGCGCGAAGGCGGGGTCGAGCCCATCGATGTCGAAGGACAGGTAGGCCGGCGCGGTCGCCCACCACCTCGCACACCTGTGCGGCGATGGCGGCGGGCGTGCTCTCATGGACTTCCTGCGCGGGGATGATCGTCACGCCCTGGCCTCGGGTCCAGTCATACATCTCGGGCCAGGCCGGCGCGCGGATGCCGATCTGGATCATCCGCCGCGGGTCTATCAGCCCTTCCGTGATGGCGTGGAAGAACACCGCGCCATGGGCGTAGCGCTGGCCGAAATTCTCATCCGCCGTATCGAGATGCGCATCCACATGCACCATGCCCGACCGGACCACCCAGGCGCCGGGTCAGCGCGCGCAGCAGCGGCAGCGTGACGCCATGCTCGCCGCCCAGCGCGACGCAGGTGCGACAGCCCGGCCGCCTGCTGCTCGATCAGGCGCAGGCTTTCGGGAATGTCGCCGAGCGCGATCTCGAACTCGCCGAGGTCGGACAGGTCGAGCGTGGTCGGATCGATGCCGCTCATCGGGTGGCGCCCGTCGGTGAGCATGCGCGCGGCGGCGCGGATGGCGCGCGGCCCGTCGCGCGTGCCGGCGCGGTTGGTGGTGCCGATGTCGAGCGGGATGCCGGCGACGCAGTAGGCCGCGCCACGGTCGTGCAGGCGCGCACCGAGGAAGGCGTGCGGCGCGGCGAAGGTGATGGGTGTGCTCATGCCCGCTTCCTTGCCCGCGGCGGCGGCGGCCTGTCCAGCGATGCCGCCCGCCTTTCGCGCAGCGCTGGCCGGCGCGCTGCCCGCCGGGCGGGCATCGCGGTCGCGGATCGGCGCAAGGGCGCCTCGGGCGGGATTGACCTGCCGGCACGGCGAGGCAGCATCTCCCATGACGCAGCAGGAGCCGCCGCAATGCCCGAGCCGATGGACAAGCCCCAGTTCGACGCGCTGATGGCGCGCCATGGATTGCCGCTGAGCGAAGCGGAGCGCGAAAGCATCCGCGAGGTCTCCGGCCATATCCTGGAGATGGCGCGGCGCGTGCGCACGCCGCGTGCCTGCTTCGCCGAGATGGCCGTCACCTTCGCGCCGAAGGATGTCGCGCCATGAGCGCCATCCCCACCATCGCCGAGGCCGCCGCGCTGATCGCCGCGAGGAAGCTCTCGCCGGTCGAGTTCACCAAGGACCGCCTGGCGCGCGCCCAGGCGCTCAACGACCGGATCCACGCCTTCATCCGCTTCACGCCCGAGATCGCGCTGGCGCAGGCGCAGGCCGCCGAGGCGCGGCAGATGGCAGGCACGCTGAAGGGACCTCTCGATGGGATCCCGATCGGCCACAAGGACATCTACGAGACTGCCGGCGTGCCCACCACCGGCCATTCCCGCGTGCTGGAGCACCACCTCCCCGAGGCCGATTCCGCGGCCGTGAGCGCCTGGGCCGAGGCCGGCGCGGTGATGCTGGGCAAGCTCGCCACCCACGAATTCGCCTGGGGCGGGCCGAGCTTCGACCTGCCCTGGCCGCCGGCGCGCAACCCCTGGAACACCGAGCATTTCACCGGCGGCTCTTCCTCGGGCACCGGGGCCGCGCTGGCCGCGGGCGTGATCCTGGGCGGCACCGGCTCCGATACCGGCGGCTCGATCCGCGGCCCGGCCTCGCTGTGCGGCACGGCGGGGATCAAGCCGACCTACGGGCTGTGCTCGCGCCGGGGCGTGCTGCCGCTTTCGCACAGCCTGGACACGGTCGGCCCGCTCGGCTGGACGGTGCAGGATTGCGCCATCCTGCTCGACGCGCTCACCGGCTACGACCCGGCCGATGCCTCGTCGGCCAATCGCCCGAAGCCGGACCTGCTCTCGGGCCTGAATGGCGGCGTGAAGGGCCTGCGCATCGGCGTGGTGCGGCATTTCCACGAGACCGATTGCCCGGTCAGCCCCGGCATGGCCGAGGGCATTGCCCACATGGCCGCCGTACTGAAGGACCTCGGCGCCCAGGTGCAGGACGTGACCCTTCCGCCGCTGGCGGATTTCAACGCGGCGGGCTGGCTGATCCTGGCCGCGGACGCCTTCGCGGTGCACGAGCCGTGGATGCGCGAGAAGTATCGCGCCTATGGCGAGATCCTGCGCGAACGCCTGGCACTGGCGGCGACCATCTCGGCCGCGGACTACCTGCAGGCGCAGCGCCGCCGACGCGAATTGTGCGAGGCCGTCGCGGACGTGATGCAGGGCTGCGACCTGCTGCTGACCGCCGCCCAGCCCGGGGAGGCGGCCCTCGATCACGCAGATGGGCACATGGTCGTCGTTCCAATCGCCCAACTTCACCATCCCCTTCAACCTTACCGGCCAGCCCGCGCTGACGGTCTGCGCCGGGTTCGGGGCGGGCGGACTGCCGGTGGGCGTGCAACTGGTCGGGCGGCCGTTCGAGGACGCGACGGTTCTGCGCGCCGGGCATGCCTTCGAGCGGGCGACCACTTGGCGCGCGCGGCGGCCGGAGATGGCGGGCTGAGCCCCGCCGCGTCGCTCAACGCAGCATCGGCTTCACGACATATTCCCAAAGGGTGAACACAACCTCGATCCCGACCAGCACCACGATCGCGACTTCCAGCCCGAGCGCCCGCCGTCCCTGGATGAGCGAGAGCACGCCCTCCGTGGTGTCGCCGATCAACGACAGCTTGCGGTCCAGCGCCGCGCTGCGTTCCTTCAGCTCGAACTCGTCTGCCAAGCGCGCATGCAGGCGTTCGAGCCCCGGATTGTCCCACAGCAATTCGGGCTTGTCCTCGGCCTCGACACGCGCGGTGGTGCGGCTGCGCGCGGCGAGCGCATGGCCGATCTGCCGGTGCAGCGCGCGCGAGGAGGCCGCAAGCCGTCCCTCCTTGCGCAAGGTGGTGACAATGGGCTCCAGGCGGTCCAGCGCCTCCGCGAGCAATGCTTCCTGGTGCGCGAGTGCCGCGCTTTTCGCCAGCGAATCCGCGACGGTTGCAAGACGCTGCAGGCTGAGGTCGCGCAGCCGGATGACGCCGTCGGCATCGACGCCATCCTGCTCCGCGCCGGTCTCGATACGCGCCACCTCCTCGATCGGCTTCGTCAGCGGATTGGTCAGGCGTGGGCGGAGCATCGCGATGATGGAGGCCTCCTGCTCCGCATTCGCGCCGATGAGGACCACCGCACCCCAGCGGAAGGCAAAGGCAAACAGCCCATCGGGCGTTGGCAGCGGCACCGGATCGGCGATCGGCGCGCCCTCGCGCGACAGCCCGCGATGGTCGAGGCGCTCGCCCAGCAGCAGGGCACGCGCCAGCAGCGGGCGCGCGGCAGGCAGGCTCACGTGATCTCGCCTTCGGCGCGCAGATCCTGCAGCGCGGCGCGGAAGGCGGTGATGGTGTCGTCCAGTTCCGCCTGGCCATGCACCGCGGAGGTGGGCCCGCCGGGCCAGGCCGAGAAATCCACGCCGTGCGTGCGCATCGCGAGCAGCAGTTTCGTCACCGTCTGCAACCCACGCGGCACCTTGAGATCGGCATAGCCCATCGCCAGCGGGTCGAAGCCGCGCGGGGTGATCGGGAGGTTCTTCCAGTTGGTGAAGATGTGGATGCCGGTGTGCTGCCCATAGACGGCCCAGGGTACACGTTGTTCTTCCAGCACCGCGTTCATCGCCTCGCGCAGCGCCGCGGCGAAGGCGTGGGTGCGGGCGATGGCGTCGGTGTCGCGCAGGATTTCCAGCGTCGCGATGCCCGCGGCGGCGGAGAGCGGGTTGGCGTTGTAGGTGCCTTGGTGCGGGATTTTCTCCACCCCCCGCGCGGCGGCGCGCTCAGGGTCGAGCAGTTCCAGCAGGTCGCGCCGCCCGACCACCGCGCCGCCGGGCAGGCCGCCGGCAAGGATCTTCGCCAGGGTGGTGAGGTCCGGCACGATGCCCAGCACCTCCTGCGCGCCGCCGCGTGCGACGCGAAAACCGGTGACCACCTCGTCGAACACCAGCACGATGCCGTGCCTGGCGGTCTCCGCCCGCAGCAGGTGCACGAAGGTTTCTCGCAGCGGCACCTGGCCGTAGGTGGAGCCGGTGGGTTCCAGGATGGCCGCGGCGATCTCATGGCCATGGGCGGCGATCAGCGCCGCGAGGCCGGCCTCGTCATTCGGGTCAGCCAGCAGCACGTTATCGCTCAGCCCATCGAGGATGCCGGGCGTTGGCGTGCCGTCGAAATGGTTGGTGACGCCGAAGGCCATGTGGTCGTGCCAGCCGTGGAAATGCCCGCGCAGGCGCAGCAGCTTCGTCCGTCCGGTGGCGGCGCGCGCGACACGCAGCGCCATCAGCGTCGCCTCGGTGCCGGAATTGGTGAAGCGCAGCATCTCGGCGCTCGGCAGCATGGACTTCACCACCTCCGCCCAGCGCGTCTCGAGCAGGTGGTTGGCGCCGTAATGCGTGCCGCGGGCGAGCTGCTCGGCCACGCGCGCGGTCACGTCGGGGTGGGCGTGGCCCAGGATCAGCGCGCCGTGGCCGCCGGCGTAGTCCACATATTCGCGGCCATCGACATCCCATTTCCGCGCCCCGGCCGCATGGGTGACGGCGATCGGGTGCGGGCGGACATAGCGCGTGTCGTGGGTGACGCCGCCGGGGAAGTGCTCGCGCGCCTGGGCGTAGGCGGCCGCACTGCCCGGCGTATGCGCGACGAAGGCGGCGATGATGGGCGAATTGCTCGGCGGGATGGCGTTCATGGTGGCCTCGGCAGGGGTCTGACGCGCCCAGCCTGCGCGGCGGCGCACGCCCTGTCCATCGCGCGGCGCACCGCAAGATGTGGTGCGAATCCCGCCCGACGACGCTATATACGGGTGGTGCCGGGCCGATCTGCCGGACCGGCGCGGAGGAGAGCATCGACGGATTCGCGCCCGCCCCGGCGCCCCTGGCCACCGATGGACCGCCCGGCGCCACCTTTGGCGAGGCGCCGCTGCCCGCGCGGCGTTTCGATGCCGGCATGGGTCTCGCCGTGGCACGCCGCACGGTCCTGCGCGCCCAGGACGAGGAGAGCCTCGGCCGTGTCGCGGACCGCGTGGCGGCGGGCAACATGGCGTTGCTCGGCCGCACGCAGGGCGAGGCCGAACGCACGGAGCAGGCGCGCCTGCGCAACGCCATCGCCACCGGTGCGCTCATCACCTCCGGCCGCCACCTCCAGCATGGCGATGCCTCCCAGCCCGGCCGCAACATGGAGGTGTTCACCAACTGCGCCACCGCCGGCGCGTCCTTCACCAAGTTCTACCTGCTGTTGAACGGCGCGGGTGTCGGGCGTGCCTATGACGACGCGTTGTGCCCGGTGGATTGGGCGCAGGCGCCCGACCTGCTGCTGCACCTCTCGCCCTCGCATCCGGACTGGCCGCGCGACCGCGCGGCGCTGCACCGTTTCGGCGTCGAGTTCGGCCTGTTGCGCTGGGGCATGGGTGCCGATGCCTTCGGCGCGACGGAGGAGGCCGATGTGCGCGCCTTCCTGGCGCGCGAGATGGTGCATGACCTCGCGCGCCTGCCCGCCGGAGGCACAGCGCCACACCATCGCCGACACGCGCGAGGGCTGGGCGGCGGCGGTCGAACTGCTGGAAGGCATGGCGTTCCAGGGCGCGCGCGGGCGGACCCTGTTGCTGGACCTGTCGGAGGTCCGCCCGCTCGGCGCGCCGATCCAGGGCATGCAGGGGCGGCCGGCCTCGGGACCGATGTCGCTGCTGCGCGCCTTCATCATGCTGCGCCGGGAGGTGATCGAGGCGGCGCGCGACCGCGACCCGGGCGGCGAAGTGATGCGCCCCTGGGAACAGGCGTTGCGCGTGGATCACATCCTCTCGACCGAGGTGCAGGTGGGTGGTGCCCGCCGCGCCGCGCGCATGGCGACGAAGTCCTGGTACGACCCCGGCGCGCTGCGCTTTGTGCGCCTCAAGGCCGAGGGCGGCTTCTGGACCGCCAATCATTCGCTGATGGTCGATGCGGCATTCTGGGCACGGCAGGAGGCCGGGGCGGATCCCGCCGACCCGCTCACACACCACGCCCGCGCGCTGTTCGCCGAAGCCACCGCCTGCGCCTACGTCAATGGCGAGCCCGGCTTCATCAACGGCGACCGGCTTGAGGATGTGCGCACCGGCTTCGCGCGCCAGAAGCCCGCGACGGCCGAGGCGGGTTCTGCGCGCTATCGCATCGGGCCAGGCGCGCCGATGCTGGCCGAGGTCGCGCGCCGGGCCGCGACCGCCGCCTTCCCGGCCACCACCAACCCCTGCGGCGAGGTCGTGCTGCATGTGACGGGCGGGTATTGCGTGATCTCGGACTTCGCGCCGCTGCTGGCCTGCCCCGTACCGCTCGACGCACTTACGCCGGGTGCGGTGCCGCAGGATGTGGCGCAGGCCTGGGATGCGCGCGCCGAGGATGCGGTGCGCCTGGGCGTGCGCTTCCTGATCCGGGTGAACCGGATGGATGCGCTGTATGCGGCCGAGGTGGCGCGCACCAACCGCATCGGCATCGGGCCGACCGGGCTGCACGAATGGGCCTGGGCGCGCTTCGGCCTGGCGTTCCGCGACCTGCTCGACGAAGCCCGCGCGAAGCCCTTCTGGGATGCGCTCGCACGGCTCTCGGCGGCGGCGAAGGATGAGGCGGTGCGCTATGCCGAAGCCCTCGGCATGGCCGCGCCGGTGACGGTGACCACCATCAAGCCCGCCGGCACCACCAGCAAGCTGTTCGGCCTGACCGAGGGCGCGCACCTGCCCGCGCGCCGGCAATACTTGCGCTGGGTGCAGTTCCGCGGCGGTGCCGACGGCAAGGGCGGCTGGCTTGCCGATGGCGACCCGCTGATCGCCGACTACGCCGCGCGCGGCTATCCGGTGCGCGCGCTGGAAACCTTCCCCGGCGTGACCGTGGTCGGCTTCCCGACGCTGCCGCTGATCCAGCGACTGGGCATCGGCGAAAGGCTCGTCACCGCGCCGGAGGCGACGCCGGAGGAACAGTATCGCTGGTTGGCGCTGCTCGAACGCCACTGGATCGGCGCCGAACGCGGCAACCAGGTGTCCTACACGCTGAAGATCGCAACCGATCGCGTTGGGCTCGAGGAATTCCGCGCCATCCTGCGCGCGCACCAGCCGTATCTGCGCTGCTGCGCCGTGCTGCCGAGCCGCCCGGACCGCGACCTCGGCTACGAATACCTGCCCGAGGAGGAGGTGGCGGAGGAGCGCTTCCGCGACATCGTGGCGGGCATCACTGACCCGGGCGCGGCGGAGGCGGTCGACCTCGCGCGGCTGCAATGCGAGGCGGGGGTGTGTCCGATCTGATGGGCGGGCGAAGGTGGGGAAGGCGTGGCCTCCCCTGAGCCCTTCCGCTTGGCCACCGTCAACAGGGCATCGGGTCGGGGGGCGTGCGCTCGTGCGCTATCCGGTGCCCTTCAATGGTTGGATCAACAGCCGGTCGATCCGCTGCTCGCCATCCGCGCGGAGCCCCTCGACGCCGATCACCATGCCAAGCTGGCCCTTCGATGGTTCGGCGATGTAGGTGCCGAACATGCGGTCCCAGCAGGACAGGCAGAAGCCGAAATCGCTGTCGGTCTCCTCGCGCAGTTCGGAATGGTGGACGCGGTGCATGTCGGGCGTCACCAGCACCCAGCGCAACGGCCGGTCGAGCCAGGCGGGCAGGGCGAGGTTGGCGTGGTTGAACAGCGCTGTGGCGTTCAGCAGCACCTCGAATACCAGAACCGCTTCGGGCGGCGCGCCCAGGGCGATCACTGCTACCGCCTTGATGCCGAGTGAGAGCAGTATCTCGACGGGATGGAAGCGCAGCCCCGAGGAGGCATCCAGTTCCGGGTCCGCGTGATGCACGCGGTGCAGCCGCCACAGCAGCGGCACCGCATGGAAAACCCGGTGTTGGAAATAGATCAGCGCATCGAGCAGCAAAACGGCGACGGGCGCCGCCACCCAGAACGGCACGCCGAGCGCCGGGAACAGCCCCAGCCCCCGCGACTCCGCCCAGAAGGCCACCCCGACCGCGCCCGCCGGCGCCACCAGGCGCAGCATCACGGAGGACAGCGCCACGAGGCCGAAATTGGACGGCCAGCGCCGCCACGAAAGCCGTTGCGGCCGTCGCGGGAAGGCGCGTTCGAGCACGGCCATGGCCACCAGCACGGTGGCGAAGGCCGCAAGACGGATAACGGGTTCTTGGGTCAACATGCCCAGCACATGTAGCGCGTGCCTGCCGCTCTTGCAGGGGCGGCGCGACAGGGCGAGCATGCCCGAAAGGAGACTGCCATGCGTCATCGCCTCGCTGCCCTGCTGGCCCTCGCGCCGCTACCCGCCCTTGCGCACCACCCGATGGGGGGCGCTGCGCCGGACACGCTGTGGGAAGGCTTCGCCTCGGGCATTGGCCATCCGGTGATCGGGCTCGATCACCTCGCCTTCCTGCTGGCCGCGGGCCTGCTGGCGGCGATGCTGCCGCTGCGCCGCGGTGCATCGGCCATCCTCGCCTTCGTGGCGGGCGGCTTCCTCGGCAGCCTGGCGCATGTCGCTGGCATCGGCTTCGGGCCGGTCGAGGCGATGGTGGCGCTGAGCGTGCTGGCGGCAGGGCTCGCGCTGCTGTGGCAGGGCGTTCCGGCCGGCGTGCTGCCCGCGGCTTTCGCGCTGGCCGGCCTGTTCCACGGGCATGCCTTCGCCGAGGCCATCATCGGCGCGGAGCAGGGGCCGCTGGTCGCCTATCTCGCGGCCCTGGCGCTGGTGCAGGCGGCGATGGCGGCCGGGGCGATGCTGCTGGCGCGGCATTTGGGCGCGCGGTTGCCGGTTCTGCGCCCGGCAGCCGGCCTGGCGGCGTCGCTGGTCGGCGGCGTGTTCCTGGTGGCGGCGCTCGCCGGCTGATCCCGGGCCGCAGGCGGGGTTGATCGGGGCGCGGCATCACCCGACACTCCGCCCGCAATCGGGAGGATATCCATGCGCGTGGTGGAAACGCCGGAGGCGCTGAAGGCGCTGGTCGGCCAGGAACTCGGCGTCGGCGAGTGGCTCGAGGTGACGCAGGAGATGATGGACCGCTTCGCGGACCTCACCGGCGACCACCAGTGGATCCATGTGGATGTCGAGCGCGCGAAGAAGGAAATGCCCGGCGGCAAGACCATCGCCCATGGATGGCTGCTGCTCTCGCTGCTGCCGAAATTGGGTGCCGGCGTGTACAAGGTGGCGTGGCCGTCGCGCACGCTGAACTACGGCTCGGACAAGGTGCGCATCATCAATCCGGTGCCGGCGGGTGCGCGGGTGCGGCTGCGCCAGGCGCTGGTGAAGGTCGAGGACGGCGCGGGAGGCACGCATCGCATCGTGGTGCGCCAGACCATGGAGATCGAGGGGCAGGACAAGCCCGCGCTGGTCGCCGACACCATCCGCATGACCTTCCCCTGAGCGACGGAGCATCAAGATGAAGATCACCTGGTTCGGCCATTCCGCCTTCCGGCTCGATTTCGGCGCCTCGGTCGTGATGATCGACCCGTTCCTGACCGGCAATCCCGCCTTCGGGGGCGATGCCGAGGCTGCCAGCGCGGGGGCGACGCATGTCCTGCTCACCCACGGCCATGGCGACCACATCGGCGACACCGTCGCCATCTGCAAGCGCACCGGCGCGAAGCTCGTCACCAACTACGACCTGGCGATGTATCTCGCGCGGCAGGGCGTGGAGGCGATCGACCCGATGAACACCGGCGGCACCACCGACCAGGGCGAGTTCAGCGTGTCGCTGACGCATGCGCTGCATTCCTCGGCGGAGCTCGACGACAACGGCGTGTCGCACTGCCTGGGCCTGCCCAACGGCATCGTCGTCTCGCCGAGGGACAAGGGGGAGCCGGTTGTCTACCACATGGGCGATACCGACCTGTTCTCCGACATGGCGCTGATCGATGAATTCTACCGCCCGGCCGTCGCCATGGTGCCCTGCGGGGACCGCTTCACCATGGGGCCGCGCGGTGCGGCACTGGCGCTGAAGCGCTTCCTGCCGAGCGTGCGGCTCGCCATTCCGTGCCACTACGCGACCTTCGGGCTGCTGCTGCCCGATGCCTCCGGCTTCGTGAAGGAGATGGAAGGCGCGACCGCGCGCGTGGTGGTGCCACAGAAGGGCGTGGCCTTCACACCGTGACCGGGTTGCCTCGCGCTGATAAGGCGACCGCATTCTGCGTTTTGCCGCCGCACGAGGATCATCGTTTCGGTCGGACGCAGACTGCGGGTCTTGCCCGCACACACGATACGTGCACGGCGTTGAGCGCCTTCGCGGAAAAGCGAAAGCCGGTGTTTCGGGGCCGCTGAGGGCGCGGCGCCGGGCATGCCGGCGCCGCGTTGCTCAGGTCAGCCGCGCACCAGGCCGGCTGCGCGCATGGCCGAGCCCAGATTGGCGTCGGTACGCTGCATGTGCGCGGCGAAGCCGGCCGCATCCGCCCAGGTCACGCCGAAGCCGCGGGCTGACATGAACTGCTTGAAGTCGTCGCTGTTCCAGACCTTCTGCAGCGCTGCCGTCAGCGCCTGGGCGATGGCCGGCGGCGTGTTGAGCGGTGCCGCCATACCGCGCCAGGCGCCGACCGAATAATCCACCCCGATGCCTTCCTTGAGCGTCGGCACGTTGGGGAATTGCGGGTTGCGCTGCGGCGCCATCACCGCCAGGGAACGCGCGCGCCCGGCCTCGATGATGGCGCGCGCCTCCGGCACCGAGCAGGTCACGATGTCGACGCCGCCGGCGGCCAGGTCCTGCATCGCCGGCGCGGCGCCGTTGGAGGGCACCCAGCGCACATGGTCCGCGCGCAGCCCCATGGCGCCGAGCCATCCCGCGAGTGCGAGGTGCCAGATGCCGCCCTGGCCGGTGCCGGACGCCTTGAACTGCCCCGGCCGGCTCGCCTTGATGGCATCCGCCAGCGCCTTGATGTCCTGGTAGGGCGAGGATGGCATTCACCTGCACGCCAGGCGGGTCTTCGTTCAGCAGCGCGAGCGGGGTGTAGGAGGTGGGCTTGAGTTCCGTCAGGCCCTGCCAGTGCATCATGCAGATCTCGACGGTGATCATGCCGATCGTGTAGCCATCGGGCGCGCCCTGGGCGATGGCCGAATGGCCCACCACGCCGGACCCGCCGGTGCGGTTCACGACATTGAAGGGCTGGCCCATTTCCTTCTCGAGAAGGGTGGCGACGATGCGCGCGGTGGCATCGGTGCCGCCGCCGGCGCCCCAGGGCACGATCACCTGGACGGGGCGGGCAGGGTATCGCGCCTGGCCGAAGGCGGGGCGGGCGAGGGGCGCGAGCCCCGCAAGGGCGCCAGCGGCAAGCGCGCCGCGGCGAGTGAACTGGGTCATTGCTGTGTTTCCTCCTTGGCAGATGACGGACGCTATCGCGCCGGTTCGGCGTGTCGCAAGCGGCGCACCGCCCAGACCATCAGCGGCCAGAGCAGCGCCGCGAGGGTCAGGGCGGCCAGGCCCGAAGAGACCGGCCGCTCGAAGAAGGGCAGCACGTCGCCGTCGGACTTGATGAGCGAGGTGACAAAATTCTGCTCGACCATCGTGCCCATCACGACGCCGAGTACCAGGGCTGCGACCGGATAGCCGTTGCGCTCCATCATGTAGCCGACCACGCCGAAGGCCGCGACCAGAACCACCGCGAAGGGATTGTTGCCGATGGCGAAGGCGCCGACCGCGCACAGCAGCAGGATGAGCGGCATGGCCGCCGCGCGCGGCGCCTTCAGCACGTGGCGTGACAGTCGGATCATGATGATGCCGAGCGGGATCATCAGCACATTCGCGATGATGAACACGATGTAGAGCGCATACATGCTGCTCGCCTTTTCGGTGAACAGCGTCGGTCCGGGATTGAGCCCCTTCATGTAGAGCACGCCGATGGCAATTGCGGTGATGGTGTCGCCCGGAATGCCGAACAGCGTGGCCGGCACCCAGCCGCCGGCGAGCGCGGAATTGTTCGCCGCGCCGGATTCCACCAGGCCTTCGGGGTGGCCGGTGCCGAACTTCTCCGGCTCCTTCGAGAAGCGCTTGGAGGTCGCGTAGGCGACCCAGGCCGCCATGTCCGCCCCCGCGCCAGGCAGCACGCCGATCAGCACGCCCACGATGTTGCCGCGCCACATCTGCTTCTGGTAGCGCTTGGTCAGCGCCCATTGCCCGCCGAGGATCGAGCCGAGCCGCCGGTTGGGAATGGGTGGCGGGGGCGCGCTGACCATCGCGCGCATGATCTCGCTGACGGCGAAAACGCCCACCAGCGCCGGCAGCGCCTCGATGCCGCCCAGCAGATCGACGCTGCCGAAGGTGAAGCGCGGGACCCCGCCCGGATTCTCGATGCCCACACAAGTGACCAGCAGGCCGAGCAGCGCCGCCGCGATCGCCTTGATCGGCGATGAGCGAGCCACCAGCGTCGCGCACATCAGCCCCAGCAGCGACAGCCAGAAGTATTCGTAGGTCGAGAAGGACAGCGCGACCTCAGCCAGCGCGGGCGCCATGATCATCAGCGCGATGGTGCCCACGATCCCGCCGATGGCGCTGAACCACAGCGACGGCGCCGAGCGCCACTTCCGCCTCGCCCTTGCGGGTCAGCGCATAGGCTTCGTCGGTATAGGCCGCCGAGGCCGGCGTGCCGGGGATGCGCATCAGGCAGCCGGGGATGTCGCCCGAGAAGATCGCCATCGCCGAGGAGGTGATGATGGTGGCGATCGCGGCGATCGGCGAAAGGTAGAACGTGACCGGCACCAGCAGCGCCGTCGCCATCGTGGCGGTGAGGCCCGGCAGTGCGCCGATCACCATGCCATAGACGGCGGAGGCGAGGATGGCGATCGCGACCTCCATGGTCGCGACCATGCCGAAGGCTTCGAGGATCGGGCTCATGGCGTCACCACGGCGTCGGCACCAGGCCGTCGGGCAGCGGCACCCGCAGCAGCTTGTAGAACACGGCGTGAACCGCGAACGGTGCGACCACCGCCATGCCGATGGCAAGCCGCGCGGAGGCGCCGAGTGCCAGGGCGGTTGCGAGCACCATCAGCGCCGCGGTGGGCAGGAAGCCGAGTGTCTCGGCGGCCAGCACATAGAAGATGAGCAGCGCGGGCGGAAGGAACGCAGCGAGCCAGGACCCGCGGCCGAGCCGCGCGGCGAGCCCCGGCGGCGTTTCCTTTTGCTCGGACTCCGGCGCTTCGAAGCCGCGGCCGATGCCCAGCGCGATCAACACGCCGCAGGCCATCAGCCCGCCGCCGATCACCATGGGAAAGGCCGCCGGCCCGACATCCTGTCCCGGGACCGCGGGCAGCAGCGACCCGCCCCAGAAGGCGAGCGCCCCGAGCAGGACAAGGAAGCCGCCCGTCACGCGGTCCGACAGATGCATCTCCTGGCGCCTCCGTGTTTCCTCACCCCCGCATCGACGAGGTTGGCGCAAGGCTAGCTGAAAGCGGTGGCAACGCCAGCACCCTCGATGCGCGGCGTGGCGACCAGGCTGCGCGGGTGCCGGTGCGTCGCCGGCGTTGGTTCGCACCCTGGCCGACGGCACCGGGCGCAAGCAGGGGGTTGCCGTCCATGCGGCGCGGTGTCTAGGCTCACGTCGCGCCGAAAGGCGCCACAAGCCAGGCCAATGGTGCCGGCAATGAGGGAACGGCACGATGAAGCTTGGCGCGGCAATCGCCGAGATCATGAAGCGTGAGGGCATCCAGATCCTCATCGGCTATCCGGTCAACCACCTGATCGAGTATCGCGGCGGAGGTCGACATCCGCCCGATCATCGTGCGCCAGGAACGCATCGGGCTGCACATGGCCGACGCCATCAGCCGCGTCACCTCCGGCCAGCACGATCGGCGTCTTCTGCATGCAGCACGGGCCGGGCTCCGAGAACGCCTATGGCGGCGTCGCGCAGGGCTACGGCGAGAGCATTCCGGTGCTGGTCCTGCCGATGGGCTATCCGCGGCGGCTCGCCCATATCGACCCCAACTTCAATTCCTCCGTGCAGATGCGCGGCATCACCAAGTCGGCCGAGCCGATCACGTCGGCGGCCGAGGTGCCCAACATCCTGCGCCGCGCCTTCTCGCAAGCTGCGCAACGGCCGCGGCGGGCCGGTGCTGGTCGAGATCCCGACCGACATGTGGAACGAGGAAGTGCCGGAGCCGCTCGACTACACGCCGGTGCATCGCCACACGCTACGGCGCCGGACCCGTGCGGATGTGACGCGACGCGGCCGACGCTGCTCGCGGCGGCGAAGCGCCCGGTGATCTACGCCGGCCAGGGCGTGCACTGGGCGCGAGGCCTGGCCGCAGCTGAAGGCGCTGGCCGAGCTGCTCGCCACGCCGGTGACGACGAGCCTCGACGGCAAGAGCGCCTTCCCCGAGGACCATCCGCTGTCGCTCGGCTCGGGCGGCCTCGCGATCCCGCAAGCCGGTGCGCCAGTTCCTCGACGAAGCCGACGTGATCTTCGGCATCGGCTGCTCCTTCACCGAGACCAACTTCGGCGTCGCAGATGCCGACGGGCAAGACGATCATCCACGCGACGCTCGACCCGGCCCACCTCAACAAGGACGTCGCCTGCGAGCATCGGCCTGGTCGGCGACGCCGGCCTCGACGCTGGACGCGCTGCTGGCGGAGCTCGCAAGACGCGTGAAGGCGCGAGCGCGACGCCGCGCCGGTCGCCGCCGGAGATCGCCGCGATCGCGCCAGGAGTGGCTGGCCGCAGTGGATGCCGAAGCTGACCAGCGACGACGCGCCGCTCACTCCCTACCGCGTGCTGTGGGACCTGCAGCACACGGTCGACGTCGACAACACCATCATCACCCACGACGCCGGCAGCCCGCGCGACCAGCTCTCGCCGTTCTGGAAGTCGGCCGCACGCCGCTGTCCTACATCGGCTGGGGCAAGACCACGCAGCTCGGCTACGGCCTCGGCCTGGCGATGGGCGCCAAGCTCGCCGCAGCCGGACAAGCTCTGCATCAACGTCTGGGGCGATGCGGCGATCGGCTTCACCGGCATGGACTTCGAGACCGCGGTGCGCGAGCGCATCCCGATCCTGTCGATCCTGCTCAACAACTTCTCGATGGCGATCGAGCTGAAGGTCATGCCGATCTCGACCGAGAAGTACCGCTCGACCGACATCTCCGGCGACTACGCCGCCATGGCGCGCGCCTTCGGCGGCTACGGCGAGCGGGTGACGAAGCCGGACGAGATCATCCCGGCGATCAAGCGCGGCATCGAGCAGACCAAGAAGGGCACGCCGGCACTGCTCGAGTTCATCACGTCCAAGGAAACCGCCGTCTCCCGCCTTTAGTCCGGGAGAGCGCCAAGCGGCGGGACGCACCCGCCCGGCACGAGGGGAGGCTGAATGGCGACGGTCGATATCCGCGAGGTGCGGAAGACGTTCGGCAGCACGAAGGTGCTGCATGGCGTGAGCGTCGACATCGACGATGGCGAGTTCGTCGTTCTCGTCGGCCCGTCGGGCTGCGGCAAGTCGACGCTGCTGCGCATGCTCGCGGGACTGGAGAACATCACCGGCGGCGAGATCGCGATCGGCGGGCGGGTGGTCAACGACGTGCCGCCGAAGGACCGCGACATCGCGATGGTGTTCCAGAACTACGCGCTCTACCCGCACATGACGGTGTTCCGAGAACATGGCCTTCTCCCTGAAGCTGGCCGGCGCGCCGCGCGAGGTGATGGAGGAGGAGGTGCAGAAGGCGGCGAAGATCCTCGGCCTCGAGCAGCTGCTGCACCGCTTCCCGCGCCAGCTCTCGGGCGGCCAGCGCCAGCGCGTCGCCATGGGCCGCGCGATCGTGCGCGACCCGCAGGTGTTCCTGTTCGACGAGCCGCTGTCCAACCTCGACGCCAAGCTGCGCGTGCAGATGCGCTCCGAGATCAAGGAGCTGCACCAGCGCCTGCAAGGTCACGACCGTCTACGTCACGCACGACCAGATCGAGGCGATGACCATGGCCGACCGGATCGTCGTGATGAACGACGGCCGCATCGAGCAGGTCGGCGCGCCGCTCGATCTCTATGACCGGCCCGCCAACCTGTTCGTCGCCGGCTTCATCGGCTCGCCGGCGATGAACCTGCTGGACGGGCGCATCCAGGACGGCGCGTTCCAGTCGGCGACGGCATGCGCTGGCCGTTGCCGACCAACGGCGCGGCGCCACCGGCGCGGGCGAGGTGATCTACGGCATCCGCCCCGAGCATCTGCGCCTCGATCCGGACGGCATCCCGGCGACGCTGCAGGTCGTCGAGCCGACCGGTTCGGAGACGCAGGTCGTGTTGCGTGTCGGCGATGCCAGCGTCGTCGGCGCCTTCCGCGAACGCGATCACCGCGCGGCCCGGCGACATTCTGCCCATCAGCCCCGACACATCGCCTCGTACACCTGTTCGACAAGGCAACGGGCCAGCGCATCTGAGCTCCGACCAATCAGAACGAACGAACTCAACGACTAGGGAGGAAGAGACATGGCCAACATCATCACCCGGCGCAGCATCCTCGCAGCTCGGCGCGGGCGCGCGGCGCTCGGCGCCGGCGGCATGGCTTTCGCGCAGTCGCGCATCCAGACCGCGCACGCGCGACGCCGCCGAACCTGCCGCTCGAGAAGGGCGCGACGCTGCGCATGCTGCGCCCGGTCCGCTTCGTGCAGCCGGACGAGGAGGTGTTCCGCGCCAACTGCGCGCGCTTCACGCAGCAGACCGGCGTCGAGGTGCAGCGTCGACTTCGTCGGCTGGGAGGACATCACGCAGCAGACCGCGGTGACCGCCAACACCGGCGCCGGCCCCGACATCATCATCGGCTTCAACGAGGCGCCGCACATCTATATCGACAAGCTCGTCGACCAGACGCGATGTCGCGGAGTATCTCGGCACGCAAGTATCGGCGGCTGGCTGCCGCTGGCTGAGACGCTACGGCAAGAAGCACGGCACCAACAACTGGATCGGCCTGCCCTTCGGCGCGTCCGGCGGCCCGCTGGTGTGGCGCAAGTCGGCGGTCAACGCGGTCGGCTTCGACGCGCCGCCGGACGACCACGCCGGCAGTATCTCGACCTGTGCCGGAAGCTGCACGCCGCGGGCAAGCCGCCGGGCTTCGCGCTCGGCAATGCGGTCGGCGACGGCAACGGCTTCGCCAACTGGCTGGTCTGGTCGCATGGCGGCTACCTGGTCGATGAGGACGGCAAGGTCGCGATCAACAGCAAGGAGACGATCGAGGCGCTGAACGTACCTGAAGGAGCTGTACCAGACCTTCGTGCCCGGGCACGATCGCCTGGGGCGACATCAGCAACAACCGCGCCTATTCGGCGAGCGAAGTGCTGGCTGACCGCGAACGGCGTGTCGCTGTACTTCTCGCTGAAGAACAACCCGGCGACTGGCGGCGATCGCCGAGGACACGCAGCACACGCTGCTGCCGAAGGGCAAGCTCGACGTCTCGCCGATGGCGGGCCTCACGCTCAACGCCATGGTGTTCAAGCACAGCAAGTTCCCGAATGCGGCGAAGGCGCTGCTGCAGTTCCTGATGGAGAAGGAGCAGTACGATCCGTGGCTGCAGGCCAACGTCGGCTACTGGTCGCAGCCGCTCGAGAGCGTATTCGACGAGCGCGGTCTGGGAGGGCGACCCGAAGGTGCGCATCTTCAAGGACACGATGCGCAGCAACTTCTGGATCGGCTACAAGGGTCCGATCAGCGCAGGCCTCGGCCGCGGCCAACGCCGACTACGTCATGGTGCAGATGTGCGCCTCGGTCGCCTCGGGCCAGGCGACGCCCGCAGGCCGCGGCCGCGAAGCCGAGCGCCGCGCGAAGCGCTTCTTCCGCCGAGCTGATACGTGAACCGGCAGCGCCCCTCACGGGCGCCGCCGCCACGCCGGCAGGATTGCCGCGCATGACCGACACCTCGATCGCCGCGACCTGGGTCCATCGCCGCGCCGAGCCGCACTTGGCTCGCGCGTCTGTTCGACTACAAGCCGTTCCTGATCGTCATCTGCCTGCTGCCGGCGGTCGGGCTGCTGACGGTCTTCCTGACCTATCCGCTCGGCCTCGGCATCTGGCTCGCCTTCACCGACACCACGATCGGCCGGCGCGGCGTCTGGGTCGGGCTCGAGAACTTCCAGTACCTGTTCGACCGACCCGATCTTCTGGAACGCGGTCTTCTTCAGCGTCTTCTACACGGCAGTCGCCACGATCGGGAAATTCGCGCTCGGGCTTGTGGCTGGCGCTGCTGCTCAACAACCACCTGCCGTTCAAGAGCCTGCTGCGCGCGATCATCCTGCTGCCGTGGATCGTGCCGACGGTGCTGTCGGCGCATCGCCTTCTGGTGGATCTACGATCCGCAGTTCTCGATCATCTCCTAGCTGCTGATCGAGACTGCGGCCTGCGCGACGACCAACATCGACTTCATCAACACCGCCTGGCCCGCGCGCTGGTCGCTGATCGCCGCCAACATCTGGCGCGGCATTCCCTTCGTCGCGATCTCGCTGCTGGCCGGACTGCAGACCATCTCGCCCTCGCTCTACGAGGCCGCGATGCTCGACGGCGCCACGGCCTGGCAGCGCTTCCGCTTCATCACCTTCCCGATGCTGCTGCCGATCCTCGCGATCGTGATGACCTTCTCGATCATCTTCACCTTCACCGACTTCCAGCTCGTCTACGCCATCACGCGCGGCGGGCCGGTGAATTCGACGCATCTGCTGGCGACGCTCGCCTTCCAGCGCGGCATTCCCGGCGGCCAGCTCGGCGAGGGCGCGGCGATCGCCGTGTCGATGATCCCGTTCCTCGTCTTCGCGACGCTGTTCAGCTACTTCGCGCTCGCGCGGCGCAAGTGGCAGCAGGGAGAGAGCCAATGACTGACGCCGTCGCGCTCGCCGCGAGCAACGCCGACGTCAGCAGCACCGCACCGCCGGAGACGATGGCCTGGGACAGCGGCATGCGCCGCTTCGTGGTGCTGTATCTGCCGCTCGCCTGCTTCGTCATCATCCTGCTGTTCCCGTTCTACTGGATGACGATCACGGCCTTCAAACCGGATGCGGAGCTGTACAACTTCACAGGAGCACAATCCGTTCTGGATCAGCTCGCCGACGCTCGACCACATCTACAAGCTGCTGTTCGAGACCGCCTATCCGTCGCTGGCTGCTGGACGACGATGATGGTCGCGATCGGCGCGACCTTCCTGTCGCTGTTCGCCAGCACGCTCGCCGCCTATGCGATCCAGCGGCTGCGCTTCCAGGGCAGCCAGTATGTCGGCCTCGGCGATCTACCTCGCCTACCTGGTGCCGCCGTCGATCCTGTTCATCCCGCTGGCGACCATGGTCGTGCAGCTCGGCCTGTTCGACAGCCCGCTGGCGCTGATCCTGGTCTATCCGACCTTCCTCATTCCGTTCTGCACCTGGCTGCTGATCGGCTACTTCAAGTCGATCCCCTACGAGCTCGAGGAATGCGCGCTGATCGACGGCGCCACGCGCCTGCAGATCCTGCGCCAGATCACGCTGCCGCTGGCGGTGCCCGGCCTGATCAGCGCCGGCATCTTCTCGTTCACGCTGTCCTGGAACGAGTTCATCTACGCGCTCGCCTTCATCCAGAGCAGCGAGAACAAGACCGTGCCGGTCGCCATCCTGACCGAGCTCGTCACCGGCGACGTCTATCAGTGGGGCGCGCTGATGGCGGGCTCGCTGCTCGGCTCGCTGCCGGTCGCGATCTTCTATTCCTTCTTCGTCGACTACTACGTCTCCTCGCTCACCGGCGCGGTGAAGGAATGAGGCCCAGCATCCGACAGGAGAACTCACCTTGGCGACCTTCACCATCCTGACGCCGGCCGGCGCGTCCTTCACCACCGCCGGCGGCGGCTACGCCTACGAGATGGAGGCGCTCGAGGGCCTCGACGCCGAGATCGTCGAATGCCCGGCGACCGAGGAAGGCTTCATCGCGGCCGCCACCGAACGCCGACGCCGTCTACGCCAAGGGCATGAAGTTCAACGCGCGCGATGATCGACGCGCTGGTGAAGTGCCGCCACATCGCGCTCGGCACCGTCGGCGTGGACTATGTCGACGTGGCCGCCGCCACCGCGAAGGGCATCCCGGTCACCAACTGCCCGGACACCTTCATCGAGGAGGTGGCCGACCACGCGATGATGCTGCTGCTGGCGACGCATCGCCGCGCGCATCGAACAGGACCGCATGGTGCGCGAAGGCCGCTGGGCCGAGGGCCGGCCGCAACTGCTGACGGTGCCGCGCCTGATGGGCCAGACGCTCGGCTTCATCGCCTTCGGCCGCGTGGCGCGCGCCACGGCCCGGCGCGCCACGGCCTTCGGCCTGCAGATGATGGCCTTCGACCCGTATCGTCGAGGAGCTCGACGATCGTCGGCGCTCGGCGTCGAGCCGGCGAGCCTGTCCGAGGTGCTGTCCAGCTCCGACTTCGTCTCGATGCATCTGCCCGACACGCCCGAGAGCCGCGGCTTCCTGAAGGAGAAGCATTTCCGCCAGATGAAGAAGACGGCGATCTTCATCAACACCGGCCGCGGCCCGACGGTGAACGAGGCGGCGCTGATCAAGGCGCTGCAGGAGAGGCTGGATCGCCGGCGCCGGTCTCGACGTGTTCGAGGTGGAGCCGACCAAGCCCGGACAATCCGCTGCACGCGATGCAGCAACGTCATCCTCTCGCCGCACAACGCCTCGGCGTCCGCGCGCTTCGATCCGGCGCGCAAGCGCCGCGTGGGGCAGGAACTGGCGCTGATGCTGCCGGGCAAGTGGCCGATGTCCTGCGTCAACCCCACGGTGCTGCCGGCAAGCGGGGCTGAGGCGCTGGCAGCCCTATCTCGATGGAGCGCGGCCCGAACTCGTAAAGGCCGCCGGGAGGGGTGTCGCCCCTCCCGGGCCACGCGCGCGAAAATGGACGCGCGCGTGCAAATCATCTTGCCGAAACACGGCCGGCCGCTACACCGACACGCAGTACAATCCGGAGCGTGACCAGTGGCAGACGTGATCATCGACATCGGCGGCGAGATCTTCGACGCCTTCTACGAAACCAAGGACGCGCCCCGGACTGTGGCGCGCTTCCGCGACTTCATCCCCTACAGCAACCGCATCATCCATGTGCGCTGGTCGGGCGAAGCGTGCTGGATCCCGATGGGTGACTTCGACCTCGGCCTGTCGTTCGAGAATGCGACGTCGCACCCCGCGCCGGGCCATGTGATCGTCTATCCGGGTGGGGTCAGCGAGACGGAAATCCTGCTCGCCTACGGGCCCACGTCGTTTGCCTCCAAGGCGGGGCCGCTAGCGGGGAACCACGTGCTCACGATCAGGGAGGGGCTGGACCGTCTCGCGGCGATCGGGCGCTCGGTGCTGTGGGACGGCGCGAAGCCGATCACTTTCCGGCCGGCGTGAGGGCTGCGGGTACGCGGGTTCCCGCGCTGCTGTTCTTTGGCTGGGCTGGGTGCGCCCCAGGACAGCAGCGCCAATGTGCGGCCGGATGCTCGGTCGCTGATGGTGACATTCCGTCCGAACGCAGTCCCGGCGCACCAGGTCGTAGGGCTCGTCCGTGAGGCGCGCCGGAGGTTGGACGGAAATATGTTCTACCTTACCCATACCGAATTTATCCGGGGCGTCGGGATGCGTCGGGCATACGCGTACCGACCCGCTCCGATCCATGGAGACCGGGTGTTCCGCCGTCGCAGCGCGTGGCTACGAAATAGTGGGATGTCGTGCCCAGCGCCCTGAACCCGTCGAGGCAATGGTGGCGAGCGCCAGACATACCTGGCGCTCCATGTAAGCGGGGGTGGCTGGGGGACCTGGATTCGAACCAAGGCTGCCCGGGTCAGAGCCGGGAGTTCTACCGCTAAACTATCCCCCAAGCGGCCCCGGCCTTTGCCAGGGGCGGGCGATGTAGCACCCACCGCCAGCATGATCAACATGGGCCAGCGGTTCGTGCATGGAAAGACCTTGCCCGAAACCCCACATCTCCAGATCATTCAACAGCGACCAACGGCTACCGCCGACTGTCCGGATCCTGAGATGACTGACGCTGCAACCCCTTTCGTTCCCGCGCCGGCACCCGTCATGGGGTCGTCCTTTTCTGCGCGTGGCGACCAGGGTGCGAACTCATTCGCGGCTCTTGACCTCGGGACGAACAATTGCCGCCTGCTGGTTGCCGCACCTACTTCGACCGGGTTTCGCGTCATCGATTCCTTCAGTCGCATTGTTCGCCTCGGCGAGGGGCTTGCTACGAGCGGCCGCTTGGCGGACGGGGCAATGGACCGCGCCGCCTCTGCCCTGCGCGCCTGTGCCGAAAAGCTTGCGCGCCGGCCTGTCCGCCGCATTGAGGCCGTGGCGACCGAGGCGTGCCGTCGTGCAGCCAACGGTCCGGCGTTTCTGGCTCGCGTGGCGGCCGAGACAGGATTGCGGTTGCGCGTGATTTCGGCGCGGGAGGAGGCGGAACTCGCCATGGAATCCTGCGCCCCGTTGCTCGAGACCGAGGATCGGCGTGCGCTGCTTTTCGACATCGGCGGCGGCAGCACCGAGATCGCCTGGATCCGGGTGCCGTCGGGCGGCGACGCCGGCGCGCCACCTGAGCTCATAGGCTACCTCTCGCTGCCGCTTGGCGTCGTGACGCTGGCTGAGCGTGCCGGCTTGTCCTGCTTCACGGAGAGCGGGTTCTTCGAGGTGGTGGACGAGGTGGCGGCCTACCTCGCGGGCTTCGACCGCGTCCATTGCATCGGCCAGGAGATCCGTGCCGGCGGCGTGCGCCTCATGGGAACGTCCGGGACAGTCACCACTCTCGCGGGCGTCGTCATGGCATTGCCGCGCTACCGGCGACCGCTGGTGGATGGCAAGACGCTCGACTGCGAGGCGGCGGACCTCGCCCTCGGCGACCTTTTTGCCCTTGGGCGGGAGGGGCTTGCGCAGCATCCTTGCGTAGGCCCGGAACGGGTGGAGTTCGTGCTGCCCGGGTGCGCGGTGTATGCTGCCATCCGCCGCGTCTGGCCGACGCCACGGCTGACGGTGGCCGATCGTGGCCTGCGCGAAGGGATGCTGACCCGCATGATGCGCACCGAGCGCTCGCTTGGCCGACGTCGCAGCGACCTGGTGCGCTGAAGGGGGCAGTATGGCGAAGCAACCGTCCACCTCGGGGCGTGGCATGGCAACTCGCCTGCGCACCGCAATGGGCCGCAGCACAGCGAGTTAGCGCTGGCTGACGCGCCAGTTGAATGATCCTTATGTGAAGGCGGCAAAGGACCGCGGCCTGCGTTCGCGTGCGGCGTTCAAGCTGATCGAGATGGATCAGCGGTTGAAATTGCTGCGCCCGGGGTTGCGGGTTGTCGATCTTGGCGCTGCACCTGGCGGCTGGACACAGGTAGCCGTGCAGGCAGTGGGGGCCAATGGCCTGGTCGTGGCGCTTGATGTCCTGGATATGGACCGGGTCGCTGGCGCGACCGTGCTTCAGGGCGACTTCCAGGACCAAGAGGCGGAGGACCGGACGCGCGCGGCACTCGGCGGTCGAGCCGATATTGTACTTTCGGACATGGCTCCGAATACGACGGGTCACCAGGCGACCGATCACATCCGCATCATGGCGCTGGCTGAACTCGCTTTGGAGTTTGCCCGCAAGGTGCTGGCGCCGGGCGGAGTCTTTGTGGCGAAGGTGCTGCAGGGCGGAACCGAGAAAGAAATGCTCACGGCCCTTAAGCGCGACTTCGTCACGGTTCGGCACATGAAGCCACCTGCGAGCCGCAAGGACAGCGCGGAGCTTTATGTGGTGGCGACAGGCTTTCGAGGCGACTGAACGGGAAGGGGCGGGGTGACCGCGTTCGGGCCGATTGGTGCGTGAGAGCGTTCGATTACCGTGCTTCAGGTGCGCGCAAGCTTGGCACGGGCGGCAGAACGGTCCCGGCCAATATCCGTTTGAAGGCGAACGGCCCAGAGTTGCAGCCAATCGACCGCTACCAACCTGTCGGAGACTGCGATTTTAATTGCTGAAACCTATGCGCCGTTTTTTCTTACTACATTGAAAATAACGGTAAGCGGACGGCGCAAGCGTTATTGGCTTGCTATTTTACTGGCGTCCCCTAGGGGATTCGAACCCCTGTTACCGCCGTGAGAGGGCGGTGTCCTAGGCCTCTAGACGAAGGGGACCAACACCAGAGGCGCGCTTCTAGCCCTCTACCTCGCAGGGATCAAGCGTCCTTCTTCGTCGATGCCAAGCGAAGCCGGGCCGCATCCCGCCGCCCTTCGCGGCAGGCATTGGAACAGAAGCGCACTTCATCCCAGACGAGTGCCCATTTCTTGCGCCACACGAAGGGGCGCCCGCACGCCGCGCAGGGCTTCGTCGGCAAGCTTGGTCTTGTGGTGCGTCACGCTTCACCTCAGTCGCGCAGACGTATCTCTCCCGTGCGCCGGCCGCTTGCGGGATCGAACAGAAAAACGCTCTCTCCGTCGGGCCGTACCACCCACACGGCAAGCGCGCGATCGGTCGCCGCGATGCCGCCGATTCGTGCTACCTTCTAGCTCACCAAGCGTCACGAACACCCGCGCATCACCAGGTGCAGCACCCATCCGCTGGACGAGCAGCACGGCGAGCGTCACGGTGCCCGCAACGATCAACACACCCATCACGATCACCAGAGCCTTGAGCGCCGCCACACCAAATCCCCCGCCACCCGTCGCCGAACACGCCGAGGCCCTGCGCCACCCGGCGCTGTCGGCATGCGCGTCGACCGCTTCCTTACTGATGCGATAGGTTCGCTATCGCGCTCCCGCGTCAAGGCTCTGATCGAAGGCGGACATGCGACGCGCAACGGCTCGGTGCTGGACAACCCCTCCGAACCGGTCCGCGTGGGGGTGCTTTATGCGTTGAACATTCCGCCACCGGTCGAGGCGGCGCCGCAGCCGCAGGACATCCCGCTCACCATCCTGTTCGAGGACCGCGATCTCATCGTGATCGACAAGCCGGCGGGGCTTGTCGTGCACCCGGCACCCGGCAACCTCGACGGAACACTGGTGAATGCCCTACTCGCCCATGCCGATGGCGACCTGCCCGGCATCGGGGGCGAAAAGAGGCCGGGTATTGTACACCGGTTGGACAAGGATACCTCCGGCGTGATGGTCGCTGCCAAGTCCGAGCAGGCGCACCGGGTGCTGTCCGCAGCCTTTGCAGCGCGCGATCTCGAGCGTGCGTATCTCGCACTCGCCTGGGGCCTGCCGGCACCGACCATGGGGGAAATCGAGGCGCCGATAGGCCGCCACCCGGCCGATCGAAAACGAATGGCGGTGGTCGAACGCGGCGGCAAGGCTGCCATCACGCGCTATGCGGTCAAACGTGCCTGGGGTGCGGCAGTGTCGCTGGTGGAATGCCGCCTCGCCACGGGCCGCACGCATCAGATCCGCGTGCACATGGCCCATATCGGGCACCCGCTGGTGGGCGACCCGGTGTATACGCGTCGGACGCCGGCGGTTGCGCGGCTGCTGCCGGAGGCGCCGCGCAACGCTCTGCTGGCGTTTCCCCGGCAGTCGCTTCATGCGGCGACCTTGGGCTTTCGCCACCCCGTCAATGGCCGCGATCTGGCGTTCGAAAGCCCTTTGCCGGCGGACCTCGCCACTCTGATTGCGTTGCTGGACGGTAACAGTCAGTAACCCGACTATTACGCTCGGTTTTTCTTGCGCGGATCAAGCCGCGGCGCTACAAAAGCGCAGTCGGATTCCGAAGGGCGCCACCAAAGCGCTCCATCCGGCCAGACCTCATAGGTGATGAGGGAAGGCTGCCCGGGCAAGGGCCCTGAGGAAGGCGGCGCAACCAAGTTTCGGTCGGTCGCGGGCCCCGCCATGATGGGGTGGTCCGCTCGGCTCAGGAGGCAGATGATCCATGGCTTCCAGTATGGCGATCCCGATGGCGACCGAGGGCAACCTCTCCCGCTATCTGCAGGATATCCGCAAGTTCCCGATGCTGGCGCCGGAGGAGGAACTCTCCCTCGCGCGGCGTTGGAAGGACAAGGGCGACGAGCCCGCCGCGCACAAGCTGGTGACGTCCCACCTGCGTCTCGTGGCCAAGATCGCCATGGGCTACCGCGGCTATGGCCTGCCGGTCGGGGAACTGATCTCCGAAGGCAATGTCGGCATGATGCAGGCGGTCAAGCGCTTCGACCCGGAGCGCGGCTTTCGGCTGGCCACCTACGCCATGTGGTGGATCCGCGCCGCGATCCAGGAATACATCCTGCATTCCTGGTCGCTGGTGAAGATGGGCACGACGGCCGCGCAGAAGAAACTGTTCTTCAACCTGCGACGCCTGAAGGCCCAGATGTCCGCGCTCGAGGAAGGCGACCTCAAGGACGAGCAGGTGGCGAAGATCGCCCATGCCCTGGCGGTGCCGGAGCAGGACGTGGTCAGTCATGAATCGCCGCCTGGCCAGCCCCGACCACAGCCTGAACGCGCCTGTCCGCGCGGATAGCGAGGGCGAGTGGCAGGATTGGCTGGTGGATGACGGCGAAAGCCAGGAGAGCGAACTCGCCGAGCGGGAGGACATGTCCAACCGCCGCGACCTGCTCAACGGCGCGCTCAAGACCCTGAATGAGCGCGAGCGCCACATCCTGATCGAGCGCCGCCTCAAGGAAGAGGCCACGACGCTCGAGGAACTGTCCCAGCAATATGGGATCAGCCGCGAACGGGTCCGCCAGATCGAGGTCCGCGCCTTCGAGAAGCTGCAAAAGTCGATGAAGCAGCAGGTCGTGGAGCGCCGCCTGACGGTCGGCTGACAATGGGCCGCCTCGGCGGCGCCCGTTCATGAAGGTGGGGCGGCGGGTTCGATCCGCCGCCCCTTTTTCATGCGGTCCTTTCGGACTGCCGTTTCGCGGTCAGGTCAGCGGATCGGCGGCGCGTAGTGCAGGCCGCCATTGTTCCACAGGTTGTTCACGCCGCGCGGAATACCAATCGGCGTGATGCTGCGCTCATACATCTCGCCGTAATTGCCGACCTGCCGGATGATCCGCACGGCCCACTGGTTATCCACGCCCAGCGCCTGGCCGAGATCACCCGACCGCCCGAGCAGGCGCATGATGTCGGGGTTGGTGCTGGTCCGCGCCATTTCCTCGACATTCGCGCTGGTCACGCCAAGTTCCTCCGCCGCGATCTGCGCGTAGAGCGCCCAGCGCACGATGTCGAAGAACTTCCAGTCGCCCTTGCGCACCACCGGGCCGAGCGGTTCCTTGGAAATGATCTCGGGCAGCAGCACGAAGCTGTCCGCATCCGTCGTGCGTGTCGCCCGGAAGGAGGCGAGCGAGGAGGCATCGTTGGTATAGGCATCGCAACGTCCGGCCACGAAGGCGGCGCGGATTTCCTCCGCCTGCTCGATCACCACCGGGGTGAAGCGCATGCGGTTGGCGCGGAAGTAGTCGGCCAGGTTCAGCTCGGTGGTGGTGCCCGGCTGCACGCAGATCGTCGCGCCATCAAGCTGACGCGCCGAGGTCACGCCGGAAGCACGGCGTACCATGAAGCCCTGACCATCGTAGAAGTTGATGCCGGCGAAAGCGAGGCCGAGCGACGCCTCGCGACCCAGCGTCCAGGTCGTATTGCGCGCCAGCATGTCGAGTTCGCCCGACTGCAGCATCGGGAAGCGCTGCACGGCGGTGTTCGGCACGAAGCGCACCTTGGTCGCATCGCCCAGGATGGCGGCTGCCACGGCGCGGCAGGTATCGACATCCAGGCCACGGAACTCGCCGCGGCTATCCGGCAATGCGAAGCCCGGGGCGTTGACCGACACGCCACAGATCAACTGCCCGCGGGCACGGATGGCCGCAACGGTATCGGCGGTAGATTGCGCCTGCACCTGGCCGGTCCAGGCAAGCACAGCGGCAGCGGCAAGCCCGGCCAAGCGGGTGCCAAGTCTTGTCATCATGATTCTCCCATCTTTCCCTGAAGCCGCCCGGTCGAAGCCGGGCTGGATGCAAGCATGCCCGCCGCGATGGCCCGGCGCCAAGACCTTCCTTGGCCGATCGGGCGCGATGTCTTTCAGGGCCTCTCGGCAAGGATGGCGTCCGAGATCTTCTCCGCGGTCATCAGGGTCGGGAAGTTCGTGTTGGCGCAGGGCACCACCGGAAAGACCGATGCATCGACCACCCGCAGCCCCTCCACGCCGCGCACGCGCCCGGCCGTGTCCACTACCGCCATCGGGTCGTCCGCCGCGCCCATGCGGCAGGAACAGGAGGCGTGCCAGACACCGATCGCCGCCTTGCGGATGAAGGCTTCCAGCGCGTCGTCGTCGGTCAGCACCTCCTGGAAGCGAAAGCCCTCGACCACGAAACGATCGATGAAGGCGCGGCGCAGCGCCGCCGGCCCATCGAGGAACTTGGCGATGATGCCGGTCAGGATGCGGTTTTTCGTGTTCACCACGCCGATCCGCCGCACCCGGTCGCTGTAGGAGGCAGGGAAGGGGTCGGCGGTGACGCCGGCCAGCGGCTCGCTCATCTGCAGCGCGGCGGCCAGGCGGAAGCCTGACATCAGCCGGTCGAGGTCGCGCCGGTCCGACAGCAGGTTGAACTCGACCTCGGGGTGCGCCTGCCAATCGCGCGAGGCGAGGCGCACCTGGCCGCGTTCGGAATAGGTCTTGTTCACCCAGGTCAGCATCGAGGCCACCTGCTCGCCCACCGCATGCCAAGCGGATTTGCTCGCCACCGACATGAACATGTCGCCCGCCGGCGTGCCTTCGAGGCCCGAGGAGAAGCGCAGACCGACCAGCATGTGCCGGCGCGTGGCGGTGGTGGTGATGCGCGCCTGCGGCCGGATAAAGGAGGAGAGCGAGATCGCCGGGTGATCCATCAGCCCCTGCCCGACGCCCGGGACATCGGCCAGGACGGGAATGCCCATCTCGTTCAGGTGCGCGACCGGCCCGATGCCCGCGCGCAGAAGATGCGTCGGGCTGTGGATCGCACCGGTGGAAAGGATCACCTCGCGGGCACGGAACATCTGCTCCTGCCCGCGCACCAGCGCGCGCACGCCGATGCAGCGCGTGCCTTCGAACAGCAGCGCCATCACCTGCGTCTCGGTCGAGATGGTGAGGTTCTCCCGCGCGCGGGTCTGCGCATCGAGGTAGCCCATCGCCGCCGAGACGCGCGCATCGTCGCCCAGCGCCACGGTCAACGGGAAATAGCCATCCTCGAACGCGCCGTTCTGGTCCGGCAGGGGTTTGAACCCGGCCTGGCGGAACGCCTCGGCGGCGGCGAGCGCGTGGCGTGACCAATGCTCGCGCGGGATGCGCCGCACCGGGATGCGGCCCTCGCGACCGTGCCACTCATCGTCGATGTCGATGTCGCGCTCGACCTTGCGGAAATACGGCAGCACCGCATCCCAGTTCCAGCCGGCCGCGCCGCGCGCCTCCCACTCGTCGTAGTCGGTCGGCGCGCCGCGATTGGCCATCTGGCCGTTGATCGAGGAGCCGCCGCCCAGCACGCGCGCCTGTTCGTACTTGCGCAGCGGCGGGCGGTCGGCCCCGGGGTTGTTGTGGGAGACGACCTGCGTGCGGACCTTCAGCTCCGTCCAGTGGAAGCGCGGATCGAAATAGGCCTGGCCCGGATAGGTATCGAGGATGGTCGCGGGCTCGTGGCCCGGCGGCGTGTCCACCCCGGCTTCGAGCAGCAGCACGCTGGTTGCCGCTGCGCGCGGAGAGCCGGTTCGCGAGCACCGAGCCGGCCGAGCCGCCGCCCACGATGATGACGTCATGCATGGCTTAATCCCTCGATCGTCACGGTGGGCACGGCGCATGGGAGCAAGGCGGTGCCTCCTGCCCTGCCGGCTGGCACGGCCACCTGGGGCGTCGGCGCATCGGGGGCGGGGCTCACGCGCGCGGGCGCAACCCGCACCACTGCGCGATGAAGGCTGCGATGGTCATGGTGCAGGTTCGCAGGTCGGCGATCGAGGTGCGTTCGTCGAAGCCGTGCGCCACCTCGCCCTTCGGGCCGTAGCACAGGCCGGGCGTGCCGAAATACAGCCCGTAGTAGCGCGCATCATTCACCGCCGTGGTGCGCCGCTCAGGCATCGCGCCGCCATGCACCGAGGCATGCGCGGCGGCGAGCGTGGCCTCCGCCTCGCTGCCCGGTTCCAGCACATAGGGGTCGGTCTGGAAGCCGGTCCAGATGATCTCCGGCGGGTTGTTCGCCATGAAGGCGTCGCCGGTCGCCGCGGCCTTCACGCAGGCCTCGATGCCGGCCATCGCCTGTTCCGGCGTGGTGCCCGGCACCAGGCCGATCCGGCAATCCACCTCGCACCAGGCGGGCGTGGAACTCGCCCAGTCGCCGCCATGGATGATGCCGGGGTTGAACTTGATGGGGTCGCGGATGTCCGCGTACCACGGGTTGTCTCGCGCGGCCGCGTTCAGCGTTTTGGTATGCGCATACAGCGCGTTGATCAGCGCATAGGCCGACATGATCGCGTTGGTGCCGTCCTGCGCCACCGCCACATGCACCGGCACGCCGCGCACGCGCAGGCGAAACCAGATGGTGCCGGTCTGGGTGCGCGTGATGGCGTGGCCCGTGGGTTCGGGAACCAGCGCCGCCTCGGCCCGGTAGCCGCGCAGCAGGGCGGCGAGCGCGCCATTGCCGGTGCTCTCCTCCTCCGTCACCGTCTGCACATAGACATCGGCGGCGGGTTCGAAGCCGGCGGCGCGGATCGCGTCCATCGCGAACACCATGCAAGCCACGCCCGATTTCATGTCATGCGCACCGCGGCCGTACATCCAGCCGTCGCGGATCGTCGCGCTGTAGGGCGGATGCGTCCACATCTCGTGCGGGCCTTCCGGCACCACGTCGATATGCCCCTGCAGAATCAGCGACCGGCCGGTGGGGTTCGAGGGCCGGTGCGCGGCAACCACCTGCATGCTGCCGGCGGGATCGACGCCGACCATCGGCGCCATCTTCGGGTGCGCCGGCACGTCGGCGATGGAGAAGCGGTCCACCGCATAGCCGCGTGCCGCCATCTGCCGCGCGAACCAATCCTGCAGCGGCGCTTCGTGCCCGCGCAGGGAAGGGAACTTCACGAGGTCGGCGAGGAAGGCGACCTGGTTGTCGAAGCCCGCCTCGATGGCGGCGTCGATGCGGTGTCGGGCTTCGGTGTCGGGCATGGGCGGGCGCGTCCTTCGCGGCGGGTGGGGAATGGTAGCCCAGCCCGTCGCCTTGGCCAGCCCGCGCGCCGTCAGTTCATCGGGCTCGCCAACAGCGCATTGGTGTACCAGCGCGGATCGGGCTCGTAGCGCACGCGGTCCTTCTGGGTGGCCCAGGTCAGGCGCAGGAAGAAGATGGGAAACACGCCCAGCTCCTCCGTCGCCAGGCGCAGCGCATCGCCGGTGATGGCGTCGCGGCGTTCGCTGTCCATGGTGCGCATGGCCTCGGCCACCATCGCGTCCATGCGCGGGCTGGACCAGCGCTGGCGGTTGAAGGGGCCGGTGCCGGCTTCCGGGTTCCGCGTCATCACCACCTGGCGCAGCATGTTGGCGCCGTAGTTCGCGGTGAAGGTCGTCATGAACACCGAGAACTCACGCGCCGTGGCGCGGGAGAACAGGTTGGCCGGCGGCAGCACCTCCACGCGCGTCTCCACGCCGATGCGCGTCCAGCCCTGGGCGATGGCCTGCATCACATCGGCATCGCCGGCGAACCAGCCATTGGGGCCATGGATGGTGATGCGGAAGCCGTCCGGATAGCCGGCCTCGGCCAGCAGCGCGCGTGCCTGCGCCTGGTCGAAGGGCAGGGGCGGCAGGCCCTGCGCGCGGCCCTGCAGGCGCGGTGCGGCGAACTGGTCGGCCGGCGCGCCCTGGCCGGAGAGCAGCCGCTCCACGATCGCCTGGCGGTTGATGCCCATCGAGAGTGCCGTGCGCACACGCTGGTCGGCGAGCGGGTTGCGGTCCAGCGGGCGGCCCTGCTTGTCCGTGACATGCGGCGTGGTCTCGCGCACCGCATCGGGGAACAGGTAGGCGGTGGTGTTGGCCTCCACGCCGAACACACCTATGCGCGGCTCGCGTTCCAGCCGCGCGACATCCTGCGAGGGCACGGAATCGATCAGGTCCACGTCGCCCGAGAGCAGCGCGGCGGTGCGCGATCCGGCATTGGAGATCACCCGCGTCACCACGCGGTCCCAGGCCGGTGCCGGCCCCCAGAAGCCGGGGTTGCGCACCACCTCCTGCCGATCGCCGATGGCGTAGGAAACATGGCGGTAGGCGCCGGTGCCGATCATCGCGCGCCCGGCATTGAAGTCCGCCAGCGTCGCGTTGGCATGGATGCTGCGCGAGAGGATGAACACCGCCGCGGCATCGTGTTCGAAGAACGGGTGCGGGTCGCGCGTGTGGAAGCGCACGGTGCGCGGGTCCACGATCTCGACGCGCTCAATCAGCCGCACCGCGGGCGTGAACGGGCCCGGGCTGTTCGGCACCGTGGGCACGCGGGCGTAGGAGAAGGCGACATCCTCGGCGGTGAAGGGCGTGCCGTCGTGGAACAGCACGCCCTCGCGCAGGCGGAATTCCCAGATGCGGTCATCCACTGCGCGCCAGGATTCCGCGAGGCCGGGCACGAAGCGGCCCTGCGGGTCGAGGTCGATCAGCAGGTTGAACACCTGGCGCAGCTGGGCATTGTTCATGTTGGAGGAGTGGTAGTGCGGGTCCATCCCCGTGGGCGCGGTGGAGGCGCCGATCGTCAGCGTTCTCTGCGCGGCGGCGGGGAAGGCAGCCAGCGCGAGCATGGCTGCGGCGGACAGTGCCGCGCGGCGGAAACCCGGCATGGTATGGTCCTTTCCCTTTGTTTGCGTCAGGTTCGGGTGCGCCGGCGCCGTGAGTCAAGCGCATGTCACGCTCGTGGGGCAGGCTGCCGGTCCATTGCGGTTCGGCCCGCGCGACGGCGCACGCCGCGCTATTCGACGCGCCGGCGGAAAAACAGCATCGGGATGGCAATGGCGAGCACCAGCGCGCCGCCCAGGATGTACAGCACGTAGGGCATCCACGCCGTCACCCGCAGGTTCTCGAGGAAAATCACGAGCACTACGGCACTGCCCAGGATGCTCATGCCGACCATCCGGCCACGGATGCTGACCTCGGTCTGGACGGGCGTGTCCTTCGTCGTTGTCATGTCGGATCCTCCTCGCAACGCTGGGGCAGACTTTCCCGCTGGTGGCGCGGCGGTCAAGGGCTGCGTGACACGCCGCCCGTCATGCATCCTTGACGGGACAGAGGCTTGCCATTACAAAACTGATTG
>CAVQTW010000025.1:0-276626 GCA_963716705.1 uncultured Alphaproteobacteria bacterium
CAGTGGGTGAATGGGGCTACAATGAAACTACTTAGGGTCTGCTGAAAAACTCAGAGATTGTTTATTTTTCATTTTTATAAAAGACTATGTCTATAGGTGTGATTTTTGTTTAAATCGCACCTATTTTTATTTTGTTCAATTTTTTGATTCAAATATTCTGAAAAATCGAATATTAGAGCTGTCAGACAATGGAGTGCCACCCCAGCCAATTTGACTAGGTTTAGCACTAAAAAGACGCCGCCGCCCGCCACCGCCTTCGCCGTGGAACCCGCCGAGGCCCGCCGGCGCCTGGCCGAGATCCTCGGCGCCGGGGCCGAACAACGCCCGCAGCAGGCCGACTACGCCTCCGCCGCCGCCGCCGCCTTCGCCCCGCGCGAGCACCGCGGCGCGCCCGCTCTGGTGCTGGCCGAGGCCGGCACCGGCATCGGCAAGACCCTGGGCTATCTCGCGCCCGCCACTCTGTGGGCCGAGACGCAACGGCGCGCCGGTCTGGATCTCGACCTTCACCCGCACCCTGCAGCGCCAGATCGACCAGCGAGACCGCCCGGCTGTTCCCCGACCCGGAGGAACGCCGCCGCCGCGTGGTGCTGCGCAAGGGCCGCGAGAACTACCTCTGCCTGCTGAACCTCGAGGACCAGACCGCGCGCCGGCCCTGCCGCCCTGACCTGGCCGTGGCCCTCGGCCTGGTCGCCCGCTGGGCGCTGGCCAGCCGCGACGGCGACATGATCGGCGGCGACTTCCCGGCTGGCTGCCGACCTGTTCGGCCGCCGGCGCCGTGGCGCCCCTGGCCGACCGGCGCGGCGAATGCGTCCATTCCGCCTGCCCGCACTACCAGGCCTGCTTCATCGAGCAGGCCATCCGCCGCGCCGCGCGGCGCCGATATCGTGATCGCCAACCACGCGCTGGTGATGATCCAGGCCGCGCTCGGCGGCGCGGCGAGGACGGCAGCCCGCTGCGCGCTGGTCTTCGACGAGGGCCACCACCTGTTCGACGCCGCCGACAGCGCCTTCTCCGCCGACCTGACCGGCGCCGAGACGGCCGAGCTGCGCCGCTGGCTGCTCGGCGCCGAGGGCGGCCGCTCCCGCGCGCGCGGCCTGCGCCGCCGCATCGAGGAGCTGATCGGCGAGCGTGCCGGAGCTCGGCGCCTTCCTCGATGCCGGGCTCACCGCCGCGCGCGCCCTGCCCGGCCCCGGCTGGCCCTCCCGCCTGCCCGGCGCCCCCGCATCCCGCCCGGACGAGACCCCCAACCCGGCCGAAGCCTTCCTGCGCGCGGTGCGCGAACAGGTGCTCGCCCGCACGCAGACCCTGCGCGATGCCGGCCTCTACGATTCCGAATGCGACCTGTTCCCGGTGACCGACGCGCTGCCCCAGGCGGCCGAGGCCCTCGCCCGCGGCCTCGAACGCCTGCGCGAACCCGTGGCCGCCCTGCGCGATCGCCTGGCCGCCCGGCTGGAGGATGAGGCGGAGGATCTGGAGGTCGCCGATCGCATCCGCATCGAGGCCGCCTGCCGCGCCCTCGAACGCCGCGCGCTGATGCCGCTGCGCGCCTGGTCGCGGCATGCTCGCCACCGTGCAGGCCGCCCCGCCCGAACCCGGCGCCCGCCCGACCTATGTGGATTGGCTCAGCCTCGAACGCCGCGCCGGCCACGACACCGATGCGGGCATGCACCGCCACCACCTCGACCCCACGGTCCCCTTCGCCGCCAGCGGTGGCCGCGCCGGCCCATGGCGTGCTCATCACCTCCGCCACGCTGCGCGACGAAGCCGATGCGGACAACGACGACCCCGAGGCCACCTGGCTCGATGCCGAGGCCCGCACCGGCGCCGCCCACCTGCCCACCCCCGCCATCCGCGCCGCCGTGCCCTCGCCCTTCGACTACGCCGCGCGCACCCGCTGCCTGGTGGTCAGCGATGTCGCCAAGGAGGATGCCGGCCAGGTCGCCGCCGCCTTCCGGGCGCTGTTCCTGGCCTCGGGCGGCGGCGCGCTGGGGCTGTTCACCGCCATCCGCCGGCTGCGCGATGTCCATGCCCGCATCGCCGCGCCGCTCGAACAGGCCGGCATCCCGCTCTATGCCCAGCATGTGGACGCGATGGACAACGCCACCCTGGTCGATGTGTTCCGCGCCGAGGAAAACGCCTGCCTGCTCGGCACCGATGCGATGCGCGACGGGGTGGACGTGCCCGGCCGATCGCTGCGCCTGCTGGTCTTCGACCGCGTGCCCTGGCCGCGCCCGACCATCCTGCACCGCGAACGCCGCCTGCACCTCTCCGGCGGGCGGCCCAAGGACTACGACGACCGCGTCTCCCGCCACCGGCTGCGCCAGGCCTTCGGCCGGCTGATCCGCCGCGCCGATGACAAGGGCGTGTTCGTGATGCTGGACCGCTCCTGCCCCTCGCGGCTGCTCTCGGGCCTGCCGCCGGGCGTGCTGATCCGCCGGCTGGGCCTCGCCCAGGCGGTGGCCGATACGCGGGACTTCCTCGCCGCGCCCTGAACCCTTCCATCCGGGCGCGGGGCGGCGCATTCTCCCGCCCAGCGCAAAACAGGAATGGGGAGGTCACCCATGGCCATGACGATCGAAGAATTTTCCGCCAAGTGCCGCCAGGCCTTGCAGGAGCACCCTGGCGCCGAAGGCCGCAAGCTGGTCTGCGACCATGTGCGCGAGGCCCTGAAGGACGCCGAATTCGTCGCAACCTACATCCCCGAGGGCACGCCCGAGCGGCATGTGCTCTACGAGGACCCGGACCTCGGCTTCACCGTGCTGGCCCATGCCTATACCGGTGCCAAGACCAGCGGCCCGCACGACCACGGCCCCTCCTGGGCGATCTACGGCCAGGCCGGCGGCGAGACCATCATGACCGACTGGGAATGCCTCGCTCGGCCGACCGAGACCACGCCGGGCAAGGCGCGCCGCCTGCGCGACTACGCCATGAAGCCCGGCGATGCGTATCTCTATGAACCCGGCATCCTGCACTCCCCGCGCCGCGACGGGCCCACCCGCCTGCTGCGCATCGAGGGCGTGAACATGGACCGCGTGAAGCGCCTGCCCTACCAGCCGGTCGACGCGGCCGCCTGATACCCGCGGCGGGGCGCTTCGCCGCGCGCGAAGCGCGTGCCTGGGCGCCGCCGGCGCGCCCACTGGGCATGCAGGATGCCACTGGACGGCCGTTGACCCGGCCATCTGGTGGCATGGCACTTTCACAAAGGCGGTCGCGCGTCACGCAAACACGCGCGATCAGCCCTCCCGCATCGAGGCCAACTGCCAGCCGCGCGCCGGGACTTCGTCCAGCGCGCGGGCGCGGCAGCCGATGTGGCTGTCGCGGTCATTGGCGAATTCGCGCTGCGCATCGTCGTGCCGGACGATCGTGCCCAGGCGCCTGCCCTGCCCTTCCATCATGTGCTGAAGCATCTGAACATCACCGTCCGAATTGCCGGAGGCGGCGATCGGCCGCGGCCCGATGTGGCGCGATACCGACCGGCTTGCCCGCACCGTCATCGGTGAAATCCACCTGCGGCTGGCGCATCAGCACGATCCGCCTGCCCTGAACCCCAGGCTCGAGCGCGAAGGTCGAGCCGATGACCTGATGCGGCGGTATGCCATGGGCCTGCCGGAGAAGGCGCAGCCGAACTCGCCGCCGCCGCCCGAGGCGATGAAGGTCGTGAAGCCCTCGCCCGCAGCTGGAGCAGATCCCGATCAGATGGAGTCACCTGATCGGGTGAAGATACTGGTGAAGACAACGGGCTCGAGCATCGGCCTATAGACCAACCGCGTGCAGGGCTGTCCGCATCTCGGCTCGCGGGCGGTGGCGAGCCATTCCACTGCGATACGCCGGAATGCATTGGGGATATCGCCTGCCCGGGCTGCACCGGCAAGTTTCAGGGGGCCTGCCGTACCACTCGCGCCACGCGCGCATGTCGTCGGCAATGGCGGCGCGGAACAGCGGGTCAGCAGCCCAGGCCGGGTTTTGCGGGACCAGCGCGACCGCCAGCACCGGCAAGGCGCGCCGAGGCTTGGAGAAGCGTTCGGCTCGTGCCGTGCGCCATTACGGCCTCAGGCGAGAACGGCGCCGGCGGACGCCCGCCCGGCCAATTTGCCCGCCGCCGCCGAGAAGGCCGCGGCGGCGGGCGCCGTGTGATCAGCGGCCAGAGGCGCTGCTGCGCAGCCGCGCCATGGCATCGCCCAGGCTGAAGCTGCCGGGGGCCTGGCGCGGCGGGAAGTCCTGGAAGGTCGCGAGGAAGCGCCCGACATAGGCTTGCGCCGGTACGAAGGCGAAGGCGTGCTCCACCCGCCAGCGCCCGTAATCGAAGGATTCGTCAGCCCGTTCGTACGGGTCGCTGCGCAGGTTGAACAGCATCGGCAGGCGCAGGGGCGTGAAGTTGCGCTCCCAGACATGCAGGCCGTGGTTCTCCTGGATCATGAAGTGGACCTTCCAGTTGTTGTACCGCAGCGCGGCGAGGTCCCCGTCATCGGTGAAGTAGAACATCTCGTGCCGCGCACCGGGACCGCTGCCGGTCAGCATGGGAAGCTGGTTGTAGCCGTCCAGATGCACCTTGTAGGTCCGGCTGCCGACCCGGTGGCCGGCGAGCAGCTTCTGCTTGATGTCCGTATCGCCCGCCGCGGCCACGAGTGTGGGCAGCCAGTCCTGGTGGGAGATGATATCGTTGATGACCTGCCCGGGCTGGATGCGGCCCGGCCAGCGTATCGCTGCCGGCACGCGGAAGCCGCCTTCCCAGGCGGTCGCCTTCTCGCCCCGGAAGGGCGTGCAGCCGCCATCGGGCCAGGACATGACCTCGGCACCGTTGTCGGTGGTGTAGATGACGATGGTGTTCTGCGTGATGCCCAGGTCGTCGAGCTTCTTCAGCAGCTGCCCCACATGGCCGTCATGCTCGACCATGCCGTCGGGATAGATGCCGAGCCCCGTCACGCCGCGGCTCGCGGGTTTCAGCCGCGTCCAGATATGCATGCGCGTCGAGTTGAACCAGGTGAAGAACGGCTTCCCCGCACGGTGCTGGCGGTCGATGAAGTCGAGCGAGGCGTTGAGGAATTCCTCGTCCACCGTCTCCATGCGCTGCATGGTGAGAGGACCGGTGTTCTCGATCCGCTGCGTCCCGTCGGGGTTGGCCCAGGTCTTGAGCACGCCACGCGGGCCGATATTGCCGGCGGAATTCCGGATCGCGCGGATAGTCGGGGTTCTCCGGCTCGTCCTCGGCGTTCAGGTGATAGAGCGAGCCGAAGAACTCGTCGAAGCCGTGCATCGTCGGCAGGTGTTCGTCACGATCACCAAGGTGGTTCTTGCCGAACTGCCCGGTCGCGTAGCCCATGGCCTTCAACAGAACCGCGATGGTCGGGTCCTCCGCACGCATGCCCTCCGGCGCGCCGGGCAGGCCAACCTTGGACAGGCCGGTCCGCACCGGGCTCTGGCCGGTGATGAAGGCGGAGCGCCCGGCGGTGCAGGAATTCTCCGCATAGGCGTCGGTGAACATCGCGCCTTCCTTCGCGATCCGGTCGATGTTGGGCGTGCGGTAGCCCATGACTCCCATGTTGTAGGCGGAGATGTTCGCCCAACCGACATCATCGCCGAAGATCACCAGGATGTTTGGCCGGCCCTGCGCGGCGGCCGGTGCCGGGGCCGGCGTCGCGGGCCGCGTCTGGGCCTGCGCCATCTGCGCCCCGCCCACAGCGGTTGCCGCCACGGCGGCGCCACCGCCCAACAGCATGTCGCGGCGCGAGCGCCGCTGGTTCTCGTTGGCCATGACGTCGTGTCTCCCTTGTTGGTTCAGGTATCGTGGAGCATGAGCCGGCAACGGCGTCGGCTCAGGCTGCCGTCCGTTATCGTCGCGTGGCGCTCGGCCAGGCTGCGGCGCGCACAACAGCGCAGCGCGTGAAGCAAGGATGCAACCTTGACGACCTTCCGCGCGATCCGCATCGCCGTCTGGAGGCCCTCGAGGGGCTCCCGCTTCGCTGCCGCCGTCCCTTCTCCGCAGAGCCCCCGGGCCCGCCCGGATCGCCGGCATGTTCGAACGCATCGGCCAGGCGATCGAAACGCGAGAAGACCAATCGCCCAGTGCTTGTGTCGCCCACGACACGAGCCGCCATCTCGTCGCGCGGGATGCGACCCGACAGCTCCCGCGGTCGCATTGCGGGCGCAATCAGCTCGCTGCTCGCCGCCGGCACCGGCGTCGCCAATCGGTCATTCATTGCGCCGGAGGTTGCCAAAAACGGCGCCAGGCCGCCAATACCATATGCGCAAGTCGCGATTGCCACTGGGGGCATATGATCGAGGTCCGTGACCTTCGCCTCGTGCAGGCAATCGACCAGCACGGCAGCCTGATCCGGGCCGCCCGCGTCCTGGGAACGGGCCAGCCGGCCTTGACGCGGCGCCTCGCCGCGCTGGAAGCCCGGATGCGCGGCCGCTTGTTCGAGCGCGGCCCGCGCGGCGTGATCGCGACCGATCTCGGGCGCGCCATCCTGGCCGAAGCGGACGAGATCCTCGGCCGCCTTGCACGCCTTGACCGCTATACGGCAGAGGTGCGCGGCGATCAGGTTCGGGACCTCTCGGTCGTTGCCGGGGCCTATGCGGCGGAATTGATCTGCCTCGTCGCCGCGGCGCGCATGCTGGCATGCCACCCCCAGATCCGTGTGCGCCTGGCATCGACGAACTGGACCGAGGTGCCGCGCGCCCTGATCGACCGGGAAGCGTCGCTCGGCGTGCTCGACCTGAGCTCCTACAGCGAGGATCCAGGTCTCACCGTCGAGCCATTGCGCCCGCAGCCGGGCGTCTTCGTGGCGCGGCCGGGCCATCCGCTTGCCGCGCGGCGCTCACTCGAACTCTGCGACATCCTGACATTCCCCATGGTCTTCATCGGCAACGCGCCGGCCCATGTGCAGGCACCGATGGCCGCGGCGCGCGAGGAAGCACGGCTGCGCGGCGCCATGCACCCGGCCTTCCCTGCGATGGTGCATGAAAGCCCGACCATTTCCCTCGGCGCCTTGCGGCACTCGGATGCGGTGGCGGCGGTGACGCTCGCCATCGCCGGCCCGGCCTTGCGCGCCGGGCAGGTGGCCGTGCTGCCGTGGCGCGCGCCCTGGGTCTCGGTTCACCCGGGGGTGCTGCACCTGCGTGGCCGGCCGCTGGGGGAGGCCGAGCAAGCCTTCGTCGAGTTGCTGCGCGCGGCGGATGAGCAGGGTGAGCGCGACGCGCTGGCCTTGTGCGAGGAACTCGGCCTGCCGCCCGACTGCGCCTGAGCCCGGGGGTCAGGCCACCAGCACGCCGTCGCGCGCGACCACGCGCCCGGCCGAGACGACCAGGCGGCGCGCCGGCCGCGCCACCACCGTTTCGGCGAGGCTGCGAGCCTCCACCAGCACGAGGTCCGCACGCGCGCCAGGTTCCAGCCCATGGCCCTCGAAGCCGCAGCCCCTGGCACCCGCACCGCTGACACAGTCGAAGGCGAGCGCGACTTCGTCGTCGCGGCGGAAGTTGTTGCGCAAGCCAATCAGCATGGCGCGCTCGAGCATGTCCGGCGAGCCATAGGGCGTCCAGGTATCGCGGATGCCGTCATTGCCGCCGAAGATCACCACCCCCGCGGCACGGCAGGGTGCCACCAGAGGCACCGGGCGCGAGGCCGGCGCGGTGGTCGCGATCGCCACGCCGAGGGCCGCCATGCGCGCCAGCAGCGCATCGCGCTCGCGCTCGGAAATGTCGCCGAGGCAGAAGGCGTGGCTCACCACCACCTTGCCTTCCATGCCGAGCGCGCGCGTGCGCTCCAGGATCAGGTCGAGCGAGAAGGCGCCCATGGTGCCCGGTTCGTGCAGGTGGATATCGACCGGCTTGCCGTGCTTTTCCGCCAGGCCGAACACAACATCCAGATGCTTCACCGGGTCGCGTTCGATCGCGCAGGGATCGAGACCGCCGACAATGTCCGCGCCCATCGCCAGCGCCGCATCCAGCAGGCTTGCCGTGCCCTGCCGCGCCAACACGCCCGATTGCGGGAAGGCGACGACCTGGATCTCCTGCAACCCCGCCATCGCCGCGCGCGTCGCGAGCACACCCTCGACATGCTGCGTGCCGCCTGAGGTGTCGACATCGACATGGCTGCGGATGCGCGTGGTCCCGAGCGCGAGGAACGCGCGCGCCATCGCCAGCGACGCCGCACCGGCGTCATGGCCGGTGCGCGCACGCCATTCGCGTTCGGTGTCGATCTTGTCCTCGATGCGCGGGCCGACCTCGTTCACCAGCCAGTCCGGCAGGTGGAAGGTCGTCTTGTCGAGATGCGTGTGGCCTTCGACCAGGCCGGGCAGCAGCAGCAGGCCCGCACCATCCTCCACCGCGACGCCCTCGCGCGCCGCAAGGCCGGCGCCCATCGCGGCGATCCGCCCGCCCTGCACCAGCACATCGACAGCGGCGCCGCCCATCGGGCGAACGTCGCGCAGCAGCAGGTCGGTCATGCTTCCCCCAATACCCAGTCGCGGAACAGGTCGAGATCGATATTGCCGCCGCACAGCACGAGGCCGACGCGCCGGCCGCGCATCGCCTCGCGTTCCTGCATCAGCGCGGCGAGTGGCGCCGCCCCCGCGCCTTCGGCCAGGTTGTGCGTGTCCTGCCAATAGGCGCGGATCGCCGCCGCCACCTCACCATCCGTGACGGTGACGATGCGCGCCGCACCGGCGCGGATGATGGCGAGCGCGGCGGCATCCGGCACGCGCGTCGCCATGCCATCGGCGCGGGTCTCGGCCTTCGGCGTCGTCACCACATGGCCGGCCGCAAAGGACAGCGCATAGGATGGCGCGCCCACGCTCTGCACGCCGACGATCTCGGTGGACAACCCCAGCAGGTCGCGCGCGAGGATGCAGCCGCAAATGCCCGAACCCAGGCCGATCGGTACGTACAACGCATCGAGCGGCGGCGCCGCGCGCAGGAACTCCAGCGCATAGGTCGCCACACCCAGCACCAGGTCGCGCGCGAAGGAGGGCGCGAATTCCAGCCCCTCGGCCGCGGCCATGCGCGCCGCCTCCTCCCGCGCCGCGTCGAAATCCTCGCCGTGCTCCACCAGCGTCGCGCCAAGTGCGCGCATCGCCGCGTTCTTCTCGGCGCTGTTGCCGCGCGGCACAAAGATGGTCACCGGCACGCCGTGGCGACGCCCCGCATAGGCCAATGACTGGCCATGATTGCCACGCGTGGCGCTGACCACGCCGCGCACCTGCGGGCGCTCGCGCGCCAGGCGCTCCATGTACACAAGGCCGCCGCGCACCTTGAAGGCGCCGGTCGGCGTGTGGTTCTCGTGCTTGACCCACGCATCGGCGCCGCTGCGCGCGGCCAGCAGCGGCCAGGCGAGTGCCGGTGTCGCTACGAAGGTCTCGTGCACCAGCGCTGCCGCCGCTTCAAGCTCGTTCAGGGAAAACATGCGCCGCCGCTCATCGTCACCCGCCCTTGCCGTGTGTCCGCCGCAGCGTGCAGCATCGCTCGCCATCCGGCAAAAGCCGCAACAGGGAGATCCACGATGAACGAAACGACAGGCTGGAGCCGCCGTGGCGTGCTCCTCGCGGGGATTGGTGCCGCAGCGCTCGCGCGCCCCGCCCTGGCGCAATCCGGCTTCCCCGACCGGCCGATTCGCCTGATCGTCCCCTGGACCGCGGGCGGTTCCGCGGACGGGCAGTTCCGCGCCATGGCGGATATCGCGACACGCCGCCTGGGCCAGACCGTCGTGGTCGAGAACCGCCCCGGCGCCAACGGCACCAACGGCGCCCTGCTTCTGAAGGAAACCCGCGCGGACGGCTACGTGATCGCGCAGATCCACATGGGCGTGTACCGCGTGGCCATGATGCAGCGGCGCCCGGCCTACGATCCGCTGACGGATTTCACCTACCTCCTGCAGGTCTCGGGCTCCCTGCTCGGCATCGTGGTGCGCTCGGACAGCCCCTGGCAGAGCGTGCAGGACCTCATCGCCCATGCCCGCGCCAATCCCGGCAAGCTGAACTACGGTTCGCTCGGCGTCGGTTCCTCGCAGCACCTGGCGATGGAACGCCTCGGGCAGATCGCCGGCGTCTCGTGGCAGCACGTGCCCTATCGCGGATCATCGGAGAGCGTGCGCGCATTGCTCGCCAGCGATGTCGACGTCATCGCAAATTCCTCCGCCTGGGCGCCGCAGGTCGAGGCAGGGCAGTTCCGCCTGCTCGCGCTGTTCTCCTCGCAGCGCGCCAAGCGCTTCCCCGACGTGCCGACATTGCGCGACCTCGGCATCGACCACGCGGCCGACGCGCCCTACGGCCTCGCAGCCCCGCGTGGCCTCGATCCGGCGATCCGCACGGTCCTGCACGATGCGCTGAAGTCGGCACTGTATGATCCGCAGCACCAGGCGGTGCTGGAACGCTTCTACCAGCCGACACTCTATCTCGACGGACCGGGCTTCGAGACCGCGGTGCAGCGCTACATGGTCGAGGAGGAGGCCATCCTGCGCAGTCTCAACCTCTACCAGTCCCAGGGATGACGGCCGCCCCCGCGCCGGGCGTCAGAGGATCCTGAGCTCGGTCGCGGCCGCCTTGCCGCGCTCGTTCACCACCTCGTAACTGACCTTCTGGTTCTCATCGAGACCCGTAAGGCCTGCCTTCTGCACGGCGGTGATGTGGACGAACACGTCCTTGCCGCCATCCTCCGGGACAATGAACCCGAAGCCTTTGGTTGCGTTGAACCACTTCACGGTGCCGATCGCCATGCGGGCGTCTCCCTTCCGGTGACGGCGCGCGGGCCGCGCCGGCCATCGCCCTGCAGGTCCGGGTTCGGCTTGAAGGCGACCGGGCATCCGGAGGCACGGCAAGGCGAGGCGAGGCGCGGCAAGGCCCCAAAATCTGACACGGAATGCCCCGCCAGCGTCAACCACGCAGTGCCGCGCACGAAAAAGGGGCGGCCCCGCAGGACCGCCCCCCATCGCATCCGATCCTTTCGAAGGGATCAGAAGTCCATGCCGCCCATGCCGCCCATGTCGCCGCCGCCGCCGCCGGCCGGGGCCGACTCCTTCGCGGGACGCTCGGCGACCATCGCCTCGGTGGTGATCAGCAGCGACGGCCACCGAGGCCGCATCCTGCAGCGCCGTGCGCACGACCTTGGTCGGGTCGATGATGCCGGCCGCCACCAGGTCCTTGTACTCGTCGGTCTGGGCGTCGTAGCCGTATTCGTAGGTGTCGGTGCGCAGCACCTCACCGGCGACCACGGCGCCGTCCATGCCGGCATTCTCGGCGATCTGGCGGAGCGGCGCCTGGATCGCGCGGCGCACGATCTCGATGCCGGTCTGCTCGTCCGCGTTGACGCCCTTCAGGCCCGCGAGCTTCGCGGACGCGCGCAGCAGCGCCACGCCGCCGCCGGGGACGATGCCTTCCTCGACCGCCGCGCGGGTCGCGTGCAGCGCGTCGTCGACGCGGTCCTTGCGCTCCTTCACCTCGACCTCGGTCGAGCCGCCGACGCGGATCACGGCAACGCCGCCGGCCAGCTTCGCCAGGCGCTCCTGCAGCTTCTCGCGGTCGTAGTCCGAGGTGGTCTCCTCGATCTGCGCCTTGATCTGCTCGCAGCGGCCTCGATGGCGGTCTTCTCGCCGGCACCGTCGACGATCGTGGTGTTCTCCTTCTCGATGCGGACCCTCTTGGCCTTGCCGAGCATGGCGAGCGTCACGTTCTCGAGCTTGATGCCGAGGTCTTCGGAGATGACCTCGCCGCCCGTCAGGATCGCGATGTCCTCGAGCATCGCCTTGCGGCGATCACCGAAGCCCGGCGCCTTCACGGCCGCGACCTTCAGGCCGCCGCGCAGCTTGTTGACCACCAGGGTGGCCAGCGCCTCGCCCTCGACGTCCTCGGCGATGATCAGCAGCGGACGGCCGGACTGCACCACGGTCTCGAGCAGCGGCAGCATCGGCTGCAGGCCGGAGAGCTTCTTCTCGAAGATCAGGATGTAGGGCTTGTCCAGCTCGGCGATCATCTTCTCCGCATTGGTGATGAAATACGGGGAGACGTAGCCGCGGTCGAACTGCATGCCCTCGACGACGTCGAGCTCGGTCTCGATGGTCTTGGCTTCCTCGACGGTGATGACGCCCTCGTTGCCGACCTTCTCCATCGCCTTGGCGATCATCTCGCCGATCTCGGTCTCGCCATTGGCGGAGATCGAGCCGACCTGCGCGACTTCGGCGGAGGTGCGTGATCTTGCGGGTCTTGGACTCGAGGTCGCTCGACCACCTCGGCGACGGCCTTGTCGATGCCGCGCTTCAGGTCCATCGGGTTCATGCCCGCGGCCACGGCCTTGGCGCCCTCGCGCACGATGGCCTGGGCCAGCACGGTCGCGGTGGTGGTGCCGTCGCCGGCGATGTCGTTGGTCTTCGAGGCCACTTCGCGCACCATCTGGGCGCCCATGTTCTCGAACTTGTCGGCGAGCTCGATCTCCTTGGCCACCGTCACACCGTCCTTGGTGATGCGCGGGGCGCCGAAGCTCTTGTCGAGCACGACGTTGCGGCCCTTGGGACCCAGCGTCACCTTCACGGCGTCGGCCAGGATGTCCACACCGCGGATCATCCGCTCGCGCGCATTCGCGCCGAACTTCACGTCCTTAGCAGCCATGTGTCTTTACCTCATTCATCGTGTTGTGTCGGAGAACCGGCGGAAGTGGCGCCTCAGGCGGCCTTCTTCGCGGCGGCTGCGCCTTCGAGGATGCCCATGATGTCGCTCTCCTTCATGATCAGGAGCTCCTCGCCATCGAGCTTCACCTCGGTGCCCGACCACTTGCCGAACAGGATGCGGTCGCCGGCCTTCACGTCGAGCGCGACGCAGCTCGCCCTTGTCGTTGCAGCGTGCCGGAGCCGACGGAGATCGACTTCGCCTTCCTGCGGCTTCTCCTTGGCGGTGTCGGGGATGATGATGCCGCCGGCAGTCTTTTCTTCCGCGGTGACGCGGCGAACGAGAACGCGGTCGTGCAGGGGACGAAAGTTCATGAGTGTCCTCTCCTGAGCCTCGGGTTGATGACGGCTCGCCCTGGGGAGCCTGGCCGGTCGCAGGATGCGCCCCGGCCGTTAGCACTCCCCCCAGAGGAGTGCCAGCGATCTAGAGCGCCCGCGCCCGCGCGTCAAGGGTTCAGCAGCACTCGAACAGCGAGAGTGCTAACAGGCGGAACTTAAACGATTTTTCTTGCAACCGTCCCGGCAACCCGTGTCATCCTCATGACAGCAAGCCAGCAACTCAAGATGGCAGCGCGAAAGGAACCGCTCAGCCTCCGGCCCAAATGGGAAAGGAAAAGACAACGGTGCTGCAAGGACTGGAACCGATCATCCGTATTCCCGACTGGCGCGTGACAACTGCCGAAGTCGTTTATCACATGCCAGACCACCCGCATGTGCTCCAGACCTTCATTTGGCAGAAAATAGACCAGGCGCCGAGATTCCCGGAACTGTCGCGCTTCCTCGATTTCTGGCGCCGGGAGATCGAAGGGCCCTTGCATTCCGTCCGCGTCGCCTCCGCCGCCCTCACCCGGCCGGCCGAGCTGCGCTATGCAAACGGGGTGTTCACGCTGCACTGAATGGGGGCAACCGCCGCCCAGGGTGAGGGTGCGGCGGTCGCGCCGTGCGGGCATCGGCAAGGCGCGCCAGCAGGCTATCGTGCGTCGCTGGCTGCTTCGAGCGCGCGCCCGGCGCGGTGCCGCCGCAGCAGCGCCAACCCGATCCCCGCGGAAACCACGAACAGCCCCGCCGCCAGGGCCAACTGCCAGGCGCCATCCACCCGGATGCCCTTGCCCAGCAGCGCGAAAATCAATGTCTGCGGCAGATACCCTATGGCCGAGGCCGCCAGGAACGGCAGCAGGCTGATCCCCGCCATCCCGGCCAACAGGTTCAGGGCAAGGTTGTTGCCGATCGGCAGCAGCCGCAACGCCAGCGTCGCGCCGAAAGGGCTGCCGGCCAGAACATCGCGCAGCGGCCGCAACCGATGCCCAAACCGCCCCGCCAAGCGCCGCTCCGCCCATCCGCGACCCACCGCACGCGCCCAGCCATATGATGCAAGGCATCCCACGACTTGCGCCGCAAGGGCCAGCAGCGTTCCCTCCAGGGCGCCGAAGGCGTAGCCGGCAAGAAAGGCCACGCCCTGCCGCGGCGCCCCCGCCGCCGTGGCCGCCGCGCCGATCATGACAAACACCGCATCGCCCAGCAGCCCCTGCCCCAGCACCCAGCGGTCCACCCAGCCGGTGCCCGGCGTGAAGCCGACGCCGCGCAGCAACAACCCCGCGGCGGCCAGGCCCGCGGCCAGCATCGCGAGCCTCAGCAGCGCCCCGCGCCGGCGCGCCGCGGCTACGGTCATGGCGTATCGTCGCGCTCGACCACGGGCCGGCGCCCGCGCCGCTGGAGCCAGGCCATGCCGACCAGGTCAAAGATGCTGACGGCCAGCCGGTCGAGTGTCCCGTAATTCGATGCCCCGCGGACTCGCGGACGGTGGTTCACCGGCTCGCTGACCACGCTGCCGCCCTGGCGCAGCGTCAGCGCCGGCAGGAAGCGGTGCATGTGGTCGAAATGCGGCAGGTCGAGGAACAGGTCGCGCGGGAAAACCTTCAGACCACAGCCGGTATCCGGCGTGCGGTCGCGCAGCAGGCGGGAGCGGATCGCGTTCGCAGCCTTGCTCGAATACCGCTTCACGCCGCTGTCCTTGCGGTTCACGCGGTGGCCGGCGACCATCGAGCGCCGGCCCGCCTGCGCTTCGTCCTGCGCCCGCGCCAGCAGGCGCGGAATATCGGCGGGGTCGTTCTGCCCGTCGCCGTCCAGCGTGGCGATCCAGGGCCCGCGCGCCGCCTTCACCCCGGTGATGATCGCCGCGGACTGGCCACAGGATTCGCGATGCCGGTATGCGCGCAGCGGCGCGCCACCCTCTCGCGCCGCGTGCAGCGCCGCCAGGGTGCCGTCCGATGAACCGTCATCGACATACACGATCTCGTGCACGATCCCGGCCAATGCCGCCTCGATCTCGGCCACCAGCGGCGCGATGTTGGGCGCCTCGTTGCGGACGGGGATGACGACGGACAGCAGAGGGGGCGCGCCGGCATCCGGCGCCGGTTCGGCCGGCCCGGACCCGGCGCGGAACTCGTGGGACATGCCCCGCGCGGTAGCAGGGGCGCCGCGGCCCGGCAAGCCGTCCCCCCTGCGCAGCCCGCCACGTCTATCCTATATCGCGGCCATGCCCTTCGACGCCCGCTCCATGCCCCGCCCGCCCGCCGACCCAGCCGCCGACCTGCGCCGCGCAGTCGCGGGCTGGCTCCTTTTCGTCGCCGGCCTGGTGTGGGTGATGGTGGCGATCGGCGGCGCCACACGGCTGACAGGCTCGGGCCTGTCGATCATGGAATGGGCGCCGCTCTCGGGCTTCCTGCCGCCGCTGTCCCAGGCGGAATGGCAGCGCCTGTACGATTTGTACCGGACCATTCCGCAATACGCGCTGGTCAACCAGGGCTTCGGGATCGAGGGCTTCAAGGAGATTTTCTGGCTGGAATGGATCCACCGCTTCTGGGGCAGGCTGATCGGCCTCGCCTATGTCGCGGGGCTGGCCTGGTTCTGGTTGCGCGGACGGGTGCCCGAGGGGTTGAAGCCGCGGCTGCTGCTGTTGTTCGCCCTGGGCGGCCTGCAGGGCGCGATCGGCTGGTTCATGGTGGCATCGGGCTTCGAGGCCGACCGCACGGCGGTCTCGCCCTACCGGCTGGTCATCCATCTCGGCATGGCGCTGCTGCTCTATGGCATGCTGCTCTGGACGGCGATGAACCTCCTGCGGCCGGTGCCCGAAGCCGCGCCGGCCTCCCTGCGCCGCTGGACGCAGGTCGCCGCGTGGCTTGCCTTCGCGGCCATGCTGGCCGGCGGCTTCGTTGCGGGAATTCGTGCCGGGTTCGACTACAATACCTTCCCGTTGATGGAGGGACGCTTGGTGCCCGAGGGCTATTGGCGGCTGGAGCCGGCCTGGACGAACCTGACCGCCAATATCCCGGCGGTGCAGTTCAACCATCGCCTGCTTGCCACGGCGGCACTCGCCGCCGCCGCCTGGGCCGCGCTGCTGGCGGTCCGGCGCCTGCCGCGCGGGCGCGTGCGCGGCGCGGTGGTGGGCCTCGCGATCGCCGTGGCATTGCAATACGCGCTGGGCATCGCGACGCTGCTGGCCGTGGTCCCGGTCTGGCTTGGCACATTGCATCAGGCAGTGGCGGTGCTGGTGCTGACCGGCGCGGTGCTGGCGCTGCACGCGCTGCGAACACCGCGCGCGGCCACGGCGCCGCCGGCGTGACACCCGGGGAAGCCGCGCTGCAGGGCCTCGAAGCCCTGCCCCACGCCATCCTGGTGGTGGACGAGGCCGAGCGGCTGGTATTGGCAAACGCCGCCTTGTGGCGCCAGGCAGGCGCGGACCCCTCCCGTTTTCCAACGGGCACGGCGCTGCGCGACCTCTATCGGCTCCTGGCGTTTCGCGGCCTGCTCGGGCCGGGCGACCCCGTCGCGTTGGCCGAGGATGCCTACCGTCAGGATCGCAGCCGGCCGCAGGTCCGCCACCAGCGCAGCGCCGACGGGATGCGGGTGAGCGAGGTCACCACGATCCCCCTGCACGGTGGTGCCTTCGCGCTGTGCCTCGGCGGACATCACGGCACTGAACCGCGCCGAGGGCGCGGCCCGCGACCGCGCTTCCCTGCTTGAACGGGTGGTGAACGCGCAGCGCGGAGGCGTGGCGCTGTTCGATGAAACGGAACGCCTCGTGCTGCACAACGCGGCCTATCAACGCCATGCCGGCGCGACGGGCGACATGCTCGCCGGACGTCCGACCATGCCGGAGATCATGCAGGCGCTGCATCGCGCGGGAGAATTCCTGAGCAATCGGGATATGGCGCATCTTCAGGACGCCATGACGGCCGATCGCCGCAAGCCCCGCGTGGCGCAGCGCGAACGCGCCGATGGCACCATCGTGCGCTTTGCGAGCACACCGGAACCCGGCGGCGGCTTTCTTGTCGAATCCGACGATGTCACGGACCTGCGCCGCGCCGAGGACGAGGCGCGCCGCCGGGCCGCCATCCTGGATGGGGTGCTTGAGGCACTGCCGCACGGCATCTGCGTGTGGGGTCCGGACCAGCGCGTCGCGCTTTTCAACGCCGCCTACCACCGCCTGATGGAAGGCGCCCCCCTCGCCGTCGGCGACACGCTGGAGGATGTCATCCGCCGCCGCGCCGAGACCCATGAATACGGCCCGGCCGAAGCGGCCGAGGTTTTCGCGCGCGAAATGGCTCGTGACCTCTCGCGGCCGCAGGTGCGCCGGCGCCAGCGCGCCAACGGCACTGCGCTCGATGTGCGCACGGCCCCATTGCCCGATGGCGGGCACATCTCGGTGGTGACCGACATCACGGAGTTGTGGCGCGCCGAGGCCGAAGAGCGCCGGCGCGCCAGCCTGCTCGAGACCGCGATGGCCTCGATGCGCCACGGCCTGGTCGTCTATGGGCCCGACCGCAAGGTCTTGGCGACCAACGACCTCGCCGGCGCGCTGGCCGGCCACGCGCCCGGGGACGTCCGTCCGGGCCGGACGCTCGAGGATCTGGTGGCTTCGATGCACGCCAGGGGCAGCCTGGGGCCGGAGCCTGAAGCGAGCCGCCGGCGTGATTTCGCCATCGCGCTCGACCGGTCCCAGCCGCACCGCGTGGTGCGCGAAACGCCCGACGGGCGTGTGCTGGAAATCGCCTCCGACCCGACGCCGGATGGCGGTTTCGTGGTCACGCATGTGGATATCACGGCGCTGGCCCGTGCGCAGAGCGAAGCAGAGCGCCGCGCCGGCATCCTGCAGGTGATGCTGGAGAACACGCGCCACGGCATCTGCCTGCTCGACGCCGAAGGGCGTGTCGTTGCGGCGAACGCGCTGTCGGCCACCATGACTGGCCTTCCCCCCGAGTCGATGCGCCCGGGCCGCCACATCCTGGAACTGCGCGGCGAGCAGCTGCGCAATGGGGAGTGGGACGGGATGGACGACCCGCGTGAGGTGCTCGGCGAGCGCTGGACCCATCCGCTGCGCGCGCCCGACCGCTACATCCGCCGCCGCGCCAATGGCCGCATCATCGAAGTCACGACGGACAGCACGCCCGATGGCGGCTTCGTACGCACATATTCCGATGTCACCGAGGACCGCCGCATCCGCGAGGAGCTGGAGCGCGCCGGCGCGGCGGCGGAGGCCGCAAGTGCGGCCAAGTCCCGCTTCCTCGCGACCATCAGTCACGAGCTGCGCACACCGCTCTCGGCCGTCATCGGCTATGCCGAGGCGCTGCTGGCCGCCCCGCCGCCGCAGGAGGCCGCCGAATACGCAGCGGCAGTGCGTGAATCCGGCCAGCAATTGCTGGCACTGATCGACGACATCCTGGATGTGGCGCGCGCCGGCGAAGCCGACACAAAGGCCCTGGCCATGCCGATCGACGCGGCAGCGCTGGCAGCCGCGCTGGCCACGGCGATGCAAGGTGCCGCCGCGGATGGCGGGATCACCTTCGGCGTCGATATCGCGCCCGACCTGCCCGAGGTGCTGGGCGACGAACGCCGGCTGCGTCGCGTTCTGCTGGCCCTGCTCGGCAACGCCGTGAAGTTCACGCCGCCTGGCGGCGCGGTGCGCCTGACGGTGTCGGTCATCGAGGGCTGCGTCGCCTTCCGCGTGATCGACTCCGGCATCGGGATCGCGGCCGAGGACATCCCGCGCGCCTTCGAACCCTTCACGCAACTTGATGCGTCCCTTGCGCGGCGCTTTCCGGGCTCGGGCCTTGGCCTGCACCTGTCGCGCCTGCTGGCCGAGGCCATGGGGGCGACCCTGACGCTTGAGAGCACGCCCGATGAGGGCACCACCGCCACCCTTCGCCTGCCGCGGGGCCTCAGCGCCTCCACGCAGACGCCGCTGCAGGAGACGACATGACCGCCCTTGCCACCACCGACGACCTGTTCTTCGCCCTGATCGACCGCGAGGCCGCCGAACGCCACCTGCGTGACGCGACCGATGGGTGCGAGGACGGGGAACTGTTCCTCGAATACCGGGAAAGCGAGGCGATCTCGATCGATGACGGGCGCATCCGCTCGGCTTCCTACGACGCGACCCGCGGCTTCGGCCTGCGTGCCGTCAGCGGCGAGGCGGCGGGCTATGCCCATGCCGGCGAAATTTCCGATGCCGCCCTCGGCCGCGCCGCCGAAGACCGTGAAGGCGGTGCGCCAGGGCCGTTCGGGCAGCATGGAGGCCGGCCCGCGCGCGCACCAATGCGCGCCTCTATGCCGACGCCAATCCGCTGACGGCGATGGATTTCGCCGCCAAGACCACGCTGCTGGCCGAGATCGACGCCTTCGCCCGCGCGCCGGGACCCGCGCGTGCGCCAGGTGATGGCCTCGCTCGCCGGCGAATGGCAGGCGGTGCAGATCATCCGCGCCGACGGCCAGCGCGTGGCCGACCTCCGCCCGCTGGTGCGCATCAACGTGTCCGTCGTGGTCGAGGCGGATGGCCGGCGCGAGACCGGCACCTTCGGCACCGGCGGGCGCGTTCGACTATGCGCGCATCCTGTCCGAGGCGCAGTGGAAGGGCGCGCGTCGACGAGGCGCTGCGCCAGGCGCTGGTCAACCTCGACAGCGTCCCCGCGCCGGCCGGCGAGATGGAGGTCGTGCTCGGCCCGGGCTGGCCCGGCATCCTGCTGCACGAGGCGATCGGCCACGGGCTGGAGGGCGATTTCAACCGCAAGAAGACCTCCGCCTTCGCCGGCCTGCTCGGCCAGCGCGTCGCCGCCCCCGGCGTCACGGTGGTCGACGACGGCACCATGCCCGACCGCCGCGGCTCGCTGACCGTCGACGACGAGGGCACGCCCACCAGCCGCACCGTGCTGATCGAGGACGGCATCCTGATCGGCTACATGCAGGACCGGCAGAACGCCCGGCTGATGGGCGTGACGCCCACCGGCAACGGCCGCCGGCAGTCCTACGCGCATATCCCGATGCCGCGCATGACCAACACCTACATGCTGGCCGGGCGCGCGCGACCCGGGCGAGATGATCGCCTCGGTGAAGCACGGCCTCTACGCGGTCAATTTCGGCGGCGGGCAGGTCGACATCACCTCGGGCAAGTTCGTGTTCAGCTGCCACCGAGGCCTACCTGATCGAGGACGGCAAGATCGGCGCGCCGGTCAAGGGCGCGACGCTGATCGGCAACGGCCCGGACGCGCTGACCAAGGTGTCGATGGTCGGCAACGACATGGCGCTGGACCCCGGCATCGGCACCTGCGGCAAGGACGGCCAGGGCGTGCCGGTCGGCGTCGGCCAGCCGACGCTGAAGATGGACGGGCTCACGGTCGGCGGCACGGCCGTGGGGTGAGGTGGCGACCTCAGCGCGCGTCCATCAGCCGCCGTTCGCGGCGCGCGAGCATCCTGCGCGCCACCAGCCAGGCCAGAGGCGCGGCGATCAGCGCGCTCGCGGCCGCTCCGCCATAGAGCGCCGCCGCACCGCCGTCGAAATCCCGGGTCAGTCCCGGAACATGCGTGACAATGATGGCCGTGATCCCGAACAGGACCGCAAAGATCGGCATCCAGGCAAAGATCGCAACTTTCCACATGCCTGCCTCCCTGACGAAAGGGCGCGGCTGAAACCGCTCAGACGTCAACGCAGGAATGCCGGCAGGGTTGCACCAGCTGGGCGCGGATCGTGAACGATCCGCGGATCCGGCCTCAGGCGGCGCGCCCAATGCGCGAGCCGAGGTGGTCGAGCGCCGCCTCGATCACGCGCTGGCTTTCGGCATCCGACCGGAATACCAGCGCCATGGCGCCCTCGGCGCAGCGCGCCACGCGCCCGGAAACCATCGCCGCGCTCCCCGGCAGCCCAACACGGACCACCGCACCCGGCTCGCACTCCATCGTGGTGTTCAGCGCCGCGCCGCCGCGGGAGATGTCCATCAGGCTCGCCTTGCCGGGCGCGATTCCAGGCACTTCCAGCCGCACCGTCACGCCATTGCCGGACCGACGCTCCCATTTGCGCCGGTCGCCCTGATCGGAGCGCATCGCCGCGAGGAACTGGTCCACCTCCGCCTTCAGGTTCAGCGAGATGTCGACAAGCCCATCCGCGGCACCGAGGACGGCGCGGCTGGACTCCCCGGCCTGGTCCGCCACGCCTGCGACATCGCGCATCGAGCTGGTCGCTTCCTCGTTCTGCCGGGCCACCGTCTGGACGCTGACCGCGATCTCCCGGGTCGCGGCGCCCTGCTGCTCGACCGCCGCGGCGATCGCGCTCGCGACCTCGTTCATGCGCGCGATCGTCTCGCTCACCTCCTGCACGGCCGCCACCGCCTGGTCCGTCGCGGCCTGGATCGCGCCGACCTGCCGGCCGATCCGCTCCGTCGCACCGGCCGTCTGGCTGGCGAGTTGCTTCACTTCGCCCGCGACCACCGCGAAGCCCTTGCCGGCCTCGCCGGCGCGCGCAGCCTCGATGGTGGCGTTCAGCGCCAGAAGGTTGGTCTGCCCCGCGATGCTCGCGATCAGGCGCACCACCTCGTCGATCTGCGCGGCGTTCGGACAGGCCGCGCACCGTGGCGCCGGTCGTCTCGGCGCGCTCCACCGCATCGCGCGCCGCCCGCGCCGCCTCGGCGACCTGACGCATGATCTCGCCGACGCTGGCCGTCAGTTCCTCGGTCGCCGCGGCCACGGCGGCGAGGTCGCGCGCACTCTCCTCGGCACCGCCCACCGTATGGGCGGCGCCGCTGCGCGTGCGTTCGGCCGCACTGCGCCATCTCGTCGGAGGATTTCGTCATCTCGGCTCGCCGAACGCCCCAGCGTCGTCGTGACGCCGGCGATGCGTTTCGGCGAAATCCTGGTGTGGCGCTCCATCGCTTCGCTGCCGGCGCTCGCGGCGTGCGATTTCCACCTGCGCCTGTGCCTCAAGCCGCTGCTTTTCCTGCACCTGGCGGCGGAAAACCTCGAGGGCCTTGGACATCGCGCCGATCTCGTCGCGACGGCCCAGGGCCGGAACCTCCGCCGAGGTATCGCCGCCGGAGATGCGTTCCATCGCAACGCCGATGGCACGCAGCGGGCTGGCCAGCCGCCGGCCCGCCAGCAGCGCGAAAGGCGCGGCGAGCACCACGGCCAGCCCCGACAGGCCAAGGATCTTGGCCAGCATCGACATCTCGGCCGCGAGGTAGGGCGCAAGCGGCACAGCCACCATCACCGCACCGGCCGGCTGTCCGCCGAGGTCACGGATCGGGCTCATCGCGGCGCGATGCGGGCCCGCCCGGCAGATCGAGCCGAAACGCCTCGAGTGCCCTTCCGTCGCGCTGCGCGCCCAGCACATCCGCCGGCAGCGCATCGGAGGCCAGGCCCTCGATGGTCGAGCGCGCCAGGCGGCCGGCGCCGAACACCACGATCTCGGCATTGGCGAGAGCGCCGCCATATCGCGAACCAGGGCGTCGGTCGCCGTGCTGGCCACTTTCAGCGTGCCCACCACCCGCCCGTCGCCGCCGCGCAGCGGCACCACCGCGCCCGTCGCCATCGCGCCACTGGTCGGCGAGACCTCCGTCCCGACGCCCGGCCGCCCGGCGAGGGCCGCCGCGACATCATCGACGCGCGACTTGTCATCGCCCGCGCGGGCGGGATTGTGCCCGCGCAGCAGCACCCGGCCGGATGCATCCGTCGCTTCCATGACCGAGATGGTCGGATCGACCGCGCGGAGCCCCTCGAAGGCGGGCGACAGGATGGCCCGCAGCGCGGCATCGTTGCGCGCCGCCACCGCCTCGACCAGGTCGGGCCGCTGCGCCAGGGCCTGCGCGTAGCCATGCGTGCGCAGCGCGGTTCGGCCGATGTCGAGCTCGACGCGATCGAGCGCGCGATCCACCGCGGTCGCCGAGCTGTCCGCCTGGAAGTCGCGGATCGACCAGCCGGCGGCCACGACCGCGAGCGCCGCGACGGCCATCATCGGCACCACGGCGAGCAAAAGAAGCTGCATCCGCAGCCCAACGAGGCGATTTCTCAGCAGCATCATCGAGGTCTTCCACCAAAGCTCCGGCGGACCCTCGCGCACACCACGTCAATACTTCGTAACAGGGCCCGCCGGCGTGGTGCCGGTCAGATCGCCGCCTCGGCAAACACCTTCGAGACATCGCCGCCCCATGCCGTCGCACAGCGTTCCAGCCAGCGGTCGGCCTGGGTCTGGCCGGTCGCCACGATGGCATCCAGCGGGTCCAGCTGCGCTTCCTCGCCCAACCCACGCGCCTTCAGCCCACCGCGTGCGATGGCCAACACGTCGCGCGCCACATCCTGCAACGAGCGCCCGGCGATCGTGGCGGTCAGCGCATCGCGCGGCACCACGTCGCGCAGCGCGCGGATCTCGGCGACGCTCCAGCCCTTGGTGAGTTCTCGCGCGGCGGATTGCGCGGCGGCATCGTACAGAAGCCCCACCCACAGCGCCGGCAGCGCATCGAGCATGGCGGGCGAACCGGCATCCGCCCCGCGCATCTCCAGGAACCGCTTCAGCCGCACATCGGTGAACACCGTCGTCACATGGTCGGCCCAGTCGCCCATGGTGGCGACCTCGCCCTCCAGGCGATCCTGCGCGCCGCCCTCCAGGAAGGCGCGGAAGGGAATGCCCGGCGGCGTCGATCCAGCGCCCCTCGCGCATGATGAAATACATCGGCACGTCGAGCACCCAGTCGGCGAAGCGCTCGAAGCCGAAGCCCTCCTCGAACACCACGGCGGGAATGCCGGTGCGGTCGGGGTCGGTGTCGGTCCAGACCTTGCCGCGCAGCGTGCGATACCCGTTCGGCTTGCCCTCGGCGAAGGGCGAATTGGCGAACAGCGCGGTGGCCAGCGGCTGCAGGGCCAGCGAAACGCGCAGCTTCTCGACCATGTCGGCCTCGTCGCCGAAGTCGAGGTTCACCTGCACCGTGCAGGTGCGCAGCATCATGTCGAGGCCCATCGCCGCCCACGCGCGGCATGTAGCGGCGCATGATCTCGTAGCGGCCCTTGGGCATCCAGGGCATCTGCTCGCGCGTGGCCAGCGGGTGGAAGCCCAGCGGCGCGAAGCCGAGGCCGAGCGGTTCGGCCACCTCGCGCACCTCGCGCAGATGGTCGGCGGTCTCGGCCGCGGTCTCGTGCAGGGTCGCGAGCGGCGCGCCCGAAAGCTCGAACTGCCCGCCCGGCTCGAGGCTGACCGAGGCCTCGCCGCGCTTCAGCCCGATCGGGATTGCCGCGGTCGCAGGATCGGCTCCCAGCCATGGATGCGCAGGCCCTTCGAGCATGGCGCGGATGCCCATGGGCTCGTAGGGCGGCGGGGAGAGGTCCGCACGGCGGAAGCCGAACTTCTCGTGCTCGGTGCCGATTCGCCACGCGTCGCGCGGCTTGCGAGCCGGCGGCAAACCAGCCCGCAAGCTGACGCGCCGAACTGATCGGCGTGGGATCCGACTCGCCAGGATTGGACATGCAGCCCTTCCGCACACGCCGCGGAAAGCGGCGCATCAGGTGGCGGTCCAGTCCCCTGCCAATGCCTGAAGCACCGCAAGGCCCGCCACCGCCGCCGTCTCCGCCCGCAGGATGCGGGGGCCGAGGGCGACGGGAGTAACAAAGGCACGACGGGTGGCGTCGTCAAGTTCGACCCTGTCGAACCCCCCCTCCGGGCCGACCAGCCAGCCGCAGGGCAGCGCCAGGCCGGAGGCCACCCGGCCCAGCGGCACGGCGTCCCGCCGTTCCGCCGCCACCAGCAGCGGCGCGCCATCCCAGGCATCGAGTGCGGCGTGCAGCGGCCACGGCGGGCAGCAGCACCGGCACGTCCAGGCGTTCGCATTGCTCCGCCGCGCCGCGCGCGATCGCACCCAGGCGATCGAGGTTCACCCGGTCCACGACGCTGCGCCGCGTGAACACCGGCTGGATGGCGCTCACGCCAAGTTCGGTCGCCTTCTCCACCACCCAATCGAGCGCGTCGCGCTTGAGGGCCGCCACGACCAGCCGCAGGTCGGGCCCCGGCGCGGGCCAGCGCAGCCGCGCGCCCACCACGAAGGCGCAGCGATCCTTGCGCAGCAGCGCCACCCGCGCCTCCCACTCGCCATCGCGCGGGTTGAACAGCGCCACGGCGTCGCCGATCCCGCGCCGCATCACGGTGCCGAGGTGATGCGCCTGGGCCGGCGTGCCGCGCGACCTCGGCCCCTTCGCCGAGGGGTGCATCGAGGAACAGGCGCGGCGTGGTCATGGCGGGCTCCGGGGCAATGGCGGCGCGATGGGCGCAAGGCTATACCGCCCGGCGTGAGTGGCCATACCGACATCCGCGCCGGCGGCTGGGTCGCCCGCCTGCCGGAAGGCTGGCGGCCCTATGCGCTGCTGATGCGCGCCGACCGGCCGATCGGCTCCTGGCTGCTCGTGCTGCCGGGCTTCTGGGCCTTCGCCCTGGCCGCGCCCGGCTGGGCCGGCGGGCTGTGGCTCGCGGCGCTGTTCGGCCTGGGCGCGGTGCTGATGCGCGGTGCGGGCTGCGTCGTGAACGACCTGTGGGACCGCGACCTCGACCGCCAGGTGGCGCGCACGCGCCGGGCGGCCGCTCGCCTCGGGCGCGGTGACCCCACGGCAGGCGTTGGCCTTCCTGCTGGCCCTGCTGGCCATCTCCTTCCTCATCCTCATCCAGTTGAACGCCGCGGCCATCCTGCTGGGCGTGCTGGCGCTGGTGCCGATCGCGCTCTACCCGCTGGCCAAGCGCGTGACCGACTGGCCGCAGGCGGTGCTGGGGCTGGTGTTCTCCTGGGCCGCGCCGACCGGCTATGCGGCCGCCACCGGCGGGCTCGACGCGCGCGGCCTTCGCGCTATGGGCCGCCGGGTTTTTCTGGATCCTTGGCTACGACACCATCTACGCGCATCAGGACCGCGAGGATGATGCGCTGGTGGGCATCCGCTCCACCGCGCTGCGCTTCGGGGAGCGCACGCGGTCCTTCCTGGTCGCCTGCTACGCAGCAACGATGGTGCTGCTGGCGCTGTCGGGCTGGCTCGCCGGCCTCTCGGCGTGGTTCCTGCCGGCGCTGCTGCTGCCCGGCGCGCTGCTGGCGCGGCAGGTGGCAGCACTCGACATCCGCGACCCCGCGCTGTGCCTTCGCCTGTTCAAGTCCAACCGCGAGGTCGGCCTTGCCGTGGCGGCGGCCTTCCTGATCGGGCGGATGTGACGGCGGAGGATTTCATCCGCGCCCATACGGTGATCGCCCGCGCGGCCCTGGTGCCGGAGATCGCGCTGCACCTGGCCACCGAGATCGCGCCGATCTGGCAGGCCACGGAAAGCTGGCTCGCCGAACGCAACATCGAACCGCCCTTCTGGGCCTTCGCCTGGCCGGGCGGGCAGGCGCTGGCGCGCTGCGTGCTGGACGACCCCGCGCGCGTCGCAGGCAAGCGCGTGCTCGATTTCGCCGCCGGCTGCGGCATCGCCGCCATCGCCGCCGCCCAGGCCGGCGCCGCGCTGGTCGAGGCCGCCGAGATCGACCCCCTCGCCTTGGCCGCGGTGCGCGTGAACGCCGCGCTGAACGGCGTGGCCATCGCCACCCCGGATGGCGACGTGGTGGGCGCGCCCTGCCGGTGGGACGTCATCCTCGCCGGCGATGTCTGCTACGAGGCGCCGATGACCGGGCACATCCTGCCCTGGCTGCGCGCCATGGCCGCTTCGGGCGCGGTGGTGCTGCTGGCCGATCCCGGCCGCGCCTACCTGCCGCGGGAGGGGCTCTCCGCGATCGCGCACTTCACCGTGCCGACCACCCTGGAACTGGAAGACCGCCCGCAGCGCGAGGTCACCATCCACCGCCTGCTGCCCTGATACCAAGCTCACGAAGTTCCGACCTGCGGCGCCCGGCGCCTGAGGCGCACGAAGGTGAAACCTTCATGCGCTCGGCATGAGCGCCCTCAGCGCGTCGCCTGCTCCAGGAAGCGCAGCAGCGCCTCGATATCCTCCGGGTTCTCCACCCGCTGCACCGGCATCTTGGTCCCCGGCGTCACCACATCCGGCCCGCGGGTGAACAAATCCGCCACCGTCTCCCGCGTCCAGACGATATCCCCGCGCGCCAGGCGCTCCGAATAGGCATAGCCCGGAACGCTGCCCATCCGCCGCCCGAACAGCCCGTGCAGATGCGGCCCGGCCATGTTGCCGCCCTGCGCCGGTCAGCGCATGGCAGGCCGAGCAGGCGCGGAACACCCGCGCGCCATGGGCATCCAGCCCCTCCGGCAGCGCCACCTCGGCGGCATCGCCCACCGGGCCGAGCGCGCGCCCCGCCACCGCATCCCACCGCCGCACGCGCCGGTCGGCACCGCCGGTCCACAGCGTGCGCCCATCGGTGTCGAAGGCCGCCGACCAGACCGGCGTGCCTGGCCCTTCCAGCGTGTGCAACAAGCGCCCTTCGGGCAGGCCCAGCACCGCCACGGAGCCACCCAGCGAGGCCGCGGCCAGCATCGTGCCCGCGCCGTTCACCGCCAGCGCCACCACCGGGCGCCCGCCCGAGGCGATCTCCCGCACCTCGCCCGCCAGGGAAACCAGCCGCACCGCGCCATCGACGCCGCCAACCGCGATGGTGCCATCAGGCAGCGCCGCCAGCGCGTTCTGCGGCAGGCCGAATTCGGCGATCACCTCGGCCGGCCCTTCGCCGCGCCAGGCGCGCACCGTGCCGTCGAAGCCGGCGCTGACCGGCACGCCATCGGTGCGGAACACCACGGCGTTGACGATGCCGCGGTGGCCCTCCAGCACGCGCGGCGCGCCCTCGCCCGGCCACAGCCGCACCGTCCCGTCCCAGGCCGCCGAGGCCAGCACGCCGCCATGCCAGGCGAGCGAGGCGACCGGCGCCTCATGCCCCTCCATCACCCGCACAGGCTCGCCGCCACGCGGATCGGCGCCCCACAGCGCGATGCGCCCATCCTCCCCGCCTGAGGCCACCACCCCGCCCGGCAGTGCCGCCAGCGCATTCACCGCACCGGCATGCCAGCGCACCACCGCCCGCGCGCGCCCCGATGCCAGGTCCCAGAAGATCACCGACTGGTCGAAGCCCGCCGAGGCCAGCGCACCCCCGCCCGGCGCCACGGCCAGGGCGCGCACAGGGCCGCCATGGGCAGCGCCGGCATCCTGGGCGCGGGCCGGCGGCGCCACCAACAGCGACAATAGGGCGAGGGCGAGTCGGATCATGGTCCCCTCATATTATGGCCGCCCGCCGAAACCTGCCCCGTTGATGCGGCGAAAAGGCTCGCGGGCGGGAGAACGATGCATGGCGTATTGCCGGAATGTGGTTGAGTGGTTCGCGGCCGGTGCGCTGGCAATGCTGTTGTTCCACCAGGGGTCCGTTGCCGTTCTGAGTGCGCTCGGGATGTTCCCGGTCGGCCCGTGGAATGTCGCAAGGGTGCCCCCCTTCGGCCTGCCCGCACTCGTGCATGGCGCGTTTTTCTCGGGCGTCTGGGCCGTGCTTTACGTCTTGGTGCTGGAACCACGAAGGCCAGCCGACGTGCCATTGTGGCTCGCGGTGCCGCTTTTTGCCGCCATCGTGCCGGTGGCCTTCCTGTTCCTGGTGATGGCGCCCGCGCGAGGCGCCCCCCTCGCCTTCGGCATGGGAGGGACGATGGTTGGCATGGTGATCCTGGCTCATGCCGTCTGGGGGCTGGGAATCGCGCTGCTGGTGCTGGCCTTTCGCCGGCTGGTCACACCACCACGCCCCCGCTCACATGGATCAACTGCCCGGTGACATAGGCTGCGCCGGGCGAAGCCAGGAAGGCGATCGCCGCCGCCACGTCGTCCGGCGTGCCCAGGCGCTTCAGCGGAATGCGTGCGGCGATCTCCTCCCATTGCGCGGGGGTGAGCGCGGCATGCGCGCCCGGATCCTTGCGCGTGTAACCCGGCACCACGGCGTTGACCGTGACCGCCGGCGCCCATTCCAGCGCGAGCGCCTTGACCAGCGCTTCCACCGCCGCCTTCGCTGCCGCCGAGGCCGGGAAGGCTGCCACATCGTTGCGGAACAAATGAGCGACGAAGGAGGAGACCGCGACCATCCGCGGATCACGCCCGCGCGCCAGAAACGGACCGGCGGCGCGCGCCAGCCGCAGGAAGGCCAGCGCGATGGCGTCATGGCTCCTGGCGAAGCCCTCGTCCGTGAGTGCCGCGACAGGGGTGCGGTCGGCGAAGCCAGCATTCGAGACCACGACATCGAGGCCGCCGAGCAATCCCGCCGCTTCCTCCACCGCGTGCTCGGGCGCGCCGGGCAGCGACAGGTCGCAGAACACCTCCACCGCCTCGCCGCCGCGGGCACGCACCGCGTCGGCCGTGCGCGCGGAGCCCTCGCGGTTGCCGCGCGTATGCACGGCGATGGCAACGCCCGGGCCCGCCAATGCGCGGCAAGCGGCAGCGCCGATGCCGCTCGCGGCACCGGTCACGAGTATGTTGCGTTCCGCCATCGCTGTTGTTCCTCGCGCCATGCCATGCTCGTTCGGCGACGGGCGTCGCCACGCGCCACTATAGTGACGGAGGGAATGCCATGAAGGCACTCGTGCGGTGCGCGGCCCCCCTCGGTGTCGCGCATGTCCGTCGCACCGGCGGCGGGCCCGCCGGCGCCGCGCATGCGCAACCATGACAGGGTTGCCAGACCACGGCGACGCGCCCGGCACCGTCGGGCGTCGAGCGCTGGCCCTCCCGCCGTCCGGTGACATCGGTTTGAGCGCTCCATCCCCGCGACATCGAGGCCGCGCCCGCGCCGCGCCTTGGGTCCTGGTGGCGCTTGCCGGCTGCGTGGCGCCCCCGCCGGTGCCGGCGGCGAACATGCATATCGTGATGGATGTCAGCGGCCGCGTCACGCAGGACGGCCTCACCCTCAGCCATCCAGGCGACGAACGGCACGTCTGCCTGCGGCCCGCCCGCCTGTGGCTGGCCAGCGCCAGCGGGCCCGCGCCACCGCCAGAGGCACCGCCAAACCACATCCAGGGCTACGCCGTACAGTTCGGCCCCGACTTCCCGGCGACGAGCGGCAGCGCCGAGGGGCCTTGGAGTGCCTACGGCCCGCAGGCGCTGTTGTCGCTGGAGGTCTATCCGCGCCCCGGGCAACTCACCGGTACGGGGCCGGTGCAACTCGGCCACGCCTTCCGGATCACCATCGGGGCTGGCGGCAGGCTCTGGGAGCGCATCGTCGAGGAGGACGACCCCGCAGCCTCCGCCTCTGTCAGCATCGCGGCGGACGGCGCCAGCGGACGCTTCCACGCAACGGGCCTGGTGCAACGGATCCCGCACAACATCATGCCGGAGAGCGAGGCGGTTTCGGTCACCGGCCGGTGGCGCTGCCCGGCGCCATGACGCCGCCCGGTGAAGCAACCCGCCGGATGCCGCGCCACCGGGGCCACATCATCGGCGAGGAAACCGATGCCTGTGGCCCGGGAATGCGGCCGCCGGCCTGATCCGCCGCAGACGCTTGCGCACCTGCCGACCCCCTCGCATCCTCCCGGTCCCTACATCGCCCCGGAGGACCCCGCGTGACGCTGACCGTGCTCGAGCCCGAAGGGCTTTATCCCGACACCGCGCTCGAGCAACGGATCATGGGTCCCTCGGTACGCATCCTGCAGGGGGCGTGCACGTCTTCCCTCGCCGAACTCCCGGACGACCTCTGCGCACAGGCCGAGGGCTTGATGACCCTGCGCATGGCGGTGCCGGCCGAGCAGATCGCCCGCTTCCCGAAGCTGCGCGTCGTGGTGCGCATGGGCGTGGGCTACGACCGGGTGGACCGCGCAGCCTGTGCGGCGCGCGGCATCAAGGTGTGCAACGTGCCCGACTACGGCACGCAGGAAGTGGCGGAATTCGCCGTGCTGATGGCGCTCGCGCTACGCCGTGGGCTGACGCTGTACCACGACACCCAGCGCGCCAGCCCGCCCGCGCCCTGGGGGCTGATCCGCCACCCGGCGGTGCGCCGGACCGAGGTGCAGACCTTCGGCGTGCTGGGCCTGGGGCGGATCGGCACGGCGGCGGCGCTGCGCGCCAAGGCGCTCGGCTGGCGGGTGGTGTTCTTCGACCCGGCCCTGCCCAACGGCGCCGACCGGGCGATCGGCGTGACGCGTTGCCGCACCATGGACGAGATGCTGGCGCAGGCCGATGTGCTCTCGATCCACGCGCCACTGACCCGCGGCACACGCGGCCTGGTGGGCGAGCGCGAATTGCGCCTGCTGCCGCAGAACGCGGTGGTGGTGAACACGGCGCGCGGGCCGATCCTCGATATCGATGCGCTGGAGCGCTGCCTGCGCGATGGCCACGTCGCCGCCGCGGGGCTGGATGTGCTGCCGGAGGAACCGCCCAAGGACCCGGTGCCCGCCCTGCTGCGCGCCTATCGGAACCGCGAGGCCTGGCTGGATGGCCGGCTGATCATCGCGCCGCATATCGCCTTCCATTCACCCGAGGCCTGGGACGACATCCGGCTGAAAGGTGCGGAGACGATGCGCGACGTGCTGGTCGAGGGACTCGCCACCAACGTGATTGCGCCGGACGGGGATTGAGGCTGCCCTTCCACGCGGTTGGCGCCTGGCGCAGATCCCGATCAGGTGGAATCACGTGATCGGGTCAAGATGCTCGCGAAAACAACGGTCTGGAGACCTTGCCGTGAACCGAGGCGATCGGAAACGGCTCTAGGCGCCGCTCGCGAGGACAAGGCGCGCCGCATCCACCGGCGCCGCCGCGGCCCCACGCCGCGACAGCCGCCGCCAGCGCGCCAGCATCAGCACCGCGACGATCGACAGCCCGATCGCCAGCCCGACCCAGATGCCCGGCGGCCCGAACCCCGCCGGGCCGGCCAGCAGCAACCCCGCCGGCAGCCCGAGCACCCAGTAGCCAAGTGCGGCAAACAGCATCGGCACGCGCGTGTCGGTCAGCCCGCGCAACGCGCCCGCCGCCACCACCTGCACGCCGTCCGAGATCTGGAACACGCCCGCCACCACCAGCAGCGTCGCGCCCAGCGCCACGACCTGCCCGGCCAGCGGGTCGGCGGGGTTGAGGAAGCCGCCGGCGATGGTCTCGGCCATCAGGATCAGGGTCGTCGCCATCACCACCATGAACCCTGCGCCCAGCACCACCGCGACCCAGCCCGCTCGCCGTGCCCCCACGGCATCGCCGGCACCGATGGCCAGCCCGACACGCGCCGTCGCCGCCTGGCCGATGCCCAGCGGCACCATGAAGGTCGCCGAGGCGGTCTGGATGGCGATGGCATGAGCCGCCACCGCCACCGCCCCGAACCACCCCATCGCGAAGGCCGCCGCCGTGAACACGCCAATCTCCAGCAGCATGGCGCCGGCGATCGGCAGGCCGACGGTAAACACCTCTCGGATGCGCGCGCCCTCGGGCCGCCAGGCGCGCCCGAGCAGGCGGAAGCGGCGGAACACCCGGTCGCGCCGGATCAGCACCAGCAGCGCCAGCAGCATCCCGGTATTGGCGATGGCGATGGCGAGGCCCGCCCCCGCCACGCCAAGGCCCAGGGGATGGATCAGCGCCCAGGCGAGCGGCACGTTGAGCAGCACCGCGCCGAGCGCCACCCACATCGCCGCCGCCGGGCGCTCCATCGCGGCCAGGAAGCCGCGCAGCGCGATAAAGGCACAGAAGCCCGGCATCCCCCACATCGCGGCGCGCGTGTAGTCCTGCGCGAGCGCCGCCAGCGCGGGGTCCTGCCCCAGGGCGCGCAGCAGCCAGGCGGTCTCCCACAGCAGCCACCACGAGGGCAGCAGCACGATGCCGCAGGCCCACAGCGCGGCGCGCGTGGCACGGCGCATCCGCCGCACCCAGCCGCGCCCGGCGCCGCCAGCCAGCCGCCCCGCCCCGCGCGCCTGCGCCTGCAGCGGCGCCGCCGCCAGGGCCAGGCCGAAGCCCGGCGCCAGCAGCGCGAAATGCAGGCTGACCGCCAGCATCCCGGCCGCCAGGGCATCCGTGCCGAGATGGCCCAGCAAAACCGTCTCGGTAAGCGCGAGGGCCATCTGGGACAGGTTGGTCAGCACAATCGGGCCCGCGAGGAGCAGCGTCGCGCGCGCCTCGGTGCGCCAGGGCGGGCCCTCGCTCAGGCGTGTGGTCGCGGGGGCATCCATTGGGCTGCTGTAGTCCGGGATGGTGCGCGCCGCCACCGGGCAGGCTATCAAGGCCGGGTCGCACCACGTCCAGCCAGGTGCGGGATGATGAGTGCCCGACCACGGAAGGCGCGTGTCCAGCGACTGGACCACGCTCCGTTCCGCCAACAACGACCGAGGCCGCCATGAACCGACGCGCCCTGCTCGCGACACCGCTTGTCGCTCCGATTCTCGCCCGGCCCGCCGCCGCCCAGCGCGCCGACCTCGTGACCGAGGAATACATGGTCCCCGCCGGCGATCCGGGCATCGAGATCTTCGTGCGCAACAAGCGGCTCGATTCGATGCGCGCCTTCGTCCCCGGCCGCACCATGCTGTTCGTGCACGGCGCGACCTATCCGGCGCATACCAGCTTCGACCTGCCGCTCGGCGGCCTGTCCTGGATGGACTACATCGCCAGTCGCGGCTTCGACGTGTGGTGCATGGACATCCGCGGCTATGGCCGCAGCACCCGCCCGCCGGAGATGGCGCAGCCGCCCGAGGCCAACCCGCCGATCGTGCGCGGCGACACCGCGGTGGCCGACATCGCCGCCGTGGCCGGCTTCATCCGCCAGCATCGCTCCCTGCCGCGGATCATTCATGTCGGCTGGTCCTGGGGCAGCACGCTGATGGGCCGCTTCGCCGCCGACAGCCCCACCACCGTCGAGCGCCTGGTGCTCTACGCGCCGCCCTGGCTGCGCGAGGGGCCGAGCCCCGCCGCCACCGGCACGCCGGCCACCCTCGGCGCCTACCGGACGGTCACGCAGGCCCAGGCGCGCGAACGCTGGATGGCCGGCGTGCCCGAGGCCAAGCGCGCCGCCCTGATCCCGCCCGGCTGGTTCGAGCATTGGGCCGGCGTGACCTGGGCGACCGACCCCGAGGGGCTGCGGCGCAACCCGTCGGTGCTGCGCGCGCCCAACGGCGTGCTGCTGGACGGGCGCGAATACGCCCAGGCCGGGCGGCCCTACTGGGACCCCTCGAAGGTGACGGCGCCCACCCTGCTGGTCGTCGGCGAATGGGACCGCGACACGCCGCCCTCGATGGCGACAGCGATTTTCCCGCTGATGGTGAACAGCGCCGGCAAGCGCCTGGTGCTGCTGGGCGAGGGCACGCACACCATCATGATGGAACGCAACCGCGGCACGCTGTTCTCCACCGTGCAGGGCTTCCTGGAGGAATTGGCCGCAACCTGACCCGCGCGGGCCGGGACCGTTTGACATTCCGGCCCATCGCCACCCACCCTTCCACTTGACGGGAAGGGAGCGCCAAATGGCGGAGCACGACCAGACGAAGCGGCCCTTCCGGCTGCGCAGCCAGCGCTGGTTCGATGATCCCACCGACCCGGGCATGACCTCGCTCTACATCGAGCGGCAACTGAACTTCGGCATGACGCGCGGTGAGCTGCAATCCGGCCGGCCGATCATCGGCATCGCCCAGACCGGCTCCGACATCGCGCCGTGCAACCGCCACCACATCGCGCTCGCCGAACGCGTGAAGGCGGGCATCCGCGATGCCGGCGGCGTGCCGCTGGAATTCCCCGTCCATCCCATCCAGGAAACCTTGAAGCGGCCGACCGCGGCGCTGGACCGCAACCTGCAATACCTCTCATTGGTCGAGGTGCTGCACGGCTATCCGCTCGATGGCGTCGTGCTCACCACCGGCTGCGACAAGACCACGCCGGCGCAACTCATGGGCGCCGCCACCGTCAACATCCCGGCCATCGCGCTCTCGGGCGGGCCGATGCTCGATGGCTGGTGGCAGGGGCGGCTGGCGGGCTCGGGCACCATCGTGTGGGAGGCGCGCAAGAAGCTCGCCGCCGGCGAGATCGACAATGACACCTTCATCGAGATGGTCGCCGCCTCCGCCACCTCGGTCGGCCATTGCTCGACCATGGGCACGGCGCTGTCGATGAATTCCCTGGCCGAGGCGGTGGGCATGAGCCTGACCGGCTGCGCCGCCATCCCCGGCCCCTACCGCCAGCGCGCACAGATGGCCTACGAGACCGGAAGGCGCATCGTCGAGATGGTGGAGGCCAATCTGCGGCCATCCGACATCATGACGCAGCAGGCCTTCGAGAACGCCGTGGCGGTGGCGAGCGCCATCGGCGCCAGCAGCAATTGCCCCATCCACATGGTGGCCATCGCGCGGCACATGGGCGTGGAGCACACGGTCGAGGATTGGCAGCGCGTGGGCGCCGACATCCCGCTGCTGGTCGATTGCCAGCCGGCCGGGCGCTTCCTCGGCGAGGCGTTCTATCGCGCCGGCGGCGTGCCCGCGGTGATGCGCGAACTGCTCGCCGCCGGCCTGCTGCATGGCGAGGCCATGACCGTCACCGGCAAGACACTCGCCGAGAACCTCGCGAACATTCCCGAGCCCGACCGCGAGGTGATCCGCCCGCTGTCGCGCCCGATGAAGGAACGCGCCGGATTCATCGTGCTCTCGGGCAACCTGTTCGACAATGCGGTGATGAAGATCAGCGTGATCGACAAGGCCTTCCGCGACCGCTTCCTGTCGGACCCGCCCGATGTGTTCGAAGGCAAGGTCGCGGTGTTCGAAGGCCCCGAGGACTACCACGCGCGCATCGAGGACCCCGCCATGGGGATCGACGACCGGACCGTGCTCGTGATCCGCAACTGCGGGCCGGTCGGCTACCCCGGCGCGGCCGAGGTGGTGAACATGCAGCCGCCGGCCGCACTGCTGAAGCGGGGCGTGATGGCGCTCCCCACGATGGGCGATGGGCGGCAGTCCGGCACCTCGGGTTCGCCCTCCATCCTGAACGTCTCGCCGGAGGCGGCGGTGGGCGGTGGCCTCGCACTGCTGCGCAACGGCGACGCCATTCGCATCGACCTCAACGCGCGGCGCGTGGACGTGCTGATCCCCGAGGCGGAGATGGCCGAGCGCCGCGCGGCGTGGAAAGCGCCGGACCTGGTGAACAAGACACCGTGGGAGGAGATCTACCGCAATTCCGTGGGCAGCCTTGGCACCGGCGGCTGCCTCGAGCCTGCCACGCTGTATCTCAACATCCTCGAGACGCGCGGCGAATCGCGCCACAATCACTGATGATCCGGGCCGGTCTCGGCTCAGGGCACGGGGGCCAAGCATGACAGGACGCCTTGCAGGCAAACGCTGCTTCGTCACCGCCGCGGGCCAGGGCATCGGGCGCGCCGCAGCCCTGGCGATGGCAGCCGAGGGCGCGACCGTCATGGCCACCGACCGCGACGCGCACAAGGTGGGTGACCTTGGCGCGCGTGGCATCACGCACATTCCACTCGATGTGCTGGACGACGCGGCCGTGCAGCGTGTCGCCAAGGAAGCCGGGCCGATCGACGTGCTGTTCAACTGCGCGGGCTATGTCCACCAGAACACCATCCTGACCTGCACGGACGAGGATTGGGATTTCGGATTCGCGCTCAACGTGCGCGCGATGTGGAAAATGGCCCGCGCGATTCTGCCGGGCATGATCGAACGCCGGCGCGGCTGCATCGTGAACATGTCCAGCGCGTGTTCGTCCGTGAAGGGCGCGCCCAACCGCTTCCTGTACGGCACCACCAAGGCGGCGGTGATCGGCATGACGAAATCGATCGCCACCGAGTATGTCGGCCAGGGCATCCGCTGCAATTGCCTGTGCCCCGGAACCGTTGACACGCCCTCGCTGCACGACCGTATCGCGGCCAATGCCACCGCCGCCGGCTCGGTGCAGGCCGCGCACGACGCCTTCGTCGCGCGCCAGGCCATGGGGCGGCTTGCCACCGCCGAGGAAATGGCGGCGCTGGTCGTCTATCTTGCGGCCGACGAGAGTGCTTTTGTGACCGGACAGGCCATTGTCATAGACGGCGGCTGGACGTTGTGACTAAGAATCGAACCCCTGAAGGAGGCTAATGACATGGGCAATGAGTTCGCCGTTCCCCTGCTCGGCATGATGGGTGCCGTCGTTATCGCCGGCGTGGCCGAGGAAGCGGCGATGCCCGCCTACATGATGCTCGGCAGCATCGTCATGCTGATGGCGCTGCTGGTCTTCAACGGGTCTGTCCAGATGTCCACGGCCATGGTGCAGGCGCTGACGCTGGTCGCGGCGGGCTTCGCGCTGTTCGGCCATGTGCGGGCACCGCGGCGCGCCTGAACCGCGCGCCTGGCAGGGGCGCTTCCGGCCCCTGCCATTCCCTGGCAATCTATCGTCACCAACGACGATGTCAGGATCACGACGATGAAGCTGCTGCGCTACGGACCGGCCGGGCAGGAAAAGCCCGGCATGCTGGATGCCGACGGCGACATTCGCGACCTCTCCAGCGTCATCCCCGACTTGTCCGGAGATGCGCTGGCGCCAACCTCGCTGGCGCGCATCGCAGCCCTCGATCCAGCCTCGCTGCCGAAGGTTCCCGGGGAACCGCGCCTGGGCCCGCCGGTCGCTGGCATGAAGAACATCGTCTGCATCGGGCTCAACTACGCCGACCATGCGGCGGAGACCGGCGCGCCCATCCCGAAGGAACCGATCGTGTTCCTGAAGTCGCTGAATGCGCTCAGCGGACCGAACGACGACGTCGTCATGCCCCGCGGCAGCGTGAAGACCGACTGGGAAGTGGAACTCGTCATCGTCATCGGCACGCGCGCCAAGTATGTCAGCGAGGAGAAGGCGCTGGACCACGTCGCCGGTTATGCGCTCGGCAACGATGTCTCGGAACGCGAATGGCAGGCCGAGCGCGGCGGCACCTGGGACAAGGGCAAGGGATTCGACACCTTCGGCCCCGTCGGCCCCTGGCTGGTGACCAAGGACGAGGTGCCCGACCCGCAGAACCTCGCGATGTTCTGCGACGTGGACGGCGTGCGCCAGCAGGACGGCTCGACACGCACCATGATCTTCAGCGTCAAGCAGATCATCGCCTATGTCAGCCAGTGCATCACGCTGAACCCCGGCGACATCATCATGACCGGCACACCGCCGGGCGTGGGCCTGGGCAAGAAGCCGTCGCCGGTGTTCCTCAAGGCGGGCCAGGTGATGCGCCTGGGCATCGCCGGGCTGGGCGAGCAGCAGCAGAACGTGGTCGCGTCATGACGTCGCGCGCCGCGGTGATGGCGCTTGTGCTGATGGCGCCCGGCATCGCAGCGGCGCAGCAGCAGCGTGCGCCCGCACAGGCGGCGCGACCCGACAGCCTCGGCCAGCAGATCGAACGCAACATGCGCACCTGCGTCGGGACGTCGCGCGATGTGGCACTGGTGCAGAGTTGCATGGATGGCCAGCGCGCGGCCGCCGCGCCGCGGCTGGCGCGCGCGGTCGAGCGGTTGCTCGACACGCAGCAGGATCCGCAGCGCCGCGCCGCGCTCGCCGACGTTCAAGCCGCCTGGCAGGCCTATCGCGATCGCCGCTGCGATTTCGCCGGCAGCAATGCCGAACGCGGGGCCGAGGCAGCCGGCGACCGTTCGGCGTGCCTGCTGCAGTTCGATGTGAGCCGCATCATGGAGATCGAGGCCCAGCTCGACCCGCCATCGCCGCCGCAACGCCAGCAGCAGAGGCGATGAACGACACGCCGACGCTGATCATCTTCGACTTCCCGGCGCGCCCGCCCGGCGGGCCGGAGCAGGATGCCGCGATGCAGGCGCTGGCGCATGACATCGCCGCCGAGCCCGACCTGCTGTGGAAAATCTGGACCGAGGACCACGCAACGCGTCGCGCCGGGGGCATCTACCTGTTCCGCTCGCGCGCCGCGGCCGAAGCCTATCACGCCAAGCACGCGCAACGCCTCGCGCGCGCCGGCATCACCGGCATCGAGGCGACCTATCGCGGCTTCAACGCGCCGCTCAGCGCCATCACGCGCGGCCCGACCGGCTGAGCATCACTTGCCGGGGCGATAGGTCGCGAATTGCGCGGCCGCCTCCGCCAGTTCGCGCTTGCGCATCATCACCGGCTTGAGCCCGGCGGCGCGCAAATCGAGGTACTGCCCGGCCAGGTTCTCCACCTCCATCGCCAGCACCACCGCCGCCTGCAGTGTCGTGCCGAAGGCCACCACGCCGTGGTTGGCGAGCAGCACGGCGCGGCGCCCGACCAACCCGGCCACGCAGTTCTCGGCCAGCGCCTGGGTGCCGAAGGTGGCGTGTTCGGCGCAGCGCACCGGCCCGCCGGCCATCAGCACGGCATAGTGGAAGGGCGGGATGCCGCGCCGCGCACAGGACAGCGCCGTCGCGCGCGGGCTGTGCGTGTGCACCACCGCGCCGGCCTCGGGCCGCGCCGCGTACACCGCGGCGTGAAGGCGCCATTCGGAGGAGGGCGGGTGCCGCGCGCCGGGCTGCACGCTGCCATCGAGGCCGACGCGCACCAGGTCGGCCTCGGTCATCTCCGCATAGGGCAGCGCCGCGGGTGTGACGACGAAGCCATCGCCCTCGCGCAGGGAGAGATTGCCCGACTTCGACGGCATGAACCCCGCCGCATCGAGCCGCCGGGCTGCGGCGACAAGCTCCTTCGCGCTCATGGCCGCAGCGCGCCGCATGGCCGCGCCGTCACATCGTCGCTCCCAGCACCCAGGGGGCGAATTCCTGCGCGCCGAAGCCCATCGCCTCGCTTTTCGTGGGCGCGCCGGAGGCGGTGCGCAGCATCAGCTCGAAGATGCGCTGGCCGCAGGCCTCCACGCTCTCGCCGCCGGAGAGGATGGTGCCGCAATCGATGTCCATGTCCTCCGCCAGCCGCACCGCCATCGCGGAATTCGTCGCGAGCTTGATCGACGGCGCCGGCTTCATCCCGAACACGCTGCCGCGCCCTGTCGTGAAGCACACCAGGTTCGCACCGCCCGCCACCTGCCCGGTGGCCCCCACCGGGTCGTAGCCCGGCGTGTCCATGAACACGAAGCCGCGGGCGGTGACCGGCTCGGCGTAGCGATACACCTCGACCAGGTTGGTGGTGCCCGCCTTGGCCATGGCGCCGAGCGACTTCTCCAGGATGGTGGTCAGCCCGCCCGCCTTGTTGCCCGGCGAGGGGTTGGCGTTCATCTCCGCCCCCTCGCGCGCGGTGTAGCCCTCCCACCAGGTCATCACGTCCACCAGCTTCTGGCCGACCTCGCGGCTCACGGCGCGGCGCGTCAGCAGGTGTTCCGCGCCGTAGGTCTCGGGCGCTCTCGCGACAGGATCACCGTGCCGCCATGCCGCACCACGAGGTCCGACGCCGCGCCCAGCGCCGGGTTCGCGGTGATGCCCGAATACCCGTCCGAGCCGCCGCATTGCAGCGCCACGCACAATTCGCTCACCGGCACCGCCACGCGCGTCGCGGTGTTGGATTCCGCCAGCACCTCGCTTCACGAAATCCATCCCCTTCAGCACCGTCGCGCGCGATGCCGCCGCTGTCCTGGATGTCCATCGAACGCAAGCGCCCCGTGAGCTTCTGCTCCTCCAGCATCGGGCCCAGCTGGTTGACTTCGCAGCCCAGGCCGATGGCGATCACATGCGAGAAATTGGCGTGCCGCGCGAAGCCCGCCAGCGTGCGGCGCAGCACGCGCAGCGGTTCGTCCATGCGTCATGCCGCAACCGGTCTTGTGCGTCAGCGCCACCACGCCATCCACATGCGGCCAGGCTTCCAGCGGATCGTGCCCGGTGATCGGGTTGCGCTCGAACTGCCGCGCGATGAGTTCCGCCACATGCGCCGAGCAGTTCACGGAGGTCACGATGCCGATGTAGTTGCGCGTGGCGGCGCGGCCATCGGCGCGGCGGATGCCCATGAAGGTGGCGGGCGCCTCGACATACTGCGTGGGCCTGGCATCCACGCCCCAGGCATAGTCGCGCGAGAAATCCCCCATCTCGCAATTGTGGGTATGCACCCAGGCGCCGGGCTCGATGGCATCGGTCGCGAAGCCGATGATCTGGCCGTAGCGGCGGATGGGCTCGCCCTTGGCCATGCGGCGCGCACCGCCACCTTGTGCCCGGCGGGGATGCGCCGCGCGCCGACCGAAACGCCGGGTGCCGCGGCCGTGCCCGGCGGCAGCGCCACGCGCGCGATCACCACGCCATCCTCCGGGTGCAGTCGGATCACGGGCGGCAGGGTTGTGGTGTCCATCGCGGTTTCCTCCTTGCGCGCGCCCATCCTGGCGCAGCGGCGGCCCGGCGCAACACCCACCTTGCGCGCCGCGCCGCGCCGGTGCATGGAAGTCATGGACACCTTGGGGAGCCCCGTCCGGGGGCTGAGAGGCGGGCTTCACCCGCGACCCATGGAACCTGATCCGGTTCGGACCGGTGTAGGGAACGGTGCCACCCGTTCGTCCGCGCGTTCAGCCCCCAGGCGGGCAACGCGCGGCCGCGACCGGGCCCCGTTCCCCATGCCGCCATGGAGGAACGACGCATGCACCGCCGCTCGCTGCTGGCCGCCACCAGCGCCGCCATTCTCGCCCGCCCCGCCGGCGCGCAGACCGAACGCTCGCGCACGCTGCGCTTCATGGCGCAGGCCGCGCTCTCCGCGCTCGACCCGATCTTCAACCCCACCACCATCGTCACCACGCATGGCTATTGCGTGTTCGACACGCTGTACGGCGCCGACAGCGCGCTGCGCCCGCGCCCGCAGATGGCGCAGGGCCACGAGGTGGCGCCCGATGGCCTCACCTGGACCATCCGCCTGCGCGATGGCCTGGCCTTCCATGATGGCGAACCGGTGCGCGCGCAGGATTGCGTCGCCTCGATCCGCCGCTGGGCCATCCGCGATGCCTTCGGCCAGGTGCTGATGGGCGTGGTGGCGGAGCTCTCCGCGGCCAACGACCGCGACATCGTCTTCCGCCTGCGCCGCCCCTTCCCCGCGCTGCTCGACGCGCTGGCCAAGCCCGCCGCATCGCCCTGCTTCATGATGCCCGAGCGCCTGGCCGCCACGCCCGCCGATCGGCCGATCCCCGAGATGGTCGGCTCCGGCCCCTGGCGCTTCCTGCCCGACCAGTTCGTGCAGGGCAGCCGCGCCGTCTATGCGAAGAACGAACGCTACATCCCGCGCGACGAACCCGCCGAGGCCGCCACCGGCGGCAAGCGCGTGCATTTCGATCGGCTGGAACTGGTGTGGATCCCCGATGGCGGCACCGCCGTCGCGGCGCTGCGCACCGGCGAGATCGACTGGATCGAATACCCCCTGCCCGACCTCGTGCCCGTTCTTGCCCGCGACCGCGGCGTGACCACCCAGGTCTATGACCCCAACGGCTTCCTGGGCTTCCTGCGCTTCAACCACCTGCACAAGCCCTTCGACGATGTGCGCGTGCGCCGCGCCATCCGCGACGTGCTGGTGCAGGCGGACTACATGTCGGCCGTGGCGCTGGAAGGCGACTGGCGCGAATGTCACGCGGTATTCCCCTGCGGCCTGCCCGGCGTGGTGGAATTCCCGCCCGCCCCGCGCGGCGAGCCGGCGATGCAGCGCGCCCGCGCCGCGCTGCGCGAGGCCGGCTACAATGGCGAGCCGATCATCCACATCAACCCGACCGACTTCGCGGCGGTGACCATGCAGGGCCGCGTGACCGCCGACCTGATGCGGCGGCTGGGCGTGAACATCCAGCTGGTGGAGAGCGACTGGGCCACCACGCTCGGCCGGCGCGCGAACAGGAACCCGCCGGCGCAGGGCGGGTGGAACCTGCACAACACCAACTTCCCCGCCGCGGGCATCGCCAACCCCGCGCTCTCGCCCATCATCCGCATGCATGGGGAGCGCGCCTGGTTCGGCTGGCCGATCGATGCGGGGGTGGAGGCGCAGGTGCAGGCCTGGATCGAGGCGCCGGATGCCGCGGCGCAGGCCACGGCGATGCGGAGGTTGCAGGAATTGGCGTGGGACGCCGTGCCCTTCGCGCCGACCGGGCTGTTCCGCCTGCGCACCGCCTTCCGCAGCGACCTCACGGGCGTGCTGCAGGGGCCCAACCCCTTCGTGTGGAACCTGCGGCGGGGGTAGGGCCGCTCAGCGGTCCTCGGCGTCGTAGGGCCGCAGCGGCAGGTCGCGGATGGCGGCCTCGGCGGCGAGGGCGCCGGCGGCGCGCGCCGTGGCGATGGCGCCCTTCTCCTCGCCGGCCAGGACGGCGGCGATGCGCGCGGCATCCACCGCGGCCTCGCGCATCTCCTGCTGGCCGCGCCGGTAGGCGCGCGCAAGGGCCGCCTGGATCGCCGGGTCGTTCAGCACCCGCCGGGCACCGCCTCGAGCGTCACCATCCGGGCCTCGACCGCGAATTCGCGGAAATCCATCATGAGTTCGTCGGCGACGCCGTTCTCCCAGTAGCGCAGGGAGACCTCGTAGGAAGGCGTATTGGCGCCGCCGCCCTGCTGCGCGTCGCGGTCGAAGAAGGCGATGCGCATCCGCGCCGAACCGAGCGGCGAGAGCGAGGGGAATTGCGGCACCTCGCGCGGGGCGTCCCAGTCGGAGATGACGGTCGTGCTGTCCTGCGCGCCTTCGTCCGAGGTGCCATCGAACAGCGGGGCCACCACCAGGCGCTGGCCGGCGCGCGCGGCGTTCAGCGCCACGATGGTGTGCAGGTTGGGCAGCAGGGTGCCGGGGGGCAGGCGCTCGGTCTTTTCCTCGGGCTCGGTGTAGCGCACCACGCCGGAGCCGTCGGCGGCACGCTCGGCTTCGCCGGCGACGCGGCTGGTCACGGCACCCTGCGTCATCTGCGTGAGGGTGAAGCGCAGGCGGGTGCCGTCCTTCGTTTCGAAGGTGGAGTAGTCCGAGGCGGTCTCCAGTTCCGTGCCTTCCCGGTCCGCAATGGTCAGGGAGAAGCGCTGGCGGGAGGCCCAGCCTTCGCAGGCATCGACCACCTCGAACACCATGGCGCCGCTGGCGCGGGCGATGTTGCCGCCATCGCGCACGCGGGCGAGGTTCAGCCGATAGGCCGCGCGGTGCGGCGCCAGGTGGCGCGCTTCCAGCGGTTCCGCCCGCGGGACCGGGGTTGCCTGCAGGGTAGGGGCCTGGGCCTGGAGGGCCGGGGCCGCCAGCGATGCGCCGAGAACAAGCACGCAAAGACGTCGCAGCCGCATCTTGGGCTCCTGCAGGAAAGGGCGAGAGTGCAACTTAGGGTGTCTTGCCGCCGGCCGCACCCTTGGCCGGCGGAAGATCGAGCCTGATGTGCAACTCCTTCAGCCGTTCGGGCGGCACGCGGGCCGGGGCGTGCATCATCAGGTCCTCGCCCTGCTGGTTCATCGGGAAGAGGATGACCTCGCGGATGTTGGGCTCGTCGGCCAGCAGCATGACGATGCGGTCGATGCCCGGCGCCGAGCCGCCGTGCGGCGGCGCGCCGAAGCGGAAGGCGTTGAGCATGCCGCCGAAGTCGTTCCTCGACCTCGCTCGGCGGTGTAGCCGGCGATCTCGAAGGCCTTGTACATGATGTCCGGGCGGTGGTTCCGGATCGCGCCCTGACGACAGCTCGACGCCGTTGCAGACGATGTCGTACTGGTAGGCCTTGATGTCGAGCGGGTCCTGGTGTTCCAGCGCCTCCAGCCCGCCCTGCGGCATGCGAGAACGGGTTGTGGCTGAAGTCGACCTGCTTCGGTGTCCTCGTTCATCTCGTACATCGGGAAGTCGACGATCCAGCAGAAGCGGAAGTCGTCCTTGCGCGATCAGGTCGAGCTCCTCGGCCGACGCGGGTGCGCGCCAGGCCGGCGAGCTTCGGCGCCTCGCTCCGGCTTGCCGGCGGCGAAGAAGACGGCGTCGCCGGGCCGAGGCCGCAGCGCGTCGCGGATGCGCCTCCATGCGGCTCGGCGCTCGAGGTTCTTGGCGATCGGGCCCTTGCCGGCCATCGCCGCCCTTGCGAACTGGATGTAGCCGAGCCCGCCGGCGCCCTCGCGCTGCGCCCAGTCGTTCAGCTTGTCGAAGAAGCTGCGCGGCTCTGCTCGGCCGCGCCCGGCGCCGGGATGGCGCGCACGACGCCGCCGGCGTCGACGATCTTCGCGAACAGGCCGAAGCCCGAGCCGGCGAAGTGCTCGGTGACGTCGGTGATGCGCAGCGGGTTGCGCAGGTCCGGCTTGTCGGAGCCGTATTTCAGCATCGCCTCGTCGTAGGGGATGCGCGGGAACGGGCGCGCCGGTGACACGCTTGCCGCTCGCCGGCGAATTCCTCGAACACGCCGGCCATGCACCGGCTCGATCGCGGCGAACACATCGTCCTGCGTGACGAAGCTCATCTCGAAGTCGAGCTGGTAGAACTCGCCGGGCGAGCGGTCGGCGCGGGCGTCCTCGTCGCGGAAGCAGGGCGCGATCTGGAAATAGCGGTCGAAGCCCGCGACCATCAGCAGCTGCTTGAACTTCTGCGGCGCCTGCGGCAGCGCGTAGAACTTGCCCGGATGGATGCGGCTCGGCACCAGGAAGTCGCGCGCGCCTTCGGGGCTGCGACGCGGTCAGGATCGGCGTCTGGAACTCGGTGAAGCCCTGCTCGATCATGCGGCGGCGGATCGAGGCGATGACCCCCGAGCGCAGCATGATGTTGCGGTGCAGGCGTTCGCGCCGCAGGTCGAGGAAGCGGTAGCGCAGGCGGAGTTCCTCGGGGTATTCCTGCTCGCCGGCGACCGGCATCGGCAGTTGCTCGGCGGCGGACTGCACGACCACCTCGCGCACGCGCATCTCGATCTCGCCGGTCGGCAGCTTCGCGTTGACGGTGCCGGCTTCGCGCAGCACCACGTCGCCGGTCGACGGTGATGACGCTTTCGGCGCGGGTCTCCTCCAGCGTGGCGAACACGGGGGAGCCGGCTGCCGACCACGCATCTGGGTCACGCCGTAATGGTCGCGCAGGTCGACGAACAGCAGGCCGCCATGGTCGCGCTTGCGATGCACCCAGCCGGAGAGCCGCGACGGTGGTGCCGGCATCCGCGGCGCGCAGCGCGCCGCAGGTATGAGTGCGATAGGCGTGCATGGGCGGGTGACCGTGACCGACAGGAAGGGAGGGCCGCGCAGAGGGACCGAGAGGGCCTGGGCTGTCAAGCGCGGGCGCGGCGTTTGGCATGGTGTGCGGGTTTCGGACAAATTCCCCGTCACCGGGGTCGTGAAGGTTTCGGACCAATGGACCGCCGAGGGGGCCCTTCGCCTTTCGGACAAATAGCCCCCCGAGGGTGGTGGGGATCGCCTGGGCTCGGTGGTGGCGGGCGCTCGTCATGCGCTATTCGTAGCGGAAATTTTTCCTAATTTCAAGGATTGATGGGTGCGCGGGCGCCCGGGTCAGGCGCCAAATCCCGGTTTCCAAAGGCCTTTCGGCCTTTGGCGGGGAGGCCTGGAGGGGCGGCGCCCCTCCAGAGACGCTACGCGCTGGCCTTGTTCAGTTCCGCCATGTCGTCCGGCGTGAGGGCCAGCTCCCCTGCCCGCGCCAGTTCCACGAGCTGGTCGAGGTTGGTGGCGCTGGCGATCGGTGCCGTGATGCCCGGCCGGGCGATCTGCCAGGCCAGCGCCACCGTGGCCGGGCTGGTGGCGTGGCGGCCGGCCACCGCGTCGAGTGCCGCGAGGACGCGCTCGCCTTTCGGCCCCATGTGCTTGGCGACGCTGCGCGGCCCGCGCACCGATTTCGTGAGGTCCGCTTCCCCGCGGTACTTGCCGGTGAGGAAGCCCGAGGCGAGGGCGGAATAGGTGATCACCGCGACCTCCTGTTCCTGGCACAGGGGCAGCAGGAGGCCCTCGATGCCGCGTTCCATGAGGTTGTAGAGCGGCTGGTGGCTTTCGAAGCGCGGCAGGCCGTGGCGCGTGCTGAGGTCGAGCGCCGCCTTGAGGCGTGCGGCATCGTAGTTGGAGGCGCCGATGGCGCGGACCTTGCCGGCCTCGATCAGCCGGGCGAAGGCGCCCAGCGTGTCGGCCAACGGGACCGTCTCGTCATCCTTGTGGGCCTGGTAGAGGTCGATGCGCTCGATGCCCAGGCGCTTGAGGGAGGCATCGCAGGCCTGGGCAATCCAGTCCGGGGCGAGGCCCTTGCCCTGGCCGGGCATCTCCATGCCGCATTTGGTGAGGATGAGCACCTTCTCGCGCGCCCCGGGGCGCGCCTTCAGCCAGGCGCCGATGACGGTTTCCGATTCGCCGCCCTGGTGGCCCTCGGCCCAGGCGGAATAGACATCGGCGGTGTCGATGGCGATGAGGCCGTGTTCGAGGCAGGCATCGAGCAGCCGGAAGGAGGCCGCCTGGTCGGCCGTCCAGCCAAAGACATTGCCGCCGAAGATGATGGGCGGAACCGAAAGCCCCGACCGGCCGAGCGCGCGCATCTGCATGGAAAGCCCCCTGGTTGTCCGCTGGGCAGGATGCGCCGGCCGGACCGGCCGGGCCAGCCCGCAGCCGCTTCGCCTTTCCCTGCCCTGCGCGCGGGTCTAGAAGCGATGGTGATAAGTTGTCGCCCGGCAGCAGCCGCAGAATTCCCACCCGCCGTCCTGATCACCGACACCGAGGCGCTGGCCGCCTTGTGCACCCGCCTGCGCCGCGAGACCTTCGTGACGGTGGACACCGAGTTCATGCGCGAGCGCACCTATTGGCCGGAATTGTGCCTGGTGCAGCTGGCCGGGGAGGAGGAGGTCGCGCTGGTGGACAGCCTGGCACCGGGGCTCGACCTCGCGCCGCTGGGCGAATTGCTGGCCGACCCGGCGGTGGTGAAGGTGTTCCACGCCGCGCGACAGGATGTGGAGATATTCCTGCTGAAATTCGGCGCCGTGCCGACGCCGCTGTTCGACACGCAGGTGGCGGCCATGGTGGCGGGCTTCGGCGACCAGGTTTCCTATGACGGGCTGTGCCGGTCGCTGGCGGGCACGCAGATCGACAAGGCGCACCGGTTCTCCGACTGGTCGGCGCGCCCGCTCTCGGCGGCGCAGATGGCTTATGCGGCGGCGGATGTGACGCATCTGCGGCGCATCTACGACGCGCTGGATGCCAAGCTGCGGCGCGAAGGGCGGCTCGCCTGGGTGGGCGAGGAGATGGCGGCGCTGGGCGAGCCCGCGACCTATCGCCTGGAGCCCGAGAATGCCTGGGAAAGGCTGCGCCCGCGCACCGGCAACCGCCGGTTCCTGGGCGTATTGCAGGCGGTGGCGGCGTGGCGGGAACGCGAGGCGCAGCGCATCAACATCCCGCGCCAGCGCCTGGTGAAGGATGAGACGCTGCTGGAGATCGCCGCGACCATGCCGGAGACGGCGGCCGACCTGGCGCGCGCGCGCGGCATTTCCGAGGGCTTCGCCAAGGGGCGATCGGGTATCGGGCTGATGGCGGCGGTGAAGGCCGGGCGCGAATTGGCCGACGACGCGCTGCCCGAGGCACCGAAGGACCGCGCCGGGCCGCCGGCCTCCCCGGCGCTGGTGGCGTTGCTGAAGGTGCTGCTGGCGGCGAAAAGCGAGGAGCACCACGTGGCGCCGCGCCTGCTGGCCAGCAGCGACGACCTCGACCGCCTGGCGTCCGGCGATGGCGAGGGCGTGCCCGCGATGCAGGGCTGGCGGCGGGAGGTGTTCGGCGAGGCCGCGCTGGCGCTCAAGACCGGGCGGCTGGCGCTGGGCGTGGACGGCAAGAAGGTGAAGCTGATCCCGGCGGGGTGAGGCAGGGCAGCCACTGGCAGGGTGGCGCCAGGCGGGCACGGGCTGGCCTGGGCTTGGTGGTTCGGCGTTCGACCTGGAGCGGATCCGGGCGCACATGGCGCCAGAGCCGTTTACGTTCGCCTTGGCGCACGGCCGCGGCTCCAGGCTGTTGTTCTCGCGAGCATCTTGACCCGATCAGGTGATTCCACCTGATCGGGATCTGCCCTAACGCGCCACCTCGACTGCCGATTCCATCCCCATGGCCGCGGCCAGCGCTTCCATCCGGCGCACCACGCTCTCGCCGGCGAAGACCCCATTGCCTTCCCTCAGGCGCAGCACCAGGCCGCCGCCGCGGCGCTCGATCGAGGTGCCGGCCAGCAGTTCCGGGGTGCCGCCCGATAGCGTGTAGGCGAGCCGCAGCGCCGCGCCCAGGATTTCCGCCCGGCGCACGGCCGCGACATCGAGCAGCACGCGCGAGGCCTGGATGTGCTGGGCATCCGGGCCGGCCTCGTAGCGCAGCGCGACGGCCAGGGCGAGGAAGGCGCGCGCGTGGTGGTCGAGGCCCACGCCCGGCTGGCGCAGCACGCGGAAATAGGAATGCTCGGCGCGGTAGTCGGGGTGGTCGTGGCTGCCGATATCGCTGGCCCAGCAGGCGGCGATGCGCAGCGCGGCATCGCCGGGGGTTTCGCTTTCGAACAGTGCAGAGGTCCAGCGCGCCAGGGCGGCGGGCAGGCGGCGGTCGCGGCCGAAGCGCTGCGCGAGGTCCTGGGCGGCGGCCTGCAGCGGGTCGGCGCGGCGCACCTCGCGTTCGAGGCGCTCCGCGTACCAGCCCTCGCGCAGGCCGTTGGCGCTGAACACCACGCGCCGCGCGCCGCTCATGCGCAGCAGGCGGCGCAGCACGACGGCGGCCCAGGGCAGGTCCTGCAGGCGCTTGCTGGGCGCGCCGGGCATGCGTTCGAGGGTGCGGCGCGTGGCCGCCATGACCACGCCGGCAAGATCCCGCGCTTCCTCGCGCATCAGCGCGTAGTGGTGGACGATGGAGAGCGGGTAGCCGGTCTGCGCGATGTGGATGCGCGCCAGTGCACGCCAGGCGCCGCCGACCAGATAGAGGTCGCGCCCCGCGGCTTCGGGCAGCCAGGGCACGCGGGCGAATTCCTCATCCGCCACGGCGCGGCCGCGCTGCACCTCGCCGCCGGCGCGTTCGGCGAGGCGGATGGCGCCGAGCGGCAGGCTCACCGCGCGTCCGGCCCGGCCATGGGCGAGTTCCACCAGTTCGAGCGAGCCGCCGCCGATGTCGCCCAGCACGCCATCGGCATCCGGGAAGCCCAGCAGCACGCCCTCGGCCGAGAGGTAGCCTTCCTGCTGGCCGGTCAGCACACGGATGCCGAGGTCGGGCAGGCGTTCGCGCAGCGCCGCGACGAAATCCGGCCCGTTGGCGGCGTCGCGCACGGCGGCGGTGGCGAGCACCTCGATGGGGTCCGCACCCATCGCGCGCGCCACGGTGTGGTAGCGGACCATGACGGTCAGCGCCTGTTCCAGGGCCTCGTCGTTCAGGCGGCCCGAACTGTGCAGGCCGCGGCCAAGCCCGAGCACAGCCTTCTCGTTGAAGATGGTGAGCGGATTGCGGCCATGCCCATCGAACACCACCAGGCGGACGGAGTTGGAGCCGAGGTCCACCACCGCCGATCGCGCGGGACGCGGCGGCGCATCAGCCGCGCCACCGCGGTCGGGAATGGTCGCATCCATGCGTTCAGTCCTGCATCACGCGGTCCTGCCGCGGGCGGCGGGGCGTGGATTTCAACGCGCTGCCACGGCCCGACAGGGACGGGTTGGTCATGAAATACTCGTGCGCGGAGACACCCTTCTCACCGCCACGCAGCCGCGTCCAGTTGCCATCCTCGCCGAGCTGCCAGGACTGCATGGTGTCCTTGAGGTTCACCACCATGATCTGGTCCACGATCTGCGCGTGCACGGTGGGGTTCTCGACCGGCACCATGGTCTCGAGGCGCCAGTCCATGTTGCGCGCCATCCAGTCGGCGGAGGTGATGAACACCTTCGCGCGGCGCGAGGGCAGGCGGTGGCCGTTGCCGAACACATAGACGCGCGAGTGTTCGAGGAAGCGGCCGACGATGGACTTCACCCGGATGTTCTCCGACAGCCCGGGCACGCCGGGGCGCAGGCAGCAGATGCCGCGCACCACCGCATCCACCTTCACCCCGGCGCGTGAGGCGGCATACAGCGCGTCGATCAGGGTTTCATCGACCAGCGAGTTCATCTTGAGCCAGATCGCCGCCGGCCGGCCTTCCTTCGCGAAGGCGATCTCCTGCTCGATCATCGCCATCAGCGTGGGGCGGATGGTGAGCGGGGAGAAGGCGAGCTTGCTCCATCTTCTCCGGCCGCGCGTAGCCGGTCATGTAGTTGAACAGCTTGGCGGCGTCGCGCGTCAGCGCCGGGTCGGCGGTGAAGTAGGACAGGTCGGTGTAGATGCGCGCGGTGACCGGGTGGTAGTTGCCGGTGCCGAAATGCGCGTAGGAGCGCAGCGCGGAGCCCTCGCGGCGCACCACCAGCGAGACCTTGGCGTGGGTCTTGAGCTCGACGAAGCCATAGACCACCTGCACGCCGGCGGCTTCCAGCTCGCGCGCCAGGGCGATGTTGCGTTCCTCGTCGAAGCGCGCCTTCAGCTCGACGATGCCGGTGACCGACTTGCCGGCCTCCGCGGCCTCGATCAGCGCCTTGGCGATCGGGCTGTCGCGCGTGGTGCGGTACAGCGTCTGCTTGATGGCGACCACGTTGGGGTCGCGCGCCGCCTGGCGCAGGAACTGCACCACCACGTCGAAGGATTCGTAGGGGTGGTGGACGACGATGTCCTTGGCACGGATCGCCGCGAAGCAGTCCCCGCCATAGTCGAGGATGCGTTCGGGGAAGCGCGGGGTATAGGGCGTGAACAGCAGGTCCGGCCGGTCGTCCACGATCAGCTGCGTGAGGTCCGACAGGCCGAGCAGCCCATCCACGATGAAGGCCTCGGCGCGCTGTGCGCCCAACTCCTCCGCCACGAAGTCGAGCATGTCCGAGGGCGTGGCGGCGGTGACCGACAGGCGGATCGGCAGGCCGCGGCGGCGGCGCTTCAGCGCGGTCTCGTAGGAGCGCACGAGGTCCTCGGCCTCCTCCTCGAATTCCACGTCGGTGTCGCGGATCAGGCGGAACAGGCCGGTCTCGGCGGGGATGAAGCCGGGGAACAGGCGGTCGAGGAACATCAGGATGAGGTCCTCGAGCAGCACGAAGCGGATGCCCTGCGCCCCCTCGCGCGCGGGCAGGCGGATGAAGCGCTGCACCTGCGGGCTGAGCGGCAGCAGCGCGCGCATGGTGCCGCCATCCTCCTCGCGCACCAGCTTCAGCACCATGCACAGCGACAGGTTGGTGATGAAGGGAAAGGGATGCGCCGGATCGACCGCGAGCGGCGTGAGCACCGGGAACACCCGGTCCATGAACCAGCCGTCCAGCCATTCGCGGTCGGGCGCGTTCAGCTCGGCCTCGTTGCACAGCACGACGCCGGCTGCGCGCAGCATCACGCGCAGGCCCTGCCAGGCCTCCTGCTGGCCGGAGATCAGCGCCTGGGCGCGCTCGTGGATCGCCGCCAACTGCTGGGCGGGGGTCTTGCCGTCATGGGAGGTCTCGCCGATGCCCGCGCGTTCCTGCCCGACCAGGCCGGCCACGCGCACCGAATAGAATTCATCGAGGTTGGACGCCGAGATCGCGACGAAGCGCAGCCGTTCGAGCAGCGGGTGGCGCTCATTGGCGGCCTCGTCCAGCACCCTCTGGTTGAAGGCGAGCCAGGACAATTCGCGGTTGATGTAGCGCGCCGGGCTGGACAGCAGCGGGTCCGTCTCCGGGGCGGGGATCGTGGCATCGTCGTTCATGCGGGCCTGCCTGCGCCTATTCCGGCGCGAAGACTACAGCAGCAGCGCCATGGGCGGGGAGTGCGCGGGGGAAAATGTCTCGCAAGCATCATCGCCGGGCGCTTCCCCGAAGCCCTCCCACCCGGCCAGGGCATCGCGCGCCAGCGCCCGGCCGACCGGCGCGCCGGCGACCAGCGAGGCGCGGTCGAGCCGCGCCACCGCCTCGGCCAGCGCCGCCGCCTCCCGCGGCAGGCGCGCCAGCAGCCAGGCCTGGACATCCCCCGCGACGCGCAATTGCCGGTCCGCGAACAGCTTCGCCAGCAGCGCGGCGAGCAGCGCATCGCCCGGCCGGCCGACCGCCGCCGCGGTGGTGGCGCGCAGGCGGCTGCCGAGATCCGGCAGGCCGACCGGCCAGCGCGACGGGGCCTCCCGGCCCACCAGCAGCAGGCCCTCATCGCGCTCGGCGCAGAGGTTCACCAGGTGCAGCAGCGCCGTCTCCCGTGCCACGGCATCGGCATCGTCCAGCACGGTGCCGCCGGCGCCAGGCGGCATCAGGCCGGCGAGGCAGGGGCCTTGCAGCAGGCGCCAGCCGTGCTGGGCGGCGAAGGCGCGCGCCATGTGGGTCTTGCCCACGCCGGGCGGGCCGAACAGGGCGAGGCGCCGGCCCGGCCAGGCCTGCGGCTGGTCGAGCCAGGCCAGGGCCTCGGCGTTGGAGGCGTCCTCCAGGATGTCGGCGCGGTTGCAGGAGGCGACCAGCGGCAATGGCAGGGCGAATTGCCGTGCGGTCGTGGCGCTGCGGGGCGGGCTCACCTGCCCGTCCGCGGCGGGTCGAGATAGAGCGGGCTTTCGAGGTAGCGGCGCAGCCAGTAGCGCGCCAGGACCCCGAGGGCTGCCGCCATCGGCACCGCCAGCAGCACGCCCAGGAAGCCGAAGGCCACGCCGCCGGCGAACAGCGCGAAGATCACCCACACCGCGTGCAGTTCCACCCGGTCGCCCAGCAGGTAGGGGTAGATGACGTAGCCCTCGATGGTCTGGCCGACGACAAAGATGCCGACCACCATCATCACCTCGTTCCAGGTGCCGAACTGGCCCATCGCCAGCAGCACCGCGGCGACGAAGCCGGTGAGCGAGCCGACATAGGGGATGAAGGTCAGGATGCCCGCCATCAGCCCGATGGTCAGGCCCAGTTCCAGCCCCACCACCTGCAACGCCACCGCATAGAACACGCCGAGTGCCGCGCAGCACAGCAACTGCCCGCGCAACCAGGCCGAGAGCACGCGGTCGGTGTCGCGGGCCAATTGCCGCAGCACGGCGGCGTTCTTGCGCGGCAGCCAGGATTCGAGACGCCCGAGCATGCCCTGCCAGTCTCGCAGCAGGTAGAAGGCGACCACCGGCACCACGACCACGAGCGTGAACACCTGGAACAGCGCGAAGCCGCCGCCGATCAGGCGCGTGGCGGCGGTGACCATCCAGGACATCATCGAGCCCGCCTGGTTGATCGCCAGTTCGCGCAGGCGCTGGTCCATCATGTCCGGGCCCAGCGCTTCCTCCAGCCGCACGAGCCCGTCGCGCAGCAGCGTGCCCACGCCGGCGACATAGGCCGGCAGCCGCTGCACCAGGATGCCGAGCTGCGCGAGGATCAGCGGATAGAGCAGCAGCACCGCGACCAGCGCCACGGTCATCAGCACGAACAGCAGCAGGAAGGCGCCGAGGCTGCGCCGGATGCCCAGGCGCGCCAGCCGGGTGGCGAGCGGGTCGAGGAAATAGGCGATGACCGCGGCCAGCACGAAGGGCGTCAGGATCCCCTGGAACAGCCACAGGCTGAACAGGATCGCCGCGCCGAAGCCCACCAGCAGGGAGGTCCGCTGCGCGCGCGTGGCGGTGCGCGGTGCGGCCGGCGGCGGAAAGCGGCCGCCGACCGGGATGGCGGGCGCGCCGCGGGGCGGAACCTCCGCCTTCGCCGGGACGCGGGGCGGGGCGTCGCTCATCGGCCGCTGCCGGTCAGCCGTGCCGCCTGCACCACATAGGCCGCGCCCGAGGCGAAGGTGGTGAAGGCGACCGCCCAGATCATCACCTCCAGCAGCACCGGCGCCGACAGGTCGAAGCCCGCCAGCAGCAGCGCCAGCGCGGCCAGCGTGATCTGCGCGAAGGTATTGGCCTTGGAGACCAGCAGCGGGCGGATGCGCGTGGGCACGCCCAGCACCCACAGCAGCAGCAGCCCGCCCACGATCAGCACGTCGCGGAACACCACCAGGATGGCCAGCCAGTCCGGCAGCACGCCGATCGCCGCCAGGGTGACATACACCGAGACCAGCAGCGCCTTGTCGGCCACCGGGTCGAGCAGCGCGCCCAGCGCCGAGCGGGCATTGCGCACGCGCGCCAGCCAGCCATCCACCGCATCCGAGATGCCGGCACCCACGAACACCAGGAAGGCAACGTCCAGCCGGTGCTGCAGCATCAGCCACACCGCCGCGGGCACGGCGAACAACCGGCCCAGGGTGATGAGGTTGGGCAGGGTGAAGAGCCCCGCCTCGCCCGGCGGGGCCTCCTGCCCGGTCGGCCTGCGAAGGTGGTCAGGTGCGTCCGGCAAGGCCGACGCGCCAGGCGTCGCCAGGCGCCCCCGAACCCGGGCTGAGGGTCAGGCCCTGGCGGGCGAATTCCTCCGCCGCCACGGCCGGCGGGGCGCGCAGGCCCAGGCGCAACCGCGCCCGGTCGGTGGAGATGGCGACGACATCGAGACGCGCCGACGCCATTGCGCAGCCGCCGGCGCAGTTCCAGCCACTCGTTCAGGGAGCCGTAGATGGCGATGGCCTCGACCGTTGCGACCGCCGGCAGGTCGGCCGCCGGGCGCGGATCCGACTCGGCGGGCCGCGTGGATCCGTCGCCCCCCTCGCCAGTTGCGGCCGCCGCGCCACCGGTGATCCCGCGCACGCGCGAAGGGTTGAAATTGACCGTGATCCGCCCCGAGTAGCGCGTGGGTGTGGTCCGTTCCTCCTCGATGATGATGGAGGTGACCATCGCCTCGATCTGCGAATCGCTCAGTTGCCGGGTGACGCCCGCCGCCGAGGCGATCCGCTCCCAGGCAGCCCGGCGGCCGGCGACGAAGGCGCGTTCGCGCGCAATGACGCCGTTCTCTGCCGTGGCCTCGGCCGGCACGCCACGCTGGCTGTAGGAGACGGCGGCGGGTTCGTCCTGCGCCTGGGCGGGGGCAAGCGCCACCAGCAGGGCGGCCAGGACGGTTGCGATCAGCGCCGCCGCATGGTTCTTTCCGCGCGCCCGCGCGAGATGACCCCTCAGCGACATTGACTTCCCCGTTCCCATGCCGGCGGCCGGCGCCGGCCATACCGCGCCGCCGCGCTTCGCCTCGCGTAAGCCAATAGCCGATCGGAGGCCGCCCTGACCAGTTCCCCGTCTTCCCCCCTGACCTACCGCGCGGCGGGTGTGGACATCGAGGCCGGTGACGCCCTGGTGGATGCGATCAAGCCGCTCGCCCGCGCCACGGACCGGCCAGGCACCATGGGCGGCCTGGGCGGCTTCGGCGCGTTGTTCGACCTGAAGGCGGCGGGGTTCACCGACCCCGTGCTGGTGTCCGCCACCGATGGCGTCGGCACCAAGCTGCGTGTCGCGATCGATGCCGGCCGGCACGACGGCGTCGGCATCGACCTCGTCGCGATGTGCGTGAACGACCTGGTGGTGCAGGGCGCCGAGCCGCTCTTCTTTCTCGACTATTTCGCCACCGGGCGGCTCGACGTGGCGGCAGCGCGGCAGGTGGTCGCCGGCATCGCGCAGGGCTGCCGCATCGCGGGCTGCGCGCTGGTCGGCGGCGAAACCGCCGAGATGCCGGGCATGTATGCCGGGGGCGACTACGACCTTGCCGGCTTCGCGGTGGGCGCGGCCGAGCGCGGCGCGCTGCTGCCTGCCGGCGTGGCGGCGGGGGACGTGCTGCTGGGGCTTGGCGCCTCAGGGGTGCATTCCAACGGCTTCTCGCTGGTGCGCCGGGTACTCGAGGCGCGCGGCCTGGCCCTGTCGGATGCCGCGCCCTTCGCGCCGGGCCGCTCCCTGGGCGAGGCGCTGCTGGAGCCGACCCGCATCTATGTGAAGCCGATGCTGGCGCTGCACCGGGCAGGCCTGCTGAAGGCGGCAGCGCACATCACCGGCGGTGGACTGCCGGGGAACCTGCCGCGCGTCCTGCCGCCGCGGGTCAGCGCCGTGGTGGATGGGCGGGCCTGGCCCGTGCCGCCGGTGTTCGGCTTCCTGGCCGAGGCCGGCAACGTCGCGGCCGAGGAGATGCTGCGCGTGTTCAACTGCGGCATCGGCATGGTGCTTGTGGTTGCCGCCGATCGCGCGGTGGAGGCGACGGCCCTTCTGGAAGCGGCCGGCGAGGCGCCGTTTCGCATCGGCGTCCTGGAAGCCTCGGCAGGCCCCGCGGATATCAGGATCGAGCACCTCTCCGAAGGCTGGCCGCGCCGGGCATGACGCCAGCGGCCGCAATCAACGACCGCTGGCCAGCGACCCGGTCGGACGCGCCGATCGCCGCTCGCCGGCAGTCCGTCACGCCGGCGGCGCGAGAGCCGCTCAAGGTGCCGGAGCCGCGCCGGCGGCGTGACGCGCCCGGGCCGCGAAAGGTGGCAGGCACCCCCATTCATGCCCGCGAGCCGCTCAAGGCGGTGGTTGCATGAGTGCCGCCCGCCGCCGTGTCGCGGTGCTGATCTCCGGCCGCGGGTCCAACATGGCGGCGCTGCTGGACGCCGCACGCGACCCTGCCTACCCGGCGGGGATTGCGCTTGTCCTGTCCAATCGCGCCGATGCCGGTGGCCTCGAACGCGCCGCGCGCGAACGGCGTGGCGACGGCGGTCGTGGAAAGCCGCGCCTTCCGCGGCGATCGCGCCGGGTTCGAGGCTGAGGTCGAGGCGGAACTCGCCCGGCACGGCATCGAACTCATCGCGCTGGCCGGGTTCATGCGGGTGCTCACCGAGGGCTTCGTGGCACGGTGGGAGGGGCGGCTGATCAACATCCACCCTTCCCTGCTGCCGGCTTTCCCGGGCCTCGATACCCACGCGCGCGCGCTCGCCGCAGGCGTAAGGCTGCATGGCTGCAGCGTTCACCTGGTCACGGCCGGCGTGGATGAGGGGCCGATCCTGGCCCAGGCTGCCGTGCCGGTGCTGCCCGACGATACCGAAACAAGCCTCGCCGCCCGGGTCCTGGCGCAGGAGCACCGCCTTTACCCTGCGGCGCTCGGCTGGTTGGCGGCGGGGCTCGTGCATGTGCGAATGGGGCGCGCGGTGATCGCCGGAGCGGCGCCGGCGCAGGGTGCCCTCGCGAACCCCTTGCCGGGATCGCCAGGGCTTTCTAAACGCTCCGGCGAGACCTAGGCGTGGGGAGTTGGGCGTGGCCGATCAGCAGACCATATGAGTTCGTCGAAGTGAAGGCCGCCGACATCCTCGCGGAGCGTCAGCGCAGCTGGGAAGGCTTCACCAAAGCCTCAACCTGGACCATTGGCATCATCGTCGTGCTGCTGGTCCTGTTGTACCTGCTCTGGGGCTGACAGACCGCGCGTCCACAGCAGCGTCCGATCAGATGGGTCCCTCTGGTCGGATGTCCTGATTTCGGCGTCCTGCGGATATCGTTCTCAGGCCACCAGCCCGCGTTTTCAGTTGCCTGCCGGTCCGCTGTGCTCGCCGGAAGTCCAGCGAACTTCGCGGGCATGACTCCAGAGCCATTTCCGTTCGCCTTGGCTCACGGTAGCGGGTCTAGGCTCTTGTTTTCGCGAGCATCTTCACCCGATCAGGAGACTCCGTCTGATCGGGGTCTGCTCTAGGCCAGCGGGCCCGGGCGCCCCAGCAGCCATCCCTGCAAGGCGTCGCACCCGGCGTCGCGCAATGCCCGCATCTGCTCGGCCGTCTCCACCGCCTCGGCAATGACGGTGGCGCCCAGAGCGTGCGCCATGTCGGCCACCGCGGCTACCATCGCACGCGTCCGCTCGGCCGCATGGTCACGGCCTTCCAGGCCCGCCGTCAGCGCCGGATCGATCTTCACCGCCGCAAAGGGGATGTCGCGCAGGGTCCGTGCCGAACCGTGGGTGCCGCCGAAATCATCGAGCGCGATACTGAGGCCCAGCCCGCGCAGTGCCGCGGCCAAGTCCCGTGCCAGATCCGGGGCCTGCACCACCACCGCCTCCGGCAGTTCCACGGAAATGCCCCGCGGGCCAACCCCCGTCGCATCCAGCGCCGCCCTGACCATCGGCGCAGCGTGTCCGGCCAGGATCCCCGCCCGCGACAGGTTGACAGCCATGTAGGGGCCGCCCTGCGGCCAGGAGGCACGCAGGCGGAACGCGCTTACCAGCGCCCAGGCATCGAGCGCGACGGCGCGCCCGGCAGCCTGCGCCGCCGCCAGCGTATCGAGCGGGGCGACGGGGCCCAGTTCCGGGTGCTCCCACCGCAGCAGCGCCTCATAGCCCACCGGGGCGAGGGTCGCGGCGGCGCAGATGGGCTGAAGGTCGAGCCGCAGCCCCACCCCACCAGCGGCCAGCGCGGCCGCGATACCCTCGGCCAGGTGCGCGCCGGCCGCCTGCGGCGGCTTCGCGCGCGCGGTCATTCCATCCATTCCCGGCTCCTTGCTCCCCGCCTATCTGGCATCGCGCCTGGTTAACGCGGCGTGAGCACCCCCGGATCGGCGCCGGAGGCGGCAGGGAGGTCCGACGGTGCCATGTGGGCCGAGCGACAATCGGGGGTGCGACTGACCCCGATACGCGCGTAGCCTGCGCATCGCGTCCGCCGTCATCCCACGGGGCGGCGGAACTGTGCCGGCTGTGGCCGTGGGCGCGGTAAGGGAGGATGACATGTCGAGGACCGACGGGGTGGCGATTGGGGTGGTGGTGGATACCGCCGACCCACGCGCGTCCGGCAGGGTGAGGGTCCAATTGCCTTCGGTGGCCGGCTCGGCCGCGGTCTGGGCGCTTGCGTGCCGCAGCCCTGGCGCCGTCGCCGGGCCCAGCTTCACCATCGGTGGCCAGGTCGTGGTGGCATTCGAACAGGGCGACATCGACAGGCCGGTGGTGATCGGCCAATTGGCCTGATCGGCGCCGGCGACCGCAATCGCCACGCCGGCCCGACCAGCGCCGAGGCGTTTGGCTTCAGCCTTGATCGAACCGCGGGCGTGCGAGCGATTGCCGCTGCACGCCCGGGCTTCGCCACCTGCCGCGAGGGCGGCAGGCGAGGGTCAGCCGACGATCTCGGTGCCCGCGAAGAAGTAGCGCGATCTCGACCGCGGCATTCTCGGCGCTGTCGGAGCCATGCACCGAATTGGCCTCGATGCTCTCGGCGAACAGCTTGCGGATGGTGCCCTCGGCGGCCTGGGCGGGGTTGGTCGCGCCCATCAGCTCGCGGTTCTTCGCCACCGCGTTCTCGCCCTCGAGCACCTGCACCACCACCGGGCCGGAGATCATGAAGTCCACCAGGTCGTTGTAGAAGGGGCGCGCCGCATGGACTTCGTAGAAGGTCTTGGCCTGTGCGCGGCTCATCCACACGCGCTTCTGGGCCACGATGCGCAGGCCGGCCTGCTCGAAGATGGCGTTGATCGCGCCGGTCAGGTTCCGCCGCGTGGCGTCCGGCTTGATGATGGAGAAGGTGCGCTCGATGGCCATGGTGGCTGTCCTTGGGTTCGCTGGAGTCGGGCGGCCCGATAGGCGGGATGGGCGCGGCGTGCAACCCCCGGCCCGGCCCCACACCCCGTCGGGGGTCGCGGGATGCCGCCACCCGCGCGCGGCCGCGCACCCTGGGACGGATCACCCTGGCCGACTATAAGCCCGCACCATGACCGTCCTTGCCATCCGCGACCTGACCATCCGCATCGCCGGGCGCCCCCTGCTGGAAGGGGCGAACCTGCAGATCGATGTCGGCCGCAAGGTGGGCCTGGTCGGGCGCAACGGCGCGGGGAAGTCCACGCTGCTGCGCGCGATCGTCGGGGAATTGCAGCCCGATGGCGGCGAGATCCGCCTCGCCGCGCGCGCCCGCATGGGCCATGTGGCGCAGGAAGCGCCGGGCGGGGACACCTCGCTGATCGACATCGTGCTCGCCGCCGACACCGAGCGCGCATCCTTGCTGGCGGAGGCCGAGAGGCACCCGGATGCCGGGCGGCTGGCCGAGATCCACGACCGGCTGATCGCCATCCGCGCGGACAGCGCGCCGGCGCGCGCGGGGGCCATCCTGTCGGGGCTGGGCTTCGACGCGGCGGCGCAGGCGCGGCCCTCGCGCGAGTTCTCCGGCGGCTGGCGGATGCGCGTGGCACTGGCCCGCGCGCTGTTCCTCGAACCCGAATTGCTGCTGCTGGATGAGCCGACCAACCACCTCGACCTCGAGGCGGCGCTGTGGCTGGAGACCTGGCTGGCGCGCTTCTCGGGTGCCGCCATCGTGGTCAGCCACGACCGCGGCCTGCTGGAGCGCTGCGTCAATTCCATCGCGCATCTCGATCAGCAGAAGATCACGCTGTACCAGGGCAACTTCGCCAATTTCGTGCGCGTGCGCGCCGAGCGCCAGGCGCAGCAGGTCGCGCAGAACGTGAAGGTCACGGCGGAGCGCGCGCACATCCAGTCCTTCGTGGACCGCTTCCGCGCCAAGGCCTCCAAGGCGCGCCAGGCGCAGTCCCGCGTGAAGGCGCTCGAACGCCTGCCGCCGATCGAGGCGCTGGTCGAGGACACGCCGGTGCGCTTCGCCTTCCCGCAGCCCGCCGAACTCGCCCCGCCGGTGATCTCGCTGGATGGCTGCGCGGTGGGGTATGGCGGGGCGCCGATCCTCTCGCGCATGACGCTGCGGCTCGACCAGGACGACCGGATCGCGCTGCTGGGTGCGAATGGCAACGGCAAGTCCACGCTGGCGAAGCTGCTGGCCGGGCGCCTGGCGCCCGAGGGCGGCGCGCATTTCCGCGCGCGCGCGCTGCGGGTGGGGTATTTCGCGCAGCATCAGGCGGAGGAGCTGAACCTCGCCGGCACGCCGCTGACCCACATGCAGGAAGCGCTGCCCAAGGCGACGCCCAGCGCCTGCCGCGCCCAGCTCGCGCGCTTCGGCCTCGATGCGGACCGGGCGGAGACCAAGGTGTCCGCGCTGTCGGGCGGGGAGAAGGCGCGGCTGCTGCTGGCGCTGACCACGCGCGACGCACCGCATCTGCTGATCCTGGACGAGCCCACCAACCATCTCGACATCGATGCGCGCGAGGCGCTTGTGAAGGCGCTGGCCGAATTCGCCGGCGCCGTCGTGCTGATCACCCACGACCCGCATTTGGTGGAACTTGTCGCAGACCGGCTGTGGCTGGTGTCCGGCGGCGCGGTCACGCCCTTCGATGGCGACCTCGACGAGTACCGCGCGCTGCTGGCCGACCGTGCACGCGGCGGGCGCGGCGAGGCGGGCGAATCGCGCGCCGGCGGGCGCAAGGAACGCGCCGGCGCGCGGGTACAGACGGCGCCATTGCGCGCGCGCCTGAAGGACATCGAGGCGAACCTCGAACGCCTCACCCGCGAAAGCGCGCTGATCGAGAAGCGCCTGGCGGACCCTGCGACCTATGCGCGCTTCAAGCCCGAGGACATCTCCTGGGCGAATGCGCGGCGCGCCATCATCGCGCGCCAGACGGCGGCACTCGAGGAGGAGTGGCTCGAGGTGTCGGCGCAGTTGGAAGCCGCCTGAGCTGGCTTGGTGCCAGCGGCCGCATTCGCCGACCGCCGGCATCCGCATGTGCCGACGCGCCGGCGAGTGTCGTGCTGATCCGCTGCGCTCGCTGGGAGTCCGGCGAACTTCGCGGGCAGGACACCAGGGTTCCGGGTGACGCGAATCTCCCCGATCGCCAGGCTTTCGCCTGACCATCGGCGAGCGGGATTCGCGGCCCCGGCACCGTTCAGGGGCTCGTTCCGCTGGCGTCAGGCCAACTGGCGCGGGACCGAACTGTCCTGGAGTGCCGCTGGGTGGACCTGCCGTTCTTCCAGGGTGCGCCGCATGAAGGTCGGCCACAGCGCAAATGAAGTGGCCGGCTCCGTCAGCTTCGCCGCGCCTGTTGCACGGGTCCGGTCGGCCGCGATGGCCGTCCGGGGCGGTTCGATGTGTACCATCACGCCCCTCCGATAATGCGACAATTCGAACCTAGGGGATGAGGTCGCCACATCACAAGGCAAGGTTGTGTGACACCGCTGCAGGACGGTCTGGACCAGACGCCTGCGATCGGCCAACAACGCCGGCCAAGGCGGCCCCTCGCGCCGCCGGGAGGAGATCCAGACATGACCACCCGCCGCGCCCTGCTTGCCATGCCGATCCTGGCCCTGCCCGCCACCGTCCAGGCACAGGCCTGGCCGTCCCGCCCCGTGCGGATCGTGGTGCCCTATCCGCCTGGCGGCTCCACCGATGTGCTCGGCCGCACGCTGGCCGCCGCCTTGCAGGAAGCGATCCCGGGCAGCACCGTGATTGTCGAGAACCGCCCGGGCGGCGCGGCCGTGGTCGGCACCCAGGCGGTCGCGCAGGCGGCGCCGGATGGCTACACGATCTCGCTCGGCAACAACCAGACGCATGCCGCCAATGCGGCGATGCTGTCCTCCCTGCCCTTCGACCCGGTGGCGGATTTCGCGCCGATCGCGCGCCTGGCCGCGGTGCATCACGCGATTGTCGTGCCGGCCAATGGCGCACGGACGCTGGCGGATCTTGCCGCGAAAGGGCGCAATGGAGGGCGGCTCACCTATGCCTCCTCCGGCGCGGGCTCGGCCAGCCATGTCATCGCCGAGACCTTCGTGCGCAAGGAACGGCTGGAGGCGACGCATGTGCCCTATCGCGGCGGCGCGGCGGCGACCACCGACACGGTCGCGGGCACGGTGGATTTCTTTGTCTCGACCTGGCCGCAGGTGGTGGCGCTGGTGCGCGACGGGCGCCTGCGCGCGCTGGGCATCGGCGCGCCCGCCCGCCTGCCCGAGACGCCGGACGTGCCGACCTTCGCGGAGTTGGGCGCACCCGAACTCGCGGTCGATGCCTGGTTCGGGTTCTGGGCACCGGCGCGCACGCCCGCGCCGATCATCGCCCGGCTGTCGGATGCGCTGCAGGTGATCCTGACAGCGCCAGCCATGCAGGAGCGACTGACCGGGCTCGGCTTCGTCGCTGCACCGTTGCCCAGCGCCGCCTTCGCGGCGTTCCAGCGCGAGGAGGTCGCGCGCTGGCAGCGCATGGTGGAGATCACGGGCATCCGCCTGCCCGGCTGAGCGTGGCGGTGCCCCGGCCGTGCGGCCGGGGCTGCCGTGTCAGGCGGTGCGGCGCTCCGCGGCGGCAATGGCGCGGTGGCGCGCCACCCACAGCCGCGCGGCGTCGAGCGCCGGGCCATGCGTGACGCGCGGCGCGCAGGAGCCGGACGCGTCATGGCCGGGTGCGGGCGCGAAATCGGCATGCAGCATCCGCGCGATTCCGGCATTCGCGAAGGCGTGGCGGTTGCCCATGTCGAGGTAGGATTCCGCCGGCGCGCCCTCGGCCACCAGCACGTCATGCGCATCGAGTTCGATGTGCAGGTAGCGCACGGTGCCGCGCGGGGGCTGGCGCAGGATGCCGATGCCATCGACCAGCAGGCCGGCGGCGACGAGCGCGCCATCGACCAGCAGCGCGTGCTCGGGCGAGACGCGCAGCGGGCGGTGCGGCACGCCCTGGCCGAGCGCGCCGGGCAGCACCAGGATGGGCGCGACATCGGCCGCGCGCGGATGCGTGGCGAGATCGACGTCACGATGGCCGACCCAGCGCACGGGCTTGAGCGCGGCGCCACGGCCCGAGAGCGTGGCCACCAGGTCGCCGGCGCGGATGGCCTCGATGGGCTTCTCGCCCTGCGCGGTCAGGATCATGGTGCCGGCGGCGAAGCAGACGATCCCGACGGTCTGGTCGTTGAACTGCAGGTTGCCGGCGAAGTTGGTGAAGTAGGTGTTGTTCCCCGCACCGGTGTAACTCGCCTGATAGGTGTAGTTCACGCCGTTGACGCTGACGGTGCCGCCATTGACCGTGTCGAGGAAGGCCGGGTTGAAGTTGCTGCTGAAGATGGCCGTCTCGGTGCCGCCGCCGCCGTCGAGGATGCGCACGCCGCTGTTGCCGTTGCCGCTGAAGGTGTCGTTGCCGCTGCCGCCGAACATGGCGTCCTGGCCGCCGCCGCTGCTCAGGAAGTCGTTCCCGGAGCCGCCGATCAGCGTTTCGTTGTTCGATCCGCCCAGGATCGAGTTCATCGTCGGCGCCGCCATCGAAAAAATTGTTGCCGCTCGGGCTGATCAGCGTGTCGTTGCCGTCGCCGCCGAGCAGCGAGTCGATGCCGCTGCCGGAATTCAGGAAGTCGTTGCCGGTGCCGCCATCGAGCAGGTCGTTGCCGGAACTGTCGACCAGCGTGTCGTTGTCCTCGCTGCCGCGCAGGGTGTCATTGCCGGAACCACCCTGCAGCGAATCATTGCCTGTCCCGCCGATCAGGGAATCATTCTGGTCCGCGCCGTTGAGCGTATCATTGCCCCCGATGCCCTGAACCGTGTCGGCCTGGCCGCCGGCGCCCAGGAACGTATCGTCGTTGGGGGTCAGGATCGATGTCGACCATGTCGCTTGTCCCATTGGCTGTCGGCGCACCCTTCGCGAATCAGACCCGGCAGACAGGAATGTTCTCGACGCAAGGCAGGCACTGATGTGCGGCGCAACACGCGCCACCATTTCTCCTAGGTTATGTGTGTGCAGGTGCGAAAGGCCGAAACGGCAAACCCACGCGAATGTCAGATCACGCGCGCGTCATTCGACGGTGCCGACCCTGGGCGACTGGCGATCACGCCTTCTTCTCCCACCCGCCGGACCCCTGTTGCCAATAGGCCAGGGCGTGGCCGCCGGCCTTGGCGGCTGCCCATCGCCCGCGCGCCGCGGCCACCGCCTGCGCATCCGCACCATCGAACAGGTCGAGGACACGGTCGTAGTCCGACAGCCTGGCGCTGTCCGCCCCATCCACCAGGAACAGGAAGCGCGCGCCATTGCCCGGCGCGACATCCGCCGTGCCGATCAGCACCGGCTGCATCGCATCATGTTCACCACCGGCCAGGCCATGCGGCAGCCAGTCCGGCTCCGCCACGGTCCACAGCGCAGCATCCAGCGCGCGCGCGCGCTCGATATCGCCGCACAGCACGAAGGCGCGCCCGCCGGCGGCGAGCACACGCCCCAGCAGCCGCGGCAGCGCCTGGTCGAGCCTGGTGCGCGTCAGGTGATAGAAGCCGATCTCGGTCACGGTTCCTGCTCGAAGCGCATCGCCACCAGGCGGTCGAGCAGCCGCGCGCCGAAGCCGGTGGGGCCCGCGGGGCCCAACGCATGGGCGCCCTCGGCACTCTCCACGCCGGCGATGTCCAGGTGCGCCCAGGGCACGTCGCCCACGAAGTCGCGCAGGAAGGCGGCGGCGTGGCAGGCGTCGGGGATGAAGCGCCCGCCCCAGGCGCCCGAACCGGCGGGCGCGCATTGGCGGATATCGGCGATGTCGGAGGCGAGGTCCTCGCGGTGGCGCGCGCCGATGGGCATCGGCCAGAGCGGTTCGCCGACGGCCTCGCCGGCCGCCGCGGCCGCCGCCATCAATGCCGGGTCGGTGCCGAACACGCCGGCGCGGTGGTGGCCCAGCGCGGTGACCACCGAGCCGGTCAGGGTCGCGGCGTCGAGCACCGCGCGCGGGCGGAAGGCGCTGATGGCGTGGTGCAGGGCATCGGCCAGCACGAGGCGCCCCTCGGCATCGGTGTCGATCACCTCCACCGTGCGGCGCGAGGCGGTGCGGATGACATCGCCGGGGCGGTAGGAGCGCGCGCCGGTCGCGTTCTCGGCGATGGCGAGCACCGCCACGGCGGGGGCGGGCGAGCGCCGCCGTGCCAGCGCCAGCATCGCGCCGGCGCAGGCCGCCGCGCCGGCCATGTCGGCGCGCATCGCCTCCATGCCGGCCGCGGCCTTGATGGAAATGCCGCCGGTGTCGAACACGATGCCCTTGCCCACGAAGGCCACCGGCGGCAGCGGCAGCGCGCCGCGCCAGCGCAGCACGACCAGGCGCGGCGGCATCGCGCTGCCACCGCCCACCGCGAGCAGCGCGCCGAAGCCGTGGCGCTCGAGCCATTTGCGGCCATGGATTTCGACCTCCAGCCCTTCCTCGGCCAGCGCCTCGAGCCGTTGCGCGAAGCGGCGCGTGGTCAGGCGGTTGGCCGGTTCGGCCGTGAGGTCGCGCGCCAGCAGGCAGCCCGCCACGCCGGGGGCGAGGTGCGCGAACGCCGCCTGCGCCGATTCCGTATCGTCGATATGAACCACCAGGCGCTTGAGCGGCCGCGGCACGTCGCGCGTGCGCAACGCATCGAAGCGCCAGGCGCCCAGTGCGATGCCCGCGGCCATCGCCGCCGCCGCCCCGGGCGGCAGGTCCTGCGCGTCCAGCGCCAGTTCCGCCACCTCGCCGGCGGCCAGCACCAGGGCGGCGCCGGCGGTCTCGAAGGCCAGCGGCGTGGGGTCGGTGCCCAGGCCCAGCACAAGCTGGCGCTCGGCCCCGATGAGGTCGAGCACCGCGCCCGCATCGGCCGTGAAGCCCGCCGCCCGCGCCACGGCCGCGAGGCGCCGGGGGAAGCCCTGGCCCGCCGCGACCGGCACGATGCACGGGATGCCCGCCCCGGGCATGCCGCGGCGGAAGCGGACGGCGATCACCGCCCCGGCCTCAGCCCTCGTAGTGCTCCGCGACCAGCCGGTCGAGCATCCGCACGCCGTAGGCGGTGGCACCCTTGGGCGAGGTCGGCAGGTCCTTGGTGCTCCAGGCGGTGCCGGCGATGTCCAGGTGCGCCCAGGGCTTGCCCTGCACGAAGCGCTGGATGAACTGCGCCGCGGTGATCGAGCCCCCCGGACGGCCGCCGACATTCTTCATGTCCGCGATGTCGGACTTGATCTGCTTGTCGTAGGCCTCGCCGCAGCGGCATGCGCCAGGCGCCCTCGCCCACCGTGCGGCCGGCGGCCTCGATGCGCTGGGCCAGCGTGTCGTCATTGGCGAACAGCCCGGCGTGTTCATGGCCGAGCGCGATGATGATGGCGCCGGTCAGCGTCGCGAGGTCGACCATGAAGCGCGGGTCGTGCTTCTCGATGCAGTAGTGGATGACATCGGCGAGCACGAGGCGGCCCTCGGCGTCGGTGTTGATCACCTCGATGGTCTGGCCGGAGGCGGAGGTCACCACGTCGCCGGGCCGCTGGGCATTGCCCGAGGGCATGTTCTCGACCAGGCCGACCAGCCCGACCACGTCCGCCTTCGCCTTGCGCCCGGCCAGGGCCGCCATCAGGCCGATCACGGTGCCGGCGCCGGCCATGTCCCACTTCATGTCCTCCATGCCGCCGGCGGGCTTGATGGAGATGCCGCCGGTGTCGAAGGTGACGCCCTTGCCGATGAAGGCGATCGGCTTGGCGGCCTTCTTGGCCTTGGGCGCGCCCATCCACTTCATCACCACCATGCGCGGTTCCTGCACGCTGCCCTGCGCCACGCCGAGCAGCGCACCGAAGCCGAGCTTCTTCATCTCCTTCGGCCCCAGGATCTCGACCTCGACGCCGAGCTTGGTCAGCGCCTTGCAGCGCTCCGCGGCCTCGATGGGGGTGAGCACGTTGGGCGGCTCGCTGACCAGGTCGCGGGTGAGGAACACGCCATCGGCCACCGCCTGCATCGGCGCGAAGGCGGCCTTGGCCTTGGCGGTGTCGGATACGGCGAGGGCGATGCGCTCGATCTTGGGCTTGTCCTCCTCCTTCTCGGTCGTGCGGTAGCGGTCGAAGCGGTAGGATTTCAGCACCACGCCCATGGCCAGCGAGGCGGCCAGGGCCGGGGTGAGCCCATCGGCCGCGACCGTGGCCTCGCGTTCCTGCGCCAGCGGGCCGGCGATGGCGCCGCCCGCCGCCTCCGCGCCGGCGGCCACGAAGTCCGCCGGCTTGCCCAGGCCGATGGCGAGCACCTTGGACAGCCCCGCGCCGGGCGCCCAGAGCGTCGCGGTCTGGCCCTTGCGGCCCTTGAACTTCGCCGCTTCCAGCCCGCGCGAGATGGCGCCGCCGGTCGCTTCGTCCGCCGCCTTGGCGAGCCCGGCGAGCGGTGCGTCTTCGCTCAGCGGCAGCACGAGGGCGCCGGTGCGCGGCACGGCAGGCTTGACGAAGGCGATATCGGGCATGGGAACTCCGTGGCAGGCTGCTGATCGGTGGCTGATACAGTAGGCATCGCGCGGGCGCGCGGCCAGGGGCCGGCAGGCGGGGCTTGCCGGCGCGGGATGCCGGCGCCACACCGGCAACCATGAATGATGACGCCCTTCTTGCGCTTGCGACCCGCCTGGCCACCGAGGCCGCCGCCGCCATCAACGCGGTGCGCGTCGCCGGCTTCGCGGTGGAGCGCAAATCCGACCACACGCCCGTGACCGAGGCCGACCGCATCGCCGAGGCGCTGATCGTGGAGGGCCTGCGCGCCGCCACGCCCGACATCCCCGTGGTCGCCGAGGAGGAGATCGAGGCCGGCGCCACCCCCGCCGCCGCGCCACGCTTCTGGCTGGTGGACCCGCTCGACGGCACGCGCGAATTCGCCGCCGGGCGCGACAATTTCGCAGTCAATGTCGGCCTGGTGCAGGACGGCCGCGCGCTGCTCGGCGCCGTGGCGCTGCCGGCCACCGGCGAGGTGTTCTGGGGCCGCGTCGGCGCCGGCGCCTTCAAGCGCGACGCCGGGGGCACCCGCGCCATCGGCGTGCGCGCCACCCCGCCCGAGGGTCTCGTGGTGATGGGCAGCCATCACTACCGCGATGACCCGCGCATGGGGCGCTTCCTCGACGGGCGACGCGTCGCGCGCATCGTCAACATCGGCTCGGCCGAGAAATTCTGCCGCGTGGCGGAGGGTGCGGCCGACCTGTATCCGCGCTTCGGCCGCACCATGGAGTGGGACACCGCGGCACCGCATGCCGTGCTGGAAGCGGCGGGCGGCACGCTGCGGCTGTTCGACGGCACGCCGCTGACCTACGGCAAGCCGGGCTGGGAAAACCAGGGCTTCGTCTGCGAGGGCCGGCCGGCGTGACGGTGCTGCTCGCGGCGGCGGAGGTCGAGCGCGCTGCGGCGCTGCTGCGCGCGGGCGAGTTGGTCGGCTTCCCCACCGAGACGGTCTATGGCCTGGGTGCGGATGCGCGGAACGGGCGTGCGGTGGCGGCGGTGTTCGAGGCCAAGGGCCGCCCGCACTTCAACCCGCTGATCTGCCACCTGCCCGATGCCGAGGCGGCCTTCGCCGAGGGGCAGCCCGATGATCGCGCCCGCGCCCTGGCGGCGCGCTTCTGGCCAGGGCCGCTCACGCTGGTGCTGCCGCGCCGGGCCGATTGCCGCGTGGACCTGCTGGCGGGCGCCGGGTTGGAGACGCTGGCGTTGCGCGTGCCGGCGCACCCGCTGGCGCTGGCGCTGCTGCGCGCGGCGGGCGTGCCGGTGGCGGGGCCCTCGGCCAATCGTTCGGGCCAGGTGAGCCCGACCACCGCGCAGCATGTGCTGGACGGGCTTTCGGGGCGCATCGCCGCGGTGCTGGATGGCGGGGATTGCGCGGTGGGGCTGGAGAGCACGGTGCTCGACCTCGCCGCCGGGGGGGCGGCACTGCTGCGGCCCGGCGGGGTGCCGGTCGAGGCGATCGAGGCGGTGATCGGGCCCGTCTCGCGGCCCGTACCGCTCTCGGCCGCGGCGGCGACGCGCACGCTGCGCAGCCCGGGGATGATGCTCTCGCACTACGCGCCCGCCCTGCCGGTGCGGCTGGAGGCGATGCAGGCCGGGCCGGAGGAGGCGCTGCTGGCTTTCGGTGCGCCGCCGCCGGGCGCCGGGGCGGTGTGGCAGTTGAGCGAGGCGGGCGATCTGCGCGAGGCGGCGGCGCGGCTGTTCGCGGGGTTGCGCTGGCTCGATGCGGAGGGCGCGCGGCGGGGGCTGGTGCGGATCGCGGCGATGCCGGTGCCCGCACATGGCCTGGGGGCTGCGATCAACGACCGGCTGGCCCGAGCGGCGGCGCCGCGGGGTCAGTCCAACGGCACGGGGCCTTGACTGGTGCCGAGGCCGCGGATGCGCCCCGCCGGGGGGGGCGGCGAAAGCCAGGCAAACCGGAGGTTCGCGCCCGGCGCTTGAGGGCACGGGCAGGTTCAGCGCCGCTCAGCGCCACAACCCCTGCCCCACCAACCAAGTCTGCACCAGACCCGCCACCTCATCGCTGTTGCGGTCCATCTGGATCATGTGGCTGTTGCCGCTGATGCCCTGCGCCGGCAGGTCCAGCACATCGACCCGCCCGCCGGCATCGCGGACCGCCTGGGCGAAAGCCAGGCCGCGCGCGCGGATGGCGGGCCAGCGGGAATCGGCCTCGATGAAATCGCCGAACAGCATCAGCACGGGGATGTCGCGCAGCGCCGCGACCTTCTCGGCCAGCCCGGTGGAAGCGGGTTCCACCAGCACCAGGGCGCGCACCTTGTCCGGCCATTCCTGCGCCGCACGCCAGGCGAAGAAGCCGCCCTGGCTGTGCGCCACCACCACCGAGGGCCCGACGCGCGCGAGCAGCGCGCCATAGGCCTCGAGCGTGAGCGCATCGGTGGTGGTGAAGCGCGGCACGCATTGGCGCATGAAGGCGCGCCAGGAGGCCGGGTCGGCGGGAAATTGGCAGCCGGGCAGCGTGCGGCCCTCGGCCAGCGGGCCGGCGCCGATGCGGAACCGCTCCCACGGGTTCTCCATGGTGAGCGTGACGGGGGTGCCGCCGGTCTCCTCGGGAATGCGCATCCAGCCGGCGCGGCCGCGTTCCACGGCATCGGTCACGATGGTGTGCCAGCCCTGGCGGAGGAAGAAATGCTGCCAGCCCTCGCGCCCATCCGGCGTGGTTTCCCAGCAGGCGCCGGTCAGGCCGCCGCCGTGCCACAGCAGCAGCGGCACGGCGCCGCGCTCGGGCCGCGGCACCATGAACTGCGCGTACATGCCACCGACCAGGTAGCGGCCATTGGGATCAAGTTGGATGGGCGCGCTGCCGGGGACGAACAGCGCCTCGCGCGGGGCCTCGCCGGTGACGGTGACGTCGCGGCCGCCGGCATGGAACGAGCCCCATTGCGCGAGCGTGAGCGTCGATGGTTCGGACATGCACGTGGCCTCCCTGCCGCGGCGCATGCTGCGCAGGGTGATGCGGTACGCTCAAGCCGGCTGCGCCGAGCCCTCGGCGCGCAGGCTCACCAGCCGTTCAAGGCCGCCAGCCTGCGCCAGGAGCGCACCACATCCTCGCTGCGCAGTTCATGGCCGCCCGGATGCAGGCAGAGTTCCAGCACCCGGCCTTCGGGGTTGCTGCGGCTGGTGCATTCCAGGCCCGTCGCGCGCGTGGCCACCGCGGGGCCGAAGCGGCCGAAGGCGGCGTAGCGGCGCATCACCTCCAGCACATCGCCCTGGCGCGTGTCGCGCACGGCGCGGCCGCCGATGGGCACGATCGGGTCGTCGGTGCCGTGGCTGTGCAGGATGGTGGCGGGGCCGGTCGGGCAGGTCTGCGGCAAGGGCTCCCAGAAGGTGCCCGAGACCGGGGCGAAGCCCGCGAACATGTCCGCCGCGCGGCAGGCCAGGTTCCACACCAGCATGCCGCCCGCCGACATGCCGGAAGCCATGATCCGCGTGCGGTCCACCGGAAAGCGTTCCTGCACGTCGGCCAGCAGGCGGGCCATGTCGGCGATCTCGTCCACGGGCCGGCGGTCGCCGCCGGAGGGCGCGCCGGGCAGGCTCCAATCCTCCCTGACCGATTGCGGCGCGATCAGCGCGAGGCCCAGGCCGGAGACGGCGCGTCCGAGTTCCTCATGGGCCATGATGTTCGCCGCGGTGTCGCGGTAGCCATGCGCGACCAGGATGGCACCGACGCGCGCGCCATCGGCCGGCAGGGCCGGCAGGCGGATGCGGTAGGTGCGCGCACCGATGGTGCAGTCGGTATCCGGGCCGCATGCGGCGGCGGCGCCTGGCGGCAGCGCGAGCAGGAGCCCCGCCAGGAGGGCGCAGATGCGCGGCACGAACGACATGCGGTGGCCTCCGGACAGCACGGGCATTGCACGCCCCTTCGGTCGGGGCGTGCGCGCGGTAACGCCAGGCGGCCCATCATTGCCGCCGGGCGAGGGATGGCAAAGCCACGCGCGGCTGGAGCGGATCCCGATCAGGTGGAATCACCTGGCCGGGTGAAGATGCTCGCGAAGACAACGGCCCGGAGCCGCTGCCGTGAGCCAAGGCGAACGGAAACGGCGCGCGGCGCCTGGCAGAACGCCCGATGCCGCGCGCCGGGCCCGGCTATTCGGGCGCCACGCGCACCGCCGCGCCGGGCGCTGCCCCGCGCCGCCTCAGCAGCACGTTGCCCAGATAGACCAGCAGCAGCAGCCCACCGCCAACAATGTCGGACGTCACGCCCGGCGTCAGCATCCCGAAGGCCGCCGCCCCCAGCACCACGCGCGATGGCCAGGCGATGCGCCCGATGCCGACCAGCCAGCCTTCCAGCGCGGCCGCCAGCATCCACACGGCGAACACCGCGGTGGCGACGTCGTGGATGATGTGCAGCGGTTCGCCCACCATGATCAGCGTGGGGTTCAGCACGAACAGGAAGGGCACCACCAGGTTCACCAGCCCCAGGCGGATGGCCCAGACGCCGGTGCGCCACGAATTGGCCTTGGCGATGCTGGCCGCGGCGATGGCGGCCAGCGCCACCGGCGGGGTGATGAAGCTGATCAGCCCCCAGTACAGGATGAACAGGTGCGAGGCGGTCGGGTTCAGCCCCGCGCCGATCAGCGCCGGCGCCAGTGTCACGGCGAGGAAGATGTAGCAGGCCGTGGCGGTCATCCCCATGCCGAGCACGAAGCTGGTCAGCGCGCCCAGCACCAGCAGCAGATAGACGTTGCCACCGGCGAATTGCAGCAACTCGCGCGAGAAGGCGCCGCCGACGCCGGTATAGGACAGCGAGCCGACGATGAAGCCCACGCCGGCGAGCACGGCGACGATGCTGACGATGTTGCGCGTGGTGTCGATGGCGAGGTCGCGCAGCCCGGCCAGGCCGAAGCGCTTGGAGCCGAACACCAGGGTGGTGCCGAGCAGCACGCAGGTCGCGATGTAGGGGGCGAGTGCCTCGCGCTTCATCACCAGCAGCAGGTAGGTCAGCAGCGCCAGGGAGAACAGGAAGTGCCAGCCCTTCCTGAGCACCGGCCCCAGCGGCGGGATCTCCTCCCGCGGCTGGCCCTTGAGGCCATTGCGCGCCGCGTAGAAATCCGCCTGCAGCACGAGCGAGCCGTAATACAGCAGCGCCGGCACCACCGCCGCGATGATGACGGTGCTGTAGGGAACGTTGAGGAACTCGGCCATGATGAAGGCGACCGCCCCCATCACCGGGGGCATCAGCGCGCCGCCGGTCGAGGCGCAGGCCTCCACCGCGCCGGCATAGTGCGGCGGATAGCCGACGCGCTTCATGGTCGGGATGGTGAGCCGGCCGGTGGTCACGACATTCGAGATCACGCTGCCCGAGAGCGAGCCGAAGAAGCCGCTCGCGATCACCGAGACCTTCGCCGGCCCGCCGCGCGTGCTGCCCAGCAGGGAGACCGCCAGGGCCATGAAGAACTCGCCGCCGCCGGTCACCACCAGGGCCGAGCCGAAGATGAGGAAGCCGACCAGCAGCGAGGCCACGGTGCGCAGCGGCACGCCGATGATGCTCTCCACGCCCAGCGCATGGGCGGTGAGCGTCTCGGGGAAGCTGCTGCCGGGACCCCACAGCACGCCGGGCATCTGCTCGGCGAACATCGGATAGGCGGCGAAGACCGCGCAGATGCCGAACAGCACCAGGCCGCCGGCCCGGCGCACGGCCTCCAGTGCCAGCACGCAGATGACGCCCGCCACCATGGCGGCTTCGGGCGGTGCCGCGAGGTCCCAGCCCTCGGAGACGATGCGCGCGCCGTTCCAGGCGAGGTACGACGTCGCGGCGACGCAGATCGCGAACAGCGCCCAGTCGTACCAGGGGATGCGCGCCTTGGCCCCGGCATGGGCCGAATAGGCCAGGAACGAGAGGGACAGGAACAGCCCCAGCATCAGGTAGTAGAACGACGTGTCCAGCACCGGACCGCCTGACAGGTGCAGGTTGAATGTCTGGTTGATGGTCAGGAGAATACCGCTGCTGCCGAACACCACGGCAAGCCAGTAGGCGAACCCCTTCAGCCGGTCACCGCTCTCCACATCCGATGGAACATCATCGGCCCTGCCCGCATCGTTCATGCCGATTCGCCTCCCATGACTATTTCTTTCGGTGGGCTTCGCCCTTTCTCGAAATCTATCTTGGACCTATCTTTTGACCTCCGATACCGTTAACTTCAAACCAACAACAAGGGAGAGCGTTCCATGAGGCTGACACGACGCGGCGTTCTGGCGGGTTCGTCCGCCGCACTCCTGGCCAGCCGCCCCGCCCGGGCGGCGCTGCCGGGCACCATGGTCTGGACTGCCTACGACCTTGGCTCGTCCGGGTATGCGGAGGCCTCGGGCATTGCCGACGCCCTGATGAAGAAGGAGCCGATCCGGGTGCGCATCGTGCCCTCGGGCACGTCCATCGGGCGGCTGCTGCCGCTGCGCCAGGGCCGCGCGCAATACGGCTTCCTGGCCAATGAACTCTATTTCGCCGCCGAGGCGACCTATGATTTCGCGGTGCCGTCCTGGGGTCCGCAGGATGTGCGCATCGCGCTGGCTCGCCCGGCCGGCAATGCGCTGGCTGTCGCCGGCGACATCGGCGTGCGGACGCTGGGCGACCTGCGCGGCAAGCGCATCGGCTACGTGCGAGGCAACCCCTCGGTGAACGTGAAGACCGATGCGTACCTGGCCTTCGGCGGCCTCACGCGCGCCGATGTGCAGGTGGTCTGGTTCGGCAGCTACAACGCCATGAAGACCGCGGTGATCAACAACCAGCTCGACGCCTTCTCGAGCGTGACCACCTCGGCCAACATGCGCGAGATCGAGGCCAGCCCGCGCGGCCTGACCTACCCGCCCTTCCCGCCTTCGGACACGGCCGGGTGGGATCGCATCCGCCGCGTGGCGGATTTCTTCGAGCCCTACCGCGAGACCGCCGGCGCGGGCATCTCGCCGCAGAACCCGATCGACCTGGTGGGCTACCGCTACCCGATGATCGCGACCTACGCGAATTCGAGCGCGGACGAGGTCTATGCGCTGGTCAAGGCGATCGATAAATCGATGGACCTGATCGGCCAGATCACCGGCAGCTCGGCGAACTGGGCGCCCACCAAGTCCGGCCGCACGCCTGCCGATGCGCCGTGGCACGAAGGCGCCATCCGCTACCTGCGGGAGAAAGGCATCTGGCGGGCCGAGGACCAGGCCTGGCAGGACCGGCGCATGGCGCGGCTGAACCAGGTGAAAGCCGGCTGGGCCGCCGCACAGGCCAGCTTCACCGGCCAGGGCGACGAGGCCTGGACGCGGCATTGGGAGAAGTACCGGGTCGAGACCCTGGGCTTCGTTCCGGCCGAGGCCTAGAGCAGACCCCGATCAGGTGGAATCACCTGATCGGGTAAGGATGCCCGCGAAAACAACGGGCTGGAGACGTTGCCGTGAGCCAAGGCGAACGGAAACGTCTCCAGTGTCCTGCCCGCCGAGGTCGCTGGATCTCCAAGCGAACGCGGCGCATCAGCAGACCACTGAAATCCACGGCACGCTGACCTGAGAACGACGTCCGCAGGACTTCGCAAGCAGGACACGAGCGCCAATCCCGACCAGGTGGATGCATCTGGTCGGTTTGACTTCGCCGTGCGCCCGGCGGGCCAGGTGGCTGCCGGGCGCATGGCGTTCAGATCATCGCCATCCCGCCATTCACATGGATGGTCTGGCCGGTCACCCAGGCAGCCTCGGCGCTGGCGAGGAACACCACGGCGGCGGCGATGTCCTCCGGCGTGCCCATGCGCTGGGTCGGGATGCGCGACAGCAGCGCGGTCTTCTGCGCCTCACCGAGCGCATCGGTCATCGCCGTCTTGACGAAGCCGGGTGCGACCACGTTCACCGTGACGCCGCGCGTCGCCACTTCCTGCGCGAGCGACTTGCTCATCCCGATCAGCCCGGCCTTGGCGGCGGCGTAGTTCGCCTGCCCCGCATTGCCGGTGACGCCCACGATCGAGGCGATGGAGACGATGCGCCCGTGGCGCTTCTTCATCATGCCGCGCAGGGCCGCGCGTGCGAGGCGGAAGGGCGCGGTGAGATCGACCTCCAGCACCGCGTTCCAGTCGGCGTCGCCCATGCGCAGGGCCAGCATGTCTCGCGTGAAGCCGGCATTGTTCACCAGGATGTCGAGCCCGCCAGCTTCCGCCTCGATCTTCTCGACCAGCGCGGCGGGCGCGGCCGGGTCGGTCAGGTCGGCGGGGGCGACGATGACGCGCGCACCGCCCAGCGCCTGCGCGACGCGGGCGAGCTCGGCCTCGCGCCTGCCCGTGATGGCGACCGTGGCACCCTGGGCGTGCAGGGCGGTGGCGATGGCCTCGCCGATGCCGCCCGTGGCGCCGGTGACGAGGGCGGTCTTGCCTTCAAGACTGAACATGATCTGGACTTCCTGGCACGCCCGCGGGCGCGGCGCCGTCGAGGCGTTTGGACATGAAGTAGCGAGAACCGCCCGGCGGCATGTCCTCGATGGTGCCGAAGACCCGATAGCCATGCCGTTCGTAGAACGGCCGCGCCTGGAAGGAGAAGGTGTCGAGATGCGCGCCGATGCAGCCGCGCGCGACCGCCTCGGCCTCCGCCCGGCGCAGCAGCTCGGCGCCAAGCCCCGTCCCGCGCAGGTCGTCGGGCAGATGCAACACGCTCACGAACAACCAGCCGTACGAGGTACCGCCGATCAGCCCGCCGGCGATCTCGGTGCTGCCCTCGCGGCGGATCAGCAGGGTGAGCGGCCGGTGGCCATGCGGTCCGGCGATCCGGGCATTGAAGTCGACGAGGCCCGCGACGATGGCCTTGGCGCCCGCCGCATCCTCGCTGTCGGTCAGTTCGATCTCGACGGCCACGCGTAGCAGCCGGCTAGATGGTCTTGAGGAAGGCTTCGACATCGGCGGGCATGCCGATGGCCTGCGCCGCCGCCTCGGGCGCGTTGCGCTTCATCAGCCCGGTCAGGACCTTGCCGGAACCGACCTCGACAAAGCGCTCGCAGCCCATCGCGGCCATGGCGGCCACGCATTCGCGCCAGCGGACCGTGCCGGTGACCTGGCGCACCAGCAGGTCGCGGATCTCGGCCGGGTCGGTGGCCTTGGCGGCGGTGACGTTGGTGACCAGGGGCACCGCGGGCGCGCGCATCGCGGCACCCGCCAGCGCCTCGGCCATGGCATCGGCCGCAGGGGCCATCAGCGCGCAATGGAAGGGCGCGGAGACCGGCAGCAGCATGGCGCGCTTCACGCCCTCGGCCTTGGCGATCTCGATGGCGCGCTCGACGGCGGCCTTCGCACCGGAGATCACCACCTGCCCGCCGCCATTGTCATTGGCGGCCTCGACCACCTGGCGTTCGCCGGTTTCGGGATCCTCGGACGCCTTCGCGCAGATGGCGCGCGCCTGGTCGAGTTCGGCGCCGAGCAGCGCGGCCATCGCACCGGTGCCAGGGGGGGTTGCCTGCTGCATGGCATCGCCACGCAGCCGCAGCAGGCGCGCGGCGGTCGCGATGCTGAAGGCGCCAGCGGCGGTCAACGCGCTGTATTCACCGAGCGAATGGCCCGCCACCAACGCCACGCGCTCGGGCAGGCGGAAGCCGCCCTCGACCTCCAGCGCGCGCACCACGGCCAGCGAATGGGCCATCAGCGCGGGCTGGGCATTGGCGGTGAGCGTCAGGTCCTCGGGCTGGCCTTCCCACATCAGCTTGCTCAGCTTGTGGTTCAGCGCGTCGTCCACTTCCTGGAACACGTGGCGGGCGGCGGGGAAGGCGCCGGCCAGGTCGCGGCCCATGCCGATGGCCTGGCTGCCCTGGCCGGGGAAGACGAAGGCGAATGCCATGGCTGCGCGTTTCCGTTGTGTTTCTGGCGGTCCGGCCGCGCGGGATGCGGCCGGGGGGCGCGGATGTCAACCTCGACCACACCGGCATGTGCGTTGACCGGTCGCAATATCCCGGCGCAAATTTGGTTCGCTATCGTTCCGAGGCAAGCCGAGGAGGCCGCCCGAATGCGCACCCCCACCGCCATTGTACTGATCGCCGCCCTTGCCCCGCGCGCGGGGTTCGCCCTGCCGGATCCGCCCGTCATGGCGCTGCCGGGTGGGGCCGGCGCAGCGGCGGCGCGGATGGAGCGGGTCCAGTCGCGCACCTGTTCGCGCCGCTTCGGCCCCTACGTCACCCAGACCACCGCATGGCAGCGGCGCAACGCCGCGCGTGCGCGGGGCTACCAGGTGAGTGGCGTGGTGCCTTGCTGGCAGGGCGGTACCCGCGGCTATTGCTTCAACCTGTTCTACCGCTGCTGACCGGCCTGCGCGGAGCGCGCGCCGGGGGCCCGCGCATCGCACCATGGCATGCAGCGGTGGCAAGACGCTTGATATCCCGCCGTGCCCGTGCTCTACGCCGCGCTCCCCTGCCGGGTGCGAGGCACGCGCCCGGCTATGCCCGTTTGCGCGTCCCGTCCCGGGGCCAGGGCTGAGCCAGCCATAGGGAGATCACATGCCACTCTACGAATGCGTGTTCATCGCGCGCAATGATGTCACCCAGCAGCAGGTCGAGGCGATCGGCGAGCAGATCGCGGGCCTCATCACCGAAGGCGGTGGCACGGTCACCAAGCGCGAGTATTGGGGCCTGCGCGGCCTCGCCTACAAGGTGAAGAAGAACCGCAAGGCGCATTACATGCTGCTGGGCATCGACGCGCCCGGCACCGCCCTGCCGGAAGTGGAGCGCCAGCTCGGCCTGAACGAGGATGTGCTGCGCTCGCTGATGGTGCGTGTCGAGGCGATCGACGAGGCGCCCTCCGCGGTGCTGGCCAAGCGTGGCGACGACCGTGAGCGCGGCTTCCGCGGGCCCCGCCCGGCCGGCCGCTTCTCCTCCGGCCGTGGCCGCGAGCGCGGCGACGACCGCGAGGAATTCCGCGCCCGCCCGCGCGATGACATGGATGGCCCCGGCGGCCACGAGGAGTAACGCATCATGTCCGAAGCCACCGACCTGACGCCCGCCGGCCGCCGCACCGCGGTCGGCGCCCGCCGTCCCTTCTATCGGCGCAAGAAGTCCTGCCCGTTCTCCGGGCCGCAGGCGCCGAAGATCGACTACAAGGACGTCCGCCTGCTCTCCCGCTTCCTCAGCGAGCGCGGCAAGATCGTGCCCTCCCGCATCACCGCGGTGTCGGGCAAGAAGCAGCGCGAACTGGCCCAGGCCATCAAGCGTTCCCGCTTCCTCGCCCTGCTGCCCTACGTCATCAACGACTGAGCGACGCAGGGGGCCGGAGGGCACACGATGGCGATGGCAGGGCAGGGTTTCCTGCGTGATCCGCGCTGGCTCGCGGCGGTGGCGGGCGGCCTGGTGGCCGCCGTGCTGTCGCTGTGGGCGATGCGCGGCCTGCCGCTCGGCTTCGCCGCCTTCTGGCTGACACCGCTGCCGCTGTTCGCCGCGGGCCTTGGCTTCGGGCCCGGCGCGGCGGCGGGTGCGGCCGGCGTTGCCGCGCTGATCCACATGGTTCTGTCGGGCAGCCTGCCGATGCTGGTGTTCATCACCGCCTTCGCCATCCCGACGGTGGTGATGGTAATCGCGGGCTTCCGCGACGGCAGGATCGAACCGAGCCTGCCGCTCGCGATCCTTGGCATCTGGCCGGCGATCGTGATTCTGCTCCTGGCTGGCTACTTCGCCAGTATGCCCGGCGGTCTCGACGGCGTGATCCGGGAGGCGGTTGAGCAGGGGCTGGGCCGAATGGGAAGCAGCCCCGCGCAGTTTCCCGTGGACGACCTCGCCCGTGTCATGGCCGCGGCGGTGGGCTTCTGGGCGGCGGTCTCGCTGTCGGTGAACGGCGCGGCCGCCCAATCCGCCCTGGTGCGCGCGGGCTTCGCGCTCTCGCCCACGCCGCGTTGGAGCATGGTGCGGCTGCCCGGCTGGTATCCGGCCCTGCCCGGTGCCGCAGCCGCCGCCTGGCTGTTGCTGGGTGGCGAGGGCGATACCGTTTTGCTGTCGGTCCTGCTTGTCCTGCTGCTGCCGGTGTTCCTGCAGGGGTTGGCGGCGGTGCATCGGCGCTCGGCCGGCAGGCCGGGGCGCAACTTCATGCTCGGTGCGTTCTACACCGGGCTGGTGATTTTCAGCGTGCCGGCCGCGGTTGCGGTGACGGCCTTCGGTTTCTACGAGCAATGGGGGCGGCGCACGAGCCCGCCCGGAGGCACAACATGATCGAACTCATCCTGATGCAGCGCGTGGACAAGCTCGGCCAGATGGGCGAGCGGGTCGTGGTCCGCCCGGGCTATGCGCGCAACTTCCTGCTGCCTTCGGGCCGCGCCATCCGCGCGAACAAGGAGAACCTCGCGCGGTTCGAGCGCGAGCGCGTGCAGCTCGAGGCGCAGAACCTCAAGCGCCGTGAGGAAGCCGAGCGCATCGGCGAGCGCGTCTCGGGCCTGACCGTGACCATCATCCGCCAGGCCGGCGAGAGCGGCGCGCTGTATGGCTCCGTCTCCTCGCGCGACATCGCCGAGAAGTGCGTCGAGGCTGGCCTTTCGGTCACGCGCGAGCAGGTGCTGCTCGGCGAGGCGATCAAGTCCGTCGGCATGAGCACCGTCCAGGTCGCACTGCACCCCGAGGTCGCGATCCCGGTGCATGTGAACGTCGCGCGCAGCCCCGAGGAGGCCGAGAAGCAGGCCCGCGGCGAGCGTGTCGAGGCCGAGGCGGAAGCCGAGGAAGCGAGCCTCGAGGCCGAACTCGCGGCCGAACTCGCGGCCGGCCAGGCCGACAACGACTAAGACGCAGCGCCGGGTGCCCGCGCACCCGGCCTGACGCGCGGCTTCGCGGCCCCGGTTTCAAACGGGGCCGCAGGGCAAGGCGGCGGGCCCGCGATCAGGTCCGCCCGGCGAACCAGGGGTCCCGTGAGCGGAGCCTATGCCGCACAGCGGAACTTTGCCCCTTCCGTGATCCATGCATGATCTGCAATGCTTCTCCCGCGTCAGGGAGGAGCCCCCATGCTGTTCCACCTCGCCCTCAAGCGACTGATCCGCCACGGAACCCTGCATGTCCGCGGCCCCAATGGCCGCTTGCGCAGCTATGTCGGCGGACCCGGGCCCGAGGCCGGCGTGCATATCGCCACCGCGGCGGCGTGGCGCGGCATGACCTTCAACCCCGCCATGGCGCTTGGCGAAGGCTACATGGACGGCGATATCCGTCCCGAGGGCTGTTCGCTCTTCGACCTGCTCGACCTGCTGATGCTGAACCTCACCTCGGGCGGAACGCACCCGGCGGAACGCGCCATGGAACTGTGGCGTCTCGCCCGCCGGCGCCTCGACCAGTTGAACCCAGCGCCGCGGGCCAGGCGAAATGTCGCGCATCACTACGACCTCAATGGGCGGCTCTATTCCCTGTTCCTTGATCGCGACCAGCAATACTCCTGCGCCTATTTCCGCACCGGCCAGGAAAGCCTGGAGGAAGCGCAGGCCGCCAAGAAGCGGCATATCGCCGCCAAGCTGCTGCTCGACCGGCCGGGGCTGGAGGTGCTCGACATCGGCTGCGGGTGGGGGGGCATGGCGCTGAGCCTGGCGCGCGAGCACGGGGCGCGCGTCACCGGCATCACCCTGTCCTCCGAGCAATTGGAAGTCGCACGCGCGCGCGCGCGGGACGCCGGGCTGGCCGATCGCGTGACCTTCGAATTGATGGATTACCGCGCCTGGCAGCGACCGGTGGACCGGGTGGTCTCGGTGGGCATGTTCGAGCATGTCGGCATCGACCACTACCGCCGCTTCTTCGGCACGATCCGCGGCGCGCTGCGCGAGGATGGCGTGGCGCTGGTGCATTCGATCGGCCGGCCGGACGGGCCGGGGCGACCAATCCCTGGCTGGCGAAATACATCTTTCCCGGCGGCTACTCCCCTGCCCTGTCCGAGGTGCTGCCGGCGGCCGAGAAGGCGGCGCTGCGGGTGACCGACATCGAGGTGCTGCGCATGCATTACGCGCTCACGGTGGCGCATTGGCGCGCGCGCTTCGCCCGCAACCGCGACACCATCGCCAGCCTGTATGACGAGCGCTTCTGCCGGATGTTCGAATTCTACCTGGCGGGGTGCGAGCTGGCCTTCCGACGCAGCGGGCATTTCGTCTGGCAGATGCAGCTGGCACGCCATGCCGGGGCGCTGCCGATCACCCGCGACTACATGCTGGCGGGCGAAGGGGATGCGGCGATGGCGGCGCCCGCGGCGCGCCGGTAGCGCGCTGGCGCCCCGGCCGGCCCGCTCCCGGTGATCGGCGCGCAGACACCCTGGCGACGGCTGGCGCTCGACCAACACGATATCCTGATTGATCCCGGCCGCGCGGCGAAGCGGCGACGCGACTCGCCCGACGTGGCCGCGCCCGGTCGCACGGGCGGGAGCCTCGCCCCGCGCGGCGGCGGTGTTGTCCCCGTCATTCACCCGATCCACAGGGGGCGCCCGGCGCCGGGACGGGCTAGAGTGCCGCCATGAACGAAATCGATCCCGCCGGGGGCAGCCTGCTCGGCCTCTCGCAGCGCCTGCCACCCGCCAACCTCTCCGCCGAGCAGGCGCTGCTTGGTGCGCTGCTGGCCAACAACAAGGCCTATGAGCGGGTCTCGGAATTCCTCGCGCCGGAACACTTCGCCGACGCCATCCATGGCCGGATCTTCCAGGCGATCCAGCGCCGGGTGGAGGCGGGGCAGCTTGCGGACGTGGTGACGCTGCGCGCCGAGTTCGAGCATTCCGGGCTGCTCGACGAGGTGGGTGGGCCGGCCTACCTGGCGCAGCTTCTGGCGGCGATGATCGGCATCATCAATGCCGGCGAGTATGGCCGCGTCATCCACGATGCCTGGCTGCGCCGGCAGTTGATCGACCTCGGCGAGGTGGTGGTGAACCGCGCCTTCGGTGCCGAGGCGGAGCTCGATGCCTCGCAGCAGCTCGAAGCGGCGGAACAGGCGCTGTTCGACCTGTCCAAGGATGGCGTGGCAAGCGGCTCGGGCCCGATCGAGTTCCACAAGGCGCTGACGCTGGCGGTGGAGCACGCGGCCAAGGCGTTCTCCACGCCGGGCGGGGTTTCGGGCCTGCCGACCGGGCTGCGCGACATCGATGCCAAGCTGGGCGGCATGCATCCCTCGGACCTGCTGATCGTGGCGGGGCGTCCGGGCATGGGCAAGACCGCGCTGGCCACCAAGATCGCCTTCGGCGCCGCCAAGGCCATCCTGCGGGTGGCGCGCGAGGCGGACCCCAATGCGGTGCCCAAGGGCGGCGTCGTCATTTTTTCGCTGGAAATGAGCGCGGACCAGCTCGCGACCCGCCTGCTGTCGGAGGAGGCGCAGATTTCCGGCGACCGCATCCGCCGCGGCGAGATCGGCCAGCGGGACTTCGACCGCTTCGTGGAGGTCAGCCGCGAGATGGCCTCCCTGCCCATCTACATCGACGACACGCCGGCCATCACCATCTCGGCGCTGCGCACGCGCTGCCGGCGGCTCAAGCGCACGCGCGGGCTCGACCTGGTGGTGGTGGATTACCTGCAGCTGATGCGCCCGGCCGCCGGCACGCGGCCGGAGAACCGTGTGCTGGAGATCAGCATGATCACCCAGGGGCTGAAGGCGATCGCGAAGGAATTGTCGGTGCCGGTGATGGCGCTCTCGCAGCTCAGCCGCGCGGTCGAGAGCCGCGAGGACAAGCGGCCACAATTGAGCGACCTGCGTGAATCCGGCTCGATCGAACAGGATGCGGATGCGGTGATGTTCGTCTATCGCGACGACTACTACCTGCAGCAGCGCCAGCCCAAGGAACTCGCCTTCGACAATCCCGAGAAGTTCAACGACGCCACCGAGAAGTGGCAGAAGGACATGGAGATGGCGCACAACAAGGCGGAGTTGATCGTCGCCAAGCAGCGCCATGGCCCGACCGGCACCATCCGGCTGTTCTTCGACGCACAATACACCCGCTTCGGCGACCTCGACACGCATCACGAAGACCCGAATGGCTGAATACGCAGCAACGCCGCCGCGGTACGGTTTCCAGGCTGGCAGCCATGCTGCCCAAAAGCAGGGCGGCGCGTGAACGGTACGCCGGTCTATGGCCAAGCGGTGCTGCGCATCGACCTTGCCGCCATCGTCGCCAATTGGCGCGACCTCGCCGCGCGCGGCGCGCCGGGGGCGGTGGCCGCGGTGATGAAGGCGGATGCCTATGGCCTGGGCGCGGCACAGGTGGGCCCGGCGCTGCGCGCGGCCGGGTGCCGGCACTTCTTCGTGGCGCATCTGTGCGAAGGGACGGCCCTGCGCGCGGCGGTCGGCCCGGGCCCGATGATCGCCGTGCTGGATGGCTTCCCGCCGGGCGAGGACGGGGATTGCGCGCTCATCCCGGTGTTGAACTCGCTTGGCGAGGTGGATGCGCACGCGGCCGCGGGGCGCGCCGCCGGCGTTGCGCGACGTGCGATCCTGCATCTCGATACCGGGATGGCGCGGCTGGGGCTCGATGCGCGCGACCAGGCGGTGCTGGCCGCCGATCACGGGCGGTTGGCGGGGCTCGATCTCCTTTATGTGATGACGCATCTCGCCTGCGCGGACGAGCCCGCCCACCCGCTCAATGATGAGCAGGCTCGGCGCTTCGCACAGGCGACCGCGGGGCTGCCGGCGATGCGGCGGTCCTTCGCGAATTCCTCCGGCATGTTCCTGGGCGCGGGTTTCGCCAGCGACCTCGCGCGGCCGGGCTGCGCGCTGTACGGCATCAATCCCACGCCCGGTGCCGCGAACCCGATGCGCCAGGTGGTGCGACTCGATGCGCCGGTGCTCCAGGTGCGCGAGATCGCGGCCGGGCAGAGCGTTGGCTACGGCGCATCCTGGACCGCGGCGCGGCCTTCTCGCATCGCCACGGTTGCCGCGGGCTATGCGGATGGCTACCTGAGGAGCCTCTCGGGTCGCGCCATGGCACAATGCCACGGCCGGGCCATTCCCCTCATCGGCCGGGTGTCCATGGATCTTGCGACTTTCGACGTGACCGACATGCCGCAGATCCGGGCCGGCGACCGAGTGGTGCTGGTGGGGGGTGCGGGTTGCAGCCCCGACGACGTGGCCGCGCGGGCGGGCACCATCGGCTACGAGATCCTGACCTCCCTCGGCGCGCGTTTCGCCCGCGACCACATTCAAGGCTGATATCTTGGACCTTGTGCTGAACCCTGTCGCCGCGACCGGGCGCGCCGTGCTCGCGGCGTGCCGCATGGCCGGCGCCATCGCGCTGTTCGCGCTGGAGGGCGTGTCGCACCTGGTGCGCCCGCCCTTCTACTGGCGGCTGTTCCTGCGCCACGTCATCGAGATCGGCTATTTCTCGCTGCCGGTGGTGGCGCTGACGGCGGTGTTCACCGGCATGGTGCTGGCCCTGCAATCCTATACCGGCTTCGCGCGGTTCAACGCCGAGGGCGCGGTGGCCAATGTGGTGGTGTTGTCCATCACGCGCGAATTGGGACCGGTTCTGGCCGGGCTGATGGTGGCCGGGCGGATCGGCGCGGCCTTCGCCGCCGAGATCGGCACCATGCGCGTGACCGACCAGATCGATGCGCTGACCACGCTCTCGACCAACCCGATGAAATACCTGGTGGCGCCGCGGCTGCTCGCGGGGTTCGTCGCCCTGCCCTTCCTCGTGGTGATCGCCGATATCCTCGGCGTGATGGGCGGCTGGCTGATCGGCACCACCAAGCTCGGCTTCAGCTCGGCCGGCTACCTGAAGGCGACGATGGATTTCCTGCAGGTGATGGACGTGGTCTCGGGCCTGGTGAAGGCGGCGGTGTTCGGCTTCGTCATCACGCTGATGGGATGCTGGTGCGGCTATACCAGCCGGGGCGGCGCGCAGGGCGTGGGCGCGGCGACCACGACCGCGGTCGTGTCCTCCTCGATCCTGATCCTCGCACTCGACTACGTGCTGACCGAAATGTTCTTCGCGTCATGAGGCGCTTCATGCGGTGCGCGCCATGACGGACACGCCCAAGATCCGGCTGCGCGGGCTGACCAAGGCGTTCGGCGAGAAGCGCGTGCTGGACGGCGTCGACCTCGACATCGAGGCCGGGCAGGGAATGGTGATCCTGGGCGGGTCGGGTTCGGGCAAGTCGGTGACGATCAAGTGCATCCTGGGCCTGATCACGCCCGATTCCGGGACCATCGAGATCGACGGGCGCGACGTGACCACCATGTCGCGGCGCGATCGCGAAGCCCTGGCCGACCGCATCGGCATGCTGTTCCAGAACGGCGCGCTGTTCGACAGCCTGCCGGTCTGGGAAAACGTATGCTTCAAGCTGCTGGCGCAGAAGCGCATCACCCATGCCCGCGCGCGCGACAAGGCGGCCGAGGTGCTGGCGCAGGTGGGCCTGGCCGCGAGCGTGGGCGACCTGTCGCCGGCGGAACTCTCCGGTGGCATGCAGAAGCGCGTGGGGCTTGCGCGCGCGATCGCGGCGGAGCCGGACATCATCTTCTTCGACGAACCGACCACCGGGCTCGACCCGATCATGGGTGCGGTGATCGACGGGCTGATCGTCGATGTCGTGAAGCGCCTGGGTGCGACGGCCGTCAGCATCACCCACGACATGGCGAGCGCGCGGCGCATCGGCGACGATGCGGCGATGCTGCACAAGGGGCGGATGGTCTGGACCGGGCCGGCCTCGACACTGGGCGATACCGGCAATGCGATGGTGGACCAGTTCGCGCGCGGCGAGCGCGAGGGGCCGATCCAGATGGAGTTGCGCCGGTAGACGCGCGTTGCGCCTCCGCGGTCATGCGCAGGTATCGGTGACCGCTACAGCCCGTAGGGATTGCCGCTGACGATCTGCAGCGTGCCGTCGACCGTTCCTTCGAAGACCGATTGGTAGGTATTGCCGCTGCGGAAGATCTGGTAGCAGCGCTCTTCGCCGTTCCTGAGTTCCGGGGAACTTGAACACACGCCATTGGCGCGCGCCGCCACACGACCAGTGATCGGGAACGACCGCGTCGGCAGATGGACGACGCCGCGGCGGCTGAGGTCATCGGCGATGTAGATGCGCCAGTTCGCACCGCCCGGTGACCGGCCCACCTGCGTATTGCCGCGGATCGCCGAGATATAGGCCTCGGGCGCCACGGGCTCGCCTTGCGGCGCGGCGGCGGCGCAGCCGGCGACCAACGCGCATGCGATGATGGTTCGCAGGGGAAACATGACAGGGGCCTCCCATAATTCGATCCGATCACGGACCAAATTATTGGGCACGTAACGATGTCGCAAGGAAATTGATAAGCCGACGCGCAGTCTGCGGCCGCTGCCGCAACCCGGGCCACCCATGCCTTGACCACACCGCGCACAGGCGCGAGCCTTCCGGCGGGATGAACGCCTTTGCCGCACGGCCGACTGCAGCCGGAGCGCCCACATGCCTGCCCCCGACCCCGACACCGAGTTCGACACCGCCCTCGCCCGCGCCGGCGTGAGCGTGCCGCCCGAACGCCGCGCGGCGATGATGGAGGGCTTCCTCGCCTGGCGGGCGCTGCGCGTTCACCTCGACGACCCGCTGCCGCATGCGACGGAACCGGCCTTCGGCCTGCGCCAGCCGGTGCGCCGCGCATGAGCGCGCCCGTGCCCTCGCTGGCCGAGGCATCGCGCGCCATCGCCGCCGGCACGCTCTCGCCGGTCGAACTCACCGAGATGGCGCTCACGCGCATCGCCGCGCTGGACCCGCGGCTGAACGCCTTCATCGAGGTGACGGCCGGGCGCGCCCGCGCCGCCGCGGCGCAGGCCGAGGCCGAGATCAAGGCGGGACGGAAGCGCGGCCCGCTGCACGGCATCCCCTATGCGCTCAAGGACATCTACGACGCGGCCGGCATCCGCACGACCGCCCATTCCCGCCAGTTGCTGCAGAACATGGCGCTCGAGGATGCGCAGACCACCGCGCGGCTCGAAGCCGCCGGGATGGTGCTGCTGGGCAAGCTCTCGACGCATGAATTCGCGCGCGGCGGGCCGACCGACGACCTCCCCTTCCCCAATGCGAAGAACCCCTGGGATGTCGGGCGCTTCGCCGGCGGCTCCTCCTCCGGCTCCGGCGCGGCGGTGGCATCGGGCATGGTGGCGATGGCCATGGGCAGCGACACCGGCGGCTCCATCCGGCTGCCGGCCTCCTATTGCGGCATCGTCGGGCTGAAGGCGACCTATGGGCTGATCAGCCGGCGGGGGGTGTTCCCCTTGTCCTTCACGCTGGACCATGCGGGGCCGCTGGCGCGCAGCGTCGAGGATTGCGCGATGGCGACGCAGGTGCTGGCGGGCCACGACCCCGGCGACCCGGGCTCCGCCGACCTGCCCGTGCCGGACTACCTGGCGGGCATCGAGGCCGGCATCGCGGGCCTGGTGATCGGCCGCGCGCGGGAGTTCGACATCGAATCCGGCGTCGAGGCGGAAACGATGGCGGCGCTCGATGCCGCCTGCGAGGTTCTGCGCGGCCTCGGCGCCACCATCATCGACATCACCCTGCCCGCCCGCGCCCGGAGCGATGCGGTGACGCAGGCCATCCTGCTGGCCGAGGGCTTCGCCATCCACCAGGACTGGCTGCGCCACAACCCCGAAGGCTATGGCCGCGTCACGCGCGAACGCCTGATGATGGGCGCCTTCGTCAGCGGCGCCGAATACGTCCAGGCACAGCGCCTGCGCCGCGTGCTGACCGCCGAGGTGGACGAGGTGCTCGGGCGCTGCGACGCCATCCTGTGCGCCGGCACCACCGCCGGCGCGCCTCTGCTGGCGGAGGTGGATGAGGGCCCGTTCCGCAAATCCCACCCCATCACCTCGGCCTTCAACGCGACGGGCCACCCGGCCCTGTCCATGCCCTGCGGGATGGGTGCGGATGGGATGCCGCTGTCGCTTTCCTTCGTGGCGTCTTCGTTTGACGAGGCGGGACTGTTCCGCATCGCCCATGCCTATGAGCGGGCGGCGGGCTGGTGGGAGAAGCGCCCGCCGCTGTGAGCATCCGCCGGCCTCGCGACAAGGCTTGACCGGCCACCGCGGCCGGCGCGACGCTGGCGCCTCAAGCCCGGCCGGGCGAAGGCCTGTCGCCCGCCGGCCGGGACGGAGGGAGGACCACCGCCCATGCCGCTCACCCTGACGCCGCTGCATCCGATGTTCGTGGCCGAGGCCACAGGGGTCGATCTGCGCGCGCCGCTCGACCCCGCCATGGCCGCCGAGATCCACCGCGCCATGGACCGCTTCGCGGTGCTGGTGTTCCCCGCCCAGGCGCTGGATGACGACCAGCAGATGGCCTTCGGCCGCGCACTGGGTCCGCTGGAGACCACGCGCGCGGTGGTCGATGCGCACAAGCACCGCCTCAAGCACCAGGAGATGAACGACATCTCCAACCTCGATACCGACGGATCGCTGCTCGCGGCCGATGACAGGCGGCGGATGTTCAACCTGGGCAACCGGCTGTGGCACAGCGATTCATCGTTCAAGGCCACGCCGGCGCTCTATTCCATGCTGCATGCGCGCGTGGTGCCGCCCGAAGGCGGCGAGACCGAATTCGCCGACATGCGCGCCGCCTGGGACGCGCTGCCGCCGAGGATGCAGGCGCGCGTGAAGGACCTCGTCTGCTGGCACTCGCTGATCTATTCGCGCGCGCAACTCGGCTTCGACGAATACACCGAGGAGGAGAAGCGCGCCTTCGCCCCCGTGCCGCAACGCCTGGTGCGGCGGCATCCGGGGTCGGGGCGCGTGTCGCTGTACCTGTCCTCCCATATCGGGCGCGTCGAGGGCATGCCGGTGCCCGAGGGCATGTGCCTCATCCGCGACCTGCTGGAGCACGCGACGCAGCGGGAGTTCGTCTATCGCCACGCCTGGAAACAGCACGACCTGGTGATCTGGGACAATCGATGCTCGCTGCATCGTGCCCGCCCCTACGAGGACACGACACACGCGCGCGACATGCGGCGCGTGACACTGACCGACGCGGCGCCGACGCTGGAGCAGCAGGCGGCGTAACGCGCGGCGGGAAGGGCGCCGCCCTCCCCGAACCCCTCCCGCCAAAGGCCGAAAGGCCTTTGGAAACCATCCTTTTGAGCGGCATCGGGGCAGCTTGGATGGGGTCCGTTCACGGGCCGGGCGCTTTCCCCTGCCTCCGCTTGGTGCGACATAGACGCGCGCACATGACGGAGGCGAGCGATGGACCGGTACGATCTCATCCTGAAGGGCGGGCAGGTGGTGATGCCCTGGGGGGTGGAACCGGCCGACCTTGCCATCCGCGACGGTCGCATCGCCGCCATCGGCGACCTGCGCCTGGCCGAGGCCGCGCAGTCCATCGACTGCAAGGGCCTGCACGTCATGCCCGGCCTGATCGACCCGCATGTGCATCTGCGCGACCCTGGCGACCCGAAGGTCGAGACCATCGCGACCGGCACGAAGGCCGCGCTGCTCGGCGGCCTGGCGAGCGTGTTCGACATGCCCAACACCGCGCCCTCCATCACCGACACCGAGCGGCTCGATGCCAAGCGCGCCGGGCTCGAGGGCGTGGCGTGGTGCGATGTCGGGCTCTATGTCGGCGCCACGAAATCCAACATCGCCTCGCTCGCGGAGCTGGAGCACCAGCCCAATGTCTGCGCCATCAAGGTGTTCGCCGGCAGCAGCACCGGCGACATGCTGGTCGAGGATGACGAGAGCCTCGAAGCCGTGATGCGGTCGGGCCACCGCCGCATCTGCTACCATTCCGAGGACGAATACCGGCTGCAGGCCCGCAAGCCGATGTTCACGCCGGGCATGCCGCATCGCAACCACATGGAATGGCGCGACGTGGAGACCGCGATGCTCGGCACGCGCCGGCTGATGGCGATCGCGCGCCGCGACCGATCGCCCCGCCCATATCCTGCATGTCTCGACCGCCGAGGAACTCGACTACCTGGCGGGGTTCCGCGACATCGCGACCTGCGAGGTGCTGCTCAACCACCTGACGCAGACCGACGAGGCCTATGACCGCCTCGGCGGCTTCGCGGTGATGAACCCGCCGATCCGCGATGCGCGCCATCTCGAGGCGGCCTGGGCGGCGGTGCGCGACGGGCGGGTCGATTGCGTGGGCTCCGACCACGCGCCGCATTCCCGCGCGGCGAAGGAACGCCCCTGGCCCGACACCGCCGCGGGGCTCACCGGCATCCAGACCATCGTGCCGCTGATGCTCGACCATGTGAGCGCCGGCCGGCTGACCCTGCCGCGCCTGGCGGATCTGATGGGCACCGGCCCGGCGCGGGTCTATGGCGCGCTGCGCAAGGGGCGCCTCGCGGTCGGCTATGATGGCGACGTCACCATCGTGGATATGAAGCGCCAGCGCGTGATCGAGGAATCCTGGATCGCCTCGCCCTGCGGCTGGACGCCCTTCGCGGGGCATCGCTGCACCGGCTGGCCGATGATGACCATCATCCGCGGCCATGTCGCGATGCGCGAGGACGAGGTGCTGGGCAGCCCGCAGGGCCGCCCCGTGCTGTTCGCCGATACGGGGCGCGCCTGATGCACGGCATCGCCGCGACCAATCCGGTGGAGGCGGCCATCGCCTCGCGCCGTTCCATCCGCGCCTTCCTGCCCACGCCGGTGCCGCGCGAGACGGTGGAGCACATCCTCGACATCGCCGCGCGCGCCCCTTCGGGCACCAACATGCAGCCCTGGCGCGCCTATGCGCTGACGGGCGCGGCGAAGCGCGCGCTGTCGGAGGCGCTGGTCGCCGAGCACATGGCGGGCACGCCGGTCGAGGGCGAGTACAAGTACTACCCCGACACCTTCTTCGAGCCCTTCCTGTCGCGCCGCCGCAAGGTGGGGTGGGACCTGTACGGCCTGCTCGGCATCGCCAAGGGCGAGGGCGACAAGATGAAGCGCCAGCATGCGCGCAACTTCGAATTCTTCGGCGCGCCGGTCGGGCTGATGTTCACGATCGACCGGCGGCTGGAGATCGGCTCCTGGCTCGACTACGGCATGTTCCTGGAGAATGTGATGGTGGCCGCACGCGGCATGGGGCTCGATACCTGCCCGCAGGCGGCCTTCGCGCATCACCACCGCACCATCCGCGCCCATGTGCCCATCCCGGAGCAGGAGGTGGTGGTCTGCGGCATGGCGCTCGGCCATGCGGACCCCGACGCAGCCGAGAACACGCTGGTGACCGAGCGCGCGCCGGCGCGGGAGTTCTGCGCCTTCCTCGGCTGGGATCGCTGAGCCTGCCGTGAAGCCGCTGGCCGGCGCGGCGCTCTGGACGCAGTTGGTCATCATCGGCGCGCTGTGGGGCGCGGCCTTCCCGATGATCCGCTTCCTTGCCGCGCATTTGCCGCCCTTCGCGCTGGCCGGCGTGCGCGGGGCGCTGGCGGCGGTGGCGGTCTTCGCCTTCCTGTGGGCGCGGCGGGAACTGGGCGGCGTCACGCGCGGTGTCGCGGCAGGCGCGCTGGTGCTGGGCACGCTGAGCGGCGTGGTGCCCAATACCCTCATTCCGCTGGCCTTGCAGCGCATGGAGGCGGCGCCGGCCTCGCTGGTGCAGGCGGCCGGGCCGCTGGTGGTGACGCTGCTCGCCGCCGCCTTCCTGCCGGGCGAACGGCCGACGCGACGCATGCTGGGCGGCGTGGCATTGGGCTTCGCCGGCATTGCGCTGGTGATCGGCCCCGCCGGGCTGGGCGGCGGCACGGCGCTCGGCGCGGCGCTGATCCTGGCGGCCACCTTCTCCTATGCGCTGAGCACCATCTGGCTGCGCTGGGCGCCGCGGGGGTCGGCGGCGGCGCTGGCGCTGGGGCAGCAGGTGGTCTCGGGGATGATCGCCGGCAGCCTGGCGATGGCGGTGGACGGTCCTGCCGTGCTGGCGCAGCCGGCCCAGATCTGGCTGGTGGCCGTGCTGCTCGCGGTGTTCGCCACCGCCGTGCCGCTGACCATGTTCATCGGGCTGGCCACCCGCGTGCCGGCGGCGCAATCGGCGATGGTGAGCTACCTGCAGCCGGTGTTTGCGACGATCATCGCGGTGCTCTGGCTGGGCGAGGTGCCGTCCTGGAGCGTGGTGGCGGGCGGGTGCGTGGTGCTCGCCTCGGTGTGGCTGGTGACCGCGCGGCGGTAGCGCGGGTCAGGCGCCATCGCGCCCCTTCGCCGGCATCAGGCCGAAGATCCAGGCACGCAGGGCGGGCGGCAGCGCCCCGGCCAGCCGCGCCATGGCATAGGTCGGCCAGGGATAGGCGATGCGCACCCGCCCGCGCGCGATGCCCGCCAGCGTGCGCCGCGCGGCTTCCTCCGCATCCATCAGGAAGGGCATCGGGAAGGCGTTGCGCGCGGTCATCGGCGTGCGGACATAGCCCGGGCAGATGGCGTGCAGGCGGATGCCGCGCGCGCGCTCGGTGGCGTCCAGCGCCTCCGCCCAGCGCTGCACCGCGGATTTGGCGGCGCAATAGGCCGGCGCGCCGGGGGCGGCCACGAAGGCCGCGACCGAGGAGACCACCGCGACGCGCCCGCGCAGCCCATCCGCGCCGGGCGCCTGCGCCGCCATCGCCTCGATCGCCGGCAGGGCGGTGTTGAGCACGCCGGTCACGTTGGTTTCGAAGATGGCGCGCGCCTGCGCGGCCGGTTCCGTGGCCCCGCCCGTGCCCGCCGAGATGCCGGCATTGGCGATCACCAGGTCAAGCCGCCCGGCGCCGCCGATCCACGCCGCCATCGCCGCCTGATCGGTCACGTCCAGCACGGCGGGGTTCACCTGCGCGCCGCTCTCGCGGCAGGACGCCGCCACGGCGTCGAGCCGCCCGGCGTCACGGCCCGACAGGTGCAGCACCGCGCCCGGCCTGGCGCAGGCCAGCGCCAGCGCGCGACCAAGCCCGGAGGAGGCGCCGGTGATCAGCACATGGTCCCATGCCGGCTTGCATCGGCATCCTCCACGGGGGAGAAGCGGCGCCATGGCCGCATACCCCCTTTCCTCCATGACCGGCTTCGCGCGCGAGGCGGGCACGCTGCCCGATGGGTCCTCCTTCATCTGGGAATTGCGCAGCGTCAACGGGCGCGGGCTCGATGTGCGGCTGCGCCTGCCCAATGGCTTCGAGGCGCTGGAGACACCGCTGAAGGAAGCGGCCGCGCGGCTGCTCAAGCGCGGCAATGTCTCCGCCACGCTGAGCCTGAAGCGGGAGGACCGCGGCGCGGCGCGGCTGACGCCCGACCCGGTGGCGCTGGAACAGGCGCTGCGCATCGCGCTCGACCTCGCCTCGCGCATCCCGGGCGCGCCCGCGCCGCGCGCCGAGGCGCTGCTGACCCTGCCCGGCGTGCTGCGCGCCGAGGTGGCGGAGCCCGACGAGGCGGAGGAGGAAGCCAAGCGCGCCGCCGTCGCCGCCGCCTTTGCCGTGGCGCTGGATGGCCTGGTGGCCTCGCGCCGGGCCGAGGGCGCGAAGCTCGCCGCCATCCTGGATGTGCTGCTGGACGAGGTGGCGGCGCCTGCACGACCTCGCCACGGCCGAAGCGGCGGACCAGCCGGCGCTGCATCGCCAGCGGCTGCTCGAGAGCCTCGCCGCCCTGCTGGAAGGCGAGCGGCGCGTGCCGGAGGAGCGGCTGGCGCATCGAGGTGGCGCTGCTGGCCTCGAAATCCGACGTGCGGGAGGAGCTGGACCGGCTGTCCGCGCATATCGCCGAGGCGCGGCGCCAATTGGGCTCGGGCGAGGCGATCGGGCGCAAGCTCGATTTCCTGACCCAGGAATTCGTGCGCGAGGCGAATACGCTGTGCAGCAAATCGGCCTCCGTGGCGCTCACGCGCATCGGGCTGGACCTCAAGGCGGCGATCGAGCGGCTGAAGGAGCAGTCGGCGAATGTCGAATGAGGCCATCGCCCGGCGCGGCGCTGTGCCTGGTGCTGGCCGCCGCGCCGGGCGGGGGAAAGACCTCGGTCTCCCGCGCGCTGCTGGAGAGCGAGCCGGACCTGGCACTCTCGGTGAGCGCCACCACGCGCGACCCGCGGCCGGGCGAGCAGGAGGGCGTGCACTACTTCTTCCGCACCCCCGAGGACTTCGACGCCATGGCCGCGCGCGGCGAGTTCCTGGAGCACGCGCGCTTCCTCGGCCGCGCCTACGGCACGCCGCGCGGCCCGGTGGAGGCCGCGCTGGCCGCCGGGCGGGACGTGCTGTTCGACATCGAATGGCAGGGCCATCGGCAGATGAAGGCGGCGCTGCCGGCCGATGTGGTGGGCATCTTCCTGCTGCCGCCGACGCTGCCCGACCTCGAGGCGCGGCTGCGCGGCCGCGGTCAGGACAGCGAGGTGGAGATCGCCCGGCGCATGGCCGCGGCGCGCGAGGAGATCACCCACTGGAACGAGTTCGACCATGTGCTGGTGAACCGGGACTTCGCGCAGACCGTGGCGCAGGCGCGCGCCATCCTGCACGCCGCGCGCAGCGAGCGGCGGCGCCTGCCGGGCATGGCGGGTTTCATCGCGACGCTGCTCGCCGGATAGGGCGTGGGCATCATCCTTGAGATCGTGGCGCCGGTCTTCGCGATCGTCGCCCTGGGCTTCATCGCGGCGAAGTGGCGCTATCGTGGACGAGGCCGGCTTTCGCGGGCTGAACTGGTTCACCTTCACCCTCGCGGCGCCGGCGCTGCTGTTCGCCGGCGGCACCGCGGGGCATGTGGGCGGCGGGGCGGCGGCCTTCGCCTTCTTCCTGGGGTCGGTGGTGCTGTATGGCGCGGCGCTGTGGCTGGCGGTGCGGCGGCTGGCGCTGCCGCTCGGCGAGGGTGGGCTGTTCGCGCTGAACTGCAGCTTCGGCAACACGGTGATGATGGGCATCCCGCTGATCGCCGCGGCCTATGGGCAGGCGGGGCTGACCATCCTGGTCGCCATCCTGGCGCTGCATTCCATGGTGCTGCTGGGCCTGGCGACCGTGGTGGCCGAGATCGGCATCCACCAGCACGCGCCCTGGCGGCGCGTGGTGCTCGCCACCATCGGCGGGGTGGCGCGCAACCCGATCGTGATGGCGGTGTTCGCCGCGCTGGTCTGGAGCGCGCTGGGGTTGCCGGTGCCCGGCGTGGCGCGGCGCACGCTGGAATTGCTGGGCGCGGCCACGCCGCCGGTGGCGCTGTTCTGCCTGGGTGGGTCGCTCGCCGCCTTCCGCATGGGCGCGGGGCTGCGCGAGGTGGCCTGGGCCAGCGTGCTGAAACTGGCCGTGCTGCCGCTGCTGGTGTGGCTGGCCTGCCTGGCCTGGGGCTTTCGCGGCTGGAAGTGGCGGTGGCGGTGACCACCTCCGCCCTGCCCACCGGGGCCAATGCCTTCCTGCTGGCGCGCCGCTACGCCACCGGGGCGGACCGGTCGGGGGCGACGGTGCTGGTCTCGACCCTGATCTCGGTGTTCACGCTGGCCGCGGTGCTGGCGTGGTTCCGGGTGGGGTGATGACGGGCGATCCATGCCCTCAGGCGCCGGGCGCAAATCTCCGGTTTGCTTGGCTTTCGCCGGACCGCCGGCGGGCCGCACCCGCGGCCGGGAGCCGTTTCCGTTCGCCTTGGCTCACGGCAACGCCTCGGTGTTTTCGCGAGCATCTTCACCCGATCAGGTGATTCCACCTGATCGGGATCTGCTCTCGAGCCGTTTCCGTTCGCCTTGGCTCACGGCAACGCCCCCGGCTCGGTGTTTTCGCGAGCATCTTCACCCGATCAGATGATTCCACCTGATCGGGATCTGATCCAGGCACGGGTCGGGGCCTCGTGAAGTTGGCACGGTGCCGGGCGGTGGCCATCAGGCCACCCGGGCTTCGCCGGACGGCCGGCGGGCCAGGGCGCGACCGGCCATGCCCCGCGCAAGCGCGTTCAGCCGACGCCGAGCAGTTCCACCTCGAACAGCAGCGTCGCGTTGGGCGGAATGACGCCGCCGGCACCGCGCGCGCCGTAGCCCTGCTCGGGCGGGATCACCAGGGTGCGCTGCCCGCCAACCTTCATGCCCGCGAAGCCGTTGTCCCAGCCGGCGATCACCTGGCCGACGCCGAGTTCGAAGGCGAAGGGCTGGCCGCGGTCGCGCGAGCTGTCGAACTTCTTGCCCTTGTTGTCCGGCGCCGCCGGGTCGAACAGCCAGCCGGTGTAGTGCACCGTGATGTGCTGGCCGGCGACGGCCTCGTCACCCGTCCCGATTTTCGTGTCCGTCATGCCCGGCCTCCTTGCTGCTGGTCCTGATGCACGGGCGAGCCCCGCGGCGGGCGTGGTAGCGCCTCGGCGGGATCGAGGCCACCCCATGGCGGATCAGCGCGACGCGGCCGCCATGCCCTTCAGCAGCGCGGCGTAGCGCCGCGCCGATGGCGCCCAGGATACGTCGCTCGCCATGCCGCTTGCCTGCATCGCCCGCCAGACGGCCGGTTGCCGAAACAGGGCGACGGCCCGCCGCAGCCCGGCCGCCAGCGCATCCGCCCGGCCCGGCGCCACCTGCACCCCCGTCGCGCAGCCGGCGGCGAGCGCCATGGCATTCGCATCGATCACGGTATCGGCGAGCCCGCCCGTGCGCGCGACCACCGGAGGCGCGCCATAGCGCAGCGCGACCAGCTGCGTCAGGCCGCAGGGCTCGAAGCGCGAGGGCGCCACCAGCGCATCGGCCCCGCCATAGATCCGCCGCGCCAGGCCCTCGTCGAAGCCGATGATCGCGCCGGCCTGCCCGGGATGGGCCACGGCGAACTGCCGGCAGGCATGCTCAAGCGACAAATCGCCCGAACCGAGCATCGCCAGCTGCGCGCCCTGGTCCATCAGCACCTGCGCCGCCTCGATCAGCAGGTCCGCACCCTTCTGCCAGGCCAGGCGGCCGATGAAGGCGAACAGCGGCGCATCCGCGTCCGGTGCCAGGCCGAAACGCGCCTGGATGGCAGCCTTGTTCACGCCGCGCGGGGCGATGTCGGCGGCGGTGAAGCGCGCTTGCAGGTGCTGATCCGTCGCCGGGTCGAGGTCCTGGACGTCGATGCCGTTGAGGATTCCGTGCAGGTCCGCGGAACGGCCGCGCAGCAGCCCATCGAGGCCCATGCCGCCTTCCGGCGTCAGGATTTCCTCAGCGTAGGAGGGGGAGACGGTGTTGATGGCATCCGCGAACCACAGCCCCGATTTCAGGAAGCCGACCGAGCCGAAATACTCGAGCCCCTCGCGCGAAAACGCCGCCGATGGCAGGCCAAGCGCGGGAAACAGGGCAGGCGGGAAGCTGCCCTGGAAGGCCATGTTGTGGATGGTGAACAGGCACGGCACGCGCCGCGGCGCGAAGCGCAGGTAGGCGGGCACGAGGCCTGCCTGCCAGTCATGCGCATGCACCGCCGCGAAGCCGCGCGCCGCAGCGACCGCGGCGGCGGCCTGCGCCAGGGCGGCGAAGCGCTGCGCATTGTCCGGCCAGTCCCGCCCGCCAGGCGCCGCATAGGGCCCACCGGGACGGTCGAACAGATGCGGCGCATCGAGCACCAGCAGCGCGAGGCCGCCATGCGTGGCCTCCAGCACCCGCGCCGCACCGCCGAACAGCGCGGGCAGGTCCATCGCCACCTTCGGGCGCGCCAGGCTGGCCAACACCTGCCGGTAGCCTGGCAGCAGCGTATGGACCGCGACGCCCTCAGCCGCGAGGGCTGCGGGCAGCGCGCCCGCCACATCCGCCAGCCCGCCGGTCTTGAGCAGCGGATAGACCTCCGACGCGACGGCGAGAACCCGGAAGGACACGCTCAGCCCAGCCGGTCGACCATCGACTGGGTGATCAGGCAGACACCCGCATCGGTGCGGCGGAACCGCGCGGCGTCCGCCACCGGGTCCTCGCCGACGACCAGGCCCGGCGGGATGCGCACGCCGCGGTCCACGACGACGTTGGTCAGGCGCGCACCGCGGCCGACATCGACCTCCGGCAGCACCACCGCACCTTCCAGCACCGCGTGGGAATGCAGATGCGCGCCGGTGAACAGCAGCGAGCGGCGCGTGCGCGCACCCGAGACGATGCAGCCGCCCGAGACCAGCGAGGAGACAGCCTCGCCGCGGCGGCCGTCGATGTCATGGACGAACTTGGCCGGTGGGGTCACTTCCGCATGGGTCCAGATCGGCCAGTCGCGGTCGTACAGGTCGAGCTCCGGCACGATTTCCGTGAGGTCGATATTGGCCTGCCAATAGGCATCGATCGTGCCGACGTCGCGCCAATAGGGGTGCGAGTTCGGCGCCGGAACGCACGCAGGACGCTCGAACCGGTGCGCGACGGCGCTGCCCGTGGCGGACGATGTACGGGATGATGTCGCTCGCCGAAATCGCGCTTGGAATGGGGGTCCGCGGCGTCGCGGCGCAGCTCCTCGAACAGGAAGCGGGTCTCGAACACGTAGATGCCCATCGACGGCCAGCGCCATGTCGGGCTGGCCCGGGATGCCGGGCGGGTCGGCCGGCTTCTCGAAGAACTCGGTGATGCGGTCGTGCTCGTCGACATGCATCACGCCGAAGGCGGTGGCCTCCATGGCGCGGCACCTCGAGGCAGCCCACGGTGACGTCGGCGCCCGAGTCGCGACGTGCTGCTGCGAGCATCACCTCGTAGTCCATCTTGTAGATGTGGTCGCCGGCCAGGATGACCATGTGGCGCGGCGCGTAGTCCTCGATGATGTCGAGGTTCTGGAACACCGCATCGGCGGTGCCGACGATACCAGGAGCGTTCATCGACGCGCTGGCTGGCCGGCAGGATGTCGAAGGTCTCGTTGCGTTCGGGGCGCAGGAAGTTCCAGCCACGCTGGAGGTGGCGGATCAGGCTGTGCGCCTTGTACTGCGTGGCGACGGCGATGCGCCGGATGCCGGAGTTCAGCGCGTTGGACAGCGCGAAGTCGATGATGCGCGACTTGCCGCCGAAATAGACCGCGGGCTTGGCGCGCCGGTCGGTCAGTTCCAGCAGGCGCGACCCTCGCCCGCCCGCGAGCACATAGGCCAGGGCGTTGCGTGAATAGGGCGGGCCGCTGGCGGGTCGACGGTCAGGCATGTCGTGCTCCAGGGGTGCGGCGCCGGGGGGGATGCCATGGCGTCGCCCCCCCAACCCTATCATGGCTGCTGCGGGCACGGCGCGACCACTGCTGCGGGGTCGCGCCCATGCGTCGGCCACCTGGCGGGCATGGATCACGCGCCGGTGGGTATCCGCCAGATCTCGCCCGCATAGTCGGCGATCGCACGGTCGGCGGAAAACCAGCCCATGCCTGCGGTGTTGAGCACCGCCGTCCGCCGCCAGGCCTCGGGGTCTCGATAAAGGGCGGCCGCCTTCGCCTGCGCGGCGACATAGTCGTCGAAATCGGCGGATGCCATGAACCAGTCATCGCCCGTCAGAGCCGCGACCAGGTCGCGATATCGGCCAGGGTCGTCGGGCGAGAACACGCCATCCCCGATCGACACCAGCACTTCGGCCAGGCTGCGCGATGCCGCAACAGCCTCCGAACCGCGCCAGCCCTCAGTGCGGCGATCCGTGACCTCCTCGGCTGTCAGGCCGAACAGAAACATGTGCTCCGGCCCGATATGTTCGGACATCTCGACCGTCGCTCCGTCCAGCGTGCCGATCGTCAGCGCGCCGTTCAGCGCGAGTTTCATGTTGCCCGTGCCGGAGGCTTCCATGCCGGCGGTCGAGATCTGCTCCGACAGGTCGGCGGCGGGGACGATGACCTCGGCGGTCGAGACGTTGTAGTTCGGCAGGAACACGACCTTCAGCAGGCCGCGTACTGCGGGGTCCCGGTTCACCACGCGCGCGATGTCCCAGGCGAGCTTGATGATCAGTTTCGCGCGGTGGTAGCTCGGCGCGGCCTTGCCGGCGAAGATCTTCACCACCGGCGTCCACTCGCGCATCGGCTGCGCCCTGATGGCGTGATAGAGGGCAACAGTCTGCATCAGGTTCAGCAGCTGGCGCTTGTACTCGTGGATGCGCTTGATCTGCACATCGAACATCGCCGCGGGGTCGATGCGCACGCCGGTCTGTTCCCGGACCAGGATGGCGAGCGCCTCCTTGTTCGCACGCTTGACCGCGGCGAAGCGGCCGCCGAAGGCGGCATCGCCGGCGATCGTGCGCAACCCTTCCAGCGCCATGGGGTCGTCGAGCACGCGCGGGCCCAGCGCATCGACCAGCAGCGATGTCAGCCCCGGATTGCACTGATGCAGCCAGCGGCGGAACGATGATGCCGTTGGTCTTGTTGACGATGCGCTCGGGATGCAGCGCGTGCAGGTCCGCGAACACGGTGCGGCGCATCAGGTCGGTGTGCAGCGCCGAGACGCCGTTCACGCGGTGCGACCCGATGAAGGCCAGGTGCCCCATGCGCACGCGCCGGCCATTGCTTTCATCGGTCAGGGAGACCGAGGCGAGCAGCCGGTCATCCCCGGGATGTGCCGCACGCACCTCATCGAGGTGTTCGGCATTGATGCGCCAGATGATCTGCATGTGGCGCGGCAGCAGCCGCTCCATCAGCGTCACCGGCCAGGATTCGAGCGCCTCGGGCAGCAGGGTGTGGTTGGTATAGGAAATCGTCGCCCGCGAGACCCGCCATGCCTGGTCCCAGGGCATTTCGTGGACATCCACGAGCAGGCGCATCAGTTCGGCGACCACGATGGCCGGATGCGTGTCGTTGAGCTGGATCGAGACATGGTCGGCGAGAAGGCCGAGGTCGCCCACTTCGCGCAGGTGCCGTCGCAGCAGGTCCTGCAGCGCCGCGGAGCTGAAGAAATACTCCTGCCGCAGGCGCAATTCCTGCCCCGCCGGGCTGTCGTCGGAGGGGTAGAGGACCCTGGAGATCGCCTCGGCGCGCACCTGGTCCGCCAGCGCGCCCACGTGGTCCCCACGGTTGAAGGCATCGAGCTGCATGGGATCGGGCGCGCGCGCGCGCCACAGCCGCAGCGTGTTCACATGGCGGCCGCGCCAGCCGACCACCGGCGTATCGTAGGCCACGGCATCGATCGTTTCAGACGGATACCAGACCGAGCGCTCCGTTCCATCGGCGCGCGCTTCGCTCGCAACCTCGCCGCCGAAGCCGATGCGGTGGCGGATCTCGGGGCGGGCGAATTCCATCGGATTGCCGAAACTCAGCCAATCCTCGGGGTATTCCTGCTGCCAGCCATCGCGCAGGATCTGCCGGAACAGGCCGTGGTCGTAGCGGATTCCATAGCCGAAGGCCGGGATACCGAGGCTTGAGAGGCTCTCGATGAAGCAAGCCGCAAGGCGACCGAGCCCACCATTGCCCAACGCCGCATCCGGTTCGGCAAGACGAGCCTGGTCCAGCGTCACGCCAAGACTGGCCAGCGCCTCACGCAATTCCTCCAGCAGGCCAAGATTGGCGAGGTTTTCGCGCAGCAGCCGGCCGATGAGGAACTCGAGCGACAGGTAATAGACCTGCTTGCCGCCCGCGCTGCGCCGGTGCTGCATCTGCGCGAGGAAGCGGTCCACAATGCGGTCGCGCACGGCCAGGGCGCTGGCCATGAACCAGTCGCGATCACGTGCTTCCGCTGGCGCCTTGCCGAGTGTGTAGGTCAGCTTGTGAAGCACCGTGTCGCGCAGCGCGGTGGACCCCACGGCAATCGGTGAGAAGGCGGCGGGCGTATTCAGGATCACTCTCCAGTTCAGACAGGGACGAATCCAAAGGTTGACCGTAGCAGAGCCGGCCTTCGCCCGGAAACATCGCCCCGGGAGGGACCGTCGCCCGCACCCGGCACCATGCACATTGCCGGGCACGTGTTGCGAAACTGCCGATGTGCCGAGGGTTCGCGATGGAACGGTCCCGCCCCTTCCTCCAGGTTCGCACTGGATGGGTGCCCATGCCGTGGGCGGCGCCGGCATTGATCGCTGGTGGTTGGCAGGAGCCGTTGCAGGGCGCGCACCGCCGGCTGGATCACGAGCGTCCGCGTCGGCGCCGCGCTATGCGCGGGCCAGGAGCGTGCGTGCCAGGCGGTCGAATTCCGCAACGCTCAGCGTCTCCGCCCGGCGCGTGCCCTCGATGTCAGCGCCGGCCAGCAGGCCCTCGGCATCGCCCAGCGACTTCAGCGCCCCGCGGAGCATCTTGCGCCGCTGCCCGAAGGCTGCGGCAGTGGTGCGCTCCATCGCGGAAAACAGGTCCGGCCCGGGATCCTGTTCGTGTGGCGTGAAACCCACAACCGCGGACCACACCTTGGGTGGGGGGCTGAAGGCACCAGGCGGCAGGCGCAGCAGCAACTCACAGCGGCACCGCCATTGCGACAGGACAGCCAGCCGCCCATACGCCTTGGTGTCGGGTGCCGCGCAGATGCGTTCGGCCACTTCCTGCTGGAACATCAAGGTCATGCCTTCCAGCCCGGCGGCCTGGCGCAGCCAACCGACCAGCAGCGGTGTTGCAACATTGTAGGGCAGGTTGGCGATGATGCGACGCGGGGCCGCCAGCAACGCCACGGGGTCGATGCCAAGCGCATCGCCTTCGACGACGTCGAGGCGCCCCTGATGCGCGGCCTCGAGTTCCACCAAGGCAGCAACTGCGCGACGATCCAGTTCCACCGCCACGACCTGCGCGGCGCCGCCATCGAGCAAGGCCCGGGTGAGGCCCCCGGGACCGGGGCCCACTTCCAGCACATGGCGGCCCGTCAGATCGCCAGCCAGCGCGGCAATGCGCGCACATACGCCCGGATCGAGCAGAAAATGCTGGCCGAGCGACTTCCGTGCATCGAGCCCGAACCGCGCGACGGTTTCGCGCAGGCTCGGCAGGTCGGCCGCGATCACGGCGACCGCGGTCAGCCGCGACGCTGCGGCTGACCGGCGGCAGGTGCGCTCGGGGCCTGGCGGATGTCGATCTGCGCCCGGCGCTGAAGGTCGCGCAACACCTGGCGGGAGACCAGTTCCACACGCTCGCGCAGCAGTGCCTCACGCGCCTGTTCGGGCGTCACTTCCGCCAGGTTGCGGGTCTCGCGGGCGCAGACGGCAATCACCAACACGCCATCGGGCGAGATGATGGGCTGCGACGGCCGACCGATCGGCAGGCTGCCGAGCAACTCGCGCAATTCCGGCGGATTGACGGTTTCCAGCCGGACCTGCCCAGGGTCCGCGGGGCGGGGCCCGTCGCGGGCCGCGGCCTCGATGGCATCGCAGGACCTGGCACCCTCCGAGATTGCCTGCGCGCGTTCCACCTGGCGCAACTGCTGCGCCGTGGGGGCCTGCGGGTTCACGGTGCCATCGAAGGGAAAGAATACCTGACGCAGGGTCAGCAGCGTCGCCATGTCCCGGCCTGCCGTGCGCTTCTGACGCAGGATCACGATCTGGAAGCCACCCGGTACGCGGATGGGGTTGGAGACGGCGCCCTCGGGCATCTGCTGCACGATGGAGGCAACTTCCGGATCCAGCCGGTTCGGCACGATCCAGCCGAGGTCGCCGCCCAGCAGCGCGGTCTGGGCCTGGCTGAACTGCGTCGCCACCATCGGGAAGGGAGCGCCCTGGCGCAACCGGGTGATGATGTCGTCCACGAAGCGGCGGACCTCCGCTTCGTCGCCGGGGCTGGAGACCGGGATGAAGATTTCCGACACCAGGAACTCGGGCTGGCCGACTCGCGCGCGCGCCGCGGCGAGGTATTCGTCGATCTCGGCCTGGGGCACGTTCGCCTGGGCGCCGAGTTGCTGGCGCAGCAGCCGGTTCCAGCCGACCTGGGCGCGGATCTGGTCGTAGAGCACGCGCGGGTCGATGCCCGCGCGGCGCAGGTTCTCGCGCAGGCCGCCCGGTGGCAGCCCGTTGCGGCTTTCGATGTCGCCGACCGCGCCAGCGATGTCCTGGTCGGTCACGGGAATGCGCCGGCGCGTGACTTCCTGGATACGCAGGCGCTCATTGATGAGCAGGCGCAGGATCTGGTCGTTTGCGCGGCCCGCCGCGTCGCCGGTGATCCCGGCCGAAAGCGCGAGAAGGCGGCGCCGACTTTCCACCTCCGCGAGAGTGACGACATCACCGTTCACGACCGCTGCGATGCGATTGATGCGTCCAGCCTGCGCGAGCGCGGATGGCACGAGTGCCACCAGCCCGAGCGCCGCGGCGACCAGGAGAAGGGGCAGGCGCCAGAAGCGCCGAGCGGGGGGGAGCGTCACGGCTATCATGGCATCGCCTTTATAGACCATCCCGCCAGAGGTTGGAATCAGTCGGGTCAAACAACCGACCCAGCGCCGGTGCAGGCTTGGCAACAGCGAGGCCCCTCAGATCGCGCGGAATCCGACATCCCCGATCGTCTTGAGGCCGATGCGGAACAGCAGGACCGTGTTGGCGGGATAGAGCGAGGCGGTCGACGGATCCTCGGCGAATTGCTTGAGGAAGCGTGCCTCGATCAGGAAGCACTCGTCCTCATAGCCCGCGGAGGCGGTGACCACGACAGGCCGGTTGATCTGGATGTCGTACCGGCCGAAGGCACTGACCCGCCAGTTCCCCAGGCGCTGGGTGACGCCGAAGGCGACTTCGTCACGCGGCTGTACGGGGGTCAGGTAGGGCGCGGCGGGGGTGAGCAGGTAGCCCGCGGTCAGCGAGGTTCCCGTCTCGAAACTCACCGTCGTCGAGAGGTCGAGGAACTGCACGTCGCCGTTGTCCTGGGCGAAGCGACCGCGGCCAAGGAATTCCAGCCACGGCGTCGGCATCACCCTGGCACGCGCAACATAGTCGGAGGCGCGATTCTCGAGGCCGCTGCCAACGTAGAACGGCCCGCCATCGTTCTGAACGCGATAGGAAGCGCCGGCCAGGCCCTCCAGCACGCCACCATTCGGGAAGTACCAGGCGCCGCGCAGCGCGTAGTCCACGCGCGTGCCGCCTTCCTGACGGTCGCGTCCCGTGAAGCGGTTCAGTCTGAACAGCGTCGCATCCGTGAATTCGAGGTCGATGCTGTCCTCGTTCGGCACGCCGGCCTGGTTGCCGGTGAGCGGCCCGGCCACCAGCTGCACGCGCGGCTCCAGGATCTGCTGCCCATACTCCCCGGCAGACCGCACGAAGGGCATGCGCCAATCGACCGCCGCGCGGATGTTCGCCGTCGCCGTGGAGCCGTCATTGGCGACAGTGGAATTGTTCGGCGGGCCGGACAGGTCGGTGAAGGCGTAGGCGGCGAGGTCGGATTGCGCGCGCAGGGTCCACAACCCACCGGCGCGGTCCTGCAGCGGCAAGGAGTAACCGATCCGGGTCGCGGCGCGCTGGGTATCAGTGCCCTGCTGGCGGAACACCGCGAAATTCCAGGTATCGAGCGTGAGGGTACCGCCCAGCGAATTGGGCTGTGAGCGCCAATCGGCGTAGATGTTGGGCAGCACCACCGGGATCACGCTGGTGTCGTCGCTCGGGCGCAGGCCCTGGAATATCCGGCCATCGACGCGCGCATAGGCATCGGTGCCCCAGAAGCCTTCGAGGAAGGCGTTGGAATCGAGCCGCCTGCGCGCGCCGTAGCGATAGATGCGCAGGTAGTCCTCGCTGCTCGCCCGGTTGAAGTCGAAGCCGGTGCGCCAGGTCTCGTCGAGGCTGAACCGCCCGCGGGAGAAGATGTGCCCGCCGACACCCTCCGGCGTATCGTCATCGCCATTGAGGTAGCCCAGCGAGCCCTCCGCCTCGATGCTGCCGAAGTTGAAGGCGCGGCGGTATTCCAGGCCGAGATTGGGCACCTGGCCGGTCGAGAACAATGGGCGCAGCAGCAGTTCCTGGCTTTCGTCGATCGCCCAGTAGTAGGGCGTCTCGACGAAGCCGCCGAGGAAGCCGGTGATGCCGAAGGTCGGGCTGAGGAAGCCCGATTGGCGCGGCGCGGAGCCGGCGGGGTGCTGCAGATAGGGCGTCCAGAGCACCGGCACGCCGCCGAACTCGACCACCGCGTCGCGATAGCGCGCCTGGCGTGCCTGCTGGTCGATGGTCGCGGTGCGCGCGCGCACCTGCCACAAGGGTGGCGCGAGCGGGTCGTCCCGGCAGGGGTCGCAGGCCGAATACACCACGCGGGAGAGGTCGAAGAAGGTGCCGCCGGTGCGGCGCGCCCCGGCGGCCGCCACGCGCCCGTTCTGTGCCAGAAGCCCGCGCAGCCCTTCGAGCACGCCGTCGCGGAACTGGTTCTGCAGCACGATGCTGTCGGCGAAGATGACCTGGCCGTCGGCCTCGATGAACTGGACATTGCCGCGCGCGGTGGCGACGCCGGTATTGCGGTCGTAGGTGAATTCATCGGCACGCAGCATGCGGTTGCCCTGCCATGCCTCGACCTTGCCGCGGGCCGTCACCAGCGCGCGGTTCTGGTCGTACTCCACCTCCTCCGCGGTGAAGGTCACGGGCTGGTCGTTCGACGGTGCCGCTGCGACCGGTGCCGAGGTGCCGCCGGGCGGTGACGTGGTGGGCAGCACCGGCGCGATGTTCTGCGGCGTGGTGATGGGCGGCGGCGTGGCGGGTTGCGCCCAGGCCGGCATGGCGGCCAGAGAGGCAAGCGCGGCAATCCTGGCCCAAGCCGGTGTCATCGCCATGGCCCCCTTAGCCGTCCTCGAGGTGCAGCAGCAGCGCGGTGGCCAGCAGGAAGCCGGCACCCGCCGGGGCCCAGGCGGCGAAGATGACGGGCAATGTGCCCGCCTCGCCGAACTCGCCGGTGATCTTGTCGACGACGAACAGCGCGAAGCCGGCCGCCACGCCGCCGCCGATCATCTGCGCGACACCGCCGCGGCGCGAGGAGCGCATCGAGAACCCCGCGGCCAGCAATGCCATCGCCGCGGCCAGCAGCGGCAGCGCCAGCAGCGATTGATAATGCAGGCGATGCCGCACCGCCGAGAATCCGGCCTGTTCCAGCACGTCGATGAAGCTCGGCAGCGCCCAGAAGGAGAGCGTGTCGGGGCTGGCGAAACTGTCCTGGATGCGCGCCGGCGTGAGGTCGGTGGGCAGTTCCAGGCGCTGCGGCGGCGCGGGCTGGCGGTCGGCGCCGAACACCAGCGCATCGGCGATCAGCCAGCGCCCGGCCTCGAGCACCGCCGAGGGTGCCTCGACGCGCGCGAGCGGCCGGTCGTCATCCGACAGGCGCCACAGGGTGACATCGTCCAGGCGGAACGCCTCCCCGGCACGCAGGTCGCGCAGCGCCACCGGGCGGCCGGACAGGATGGCGACGCCGCGCGGATCGATCCCGACATCGGCCTGGCGCAGCCAAAGCCGCCCGCCGGCCAGCGCGGTGATGCCGCCGGTGTTGCGCAGGTATTGCTGGTCCAGCCGTTCCGCCCGCGCGAGCATCGCCGAGGACAGCGGCGATATCGCCGCCGTGGCTGCCGCCCCCAGCAGCACGGCAACCGCCACCGGCCCGACCAGGAAGCCCCAGGCGGATACGCCCGCCGAACGCGCCACCACCAGTTCCGACGAGCGGGTCAGCCGCCAGAACGCGATGATGCCGCCCAGCAGGATGGCGAAGGGCAGGATCTGCATGGCCACGAAAGGCAGGCGCAAGGCGGCGATCTGGGACACCAGCACGAAGCTCGCATCCTGGCGCGTGGCCGCGCGGCGCAGCAGTTCGATGAGGTCGAACAGCGCGACCAGGGATGCCAGCGCGACGAGCATCGCGAGCGTCATGCCCGCGAAGCGACGAGCGACATAGATGATCAGGGTGCGCGCGATGGTCATGGCGCCGCCGGTATCGGCGGGCGCGCCCCGCGTGGCCAGCCGGGTGCGCCGCCCAGCCACCAGGCGGCGACGAAGCCCGGCAGCACCGCCTGGATCCACACCAGCGGGATCCAGGCATTGTCGCGCGCGGCGAGGTTGCTCGCCGTCAGCCCGAAGGCGAGCAGCCCGACCACGAGCCCGATCCCGACCGCGATGCGCAACCCGCCGCCATGCCGGCGAAACTGCCCCGTCAGCGCCACGGCCAGGCCCACCAGCGCGAAGGTCAGCGTCGTGACAGGCCCCGACAGGCGCTGGTGCGCCTCCGCGCGATAGCGGCGGATCTCGCGGTCGCGCAGGCCTTCGGCGGGGTCGGGGTCGAGCAGTTCGGCAATCGACCTCTCACGCGAATCGCGACTTCGTTCTTCCTCCCCACGGGAGGCGCGGGCGAGATCCACGCTGTTCTCGCTGAAACTGAGGGTATTGAGGCGGATGGGGGACGAGCCGGGCGGCGCGTTCTCTGGTGCGCGTTCCACCTGCTGGCGCACGCCGTTGAGCAGTGTCACGCGCGGGCCATTGGGCGTGACCGTGATGCGGCCCATTTCAGCCAGGATGGTCACGGGTGCGCCGGTGTCGCGTTGGTCGTGCACCAGAATGCCGCGTAGCGTGCCATCCGGGTCACGATAGCGCGCATACACCGTGAGGTCGTTGCCCACCTGCGAGAATACGCCTTCCTGCAGCAGCACGCCCACCAGCTGGTTGCGGATCTCGAACTGCCATTGGCGGAATGCCGTGTGGCTGATCGGCACAAGCCAGATGTTCAGCAGCACGCACACGCCGGTGGCGATCACGGCCAGCAGCACGGCGGGGCGCGACAGCGTCCATTGCGACAGCCCGGCCGCGCGCATCACCACCAGTTCGCGGTCGGTCGCCAGCCGCACATAGATGAACAGCACCACGATGAAGGTGGTGATGGGCAGGATGACGGCAAAGAACGACGGCAGCATCAGGCTGGTCAGCTTGACGAACACCATCAGCGACAAGCCGCGATCCAGCACCAGTTCGATGAAGCGCAGAGACTGCGTGAGCCACACGAGCGCGGCCAGCCCGATCGTGACAGCGATCAGGGCGTAGCTCAGTTGGCGAAAAAGGTAGCGGTCGATCCGGGTCATGGGGCTGCGGCAACCTAAAGCTTTGTCCCCCGTGCCGAAAGCCTTGCGGAAGGTGGCGCCTGTTCGCGTGCTGCGATCCGGCGGCGCGCCGTCAGGGCAACACCTTGCCCGGGTTCATCACGCAATCGGGATCGAGCGCCGCCTTGATGCGCCGCATCGCATCAAGCTCCGCGCCGCCGCGCCAGGCTTCCATCATGTCGGTCTTGAGCCGGCCGATCCCGTGTTCCGCGCTGAAGGAGCCATCGAGGTCGCGCACCACGGCGTTCACCGTGTCCATGATGTCGTGGCTGCGCGCGAGGAAGGCCTGCGGGTCCATCCCCGCGGGCTGCTGGAGATTCATGTGGATGTTGCCATCGCCCATATGGCCGAAGGGCACGGCGCGGATGCCCGGCATCAGCGCCTGGCAGGCGGCGGAGGCGCGGCGGATGAGGTCGGGCACCTTCGAGACCGGCACGGAGACGTCGTTCTTGACGCTGGCCCCTTCCTTGCGCTGCGCCTCGGAATGTTCCTCGCGGATGCGCCACAGCGCGGCGCGGCGCGACTCGCTGCCGCCGACCACGGCGTCGAGCACCTCGCCCGATTCCATCGCCTCGCCCAGCACCTGTTCGGCGAGGCCCTGGAGGTCGGCATCGGCGCGCGTGGAGGCGAGGTCGATCAGCACATAGTGATCGGCGCGCGCAGCCAGCGGCAGCGTGATGCCCGGGATCTGCGCCGCCACGATATCGACGCCGGTGCCGGACATGTATTCGAAGGCGCGGATCGCGCTTTCATCCGCCTCGCGGAAGCGGCGGAAGGTGGCGAGGGCGGCATCCTCGTCGCGCACCGCGCAGAACAGCACCTCGCTGGTGCGCGGGCGGGCGAACAGGCGCAGCGTGGCGGCGGTGACGATGCCCAGCGTGCCCTCGGCGCCCACGAACAAATGGCGCAGCGCGTAGCCGGTATTGTCCTTGCGCAGCCGGCGCAACCCGTTCCAGACCTGCCCGTCGGGCAGCACGACCTCCAGCCCCAGCATCAATTCGCGCGCATTGCCGTAGCGCACGGTGGTGTTGCCGCCGGCATTGGTGGAGAGCACGCCGCCGATGGTCGCCGTGCCTTCGCCGCCGAAGGAGAGCGGGAACAGGCAATTCGCCTCCGCCGCGGCATCCTGCGCGGCCTTCACGACCACGCCGGCTTCGGCGGTCATGGTCATGTCGAGCGGGTCGAGGTCACGGATGCGGTTCATCCGCGCCAGCGACAGCACGACCGAGCGGCCATTGCCCTCCGGCGTGGCGCCGCCGACCATCGAGGTATTGCCGCCCTGAGGGACGATCGCGAGACCGACGGCGGCGCAGATCCGCACGCAGTCCGACACCTGCGCGGTTGTCGCCGGGCGCAGCACCGCCAGCGCCGCGCCACGATACAACCCGCGCCAATCCGACAGCGCGGGGGCGATGTCGGCAGGGTCGGTGATCAGCCCGGTGGGGCCGAGCAGGGTGGCGAGGTCGTCGGGAAGGGCAGACGGGGATTGCATGGTGGTGAGACTTCTGCGCCCGCGCCGGCCAGGTCAATCCTCGACCCCGCCACGCCGCCACCAGGAGAGCGTGCCGGCCAGGCCGGCGATGTCCTCGACCAGCTTCGACGCGCGCAGCGTGAGCATGTGGCCGACAGCCTTCCCGGCATGGTGCAGCACCCGGCGCGCAGCATCCCCGCCACCATGCCGGGCCGCGAACACCTGGCGGGATCGCGCCATGTGGAAGGCCTTGCGCCAGCGGATTCGCAGCGAGGGTGGCGACGACCGGCCACCTTCATGCACCACCTGCGCGGCAGGCACATACAGCACCGAGCGGCCGCGGGCGCGCGCCGTGCTGCACACCTCGTCATCCTCGTAGAACAGGAACAGCGCCTCGTCGAAACGCAGACCGTCGGCGCGCCGCACCAGCATGGCGGCACCGGAGACGAAATCGGCGCAGATCGGCCCCGCGGGCCAGGGCTCCGTGGCGCGGCGGCGCGGCAGCAGGCGGCGGCGGCGCTGGGCCGCATCGTAGGAGCGGACCAGGGCGCCATCGGCCGCGCGGATGGCAGGGGCCAGGATGGCGGCATCGGGGAAGTCATCGCCGGCGGCGAGCAGCGCATCGAGTGCGCCCGGTGCCAGCCGGGCATCGGGGTTCAGCAGCAGGGCATATTCGGTCTCGACCAGCGCCAGCCCGCGGTTGCATCCGGCGCCGAAGCCGAGATTGGCCGCCTGTCGCACCAGCATCGCCCCCGGCGCGAGGGACGCGACCCGCGCGGGCGTGCCGTCGCTGCTGGCATTGTCCACCACCACCAGCGCCACGCCGGGCGGCACCGCGGCCAGGAAGCCCTCGATCGCCGCCGCGCTCTGGTGCGTCACCGTGACCAGCGTCACGCGCCGGGCGGTGGCCGGGCCGCCCATGTCAGCCCTTGCCGGTCATCCGCGCAAACACCTGCCGGTCGCGGTTTTCCTGCATCAGCATGGTCAGGCTCGGGATATTGCCCAGGCCCAGGCCCTGCGGCAGGCCGCCCTCGGGGTCGGCGATGACCTTGCCATAGGCTTCGGAGGCGACCTTCTCCCACTTCCCGGCCGGCTTCTTGGCCTCGATGGTGACGACCGTCGCCTTCAGCAGCATGCGCACGATCGCCTCCTTGGGCGAGGATGGCTTGGTGAGCGAGGGGTTGCCCGCGACCATGGTCCAGCCATTGGCGAGTGCCCAGGCGGTCAGCGCGTCCTTGTCCATCGGCGGCATCCTTTTGCGTCGGCGGGGCTTGTGCGCGCGGGGCGCCGCGGCCGCAAGGGTTCAGCGCATCTCGTCCGGGCCGGGCTTCAGGCCGTAGCGCTCCACCAGCGCCCAGACATGGCGCGGGATCATGTTGCGCATCATGGCGGGCTTCTGGCGGCGCAGGTGCAGCACGGTCTCGATGGCCTTCATCTCAAGCCGGGCGCGGGCGAATTCCAGGCCGCGCGGGCCCGATGCGCGGCTGCAGCCAGGCCACGATCGGCCGCACCCAGTCGGGCATCCGGCGCAGCGGCAGGCCGCCCGCCGCGCGCTCGGTATTGGCCATGAAGCCGCGCACCGCGGCCGTGCGGCGACCAGCGTTGTCCGGGGCCTCGCAGCGCGCACCTCATCACCGAGAAGCGCGAGCAGGGCCTCGCCGCGCTCGTTGCGCACGATCAGCCATTGCGCGCCCGTCGCCGCCCATGTAGCCGACCGTGATGTCGGCCAGCACATTGGTGTAGTCGACGCAGGTGCGGCAGGTCAGCGGGAAGAAATCCGGCGGCAGGTCCGACATCGGCAGCATCAGGAACGGGATCTCGCGCTTGCGTGCCGTCGCTGGAAGCGCAGCTCGACATGGTAGTCGGCGCGGAATTCAAGGTAGGTGATCGTGGCCGGCGTCGTCGGTCGAGCAGCGCGAGGAACTTGTGGAAGTTCTCCGTCGTCGTGTTGTCGGAACATGGCGTGCCGATGACGAAGAGCTCCTCGAAACCGAGGCGGTCCTGAAGCGCGCGCAGCGCATAGACCTGGCAGGGGATGCCGATGATGGCGATGCGCTTGGAGCCCCGCCGCCGCCGCCGGCTCCAGCAGCGCGAGCAAGCGGCGCGTAGCCCATGCGCATGCCGCGGCATTCCGCCATGCCCTCGGGCTTCGTGACCAGGACCGGCACCGGCTTCCAGCGATCATCCGGGTCGGGGGCCATGGTCAGCACGGCGCTCACCGCGCCAGTCTCCAGCAGGCGTTCGGCGATGCGCGTGGTGATGCCGGTCCATTGCGCGCCCTCGGACGGGGGGCGGAGCGCGGCGCGCACCATGCGGCGGAAGGGGCCGAAATGCGCCTCGTCGGGCCGCGCCGGGTCACGCGCGCGGCCATGCACGCGCGCCTCCAGCGCCGCGTAGTCCGGCTTGATGAACTGGCAGGCGGTGCCGCAGGCCTTGGCGTCCGTCATGCGGGAGACACCGCAATCGGTGCACAGGCCGCGCGGTTCCGCCGGCGGCAGGGGTGGGGTGCTGATGCCGGAGGTCACAGGAAGGCCAGCCCCACGAGGGCGCCGCAACACAGCACCCACAGCGGCGAGAAATCGGTGCGCCACACGAACACCGCCGAAGCCACCGTCAGCGCCACCGGCAGCCACCCGGTGGACGTGCCCTGCGCGAGAATGAGGCCCGAGGCGCCGATCAGCCCGACGGCGATCGGCACCAGGCCGCGCTCGACCACCCGCAGCCAGGCCCGGCCCTGCAGGCGCGTGCGCAGGCGGGAGAAGCCGAAGGCCAGGAAGGAGGTGGGCAGCGTCATCGCAAGGCTGGCGGTCAGCATCCCGAGCATGCCGCCGACGTGCCAGCCGAACAGCCCCACCACCAGCACATTGGGGCCGGGGGCGGCCTGGGCCAGGGCGAAGCGGCGGGCGAAATCGGCGCTGTCCATCCAGCCATGCGTCTCGACGACCAGGCGGTGCATCTCGGGCAGCACGGCGATGCCCCCGCCCACCGAGACCAGCGAGATGGCGCCGAAGCCGAAGACCAGCTGCCAGAAGATGGTGGCGGTCATCGCACCCGCAGCGCGTGCCACGCCGCCCAGATGCCGAAGGGTGCGAGGCCCAGCACGGTATAGGGGAGCGGGACGCGGAACACGCCCGAGGCGACCAGCGCCACCAACCCCACCGCCAGCAGCGCAGGCGGCGGGCGCAGCTTCTGCGTCATCTTGGCCGCGGTGCCGAGCACCATGCCCGCCGCCGCGGCCGCGACCCCGGCCAGCACGCCGCGCACCGTGGGCACATCCGAATAGGCGTCATAGAACATCGCGAGCCCGGCCAGCAGGATGAGCGGCCCGCCGAACATCCCGACCGGGCCCACGATGGCACCCCAGGTGCCGTGGAAGCGGTCGCCGATCATGATGGCGGCGTTGAGCGCATTGGGGCCGGGCAGCACCTGGCCCAGGCCCAGCGTCTCGGCGTATTCCTGGTCGGTCAGCCATTTTTTTTCCTCGACGAGCACGCGGCGCGCCCAGGCATTGATGCCGCCGAAGCCGATCAGCCCGACCTTGCCATAGGTCAGGAACAGGTCGAGCAGCGTGGGCACGGGGCGCGGGGCGGCTTCGTCGGTCATGCGCGCACAGGGGACATGGCGCGGCGCGCCGGCGCAATCCCCCGCGCGGGCGATGCATCCCGGGGCGAGGCCCGGCCAGGCGCCGCCGGCCGGCCGGGCAGGCGCGTTGTATGGGACACGGTGCCCGGACCCCTTGACCGCGGCGGCGCGGACCGCCTAGGCCCGGCGCGGCTTCCATGTTAAGCGCCGGGCTCCGCGGGGGTCCGGGGCGCGAGTCCGGCCGGCACCGGCTGGAAACGCAGGCAGAATTGGCGCGGGCGGGGCCCGCAGAACGGAGATAGTCACGCGATGAGCGACACCGCCGAGAAGGTCAAGAAGATCGTCGTCGAGCATCTCGGCGTCGAGGAGGCGAAGGTGACCGTGGAGGCGTCCTTCATCGACGACCTCGGCGCGGACAGCCTCGACACCGTCGAACTGGTCATGGCCTTCGAGGAGGCCTTCGGCGTGGAGATCCCCGACGACGCCGCCGAGAAGATCACCACCGTGAAGGACGCGATCGACTACATCGAGAAGCAAAAGGGCGAATAACGCCCACGATTGGTTGAGGGGGTAGCGCGCGTGTTCCAGAACGGTTTCTCGCCGCGACGTGTCGTCGTGACCGGCATGGGCATTGCCTGCCCGCTCGGCCTCGGGGTCGAGACATGTCTGGAAGCGCATGCTGGCCGGTGAATCCGGCATCCGCGCCATCCAGTCCTTCGACGTGGCGTCGTTGCCGGCCAAGATCGCCGGCCAGGTCCCGGCCGGCACCAAGGCCGATGGTGGGCTCGACATCAACGAATGGATCCCGGTCAAGGATCCAAGAAGATGGACCGGTTCATCCAGTTCGCCATGGTCGCGGCGACCGAGGCGGTGGCCGATTCGGGCTGGGTGCCCGAGGAGCGAGGAGGACCGCTGCCGCACCGGCGTGATGATCGGCTCGGGCATCGGCGGGCTCGAGACCATCCAGAGGCGGCGATGCTGGTCCTGCAGGGCAAGGCTCAAGCCGCATCTCGCCCTTCTTCATCCCGTCCGCGCTGATCAACCTCGCCTCCGGCCAGGTCTCGATCCGCTACGGCTTCAAGGGACCGAACCATTCGGTCGTGACCGCCTGCGCCACCGGCGTCGCATGCGCATCGGCGACGCGGCGCGGCTGATCGCGCTCGGCGATGCCGACGTCATGGTGGCCGGCGGCGCCGAGGCGGCGGTGTGGCGAACTGGGCATGGCCGGGTTCTGCGCGGCGCGCGCGCTGTCGACCGAATTTCAACGACACGCCCGAGACGGCCTCCCGCCCCTGGGACGAGGACCGCGACGGCTTCGTGATGGGCGAGGGCGCGGGCGTCCTGGTGCTCGAGGAACTCGACCACGCGAAGGCGCGCGGCGCCAAGATCTATGCCGAGGTCATCGGCTACGGCATGTCGGGCGACGCCTACCACATCACCGCCCCGGCCGAGGACGACGACGGCGCCTTCCGCGCCATGAAGGCGGCGCTGGCCGCGCGCGGCATGTCACGCCCGCGCAGAGTCGCAGTACGTGAACGCGCACGGCACCTCCACGCCGCTGGGCGACGACCTCGAGCTGGAAGCGGTCGAGCGGCTGTTCGGCGACGACGCCCAGGGCCTGGCGATGTCCTCCACCAAGTCGGCGATCGGGCACCTGCTCGGCGCGGCCGGCGCGGTGGAGGCGATCTTCTCCATCCTGGCGATCCGCGACCAGGTCGCGCCGCCGACGCTCAACCTCGAGAAGCCGTCTCGCGAAAGCGCCATCGACCGCGTGGCGCTGCAGGCCCAGCCGCGCCGGATCGAGGTGGCGCTGTCCAATTCCTTCGGCTTCGGCGGGACCAACGCCAGCATCGTGTTCCGCGCCGCCCCCTGAGGGTCGTGCCGGCATGAGCGAGAGCGCACCGCCCCCGGCGCCCGAGAAGCCCGCGCGGCGCAAGCGACGCGGGCGCACGTTGGCCACGCTGCTGCTGATCCCGGTTCTGCTGGGCGGCGCGCTGGCGGTGACCGCGGTGCACCGGACCTGGACCGGCCCCGGCCCGCTGGTCGAGCCTGCGCAGGTTGTCATCCCACGCGGCGGCACCGAGCGAATTGCCGCCACGCTGCTGGAGCGCGGCGTGATCCGCGACCCGCGCGTATTCGCCATCGCCGCCTGGCTGACCCGCGGCGAGGGGCCGTTGCGCGCGGCGGAATTCGCCTTCCCTGCCGCCGCACCGCTGCGCGAGGTGCTGCACATCCTGCGCGACGAGCGCCCCGTGCAGCGCCGCCTGACCATCCCCGAGGGGCTGACCGCGCACCAGATCCGCGCGCTCCTGGAACGCACCGAGGGCCTGACCGGCGAGATGCCGGCCTTCGGCGAGGGCGAATTGCTGCCCGAGACCTACGCCTTCGAATGGGGCGAGACGCGCGCCTCGGTCATTCGCCGCGCCGATGCGGCCATGGAACGCGCCCTGGCCGAGGCCTGGGCGGCGCGCGCGGCGGACCTGCCGCTGACCTCGCCTCGGGAGGCGCTGGTGCTGGCCTCGATCGTCGAGCGCGAGACCGGCCAGGCGGATGAGCGGGCGAAGGTCGCCGGCGTGTTCATCAACCGCCTGCGCCGCGGCATGCCGCTGCAATCGGACCCCACCGTGGCCTATGCGGCGACCGCGGGCGTGCCGATGGAACGGCCGATTTCGCGCGCCGACCTCGACCGCGAGCACCCTTTCAACACCTACCGCATCCGCGGCCTGCCGCCGGGGCCGATCGCCAGCCCCGGCCGTGCGGCGCTGATGGCCACGACCCGGCCCGAGGCCACCGACTTCGTGTTCTTCGTGGCCGACGGCACCGGCGGGCACGCCTTCGCGCGCACGCTGGAGGAGCACAACCGCAACGTTGCCCGCTGGCGGGAGTTCGAACGCCGCAACGGCCTGCGCTGAGGCTCAGGGCCGCGGCAGCACCGTGTCGGTCCGGCCCATCAGGTAGTAGGCCACCAGCCCGAGCCATTCGCGGAACGCCCATTCGAACTGGCCGAGCCGCTCGGGGAACGGCGCATCATACCAGGAGGCCCAGCTGTGGCCGGTGCGGTAGTTGACCGGCCAGGGGATGATGTCGGGCCAGCCCGCCGCACGGAACACGCCCATCGAGCGCGGCATGTGGGAGGCGGAGGTCACCAGCAGCCAGACCTCGCCCGGCCTGGGCTGCACCAGGCGGCGGGTCAGCACCGCGTTCTCATGGGTGTTGCGCGCCGCGTTCTCGTAGATGACGCGCTCGGGCGGCACGCCCATCGCGGTCCAGAGCTGGCGCGCGACATCCGCCTCGGTCAGCCCGCCATGGACGAAGGAGCCCTGCCCGCCGGTGAAGACCAGCCGCGCATCGGGGAAGCGCCGCGCGAGGATCACGCCCTCGGTCATGCGCTCGGACGCGCCATTGAGCGAGGGGATGCCGCGCGCCTCGGTGATGTTCTGCTCCACCGCGCCGCCCAGCACGATGATGCCATCCACATGCGCGGGCGGCGGGCTGGGGCGCGCGAATTGGTCCTCCAGCGGCAACAGCAGCCACTGGTTCATCGGTGTCACCACCAGCAGCAGGAAGAAGCCGAGGCTCGCCAGCACCAGCCAGCGGCCGAAGCGCCGCCCGCGCCAGAGAAGGAACAGGCCGAGGAAGCCCAGGATCAGCGCGAAATGCCCCGGGCGCAGGGGGAACCACAGGATTTTCGACAGGACGAAAACGACATCGGTCATGGCGTCGGGCTTTCATGGCGCTGGGTCGCGGCCGCATAGCACAGGCGGCGCCATGCCGCGCCCGACGCGGTGTTCACCGGCCGTTGACCTCTACCCGGCAGGATGTGCCGGCCATGACCCGACCTTCCGCCCCCGCCCAGGCCTCGGCACCTCCGGCCACGCCCGCGGCACGGGTGCGCACGCCCAAGCACCGGGACTTCAAGCCGGAACTGGCGCGCGCCACACCGCCCGCCGTGCCGTCGCCGGCGCGCCCCGCGGCCGCGGTGGTGCAGGTGGCGGTGGCGCGCGGCCCGGCACCCGCACCCGTCGCGGTGGCCGCGCGCACCGCGTCGCCCCTGCCCGGCCCGGCGCAGGCGGTCGATCTCCGCCCCTGGGAGACGCAGACCAATTCCGACTTCCGCCAGCGGATCGCCGAGGCCGAGCGCAGCGCCGAGCATGCCAGGCATGGCTACGGCCTGCGCAACCCGAGTTCCGGCGCGCTGGGGCGCTATCAGTTCCTGCCGATCGCGCTGCGCGACATCGGCTGGATGGATGCGCAGGGGCAGTGGAACGCGCAGGCGGCCCAGCACGGCGTCACCGACGAGGCGAGTTTCCTGGCCAGCCCGGCGGCGCAGGAGGCCGCGATGTCCGCCTATCTGGCGCGGCAGGAGGTGATCCTGGACCGCACCGGCACGCTGGGCGCGACGGGGACGACCATCGCCGGGCTGGACGGCAGGCCGATCATGTTGAGCGAGGGCGCCATGGTGGCCGCGGCGCATCGGCGTGGCGCGGGGATGCTGGCGCGCTACATCGCGCACCGGACCAACACCCCCGATGCGCCGCTGACGCCGGCTCAGCGCAGCGCCTTCGAGAGTGTGGAGCACCGGCTGCGCGCCTTTGCCGAGGTGGCCTACAGCAGCGAAAGGCCGGGCAACCGGATGATGGCGCGCGGCGGCGGGCCGGCGGCATAGGGCTCCACGCCGCCGACCCTCGTGCGCAGAAGCGGAGAGGTACGGCCCGTGCAAGGCCACCGCCGCCCGGGGTGACGTTCGGCACGGCCCCAGAGCCGTGTCCGTTCGCCTTGGCTCACGGCAACGGCTCCAGGCGCATGTTTTCGCGAGCATCGTCACCCGATCAGGCGAGCCCACCTGATCGGGATCTGTTCTAGGCGGTGCGATCCGCGGAACTTCCCGCCAGCGCCGCCTGCGCCGCCGCCAGCCGCGCGATCGGCACGCGGTAGGGCGAGCAGCGAGACGTAGTCGAGGCCCGACGCTCTCGCAGAAGGCGATCGAGGCCGGGTCGCCGCCATGCTCGCCGCAGATGCCGAGCTTGATGTCGGGCCGCGCGCCGCGGCCGCGCTCGCCGGCGATGCGCACCAGCTCGCCGACGCCTTCGAGGTCGAGGCTGACGAAGGGATCGCTGCGGGAAGATGCCCTTGTCGACATAGAGCGCGCAGGAAGCGCGCCGGCATCGTCGCGGCAGAGGCCGAACGTCGTCTGGGTCAGGTCGTTGGTGCCGAAGGAGAAGAACTCGGCCGTCCTGCGGCGATCTCGCCGGCCGTCAGCGCGGCGCGCGGCAGTTCGATCATGGTGCCGACCAGATATTCGACGCGCGTGCCCGTCTCGGCGAACACCTCCTGCGGCCACGCGGTCGATCACGCGCGCGCAGTGATCTCGAGCTCGCGCGCGCGTGGCGACCAGCGGGATCATGATCTCGGGCATGCGGCGCCTCGCCGGCGCTGCCTTGACCATCGGCAGGCCGCCTCGAAGATGGCGCGCGCCTGCATCTCGTAGATCTCGGGATAGGTGATGCCGAGGCGGCAGCCGCGATGGCCGAGCATCGGGTTGAACTCGTGCAGCTCGCTGCGCGCGGCGCTGCAGCATCTCGACGTCGACGCCCGGCGGCTTCGGCCACCTCGGCGATCTCCTCGTCGCGTGTGCGGCAGGAATTCGTGCAGCGGCGGATCGAGCAGGCGGATGGTGCACCGGCAGCCCGGCCATGATCTCGAAAAGCTCGGCGAAATCGGCGCGCTGCATCGGGCAGCAGCTTGGCCAGCGCCGCGCGGCGGCCCGCCTCGTCGTCGGCCAGGATCATCTGGCGCACCGCGGCGATGCGCGTCGGCGTCGAAGAACATGTGCTCGGTGCGGCACAGGCCGATGCCCTCGGCGCCGAACTCGCGCGCCGTCGCGGCATCGAGCGGCGTCTCGGCATTGGCGCGCACCTTCATGCGGCGGACCTCGTCGGCCCAGCCCATCAGCGTGCCGAAATCGCCGGCCAGCTCCGGCTCGATCATCGGCGACGGCGCCGACGCATCACCTCGCCGGTGGCGCCGTCGAGGTGATGATGTCGCCTTCCTTGCAGCTGCGCGCCGCCGACGCGCAGCGTGCGCTGGCTTCGTAGTCGATCGACACGCCGCCGGCGCCCGAGACGCAGGGCCGGCCCATGCCGCGCGCGACCACGGCGGCGTGGCTGGTCATGCCGCCGCGCGCGGTCAGGATGCCCTTGGCCGCGTGCATGCCGTGGATGTCCTCGGGGCTGGTCTCGACGCGCACCAGGATGACCGTCTCGCCGCTTCTGCGCGCGCGTCTCGGCCTCGTCGGCGTCGAACACGATCTTGCCCGACGGCCGCGCCCGGCGAGGCCGGCAGGCCCGTGGCCGATCACCTTGCGCGGCGCCTTCGGGTCGAGCGTCGGGTGCAGCAGCTGGTCGAGCGCCGCCGGGATCGACGCGCAGCACCGCCTCGCGCTTCGTCGATCAGGCCTTCGCGCGCCATGTCGACCGCGATCTTCAGCGCGGCCTTGGCGGTGCGCTTGCCGGTGCGGGTCTGCAGCATCCAGAGCTTGCCGCGCTCGACCGTGAACTCGATGTCCTGCATGTCGCGGTAGTGGCGCTCGAGCGGTGTCGCACACGCTGCGCCAGCTCGGCGTAGGCCTCGGGCATCGCCTCTTCCATGCGACGCGTCGTCGGCGCCTGGCCTTCGCGCGCGGCCTTGGTCGAGATGCTGCGGCGTGCGGATGCCGGCGACCACGTCCTCGCCCTGCGCGTTGATCAGGAATTCGCCGTAGAAGACGTTCTCGCCGGTCGACGGATCGCGGGTGAAGGCGACGCCGGTGGCGCAAGTCCTCGCCCATGTTGCCGAACACCATCGCCTGCACGTTGACCGCGGTGCCCCAGTCGTCCGGGATGTCGTGCAGGCGGCGATAGGTGACTGGCGCGGTCGGTTCATCCAGCGAGCCGAACACGGCGCCGATCGCGCCCCAGAGCTGCTCGTGCGGGTCCTGCGGGAACGGCTGGCCCGGTGTCCTCGGCGACCATCTCCTTGTAGCCGCCGACCACGCGCCTGCCAGTCGTCGGCGGCGAGCTCGGTGTCGCTCGTAGACGCCGCTGTCGTCCTTGACGATCTCGAGCGACTTCCTCGAACAGGTCGTGATCGACGCCGAGCACCACGTCGGCCGTACATCTGGATGAAGCGGCGGTAGCTGTCCCAGGCGAAGCGCGCGTCGCCCGAGGCGGCGGCCAGGCCTTCGACCGTCTCGTCGTTGAGGCCGAGGTTGAGCACCGTGTCCATCATGCCCGGCATCGAGACGCGCGCGCCCGAGCGCACCGAGACCAGCAGCGGCTTGTCGGGATCGCCGAAGCTCGTTGCCGACGGTCGGCTTCGATGCGCTGCGAGCGCCGTCGGCGACCTGCGGCTTCGCAGCTCGTCGGGATAGTCTGCGCCGTTCTCGTAGTAGGCGGTGCAGACCTCGGTGGTGATGGTGAAGCCCGGCGGCACCGGCAGGCCGATGCTGGCCATCTCGGCCAGGTTGGCGCCCTTGCCGCCGAGCAGGTTGCGCATCTCGGCGCTGCCCTCGTTGCGGTCGCCACCGAAGCTGTAGACCCACTGCGTCATCCGGCGGTTCCCTCTCAGGACTTCGATCTTCGAGAAATCCGCCACGGCATCCATGGTCGCGCGCAGGCGGGCGAGCAGTTTCAGGCGGTTGCGGCGCAGTTCGGGCGCCGGGTCGTTCACCGTGACGTTGTCGAAGAAGGCGTCGACCGGGGCGCGCAGGGTGGCCAGTGACGTCCATCGCGCGCTCGAAATCCTCGGCGGAGAGGTCGAGCTCGATCCGCGCCGCGGCGGGTTCCAGCGCGGCGGCCAGGGCTTCCTCGGCGGGGGCCTTGAGCAGGTGGTGCTCGTAGCCGGTGTCGAAGGCATGGCCTTCGCGCTTTTCCTCGATGCGCAGGATGTTGGCGGCGCGGCGATAGCCGGCGAGCAGGTTGGCGCCGTCGTCCGATTCGACGAAGGCGCGCACGGCATCGACGCGGCGCGAGCAGGCGGACGAGGTCGTCATCCGGGCCGGCGCCGAGCACGGCGGTGATGACGTCGTGGCGGGTGCCCTCGGCGCGGAGCTGGACGCTGAGGCGGTCGGTGAGGAAGTCGAGCAGGCCAGCCGCGAACGCCGCGACCATGGGTGGATGTGCGTAGCGCGGCAGCGGGCTCCGATCCGGTGGCCAGCCGCTCGCTGCGCGATGGCCATGCCGACTTGCGGCGACGCCGCGCTGCCGGTGGCCTGGGGAAAGCCGAGAACGCCTCTGCGACGATATCCGCCAGCGCCAGCCGCAAGCCGTTCTCGCGCACGATGCGGATCACGCCCAGCGCGGCGCGGCGCAGCGCGAACGGATCGCCCGAGCCGGTCGGCTTCTCGTCCGACGGCGAAGAACCCGCGAGCTGGTCGATCTTGTCCGCCAGCGACACCGCCACCGTCACCGGCGCGCGCGGCACCTCATCGCCCGGGCCCGAGCGGCCTGTAGTGCTCGGCGAATCGCCTCCGCGACCTGCGCATCCTCACCCTGCGCCAGCGCGTAGTACCGCCCCATCACGCCCTGCAATTCGGGGAATTCGCCGACCATCCCGGAGACGAGATCGGCCTTGGCCAGCCGCGCCGCGCGCGCCGCCAGAATCCGGCTCGGCGCCGACCTTCTCCGCGATCAACCGCGCCAGCCGCTCCAGCCGCGCCACCCGCTGCCCCTGCGTGCCGAGCTTCGCGTGGAAGACCACGTTGTCCAGCCTCGGCAGGAAATCCTCCAGCGCTGCTTGCGGTCCAGGTCCCAGAAGAACCGCGCATCGGACAGCCGCGCGCGCAGCACCCGCTCATTGCCGGCGACGATCGCCGCACCCGCCATCGGGTGCCGCGATGTTCGCCACCAGCGCGAAGCGGTTCGCCGCCGTGCCATCGGCGTCGCGCAGCGCGAAATAGCGCTGGTTCACGCGCATGGTGGTGCGCATCACCTCCGGCGGCAGGTCCATGAAGGCGTCGTCGATGCGCCCCAGCAGCGGCACCGGCCATTCGACCAGCCCGGCGACTTCGGCCACCAGCCCCTCGTCCTCCACCACCGACAGGCCCTGCGGCGGCGGCCAGCGCGGCGATGCCCTGCGCGGATCAGCGCCGCGCGCTCGGCGGCATCGACCATCACATGGCGTGCGCGCAGCCCCGCCGCGTAGTCGTCGAAGCCGCGCACCGCGAAGGCGCCGGGCGCCATGATGCGGTGGCCCTCGGTTGCGTTGGCCGACACCAGCCCGTGCCCGTCATCCTCGCCGGCGCGCAGGTCGAAGGGCACCACCTGCCCGTCCAGCACGCACAGGATGCGCTGGAGCGGGCGCACCCAGGCCATGCCGGACGTCCCGCCCCAGCGCATGGATTTCGGCCAGGGAAAGCCGCGGATGATCGCCGGCATGGCGGCGGCCACCAGGGAGGCGGCCTCGACGGTCTCGGCCGGCTTCGCCGAGCACCCAGAACTGGCCTTCCTGCGCCAGCGACTCCCGCGCCGCGCCATGCTTGCGCAGGAAGCCCTCGATCGCCTGGTCGGGCGCGCCGATGCGCGGGCCGCGCTCCTCCTTGCCCGCGATGCCGACGGATGCGCGCAAGGTGGCGGACAGCGCCGATGCGCCGTGGTCCGAAGAAGATCCGCGGCGGCGCCTCCAGCAGCGCGGCGCAGCGTTCGGCGAACAGGCGCGAGAGATCCTCCGCCGCGCGCGGTTGCATGCGCGCGGGGATTTCCTCGCAGAACAGTTCGAGCAGCAATTCGGGCACTAGGGCGCAGCCTTCACGTCGGTGCGGGCGACATCCTCGCCCCTGAACGGCAGCGGGTCGCGGCGAAGGGGCCGCCGCTCGCCACCGCGGCGGCACGCCGTGCGGAGGTGGCCGGCCGCGACGCCCGGCACCGCGGCCTTCGCTTCGGCCGGCAGGGTGCCGCGCCTGCCCCCCGGCGCGCGACGCCCGGCGACCATCGCCGCCCAGGCCAGCGGCGCCATCGCGGCCGAAGCGGCACGACAGGCGATGGAACCCGCGCGGCTCACCAGGACACGCTCACGCGGCGGCCTCGCCGGCCAGCCAGGCCTCGCAGCAGCCCTTCGCCAGCGCCCGCACGCGGCCGATATAGGCGGCGCGCTCGGTCACGCTGATGACGCCGCGCGCATCCAGCAGGTTGAAGCGGTGGCTGGCCTTGATGCACTGGTCATAGGCCGGCAGCGCCAGGCGTCGTTCCAGCAGCGCCGCGCATTCGCCCTCGGCATCCTCGAAGTGGCGGAACAGCATGTCGGTGTCGGCAGCCTCGAAATTATGCGCCGAATACTCGCGCTCGGCGCGCAGGAACACCTCGCCATAGGTCACGCCGTCATCGTTGAAGGCGAGGTCGTACACATTCTCCACGCCCTGGATATACATCGCCAGGCGTTCGAGGCCGTAGGTCAGTTCGGCGGAAGGCTTCTCGCAGTCGATGCCGCCCACCTGCTGGAAATAGGTGAACTGCGTCACCTCCATGCCGTCGCACCAGACCTCCCAGCCCAGGCCGCAGGCGCCGAGCGTCGGGCTTTCCCAGTCATCCTCGACGAAGCGGATGTCGTGCAGGCCGGGGTCGATGCCGAGCGCGCGGTAGCTCTCGATCAGCAGCGCCTGCAGGTCGGCCGGCGAGGGCTTCAGGATCACCTGGTACTGGTAGTAATGCTGCAGCCGGTTCGGATTCTCGCCATAGCGCCCGTCCGAAGGCCGGCGGGAGGGCTGCACATAGGCCGCCTTCCAGGCCTTGGGCCCCAGCGCGCGCAGCGTGGTCGCCGGGTGGAAGGTGCCCGCGCCCATCTCCATGTCGTAGGGCTGCAGGATGACGCAGCCATGGCCCGACCAGAAGCGGTGCAGGCGCAGGATGATGTCCTGAAAACTGGGGGGTTTCGGCTGCATGGGCGGTCCGGGGGTGGTGCTGGGCGCAGGTGCGCGGCACCTATAGGCGGCAGACCCCGGACCGGCAAGGAAACCGCCCCTTGGACACGACACGCCTGATCCACGCCTATCTCGATGCCTTCAATGCCGGCGACCGCCCCGCCATGCTCGCGCTCCTGACCGAGGATGTGGCGCATGACGTGAACCAGGGCGGGCGGGAGGCCGGGCGCGACGCCTTCGCCGCCTTCCTGGCGCGGATGGACCGCTGCTATCGGGAGCGGCTCTGCCGACATCGTGGTGATGGCCGAGCCGACCGGCAGGCGCGCCGCCGCCGAATTCGTGGTGGAGGGCGAATACCTCGCCACCGACGAAGGGCTGCCCGAGGCACGCGGCCAGCGCTACCGCCTGCCGGCCGGCGCCTTCTTCGACATCAGCGACGGGCGGATCGCCCGCGTGACCATGCACTACAACCTGCCGGATTGGCTGGCGCAGGTCGCGGGCGCGAGGAGGTAGCCGCCTCGCGACCCTGAGACGGTGCCGAGCCCCGATCATAACCCGAGCCGTGCCCAGGCCGCGCGTTCCTCGACCGCGGCGGCGATGGCCTGCACGCCTTCCTGCGCGCCGGGGATGAAGCGCCACGGGAAGGGGCGCCGGCGCTGGCCCAGGCGGATGATCCGCACCTTGTCCCCGAAGCGGCGCTTGGCCTCACCCTCCGCATCGCCCAGCGCATCCGCCAGGCCCAGCTCCACCCCCTCGCGGCCGATCCAGAAGCGGCCGCTGAACAGGGTTTCCTCCGGTGCCTTCAGCCGGTCGCCGCGGCGCGCGCGGATCCAGGCCTTGAATTCCTCGTGCAGCTTGCCGAGCAGGTCCTGCAATCGCGCCACATCCTCGGCGCGTTCGGGCCGGAAGGGGTCGAGGAAGGATTTCTCGGCCCCCGCCGTGTGCAGCCGGCGTTCCACGCCCAGGCGCTCCAGCACCCCGCCCAGGCCGAAGCCGCCGCTGATCACGCCGATCGAGCCCAGGATGGAGGCCGGGTCGGCCACGATCTCATCCGCCGCGCAGGCGATCCAGTAGCCGCCCGAGGCCGCGGCATCCTCGACCACCGCGATGGTCGGCACCTTCTTCTCCTCCGCCAGGCGGCGGATGCGGCTGGCGATCAGCGAGGATTGCACCGGCGAACCGCCCGGCGAATTCACCACCAGGATCACCGCCGCCAGGCGCTTCATGCCGAAGGCGCGCTCCAGCAGCGGACCGATGCCCGCGGCGTTCAGCCCGCCGGCGATCGGGTCCGGTCGCGCGGCGATGAGGCCCGACAGGCGCAGCAGCGCCACGCGCGGGGGTCGGTCGAACAGGGAGAATGTCATGCCCCATAGATGCCGGTGCCACGCGCCGCATCAAGCCGCCTGGACAATCCGCCCGGATGCGCCCCAATGAGCGCATCGCCACGGAGCCCCCATGACCGACACGCGTGTCCTGATCGCCGGCGCCGGCCCCGCCGGGCTGGTCGCCGCCGCCGCCCTCGCCGAGGAAGGCATCCCGGTCGCTGGTGCTGGAACAGGCGCGCGACCTGCCCGACGATCTGCGCGCCTCGACCTTCCACCCGCCGACGCTCGACATGCTGGAGCGCTTCGGCGTGACCGGGCCGATGATCGAGCAGGGGCTGGTGTGCCCCACCTGGCAGTTCCGCGACAGGAAGGATGGCGTGATCGCCACCTTCGACCTCGGCATGCTGCACGCGGACACGCGCCACCCCTATCGCCTGCAATGCGAGCAATGGCGCCTGACGCGCATGCTGCGCGACCGCCTGGCCGACAACCCCGACGTGGCCTTCGACTACGATGCGCGCGCGGTGGATGTGGTGCAGGATGCCGATGGCGTGACGCTGACCATCGCGCGCCCGGACGGCACGCGCGAGGCGGTGCGCGGGCGCTACCTGGTGGGCGCGGATGGTGCCTCCTCGGCGGTGCGCAAGTCGCTGGGCATCGGCTTCGACGGCATGACGATCCCCGAGATATTCCTGACCCTGTCCACCACCTTCGCCTTCCATGAGGCGATCGAGGACCTCGCGAACATCGCCTATATCTCCGACCCCGAGGAATGGTTCGTGCTGCTGCGCACCGCCTCGCTGTGGCGCGTGCTGTTCCCCACCGACGCGGCCGAGACCGAGGCGCACATGATGGACCCCGCGCGGATCGAGGCGCGGTTGCAGGCGGTGGTGCCGAATGCGCAGGGGTACGAACTGCGCCACCGCACCGCCTATCGCGTGCATGAGCGCGTGGCCGACACCTATGCGAAGGGCCGCGTGTTCCTCGCCGGCGATGCGGCGCATATCAACAACCCGCTGGGCGGCATGGGCATGAATGGCGGCGTGCATGATGCGCTGAACCTGGCGGAGAAGCTGGCGCAGGTCTGGCGCGGCGCGGATGCGGCGCTGATGGAACGCTACTCCCGCCAGCGCCGGAAGGTCGCGCTGGAGACCGTGCAGGCGACCACGATGCGCAACCGGCAGATCCTGAACCAGCGCGACCCCGATGTGCGGCGCGCCTATCACGACGAGCTGCGCGCCACCGCCGGCGACGCAGCGAAGCACCGCGCCTTCCTGCTGCGCACCTCGATGATCCAATCCCTGCGCGACCTGGACCAGGTGGCGTGAGCGGACAGGGATTTCCGCGGCACGCGGCGCAGCCGCGGGCGGGAGCGCACAGCGCGACCGCGCCCAACCCACCCGTCGCCCCCCACGCCACAGCCCATGGCGCGAAGGCAAGCCGCGCGGATGCGCGGCGCCCGCCGTTTGAGGGACATGCAAAATGAGCGGACACCCCGAGGCCGACATCTACCACCGCCAGGGCATGGGCAACCGCGCCGGGCTGGGCGAGAAGCCCGCGCTGGTCATCGTCGATTTCGTCGTGGGCTTCAGCGACCCCGCGCATTTCGGCGGCGGCAACATCGCCCCGGCCATCGCGCAGACGGTGAAGCTGCTCGCCTTCGCGCGGCGCCATGGCTGGCCGGTCGCGCATACCCGCGTGGTCTATGCCGATGACGGCTCGGATGCCGGCGTGTTCACGCTCAAGGCGCCATCCTTGCGCAAGCTGACCGAGGCCAGCCCGCTGTCGCAGATCGTGCCGGAACTGGCCCCCATCGCCGGGCGAATTCGTGCTGCGCAAGCGCGGCGCCTCGGCCTTTTTCGACACCGGCCTGGCCGGCTGGCTTGCCTTCCGCCGGGTGGACACGGTGGCGGTGGCGGGGTGCACCACCTCGGGCTGCGTGCGCGCCACGGTGGTCGATTCGATGCAGCACGAGTTCCGCACCGTGTGCGTGACCGACTGCGTCGGCGACCGCGCCATCGCCCCGCATGAGGCGAACCTGTTCGACATGGGCCAGAAATACGCCGACCTGATGACGCGCGCCGAACTCGAAGCCGCCTGGAGTGCCCCGCGATGAGCCTGCCCGAGATCCGCGAGGCCGACGCCTCCCCCGATATCGCCGCCATCTATGCCGGGCTGCGGCAGGGCGTGGGCGTCGGCCAGGTCAACCTGATCTGGCGCCACGCCGCCGCCCTGCCGGGGATGCTGGAATGGCTCTGGGCGCAGGCGCGCCCCGCGCTGGAAAGCGGTGCGGCGGCAGGCGCGCGGGACCGCATCGCCGCCAGCGTGGCGCTGCCGGCCATGGCGCAGGGCACCGCGCCGGAGGAGGTCGTGGCGCTGATCGAGACCTACAACCGCGGCAACCTCACCAACCTCGCGGTGCTCGACGGCGCTGCGGCTGCGCGCGGAGGGCATGGCGGCGGGCGCGCCGGGCAACCGCGCCGATCGGCGCGCCCCTGCCGCCGCCGCCGCCCCTGCCGCGCCTGGCCGACCTGCCCGCGCCGATGGCCGCGACGGCCCGCGCGCTGGCGGCCAGGCATGGGCTGTCGGACCCGGCGGTGATGCCGAGCCTGTATCTGCACCTGGCGCATTGGCCGGATGTCCTGGCGGCGCTGCCCGGGCGCCTCGCGCCGCTGTTCGACAGCGGCGACCTCACGGCGGCGCGCGATGGCGCGGTGGCGGCGGCGCAAGCGCAGGCGCCGGGGCTGATCGCCGCGCTCGGCCCGGCACCGGCGGCGCCGGAGGGCCTGGCCCCCTTCCTCGCCAAGGTCGCGATGTTCACGCGCGAGGTGATCCCGGGGATGGTGCCGGTCGGCCTCGCGCTGCGGCGCGCCTTCGCCGCGGGCTGAGGCTCAGTTCCGCTGCGCGCCCGTCGCGCGGATGATGGCGCCGATGCGCTCGCTCTCGCTGGCGGCGAAGGCGGCGAAGTCCGCCCGGCCCATCACCCGCGGGATGGCGCCGCCCGCACTCATGCGCTGGCGCAGCTCGGGTTCCTGCATCGAGGCCGAGAGCGCCTCGTCCAGCCGGGCCAGGATGGGCTCGGGCACGCCGGCGGGGGCGCATAGGCCGAACCAGCCGGTGGTGGTCACGTCCACGCCCTGCTCGCGCATGGTGGGCAGGTCGGGGAAGGCCAGCACGCGCTCGGGCCCGCTCACCGCGATGGGGCGCATCCGCCCCGCCTGCGCCATGCCGGTGACGGCCGAGATGGACTGGAACAGCACGTCGAGGCGCCCCTCGATCAGGTCGGTGTTCATCTGCCCGGCCTGGTTGTAGGGCGCGTGGATGATCTCGATGCCGGTGATCTGGCCGAACTGCGCCGCCGCCAGATGCTGCGAGGACCCGATGCCGACCGAGCCGAAATTCACCGGCCGGCCGAGCGCCTTCGCCCAGGTGATGAATTCCTGCAACGTGCGTCGGCGGGATTGCCCGGCGGCACCACCACGATGTTGGGCACCAGCGCGATCATGCCGATCGGCGCGAAATCCTTCTCCGCGTCGAAGGGCATGTTGGCGTGCAGCCACTTGTTCGCCGCATGGGAGGCGATGGAGGCGAGGCCGAGCGTGTAGCCATCCGGCGCGGCGCGCGCGACCGCCGTCATGCCGATATTGGTGCCCGCGCCGGGCCGGTTCTCGACCACGATGGTCTGGCCGATGCGCGCCGAGACACGGTCGCCGACCAGGCGGGAAAGCACGTCGCCCGCCCCACCGGCGGGACCGGGATTGATCCAGCGCACGGGGCGGTCCGGCCAGGCGCCCTGCGCGCCGGCGGGCACCCCCACAACCAGGGCCGGTGTGGCGGCGAGAAGCGCGCGGCGCGTCGTGCTGAACCGTTCCATGGTGCCTGTCTTTCCCTGCGTGAAGCGCGCCGATGGTCCCGCGCGCGGCGCGCGAAGGCAAGGGCTGGCGCGGGGCCGCGCCTGTGGCAGGCTGCGCCGCGCAGGCAGCGCGAAGGGGAAGTGCCGTGGGCAGGGACATTCTGGGCTGGCGCCGTCTGTTCGGCGTCATCGGCCCCTCGACCAACACCGTGGTGCAGCCGGATTTCGACATGATGCGCCCGGCCGGGGTGACCAACCACTACAGCCGCATCTTCACGCCCAATGCCGATGCCGTCTCGCAACGAGACCTTCCGCGCCGGGGCGGAGCTGATCGGCGCCAACACGCTGGACGCGGTGCGCAGCGTGATGACCTGCAAGCCGGACTACCTGGTGATGGGCATGTCGGCGGTCACCTTCTTCGATGGCGCGAAGGGTGCCGACCGCTTCATCCGCCAGGTGAAGGAGGTCTCGGGGCTCGACATCTCGGTGGGCAGCCATGCCTGCACGGCGGCGCTGAACGCGCATGGCGGGGTGAAGCGCCTGGCGGTGCTCTCGCCCTACTGGCCCTCGATGAACAGCGAGGTCGCGCGGTATTTCGGCGACATGGGCTTCTCGGTGGTGCGCGACATCGCGCTGCAATGCCGCAGCTGGACCGCCATCGCGCAGGTCACGCCGCGCGCAATGCGTGGAGGCCATCAAGCGCCTGGATGGCGACGACGTGGACGCCATCGTGCAGGTGGGCACCAACCTCTCGATGGTGCGCCTGGCCGCCATGGCCGAGATGTGGCTGGGCAAGCCGGTCATCGCCATCAACACCGCCACCTACTGGCATGCGCTGCGCGCCAATGGCGTGATGGACCGGGTGGAAGGTGCCGGCAGGCTGCTCGAGGAATTCTGATGCCGATCCGCGACGCGACACCGGCCGACCTGCCGGCGATCACCGCGATCTTCAACGAGGTGATCGCGACCTCCACCGCCATCTATGCCGACGACCCGTTCAGCGAACAGGACCGCGCCGCCTGGTTCGCCGCCCGCCGCGCCGCGGGATACCCGGTGCTGGTGGCCGATCAGGCGGGGCAGGTGCTGGGCGTGGCCTCCTTCGGGGAGTTCCGTCCCTGGCCAGGCTTCCGCCACACCGTGGAGCATTCCGTGCATGTGCGGGCCGATGCGCGCGGGCAGGGGCTCGGCGGCGCGCTGGTTTCGGCGCTGTTCGAGCCGGCGCGCGCGCTGGGCAAGCATGTGATGATCGCGGGCGTGGACGCGGCGAATGAAGGCTCGATCCGCCTGCACCAGCGCCTGGGCTTCGCGCGCGGCGCGGTGCTGCGGGAGGTCGGGCGCAAGTTCGGCCGCTGGCTCGACCTCGAACTGATGCAGAAGTTCCTCACCGCGCCGGACGGCCCGCGATGACCGATGCGGATATCCGCGAGCTGCTGCTGGCCACCCGCCGCATCGCCGTGGTCGGTGCCTCCGACCGGCCGGGCCGGCCGAGCCATGGCGTGTTCGGCTTCCTGCTCCAGCACGGCTACGACGCCGTGCCGGTCAACCCCACCCTGGCCGGGCGCGCGGTGCACGGCATCGCCGCGGTGCCGACGCTGGCGGCGGCCGCCCCGCTCGACATGGTGGACATCTTCCGCCGCAGCGCAGAAGCCGGCGCCGTGGTGGACGAGGCCATCCGCCTGGGCGCGCGTTCCGTCTGGCTGCAGCTGGGCGTGGTGGACGAGGCCGCGGCGGCGCGCGCGCGTGACGCGGGGCTCGTGGTGGTGATGGACCGCTGCCCGGCCATCGAATGGCGCCGTCTGGGCCTGCCGCAACCCGGTTGAACTTCCCGCCGGCTCATTGAAACAGCGCCATGCGCGGGCCATCTCGCGCGGCATCGGGAGAGCGGGCCGGCAACAGGCGGCGCCCCCGGCTCATGTCGGGAGAGGTTTGGTTATGACAGACGAGGAACGGCGGATCATCACCGCCTTCGTGGAGCGCATGAGCGGCTCGGCGCCCATCGCGCAGGCACCCAGTGGCCCCTGGGGCGCCGCCGGCCCGGCGCAGGTGCCCAAGCTGCCGCCGGTGGACCCGGAGGCCGACCGCCTGATCAACGACCTGTTCGCCCGCCACCCGGAGGCACGCTACCGCATCACCCAGACCGCCTTCGTGCAGGAAGCGGCGCTGATCGAGGCGCAGAACCGCCTCCAGCAGCTGGAATGGGAGGTCGAGAACGCGCGCCGCCAGGGCCAGGCCTCGACAGCGCAGGCCAGCGCGCAGGGCGGCGGCGGCATGTTCGGCGGGCTGTTCGGTGGCGCTCGCCAGGCGGGCCCGCCCATGCCCCCGCCGATGCCCCCGCGCCCGCAGCCGCAATACCCGCCCGGCTACAATGCGCAGGCACTGCAGGCGCAGCAGTCGCGCGGCGGGATGGGCTTCCTGGGCACCGCGGCCGCCGCGGCGGCGGGTGTCGCGGGCGGCATGCTGCTCGGCAACATGCTGATGGGGGCGATGGGCGGAGGGTCCGCGCAGGCCGCCACCTCGCCCTTCGAGACTGGTGGCGCCGACGCCACGCCGGCCTCCTCGCCCTGGACCGACCCCGCTTCCGCCGCTGGTTCGGGCGAGGAGAAGGCACCCGCCGATGCCGGCTGGGGTGGCCAGGATGCCGCGCCGGTCGATGACGGCTGGGGCGCCGGCGACGATGGCGGCGACTGGGGCGGCGACGAGGAAATCTGAACGGCGCCCCGGCCTGCCGGCCGGGCGGGCCACGACGTTGTGCATCAGGGCCGGGCTCCGTGCGGGGTCCGGCCCTTTATTCATGCCCGGCCCTCATTGACCCGAGGCTGTGCATGACATTCCCTCATGCCATGCGTGTCCCGGACCTCGACCTCGACCTGTTGCGCGGCTTCGTGACCGTCGCCGAACGCGGCGGATTCACCGCGGCCGGGGTGGCGCTCGGCCTCACGCAATCGGCGATCAGCCTGAAAGTGAAGCGCCTCGAAGACATCCTGGGCAAGCGCGTGCTGGAGCGCGGTGGCCGCGGCGTCACCCTGACGCGCGAGGGCGAGACGCTGCTCGCCTATGCCAGGCGCATGCTGGCGCTGAACGACGAGGCGGTGCGCCGCATGATCGCACCGCCAGTCGCGGGCCGGCTGCGCCTGGGCGTCGCGGACCACTTCATCCCGCGCAACCTCGCGCCGGTGCTCACGCGCTTCGCCCAGACCTATCCGGAGGTCCGGCTTGAGGTCGAGGTCGGGCGCAGCCACGACCTGCGCGCCGCGATGGCCGAGGGCGCGCTCGACCTCGTTCTGGGCAAGCGGCGGGACGGCGAGACCGAGGGCCGTCCCGGTGTTCACCGAAACCATCGTCTGGGTCACCGCCCCGGGCTGGGAACCGCCGGAAGGGCGCGCCCTGCCGGTTGCCATGCTCCCGCAGGGCTGCATGTTCCGCGACCGCGCGCTGGCCGCCCTGGCCCGTGCGGGCATCGCCTTCGAGGTGCTCTACACCTCGGCCTCGCTGCTTGGCGTGGCAGCGGCGGCGCAGGCGGGTTTCGCCGCAACGGTGCTCGGGCGCAGCGGCCTCCTGCCAGGTCTCGAGGAACGTGCAGGGCTGCCGGAATGCGGCACGGCACAGATGTGCGTGTTCGGGGATGCGGAAGGCCGCAGCGCGCTGGTCGAGCCGCTGATCGGCTTCATCCGGGAGAGCCTGGCCATCCCACCGCCCTGAACCGCCCCCCGCTCAGCGGGGCGGCGACCAGGTGTCGGGCAGCGCCGCGCCCTGCCCCTCGCCCATCAGCACCTCGGCCAGGAACGGCGCCAGCGCGCGCGCCGTGAGCAACGGCCCCACCACCCCATGCACGCTGACGCCACCCACACTCACGACGCGCGCGCCCGGCACGCTCATCGCCAGCAGGCGGGAGCGGATCGCGTCGCGCCGGTTGTCGGCACCATGCACCACGATCAGTTCCGCCGTTCCCGGCTGCGGCGCCGCGAAGCTCCGGTCGAAGGCGCCGGCCTCCAGCTTGCGCGCCGGAAACCGCAAGGCGTGCGCGCCCGGATGCGATCCATCGACGCTGACCGCGCGCCGCGCCTGCAGCAGCGCGCCAAGCCACAGCGCCGCCGCGCCGCCCGCGCTGGTGCCGATGCACCGAATATCCTGGTAGCGCACCAGCGGCAGATCGGCGGCGATGCGCTCGGCCAGCGCGGGCACATCCGCGGCATAGCCGGGCACGCCGCACAGGAAGGATGCGCGTGCCGAATCGCGCAGCAGCAGCATGTCGCAGCGCCCGGGCGGCAGGGCCTGGAGAAAGAACGGGACCGGCAGGTTCATCCGCATCGCCGCGCCGGTCAGGCCGATCACAAGGCCGCGCGGCGCATCGTCCGTGGCTTCGTAGAACAGGGCATCCGCGGCCAGATGGGTGCAGCGGAAATGCTGCGTCTGGGCGCAAGAGATGCGCATCAGGGCATCGAGGCGCCGCGCCCATGCCCGTGCGGGCTCGGGCAGGTCGGGGGCGAGGGCGGCGATCGCCTCGACCTCGGCGGGCACCATGCGGTTCTCGGCCTCGATCTGCACACGGTAGAAATCGGCCTCGGTCCGGCAGGCCCAAAACGCCGCGGGCAGATCCATCAGCGCGTCTGCGCCAGGCGCCGCGCCAGGGCATTGACGCTCGGATGGTCGAGCAGCACGGCCTCGCCGATCTCGATGCCGGCTTCGAGCTGCATCCAGATGCACAACTCCATCCGCGCCAGGGAATCGAAGCCCAGCTCGTCGAAGCGGCAATCCATCGCCGGGTTGTCGAGCCGTGCCAGCAGCGCGGGGTCGGAGACCATCGCGACAGGGTTTTCGCGCACCGCCTGCGCCACGAGCCGACGCAGCTCCGCCACCGGGCGCGTCATGGTGCCGCCACCACGGCCAGGGCGGCGAGGTCCTGGCGCAGCACCTTGCCGGTGGCGTTGCGCGGCAGCGCCGGCAGCTCGATCACCTTGCGCGGCGCCCGCAGCCCGAGCCGCGCGCGGCAATGCGCGAGCAGCGCCGCGCTGTCGAAGCCTTCATCGCCCGCCGCCGCCAGCAGGGGGATATCGCCATGGCTTGCCGAGCGCAGCGCGAAGGCGGCGCATTCGCGAAGGCCCGGGAACCCCTCCGCCACAGCCTCGATCTCGGCGGGGAAAATCTTGATCGCACCCAGGTTCATCATGTCGTCCTGTCGTCCGGCCACCAGCAGCATGCCGGACGGCGTCAATTGCCCGACATCGCCGGGATGGAACCAACCGTCGCGGAAGGCCCGCGCCGTCGCCTCCGGGTCATCGATATAGCCCGCGACCACGCCTTCGGGGCGACGGAAGCGCAAGACACCTTGCTCGCCCGGCGGCAGCGCCCGGCCTGCATCGTCCAGCACCTCGACCTCGACGCCCGGCAGCAGGGGGCCGGCGGCATCGGGGTGCACCTCGTGGTCGTCGGGGCCGGCGATGCTCGCGGTGCCGAACTCGGTGGTGCCGTACTGCACATGCAGGGCGGTGCGCAGCGCGGCCTGGAAGCGCCGGCGGAAGGCCTGGGGGATACGTGCGCCGGTGGTGAACACGCAGGCGACGGACGGCCAGGCGGCGGCGGCGCGGCCGCCATCCTCCTCCAGCAGCGCCTCGGCGCGCTGCGGCGAGAGGTGCACGCGCTGCACGCCGAAGCGCGCGACGAGCCCGACCAGCCCGTCCTCGCGCAGGCTGCCTGACAGGATCTCGGTCCCGCCGGTGCCCAGGCTGCGCAGCGTCAGCCGCTTGGCGTGGTTCCCGTCGTAGGACATCTGCCGGTGCATGATGAGGCCATAGCCCGAGAGGTGACGCCCCTGCGAGACCAGCATCGGCTCGCTCACCACCATCAGACGCGGCCGTCCGGTGGTGCCGGAGGTGAAGAAGACGATCTCGCCGCCCGGGTCCCGGCGCCGGCCCGTCCGCGCCGCCGTCGCGTGCCGCGGCAAGCGATGCGGCTTCGAGGTCCGGCACCAGCAGGGGCGCATCACCCACCGCATCACCCGGGGCCGTGCCGACCACCGCCACCAGGCCGAGGCGCCGCGCCAGGTCCGCGCGCAGCAAGGCCGGGTCGCGCGGAGGGAGCGACACCTGCCTCGCGCCGCGGCGCAGCAGTGCGAGGGAGACCAGGATATTGAGCCACTCGTCGCGCAGCGTGATGCCGACCGTATCGCCCCGCTCGATGCCTTCGCGCGCGAGCCAGGCGTCCAGCGCACGCACGAGGCGCGCAAGCTCGGCATACCCGACCGGCACCCCATCCCTGATCAGTGCAGGATGGCCGGGCGTTCGACGCGCCATGTCCTCGATCGTCGCGATGATCGTCGGCACAGGCGCCGGTGGCTGGCTCATCACCATCGAGGTTTCCGTTGGCACATGCGGGGGAAGGTGCTGGAAGGCCGGCGTGCCATCAAGCCGGGATTGCGGCGGCTTCAGGGAGATCCGCCAATGCCCGCCGGATGACCTTGCCCCTGGCGTTGCGGGGCAGGCTCGCCACCACCACGACCTTGCGCGGCGCGCGCACCCCGAGCCGCGCGCGGCAATGCGCCAGCAGCGCCGCGGCGTCGAACGGCGCGGACGCGACCACCGCGAGCATCGGGATATCGCCCAGCGCGGGCGCATGCCGGGCAAAGGCGGCGTGTTCGACCACACCGGGGAAACCCTCGGCCGCCACCTCGATCTCGGCAGGGAATATCTTGAGGCTGCCAAGGTTCATCATCTCGTCGCTGCGCCCTGCCAGCACGAGGGCGCCCTCCGGCGTCAGGTGACCGACATCGCCGGGATGGAACCACCCGGCGCGGAACGCCCTGCCGGTCGCTTCGTCGTCATCGAGGTAGCCAATGCTCGCCGCCGGGCTGCGGATGCGGATGTGGCCGCGCTCGCCATGCCGGCAGGACGCTCCCGTCATCGCCGACCACCTCCACCCCAAGGCCGGGCATGGCCATGCCAACGGTGTCGGGGTGCAGCGCGTGGTGGGCAGGCTCGGCGATGCTGACAGGTCCGGTCTCACTGGTGCCATAGAGCACGCAGACCTCGGCCCTCAGCGCGCAGGCCAGGGCCTGGCGCAGCGCCCGCGACACCGGACCACCGGCGAGCGTGATCGCGGTGCCCGCCGGCCAGGGTAGCGCACCGGGACGCGCCACCTCGGCCAGCAGCAGGCCCGCCTTGACCGGCGCGATGTTGAGCCGCTGCACGGCGAAGCGCGCGCAGACCTCGGCGATGGACGCCGCCGCGCCGTTGTTCGCCAGCACCTCGGTACCGCCCGAGGCGAGGGTATGGAATTGCAGCCGCTTGGCGGTGTCGAACTCGTTGGAGACGGTGCGGTAGCGCACGAGGCCGAGGCGCGCGGTCATCGCGGCCTGCCGCGCCAGCGCGGCTTCGCTCACCGCCACCAGTTTGGGTCGCCCGGTGGTGCCCGAACTCGTGACGATGAGGCTGCCCGCGCCCGGCGCGACGACAGGCAGGCGCGCTGGGCCCGGTGCATCATCGCGCAGTTCCGCGGCCATGTCCGGCAGCAGCAGCCCCGCGCACGGAAGCGCATCCGCCGCGCTGTCCCCCACCACCAGAACGGCGCCAAGCCGCGCGGCCATCGCGCCGCGCATCGCCGGAGGGTCCCGGCTCGCCAGCGTGCATTGCCGGCAACCCAGGCGTAGCAGCGCCAGCGAGACCAACAGGTGCGCGAACTCGTCGCGCAGCGTGAGCCCGACCATGTCACCCGGCGCGACCCCCTGATCCAGCAGCCAGGCCGCGACGCGGGCGCTGGCATGCTCCAACCCGGCGTAGGTGACATGCCGGCCGCGATCGATCACGGCGATGCGCTGGGGCGTCATGCGCGCATGCGCCGCGATCGCACCCGTCACCGATGGCGGGCACGCCACATCGTGTGCGCCGGGCAAAGATGCGGTCGTGTTCGGCATCGATCCATCATCGCCCGCGGCATGGCGCGGCAGCAAGGCAGGGCGCCGGCGCGTCCGCCGTTATCCGTCACGGTGCGTCGGCAGCACCAGGCAACGCCGCGCCGGCCACCAGGTCCGGCAGGTCACGCCGCAGGATCTTGCCCAGCGCATTGCGCGGCAACGCCGGCACCACGACCACCTTGCGCGGCGCCCTCACGCCCAGCCGCGCGCGCGCATGGGCGTGCAGCGCCGCTTCGTCGAAGCCCTCCCGTGCGACAACCGCAAGCATCGGGATGTCGCCCAGCGCGGGCGAACGCAGCGGAAAGGCCGCGCATTCCACGAGGCCGGGGAAGCCCTGCACCACGGCTTCGATCTCGGCTGGGAATATCTTGATGGTGCCGAGGTTCATCATGTCGTCGCTGCGCCCGGCCAGGATCAGCGCGCCTTCGCGCGTGAAGTGGCCGGCATCGCCGGGGTGGAACCAGCCGTCGCGGAAGGCGCGCGCGGTGGCCGCCGGGTCATCGAGATAGCCATCGACGCAGGCACCGCTGCGCACGCGGACATGGCCGCATTCGCCCACCGGCAGGGCGCGGCCGTCATCATCGACCACCTCGACCGCCACGGTCGGATAGGCGGGGCCGACGGTGTCGGGGTGCAGCGCGTGGTCGTCGGGCCCGGCAATGGCCATGCCGCCGGCCTCGGTGCAGCCGTAGCTGACGAGGATGTCGCGCGTCGCGCGCGCCTGCAGCCCGGCGCGCAGCGGGCCGGGCACCATGCCGCCACTGATCATGATGGAGGTCGTCCGTGGCCAGGGCGGCGCGCCCGGGCGGTCGAGGTCCTCCAGCAGCCGCGCGGCGCGCTGCGGCGCCAGGTTCAGCCGCTCGACCCCGAAGGCCGCGCAGGTTCCGGGCAGGTCCTCCCCGCCACCATTGTTGGCCAGCACCTCGGTGCCGCCGACGCACAGGGTCTGCAGTTGCAGGCGCTTGCCATTGGCGAATTCATTGGTGGCGAGACGATGCCGCACGGCGCCGATCCCGGCGGTCAGCGCGGATTGCGCAGCCAGCACGCGCTCTGTCATGCGCACCAGCTTGGGACGACCGGTGGTGCCGGAACTCGCGAAGATCATGCCGCCGCTGGCCGCGGCCGCCGCCGGCAAGGCCTGCGAATCGTGGCCGGCATCGTGGATGACCCGATCGAGGTCGGGGACCAGCAGCGTGATGCCCGCCAGCGCATCGGATGGATCCTCGCCCAGCACGGCGCCGACGCGCAGCCGTGCGGCGAGCGCCGCGCGCATCGGCATGGGGTCGCGGCGCGGCAGCGTCACCTGGTCGCAGCCCAGGCGCAGCAGCGCGAGCGTCGCCATCAGGTGCGCCAGCTCGTCGCGCAGCGTCAGGCCCAAAAGGTCGCCAGGTGCCACGCCCTGCCGGGCCAGCCAGGCGGCCAGGCGGCGCGAGCCCTGCTCAAGGGCTGCATAGGTCACGGGCCGGCCGCGGTCGATCACCGCGATTCGCCCGGGTGCCGTGCGCGCCAGCGCGGTGAGCGCCGACGTCGGCGTCGGCGTCGGCGTCGGCAAGGCCGGCGAAACGCCGGGGATCATCGCGCGTCCATCGCATGGCCGTCGGCACGGCGCCCAGACCGGCGTGGCGCTGGGCATGCGGCCGCCACGCAGCGCCGACCGTGGCTCAAGTCATGCCTCGTCGTCGCGACGGAAGGGCGAGAGGGTGGCCAGCATGTCCATCTCCCGCCGCATGGCCGGGCGCTCGCGTTCGAGGAAATCCCCCACCGCACGCGACAGCCCGCGATGCGCGATCCAATGCGCCGAGAAGGTCGGCACCGGCAGATAGCCGCGCTGGATCTTGTGCTCGCCCTGCGCGCCGGCTTCCACGCGCGGGATGCCATGCGCAATCGCGAAGTCCATCGCCATGTAGTAGCAGAGTTCGAAGTGCAGGAAAGGCACATCGACCACCGCACCCCAGTTGCGGCCATAGATCGCATCCCGGCCCACCAGGTTCAGCGCGGCGGCGACCGGTTCGCCTTCCTGTTCTGCCACCATCAGCACCACGGCATCGCCCAGGCGCTCGCCCAGCAGGGGCCAGAAGCGCTTGGTCAGATAGGCGCTGCGGCCCCATTTCTTGTCGGTGGTCGCGCGGTAGAAGCGGTTGAAGGCGTCCCAGTGGCGCGGCGTGATCTCGGCCCCGCGCAGGCAGCGCAATGTCAGCCCGCTGGCCTGCACATCGCGCCGCTCGCGCCGCAGCGCCTTGCGCTTGCGCGAGGCCAGCGCGCCCAGGAAATCCTCGAAGCTGCCATAGCCGGGGTTGGACCAATGGAACTGCGTGCCGATGCGCTGCAGCCAGCCGATCTCGCCGAGGGCCGACCACTCGCCCTCCGTGCAGAAGGTGGCGTGGATCGAGGAGGCACCGACCGCCTCGCACCCCTGGACCAGGGCCTGCGCCAGGGCACTGTGCGGCACGCCGGCTTCGGGATGCAGCAGCAGGCGCGGGCCGGGCACCGGGCTGAACGGCACCGCCACCTGCAGCTTCGGGTAGTACTGCCCGCCGGCGCGTTCGATGGCATCGGCCCAGCCATGGTCGAACACGTACTCGCCCTGCGAATGGGATTTCGCATAACAGGGCGCGCAGGCCACGAGGCGCCCGGCCTCGTCGCGCAGCGCCGCGTGCTGCGGCAGCCATCCGCGTTCCGCGGTGGCGCTGCCGCTATCCTCGAGCGCCGAGAGGAAAGCGTGGCTGACGAAAGGATTGTCCGTTCCGGCGCATGCGTCCCACTCGGCGGCCGGAATGTCCGCGATGCGCGCGTGCAGTCCGAAGGTGAGCGATCGCGATCCGTCAGGCATCGCAGGGATGTCGGTGCGCCGATGGCCGATGCAACAGGCCACGCCAAATGACCGTCGCCATTGATTGGCGGCTGGCTGCCCGCCTGCCAGCGCGCACCGCGCTGGCCCTGATCAGGTCACCGAGGCACGACGCCGGATCCATGAGGCCGCGCCGGAGTGGGGCGCGGGGCGTATCCCGTGCCAAAGCATACAATCGCCTTGCCCAGGCGACCGGCGATGGAAGCACAAATGCGATGCGCCGGAAGGGGCGACGGCCTATTCCTCTTCCGAGCGATAGATGCTCATCGCGCCGAGCATCATCGTCACGGCGCCGCAGACGAACATGAACATCGCTGCCGTCTCAGGCGACACCGGGGGCAGTCCGGCCGGCATCGTGACCAGCAGGCCGGTCATCACGAACCCCACATAGGCGCCGACGCTTGCGGCGCCGAGGCCAAACAGCATCGCGATAATTCCGAGAGCCATGGCGAGAGAACCCCGATAGAGACAACCTATGCGCGTCCGGAACGGTGATGGCTCGCCGCGGGAGGCTCCCGTCATCGGCGATAAACACCCGGCCATCACTATCCCTGCGCGAAGTTAACTCTTTCTTGATCATCCATTGCAATAGGCCACAAGAACTCAACCCAGGGGTGCGACATTCACGCCACACTCTCCCGTGGCGGCATCGCCATCCCGCCGCCACGGAAATCAAGGACTCTACGACGCATTTCTGATACAGTTCGCGGGAAACAGTTGCTCAAGAGAGCTCGAACATCCCCTCGACCTCGACCGAGGCATCCGCCGGCAACGACGGCACGCCAATCGTGGAACGCGCATGCCGGCCGGCATCACCGAACACCTCGACAGCCAGGTCAGAGGCTCCGTTCATCACGCCGGCATGTGCCGTGAAGGCCGCCGGGGCCGCGATGAAGCCGCCCAGCCGCACCACCCTTACCACTCGATCGAGATCCCCCCCGCCGCCGCCTTCAGCTGTGCCAGCAGATTGACGAAGCACAGCCGCGCGGCGTCGCGTGCCTGCTCCGGCGTGACATCCACGCTCACCTTGCCCGTGAAGGCCACCGCCCCGTCCTGGAGCGGGATCTGGCCCGAAATCACCACCAACTTTCCCGTCACGACATAGGGCAGGTAGTTGGCAATCGGTGCAGGGGGGGTGGGCAGCGCGATGCCGAGGTCCTTCAGCCGCTGCTCGATGCGTCCGGCCATCCACGATCTCCTTGTATGTCGGTTGTCGAAAGATGCCGCCGTCAGGCGGCATGGCGCCAGGGGCGGCCGCGGCGCGGCGCGGGTTGCGCCGGCAGGTCGAGCGGCAGCAGCGGCGGTTGCGCGCCGGCGTCATCCGCCGGTGCCTCCTGCAGCGCCGGGTCCGGCAAGTCGCCGCGGCTCAGATAGTCAAGCGCGAGGCGCCGGAACGCCCAGTCGAGCACGGAGGTCGCCCGCCGGATCTGTGCATCCCCTTCCACCTGCCCCCCCAAACCCGGGCTATAGGCATAGGCATCGACGAAGTCCGCCAATGGCACGCCATGCGACAGGCCGAGCGACACCGCCTGGGCAACCGCTTCCAGCAAAGCGCGCACGGCGGCGCCTTCGCGCGGCAGGCTGAACGAGATCTCGCAGGGCCGCCCGGTTCCATCCTCGGTGGCGCGCAGTGCCACCCGCGCGCCGCCGATCGCCACGCGCCAGGTTCGAGCCGGGGCCGTTGCGACCGGCCGCGGCGGCGCACGGCGGGGCGCTTGCGGCGCCGCAGCGGCGGCCAGTGGTGCGGGTGGCGCCGCGTCCAGGAAGGGCACGACCGCCGCTTCCATCGCCGCGCGCGCCCCAGGCGGCGGCGCAGCAAGCAGAACCGCCGCATCACCACCGGCACGTTCCGCCGCCCGCGTAGGCCGCAACACGGGGCGCCCGGCCTCGTCGCGCGCCGGCTGGAAGGGGCTCGCCGCCGGGGCGAGGCCCGCACTCTCGGCGCCCAGCAGGGCTTCCACCGCATCCGCCGGCGCCAGGGCGACACAACCTTCATGGCGCAACCCCGGCGAGGCCGCGGCGGCGTCAAGCGCAGCGCGCGCGGCTTCGGCCAGGCCGGGCACCACGGTTTCGGCCGGCGGTTCAGGCCAGATCAATGCCACCGGATGCAGCGCGCCGTGGCGGGCGGCAAGGCGCCCGGATTCCGCCTCCGCCGCGCCGCGCGTGAGGGCAGCGACGGCGGCTGCGACCGCCTGGGCCGGAGCACTGCCATAGGCCAGCCGGAACCCGGCCAGCAGCCCGGCAAGGTCGGCGAAACCGAGACGCAGGCGCGGCGCCCGGCCATGACCCATGATATCGAGCAGCCGCACCCCGAGGGCGACAGCCTGCATATACCCTGAGGCGTCGAAGCCGCCATCGGCATCAAGGAAGGCGGGCAGGTTGAGCACGAAGCGCGCTTCATCCTTGCGATCCCGCCAGACTTCCATCCCTGGCGCACCGCGACGGGTCACAAGCAATCCGCGCAGGCCGGCGGCGAGGTCATCGGCCTCCTCGGGCGTTTCGATCAGGCCAAGGCGACGACCGCGCGCGGTGACGCGGCGGATCCAGCCTTCGGCCAGGCTCGGCAGCGCCACCGGGCCGGTCCCGGGCGCCAACGCCGAAATGGCGGCCGCAGCGGCATCTTCCCAGGCGGCCGGCAGGGCGATCGCGCGCGGCGCAGCATCCGGATCGGCACCGATCCTGTGCCGCCGCAATGCCATGCCGTCCCAGACCGTGCCAAGGATACCCGCCATGAGACCTAGGCTAGCCGGGCAAGGCCGGGGGCGGAAGGCGTATCTTGTGTCGAATCGCGTCCGCACCCCCAATATCCTGTGGATAGACTGCGCTTTGCGCCGGGACGCCCGCTGTGGCATCACAACGCCTCAGGGTTCCCCAAAGGACGCACCCATGCCGGCCCTCGACAGCCTGTTTATTCGCATGACCAGCCGCCGTATCGGCCAGGACAGTTTCGGCAACACCTATTGGGAGGCGCGCGCCCGGCACGATGCCTATGGCCGCAGGCTGCGCCGCGTCCTGTATGCGGGCGCGGTCGAGGCATCCTCGGTGCCGCCGGAATGGTGGGGCTGGCTGCACCATACGACCCAGGCGCCGCTGCCCGAGGATGCGCCGCGGCGCCCCTGGCAGAAGGACCACCTGCCGAACCTCACGGGCACACCGCAAGCCTGGCATCCGGTCGGCCACGATGCCCGCGGCGGCCAGCGCCCGGTCACCGCCGGCGACTACGAGGCCTGGACGCCGGGGCGCTGAGCCCCGACATCCCCCATCATGCATAAGCGCAGCATCGCAGAATTGCTCACCGGCGCCGTCGTCATCATGACCGCCGGCCTGTTCATCCTCTATGCCGTCAGCGGCAGTGGCAGGTCGCTGACCAGCGGGCCGGGGATTTCCCTGACCGCACGCTTCGACCGGATCGACGGGCTGAACGCCGGCGCCGATGTGCGCCTTGCCGGCGTCAAGATCGGCCAGGTGGCGTCGCAGCGCATCGACCCCGAGACCTTCCTCGCGGTGCTCACCCTGCGCGTCGATGCCGGGCTGCGCCTGCCGACCGACACCTCGGCCGAGATCCAGAGCGAAAGCCTGCTTGGCGGCAAGTACGTCGCGCTGGTGCCCGGCGGCGCCCAGACTTTCCTGGCCAACGGGCAGGAGATCACCATCACGCAAAGCGCCGTCAGCCTGGAGAGCCTGCTGGGCCGGTTCATCTTCTCGGTGACCGAGTTGAACCAGCCGCGCGCGGCGGAAACCCCGGCGCCACAGCCTGCACAATGACCCCGCGCGCGGCCGCCCCTGCCCTTCCCGCCGCATGGCCCGGTTCGGACGGCAAGCCGCTCGCGTGCCGCGAGAAACTCAAGATGCTCGCCGATAATTATGCCGAGGCGCGCCAGGTCCTGCAGGACGCCTTCGAGGATGGCGTTCTGATGGGCGTGGACGAGCAGGCCATGCGGCACATCCTGCGCGACATGGTGGAGGGGCTCGAGAGCCCGAAGCGCGGTCCTTGATGCGCCGCGCATGGGTGGTCGCGCTACTGCTTGGTTTGGGGCTGGGGCTGAACACCACGCCGGCCACCGCGCAGGATTGGGTGCCGATGCGCAGCGCGCGGCTGCAGGCGCTCGACAAGGTGACGGCACGCCTCACCATCCTGGAAGCCCGCGTTGGTGAGTCCGCGACCTTCGGGTCCCTGACCATCGCACTTCGGGCCTGCCTGGGCCGCGGACCTGACGAGGTGCCCGACGCCTCCGCCTGGATGGAGATCACCGACAGCCGCGCCGCACCGGGCAGTCCGCCCGCTTTCCGCGGATGGATGTTCGCCAATGCGCCGGGCGTGAGCATGCTCGAACATCCCGTCTACGACATCCGGGTCCTATCCTGCCGCTAGAGCAGATCCCGATCAGATGGAGTCACCTGATCGGGTGAAGATGCTCGTGAAAACAATCGGCTGGAGACGTTGCCGTGAGCCGTGGCGAACGGAAGCGGCTCCAGGCGGCGCTGCGGGATGGCGGGCGCGGCGTGGCCCTCGACGCCGGGCGCGGTTCCGGTCTTCCCTGGCAGCCTCATCCGCCGGAGCATCGCCATGCCGACCCCCAATCCGCGCATCCCATTCCGGCTCGCGGGCGATACCCCGCCGCTGCCACCCTTCGAGGGCAAGCGGGTGGTCGTGAACCTCGCCATCAATGTCGAATACTGGCCGTTCGACCAGCCGATGCCGCGTGCGATCCTGCCGCCGCCGCACGGCATCCGCGCCGTGCCGGACGTGCCCAACTTCACCTGGGTGGAATACGGGCTGCGCGTGGGGATGAAGCGGCTGCTCGACCTGTGCGCGGCGCTCGGGATCCGAGCCTCCAACCTCTCGAACGCGCAGATCTGCACGCACTATCCGCGCCTGGCGGAAGCGATGCTGAAGGCGGAATGGGATTTCGTGGGCCATGGGCTGTTCCAGAAGGCGCTGGCGACCGTCGAGGACGACGAGGCCTGGGTGCGCGACAGCCTCGACATCATGCGGCGCTTCTCCGGCCAGCCGGTGCGCGCCTGGCTCGGTCCTGGGCTGAGCGAAAAGGCCGACACGCCCGAACTTCTGCTGCGCCACGGTGTCGATCTGCTGCACGACTGGCTGGTGGATGACGAACCCGTCTGGATGAGCACCGCCGAGGGGCCGATGGTCGCCCTGCCCTATACGGTCGAACTCAACGACGTGCCCGTCTACGTGGTGGCGAACCAGGCATCCTGCGCGCTGGCGGGGCGCATCCGCGATGCCATGGCGTATTTCGCACGCACGGGGTTCGACCGCACGCGGGTGATGACCATCGCACTGCATCCGCACGTCATCGGCGTGGCACACCGGATGGAGTCGTTCCAGGCGGCGATGGAGGAACTGGCGCGCCACCCGCAGGTCGCCTTCGCGACATCGACACAGATCGGCGACTGGTTTCGCGCCGCACAGCCGGCACCCTGAGGCGCCATGGCGCGCCGGGTCGGGGCCCACTGAAACGGCGGACCGTGCCATCCTGCGCGCGTGACCATCCCTGCGGACACACTCTGGAGATGACGCATGGAGACTGACCAGGTCGCGCTGCTGGCCATCCTCGGTTGCGCCATCGCCCTGTTCCTGTGGGGGCGCTGGCGGCACGACATGGTGGCCGTCGGCGCGCTGCTTGCCTGCGCCGTCGCGGGGCTGGTGCCGGCAGAACGGGCGTTCAGCGGCTTCGGGCATCCGGCCGTCATCACGGTCGCTGCCGTGCTGATCCTGAGCAGCACGCTGCAGATCTCCGGCGCGGTGGATGCGCTGGCACGCGCGGTGCTGCCCGCGCCGGGGTCGCGCTTCGGTGAGGGCTGGCCGGCCACCGCGGCGCTGGCGGGCCTGGCGGCGCTGCTCTCGGCCTTCATGAACAATGTCGGCGCGCTGGCGCTGCTCATGCCGCTGGCCATCCGCATGGCGCAGCGCGATGGCCGGCCGGCGGGCCAGGTGCTGATGCCACTCGCCTTCGGCTCGATCCTGGGCGGCATGACGACCATGATCGGCACGCCGCCCAATCTCATCGTCTCAGGCTTCCGCGCGGGCGAACTCGGCGCGAGCTTCGCGATGTTCGACTTCACGCCGGTCGGTGCGGTGGTGGCGGCATCGGGGCTCGTGTTCGTCGCGCTGTTTGCCCGCTGGCTGGTGCCCAAGCGCGAGCGCACCAGCACCGAGGATTTCGAGACCGCCACCTATCTGACCGAGGCGCGGGTCGGCAAGGACAGTGACGCCGCCGGCCTGGAACTGCGCGAGGTCGAACAGCGCCTGAGCGCCGCCGAGGCGCAGGTGATCGGCCTGGTGCGCAACGAGGCGCGCATCCCCGCGCCCAGCCCGTTCCGGCGCGTGCAGGAAGGCGACATCCTGGTGATCGAGGCGGAGCCGAAGGCGCTGGCCGATGCGCTGGGCACGCTCGGCCTCAGGCTGGAGGAGGACGTCGCCACCGAGGGCACGGAGGGCGAGGTCCCCGAGGCACCGCGCGCGGGGGCGATCCGCTCGGAGCAGGTCGCACTCATCGAACTCGCGGTCCTGCCCGGTGCGGAGGTGGTCGGGCGCTCGGCCGCGTATCTGCGCCTGCGCACGCGGTTCGGCATCAACCTGCTCGCCATCTCGCGCCAGGGGCGGCGTGCGATGTCGCGCCTGCGCAGCATGCCGATCGCCGCCGGCGATGTCCTCCTCATGCAGGGCGCGCCGGAGGCGGTGGCGGATTTCGCGGCCTATGCCGGCTGCGTGCCGCTGGCGGAACGGCCGCTGCTGATCCCCGACCGGCGCCGCGCGCTGACCGCCGCGGGCATCATGGCCGCCTCCATCATCGTGGCGGCGAGCGGGGTGCTGCCCACGGCGCTCGCCTTCGTGGGCGGGGTGCTGGCGGCCATGATCAGCGGCGTTGTGCCGTTGCGGCGCGCCTATGCGGCGGTGGACTGGCCGGTGATCGTGCTGCTGGGCGCGCTGATGCCGGTGGCGGATGCGATGGCCACCACCGGGGCTGCCGATGTGCTCGCGCGGTCACTGATCGCAGGGCTGGCCGGCGGCCAGGCGGTGGTGGCGCTGGCGCTGATCCTGGTCGTCACCATGACCCTGTCGGATTTCATGAACAACGCGGCCACGGCGGCGGTGATGTGCCCCATCGCCATACGCACCGCCGCCGAACTCGGCGCGGCACCCGATGCCTTCCTGATGGCGGTCGCGATCGGCGCATCCTGCGCCTTCCTCACGCCGATCGGGCACCAGAACAACACGCTGATCCTGGGGCCCGGCGGGTTCCGCTTCGGGGATTACTGGCGGCTCGGACTGCCGCTGGAGGTCATCGTGGTTGCGGTGGCGGTGCCGATGCTGATGGTCGTCTGGCCGTTGTGACCACGCGGCATCACTCCGCGGCGCGCGGCACGGTGGCCTCGCGTGGCCGCCCGCGGCGGCGCGCCAGCCAGCCCTCCAGGTCGTCCATCACGCCATAGACCACCGGCACCACCACCAGGCTGAGCAGGGTGGAGGTGATCAGCCCGCCGATCACGACCAGCGCCATCGGCGCACGAAATTCGCTGTCCGCGCCGATCCCGGTCGCGATATGCGCCATGCCGGCGGTCATGGCGATGGTGGTCATCACGATGGGCCGCGCGCGCTTGCGGGCCGCCTGCATCAGCGCCACGGCACGCGGCATGCCCGCGCGCTGCGCCTCGATCGCGTATTCCACCAGCAGGATCGAGTTCTTGGCGACGATGCCCATCAGCATCAGCACGCCGATCACCGCGGAAATACCCAGCGCCTTCTGCGCGATGAGCAGCCCCATCAGCGCGCCGCCGAGCGACAACGGCAGCGCCGACATGATGGTGAGCGGCTGCAGGAACCCGCCGAACAGCAGCACCAGCACGAGATAGACAAGCCCGACCCCGGTCGCGAGCGCGATGGCGAAGCCGGCGAACAATTCCGCCATCACTTCGCTGTCGCCGCTGCTGCGCTCCCGCACGCCGGGCGGCAGGTTGCTCAGCACCGGCAGTGCCGCGACCAGGCGGCCCGCCTCGCCCAGCGGCATGCCGCCCAGTTCCGCCTCCACCGTCGCCCGGCGCACACGGTCGAGGCGGTCGATCTGCGCGGGGCCGGCACCGTGGCGGATTTCCGCTACCGTCTCGAGCGGCACGACGATACCGGGGCGACCCTCGACACGCAGCGAGCGCAGGGCATCGAGATTGCCGCGCGCGCTCTCGGCGAGCATGACGCGGATCGGCACCTGCCGGTCCACGAGGTTGAAGCGCGCGAGGTTCTGGTCGACATCGCCGGTGGTGGCGATGCGCGCGGTGACCGCCACGGCGGCGGGCGAGACACCGAGTTCGGCCGCGCGTTCCTCGCGCAGCATGATCTGCAATTCGGGGCGCGCGAGGGAAGCGGTGGAGCGTGCACCGGCCAGTTGCGGGATTGTGCGCATCTGGCGTTCCAGTTCGCGCGCCGTGGCCGAGAGTGCCGCGGCATCCTCGCCCACCAGCGTGACCGTCATCTTGGCACCGCTCTGGCCGTCGGCGCCGAAGCGCACGCGGGCACCCGGCAGGCGCTCAAGCAGGGGCCTCACGGCGGCCTCCACCTGCTGCTGGCGCAGGCTGCGTTGGCTCCGCGGAACCAGCGTGACGATGAGGTTCGCCATGCGCGGCTCGCCCTCGCGCGTGGTATTGCCGAGCGCGGGGCCGCCCTGCCCGCCGGTATTGCGCGTGCCGAGCGACGCGAACACGGATTCCACCTCGGGACGCGCCAGCAGGATGCGTGTTGCTTCCTGCACCACCGCTTCGGTCTGTTCGAGCGTCGAGCCGGGCGCCAGTTCGATGGACAGCGCCGCGCGGCCGCGATCCGCAGCCGGCACGAAGTCCTGCGGGATGAGAGGGATCAGGGCGATGGAGGCGGCGAGAAAGGCCGTGGCGCCGCCGAGCGTCACCCAGCGGTGGCGCATGCACCAGGCAAGCAGGCCGAGATAGGCGCGGCCAACAAGCCCCTCCCCCACCTCCTTCACCTGGTGTCGGCCCGGCTTGAGCAGGTAGGCGCCCATCAGCGGCGTGAGCAGCCGCGCCACCACCAACGAGAAGAACACCGCGGTTGCGACCGTCAGGCCGAACTGGCGGAAGAACTGCCCCGGGATGCCCGGCATGAACGCGACGGGCACGAACACCGCCAGGATGGTCGCGGTGGTGGCCACCACCGCCAGGCCGATCTCGGCAGAAGCATCGAGTGCCGCTTCGCGCACGTCCCCGTCGCGGCGTTCGTTCAGGTGGCGGACGATGTTCTCGATCTCGACGATCGCATCATCGACGAGGACACCCACCACCAGCGTCAGGCCGAGCAGCGTGACGTTGTTGAGCGAGAAGCCCAGCCACTTCATCACGAAAAATGTCGGGATCAGCGACAGCGGCATGGCCAGCGCGGTGATGCCGGTGGCACGCCAGTCGCGCAGGAACAGCCACACGACGAACACCGCGAGGCCGGCGCCGATCGCCAGCGCCTCCAGCGCGCCGTAGAATCCGGCCAGCACGAACTGCACCGTGCTCGTCACCTTGTTGAAGGTGATGCCGGGATGGGCGGCCTGCAGTGCTGCGATGCGCGCCTCGACGCCGGCGGCCACGCGCATCTCGGAACTGCCGCGGGTGCGCGTCACCTCGAAGCCGATCACCGCCTCGCCGTTGAGCCGTGCCGCGGTGCGGACCTCGGCGGTGGCGTCGCTCACCTGCGCGATGTCGCCAAGCCGCGCGGTGCGTCCGCCCGCCAGGATGATCGGCCGGTCGCGCAGCGCCGCGACCGAAGGGGCCGAGCCCAGGGTGCGGATGGATTGCTCCTCCGCGCCGATGGTGGCGCGCCCGCCGGGCAGGTCGATGTTCTGCGCGCGAAGCTGCTCGCTGACCTGGCTGGCGGTGATGCCCAGCGCATTCAGCCGCTCGGGGTCGAGGGCGATGCGGATCTCGCGGTTGACCCCGCCCACGCGGTTGACCTGCGCCACGCCGGAGACCGACAGCAGGGCCTTGGCCACCGTGTCGTCGACGAACCACGACAATTGCTCGTCCGACAATCGTGGCGCACCGACGCTGTAGGTGAGCACCGCGCCGCCCGTCGCCTCCACGCGCGTGACCACGGGTTCCCGAATGCCCGCGGGCAGGTCGGAACGGATCTGGGCGACCTTGTTGCGCACGTCGTTGGTCGCGCGGTCGATATCCATGCCGAGCACGAACTCGACGACCGTGGTCGAGGCGCCGTCCACCACGGTGGAACTCAGGCGCTTGACGTCGCCCAGACCCGCGAGCGCGTCCTCGACGCGGCGCGTCACCTGGGTTTCCAGTTCCGTGGGGGCGGCGCCGGGCTGCGCCACGGTCACCACCACCGCCGGCAGGTCGATGTCGGGCGAATTGTTCACCCGCAGTTCGGGAAAGGCGAACAGCCCCGCGACAGTCAGCAGGAAGAACAGCACCACCGTCGGCACGGGGTTGTTGATGGCCCAGGCCGAGACATTGTTGCGGTTGGCTGTGGAGGCGGGCTTCATCGCGCGCGGGGTGCTCAGCGCGCCGCGGTGCGGGGCGATGGCGGTTGGTCCGCCACCTGCACATGGTCGCCGTCACTGAGGAAACCCGCGCCGGCGACGACCACGCGTTCGCCCACCGACAGGCCTTCCGTGACCTCCACCATCCCTTCGGCACGCCGCCCGGTGGCGAGCGGGCGCAGCGCGACCGCGTCGCCGCCCGCCGGGACCACGAAGACGGCCGGCCGACCGTCACGGAACACGACCGCTTCCTGCGGGACCGTCAGCACGGGTACGGTGTCGGCCATGATCTCGGCGCGCGCGAACATGCCAGGGCGCAGCCCCGATCCTTCGGGCAGCGCCACATGCACGATGCCCAGCCGCGTCTCGGGCGCCACGGTCGGGGCCACCGCGCGCACCCGTGCCTCCAGCACCCGCCCGCCATGCGTCACGCGCACGGGCTGGCCTGGATGCACCAACGACAATTCCAGTTCCGGCACGCGCGCATCGAGTTCCAGCCGGCCGTCACGGGCCAGGCGCACCATCTCCTGGCCGACGGCGGTGACCGCGCCGAGCATGGCAGGGCGGCGCAGCACCAGGCCGGCCTCCGGCGCCAGGATGCGGGTTTGTGCGACGCGCGCGGTGACCTCGGCCAGGCGCGCGCGCGCGGCATCGAGGCGGGCTTCCGCCTGGCGCGCCAGGGCGTCGCGCTGTTCGAGGGTCTGGCGCGCGACATTCTGGCTGCGCGAGAGTTCGGTGGATCGCGCGAGGTCCTGCCGCGCGATGCGCAGCGCGGCCTCGGCTTCCTCGACGGCGGCGGCGGACTGGTCGCGCTGGGCGGCCAGGACGGAATCATCCAGGCGCACCAGAAGGTCACCCTTGGCGACACGATCCCCATCCTCCACCAGCAATTCGGCCACCCGCAGCCCACCCGCCTCGACGCCGACAACAAGTTCCTGCCAGGCCACGACCGATCCGTCACCGACGATGCTGCGCGCCAGCGACTGCAGGGCGACCGCGGCGGTGGCGACCGTCAGCGCGGGCGGGGGTGCGCCGGCCGGTGCCGTCGCGGCGGCCGGCGGCTTGGGCATGAGGGCCGCGATGCGGTCCCGGAACATCACCGCGGCGCCGAGCACGGCGAACGCAGCCGCGAGCAGCGCCCAACGGCGCCACCGTGACGGCCGCGCGGCCTGCGCCATCATCGCCTCGCCCTCCCGCGGAGGCTTGGCTCCCGCTGTGAGGTTATGGTCCGGCATGGAACCTCCTGGCCGGGCGTTCACGCCTATCGAACGCGCGGTCAATATCTGCCACACTATCTGATCCGGTTGGAACCGGGATCAAGAGGCGATGGGCGGAATGGCACGGACCAACACCTCAAAGACCGGTTCGGTGGCGCGCGGAAGGGTCAGGATGGCTCCGGCTGAACGCATGGACATGATCCTAGCAGCCGCGCTCGAGGAATTCGCCCAGAATGGTTACGCCGGCGCCAGCATGGCTGCGACCGCCTCGCGCGCCGGCATCGCTAAAGCATTGATATATCATTATTTTCCAGGCAAGGCGGATCTTTTCAAGGCAGTCGTGCGGTCTTGCATCCAACCGGTCTTCAGCGAGGCGGATCGGATCATCGCGACTTCCGAAGGTCCAAAGGTCGCCCTGCTGCGTGGCTTGATCGAACTGGCCTACCGACGGGTCACGACCGAACGCAGGGAGCAGATCCTGTTCCGGCTCATCCTGACGGAATTGGACCGTTTCCCCGAACTGGCGGATTTCTACCATTCCGAGGTCTACGGGCCGGGCCTCGCGCTGTTCCGGGCGGCGATCGCGGCCGGCGTGGCAAGCGGGGAGTTCCGCCCGGAAGCGTCAGACGCCTTCGACCACGCGCCTGTGGTGGTCGCACCGGTGGTCATGGCGGCGGTCTGGGGGATGATCCTGGGGCCTGCGCGCGCACCTGACCCCGAGGCCATGCTGGCGGCGCACCTCGACCTCGTGCTGCACGGGTTGCGGGCCTGAAGGGCGGGTTGGAGCGAAAGCGGCTGGGGGAGATGGTGGGCGCCGTAGGATTTCGAACCTACGACCCGCTGATTAAGAGTCAGCTGCTCTACCAACTGAGCTAGGCGCCCACATCGGCACGGCTGCGAAGCCGCTTCCGAGGGGGCGCTTCTTAACCCCGGAGAGCGTTTTGTCCAGCCCCTTCGCGAACGCGGGCGGGGATCATTCTCGCATAGGCCCCATTTCGGCGTCTCGATGCACATAGGCCGAGAGCAGCAATCCGAACCCGACCATGACGGTCAACATGGCCGACCCGCCATGGCTGATCATCGGCAAGGGTACGCCGCCCACCGGGATGGAGCCGGTGACCATCGCGACATTGACGAAGACATACAGGAAGTAATTGGTGCCAAGCCCGATCGCGACCAGGCGGCCGAACTGGTGCCGGGTGCGGAACGCCACCAGGTAGCAGAAGGCCACCAGCAGCAGCAGCAGGGTCAGCGTGGTCAGCGCGCCGACCAGGCCGAATTCCTCGGCGATCATGGTGAAGATGAAGTCGGTCTGCTTCTCGGGCAGGAAGTTCAGGTGCCCCTGCGTGCCCTGCAGGAAGCCCTTGCCCCACAGCCCGCCCGAGCCCAGCGCGATCTTGGACTGGATGATGTTGTAGCCGGCCCCCAGCGGGTCGCTCTCAGGGTCGAGGAAGGTCGTGATGCGGGCGCGCTGGTAGTCGTGCAGCCGATCATAGGCGATCGGCGCCACCGCCGCCGCCACCGCCGCGATGCCGGCGAATTTCCACCACCGCACCCCCGCCGCCCAGAACACCCCCGCCCCCACCAGCGCGGTGATCAGCGCGGTGCCGAGGTTGGGCTGGCGCAGGATCAGCGCCACGGGCAGCAGCACCGCGATCGCCGGCGGAATGAGGAACAGGGGATTGCCGATGCGTTCCCAGGATGCCCGGTGGAACCAGGCGGCCAGCGCCAGCACCAGCATGATCTTCATCAGTTCGGAGGGCTGCAGCTGGATGGGGCCGAGGTCGATCCAGCGCTGCGCCCCCTTGCCGATATTGCCGTGCAGCAGCACCAGCACCAGCAGCGCGACGCCGCCCAGGTAGCCCAGCCAGGCAAAGCGCGCGATCAAGCGGATATCGACCAGCGCAATGCACAGCATCACCACCAGGCCGAAGCCGAAGCGAATGGCGTGCTTCTGCGCATAGGCGTCGGGGTTGCCGCCACCTGCCGAGAGCAGCGCGACATACCCCACGGCCGCCACCGCGCACAGCAGCAGCACGAACGACCACGGGATCTGCCACAGCTTCTCGAGGATGCCCGCGCCGCGGTCGCGCGTCAGCAGGCGGCGTTCGAAGATCATCGCGTGGCTTCCGCCACGCGCTGCCCGGGGGCCGGCCGCATGCGCTGGAAGGCCTCGACCATGATGTTGCGCGCCAGCGGGGCGGCCGCACCCGAACCGCTGGTGCCGTGCTCGACGATGACGGAAAGCGCGAATTGCGGATTGTCGTGCGGCGCATAGGCCACGAACAGCGCATGCGGGCGCCATTCGCGCGGCAGGGAGTTCACGTTGAACCCGCGCTCACGCTGCTCGCGGGAAACGCGCCGCACCTGCGTCGTGCCGGTCTTGCCCGCCATCTGCCCGTATTGCGCGGGCAGGCGGGAGGCCGAGGCGGTGCCGCCGCCATTCACCACCCCCCACATGGCATCCCGCATCAGGCGCAGGTCGGCATCCGCGATGCCGAGGCTCGGCCAATCCTCCGGCCGGGTGCCGCGCTGCGGGCGCCCGCCGATGGCGCGCGTGAGGTGCGGCTGCACCGCCCGGCCGGTCGCAAGCCGCGCGGTCATCACCGCCAGCGACAGCGGTGTGAGCTGGTAGAAGCCCTGGCCGATCCCATGCACGATGGTGTCGCCGATCGACCACGACTTTCCCTGTGCGCGGCGCCAGCCGGGCGTTGGCATCAGGCCGCGCCGCGTGCCTGGCAGTTCGATCTCGAGATCGACCCCCATCCCGAAGCGGTTGGCCATGGCAGCGATGCGGTCCATGCCGACACGCCGCGCCATCTCGTAGAAATACACATCGCAGGACGCCATGATGGCGACGCGCATGTTCACGCCACCATGACCGCTGCGCTTGTGGCAGTGGAAACGATTGTTCCCGAAGTCCAGGTGGCCGGGGCAGCTCACGATGTCGCCCGGGCGCGCAACACGGGCCTCAAGCGCCGCCAGCGCCACGATCATCTTGAAGGTGGAACCAGGCGCGTAAAGCCCGTTGGTCGCCTTGTTGATGAGCGGGGTCGATCGCGTGGAGGTCCATTGCCGCCACTGTGCCGCGCTGACGCCCGAGTTGAAGATGTTCGGATCGAATGACGGCTTGGTCGCCATCGCCAGCACTTCGCCGTTCTTGGCATCCAGCAGGACCGCGGTGGTGCCTTCCTGGATCTTGGCGCGGACCGCCTTCTGCAATTCGGTATCGATGCTGATCTGCACGTCCTGGCCGGGGATGCCCTCCCGCCGGTCCAGTTCGCGAATGACGCGGCCGACGGCGTTGACCTCGACCTCCACGGCGCCGGCGCGACCGCGCAGCACGCGGTCATGGTGGCGTTCCACCCCCGCACGGCCCACGCGGATGCCAGGCAGTTGCAGCAGCGGGTCATCGCCGACATCGGCTTCCGCCGGCGCCGCGACATAGCCCACGACATGCGCGAGATCCTCGGTCTCAGGGTAGATGCGGGTGGTGCCCATATCGACCGAGATTCCCGGCAGGTCCGGCGCATTCACCTCGATGCGCGCCATTTCCTCCCAGGTGAGGAATTCGCGCAGCACGACCGGCACGAAGCGGCGGTTGCGGCGCATCTCGCGCTCGATCCGGGTGCGTTCGTGGTCGCCAAGCGGGACGATGCGGGAGAAGGTCTCGAGCGTGGCGGCGACATCGGCGGTCTGTTCCGCCACCAGCAAGGCACGCCAGTTCAGCCGGTTGCCGGCCACCACGCGGCCGTTGCGGTCCAGGATGCGCCCACGCGGGGGGGCGAACAGCCGGGCGCTGACGCGGTTCTCCTCGGCCAGCGTCGCGTAGCGCGCACCCTCCTCGACCTGCAGCTTGTAGAGCCGGGAGGCGAGGAAGCCGAAGGCGCCCAGTTGCAGCACGCCCAGCACGGCCGCACGGCGGGTGAAGATGCCGCGCCGGCGCTCCTCCTCCTTGCGCACGCTGCGCTCGCCGCCCAGCAGGCTCGAACCGATGCGCGGGCGCCAGCTCACGGCGCGGTCTCCGCGTGGCGCATGGCCTCGTGCACGCGGGCCAGCAGCAGCGCGATGCCGGGATAGAGCCCGGCCGAGAGCGCCGCGGCATGCAGTGCCGGCGCGAAGGCCGGCAGGCGCAGCGACAGCAGCGCCAGCAGCGCCCAGTAGAGCGCGGAAGCGGCCAGCGAGGCGAGACAGAAGGCGAGCCACACCGCCAGGAAGGATTGCTTCGCGAGGAAACGCCGGAAGCGCAGCGCCGCGGCATGCAGCGCCAGCAGCACCAGCACGCCGGTGCCCAGCGGTGCGAGCGTCAGCAGGTCCATCAGCAGCCCGAGCAGGAAGGTCACGGGCGGCGACATCGCCGCGGGGCGGAACACCGACCAGAAGGCGACGCAGGGCAGCGCCATCGCGAAGACCGGCGAAGGCAGGCTGATCGGCGCCGCCGCCAGCACCATCAGGAAAGCGGTCGAGAAACCGGGGAAGGCCAGCCGGGCGAAGGAATCCAGACGCCGCAGCATCCCCGGCGCGGGGGCCGGGCGGCCCTGTTCGGGGCGGCGCATCGGGGTGGCCATGGGCCGGGCCTAGCGCCGGCCCGGGCGCGGCTCGGGCCGCGCCACGGATTCCGGCGGCAGGATGCCCTGCAACCCGTAGTCGAACAGCCGCACCGAATCGAGCCGGTCCAGCCGGGCGAACAACTCGACCTCCGGCGCGCCCTGGGCCGAGACGCGCACCACGCCCACCGGCAACCCGGCGGGGAAGGCGCCGGCCTCGGCGGAGGTGACGATACGCTCGCCCTCCACCGGCATCACGCCTTCGGGCCAATGGGCGAGGCGCGGCCTGGCGCCGTTGCTGCCGGCCATGATGGCCCGCGCGCGGCTGGCCTCAAGCGTGACCGGGATTCGGCTGTTCATGTCGGTGGCGAGCAGCACGCGGGCGGAGCGCGCGCCCACCTCCGTCACGCGGCCGACGAAGCCGCGTTCATCGAGCGCCACCTGGCCCTTGCGCACGGAATGCTGCGGCCCTGTCGCGAGCAGCACGGCGCGGGCATAGGTGCCGCCGCCATCGGCCACGACGCGGGCGGTGACGAAGGCCGGCGCGGCCTCGGGCAGGAAGTTGAGCTGCCGGCGCAGCATCTCGTTCTCGGTCTCGAGCGCGAGGGCGGTGGCGTGCCAGCGGCGCAGGCGCTCGTTCTCCTCGCGCAGGGTGGCGTTCTCCTCGCGCAGATGCGCGAGCGCCCGCACCTCCTCGACCGCGCCGCGCACCGCGGCGGTGGGTTCGGCCAGCGCGGCATAGATCGGCGAGAGCGCATCCGCGAGATGGCTGCGCAGCCGCTCGGCCAGCAATGCATCGGCCTTGCCCAGCAGCATCACGCCGAAGGCAGCCGCTATCATCAACGGCAATGAGAGCCGAGCCAGTGCCTGCCGGAGCGGAACGCTCAGCCGGATCACGCGCGCATCATCCCCCTGCCTGGCCCCATCCTGCCCGACCGTGCCCGAAGGCACCCGCCGGGAGGGTCATCAATACATCGAAGTCAGGACGTGGCGAAGCCGCTTGATGTCCTCGAGCGCGCGCCCGGTGCCCAGCGCCACGCAGGAGAGCGCTTCCTCGGCCACCACCACCGGCAGTCCGGTGGCCTCGCGCAGCACCTGGTCCAGCCGGTTGAGCAGCGCACCCCCGCCGGTCAGCACGATGCCCTTGTCCACGATATCCGCGGCGAGTTCGGGGGGCGTGTTCTCGAGCGCCACCTTCACCGCCTCGACGATCTGGCTGACCGGTTCGGCCAGCGATTCCGAGATCTGGCGCTGGCTGACCACCACCTCGCGGGGCACGCCGTTCATCAGGTCGCGGCCCTTCACCTCGGCGAGCGGGCCTTCCTCGCCCTCCTCGGGGGAGGCGGCGGCGCCGATCTCGATCTTGATGCGCTCGGCCGTGCTTTCGCCGATCAGCAGGTTGAAGTGGCGGCGGATGTAGGAAATGATCGCCTCATCCAGCTTGTCGCCGCCGACGCGCACCGAGCGGGCATAGACGATGCCGCCCAGGCTGATGACGGCCACTTCGGTGGTACCGCCGCCGATATCCACCACCATGGAGCCGGAGGGCTCGGTCACCGGCAGTCCGGCGCCGATGGCGGCGGCCATCGGTTCCTCGATCAACAGGACGCGGCGCGCGCCGGCGGATTCGGCGCTTTCCTGGATGGCGCGACGTTCCACCGCGGTGGAGCCCGAGGGCACGCAGACGATGATCATCGGCGAGGCGAAGGAGCGCCGGTTGTGCACCTTGCGGATGAAATGCTTGATCATTTCCTCCGCGACCTCGAAATCGGCGATCACGCCATCGCGCAGCGGGCGGATGGCGGCGATGTTGCCGGGCGTGCGGCCGAGCATGAGCTTGGCCTCCTCGCCCACCGCCAGAACCTGCTTGCGTCCACGCACATCGGAGATGGCGACCACGCTCGGCTCGTTGAGTACGATGCCACGCCCCTTCACGTACACAAGCGTGTTCGCGGTGCCGAGGTCGATGGCCATGTCGGCGGACAGGAAGCCGAACAGGCGAGAGAACATGCGTACCGGACCTTCCGACGGGGCCGCACAGCAAGCGTAGGTGGCCAGGGCCGCCGTCGCGACTGATAGGGCTCAAGGGGACGGGGGCGTTTACCCCCGCCCGGCCCGGGGCTCAAGCCGGATTCCCCCGCCGGGGGTGCAACACCCCCCGGCGGGCGGGCGGCTTCAGGCCCGCAGCACGGCCGGCGGCTCGGTGCGCTCGCGCTTGACCAGCATCTTGTTGAGCGCGTGAACGTAGGCGCGGGCGGAGGCCACGATGGTGTCGGTATCCGCCCCCTGCCCGTCCACCAGCTTGCCGCCTTCCTCCAGGCGCACGGTCACGCGCGCCTGCGCATCGGTGCCGCCGGTGACCGACTGCACGGCATAGAGCTTGAGGTTCACCTCATGGGGGAAGGCGTTGCGCAGGGCGTTGAAGGTGGCATCCACCGCGCCATCCCCGGCGGCCACGCCGTCACGCGCGACGCCATCCACTTCCAGCGTGATCGAGGCGGTGGGCCTGGTCGCCATGCCGGTCGCGACCGTGAGCGCGGTCAGCTTGATCCGGTCATGGCCGCGCACGACCTCGTCATCCACCAGCGCCACGATGTCCTCGTCGTAGACGACCTTCTTGCGGTCGGCGAGATCCTTGAAGCGGCGGAAGGCGTCGTTGAGCTGGTTGTCGCCGATCTCGTAGCCCAGCCCCTTCAGCTTGTCGCGGAAGGCGGCGCGGCCGGAATGCTTGCCCATCACCAGCGAGGTGTTGGACCAGCCCACGCTCTCGGGCGTCATGATCTCGTAGGTGGACTTGTCCTTCAGCACGCCGTCCTGGTGGATGCCCGATTCATGGGCGAAGGCGTTGCGGCCCACGATCGCCTTGTTGGGCTGCACGTCGAAGCCGGTGATGGTGGACAGCAGCTTCGAGGTGCGCAGGATCCGCTCGGTGACGATGTTGTTCTTCGTCGGAATCGCATCCTGGCGCGTGCGCAGCGCCATCACGATCTCCTCGAGGCTGGCATTGCCCGCGCGCTCGCCGATGCCGTTGATGGTGCTCTCCACCTGGCGCACGCCGGCGCGGATCGCCGCCAGCGTGTTCGCCACCGCCAGGCCGAGGTCGTTGTGGTTGTGCGCCGACAGCACGATCTGGTCGGCCCCCGGGACACGCTCGAGCACCATGGTGAAGATGCGCGTCATGTCCTCGGGCAGCGCATAGCCCACGGTGTCGGGGATGTTGATGGTGGTGGCCCCCGCCTTGATGGCGGCCTCCACGCAACGGCACAGGAAGTCGGGGTCGGTGCGGGTGCCGTCCTCGGCCGACCATTCCACGTCGTCGGTGTGCTGGCGGGCGAGCTCGACGCTGGTGGTCACCAGTTCCAGCACCTGCTCGGGCTCCAGGCGCAGCTTCACGCGCATGTGCAGCGGGCTGGTCGAGACGAAGGTGTGGATGCGCCGGCGCGCGGCGGGCTTCACCGCCTCGGCCGCGCGCAGGATATCGGCCGGCGCGGTGCGCGCCAGGCCACACACCACCGGCCCGTCCTTGGCGAAGTGCCGGGCGATCGACTGCACACTCTCGAAATCGCCGGGCGAGGCGATGGGGAAGCCGGCCTCCATCACGTCGATCCCGAGGTCCCACAGCGCCTCGGCCATGCGCAGCTTTTCCTCGAGGTTCATCGAGAAGCCGGGCGACTGCTCGCCGTCGCGCAGGGTGGTGTCGAAAAGGATGATGCGGTCCTCGGCCAGGGTGCCGAAGGAGGGGTGCGTTATGGCCATGGCTGGCATTCCTGATGGGCGATGGATGATGGATGCGCGCGATCGGTCCCAGGTTCCCCTGAGCGATGTCCGGCCGTGGTCAGCCGGGCGTCACGCCCAGGGGCGGATAAGTCGAAGGAGAAGGAGGCCGAGCGGCGCGCGCGCGGCGGCCGGGGCGGGAAGCCCCAGGATCAGGCCGGGCAGAAGGGCGCGCTGGATCATCGGTTTGACGATCGTATGCGGCCCGCCACCGGGCGGCAAGCGTGGATTGGCCCCCTTTGCCGGCCATTCCGGCGACGGATAGCCTCGATGCAACGAAAGCCGGAGGAACATCGATGCTGCGTCGTGCCGCCCTCGCCATGGTCGCGGGGCTCCTGGTCACCCCTGCCCTGGCCCAGGACTGGGTCCAGGACCGCCCGGTCCGTATCATCGTGCCGTTTCCGCCGGGTGGCTCCACCGACCTCGTCGCACGCATCTTCGCCGACCGCATCAGCCGCACCTCGCCGCATCCATGGCTGGTCGAGAACCGCTCCGGCGCCAATGGCAATATCGGCATGGAGGCCGTCGCGCGCAGCGCGCCGGACGGCTATACCCTCGGCGCCTGCACCATCGGCAATTGCGCCATCAACGCCGTCGATCTACCGGCGGATGCCCTACGATATCGCGCGCGACCTGGTGCCGGTCTTCTGGAGCGGCAGCGTGATGAACGTGCTGGCCGTGCATCCCTCGGTCCCGGCCACCACGCTGCCGGAATTCATCGCCTATGCCCAGGCGAATCGCGGCCGGCTGAACTACGGCTCCTCGGGCTTCGGCTCGTCCAACCACCTCACGCCGGAACTGTTGAACGGCCGGCTCGGCCTCGAGCTGGTGCATGTGCCCTTCCGCGGCGGCGCGCCGGCGCTCCAGGCGCTGCTGGGCAACCAGGTCCAGGTGATGATCGAGAACATCCCGACCAAGGTGCAGGCCATCCGCGCCGGGCAGATCCGCGCCATCGCCGTGACCGGGCGCGAACGCGACCCCGCCTTGCCGGATGTGCCCACCTTCGCCGAGGCCGGCACGCCCGACATCGTGGTCGAGCCCTGGTTCGGCTACATGGCGCCGCGCGGCACGCCCGCCCCCGCGGTGGCCGCGCTCAACGCCATGCTGAACGCGGCCCAGGCCGACCCCGAGGTGCAGCAACGCCTGCGCGGCCTCGGCGTGCGCCCGGAAGGCGGGCCACCCGAGCGCTTCGCCGCGCATGTCCGCTCCGAGACGGCACGCTGGGGCGAGGTGGTCGAGCGCAACAATATCGAGCGGATCGAGTAGGGCCGGCGGGAGCGCGGCCGGCGAGGCGAGCCGCGCGGGCAGGCAATCCGGAGGGTTGCGTCGGCGACTGACGGCGCGCCGACGCGGCTGCCCTGGGGGCGTCCGGGAGAACGCCCGCCCGGCCAGCCCGCCTCATCGGTCCGGCGATGGGCATATCCCGCAGAGGTTGCATTCGAACCAAAAGCGGCCCACCAGCGCGCATCATCGCCGGGGGGCCGACATGACACGCCTGACACCGCATCTCGCGCGGCTGGAAGCCGAGGGCATCCACATCATCCGGGAGGTCGCGGCCGCGTTCCGCAACCCGGTGCTGCTCTATTCCATCGGCAAGGACAGTTCGGTGGTGCTGCAATTGGCGCTGAAGGCCTTCGCGCCCGGCAAGCCACCCTTCCGCCTGCTGCACATCGCGACCGGCTGGGATTTCCGCGCGATGCTGGAGTTCCGCGACGCGCGCGCCGCCGAACTCGGCCTCGAACTGCTGGTCCACACCAACCCCGAGGGCATCGCGCGCGGGGTGAACCCCATCGCCTCCGGCCCGCAGCTCCATGCCCAGGTGAATTCCACCGAGGCGCTGAAGCAGGCGCTGGACCTGTTCAAGGTGGATGCGGCACTCGGCGGCGCGCGGCGCGACGAGGAGAAGGCGCGCGCCAAGGAACGCGTGTTCTCCATCCGCGCGCCCGGCCATGGCTGGAACCCGCGCGACCAGCGCCCGGAACTGTGGAACCTGTTCAACACGCGCCTGGCGGAGGGGCAGACGGTGCGGGTGTTCCCGCTGTCCAACTGGACCGAATTCGACGTGTGGGACTACATCCGCGCCGAGGACATCCCGATCGTGCCGCTGTACTACGCCGCCCCGCGCCCCGTGGTGCGCCGCGGGGCCGCGCTGATCATGGTGGATGACGATCGCATGCCGCTCGACCCTGGCGAGGTGCCCGAAACCCGGATGGTGCGCTTCCGCACCATGGGCTGCTGGCCGCTGACGGCCGCCATGGACAGCGAGGCCGCGACCATCGGCCAGGTGCTGGACGAATTGCGCGCCTCCCGCCAATCCGAGCGCGCCGGCCGGCTGATCGACGGCGAGGGCGACGGCTCGATGGAACGCAAGAAGCGCGAGGGCTATTTCTGAGGCGGGTGCGTCGCCCACCAGTGGCGCGCGATCTCGGCACGCCGGCATATCCACACATCGGGTTCCGCCGCCACGCGCGCGAGGAACCGCTGCAGCGCCGCCGCACGCCCCGGCCGGCCGACCAGGCGGCAATGCAGCCCGACCGACATCATCTTGGGACTGCCCGCGCGGCCTTCGGCCAGCAGCACCTCGAAGGCATCGGTCAGGTGCTTCTCCCACGCATCGGAGCCCGCGAAGCCGGGAGGGACTGCGTACTTCATGTCGTTGTTGTCGAGCGTGTACGGGATGACGAGGTGCGACCTGCCCGCCGCCGTCACGTAATGCGGCAGGTCGTCGTCATAGGCGTCGGAATCATACAGGAAGCCGCCATGCTCGGCGACCAGCCGGCGGGTATTGGCGCTGATGCGCCCGGTGTACCAGCCCACCGGGCGTGAGCCGGTCAGGCGCTCGATGGTCTCGACGCAGCGCGCGATCTCCGCGCGTTCGGCCGCCTCGTCCATGCCGTGGTAGTCGATCCAGCGCCAGGCGTGCGACGCCACCTCGTGCCCCGCGGTGGCGAAGGCGCGCGCGGCCTCCGGGTTGAGTTCCAGCGCGCGCCCCACGCCATAGACCGTGAGCGGCATGTCGTGCGCGGCGAAGGCGCGCAGCACCCGCCACACGCCCGCGCGCGCGCCGTAGTCGAATTGCGATTCCACGGTGCGGTTGCGATCGCCGATCACCGGCGAGCCACCCGGCACCTCGTGCAGGTACAATTCGCTGCCGGCATCGCCGTTGAGCACGGTGTTCTCGCCGCCCTCCTCGTAGTTCAGCACGAAGGAGAGGGCGAGCTTCGCGCCGCCGGGCCAGCGCGGATCGGGCGGGCGGGGCCCGTAGCCCTGGAAGTCGCGCGGGTAGTCGGTGTCGGCGGCGAGGCGGTGGGGCGTGTCGGTCATGGGCCGAAGCCTGCCCGCCGCCGGGGCCGGGTTCAAGCGGAACGGCCGGCGGGACGCGCCCCCGCCGGCCCCACGCCTCACGCCGCCTGGCGCCTCCCGAGATCGCGTGCGCGCGCCGCCCACCCCTGGGCGACGGGGCTGCCTTCCTTTGCCGCGAGGCGCTCGGCGACCATCGCCTCGGCCATCGCGCGGTCGCCCGTGCGGACCGCCGCCTCGCAGAGAGTCCAGGAGAGGACATCGCGTTGCGCATGGCTGCCGCCGAACCGGTTGGCTATGCCGCGGACGGGCAGGATATGCGCCACCGCCCCGGCGTGGTCCCCCCGGCCGAAGGCGGCAAGGCCGCGCGCCAAGGGCAGGCCGACCTCGCGCGACATCATCGCGTTGGTCCCTGGCCCGGCCGCCGCGGCTTCGAGCGTGGCAATCACCTCCCGCTGCGCGGCACGGTCGCCGGTCGCGGCGAAGGCCATCATCGCATGCACATCGTTGAAGGCGTAGATGCCGTCGCCGATGCGCGCCGACCAGGCGGGCGCCACGCGCGACCACCGATCCCCCACGTCATGCCCGAGCACCCATAGCCGCCACAGCAGCGCCGAACCGTCGATCGCCTCCATCGCCTGGCCGAAGCCGCCGGCCGAGACGCGCTCGTCGAACAGCCGCAGCGCAGCGGCGATGTCGCCGCGGTCGATGCAGAACAGCGCCGTGTGCCACCAGTTATGGTAGGCGAACATGCTGTCGGGCGACCAGCCGGGCGCGGTCTCGGTCATGAAGGCCAGGCCCTCCGCCGCGCGGCCCTGCATCTCGAGCACATGCGCGACGGCATGCGCCGCCCAGCCATCGCGCGGGTTGCGCGCCAAGGCCTCTCGCCCCGCCGCTTCGGCCGCGGCGTAATCACCGCATTCCTCAAGGCCGAAGGCATGCATGCCGAGCAGGAAGCCATGGCCGGGCATGTCGCGCTGCCAGTGCGGCAGCACCCGCGCGACACGGTCGCGCAGCATCTGGCTCTGGCCGAGGAAGAAGTCGCCGAGCTGCGCGAACTGCACGGCGAGCAGGTCGGTCGGATGCGCGATGGCGACGCCGCCCCAGGTTTCGGTCGCGGCCTGGAGGTCGCCCGCCGCAAAGTGGCGCGCGGCGGCGATGTAGGCGCCCTCCCGCGCATTGGCGCGGGGTGCGAGGCGCTCGGCGGCCGCGAGGCTCGATTGCAACTCCGCATCGAAGGCCCGGTCGGTCGCGGTTGCCAGGATGCAGGCACGGATCGCATGCCCCATCACGCAATCGGGTTCCTCGACGAGCATGGCGTCGATGTCGGCGATCGGATCGGCCAGGTAGGCGTGGAACTTCGCGATCGCGCCGTCGAGCCGCGTTGCGGCCGCGGCGCTGCAGGAGAGCGGGTTGCCCCGGATGTCGGTAGCCATGGTGGTGGTCCCTTTCGTCGTTGCTGACGGTGAGGGTTTCGCGCCGATCGGGTCCTTGCCTCTACCCGTCCGATGGTACGGCCCGCGCGGTTTTCGAAACCATCGGGATTTCAGGGGCTTGGGTTCGCTTTGGCCGCGCCCGAAGCATGCCGTTGTGATTGGGCGCACACTTCGACTGCACCTGGGGTATAGTGACGCCATGAGCGTGATCACGCTGAAGCGGGAAAGCGCCCGCGAGCGCCTGCTCGAGCTGGCCGAGGCCGCCGTTCTCCAGAAGGGTTTCGGCGCGACCTCGATCGAGGAGCTGATCGCCGGCGCGGGCATCTCGAAAAGCGGCTTCTTCTACCACTTCCCGGACAAGGGAGAGCTCGCGAAGGCGCTGCTCCTGCGCTACATCGACCGCGACCGGGTCATCCTCGATGACATCTTCGCGCGCGCCGACGCGCTGAACGACGATCCGCTGCACGGCTTCCTGGTCGCGCTGAAGCTGTTCGCCGACATGATGGCAGAAATGACCGAGGTGCATCCGGGCTGCATGGTCGCCTCGGTCTGCTACCAGGAACAGCTCTTCAACCGGGAGGTGCATGAACTGGCGCGCGACGCCTCGGTGATGTGGCGCGTGCGCTTCAGTGCGCGGCTGGAAGCGATCGTCGCGCGGTATCCGCCGCGCGCGCCGATCGATGTCGGGGACCTGGCCGACATGCTCACGGTGATGATCGACGGTGGCATCACCATCTCGCGCATCATGCGTGACCCAGCACTGCTGGCGCGACAGGTGATGCTCTACCGTGCCTTTGTGCGCTCGGTCTTCCTCGGCACATAGACGAAGGGCGCCGGAGGTCTCCCCCCGGCGCCGGCACCAGCGGCTCAGTTCTTCGCCTTGTCCACCAGCTGGTTCTTGCTGATCCACGGCATCATGGCGCGCAGCTTGGCGCCGACTTCCTCGATGGGGTGCTCGGCCAGCGGCGGCGGGTCGCCTTGAAGCGAGGTCTGGTCGACCTTGTTCTCCAGCATCCAGTCGCGGGCGAAGCGGCCGGACTGGATGTCCTCCAGCACGCGCTTCATCTCGGCCTTGGTCTCGTCGGTGATGATGCGCGGGCCGGTGACGTACTCGCCGTATTCGGCGGTGTTGGAGATCGAGTAGTTCATGTTGGCGATGCCGCCCTCGTAGATCAGGTCGACGATCAGCTTCACCTCGTGCAGGCACTCGAAATAGGCCATCTCCGGCGCGTAGCCGGCCTCGACCAGCGTCTCGAAGCCGGCCTGGATCAGCTCGACGCAGGCCGCCGCACAGCACGACCTGCTCGCCGAACAGGTCGGTCTCGCATTCCTCCTTGAAGGTGGTCTCGATGACGCCGGCGCGGCCGCCGCCGATGGCCGAGGCATAGGACAGGCCGATCTCGTGCGCATTGCCGCTCGGGTTCTGGTGCATCGCGATCAGGCAGGGCACGCCGCCGCCGCGTTCTGGTATTCGCGCGCGCACCGTGTGGCCGGGGCCCTTCGGCGCGATCATGAAGACGTCGAGGTCGGCGCGCGGCTCGATCAGGTTGAAGTGCATGTTGAGGCCGTGGGCGAAGGCGAGCGCGGCGCCCTGCTTCATGTTGGCGCGCAGGTGGTCGCGGTAGAGTGTCGCCCTGCAGCTCGTCGGGCGTCAGCACCATGACGACGTCGGCCCACTTCGCCGCCTCGGCGGGGGTCATCACCTTGAAGCCGGCGGCCTCGGCCTTCGGTCGCGGGACCCGACCGGCGCGCAGGGCGATCGCCACGTCCTTGACGCCGGAATCGCGCAGGTTCATGGCATGGGCATGGCCCTGGCTGCCGATAGCCGATGATGGCGACCTTCTTGCCCTTGATCAGGTTCACATCGGCATCGCGGTCGTAATAGACGCGCATTGTCGCGCTCTCCTTCCTCGGGGTCTCAGTCACTCGTATGCGTCAGATCGGCAGCCCGCGCGCGCCGCGCGCGATCGCCGACCACCCCGGTGCGCGACACCGTCCGACGCAGCCCAGACCGGGCGCATCAACTCGACTGAACGCGTCGATCTTCTCGCCGCTGCCGGTCATCTCGAAGACGAAGTGCTCGGTCGTGGCATCGACCACGCGGGCGCGGAAGATGTCGGCGATGCGCAGCGCCTCGACGCGCTTCTCGCCGCGTGCCCGCGACCTTGATCAGCGCCAGTTCGCGCTCGACATGCGGGCCCTCCGTCGGTCAGGTCGCTGACCCGGTGCACCGGCACCAGGCGGTCGAGCTGCGCCTTGATCTGCTCGATGACCATCTCGGCGTGCCGGAGGTCACGACGGTGATGCGCGACAGCGCGCCGTGCGTCGTCGACCTCGGCCACGGTCAGGCTGTCGATGTTGTAGCCGCGGCCCGAGAACAGGCCGATGACGCGCGCCAGCACGCCGGGCTCGTTGTCCACCAGCACCGCGATGGTGCGTCGCTCGTCGTTTCGTCTGGCACGTTGGCCACGTTCCAGGATCCGGTCTTCGGCATCGATGTTCAGGTTCACGCGGCGCATGCGCTAGACCAGCACCATGCCTTCGTCGGAGACGCGTCTTGGCCGCCTCGTCGCTCCGGGCCCAGCAGCATCTCGTTGTGCGCCGCGCCCGACGGAATCATCGGGAAGCAGTTCTCCGTCTGGTCGACCGCGACAGTCGACGATCACCGGCCTGTCGGCGGCTCGATCATCTCCGTGATCACGTCGTCGAGCTCGCGACGGCTTGGTCGCGCGCAGGCCCACGCGCGCCGAACGCCTCCGCCAGCTTGACGAAATCCGGCAGCGACCGCGGAGTAGCTCTCGCGAATAGCGGCCGCCATGCAGCAGCTCCTGCCACTGGCGCACCATGCCCATGTACTGGTTGTTCAGGATGAAGACCTTCACCGGCAGGCGGTACTGCGCCAGCGTCGACATCTCCTGGATGTTCATCAGGATCGAGGCCTCGCCGGCGATGTCGATGACCAGCGCATCGGGGTGCGCGATCTGCACGCCGATCGCCGCCGGCAGGCCATAGCCCATGGTGCCCAGGCCGCCGGAGGTCATCCAGCGGTTGGGCTTCTCGAAGCTTGAAGAACTGCGCCGCCCACATCTGGTGCTGGCCGACCTCGGTGGTGATGAAGGTCGTCGCCCGGTCCTTGGTCAGCTCGTACAGCCGCTCGATCGCGTACTGCGGCTTGATGATCGCTTTCGAGCTGGCGATAGTTGCAGGCAGTCGCGGCCGCGCCACTCCTCGATCTGCTGCCACCACGCCTTCAGCGCCTTGCTGGTCGGCTCGGCGCCGGCGCGCCTTCCAGACCTTGATCAGGTCTTCCAGCACCGGCGCCGCATCGCCGATGATCGGCAGGTCGACCTGGACGTTCTTGTTGATCGAGCGAGGGATCGATGTCGATATGGATCTTCTTCGAGCCCGGCGAGAAGGCGTCGAGCCGCCCGGTCACCCGGTCGTCGAAGCGCGCGCCGATGTTGATCATCACATCGCAGTCGTGCATCGCCAGGTTGGCCTCGTAGGTCCCGTGCATGCCCAGCATGCCCAGGAACTGCGGATCGCCGGCCGGCATAGGCGCCCAGGCCCATCAGCGTCTTGGTGCACGGGAAGCCCGGTCATGCGCACGAAGTCGCGCCAGCAGCACGCGACGCCGTCGGGCCGGCATTGATCACGCCGCCGCCGGCATAGACGATCGGCCGCTTGGCCTTGGCGATCAGCTGCGACCGCCGCTGCGATCTGCTCGCCAGTCGGCCTTGACCTGCGGGCTGGTAGCTGCTGGTGCTTGACGCGCGTCGGCGGCCGAGATAGGCGCCTTGGCCTGATCAGGACGTCCTTGGGCAGGTCGACCACCACCGGGCCCGGGCCGGCCGGTGCGCGCGACATAGAAGGCCTCGTGCATGACCCGCGGCCAGGTCGCTCGACTGTCTTGACCAGGTAGTTGTGCTTGGTGCAGGGCCGGGTGATGCCGGTGGTGTCGGCCTCCTGGAAGGCATCGTTGCCGATCAGGTGGGTCGGCACCTGGCCGGTCAGGCAGACCAGCGGGATCGAATCCATCAGCGCATCGGTCAGGCCGGTCACCGCATTGGTCGCGCCGGGGCCGGAGGTCACCAGCACGCACGCCGACCTTGCCGGTGGAGCGCGCATAGCCTTCGGCCGCATGCACCGCCGCCTGCTCGTGGCGCACCAGGATGTGGCGGAGGGCGTTCTGCTGGAACAGCGCATCGTAGATCGGCAGTACCGCGCCGCCGGGATAGCCGAAAATGACGTCAACGCCCTGGTCCTTCAGCGCGCGCAGCACGACTTCCGCACCCGTCAGGGTGAGGGCTTCGGTGCTGGTGGCGGGCTTGGTGGCGGCGGACATCGGCAAGGCTCCTGTCGGAAACGGGCAGCCCCGGGCCGAACGCCCGGGCGAGGCGCGCTCCTTAGCCCCCTTGCTGCGGCGCGTCAACGCAGCGGATCAAGAAAAGGAAAGCATTTCCAGAGAAAACTTGCCGATAATTGCGCAGGATCTGCGACACGCGCATGGATCGTATGCGTCCGGGACGGATCGGCCAGCGCATGGTGGCGGAACCAGGTCGCCTGGCGCTTCGTGTATTGCCCGGTATGCACAATGGCGCGGCGCGAGGCCTCGGCCAGCGTCATCCGCCCGCCAGCATCGCGGCCAGTTCCGGCACGCCATGCGCGCGCATGGCCGGCAAGGCGGGGTCGAGCCCCTGCGCCGCCAGTGCGCGCACCTCCTCGACCGCGCCGGCGGCCAGCATGGCCTCCAACCGCGCGGCGATCGCCGCGCGCAACGCCTCGCGCGGCGGGTCGAGCCGCACGGCCCAGAAGCGCCAGGGCACCGGCCGGCCGCCCCGCTCGGCCTGCCAGGCCGCAAGCCCCCGCCCGGTGCCGCGCCAGACCTCATAGGCACGGGCGACGCGCTGGCTGTCGGCCGGCCGCAGTCGTGCCGCCGTGTCCGGGTCCACGGTCGCCAAACGGGCATGCAGCGCTGCCGACCCTTCCGCGGCCAGCAACCCCCGCGCCTCGACCCGTGCCGCCTCGGATACCGGAGGGATGTCGGACAGCCCATCGGTCAGCGCCGCGAGATACATCCCCGTCCCGCCGCACAGGATCGGCAGCCGCCCCGGCCGCGCGCGCCTCGGCCAGCGCGGCCAGCGCGGCGTCGCGCCACCAGGCGACGCTCGCCGCCTCCGCGGCCGGGCGCACGCCATAGAGGCGATGCGGCACCTGCGCCTCCTCCGCCGCGCTCGGCCGCGCGGTCAGCACGCGCAACTCGCGGTAGACCTGCATGCTGTCGGCGTTGATCACGATGCCGCCCGAGAACGCCGCCATCGCCAGCGCCAGCGCCGACTTCCCGCTCGCGGTCGGGCCGGCGACGATCAGCGCGGCCGGTTGATCCTGGGTCACGGCGCGGGCATACCGCGGCGCAGATGGAACACGTCCTGACCCTGGTGGCGCCACGCGGCGAACTCTCCGCCGCGTCCCTCGCCCACGCCCGCGACGCCCTCGCCGGCCTCGGTGCCGCCACCGGCGCGCCGGACTGGCTGGCCCCGGGGAAGCGGCCGACCTGCCCTTCGCGGGCCTCGCCGCCGAGCAGGCGGAGGCCGCCGCGCGCGCCGCCCTCGTCGGCGAGGCGTGCGACCTCATCGCCCAGCCCGCCACCGGCCGGCGCAAGCGGCTGCTGATCGCCGACATGGACAGCACCATCGTCACCAGCGAGACGCTGGACGAACTCGCCGCCCAGGCCGGCATCAAGGACCGTATCGCCGCCATCACGGCGCGGGCGATGAATGGCGAGCTGGATTTCGAGGCGGCGCTGCGCGAGCGCGTGGGCATGCTGAAGGGTCTCGGGCTGGAGGCGCTGGAGCGCACCTGGGCCACCACCGAGTTGATGCCCGGCGCCCGCGCGCTGGTCGCGACCATGCGCGCCGCCGGGGCGCGCTGCGCGCTGGTCTCGGGCGGCTTCACCTTCTTCACCGGCCGCGTCGCCGAGACGGTGGGCTTCCACGAACACCACTCCAACACGCTCCTCGATGATGGCGCCCGGCTGACCGGCCAGGTGGCGGACCCCATCCTCGGCCGCCACGCGAAACTGGCAACATTGAAGCGCCTCGCCGCCGAGGAAGGCATTGCACTCACCGAAACCCTGGCGGTCGGCGATGGTGCCAACGACCTCGACATGCTGGGCGCCGCGGGACTCGGCGTGGCCTTCCGCGCCAAGCCGGTGGTGGCCGCGGCGGCGCGCGCGCGGGTAGAACATGCCGACCTGCGCGCGCTGCTGTTCGCGCAGGGCTATCGCGCCGGCGAGATCGCGCCGGGCTGAACCCGCCAGCCCGGGGCCAGCACCCAGCGGCCGTCGAAGCGGTCCAGCAGGTCCCGCGCGGGGTCCATCCCCTGGCGGGCCAGCGCGAGCGAGGCGTCGTCGCCCAGCACATAGAAGGTGCGCGCCTCGTGCTCGCCGCGTGAGAGCCGCTCGGCCACAGCGGCATTCACCGCCGCCACCGCGCGCGGATCGACCCGCGCCAGGTACACCGCATCCGTCTGCAACCCGAGCGTCGCGGCGAATACCGCGACCTCCTCCCAGTTCGGCGCCTGCATCCCGGTCGGCACGACGCGCACGAAGGCGTAGCGCCGCAGCCGCCTCGGCCCAGAACGGGTCCGCCAGGCGCAAGGGCAGCGTGGCCGGCTGCACGATGAAGTAGTGATGCAGCCGCGCGAAGCCCGGCCGCAGGTCGATGGCCTGGACCACCAGCGCCGCCGCCAGGACAAAGCCCGCCCGCCGCCCGCCCAAGGCCCGCACCAGCGCCACCGACGCACCGAACAGCGCGGCATAGGCCACCGGCCAGAAGAAGCGTTCCGAGGCGCGCAGCGCATCCGCGCGGCTCACGATCCAGGCCGGCAGCGGCAGAACCTCGAATTCCCGCCCGCCGATCGCCACGCGGTGGGTGATGGCCAGCGCCAGCAACCCCGCCAGCACCAGCACCAGCGGCCAGAAGCGCCTGAGCCCGCCGCGCGGCCCGAACGCCCAGGCCAGGGCGCCCGTCCCCAAGACCAGCAGGGCGCCCAGGCCCGGATAGGAATTGCCCGCCTCCAGGTGATCGGCGGTCACGATGTCGGGCAGCAGCGCGCCCCAATAGCCGCGATCGAACGGCGCGAGCAGGTCGAGCTGCATCTTGCCATAGCCGCCCCAGGTGCCGCCGAAGCCGCCACCCAGCAGGAAGAAGCCGGCCGCCCAGAGCCCGGCTATGCCCATGGCAGGCACCACGAGCGCCTCGGCCGCAAGCGCCGCGGGCCGCCGGCGCACGGGCTCCACCACCCGCGCCAGCCAATCCGCCGCCCAGAGTGCCCCCACCATCGGCAGGATATACGCCTGCACCAGCGCGGAGGCCCCGAGCAACGCCGCCCAGGCCCCCGCCCGCCGCACCCCCTGCCCCGGCGTGACGCATAGCCACAGCCCGGCCAGCAGCAGGAACTGCCCGCCCAGCGCGAAATGCCCGCCCAGGCGCCCCAGCAGCATGGGCTGCATCACGAACAGCCCGGCCAGGGCCAGGCGCGCCAGCGGGTCGGCCGTGGCAAGGCCCATCAGCCGCCAGGCCAGCACCGCCTGCAGCGCCCCGCAGGCATGGATCCACAAGCCCCAATACTGCCCGACCTCGACCACCGGCCGCAGCGCCTTGAAGGCGAAGGCAAGCAGCGGAATGGCATCGGCGTAGAACACGGAGGAGGCCAGTTCCATGCCCCAGCCCGGATTGGCCCCGGGCGGCCAGCGCCACGCATCGGCGGCGAAGGCGGTCCAGCCGAGCCAATACTGCACCGGGTCCGGGCCGATGCGGCCCGAGAGCATCCACCCGGTATGCCAGGGCGGCAGGATCGAGGCGCCAAAGGCCGCCCACACCACCGCCATGCCCAGCAGCGCCGCCGCGCAGGCGCCGAGCCACCCCGCAGGGCGGCCGGCCGGACTCGGCTGCCGCGGCGTCACGATGGTGGCGGCATGAGAGCACATCCCGACCGGTCGGGATCGCCGGATCGCGTGGAAGCGAGCCCAGGCGAACGTCTACGGTCGCGGCGTGTGGCGCTACGCGGCACGGGACCACAAGGCTGGCCGAGGCCGGTGCGGAGCGCCGGGCCGGAAGGCCTCGGCGTGCGAAATCCGGCCGCACCCATCGAAGGTTCTCCGGCGCGAGGGGGAGGACCACCCCGCGCCGGCGCCCCTCAGCCCGGCGAACCGCGCTCGCCGCGCAGGCGCAGCGGCACGAAGCGCTGCCCGCCCGCGCCTTCCACGGCCAGCAACGCCACGCCGCGGTTCTGCTGGCGCAGGCGCGCGATCTTCTCCTGCACCTCCGCCGGTGTCGCCACGCGCTCCTGCTGCACTTCCACGATCACGTCGCCGGGGCGCAGCTCCCGCTCGGAGGCGGGGCTGTTGGGCGCCACCTCCACGATCACCACGCCGCGCTGTTCCGCGCGCAGGCTGAAGCGCTGGCGCAACTCGTCGGTGATCGGCGCCACCAGCATCCCGAGTCCCTCGATCTCCACCGGCCGGTCGGGCGGCGGCGGGGCGGGGGTCGCGCCCGCCAGATTGCTGCGGCTCGCCGGGCAGTTCGCCGAGCGTGACCTGGATGGTTTCCTCCTTGCCGTCGCGCCACACCACCACGGGCACCTCGGCCCCGACGGTGTTGTCGGCGACGATGCGCGGCAGGGAACGCATCTCGCGCACCTCGGCGCCGTTGAAGCGCAGGATGACGTCGCCGGCGCGGATGCCGGCCTTGGCTGCCGGGCCATCCTCCTGCGCGCGCGCCACCAGGGCGCCGCGCGCGCCATCGGGCAGGCGCAGGGCCTCGGCGATCTCGTCGGTCACCTGCTGGATGCGCACACCCAGCCAGCCACGCCGCAGCCCGCCCGCCGTCGCGCAGCTGCGCCACGATGCGCTGCGCCAGGTTCGACGGAATGGAGAAGCCGATGCCGATCGACCCGCCGGAGGGCGAGTAGATGGCGGTGTTGATGCCCACCACCTCGCCGGCCATGTTGAACAGCGGGCCGCCGGAATTGCCGCGGTTGATCGCCGCGTCGGTCTGGATGAAGTCGTCGTACAGGCCCTGGCGGATGTCGCGCCCGCGCGCCGAGACGATGCCCGCGGTGACCGAGCCGCCCAGGCCGAAGGGATTGCCGATCGCCAGCACCCAGTCGCCGACCTGCGCGGTGTCGGAATTGCCGAACTGCACCGCGGTCAGCGGCTTGTCGGTGCGGATGCGCAGCACCGCGATATCGGTGCGCGGGTCGGTGCCCAGCAGTTCCGCGCGGATCGTGGTGTTGTCCGACAGGATCACGTTGATCTCATCGGCGCCGTCGATCACGTGGTTGTTGGTCACCACGATGCCCTCGCGCGCATCGATGATGAAGCCCGAGCCGAGCGATTGCCCGCGCCGCTGCGGGCGCTGCGGTGTCTGCGGGGCGCCTTCCTGCCCGGGCGGGCGGTTGCGGTTGAAGAAGTCGCGAAAGAATTCCTCGAACGGGCTGCCCGGAGGCGCCTGCGGGATCTCGGGCGCGTCCGGCCGGCCCGGGCGCGCCTGGACCGCCTGGGTCGTCGAGATGTTGACAACCGCCGGCAGAAGCTGCCGCGCCAAGGGCGCGAAGGTGTCCGGCGCGCGCTGCGCGAAGGCCTCCGGGGCGAAGGATGCGACCGCCATGGCGGCGGCGAGGGCAAGGGCAGCGAAGCGCACGGTGGGGCACCTCATGGGTGGTGTCGGGGATAAGTCAGCCGAGTGTCATGTGGCGCCGCCCGGCCGGGAAGGAAGGCGGCATCATGCATCGAAATGCGGCGCGGCGCGACGGGCCTGTGTGGCACGCCGTGGTAGCACCTCACCCGCCGCGGAGCAGCCAGGCGACGCCCACGCCCAGCGTGGCCGCCACCAGCCCGCCGATCCGCAGGTGCGAATCGGAACTTGTGATCAGAACGACAAGCGCCCGCCGCATGGCGGCGGGCGCGAGGGCATAGGCGATCCCCTCCAGGGCGAGGACAACGGCCACGCCCTGGAGAAGGTCCCATACGGTCACTGCAACGTCGCGGGCCCGGCGGGAGCCGCCGGCGTCGCGGGCGCTTCAGGTGCCGCACGCGGGGCCGGCACCACGGGTGCCACGGGTGCCACGAGCGCAGGCGCGGAGGCCGGCGCCGCCCCCGGGAAGGGCGGCAGTGGACGCCCGCCGCTCTCCCGGAAGTAGCGGAAGAACTCGGAATCGGGGGTCATGACCATCCGCGTCTGCCCCTCCGAGAAGGCCTCGCGATAGGCCTGCATGCTGCGCCAGAACTGGAAGAAGTTCAGGTCGCGCTGGAAGGCTTCGGCGACGATGCGCAGCGCCTCCTGCTCGCCCTCGCCGCGCAGCACGTCCGATTGCGCCTGCGCCTCGGCGAGCAGCACGGTGCGCTCGCGTTCGGCACCGGCGCGCACGCGCTGCGCCACCTCGGCACCCTCGGCGCGGGCCTCGCGCGCAACACGCTCGCGCTCGGATTGCATGCGCGCCAGAATGGCCTGGGTGTTCTCGTCCGGCAGGTCGGCGCGGCGGATGCGGACATCGACCACGTTGATGCCGAACTGCGTCGCTTCCTCGTTCACCCGGTTCTGGATCTCGGTCATGATCCGCGCGCGGTCGCTCGAGAGCACCGAGAGCAGCGGCTCGTTGCCCAGCACGCTACGCAGTGCTGAGGAGACGAAGCGCGACAGCGAGGTGCGGATCGCCGCCTCGTTGGAGCCGACCGTCTGGAAGAACTTCAGCGGATCGGTGATGCGGTAGCGGGTGAAGCTGTCCACGATCAGCCGGCGCTGGTCACCAAGGATGACCTCCTCGCCAGGCGCGTCGAAATCGAGCAGCCGTCGGTCGAAGGTGATGACCGACTGGATGAACGGGATCTTGTAGTGCAGCCCGGGCTGGGTGATCTCGCGGATCGGCTGGCCGAACTGCGTGATCAATACCTGCTGGGTCTGCTGCACCGTGAACAGGGTCGAGGCGGCGGTCACCAGCAGCACGACGCCCACGGCGAGGAAGGCGATGGTACGGTTCATCGCGGCACCCCCTGCGAACGGCTTTGCACGACACCCGGCGATGGCTGCGGAGCCGAAGGCAACGGAGCCGGCCTGGTCGACGGAACGCTGCCCGGCACGCCGCGCGGCATGGCGGCACCGTCGCCGAGCGGCAGGAAGGGCACGATGCCCTGCAGCCGGTCGTCGACGATGGTCATCGGGTTGCGCCGCAGGACTTCCTCCATGGTTTCGAGATACAGGCGCCGCGTGGTGACATCCGGCGCGCCCTGGTAGGCGGTGTAGACGCTGTTGAAGCGCGCCGCCTCACCGCGGGCACGGGCGATCTGGCTTTCGCGTGCGCCCTGCGCCTCCTGCACCAGGCGTTCGGATTCGCCGCGGGCGCGGGGGATGATGTCGTTGCGGAAGGATTCCGCTTCGTTGCGCAGGCGCTCGCGGTCGGCATTGGCGCGCTGCACGTCGCGGAAGGCGTCGATCACCTGGCCCGGCGGGTCGACCTTCTGCAGCTGCACCTGCGTGATCAGGATGCCCGAGCCGTACTGGTCCAGGATGGCCTGGGTGCCGCGGGCGACGGATTGCTCGATCTGCGCGCGTGCCTCGGTCAGGGCGGGCTGGATGGGCGTGCTGCCGATCACCTCGCGCATGACGGATTCCGCCGCGGCCTTCACGGTGATCTCCGGGTTGCGGGTGTTGAACAGGAACTCGCCGGCATTGCGGATGCGCCAGAACACGGCGACGTCGATGTCGATGATGTTCTCGTCCCCGGTCAGCATCAGGGATTCGGCCAGGACGTCGCGCTGGGGTTGCACGCGCCCGCTCACGATCCCGGCCTCGGTGGAGCCGACATAGCCGATATCGACGCGGTTGATGCGCGTGACGCGCGGCGTGGTCACCGCCTCGACCGGCCAGGGGATGTGGTAGTTCAGGCCCGGCGGGGTGGTGCGGTCGAAGGCGCCGAAGCGCATCACGACGCCCTGTTCGTCAGGCTGCACGCGGTAGAAGCCCGAGGCCGCCCAGAAGGCCACCAACACCAGGCCGAGCAGCGCGAAGCCCTTGCCGCCGCCGCGCGGCAGGTAGCGGCGCACCGCCTCCTGCGCCTGGCGGATCATGTCGTCGAAATCGGGGCCGCGGCCACCGGGGCCGCCAGGGCCTCCGCTGCCACCGCCGGGGGGCGGCGAGCCCCAGGGCCCGCCGGGCCGTGGGTTCCCCCAGGGACTTTGTCCGCCGCTGTTGTTCCAGGGCATAAAACGCAGGGCCTCCGCTACAGATCGAATGATGACGTCTTGCCTGGCACCTGCCATGGGGGTGCATGCAGGGCGGCGCCTGACCATATGGGCACCGGCCAGGCACCGGAACAACGCCTGCTTGGTGAAGTGAAGATCGCCCGGCACCGCCGATATTGTCCAGGAACGAGGGTTTTTCAAGCGATGGCTGAGACTCTGGCCGAGGCGGTCACAACCGCGCTGCGTGCCGTCAACGACCCCGCGACGGGCCAGGACGTGGTGTCCGCGGGGCTTGTGCAGGGCCTCGCCGCGCGCGACGGGCTGGTGCAGTTCTCCCTGCAGGTCCCGCGCGAACGCGCCGCGCAGATGGAACCGCTGCGCGCCGCCGCGCAGGCCGCCGCCGCCGCCGTGCCGGGCGTGCTGAACGCGACGGTGGTGCTCACCGCCCATCGCGACCCCGCGCCGCAACCCGCCACGCCACGCCAGGCGGCGCGCGCGCCCTCCGGCCAGGGGCCGATGCTGCTGCCCGAGGTGGGCGCGATCGTGGCCGTCGCCTCCGGCAAGGGGGGCGTGGGCAAGTCCACCACCGCGGTCAACCTGGCGGTGGCGCTGGCGGCGCAGGGGCTGCGCGTCGGGCTGCTGGACGCCGACATCTACGGCCCCTCCCTGCCGCAGATGCTGGGCACGCGCGAACGCCCGCGCGCGACCGGCGGCACCATCACGCCGCTGTCGCGCTGGGGGCTGAAGGCGATGTCCATCGGCTTCCTGGTCGATGAGGAGACGCCGATGATCTGGCGCGGCCCGATGGTGATGGGCGCGCTCGAGCAGATGATGGGCCAGGTGGAGTGGGGCGCGCTCGACATCATGGTGGTGGACATGCCGCCGGGCACCGGCGACGCGCAGCTGACCATGTCCCAGCGCGTGCCGCTGGCCGGCGCGGTGATCGTGTCCACGCCGCAGGACGTGGCGCTGCTCGATGCGCGGCGCGGCGTGCGGATGTTCGAGAAGGTGAACGTGCCCGTGCTCGGGCTGATCGAGAACATGTCCTACTATTGCTGCCCCAACTGCAACCATCGCGCCGACCTGTTCGGCCATGGCGGCGCGAAGCGGGAGGCCGAGCGGCTGGGCGTGGAGTTCCTCGGCGAATTGCCGCTCAAGATCGAGATCCGCGAGCTCGCCGATGCCGGCACGCCCATCGTGACCTCGCGGCCGGACACCGAGGAGGCCGCGACCTATCGGCGCATCGCCGCGCGCGTGTGGGAGAAGGCGCGCGCGCCGGCCCAGGCCGGGCCGGCGATCGTGGTGGACTGAGGGGCCGCTCAGGCCGGGCGGGTGAAGGGCACGGACAGCCCGACCCGCGCGGCCGGCGCCACCAGATCCTGGCGATGGGCGAACAGGATGAAGACGCCCATCGCCCAGGTGAAGATCGCCTCCTTGAAGAGCTGGCCGCCATCGCCGTAGGGGTCGATGCCGATCGGGCCAATGGTGTGGAAGAAGATCGCCCCGCTCATCAGCCCGATGGTGAGCAGCGCGCCATACACCCGCGTGAGCGGGATCAGCACGAGCAGCGAGGCCACGATCTCGAGGCTCGCGACGGTCAGGCGGAACGGCTGTTCATAGGCCGGGATGCCGAACCACGTCGCCAGCGGCTGGAAGATGTAGTCCACCGACCCCGGATGCCCGGTCAGCTTGAACTGCTGGTACCAGATGAATTCATAGGCGATCCAGAAGGCGGCAGCCCAGGCGAGCAAGCGCAGGATGCGGTCGGTGCGGGTCATGGCAGCCTCGTGCGTGGCGTGTGGCTGCTTGTTTCGCGCGGGTGGTCCCGGTGGTTACGCAGGCGGCTTCAACGCTTCAGCGTCATCCGCCCGACCACGAAGCCAAAGGCGAAGGTGCCGAGCAACACGGCCCCCATGTCGCCGACCAGCGCATGTGCGAGCGGCAGGCCGACCAGAAGCGCAAGCGAGAATCCCGCGATGAACACCCAGCGCCGCGCCAGGGGCGACAGCGCGGCAAAGCGCCCGACGCCCTTCCTGGCGCGCGCCGATGGCGGCTTGGAGCGCGCCGCAGCCGGCCGGCGCGCAGCCGTGCGGGGCCTGGCATTGCCGCTCACGGTGCCCTGCCCCGCCGAGCGCTGCCAGGGGTCATGGCCGGGTCAGGCCTCGCGCCCCAGCGTGTGCATCAGCTCCCGCCATTCTCGTTTCGACAGTCCCGAGCCCTCCTGCGTCACCGCCTCGCCCGCCAGCATCCGCACCACGATGCCCATCATCTGCGCCGAGAGCGTGACAGCGCCGAGCCGATAGTCGCGGAACGCCTCGAAGGCGATCGGCACCCAGGCCTTCACGGTCGTCGAGCATCGCCTCGGCATAGGCGCGGATCTCGTACTGCGCATGCGCGTCGGCGCGCAGGCTCAGGAAGTGCAGCAGGTTGTGCAGGTCGATCTTCCAGTACCACTGCGTATAGGCGTTGAGCGTGAGGTTCATCCGCGCCAATTCGCGCGCCAGGCCCTGCCGGGAAGGGTCGCGCGGCTGGCCGCCCTCATCCTCGTTCAGCATGTCGAGGTAGTGGTCGTAGTTGCGGCTCGCATCCTGGCGCAGCAGGTCGAGCACCCGCGCCGCCTCCTCGCCTTCCAGGATGTCGCCGCGGCCCTGACGGTTGCTCGACGACTGCGCCGCCAGGTGATCCGGCGCCGGGATGTAGAACTCGCGGTCCAGGATGGAATAGCGCGCCGAATACTCGTTCACGTTCGCCGTGCGGTGCCGGATCCACTGCCGCGCGATGAAGATCGGCAGCTTCACGTGGTACTTGATCTCGCACATCTCGAAGGGCGTGGAGTGGCGGTGGCGCATCAGGTAGCGGATCAGCCCGCGATCCTCATTCGCCGCGCGGGTGCCGCGCCCGTAGGAGACGCGGGCGGACTGCACGATGGCGGCATCGTCGCCCATGTAGTCGACCACGCGCACGAAGCCGTGGTCGAGCACCGGGATGGCCTCGAACAGCATCGCCTCCAGCGCCGGTACCGTCGGGCGGCGCGTGCGGCCTTCGGCGGCGCGCGCGGCCTCGATGTCCTGCTGCTGTTCGCTGGTCAGCGCCATGAACGACTCGCCCCCGACCCCGCGCCGGGCTGGCGCGGGCCGCCCCGGCGGTAGCCGCCCGGCGGCCGAACGGTCAAGCACCGGGCTTGCGCCGGCCCGCCCGGCGCGCAGGATGCGGCGGTCATTCCCGGAGCCGCCATGTCCCCCCTCGATGCCATCCGCGCCCATCACGGCGACCTCACCGCCATTCGCCGCGACCTGCACGCCCATCCCGAACTCGGCATGGCCGAGCACCGCACGGCCGAGATCGTGGCGCGCCGGCTCGAAGCCTGGGGCATCGAGGTGCATCGCGGCGTCGGCGGCACCGGCGTGGTCGGCGTGCTGCGGAACGGTTCGGGCAACCGCGCCATCGGCCTGCGCGCGGACATGGACGCGCTGCCGATCGAGGAACTCAACGACGTGCCCCATCGCAGCACCGCGAAGGGCGTGATGCATGCCTGCGGCCATGACGGGCACACGACCATGCTGCTGGGCGCCGCGCAGTACCTGGCCAGCACGCGCAATTTCGACGGCATCGTGCATTTCATCTTCCAGCCCGGCGAGGAAGGCTGCGGCGGCGCGCTGGCCATGCTGGAGGACGGGCTGTTCGAACGCTTCCCCTGCGATGCCATCTACGGGATGCACAACCGCCCGGGGATGCCGCTTGGCCGCTACGGCATCCGCAGCGGGCCGACCGCCGCCGGCGGCGCCTTCTTCGATATCCTCGTCTCCGGCAAGGGCGCGCATGGCGCGCGGCCCGAAGCCAGCATCGACCCGGTGCTGGCCGCCTGCCACATCACCTCGGCGCTGCAATCCATCGTCTCGCGCACGCTCAGCCCGCGCGACCCGGCGGTGGTCAGCGTGACCAAGGTGCTGGGCGGCGAGGCCTACAACGTGATCCCCGAGACCGCGACCATCTCCGGCACCGCGCGCTTCTTCTCGCGCGAGGTCGCGGGGCAGATCGAGGAGGCGATGCGCCGCGTGGCCGAGGGCGTGGCGGCCGGCTTCGGCGCCACCGCCAGCACCGACTGGCGCCTGATCTTCGCCCCCACCGTGAACGATCCGGAGCAGACCGAGGCCTATGCCGAGGCGGCCGCCGAACTGGTGGGCGGCGAGAACGTGGCGCGCGACAACCCGCCGGGCATGGGCAGCGAGGATTTCTCCTTCATGATGGAGCGCGTGCCCGGCGCCTATATCCATGTCGGCAACGGCGAGGGCGCGATGCCGCACAACCCGCGCTACCAGTTCAATGACGAGGCCATCCCCTTCGGCGCGGCGCTCTATGCCCGGGTGGTCGAGCGCGGCCTGGCCGGCGGGTGAAGGAAAGCCCTCGAAATCCGGCGCGCGATCGACTATGTTGCGTGTGTCACCTCGGTGACTATGGCGATAAACGGCGTATGGAATAAGCGTTGCGGACCCGGGGGCGGTACCCGGCGCCTCCACCATCATCCCGGCCCCGATCGTTGGGCCGGCGGAGGGGGGCGAAATAGGCTCGACGCGCGCGGTAAAGATCCGTCTTTTGCCCGGCATGGTACCGCCGTCATCGGACCAAATCACAAGTGCCAACGATAACGGTCGCGAGACCGTGGCGCTCGCTGCCTAACACTAGGTAAGCGCGGTTCGGGGGGCACCGGGCAACAGAAGCCCCCCACTCACCTTGGCAGCCGCCCCGTCCCGGCCCTAGATGACCGGACAAGGCCCGGAACACAGCATGAGCGACGACGCCGCCCCCCCCGAAAGCCTGATGCCCTACGATGTATGGGCCGAGGATGCCTTGCGCGAGGTCGCCATCCGCGCGCTCGAGCATGCCGCCGCCGAGGGCCTGCCCGGCGAGCACCATTTCTACCTGACCTTCCGCACCGACCATCCCGGAACGGTGGTGCCTGGCCACCTCAAGGCCCGCTACCCGCAGGACATCACCATCGTGGTGCAGCACCAGTTCGAGGACCTGCACGTGGACCGCGCCGCCGGGCGCTTCGGCGTGACCCTGTTCTTCGGCGGCGTGCCATCGCGCCTCACGGTGCCCTTCGGCGCGCTGACCATGTTCCATGACCCGCATGTGCGCTTCGGCCTGCGCTTCCCGATGCATGGCATGGAAGCACCCACCTTCGAGGACGCGCCCGAGGACGCCGAGCCCGTTGCCGAGGATGCCCCCCCGGCCGCCGATGCGCCGCAGGCGCCGGCCACGCCCGCGCAGGTCGTCAGCCTCGACGCCTTCCGCCGCAAGCCCGCGCAGGACGGCTGAGGCGCGCGGCAAGACCGGCTGACGCCGCCCGCGCGCTGGGCTATTGCTCGCCACACTTCATGTGGAGTGTGACGCCATGCCGCTCGACCATCCGACCCGCCCCGAGGGCTTTTCCTTCAGCACCATGTTCCCGCTGGGCGCGGACACCACGCCCTACCGGAAGCTCGATATCGCGGGCGTCTCGACCATCGAGGTCGAGGGCAGGCGCGTGCTCAAGGTCCAGCCGGAGGCGCTGAGCGAGCTCGCGCGCGTGGCCTGCCACGAGGTCTCCCACCTGCTGCGCCCTGGCCATTTGCGCCAGCTCGCGAACATCCTCGATGACCCCGAGGCCATCCGCGAACGACCGCTTCGTGGCGCTCGACCTGCTGAAGAACGCCAACATCGCCGCCGGCGGCGTGCTGCCCATGTGCCAGGACACCGGCACCGCCATCGTCTTCGGCAAGAAGGGCCAGCGGGTCTGGGTCGAGGGCGACGAGGAGGAGGCGCTGAGCTACGGCGTGGCGCGCACCTATACCGAGACCAACCTGCGCTATTCGATGATGGCGCCGATCTCGATGTTCGAGGAGAAGAACACCGGCAACAACATGCCGGTCGAGTTCTCCATCATGGCGGCCCCCGGCGAGCACCATGCCGATGAGATGCACCTGATGTTCATCCTCAAGGGCGGCGGGTCGGCCAACAAGACCTTCCTCTACCAGCAGACCCGCGCGACGCTGAACAAGCCCAAGCTGCTCGCCTTCATCGAGGAGAAGGTCAAGACGCTGGGCACCTCCGCCTGCCCGCCCTATCACCTGTCCATCGTCATCGGCGGCACCAGTGCCGAGATGAACCTGAAGACCGTGAAGCTCGGCTCGACGCGCTGGCTCGATGCGCTGCCCACCACCGGCGACACCTCCGGCCACGCCATCCGCGACCCGGAGCTGGAGGGCGAGATCCACAAGCTGACGCAGAACCTCGGCATCGGCGCGCAGTTCGGCGGCAAGTATTTCTGCCACGATGTGCGCGTCATCCGCCTCGCGCGCCACGGCGCATCCCTGCCCATCGGCATCGGCGTGTCGTGTTCCGCCGACCGCCAGATCAAGGCGAAGATCACCGCCGAGGGCGTGTTCCTCGAACAGCTGGAACACGACCCGGCGCAATACCTGCCCGAGCACACCGAGGACATCCTGGGCGGCGAGGTGGTGCAGATCGACCTCAATCGCCCGATGGCCGAGATCCGCGCGGAACTCAGCAAGCACCCGGTCAAGACCCGCGTCTCGCTCACCGGCACCATCGTCGTCGCGCGCGACATCGCCCACGCGAAGCTGCAGGAACGCATCGATTCCGGCGAGGGCCTGCCGCAATACATCAAGGACCACCCGGTCTATTACGCCGGCCCGGCCAAGACCCCCGAGGGCATGGCGACCGGCTCCTTCGGCCCGACCACGGCGGGGCGGATGGACAGCTATGTCGAGGCCTTCCAGAAGGCCGGCGGCTCGCTGGTGATGCTGGCCAAGGGCAACCGCTCGAAGCAGGTGCTCAATGCCTGCAAGACCTATGGGGGCTTCTACCTCGGCTCGGTCGGCGGGCCGGCGGCGCGGCTCGCGCAGGACTGCATCCGCCGCGTCGAGGTGCTGGAATACCCCGAGCTCGGCATGGAGGCGGTGTGGCGGATCGAGGTCGAGGACTTCCCCGCCTTCATCGTGGTCGATGACAAGGGCAATGATTTCTACGAGGGGCTGGAATGAGCGCCACCGCCGACCGCCGCCTGCCCGCGCGCTACGCCCTGCCGGTGACCGGGTTCATCCTGTCGGGGATCATGACGATCATCATCTCGGGTGTGTCGACCTTCATGGCGCTCGGCTTCTCGCTGCTCGCGCTGGGCGCCTGGCCGATCGCCTGGATCAGTTCCTGGATCATCGCCTTCCCGACCGTGCTGGTGGTGCTGCCGGTCGTGCGGCGGCTGGTGTTCCGCATCGTGGAGACGCCGTGATGCTTGCGCTGCGCCCCAACTGCGAATGCTGCGGCCGCGACCTCCCGCCTGACAGCCGCGAGGCGCTGATCTGCTCCTTCGAATGTACATGGTGCGTCGATTGCACGCGCACGAAGCTCCCCGGCGGCCTGTGCCCGAATTGCGGCGGCAACCTCGTGCCGCGGCCCATCCGCCCGGCCGCGAAGCTCGAGAAGTTCCCCGCCAGCACCGAGCGTATCCACCGCCCCGACCGCTGCGGCGGCCCGACCACGGCATGAGGACCACCCGATGACAGACCGCCGCCACATCTCCTCCGGCTCGAAGTTCGAGGAACAGATCGGCTATTCCCGCGCCGTGGTCATCGGCGACGACATCTGGGTCTCCGGCACCACCGGCTACGACTACGCCGCCATGACCATCGCCCCGGACGTGGTCGCCCAGGCCGAGCAGACCTTCCGCAACATCGCCGCCGCGCTGGACCAGGCGGGGGCGACGCTGGACGACGTGGTGCGCGTGCTCTTCATCGTGCCCGACCGCGCGGATTGGGAAGCCTGCTGGCCCGTGGTGAAGAAGCATCTCGGCCGCGCGAAGCCCGCCTCCACCCTCATCCATGCCGGGTTGCAGACCGATGCCATGCGCATCGAGATCGAGGTCACCGCCCGGCGCACCCGCCCCGCGGCGTGACAGGCCGGCCGCCCTTCGCTACAGGGCGCGCTCACCGCATCCGGGGAATGACATGCGCTTCGCCGTGGACCGCCTCGACCACCTGGTCATCACCTGCCGCGACGTCACCATCTGCGCCTCCTGGTACCAGCGCGTGCTCGGCATGGAGGTCGAGGAGTTCGGCCCCCACCACCGCACCGCGCTGAAATTCGGCGGGCAGAAGATCAACCTCCGCCCGGTCGAGGCGACGCAACAGGAATGGTGGACCGGCAGCGGCGGCGGCATCCCCGGCACGGCGGATCTGTGCTTCATCGTCACCGTCGATGCCGAGCAGGTCATCGCCCACCTGCAACGCTGCGGCGTGGCGGTGGAACTCGGCCCGGTCGCGAAGTCCGGCGCGCTGGGGACCATCAATTCCGTCTATTGCCGCGACCCGGACGGCAACCTGATCGAGATCGCAACCTACGGCGAGCCGGGCTGAACCTGGCCGCCGGGCGCCCCACATCGGCAGCATGGACAGCACCCGCAGCGAGACCGACAGCCTCGGCACCATCGAGATCCCCGCCGAACGCTACTGGGGCCCGCAGACCGAACGCGCGCGCGACCTGTTCCGCATCGGCCGGGGCGGCTTCGACCCCGGCGTGATCCACGCCACCGGCCTGCAGAAATGGGCCGCGGCCGAGGCCAACCGCCGCCTCGGCGAATTGCCCGCAGACCTTGCCGAACCCATCAAGTCCGCCGCCGCGGAGGTCGAATCCGGCGCCCGCGACGCGGACTTCCCGCTGCCCGTCTGGCAGACCGGTTCGGGCACGCAGACCAACATGAACGCGAACGAGGTCATCGCGAACCGTGCGAATGAGATGCTCGGCCAGGCGCTCGGCACGCGCAGCCCCGTCCACCCCAACGACCACGTGAACCTCGGCCAGTCGAGCAACGACAGCTTCCCCACGGTGATGCACCTCGCCGCTGTCCAGGCGGTGCGCGCGCGCCTGCTGCCGGGCCTGGCGGCGCTGCGCGATGCGCTGGCTGAAAAGGCCAGCGCCTTCGCGGACATCGTGAAGCTCGGCCGCACGCACATGATGGATGCCGTGCCGGTCACGCTGGGGGGTGAATTCGCCACCTGGGCGCGGCAGGTGGGCAATGGCATCGCGCGCGTGGAGGCCACGCTGCCGCGCCTGCTGCTGCTGCCCCAGGGCGGCACCGCGGCCGGCACCGGGCTGAACAGCCACCCGGATTTCGCCGCCACCTTCTGCGCCATCATCGCCGAGCGCACCGGCGAGGCCTTCGCCCCCAACCCCGACAAATCCGAAGGCATGGCCGCGCACGACGCCTTCGCGGAACTCCAGGGCGCGCTCAATACCGTCGCCGTCTCGCTGACCAAGGTGGCGAACGACATCCGCCTGCTGGGTTCCGGCCCGCGCGCCGGCCTGGGCGAACTCGTCATCCCGGCCGATGGCCTGTCCAGCAGCATCATGCCCGGCAAGACCAACCCGACGCAGAGCGAGGCCCTGACCATGGTTGCCGCCCGGGTCTTCGGCAACACGACCACCGTCACCTTCGCCGCCAGCCAGGGGCATCTTGAACTCAACGTCTTCAAGCCGGTGATCATCGAGGCGGTGCTGGAAAGTGCCACCCTGCTGGGCGACGCCGCCGCCTCCTTCGCCACGCACATGGTGGCGAAGCTGGAACCCAATCGCGCGCGCATCGCCGAGCATGTCGCGAAGTCGCTGATGCTGGTCACCGCGCTGAACCCGCATATCGGCTACGACCGCGCGGTGCAGGTCGCCAAGCTCGCACTGGCCGAGGACCTCACGCTGCGCGACGCCGCCGCGCGCCTGGGCCATGTCACGCCCGAGGATTTCGACCGCTGGGTCCGGCCCGAAGCGATGCTGCGCCCCGAAGGCGGATGAAGCCGCACCTCGCCAAGCGCTCCTTCAGCCTGGCCGGCCACCGCACCTCGGTGGCGCTGGAACCCGCCTTCTGGTCGGCATTGGAAGACACCGCCACGGCGCGCGGCATGAGCCTCGCGGCGCTGGTGGCTGACCTCGATTCCGCCCGCGCCGAGACCGCCGCCCCGCTGGCCAGCACCTTGCGCGTCTTCGCACTCGCGCAGGCACGCGGCGCGCCGGGATAGCGCCCGTCCTACTGCGCCGCCCGCCAACGCGCCCAGGGCGCCACCTCGGGCTGGCGGCGCGGCGTCTGCGCCGGCCCCGTCACGCGCAATGCGATCGGCGGCGCCTCCGCGGCGGAGGGCCGCACCACGAAGCGCAGGTCCAGGCTGCCGCGCAGCAGGTCCACGCTGCCCTCGATGGCGCCGGTCGCGCCACCTTCCGCGGCGATCCGCACGTCGTCGAACACCACAATGCCCCCGGCCGCGTGCCACCCGCCCTCGAGCCGGTCGATCGCCGTGGCGCCACCGTCCAGGCCGGCACGCACACCCTCCTCGGCGGCGGCGGCATCCTCGAGCCCCGCGGCACCCGCCACCGCGCCCATCGCCACGCCCGCGAGCACGCCACCGGAGAGACCGAGCCTTCCTTCGCCCGCCAGCGTCGCCAGCAGCGCGGACGGCGCGTGGCCATGCGCGGCGAAGCGCCCCTGCCCCTCGACCTGGCCGGCCGCGATGTCGATCGGCGTGCCGAACAGCGGCCCGCTGAGCGTCGCCCCGCTGAGACCGAGCGATGCCGAGAAGCGTGGCGGTTGCGCCGCCGCATCGAGCGCGAGGCCGCCCTCCAGCGTGCCGCCGCCCAGCCGCGCGCGCAGGCCATCCAGCACCAGGCGCCCACCGTCGAGGCCCAGGCGCAGATTGACCTCGTGGAGCATCGGCAGGTCGGGCGAGGCGACCTCCGCGGCCTCCAGCGCGATATCGAGATCGAGGCGGGACAGCGCGTCGAGATCGAGCGGCTCGTCGCCACGCGCCGGCAGGCCCGGCAGCGGCAGGCGTTCGGCATTCACCCGACCGCTGACACGCGGCCGCGCGCCATCGACAGCCAGCGCCACCTGCCCGCGCGCGCGCAGCCCGCCTGCCACGAGCTCGAAATTCTCCGCCCCGAGCCCGGCGGGCCCGGCGGCAAGTGCCGCGATCAGGGAGAAGGATCCCTCCCCCAGCCAGGCCGGCGGCTCGCGGGCGCCCAGCAGGAGCGCGAGGCGCGCAGCACCTGGATGGCGCAGGGTGAGCGAACCCGTGGCCTGGCCCTGCGGCAGGTTGAGGCTCGCCTGGCCCTCGACGCGCAGTTCCCCAAGTTCACCTTCGGCGGTCAGCGCCAGCGCCTCCGCCAGGCCACCGCCGGTCATGCGCAGGCGCAGCGGCGCCGCCGCCAGCCCCTCCGGCAGCGCGGGCAGCGACGGCACCGCCCTGGTCAGCCCCGCCGCCGAGCCCGCCGCCACATCGAGCCCGATCTCGCCGAAGCGCAGCGCCGGGCCGAGCACCACGCTGCCCGCCAGCGCGATGTCGGCCTCTCCGATGCGCGCGGAAAGGCGCCGCAGCCCGAACCGCCCGCCTTCCAGCACGGCATCGAGCGTGGCGCGCTCGGCTCGCACGCCGCGCCAGGACGCGGTCTCGGCGGCCAGCCGCAGGTTCGCGTCGAAGCCGCCTGCGGCGGCCGAGACCTCCGCCCAGGACGGCAGCCGTGGCAGCAGCGTCTCGAGGTCCAGGCGGTCGAAGGTCAGGCCGAGCCCGAGCGCCGGGCGCGCGCCGAAACGCAGCACGCCGGCACCGCTGAAGCGCGCGCCATCCACCCGCGCAGCCAGTTCCGGCACGCCGATCTGCGTCGCTTCCATCACCAGGCGCGCATGGCCGTCGAAGGCACGCAGCCGTGCCGGGTCGAAGCGCTCCACGTCCACGCCGAAGGCCGCGAGGCTGGTGCGCAGGCTCGGCCCGGAGAAGCGCAGGCCGAGTTCCAGCCGCGAGCCGGCAGTCGCGCCCGCGGCTTCGATCTGCGCCTCGCCCGGCAGCAGCACCGAGATGTCGGTCAGCGTGACCTGATCGCCTTGGCGAAACACACCTCCTCGCAGGCGCCGCAGCGTCTGGCCGCGAAATGAGGCAACCTCGGCCGAGAGGTCGAGCCCGACCGGCACCGGTGGCGGCGCGGCGGCGCGCAGCGTCGCGATCCAGGCGTCGAGGTCGATCCGCGCCAGCGCGATGGCGAGTTCCAGCAGCGGTTCGGGCGTGAAGCGGAAGGTCGCCGCACCGCGCCCGGTCACCCCCGCCAGGTCGAGCGCCAGGTCGTCCGCCGCCGCAACAAGGGCCGTGACGGCCAGGCGCCCCGCCGCGCGGAAGGGTCCGGCAGGGGCAGCGATGACGGCCGCGAGGTCGGGGCCCGAGGCCTCCATCCGTCCCTCGAACCCCCCTTCGGCGACCAGGATGCCGCGCGCGGTCGCACTGGCGCCCGCAAGGGCGAGAACAACATCCAGCGTCGCCGCGCCGTCGAAACCCGGCCGGCCGATCACCGCCTCGAACCGCACCGGCGCCCCGCGCCAGGAGAAGCTGCCCTCGGCGCGTACCGCATCGAGCGGCCCCGGCGCTGCCAGCCGCGCGTCCACGCCCTCCAGCACCGCGGCACCGACGGCGATGCGGCTGTTCTCGATGCGCGCGTCGAAGCCGGTGAGCCAGGGCGGCGGGCGCAGCGCGGCGATGCTGGCGGGCGGCCAGGGCAGGCGGATATCGGCACCGACCAGCGTGAGGTCGCGTGGCTCGATCCGTCCGAGCAGCAAGGGCCACAACCCGACACGCAGGCGCATCGCGCGCGCGGTCACGCCGAGGTCGCCGCCCTCCGGCTCGCCTACCAGCACCTGCGCGGCCTCGACCATGGGGTGCGGCAGCAGCGTCACGCGCAATGGGCCGCCGACGGCCACCGGCCGCCCCAGTCGCGCCGACGCCATCGCGGCCACGCGGTCGCGCTGCGCTTCCCAATCCAGCAGTCGTGGCCCCATCCACGCTGCCAGCAGCAGCGCCAGCGGCAGGCCGACCAGCAGGACAAGGCGCGCCTTCACCCGGCGGGCCGCCCCCAGCCGCCGCCGCCTGGCGTCTCGAGGCAGAACACGTCGCCGGGCAGAAGGCTGGCACGGTCGCTGCCGCGCAGCTCCTGAACGGTGCCGTCGGCATGCTCCACCCATTGCCGCCCGGCCGCGCCATCGGCGCCGCCCTCCAGCCCGTGCGGCGCCACGGTGCGGCGCGACGCCACGATGACAGCCTCCATCGGCCGCAGGAAGCGGATGCGACGGCGCGCGCCATCGCCGCCGCGCCACGCGCCCTCTCCGCCGGAGCCGCGGCGGATGGAAAATTCCTCCAGCCGCACCGGATAGCGCAGTTCCAGGATCTCAGGGTCGGTCATGCGCGTGTTCGTCATGTGGGTTTGCACGGGGCCCGCGCCGCTGAAGCCGGGGCCAGCGCCGATGCCGCCACAGACTGTCTCGTAGTATTGGTACGTGGCATCGCCGAACAGCACGTTGTTCATCGTGGCCTGCGCCGAGGCACAGGCGCCCAGCGCGGCCAGGAGCGCGTTGCAGGTCATCTGGCTGACTTCGGTATTGCCCGCGACCACCGCCGCACCCGGCCGCGGCGACAGGAAGGTGCCATCCGGAATCACGATCTCGAGCGGCTTGAGGCAGCCGTCGTTCAGCGGGATGTCCTCGCCCACCAGGCAACGGAAGCAATAGAGCACCACGGCGCGGCACACCGCCGAGGGCGCGTTGAAATTGTCCGGTCGCTGCGCCCCGGTGCCCGTGAAGTCGATCACCGCGCGGCGCGCCGCATGGTCGACACGCACGGAAACGCACAGCGGCGCGCCGTCGTCGATGGTGGTGGCGAAGGCGCCATCGGGCAGGCGTTCGAGCACGCGACGGACACTTTCCTCCGCATTGTCCATCACGTGGCGCATGTAGGCGCGCACGGTGTCCAGCCCGTACTCGCCCACCGCGCGGCGCAGTTCCTGCACGGCCTTCTCGTTGGAGGCCACCTGCGCCTTGATGTCGGCCACGTTCACGTCGGGGCTGCGCGCGGGATGGGTGGCGCCGGCCAGCAGCGCGCGGAACTCGGCCTCGCGGATGCGCCCGCCATCGACCAGCAGGAAATCGTCGATGACGACGCCCTCCTCCTCCAGCGTGCGCGAGCCCGGCGGCGTCGAGCCGGGCGTGAGGCCGCCGATATCGGCATGGTGGCCACGCGAGCCGACGAAGAACAGCACCTCCCGCCCCGCCTCGTCGAAGACCGGGGTGATGACCGTCACGTCCGGCAGGTGCGTGCCGCCATTGGATGGGTTGTTCAGCGCCACGACATCGCCCGGCTTCAGCGTGGCGCTGCGTGAACGGATCACCGTGCGCACGCTCTCGCCCATCGCGCCCAGATGCACCGGCACATGCGGCGCATTCGCCACGAGGCGGCCCTCGGCGTCGAAGATGGCGCAGGAGAAGTCGAGCCGCTCCTTGATGTTCACCGACAGCGAGGTGTTCTGCAGCACCGCGCCCGCCTGCTCGGCCACGTTCATGAACAGGTTGTTGAACAGTTCCAGCATCACCGGATCGGGCCTGGATGCGTGCGCCACGCGCGCCGCGGCCCGTTTCTCGGTGCGCCGCATGACCAGGTGGTTCTTCGCCGTGACCTCGGCGGTCCAGCCGGGTTCGACGACGGTGGTCGCATTGGCTTCGCGGATGAGTGCGGGGCCGCGCAGCGTATCACCGGCGTGCAGCGCGTCGCGATCGAAGACCGGCGCGGCGTGTTCGGCGCCTTCGGTGAACAGCGGCACGGTATCGATGGGCGCGGGCGCGCCACCGCCCGCACGCGCGGGCAGCGCGGCTTCGTCGATCCGTTCGCCCGGCATCGTGACTTCCGCGATGCAGGCTTCCACCACCACCTGGCGCTCGGGTGTCGCGAAGCCGAAGCGGCGGCGATGCGCCTCGGTGAAGGCGGCCAGCACCTCGTCATGCGCGCCGAAGCCGATGGGCAGGAAGGAATCCGTGCCGGCGTAGCGCAGGTGCAGCCGCTTCGTCGCGACCAGGCGTGCGGGATCGGCACCCTGCAGGACCAGTTCGGCGCGGCCGTCCTCGACCAGCGCATCGAGCCGCGCGGCAAGGTTGTCCATGCCCCCCTGTTCCAGCGGTTGCTCGACCGCGCCCTCGCGGATCACCGCCTGGTCGGCGAGACCCATGCCATAGGCGGAGAGCACACCGGCAAACGGATGGATGAACACGGTCTCCATGCCCAGCGCATCGGCCACCAGGCAGGCATGCTGGCCACCCGCGCCGCCGAAGCATTGCAGTGCGAAGCGCGTGGCGTCGTGGCCCTTCTGGATGCTCACCTGCTTGATGGCGTTGGCCATGTTGGCGACCGCGATGCGCAGATAGCCCTCCGCCACCTGTCGCGGGTCTTGCGGCGTGCCGGTTGCCTGCGCGATCTCCTGCGCCAGCGCCGCGAACTTCGCGGCCACCACATCGGCATCGAGCGGCTGGTTGGCGCCGGGGCCGAAGATCGCGGGGAAATGCCGCGGCTGGATCTTGCCGACCATGACATTGGCGTCGGTCACGGTGAGCGGTCCGCCGCGCCGGTAGCAGGCAGGCCCCGGCACCGCGCCCGCGCTGTCGGGGCCGACGCGGAAGCGCGCGCCGTCGAAATGCAGGATGGAGCCACCGCCGGCCGCCACCGTGTTGATCGCCATCATCGGCGCACGCATCCGCACGCCCGCCACCTCGGTCTCGAAGGCGCGCTCGAACTCGCCGGCATAGAGAGCGACATCGGTGGAGGTGCCGCCCATGTCGAAGCCAATGATGCGCTGGAAGCCGCCCATCGCCGCCGTGCGTGCCGCACCCACGATGCCGCCGGCCGGGCCGGACAGGATCGCGTCCTTGCCCTGGAAGCGGCCTGCCTCGGTCAGCCCGCCGCTCGATTGCATGAAGTACAGCCGTGCCGCGTCCTGCGTGCCGTCGGGCACCAATTCGCCGGCAACCTGGTCCACATAGCGCCGCAGCACGGGCGAGAGGTAGGCATCCACCACCGTGGTATCCCCGCGCGGCACGATGCGCGGCAGCGGGCTCGCCTCATGGCTGAGCGAGACCTGCGTGAAGCCCTCCTCGCGCGCGATGGCCCCCAGGCGCTGCTCATGCTCCGGATGCGCCCAGGCATGCATCAGCACGATGGCGACGGCGCGGATACCCTCCGCAAAGGCGGTGCGAAGCGCGGCACGCGCGGCGTCCTCGTCCAGCGCCTCGATGTCGGTGCCATCGACCGCGACGCGCCCGCCGATCTCGGCCACGCGTTCGTGCAGCAGTTCGGGCAGGCGCACATCGAGATCGAACAGCCGCGGCCGCGCCTGGTTGCCGATGCGCAGCATGTCCGCGAAACCGCGATTGACCAGCAGCAGCACACGCTCACCTTTGCGTTCGAGCAACGCATTGGTGGCGACGGTTGTGCCCATCTTGACGGCCTCGATGACGCCGGGCGGCACGGCCGCGCCTGGCTCGAGGCCGAGCGTCTCGCGGATGCCCGCCACGGCGGCGTCGCGGTAACGCTCGGGGTTCTCGGACAGCAGCTTGCGGGTGGACAGGCGCCCCTCGGGGTCGCGGGCGACGATATCGGTGAATGTGCCGCCGCGATCGATCCAGAATTGCCAGCCGGCCATGAAAACACCCTTGCGCGGCCCGGCGCCCTTGCCGTGGCACGCGCAGGCAATAAGTCCGCATCGGCCGGGCGGCAAGGCATGGGCGAGCCTGACGCTGCCCTGCCGGCGTGCTACATGGGGGCCGCCGGCGGCCTTGTTTCGCCGGGGGCTCGGCGTGGCGCACGGGACAAACGGAGCGCACTGCCTGCATCCCCCGGGACGGCGGCGGCAGGACGGCGCGGGAGAGGTTCAGCGGTTTGAGTTTCCTCGGAAAGATCCTCGGCAGCATGGCGGGCTTCGCCATGGGTGGCCCCTTCGGCGCGATGGTGGGCGCGGCACTCGGCCATGCGGCCGACAGCGGCGCGCTGCCCGGCGCCGGCGGGATCCCGCCCAATGCCGCCGACATGGTCCATATGCTGGGGGGCAAGGAGAACCTGTTCTCCTTCGCGGTGGTGGTGCTCTCGGCCAAGCTCGCCAAGGTGGACGGGCCGGTGAAGCGCGCGGAGATCGAGGCCTTCCGCCAGATGTTCCGCGTGCCGCCGGAGGGCCTGCGCGATGTCGGCCGCCTGTTCGACCAGGCGCGCGAGACCGCGGAGGGATGGGAACCGTTCGCCGAGAAGCTCGGCGAGACCTTCGCCGACAACAAGGCGATGCTGGAGGACGTGCTGGCCGCCCTGGTGCGCATCGCGCGCGCCGATGGCCCGGTCAGCCGGTACGAGGGCGACATGCTGCGCGGCATCCATGCGCGCTTCGGCCTCGATGCCGCGGCATGGCAGCGCGCCAAGGGCGGCAACCCGCGCGGTGTCTCGGCGCAGCAGATGGAGGACCCCTACCCGGTGCTCGGCCTGACGCGCGAGGCCTCGGACGAGCAGATCCGCGCGGCCTGGAAGCAATTGATGCGTGAGAACCACCCGGACAGCCTGGCCTCGCGCGGGGTACCGCAGGAATTCGTCAAGCGCGCAACGGCCAAGGTGGCGGAGATCAACGCCGCCTGGGACCGGATCAAGCGCGAACGCGGGCTGTGAGCCGCCGGGCGCCAGTGGCTTTGCGCTTCCATGACGCCCCCAGCCCCAACCAGGACGCCCGCCCCGCGGGCGTGCCGGTCGACATGCTGGTGCTGCACTACACCGGCATGCGCTCGGGGCGGGAGGCGCTCGATCGCCTGCGCGACCCCGAGGCCAAGGTCTCCAGCCACTATCTGGTCGAGGAAGACGGCACGGTGTTCCGTATGGTCGCCGAAGATCGCCGCGCCGCGCATGCCGGAATCTCCCATTGGCGTGGGCATGTCGGGCTGAACGCGCGCTCGGTCGGCATCGAGATCGTCAATCCCGGGCATGAATGGGGCTACCGGCCCTTTGCGGCGCTGCAGATGGCGGCGGTCTGCGACCTCAGCCTCGAGATCCTGGCGCGGCACCCGATTCCACCCCGGAACGTGGTCGCGCACAGCGACATCGCCCCCGACCGCAAGCAGGACCCCGGCGAATTCTTCGACTGGGAAGGCCTGGCGCGGAACGGCGTCGGCCTCTGGCCCGTGCAGGAACCGGAACCCCCGCCCGAAGCGGAGGTGATGCCCCTGCTCGGCGCCATCGGCTATCGGACCGACCTGGTGCTGCCGGTACTCGTCACCGCCTTCCAGCGACACTGGGCGCAGCATCGAACAGATGGCATCGCCGACGAAGCGACACGCGCGCGCATCGCCGCGGTCGCCGCACTGTGCGGCCAGAGCAGATCCCGACCAGGTGGAATCACCTGATCGGGTAAAGATGCTGGCGAAAACAACGGCCTAGAGTCGTTGCCGTGAGCCAAGGCGATCGGAAGCGGCTCAAATGGCATGACGGATCAGGTGGGCATCGCGAAATCCGGCTCGGGCGGCCAGGCCTGACGAGAGGCTGGTGCGACGCACGGACGCGCCCTGAACGGGGCCGCGCCGCTTGACGCACCGTCGCGCACGGGCGCATGACCCCGGCGGCGTCAGACGGCCGGGCGGCCGCTGGTCCGCGAGTGATCGCGGGCTGGAGGAAAGTCCGGGCTCCACGGGAATACGGTGCCGGTCAACGACCGGCGGGGGCGACCCCAGGGAAAGTGCCACAGAGAACAGACCGCCCGCGCGCCGCAAGGCCTGCGGGCAAGGGTGAAACGGTGGGGTAAGAGCCCACCGCGCTTCCGGCAACGGCGGCGGCACGGCAAACCCCACCGGGAGCAAGGCCGAATAGGGGCGGACGGCGTGGTGCCTTCGGGTGCCGACGCAGGGGCATTCCCGCCCTTCCGCCCGGGTTGGCCGCGCGAAGCCCGCAGCGATGCGGGTTCCAGAGGAATGGCCGCCCGTGCCCGCAAGGGCACGACAGAACCCGGCTTACAGGCCGTCTGACGCCATTTCCTCGCTCCGCGCCATGGAATCCATCGCTTTTGCTGATGATTCGGTGCAGGCTTCCCTTACAACCATCGGTATTCATAGTGTTTTTCACGCAACAGCCCTGTTTCGTAATATTCTTTCTCTCTTGCTGTCCCGGAATTTCCCGTGTTATCCCATGTCATCCCGTGAGGATCCCAGTGCGCTCGGGGGGGCGAGCGGGATCCGGGGCGGGATGGTCGGGCGAGCCGGCGGGGTCGGGGGGCCTCGCCGGCCGCTGACAAGGACCGGGACAGCATCATGGAGCGGCGCCACGGCACCGCACACGGGGGGCGATGACCCAGTTCCTGGGCACGCACAAGGGCAAGTTGGACAAGAAGGGCCGCATCTCGGTCCCTTCGCAGTTCCGCGCAGTGCTCGAGGCGATGGGCACACAGGATATCGTCCTGTTCCCCTCATTCCGCCACGCCTGCATCGAAGCCTGGCCGCAACCCGCCTTCGCCGCCCTTTCGGCCGGCCATACCAGCCTCGATGTCTTCTCCGAAACCGCCGACAACCTGGCGGCCGCACTGTTCGCGACCGCTCACCCGGCGCGGCCGGACGGCGAAGGCCGCCTGGTGCTGCCCGAGGACCTGATCGAGCAGGGTGGCCTGGGCGACGCCATCTCCTTCGTCGGCTCCAACCATTGCTTCCAGATCTGGGACAGCGAGCGTGCGGTCGCGCATATCCGCGACGCGCGTGCGCGCGCCCGGGACTTCAAGCTCACCCTGCCCGCGCCACGCCCGCCGGCGGTCGCGCCATGAACGGCCACCTTCCCGTCATGCTGGCCGAGGTGCTCGCCACGCTCGCCCCGCGCGACGATGCCACCTACCTGGACGCCACCTTCGGCGGCGGCGGCTATGCCCAGGCGATCCTGCAGGCCGCGCCGCAGTGCATCCTGTTCGCGATGGACCGCGACCCGGATGCCATCGCCCGCGGCGCGGCCCTCGCGGCGCGCTTCGCCCCGCGCCTGCACCTTGTCGAGGGCCGTTTCGGCGACATGCTGGAGCATCTCGCCGCACGCGGAGTGGCTTCGCTGGGCGGTGTCGTGATGGACCTCGGCGTCTCCTCCTTCCAGCTCGACCAGGCAGAGCGCGGCTTCTCCTTTCGCGCCGACGGCCCGCTCGACATGCGCATGGAAAAGGACGGCCCCTCGGCCGCCGACCTCGTGAACGCGCTGCCGGAGGCGGAGCTCGCCGACATCCTGTATCGCCTCGGCGAGGAGCGCTTCTCGCGCCGCATCGCGAAGGCCATCGTCGCGCGCCGTGCCGAACAGCCCTTCACGACCACCGGCGACCTGGCCGCCGTGGTGCGCTCCAAGGTGCCGCGCGACCCCTCGGGCATCGATGGCGCGACGCGCGCCTTCCAGGCCCTGCGCCTCGCGGTGAACGACGAACTGGGCGAAGTCGAGCGCGGCATCGCTGCCGCCGCGCGGATGCTTGCGCCGGGCGGCCGTCTCGTGGTCGTCGCATTCCATTCGCTGGAAGACCGCATCGCCAAACGCTTCATGGCGGAAGCCTCCGGCCGCGGCACCGGCGCCTCCCGCCACGACCCTGGCGCGCTCGCCGCACGCGCGGTGCCGCGCTTCCGCCTGCTGACGCCCCGCGCGCTGCGGCCTTCCGAGGCCGAGACGCGCGACAACCCCCGCGCGCGCTCCGCCCGCCTGCGCGCGCTGGAACGCCTGGAGGAGGCCGCATGATCCGCCCCCTGACCCTCATTACCCTGCTCGCCGCAGCCGGCGCCGGCGTCTACCTTTATCAGGTCAAGCATTCCGTCTCGCAGCTCGACCGTGAATTGCGCGAGGTGAATCGCCGTACCGAGCAGGCACGTGAGCGCACCCAGGTCCTGCGCGCCGAATGGGCGCTGCTGAACGAGCCGGACCGGCTGCGCCGCGTCGCGCAGCGCCACCTGCAGATCGAGCCCATGGTGCCAACCCAGTTCATGCGCCTGGGCGAAGTCGAGCGCCGACTGCCCTCGCCGCGCGACTTCGCCGGCACGCCTTCGATCTTCGCGCCCATCGAGCCCGCCGGCGACGGTCGCGCCACCACCATCGCGATCGCCACCGCGGGACCGCCAGCCCGCCCCGCCCCCATGGCGGAACCGCCGCCGGCAGCCGTCGCGGCCACGCAGCCGCCGGTCGAGGCCGCGCCCGTGATGGCCGCAGCCCCGGCCATCACCGCGGTATCCGCTGCCGTCGCGGCGCCCGCCGCGGTGGTGGCCGCCGCGGCACCACAGCCCGAACCTCCCGCTGCGCGTACCCGCAGCGCGCCGGCCCGTGTGGCGGCATCCCGGCCGCCTGCGTCGGCGGTGCGCCCGGCCGTGCATGTGCAGCGCGCGTCGGCACCGGCCTCGCCCCCGCCCGCCTCGGCCCCGGTCGTGCGCACCGCCGCGGTATCGGTGCTGGGTGGCTCCGGCCCTGCGCTGGCGCCGCCGGTGCCCATCGCCCGCGCCGCCGCCGCCACGCTCTCGGGTAGCGGCACGAGATAGGGCGTTGACCGGCGCATGACCCATATCCCCCCACCCATCACGGCCCGCCCGCCGGAGCCCCATTCGGCCCCGGCGGGCAGCCCGCTCCTGCGCCGTGCCGCGCATCCGGAGCCGGCACCGCAGAACCTCGTGCGCGTGACCCAGCCGGACCTGATGCGCCGCGCCATCCTGGACCGGACGCGCGGTCGGCTCGTGATTGCCGCCTTCGGCTTCGCCACGTTGTTCGGCGCCATTGCGCTGAAACTGGCGATGGCCACGGTGCTCGACCCCGCCGATGGCCGGCGCGCCGCCCTGCTGTCACGCCCACCGGCACCGGCCGCCGAAGCGCCCGTCGCACGCGCCACCGTCACAGACCGCAACGGGGAGATCATGGCGGTCTCGCTGCCCTTGACGGCGCTGTACGCGAACCCCCGCCAGATCGACAATCCCGAGGCGGTCGCCGACCGCCTCCGCCAGGTGCTGCCGCAACTGGATCGCGAACGCCTGGTCGCGCGCCTCACCGGCGACCGGCAATTCGCCTATATCGCCCGCGCGCTGACCCCGCGCGAGGCGGCGGCGGTGAATGCGCTGGGCGTGCCCGGCCTGTACTTCGAGGAGGCCGAGCGCCGCTACTTCCCGCAGGGGCGCACCGCTGCGCACATCATCGGCGGCGTCGATGTGGACGGCCACGGCATCGCCGGCGTGGAGCGCAGCTTCGACGAGCGCCTGCGCACCACGCCCAACGAACGGCTGCGCCTGTCGCTCGACATCCGGGTGCAGCTCTGCGCTGCGCGATTCCGTGCAGCGCGCCATCACCGAGTTCAACGGCATCGGCGGTGCGGGCGTGGTGATGGACGTCCAGAGCGGCGAAGTGCTCGCGATGGTCAGCCTGCCGGACTACGACGCGAATGATGTGAGCGCCGCGACGATCGACCAGCGCTTCAACCGCGTCACCGTCGGCGTCTACGAGCCCGGCTCCACCTTCAAGCTGCTGACCGCGGCGATGGCGCTGGAGAACGGGCTCAACACCTGGCAGGGCTACGACGCCTCGCGCCCGATCCGCTTCGGCCGTTTCACCATCAACGATTATCGCGGCAAGGGGCGCTGGCTCGCGCTGCCCGAGATCCTGGCCTATTCCTCGAACCTCGCCTCCGCGCACATGGCCGCGGCGGTCGGCGTGAACCGCCACCGCGACTTCATGCAGCGCATGGGCATGACCTCGCGCCTGCGCATCGAGATCCCGGAGACCGCGCTGCCGCTGGTGCCCGGCCAGCGCGTGTGGCGCGAACTCAACACCATGACCATCGGCTTCGGCCACGGCATCTCGGTGACGCCGCTGCATGTCGCGACCGCCGGCGCCACCATCGTGAATGGCGGCATCCTGCGCCAGCCGACCATCGTGGCGCAGCCCCCCGGCGCGGTGCGCGAGGGTGTGCGCGTCATGAGCGAGCGCACCTCCGACATCATGCGCCGCATGATGCGCCTGGTGGTCACAGACGGTTCGGGCCGTTCGGCCGAGGTGCCGGGGTATTTCGTCGGCGGCAAGACCGGCACGGCGCAGAAGACCGGCCCGCGCGGCGGCTATCTGCAGAACAAGCGCATCGCCGCCTTCATCGGCGCCTTCCCGATGTATGCGCCGCGCTTCGCCGTCTATGTGATGGTGGACGAGCCCACGCCCAATGCGCGCAGCCACGGCTTCGCCACGGCAGGCTGGGTCGCGGCCCCGGCGGCGGGCATGGTGATCTCCCGCATCGCGCCGATCCTGGGCATGTTGCCCGAACCCTCGACGCCGGAGATCCAGCGCGCCATCGCGATGCCGATGAACGGGCGAGGCGTGCCCGGCATCGCGCCGGCGCCTGCGCCCTCCACGCGCCCCTCCGCCACCCGCCCCGCCGCCACGCCCGCGCCGCAGCGGGAGGCGAGCATTGCGCCTCGATGAGATGATGCTCAGCACGGGCCTCGCCGCGAGCGTGCCGAATGCCACGGCTCATGTCGCGGGGCTGACGGCTGACAGCCGCGCGGTCGGGCCCGGCATGGTGTTCGCCGCCCTGCCCGGCACGCGTGCCGATGGCCGCGCCTTCATCGCCGACGCGGTCGCGCGGGGCGCCGCGGCGGTGATCGCGCCCGAGGGCACGCCATGGCCGGCGGGCGTGCCTGTGCGACCGCTGATCACCTCGCCCGACCCGCGCCGCACGCTGGCGCTGATGGCCGCGGCCTTCCATGGCGCGCAGCCGCGCATCGTGGTCGCGGTGACAGGAACCAACGGCAAGACCAGCACGGTCGATTTCCTGCGCCAGGTCTGGACCGCCGCCGGGCAGCGCGCGGCCTCGCTCGGCACGCTCGGCCTGGTGGCGGAAGGCTTCCCGCCGGGGCCGTCGCTGACCACGCCGGACCCTGTCGCGTTGCACGCGATGCTGGCGGACCTTGCGCGATCGGGCGTGGGCGCCGCGGCGATGGAGGCTTCCTCGCACGGGCTCGACCAGCGGCGGCTCGATGGCGTGGTGCTCGCGGCCGCCGGCTTCACGAACCTCACGCGCGACCATCTCGACTACCACGGCTCCATGGACGCCTACCGGGCGGCGAAGCTGCGGCTGTTCGACACCGTGCTGCCCCAAGGCGCAGTCGCGGCGGTGAGCACCGAGACGGACGCCGCCACCCTCGAAGCGCTGCGCGATGCCGCCCGCGCGCGCCGGCTGCGCCTGCTGGATGTCGGCGAGGCGGGCGAAGCGGTGCGCCTGCTCGCCGCCCGCCCGCTGCCCGATGGTCTGGCACTCGAAGTGCAGGCCTTCGGCGCGCGATACGATGTCCACCTGCCGCTGCCCGGACGCTTCCAGGCGGACAACGCCCTGCTGGCCGCTTGCCTCGCCGTGGGCACCGGCCTGCCCGCCGACCGCGCCTTCGCCGCGCTGCCGCATCTGCGGGGCGTGCGCGGGCGGATGGAGCGCGCCGCTGTGCTGGCAAACGGCGCCGCGGTGTATGTGGACTACGCGCATACGCCCGATGCGCTGGCTCGGCTGCTCGCGGCCTTGCGCCCGCACACCTCCGGTCGCCTGCATGTGCTGTTCGGCGCCGGCGGCGACCGCGACCCCGGCAAGCGTCCGCTGATGGGCGCCGCCGCCGCGCAGGGTGCCGACCGGGTCTGGATCACCGACGACAATCCGCGCAGCGAGAACCCGGCCGCGATCCGCGCCGCGGTGCTGGCCGGCGCGCCGGGCGCCATCGATGCCGGCGCGCGCGAGGAGGCGATCGCCGCCGCGCTGTCCGACCTGCGGGCCGGCGATGTGCTCGCTGTCGCCGGCAAGGGCCACGAGCCTGGCCAGGAAATCGCCGGCGTGGTGCATCCCTTCGACGATGCCGCCGTCGTGCGCCGGCTGGCGGGCGGCGCCGCATGAACGCGCTGTGGACCGCCGCCGAGCTGCGCGCCGCGACGGGCGGCGACCTCGCCGCGGAAATCGTCGCGACCGGCGTTTCCATCGACACGCGCTCCATTGCTGCGGGTGATCTGTTCATCGCCCTGCGCGATGCGCGCGACGGGCATGACTTCGTGGCCGATGCGCTGGCCCGCAGCGCCAGTGCTGCGATGGTCGATCAGCACCCCCCGGGCCTGGCCGCCGATGCGCCGCTGCTGCGTGTGGGGGATACGCTGGCAGGGCTCACCGCGCTCGGTGCCGCCGGGCGTGCCCGCAGCGCCGCGCGCGTGGTCGGTGTGACCGGCAGCGTCGGCAAGACCACCACGAAGGAGATGCTGCGCGTCGCACTCGCCGCCTTCGGCGCCACGCACGCCTCCGCCGCCTCCCACAACAATCATTGGGGCGTGCCGCTCACCCTCGCCCGCCTGCCGCGCGAGGCGGATTTCGCGGTGGTCGAGATGGGCATGAACAACCGCGGCGAGATCGCGCCGCTCTCGCGCCTCGCGCGGCCGCATGTGGGCCTCGTCACCACCATCGGCACCGCGCATATCGGCCGGCTCGGCAGCGAGGAGGCGATCGCCGAGGAGAAGGGCGACATCATCGCCGGCATCGCGCCGGGCGGTCATGTGGTGCTGCCCGCCGACAGCCGCTTCATGCCGCGCCTGGCCGCCCGTGCGCGCGAGGCCGGCCTCACGGTGCTCACGCATGGCGAGACTGCCGGGTGCGATGCGCGGCTGCTCTCCTATGCAGGCAGCGGCGATGGCGGGCAGGCGGAGATCCTGCTCGGCGGCGAGCGCATCGGCGTGATGCTGGCCGCACCGGGCCGGCATGTCGCGCTCAATGCCTGCGCGGTGCTGGCGACGGTGCGCGCACTCGGCCTGGCGCCACGTGTCGCCGCGATGGCGCTCAGTGCCTACGGCGCACCGGCCGGGCGTGGCCAGCGCCGGCGCATCGCGGTGGCCGGCGGGGACGCGCTGCTGATCGACGATTTCTACAACGCCTCGCCGCCCTCGATCCGCGCCGGGCTCGCGGTGCTGGCCGCGCAGGACGCGACACGGCGCCTCGCGGCGCTGGGCGACATGCTGGAACTGGGCGCGGAGTCATCCACCATCCACGCGTCCCTTGCCCCCGATGCGGCGCAGGCCTGCGACCTGGTGTTCACCTGCGGCAGCGCGATGGGCCACCTGCACCAGGCGCTGCCCGAAGCCCGGCGCGGCGCCCATGCGGCGGATTCCGCAACGCTCGCGCCGCTGCTCAAGGCGGCGCTGCGGCCCGGTGACGCGGTGCTGGTGAAGGGCTCGCTGGGCTCGCGCATGGCGGTCGTGGTCGAAGCACTGACGGAGGGGCTTCGGCCGTGATCTACAATTTCCTCTTCCCCCTGGCCGACGAGTTCCAGCTCTTCAACCTGGCGCGCTACCACACCTTCCGCGCCGGTGCGGCCTGCATGACCGCGCTGCTGATCTGCCTGGTCTTCGGCAGCCCGATCATCCGCTGGCTGCGCTCCTTCCAGCGCGGCGGCCAGCCGATCCGCGACGACGGGCCCGAACGCCACCTGATCGAGAAAAAGGGCACGCCGACGATGGGCGGCGTGATGATGCTGCTCGCACTCACGGTCTCGACGCTGCTCTGGGCGGATCTGCGCTCGGGCATGGTCTGGGCGGTTCTCTTGGTCACGGTCGGCTTCGGCGCGCTGGGCTTTGCCGACGACTGGCTGAAGGTCACCAAGCGCAACACGCGCGGCGTGTCGGGGCGCATGAAGCTGATCGTGCAGGCGGGGCTCGGTGTGGTGGCGGCGGCCTGGATCACCTGGCTGATGCCCGGGCCGCTGTCGGACACGCTGGCGCTGCCCTTCTTCAAGGAAGTGCTGGTGCCCTTCGGCCTGCTGTTCCCGCTGGTGGGGATGCTGGTCATGGTGGGCTCATCCAATGCGGTGAACCTCACCGACGGGCTCGATGGCCTCGCCATCGTGCCGGTGATGATCGCGGCCGCGGTGTTCGCGCTGATCGCCTATCTCGTCGGCAACCGCGTGTTCGCCGACTACCTGCAGCTGCACTACGTCCCCGGCACCGGCGAACTGGCGGTGTTTGCCTCGGCGCTGATCGGCGCGGCGCTCGGCTTCCTGTGGTTCAACGCGCCGCCAGCGGCGGTGTTCATGGGCGATACCGGCTCGCTCGCGCTGGGCGGCGCGCTCGGCGCGCTGGCGGTGGCGACCAAGCACGAGATCGTGCTGGCCATCGTGGGCGGGCTGTTCGTGGTCGAGACCGTGTCGGTGATGATCCAGGTGTTCTGGTTCAAGCGCACCGGGCGGCGGGTGTTCCTGATGGCGCCGCTGCACCACCATTTCGAGAAAAAGGGCTGGGCCGAGGCCACCATCGTGATCCGCTTCTGGATCATCGCGATGATCCTGGCGCTGGTCGGCCTCAGCACGCTGAAGATCCGATGAGCGTGCCCCCGCCCCCCTTCACCCCGTTCCTCGGCGCGCGCATCGCCGTGGTCGGGCTCGGCCGCGCCGGGTTGCCGGCCGCCCTGCGCCTGCTCGACTGGGGTGCCGAGGTCGAGGCCTGGGACGACCGCGAACCTGCGCGCCGCATGGCCGCCGAGGCTGGCCTCGCGCTGCGCAACCCCGCCGAGGGCCGCTTCCGCGCCGATGCGCTGCTGCTCTCGCCGGGCATTCCGCACACCTTGCCGGAGCCCCACCCCGCCGCGACCGCGGCGCGCGAGGCCGGCGTGCCCATCCTGTGCGACGCCGAATTCCTCTATCGCGCCGTGCTTGCGCACCATTCGGGCGCGCGCTTCGTCGGCGTCACCGGCACCAATGGGAAGTCCACCACCACCGCACTCATCCAGCACCTGCTGGTGGGTGCGGGGCGGCCGGCGCAGGCGGGTGGCAATCTCGGCCCGGCGGCCCTGTCACTCAACATATTGGGGTCCGAAGGGGTCTACACCCTCGAGATGTCGTCGTTCATGTTGGAGCGAATCGCCACGCTGCGCTTCAACGTGGCTGTGATGCTGAACCTCAGCCCCGACCACCTCGACCGCCATGGCGACATGGCCGGCTACGCCGCTGCGAAGGCGCGACTCTTCGCGCGGCAGACCCGCGAGGATGTCGCGGTGCTCGGCCAGGACGACCCGATGACCGCCGCCATGGGTCGCGGATTGGCCGCCCAGATGGTGCCGATTTCAGGCGAGGCGCCCCAGCCTGGCGGCGTCTGGGCGGAGGGCAGCCTGCTGCGCGACGATGCCGGGCCGATCCTCGACCTGTCGCACGCCCCCGCGCTGCCGGGCAGCCACAATGCGCAGAACGCCGCCGCCGCCGCCGCCGCCTGCTTCTCGCTCGGCCTGACGCGCGCCGAGGTCGCCGAGGGCATGCGCAGCTATCCCGGCCTGCCACACCGGCAGGAACGCGTGGGCGAGGCCCGTGGCGTGGTGTTCGTCAACGACAGCAAGGCCACGAACGCCGAGAGCGCGGCGCGCGCGCTGGCCTCCTACGACCGCGTCGTGTGGATCGCCGGCGGCCTGTCGAAGGAAGGCGGGATCGACGCGTTGGCGCCGTTCTTCCCACGCATCGCGAAAGCCTTCCTGATCGGGCGCGACGCGCCGCTGCTGGCCCAGGCCCTCGCCGCGCAGGGTGTTGCGCACGAAGTTGCGGGCACGCTGGAGGCGGCACTGCCCGCCGCAGCCGGCGCGGCCTTCGCGGGCGCGGCGCCGGTGGTGCTGCTCTCGCCCGCCTGCGCCTCCTACGACCAGTTCACCGGCTTCGATGCGCGCGGGGACCGCTTCCGCGACCTCGTGCGCACCATGCTCGTCGCCTCCAACGGGCGGGCCGCCTGATGGCCTTCTCCCGCGCCGATACCTCCGTGCTGGGCCGCTGGTGGTGGACGGTGGACCGCTGGACGCTGGCCGCGCTGCTCGCGCTGATCGCCTTCGGCTACGTCATGATGCTGGCGGCCTCGCCAGCCGTGGCCGAGCGCATCGGCGCCTCCTCGCGGCACATGTTCTTCATCAAGCAGGTGGCCTACCTCGCGATGGCGACGGCGCTGATGGTGGCGGTCTCGCTGCTCTCGCCGCGCGGCGTGCGGCGCTTCGCGCTGCTCGGTTTCGCGGTCGCGGTGGTGCTGGTCGCCGCGACGCTGGTGGTCGGCACCGAGATCAAGGGCGCGCGGCGCTGGCTGCCGATCCCCGGCTTCTCGCTGCAGCCCTCGGAATTCGTGAAGCCCTTCTTCGCGGTGGTCGCCGCCTGGCTGATCGCCGAGGGCAAGCTGCCGGGCTCGAAGGTCTGGGGTGCGTCGATCGCCGTGGTGCTGTTCGTGCTGGTGGCGCTGCTGCTGAAAAGCCAGCCGGATATCGGCATGCTGCTGGTGGTCTCGGCGGTGTTCTTCGCGCAGTTCTTCATCGCGGGGATGAACCTGTTCCTGGTCGGCGCAGTGGGCGGGCTGGGCATCGCCGGCGCGGTCGGCGCCTACCTGATCTTTCCGCATGTGCAGTCGCGCGTGCAGCGCTTCATCGACCCGGAGTTCGGCGACTCCTACCAGGTCGAGCGTGGCGCTCGAGGCCTTCGCCAATGGCGGGTTGCTCGGCCGCGGCCCCGGCGAAGGGCGCGTGAAGAACGTGCTGCCCGATGCGCATGCCGACTTCGTCTTCGCCGTGGCAGGCGAGGAATTCGGCATGGTCGTATGCCTGGTGATCCTCGGCGCTGTTCGCCTTCGTGGTGCGTGCGCGGGCTGATGCGCCTGCTGGGCGAGAGCGACCTGTTCGTCATGCTCGCCGGCGCCGGGCTGCTCACGCAGTTCGGGCTGCAGGCCTTCGTCAACATGGGATCGACCCTGCACCTCATTCCCACCAAGGGGATGACGCTGCCCTTCGTCTCCTACGGTGGATCCTCGGTGCTCGCGATCGCGATCGGGATGGGGATGCTGCTGGCGCTGACGCGGCGCCGCATGGGCGCGCGAAATGCCGAACCCGCCGATTCCGCCAGCCCCGCCCTGGCGGCGGGAGCGGTGCGGTGAGGGGCCCCGCGGTGCAGCCCATCGTCATCGCCGCCGGCGGCACGGGCGGGCACCTGTTCCCGGCCGAGGCGCTGGCGGCCGAGTTGCTGCGCCGTGGCGAGCGCGTGGCGCTGATGACCGACGCACGCTCCGCCGCATACGACAGCGCCGCCTTCGCCAATGCCGAGCGCTTCGTCCTGCGCGGCGCCGGCCTGTCGGGGCGCGGCATCCGTGGCGCGGCGACGGGCGCGGTGGCGCTGCTCGCCGGCACCGCGCAGGCACGCCGGCATCTGCGCGGCGCTGCGCCCCTCGGCGGTGGTCGGCTTCGGCGGCTATGCCTCCTTCCCGCCGCTGGCCGCGGCGCGGATGATGGCGCCGCCGCGCGGCCGGCCATTGTGCTGCACGAGCAGAACGCGGTGCTGGGCCGCGCCAACCGGCTGCTGGCGCGCGCGGCGGACCTGCTCGCACTCTCCTTCGAGGGCACCACGCATGTGCCCGCCAATGCGCGCAGCGCGCGTGCTGCGGCAATCCGGTGCGCCCGGCGCTCGCGGCGTTGTCGGGCCAGCCCTATCCGGCGCCGCGGCCCGGCGGCGCGCTGCGCCTGCTGGTGACCGGCGGCAGCCAGGGCGCGCGCATCTTCGCCGATGTCGTGCCGCCGGCCATCGCGCTGCTGCCCGAGGCCATCCGCGCGCGCCTGCTCGTCACGCAGCAATGCCGCGCCGAGGACCTCGACGCGCACGCGAGGCCGCCTATCGCGCGGCCGGCGTCGCGGCGGATCTGGCACCCTTCTTCCCCGACATCGCCGGGCGGCTGGGCACCGCGCACCTCGTCATCGCGCGCGCCGGCGCCTCGACCATCGCCGAGTTGGACTGCGCCGGACGCCCCTCGATGCTGGTGCCCCTGCCCTCGGCGATCGACGACCACCAGACCGCCAATGCGCGCGCGCTGGCGCAGGCCGACGCGGCGCTGGGTCTATCCGCAGGCGCGCTTCACCCCCGAGGCGCTGGCCGAGCGCCTCGCGCGGCCTGTTCTCCGTGCCGGAACGCCTCGCCAGCGCCGCAGCCGCCACCGCCGCACAGGCGCGCCCGCACGCGGCGCGCGACCTGGCCGACGCAGGTTCTCGCCCTGCGCGCGCCGACACTGCGATGGGGACCGCCTGATGCGCGCGCTGCCACTCAACATCGGCACCATCCACTTCGTCGGCATCGGCGGCATCGGCATGTCGCGGCATCGCCGAGGTGCTGCACAACTCTCGGCTACCAGGTGCAGGGCAGCGACATCGCCGACAGCGCCAACGTGCAGCGCCTGCGCGCAGGCCGGCATCCCGGTGGCGATCGGCCACGAGCGAAGCGAATCTCGGCGAGGCGCAGGTGGTCGTCATCTCGACGGCCGTGAAGCGCGACAATCCCGAGGTCGTGGCCGCGCGCGCGACGCTGCATCCCGGTGGTGCGCCGCGCCGAGATGCTGGCCGAGCTGATGCGCCTGAAATGGTCCGTCGCGGTCGGCGGCACGCATGGCAAGACCACCACCACCTCGCATGGTCGCCGCGCTGCTCGATGCCGGCGGCATCGATCCGACCGTCATCAATGGCGGCATCATCAACGCCTATGGCACCAACGCCCGCCTGGGCGCGGGCGACTGGATGGTGGTCGAGGCCGACGAGAGCGACGGCAGCTTCCTGCGCCTGCCCGCCGATCATCGCCGTCGTCACCAACATCGATCCCGAGCATCTCGACCACTACGGCACCTTCGAGGCGATGAAGGAGGCCTTCGCGCAGTTCGTCGAGCAACATCCCCTTCTACGGCTTCGCGGTGCTGTGCATCGACCATCCCGAGGTGCAGGCGATGATCCCGCGCCTGTCGCGACCGGCGCATCATCACCTACGGCTTCTCGCCGCAGGCCGATGTGCGCGCCGATCGATCGTGCACCGACCGCATGGGCGCCGACCTTCGAGGTCGCGATCGCGCGACCGCGCGCACCGGGCGCAGCCGCACGCATCGAAGCCCTTCGCCTGCCGATGCTGGGCCAGCACAACGTGCAGAACGCGCTCGCCGCCATCGCCGATCGCGCGTCGAGATGGGCATGTCGACGACGGCATCGCTGCGCTCGGCGCTGGCCGGCTTCGCGGGCGTGAAGCGCCGCTTCACCCGCACCGGCGAGGCCGGCGGCATCACCGTGATCGACGATTACGGCCACCACCCGGTCGAGATCGCCGCCGTGCTCAAGGCCGCGCGCGCAGGCTGGCGCCAGGCGCGACGTGATCGCGGTGGTGCAGCCGCATCGCTATTCGCGCCTCGCCGCGATCTGTTCGAGGAATTCTGCACCTGCTTCAACGACGCCGACACGGTGATCGTCGCCGATGTCTACGCCGCCGGCGAAGCAGCCGATCGAGGGCATCGACAAGGACGCGCTGGTGGAAGGGCTGCGCGCGCGCGGGCATCGCTCGCGTGCGTGCCGCTGCCCGCGCCTGACAGCCTGGCCGAGCTGATCAACGCCATCGCGCAAGCCCGGCGACTATGTGGTGTGCCTCGGCGCGGGCAACATCACCGCCTGGGCGCATGCGCTGCCGGGACAGCTGGCGGAGTTGCAGTCGCGCTCGCGCGGCCGCCTCGCCGGGGCGATGACGTGATGATGGCCGCCGCCATGCGCATCGACGCCGCCGCGCAGCGACCTGCCGGCGCTGGGCGCGCTGCGCGGGCGCGTGCTGCGCGATGCCGCGCTCGGCCCGTGCACCTGGTTCCGCGTCGGCGGCCCGGCCGATGGCTGTTCCGGCCGGCCGATCCCGACGACCTGCTGGCCCTGCTGCGCAACCTGCCGGACGCCGTGCCGCTGACGGTGATCGGCGTCGGCGTCCAACCTGATCGTGCGCGACGGCGGGATCGCCGGGCGTGGTGGTGCGCCTGGCGCGCGGCTTCGGCGACATCATCGGTCGATGCTGATGGCATCGTCGCCGGTGCCGCTGCGCTCGACGTCACGGTGGCCGCGACCGCCGCGTCGCACGGTCTCGCCGGGCTGGAATTCCTGGTGCGGCATTCCCGGCACCATCGGCGGCGCCGTGCGATGAATGCCGGCGCCTACGGGACGCGAGGTGAAGGACGTGCTGGACTGGGCGGAGGTCGCCGACGCCCGCAGGCGCCTGCTGCGCCTGACCGCCGATGAACTTGCACTTCGCCTATCGCCACGCCAGCCTGCCCGCCGGCGCGATCGTGGTCGCGCGCGCGCCTGCGCGGCGCGACCGGCGAGCCGCGCCGCGATCGCCGCGCGCATGGCCGACATCCGCGCCGCGCGCGAGGCGACGCCAGCCGCTGCGCGCGCGCACCGGCGGCTCGACCTTCAAGAACCCGCCCGGGCCACAAGGCCTGGGAACTGATCGACGCCGCCGGCTGCCGCGGCCTCACGCGTCGGCGGCGCGCAGGTCAGCGAGAAGCACTGCAATTTCCTGATCAACACCGGCACCGCCACCGCCGCCGATATCGAGGCGCTGGGCGAGGAGGTGCGCGCGCGCGTCCGCGCCGCCACCGGCATCGACCTCGAATGGGAAATCCACCGCCTCGGGAGGGCACGGCATGACGCAGCACCGTCGCAGTCCTGTATGGCGGCATCTCGGCCGAGCGCGAGGTCTCGCTCTCCTCCGGCCGCCAGGTCATCGCCGCCCTGCGCGATGCCGGCTTCGACGGTCACGCCCATCGAGGTGGGCGAGGACCTGCCCGCGGTCATCCACGCGCTGACGCATCCGCGCCCCGATGCGGTGTTCAACGCGCTGCACGGCCGCTTCGGCGAGGATGGCTGCATCCAGGGCGTGCTCGACTGGCTCGGCCTGCCCTACACCCATTCCGGGCTGCGCGCGTCGGCGCTCGCCATGGACAAGGCCGCCGCCAAGGCGGTGTTCCGCCAGGCCGGGCTGCCGGTCGCCGAGCACCGCATCGTCACGCGCGACGAACTCGAAGCCGCCGACCCGCTGCCGCGCCCCTATGTGGTGAAGCCGGTCAATGAAGGATCCTCGGTCGGCGTGCATATCCTGACGCGAAGGCGACAATCGCCGCGCCGAGATCGCGCGCGCCTGGCGCCATGGCGCGCAGGCGATGGCGGAATCCTACATCCCCGGCCGCGAACTGACCGTCGGCGTGATGGGCGACCGCGCGCTCGCCGTCACCGACATCCTGGCCGATGCCGGCGTGTTCTACGACTACGAATCGAAATACGGCGAAGGCGGCTCGCGCCACGTGCTGCCCGCGCGCCTGCCGGCCACGACCTACGCCCAGGCACTCGACATCGCGCTGCGCGCGCACCAGGCGCTGGGCTGCCGCGGCGCCTCCCGCGCCGACCTGCGCTACGACGAGACCGCCGCCGACCCCGGTCGCCTGGTGCTGCTGGAAGTGAACACCCAGCCCGGCCTGACGCCGACCTCCCTGCTGCCCGAACAGGCAGCGCATTGCGGCATTGCCTTCCCGGCGCTGTGCGCCTGGATGGTGCGCGAGGCCCGCCATGGCGCGTGACCCCAGCCAGCGCGCCGCGCGCGAACGCCTCGCCGCCGCCTCGGTGCGCCGTCACGAACCCGCGCGCCCCTCGCGCCTGCGCATCTGGATGAAGCGGCGCCGCACGCTGGTGCGCCCGCTGGCCTATGGCCTGCTCGGGCTCGGCGCGGTCGTGCTGACGGTGCAGGCGGTGCGCGCGATCGACCCCGCCGGGCGCCTGCGCAGCATGGCCGAAGCCTTCGGTGGCATCGGCGACAGTCTCGGCTTCACGGTGCAGCGCGTGATCCTCGAGGGCCGCCACAACACACCCACCGACATGATCCGCGCCGCACTCGGCGTATCGCGCGGCGATCCCATCCTGGACTTCTCGCCCGAAGCCGCGCGCACGCGCCTGGAGACCATCGCCTGGGTGCAGCGCGCGCATGTCGAACGCCGCCTGCCCACCACCATCGTGGTGCGCATCGAGGAACGGCGCCCCTTCGCGATCTGGCAGAACAACGGCGAGTTCGTGATCATCGACCGCGAAGGTCGCGTCGTTGCCGGCGACGGGCTCGACCAGTTCGGCCCGCTGCCGCTGCTGGTGGGTGCGGGCGCGGATACGACGGGTGCAGCGCTGCACGACATGCTCAAGCGCGAACCCGAAATCGTGCAGCGCGTCCAGGCCATGGTCCGCATCCATGAGCGCCGCTGGAACCTGCGCCTGCACAACGGCACCGACGTGCTGCTGCCCGAAGGCGCCGAAGCCGCCGCCGTGCAACGCCTGGCGGAACTGCACCGCGAGGCGCGGCTGCTCGACCGCCCGCTCGCGGCCATCGACATGCGGCTGCCCGACCGCCTCGTGCTGCGCCCGACGCGCCAGGCGGAACCGGCGGAAGCACCGACGCCACAACCCGGTGCCAGGAGCCGCCGCGGATGAACCAGATGACCCGCCTGCCGCCACCCGGCGAACCCGGCGCACCGGCCCGTCGCCGCCGCCTCGCGCGCACCGGCACCTTCGGCGTGATCGACATCGGCTCGACCAAGGCGGTGTGCCTGATCGCACGCATCGAGAGCGACGGATCGCCCCGCGTGCTCGGCTTCGGCTGGCAGCGCGGGCGCGGCGTGAAGGGCGGCTCGATCGTCGACCTGGAGGAAGCGGAGCGCGCCATCCGCGCCGCCGTGGGCCAGGCGGAGGAGATGGCCGATACGCGCATCCCCGGCGCCATCGTGAACCTCTCCTGCGGCCAGCCCGACTCGCGCCAGTTGCACATCCAATGGGGCATCGGCGGGCGCGCCGTGACCGAGCAGGACCTGCGCGCCATCCTGCACGAAGGCCGCCGCCGCACCTCCGAGGAAGGGCGCGAGACGGTGCACGCCATTCCGCTCGGCTTCACCGTGGATGCCACGCCCGGTGTCGATGACCCGCGCAGCATGATCTGCGACACGCTGGGCGCGCGGCTGCACATGGTGAGCGCGGCGCAGGCCTCGCTGCGCAACCTCGGCGCCTGCCTGCTGCGCTGCGACCTCGAGGTGGAGGAACTGGTCTCCGCCCCCTTCGCCGCCGGGCTCGCGACGCTGGTCGAGGATGAGAAGCAACTCGGCGCCACCGTCATCGACATGGGCGGCGGCACCACCTCCCTCGCGGTGTTCAGCGACGGCCACCTGCTGCACACCGCGCAGGTCGGGATCGGCGGCGGGCAGGTCACCAACGACCTCGCCACCGTGCTGGCCACGCCGCTCAGCCACGCCGAGCGCATCAAGACCCTGCATGGCAGCGTGCATGGCGGCTCGGACGACGACCGCGAATTCCTGCCGGTGCCGCTGCTGGGCGAGGACGAGCACGCGATCGCGCGCATCCCGCGCTCGATGGTGGTGAACATCATCAAGCCGAGGCTCGAGGAAACCTTCGAACTGGTGCGCGAAAGCCTCGACACCGCCGGCCTCGGCCGCGAGGGCGGCACCCGGGTGGTGCTGACCGGCGGTGCGAGCCAACTGGTCGGCGCGCGCGAGATGGCCGCGCGCATCCTCGACCGCCAGGTGCGCATCGGCCGCCCGCTGCCGGTGCGCGGCCTGCCCGAGGCGGCCTCCGGCCCCGCCTTCGCCGGCGCCATCGGATTGCTGCTGTGGGGCGCGGGCGAAGGCCGCCCGGTGCTCGACATCGCCCCCGGCCCGGCGCGCGCCAATGGCGCGTTCCGGCGCTTCGTCAATTGGGTGAAGGAACGCGTGTGATGCGCCCTCTCGCCCCGACTCGAAACACACCGCTAGACACGCTCAAGCAGGAGGCCCGCCCATGACCCTGAACCTGACCGTGCCGACGAGCACGCATACGGATTTCAGCCCGCGCATCACGGTCGTCGGCGTCGGCGGCGGTGGCACCAACGCGGTCAACAACATGATCGCGATGGGGCTCGACGGCGTCGAGTTCCTGGTCGCCAACACCGACAGCCAGTCGCTGTTCCACTCGCGCGCCGAGCGCCGCGTGCAGCTTGGCCCGCACCTGACGCAGGGCCTGGGCGCCGGTGCGAAGCCCGAGATCGGCCGCGCCGCCGCCGAGGAGGCGATGGAGGAACTGGCCCGCCACATCGAAGGCGTGCACATGATCTTCATCACCGCCGGCATGGGCGGTGGCACCGGCACGGGTGCCGCGCCGGTCATCGCGCGCATGGCACGCGAGCGCGGCATCCTCACCGTCGGCGTGGTCACTCGCCCCTTCGACTTCGAGGGACCCAAGCGCAAGAAGTCCGCCGAGGCGGGCATCGAGGAACTGCAGTCCTTCGTCGACACCCTGATCGTCATCCCGAACCAGAACCTGTTCAGGCTGGCCAATGAACGCACCACCTTCCAGGAAGCGTTCAAGATGGCCGACAACGTGCTCTACATGGGCGTGCGCGGCGTGACCGACCTGATGGTCAATCCGGGCATGGTCAACCTCGACTTCGCCGACATCCGCACCGTGATGGCGGAGATGGGCAAGGCGATGATGGGCACCGGCGAGGCCGAGGGCGATGAGCGCGCCCGCAAGGCCGCCGAGGCCGCGATCAACAATCCGCTGCTCGAGGACATCTCGATGCAGGGCGCGCGCGGCGTGCTGATCAACATCACCGGCGGCTTCGACATGACGCTGTTCGAGGTGGACGCCGCCGCCAACCGCATCCGCGACGAGGTGGAGGAGGATGCGAACATCATCTTCGGCACCTCCGTCGATGAAAACATGAACGGGCGCGTGCGCGTCTCGGTCGTCGCGACCGGCATCGACATCGCGCAGCCGAAGGAGGAAGCGCGGCCGAAGCTCGTGGCCGTGGGCGGTGGGGCAGCGGTGGCGGTCGCCACCCAGGCGGTCCAGGCCGGGCCGGCGGCTGCGCGGGCACCACAATCCTTCATCCGCCCGGCGGCGGCACCGGCGACCGGCCCTTCGGCGATGCCGACCATGCGCCCAGCCCTGCTCGACGCCTCGGCGCCCGCGCCGGAGGCCTACACCGAGGACCACGAGGTAGCCCCGGAGGCGCATCCGATGATGGAGGCCCCCATCGTCGTGGGCCCCGCCACGGCACCCCCGGAGCCCCAGCCCGCGCCGCGCCAGGCATCTGCCGAGCCTTCGCGCACCGGCGGTGCCTTGCGCAACATGTTCCAGATGGCCACCGGCCTTGGCGGCATGATGCGGCGCAACCTTCCGGAGGCTTCGGCGCCCGCGCAGCCCAGCCATTCCGTGCGGGTCGAGCCGTCCGTAGGCGGCCACCACCACGCGGCCCAGCACCCCCCGGCGTCGCGCCCCGCGCCGCGCCCGGTCCAGCAGGATGAGATGGGTCTCGAGATCCCGACCTTCCTGCGCCGCCAGAGCAATGGCTGAGGGCGCTAAGTCGCCCTTTTTTCGCCTCATTCCGCGACGCAGCAAACGAGTGATTTCAATGGTTTGCAGCGTAATATGGAGAAACAAGGCTTGAATAGCGTTCCGGATCGCAGAGTGCTTCTGTGATCCGGGACGTTGTGCATCGCCGCATCGCCGTCGGAAAGTTCGACGAGCACCATGCGGAGGGCCGGCGTTACCCTCGAAAGGCACCAGGGTAATGGACGGTTTCATTCCGACCGAGACGGGGCTCCGCAGGACGCTGAAGGCGCCCATCGGTTGTGTCGGCACCGGCCTGCACTCCGGCCGCCGTGTGGCCCTCACCCTGCGTCCCGCTTCCGCCGGTACCGGCATCGTCTTCCGCCGCACCGACACCGGCACCGAGGTTCCCGCCCTGTTCGACCGTGTCGTGGACACGCGCCTGTGCACCGCGATCGCGCAGCCCGATGCGCCACACTCGCGTGTCTCCACCATCGAGCATGTGATGGCGGCCCTCGCCGGCACCGGCGTGGATGACGCGGTGGTCGAGGTGGACGGGCCGGAAATCCCGATCATGGATGGTTCATCCGCGCCTTTCGTCTTCCTGATCGATTGCGCCGGCATCGTCGCCACCGCCGCGCCGCGCGCCGCGATCGAGGTGCTGCGCGCCGTCCGCGTGGAGGAGGCGAACGGCGCCTTCGCCGAATTGCTGCCCTCGCGTGAGGCAGCCTTCGATGCCGAACTCTCGATCGACTTCCCGAACACCGCGATCGGCCGCCAGGACATGACGCTGCGCATCTCCCCGCGCACCTTCCGCGAGGCGCTGGCCGATGCGCGCACCTTCACGCTCGCCGAGGATGTGGCCCGCCTGCGCGCCGCCGGCCTGGCGCGCGGCGGAAGCCTCGCCAATGCGGTGGTGGTGGACGGCCCGCTGGTGCTGAACCCGGGTGGCCTGCGCCACGCCAATGAATTCGTGCGGCACAAGCTGCTCGACGTGGTGGGCGACCTGGCGCTGGCCGGCGCGCCCGTGCGTGGCCGTTTCCGGGCCAGCCGTTCGGGCCATGCGCTGAACAACCAGCTGCTCCGCCGGCTGTTTGCCGATGCCGCCGCCTGGCGCCTCACCGGCCTGCCGGCCATGTCCGAGGGCGCCATGATGTCCCCGATGCGTGCGGCCGCCGCCCCCGCAATCGCCTGACGACATGCCGCGGGCGCTTGGCGCCTGCCCCCGCGACCATGATATACCCTGCCCCGACATCATGGCTGCCGAGATGATCCGTCAATTCCTTCCCCTCCTTGCCGTCGGCCTGCTCGCGGCCTGCGGAAGCGCGCGATTCCAGCAGGGTACCGGCGCGGACCCGTCGCTGAACCGCACCGCGGCGCCGGCCGATGCCGCCGAGCAGTCGCCCGAGGCGCTGTACGCGGCCGGCATGCAGGAACTGCGGCAGAACCGCTTCCAGCGCGCGGTGGACCTGTTCGACTCGGTCGAGCGCGAACACCCCGTATTCGACCTGGGCCACCAACGCGAAGTTGATGGCCGCCTACACGGACTACCAGCGCAACCGGTACACCGAGGCGATCGGTGCGCTCGACCGCTTCATCCAGCTCCATCCTGCGCATCGCGATGTCGCCTATGCCTATTATCTGAGGGCGCTGGCGCAGTACGAGCAGATCAACGATGCGCAGCGCGACCAGCAGCAGACCGTGGTCGCCATGGCCGCCCTGCAGGATGTGGTGAACCGCTTCCCCGACACCGCCTATGCCCGTGATGCCCGGTTGAAAATGGACCTCGCGCGCGACCACCTGGCGGGGCGGGAGATGCATGTCGGGCGCTTCTACCAGCGCCAGGGCCTGCAATCGGCCGCGATCGGCCGCTTCCGCCGGGTGGTCGAGGAATACCAGACCACCAACCACGTGCCCGAGGCGCTGCACCGGCTGACCGAGATCTACATCTCGCTGGGCCTGACCGATGAGGCGCGGCGCACCGCCTCGGTGCTCGGCTTCAACTACCCCGGCAGCGCCTGGTACCAGGATTCCTACGCGCTGCTGGTGGAGGGCGCGCAGCCGGCCTCGCAGGATCGTCCGGGCTTCATCTCGCGTTCGCTCAACTGGCTGTTCTGAGCCGGGGCCGGGCCGCTCCGTGCTCGCCAGCCTGGTCATCCGCGATGTGGTGCTGATCGAGCGGCTGGACCTCGCCTTCGGGCCCGGGCTGACCGCGCTGACCGGCGAGACCGGCGCGGGAAAGTCGATCCTGCTCGACAGCCTCGGCCTCGCGCTGGGGGCGCGTGCCGAATCCGGCATGGTGCGCGCCGGGCAGCCGCAGGCCTCCGTCGCCGCCGAATTCGTCCCACCCGCCGGCCACCCCGCCTTCGACATCCTGCGCGAACAGGGCATCGAGGCCGAGGACCACCTGGTGCTGCGCCGCGTCGTGCAGGCCGATGGCCGTTCGCGCGCCTTCGTCAACGACCAGCCGGTGGGCGTCGCGCTGCTGCGCCGCCTCGGCGCCACGCTGGTCGAGGTGCAGGGCCAGCATGAACAGGTGGGCCTCGCCGACCCGGCCACGCATGGCGGGCTGCTCGATGCCTTCGGCGCGCTGGAGCCCCGCCGCGCCGCCACCGCCGAGGCCTGGTCCGCCTGGCGCGCCGCCACGCGCCGCCTGTCCGAGGCGCGCGAGGCCATCGCCGCCGCGCAGCGCGAGGAGGAATGGCTGCGCCACGCCGTCGGCGAACTGGCCGACCTCGCCCCGGAGGAGGGCGAGGAGGACCGTATGGCCGCCGAGCGCCAGCACCTCCAGCAGGGCGAGCGCCGCGCCGAGGCCATCGCCGCCGCCATCGCCGAACTGACGCCGCGCGACCGCCGCTCCGCCAACCCCGCCCGTGCGCTGCGCGAAGCCGCGCGCGCCCTCGAGCGCCTGCCGCCCCCCAATGAGGAAGCGCAGCCCGCCATCGCCGCCCTCGCCGCCGCGCAGGACGCGCTCACCGAGGCGGAATCCGCGCTGTCGCGCCTGCTGCACGAGGATGGCCCCGACCCGCGCCGGCTCGAATATGTCGAGGAACGGCTGTTCGCGCTGCGCGCGGCCGCACGCAAGCACTCCGTACCGGTCAGCGGGCTGGCGGATTTCGCCGCCGACCTCCGCGCGCGGCTGGAGGCGCTCGATGCCGGCTCGGGCCGCGTGGCCGCGCTGGAGCGCGACGAGGCCGCCGCGCGCCGCGCCTACCTCGCCGCCGGCGCCACGCTCGGCGATGCGCGGCGCACCGCCGCCGCGCGGCTGGAAAAGGCGGTGGCGAAGGAATTGCCGCCACTGAAACTCGACCGCGCCGCGCTGACCATCGACGTCGCGGCGAAGGAGGAAAGCGGCTGGGGCCCCGACGGGCAGGACCGCGTCACCTTCCTGGTGGCGACCAATCCGGGGCAGACGCCCGGGCAGCTCGCGAAAATCGCATCGGGCGGCGAGTTGTCGCGCCTGATGCTGGCACTGAAGGTGGTGCTCGCCCGCGGCTCGCCGGTGCCCACGCTGGTGTTCGACGAGGTCGATTTCGGCATCGGCGGCGCCACCGCGGCGGCGGTCGGCGAACGCCTCGCACGCGTGGCCGAGCGGCTGCAGGTGCTGGTGGTCACGCATTCGCCGCAGGTTGCCGCGCGCGGTGCGGCGCATCTGCGGGTCGCCAAGCAGGTGAAGGCCGGCCGCGCCGAGACGCTGGTGCACACCCTGCCCGAGGACGAACGGCGCGAGGAACTCGCGCGCATGCTGGCGGGCGAGAAGGTGACGGACGCGGCACGGGCGGCAGCGGAGAGCCTGCTCGCGGATGTGCGGTGAGATCGCGGGGGGTGTCTTTCTGACAGGCGCTGCGCCGGTGCCCCATCCAGGCACCGGTCGCAACCGGCGCCGCGCGGCGCCGGCCGGCGCGGTGCGCGCCGCTCAGCCCTCGGGAAACACCTTCAGCCAGTCGTTCTTCATCGAGATGACCTGCCAGCCCGCCGCAGGCGCCAGCGCCAGCCCACGATCGAGCCTGCCGACATGGGTATCGCGGTCATAGGCGTATTCGCGCGCCGCGTCGTCGTGGTGGACCAGCAGGCCGAGGCGCTGCCCGGGCCCGGTCGTGGTGTATTGCAGCATCTCGATGTCGCCGTCGGAATTGCCGAAGGCGATGCGGGGGCGCTGGCCGATCAGGCGGCCGATGCCGACCGGCTTGCCGGGGCCATCATTGATCGCCTCGATCGCCGGCAGGCGGAACAACTCCGAGGTGCCATCCGGCAGCAGGCGGAACTCGGTCTTGCCGGCCGAGCCCACCACCCGGTCGAGCGCCACGCCATAGGTCGGCATGCTGAAGGCGCGCACGAATTCCGTGCCGCCGCCGGTGACGATCCAGACCGCGAAGCCTTCGGCGCGCAACAGGCGCATCACCTCGAGCATCGGCTGGTAGATGAGTTGCGTGAAGGGGCGGTCGAAGCGCGGGTGCCGGGCAGTCGCCAGCCACTGCGTGACGATGCCGATGAAGGCGTCCTGCGACATGCCGGCATGGGTGGTGCCGATGATCTCGGCCAACCCGTGCTCGCCACCGGCCATCACGCGGCGCATGTCGCCCTCGACCGCGGCCTTGAGCAACGGGTTGGCCAGCAGCGAGGGGTCGCGCTGCGCCATCGCCTTGAGCCGGTCGATCGCGAACACGAACTGGGTATAGAGCGGGTGCTCCACCCACAGCGTGCCGTCATTGTCGAACACCGCGACGCGTTCGGCCGGCGGGACGAAATCGGGCGTGCCTTCCCGCGCGAGGCGACGGACCAGGGTGAAGATGGCGCGCTTGGCCGGCCCGTCGCGCCAGGAGGGCAGCGGGTCGTCGGCCGCCTGCTGCGCGACGGCGCCGGGTGCGGCGGCCATCGCGAGCGCCGTGGCGGCCAGCGCACGGCGGGTGAGCCTGGCGAAAGGATGGGTCATGGGGCCGTTCCTCCTTCGTGGGTCCGGGTGGCGGCGACGGGCCGGTTGCCGGAGGTCTTGCCAGGGCGGCGGACGATCGCCAAGCCGGCCGGGCGCGCCCGCACGGTGCCGACATCGCACACAGCAATGCTACAATCGGCGCATGCCTGACCGCCATGCCCGACAATCCGACGCGGTGAGGAGCGGGCGGGCGTGCCCTCCCCCGGCTTTCCCACCATGATCCGCGCCGCCCACATGGACGACGCCGCCGAGGTCGCGGCCCTGTTCAACGCGATCAACAGCCTCGACGGCACGCCGCCGGCCGTGACCATGACGCCGGCGCATGTCGTGGAGCATCTGCTGGGTCCGCACCCCTGGTCGATCCTGCGCATCGCCGAAGTTGAAGGCACCGTCGCCGGCTTCATCACCGCGAGCCCTGCCTATGATTCCGAACGTGCGGCGGGCGCCTACATCATCGTGGACCTCTACGTCCGGCCCGACTTCCGCCGCCGTGGGATCGCCCGCGCGCTGATGGCCGCGATGGCGGCGCAGGCGCGCAGCGAGGGCGCCCGCTGCCTGTGGTGGGGCGTGGATGATGGCGACGACGAGGCGACGGCCTTCTACATCTCCCTTGGCGCCGAGGTGGAAGACCACTTCCACGGCCGCATCCTGACCGGCGCCGCCTACGACACCCTCGCAGCCGAGGCCGCGCCATGACCACGCTCCGCCACCGCGACGTCGCCGCCTTGAGCGAGGCCGAGGCCGCCGCCGAACTCGCCGCCCTCGCCGCCGAGATCGCCCATCACGACACGCTGTATCACGGCCGCGACGCGCCCGAGGTCAGCGATGCCGCCTACGACGCGCTGGTCGCGCGCAACCGCGCGATCGAGGCGCGCTTCCCCGCCCTCATCCGCGCGGACAGCCCGTCGCGGCGCGTCGGCGCGCCGGTCTCCGAGGGGTTCGAGAAGGCGCGGCACGGCGAGCCGATGCTCTCGCTGGGCAACGTGTTCTCCGCGCAGGATTTCGGCGAGTTCTGCGCCTCCATCCGCCGCTTCCTCGGCCTGAAGCCGGAGGAGAGCCTCGCCTTCGTGGCCGAGCCCAAGATCGACGGCCTGTCCATCAACCTCACCTACGAGGACGGCGCCTTCGTGCGCGGCGCCACCCGTGGCGACGGCACCGAGGGCGAGGACGTCACGCGCAACCTGCTGACGCTGCGCGACCTGCCGCGCCGCCTGAAGACGCCCTGCCCCGCGCGCATCGAGATCCGCGGCGAGGTGTTCATGGACAAGGCCGACTTCCTCGCCTTCCGCACCACGCAGGAACAGGCCGCCGAGGAGCGCGAGCAGCGCCGCGCGCGCGGCGAGAGGCTGGGCGAGAATGTCATCGTGCCGGCCAATCCGCGCAACGCCGCGGCCGGCTCGGTGCGGCAGCTCGACGCCAAGGTCACCGCCTCGCGCCCGCTGCGCCTGTTCGCCTATGCGATGGGTGCGGCCAGCGAGGCGCCCGCCGAAAGCCATCACGGCTTCCTCGAACGCCTGGCGCAATGGGGCTTCGCGGTGAACCCGCTCTCGACGCTGCTCGACAGCGAGGACGCCGTCGCCGAATTCCAGGCCCGCATGGGCGAGCAGCGCGCCGCGCTGGGCTACGACATCGATGGCGTGGTCTACAAGCTCGACCGGCTGGACTGGCAGCGGCGCCTGGGCTTCGTCGGCCGGGCGCCGCGCTGGGCGGTGGCGTGGAAATTCCCCGCCGAGCAGGCGACCACCGTGCTGGAAGCCATCGAGATCCAGGTCGGGCGCACCGGCGCGCTCACCCCGCGCGCGGTGATGCAGCCGGTGAGCGTGGGCGGCGTGGTGGTCCGCCACGCCACGCTGCACAACGAGGACGAGATCGCCCGCAAGGACATCCGCATCGGCGACACCGTGCGCATCCAGCGCGCCGGCGATGTCATCCCGCAGGTGGTGGAGGTGGTGCTGGACAAGCGCCCCGCCGGCAGCACGCCCTTCGTCTTCCCCGACCATTGCCCGGTCTGCGGCAGCCACGCCATCCGCGACGGCGAGGACGTGGTGCGCCGTTGCACCGGCGGCCTCGTTTGCGCGGCGCAGGCGGTGGAGCGGCTGAAGCACTTCGCCTCCCGCCGCGCGATGGATATCGAGGGCCTCGGCGAGGAGAACATCCAGAAGCTGTACGACGAAGGCCTGGTGAAAAGCCCCGCCGACATCTTCCGCCTGGCTGCGCACGCCGAGCGCATGCGCCAATGGGAAGGCTGGGGTGCGAAGTCGAAGAAGGCCGAGGAAGCGCGCAAGGTCACGAAGCTGCTCGAGGGCATCGAGGCGCGCCGCCATGTGCCGCTGGAGCGCTTCATCTTCGCGCTGGGCATCCGCCGCATCGGCGAGCAGAACGCCAAGCTGCTCGCACGCCACTACCACACGCTGGAGGAATGGCGCGCGAAGATGATCGCCGCGGGCGTCATCGGCTCCGAGGCGCGCGAGGAGCTGGGCTCCATCCAGGGCATCGGCCCGGCCATCGCCGAGGAACTGGTCGAGTTCTTCGCCGAACCGCGCGCGCTCGCCGCCCTCGACGACCTCGCCGCCGAAGCACCGCCGCTGCCGGCCGAAACCCTGGGCGGCATCGACAGCCCCTTCGCCGGCAGGACCCTGGTGTTCACCGGCACGCTCGAGACCATGTCCCGCGACGAAGCCGAGGCGCAGGCCGAGCGTCTCGGCGCCAAGGTCACGAAGTCGGTGTCGAAGAAAACCGATTTCGTGGTGGTCGGCGCCGATGCCGGCTCGAAGGCGACCAAGGCCGCGGAGCTCGGGCTGCGGGTGCTGAGCGAGGCGGAGTGGCGCGCGCTGGCAGGGCTGTAGCGGGTCCCGCCGCGCATCACCCCGCCGCGCTGGCCATCGCATCGAGCCCCGCGCGCATCTTCTCCACCGGGTCGCGCCCAGACCCGCGGCTGACGCTCGCGATGTGGCTGCCCGGCAGCACCACATGCCGCGCGCCGGGGATCAGCGCGCTGGCCACCGGTACCAGCCCGTCATTCGGACCGCAGCCGCGCTTCTCCATCCACATCGCGGCCGCCAGGTGCAGTCGCTCGCGGCCGCGCGCCTCGCCCTCGCGCAGCTCCGTCGCCAGGCATACCGTCGGCACGGTCTCCACGATCTGCGCGATGCGCACAGCGTGTTCCGCCATCCAGGCGCGCCGCGCGGTGGTGGTGAGGTCGCGCAGACCGCGGCCGGAGCCGATCCCCAGCAACTGCGCCAGCCCCTCCGCCGCCGCCTCGATCGGCTTCGCGGCGGTGACCGCGTCGGCGATCGGGCTACCGAGGAAGGGCGACTGCATCGCCAGGAAGCCCACGCATCGCGCGCTGACGGCCGGGTCGACCAGCGCGGCCAGCGCCTCCAGCCCACCCTTGCTGTGGGCGACGATCAGCACGTGCTCGGGTTCCGCCAGGATCGCCGCGCGCAGGCGCCCGGCATTGGCCTCGACCGGCTCGGCGGTCTGCAGCTTCACCACGGTCGGGACCGCCCGCTGCGCGCGCAGCCAGTCGCGCAGCGGATGCATGTAGTCCATGCCGAAGGGCCGCAGCGCGGCCGCCAGCTCGCCCATCAGCCCATAGACCAGCAGGACCCGCTGCCCGGCGAGGGTCATGCGCGCACCGTCACAGCGGCGCGCATGCGCCACGCAGCCAGGCGGACGTCCCTGCATCGAGCATGGGTTCCACGGTGGCGAGAACGCGCGCGTGATACACGTCGAGCCAGGCGCGTTCCGCCACCGTCAGCAGCGATGTCTCGATCAGCGCACGGTCGAAGGGTGCCAGCGTCAGCGTCTCGAATTCCAGGAAGGGCTTCGCCGCGCCCGCGACCTGCGCGGGCACCACCAGCAGCAGGTTCTCCAGGCGGATGCCGTATTCGCCCGCCGCGTAGAAGCCGGGTTCGTTGGACAGGATCATCCCTTCGCGCAGTGGCACCACGCGCGCGGCTCGGCTGAACGCCGCCGGACCTTCATGGACCGACAGGAAGGAGCCCACGCCGTGCCCCGTGCCGTGGTCGTAGTCGAGCCCGGCATCCCACAGGGGCCGCCGCGCCAGCGCATCGAGATGCGGGCCCGCGACACCGGCGGGGAAGCGCAGCGTCGCCAGCGCGATATGCCCCTTCAGCACGCGCGTCGCGCGCTCGCGCAGGGTCGGCGGCGCGGTGCCAGGCCCGGTCCACAGCGTGCGCGTGATGTCGGTGGTGCCATCGAGATACTGCCCGCCGGAATCGATCAGGTAGCATTCGTCGGGCGCGATGGGGCGGTTGCTCGCCGCGGTCACGCGGTAATGCACGATGGCGCCGTTCTCGCCCGGCGCCGCTGATGGCGGGGAAGGATTCGGCGCGGAAATGCTCCACCGCGCGGCGGCACTCCAGCAGATGCGCGGCGGCGGAGATCTCGCTCAGCCCGCCCTTGGGCGCCTGCGCGGCGAACCAGGCGAGGAAGCGCGCCATCGCCGCCGCGTCGCGCCGGTGCGCGGCGCGCGCGCCCTCCTGTTCCACCGGGTTCTTGCAGGCGCGTGGCAGGCGGCAGGGATCCTCGCCGGGGCTGATCTCGGCGCCGGCCTGGCGCAGCCAGTCGGTGAACCAGGCGGGCGTCGCCTCGGCATCGACCCGCACGCGCCGGCCGCGCAAGGCATCCAGCGCATGCGGCATCTCCGCGCGCGGGCGCACCACCACCTCGTTGCCCAGATGCGCGCGCGTGGCGGGCGGCACCTTGCGCGGGTCCATGAACAGCTCGACGCGTGCATCGGCATGCAGCAGCGCGAAGCCGAGCGCGAGCGGCGTATGCGCGAGGTCGCCGCCGCGGATGTTGAGCAGCCAGGCGAGGGAGTGCGGGTCGGCCAGCACCACCGCCTCCTCGCGTGCCTCGCGCAGGGCGGCGGCGGCCTGCGCCCGCTTCTGCGCCGAGGCCAGGCCCGCGAAGGCGATCGGGTGCTCCACGGCCTCGGCCATGGGCGGTGCGGGCCGGTCGGCCCAGGCGGCATCCAGCGGATTGGCGGCCAATGGCACGAAATGCACGCCCGGCACCGCGAGCCGCTCGATCATCGGGCCGGCATGCAGCCAGGGGTCGTAGCCGATGGCGAGGTCCTGCGCGTGGGCCTTCAGCCATTCGGTCGCGGGTTCATCGGTGACGTGCCGGCATTCCCATAGGGACGCATCGGCCTGGTTGCGGACCTGCAGCGTGTAGCGCCCATCCGTGAACACCGCCGCGCGGTCCGGCAGCACGATGGCGAAGCCGGCCGAACCGGTGAAACCGGTCAGCCAGGCGAGCCGCTCGGCCGAAGGCGGCACGTATTCGCCCAGGTGCTCGTCCGAGCGGGGAATGAGGAAACCCTGGACTCCGGCCTCGGCAAGCCGGGCACGCAGGGCGGCGAGACGTTCAGAGGGGCTCAGGGTCGTGATCCTTCGTTACCGCAATATTGCATACATCCACAGGAAGATGCGCTTCATGCGCATGTCTCATGCGTGGCCTTCGCGCATCACCTGTGGCGCATCCGCATCTAGAAACCCCTGCACGAAGCGCGGGTCGAGTCCAAGCCGGACCGCCGACACCGCCAAGGACAACGTATCATGGACACCCGCATCACCAAGGCCGAGGCCGCCCTCCTGCTGCCCGCCGCCACCCTTGTCTCGCCCCGCGTCGCCGAGGTCGAGGCCATTCGCCTGAGCGCGATTGCCGCGCGCGATGCCGCCCTCGCCGCCGCGCTGCTCGGCGCCGTGCGAGCCGTCGGCCGCTTCGCAGGCAGCCTCGGGCGCTCCATCCTGGCCTTCCCCGCGCGCATCGAAACCTATCATGCCCTGCGCGGCCTGACGGATCGCCAACTGCGCGACATCGGCATGACGCGGTTCGATATCGGCCGCGTCTTCGACCCGACCTTCGCGCCCCGCCCGGCGAACGACCCGGGCCAGCGCCCCGCCCCGGCCGAGGCCCCCGCACCCCGCGCGGCATGACCCGACCGGCGGTGGTGTGCGCGGGATCACGCCCGCGCATCGCCGCCGCCGATCTGTCTTGCCCGCCGGCGATCAGCAGACCTACGCTCCGATTGTAACACAATCAGGAGGCGTTCATGCGGCGCGTATTCCTCGTTCTGGGTTTCCTGGCCCTCGGCGTGATGCCGGCCGCCGCGCAGGCGCCCTGCCCGGCCAACTTCCAGGGACAGACGGCGCCGATCACCTGTTCCTGCGCCACCGAGGCCGCCCTGTCCGGGTCGGTCTGGGGCAGCGGGACCTACACCTCCGACAGCCGCGTGTGCCGCGCGGCGATCCATGCCGGCGCCATCCCGGCCACCGGCGGCGTGGTGACGGTGACGCCCGCCCCGGGCCAGCCCGCCTACAGCGGCAGCGCCGCGAACGGCATCACAAGTTCCAACTATGGCCCCTGGAGCGCGTCCTTCACCGTCACCGCACCGGGCGGCAAGGACAACGTCGCGACCATCGCGGCCTGCCCGGCGAATTTCCAGAACCAGTCCGGCCCGCTCACCTGCGCCTGCGCGCCCGAAGCCGCGGCGTCGGGGTCGGTCTGGGGCACCGGCGTCTATACCACCGATAGCCGGGTCTGCCGCGCCGCGGTGCATATCGGCGCCATCCCGGCGACCGGCGGCAACGTGACCATCACCCCCGCGCCCGGCCTTCCGGCCTATCTGGGCACCGCCGCCAATGGCATCACCACGGCCAATTACGGGCCCTGGCGTGCGTCCTTCACCGTTGCCGCCGCCACCGGCACCACCGCAGCAGCGGGCCCCGCCGCCTGCCCGACCAACTTCCAGGGCCGCACCGAGGCGCTGTCGTGCATGTGCGCGGCCGAACAGGCGGGTTCCGGCTCGGTCTGGGGCACGGGCGTCTACACCACCGACAGCCGCGTCTGCCGCGCCGCGGTGCATGCCGGCATGATCGCGGCCTCGGGCGGGATGGTGAACATCGTGCCGGCCCCCGGCCTGCCCTCCTATGTCGGCAGCGCGGCGAATGGCATCTCCACGGCGAATTACGGGCCCTGGAGCGCCTCCTTCACCTTCCGGCGCTGAGGGGATCGTCTGCCCGCCGCCCGGGTCAAGGCACCCGGGCGGCGGGCACCCACCCAGGCATTGCCCTGATGGCGGCCCGCGTATCGCTGCCCTGGAGCCGCCGGCATTCGCCATGGCTCACGGCGACCTCTCTAGATCCTTGTTTTCGCGGACGTCTTCCCCCGATCGGGTGATTCCCCCCGATCGGGACCTGCTCTAGCATCGGGAGGAACGGCAGGAGGCCCCGCCCCATGCATCTCGGCCTGTTCATGATGCCGCTGCACCCGCCGCAGCGCCCGCTGCACGAGACCCTCGCCGAGGATACGGAGAAATCCCTCCTCGCCGACCGGCTCGGCTTCCAGGAGCTGTGGGTGGGGGAGCATTTCTCCGCCACCTCGGAGCCGATCGCCTCGCCGCTGATGTTCATGGCGGGGCTGATCCACCGCACCGGTCTGCGCTTCGGCACCGGCGTCATCAACCTGCCCAACCACCACCCCGCGATCGTCGCCGCCGAGGTCGCGCAGTTCGACCACCTCTCGGGCGGGCGGCTGATGCTGGGCATCGGCCCGGGCGGCCTGCCCTCGGATGCCGAGCTGTTCGGCGACCTGCCGCCGCGCGAGCGCGGCCAGCGCATGCTGGAAGCCATCGCCACCATCCAGGCGATCTGGGCACAGGACCCGCCCTACGACCTGCCCGGCCCGGCCTGGCCCATCCGCCTGTCGCGCAGCGTCTCGCCCGATTACGGCATCGGCTTCATGCCCAAGCCCTTCCAGCCCGGCGGACCGCCCGTGCATGTCTCGGCGCGGATGCCCGACAGCCATGGCGTGAGCGTTGCCGCCGCCCGCGGCTGGGGGGTGATCAGCGCCAATTTCGTGGCGCATCGCGTCATCGCCGGGCATTGGCGCAGCATGGCCCGCGGGCTGGCCGAGGCCGGGCGCCCGGTCACCGGCGAGGGCTGGCGCGTCGCACGGAACATCGTGGTCGCCGAGAGCGACACCGAGGCCCAGGCCCGCGCCACCGCGCCAGAAGGTGCCACCCGCTACTATTTCGACTACCTCGGGAGCATCGCGAAGCGCGGCGGCGTCGCCGGCACCATGACGCCGGACGATGCGATGGACCCCGCCACCGCCACCACCGAGGACATGATCGGCGCCTGCGTCATCGCCGGCAGCCCGCGCACCGCGCTGGACCGCCTGGTGGCGCTGCGCGAGCAGGCCGGCCCCTTCGGGCACCTGCTGATGGCCGGGCTCGACTGGTCCGGCCCCAATGCGGCGTGGGAGGCGGAATCGATGCAGCGCCTGGCGCAGGAGGTGATGCCGAAGCTGCGCCAGCACGCCGCCGCCACGGACCGCGCCGCGGCATAGGCGGAGCGGCGCCGCGTTCATCCTTGATTCATCTCCGTCGCACAGGATGCGACGATGCAGGTCGCCCTCAACGCTTCCGTCCAAGGTCTCCAGCGCGCCGAGGTGCGGCTGGAACAGGCCGCCACCAGCATTGCCGCCGCGACACCCGGTGCCGCGCGCGGTGCCGACCCCTCGCCCGCGCCGCCGCGCGGCAATGCGGCGCTGACCGCCGCCCAGGGCGGGGCGGATATCGAAGCCGCGCTGGTCGATGCGATGCAGGCGCGCCGCGCCTATGAAGCCAATGCCGAGACGCTGCGCCGCAATAGCGAAACGGAGCGCCAGCTGCTCAGCCGCAGCGCCTGACGCAGCCGGCGGCACGGACCCCTCCGCGCCGCCGCCGTCGCGCTATTGCAGGTTCACCGGCACCAGATCCTGGAACCAGGATTGCGCCGATGTGAAGCCCGTCACCCGCCGGCTCATCGCCCGCGGATTGAGGTCATGGACGATGAACAACCAGGGCGGGTTGTCCACCACCCGCTCATGCGCGCGGGCATAGGCGCGGGTGAAGGCGGCCGGGTCGCTCGCGCGTTCCAGCTCGGCGAAGGCGGCCTCGAACTGGTCGTCGGAGAAGCCGGCCCAGTTGAAGCCGTTGGGCGGCTGGAAGGCGCGCAGGAAATAACGCGCCATCACCGAGGGGTCCGAGGATGGCGAGGACGGGTTCAGCCCCTGCACATTCGCGACAACCGGCACGTTCCACGCGCTGCGCGTGGCGGTCAGCAGGTTCGACCAGTCCGTCACCTCGAATTCCACCTGCACGCCGCAGGCCTCGCGCAGGTTCTGCTGGAGGAATTCGTTCATCGGCAGCGGCAGCATCTGGCCCGAGCCGGAGGTCGAGATCATCACCCGGAAGCGCAGCGGGTTCTGCGCGTTGAAGCCGGCTTCGGCCAGCAGCGCACGGCCCCGCGCCGGGTCGCAGGCGATAGCGGTTCTGCGGGTTGCCGAAGGCCGGATCGTTGGGCTTCAGCCAGCCGACCGAAGGCTCCGCCGTGCCGCTGAGCAGCTGCACCAGCCCGTCGCGATCGACGCAGTAGTTCAGCGCCCTGCCGCACGCGCACGTCGCGGAAGGGCGTGTTCTCGCGCCGTTCATCTGGAAGAACCACGGCCAGACATGCGGGTAGGAGCCGGTCATCACGTTGAAGCCGGCCTGGCGCAGCGAGGGGATGGCATCGGGCGGCGGCACCTCGATCCAGTCCACCTGGCCCGAGCGCAGGGCGGCCAGGCGGGTATTCGCCTCGGGCATCGGCAGCAGCAGGATGCGATCGAGCCGTGCGCGGCGGCTGGTGTCCCAGTAATTGTCGTTGCGCGAAAGTTCGGCCGATTGCCGCGGCACGAAGCGGCTCAGGCGGAACGGCCCGGTGCCGGCCGGCGGCAGCCGCCACGCGCGCCCAGTCCCGCCCCGCGCTCTCCCAGGCCTGCGGCGAGGCCATCAGGTGATAGACCACCATGTAGGGGAAGTAGGAGGCGACGCGGTTGGTGGTGAGCGCCACCGTGAAGTCGTCGATCTTGCGGTAGGACGCCATGATCGGCGTGCGCGCGCGCGTGATGCCCGAGGCCGCCGGTTCGAATTGCGGGCTGTCGTTGCGGAAGAAGCGGTCGTAGTTCCAGATGATGGCGTCGGCATTCACCGGCGTGCCGTCATGGAAGTTCACGCCCGGCGCAGATGGAAAATCCAGGTCTTGCGGATCGCTCGGATCCTGTTCCCAGCGTTCGGCGAGGCCCGGGCGCAGCCCCGCAGGCTTCGACGGGTCCGACAGGTCCCACAGCACCATGGACTTCGAAGATCGGGTAGCCGAGGAAGCGCATCCCCTCGAAGCCGTTGTTGGGCATGCCGGTGGTGGTCGGCACGTCCGACGCCGTCATGGCGATGCGCAAGGTGCGCGGCTGCTGCGCGAAGGCCGCGGAGGACACCGCGAGCATCGCGGCGCCCATCGCATAGGCGGAAAGCCGCCTGAACCTGCTCATGGATTGATCCCTCCGTGGCGGGGACGGCGATGTGCCGTCCGTCGCGGCGGAAGAGGCAAGAAGCGGGCCGCGTGATGGATTGCGGCCTCGCCGCGATCGGCGCGTGCGAAGGGCTGCCGCGCCAGGCCCGCCCCGCGCGCATCGGCGCTCAGGGCGACGCAGGATAGGATCGAGGCCTCGCCTCGATCCGGGAGCGCAAGGCGCGACCGCGCCCGGACCGCCTTGCGCGCCGGGTGACCCAGCCCCCGGCGCGCGGATGCGCGCGCCGGGGGCTGAGGTTTGCAAAACCTACTGGAGATCCACCGTGGTCAGGTCCTGGAACCAGGACTGCGCCGAGGTGAAGCCCGTCACCCGCCGGCTCATCGCCCGCGGATTGAGGTCGTGCACGATCCACAGCCAGGGCGGGTTGTCCACCAGCCGTTCATGCGCGGTGCGCAGCAGTTGCGAAATGCGCGCCGGGTCGCGCTCGGTCTCCAGCGCGGCGAAGGCCGCATCGAACTGCTCGTCGCGCCAATGGCCGGAATTCGATCCGCGCGGCGAGAAATTCGCCGACATGAACCACCGCGCCATCTGCGACGCATCCGAGGACACCAGCGAGATGTTCAGCGCATCCGAGCGCAGCCATTGCGGCTGGTCCGGTGCGACGCGCAGCCCGCCCAGCAGCGTGTTCCACTCCACCACCTCGAAGGCGACATCGACGCCGCAATTCTCCTTCAGCGATTGCTGCAGGAACTCGTTCATCGGCAGCGGCAGCATCTGGCCCGAGCCGGAGGTCGAGATGGCGATCTTGGATCGACAGCGGCCGCGCCGCGGTGTAGCCCGGCCTCCGCCAGCAGCGCGCGGCCCGCGCGCCGGGTCGAGCCGGTAGCGGTTCTGCGGGCTGCCGAAGTGCGGATCCCCCGGCTTGAAGAAGCCGACCGAGGGTTCCGCCGTGCCGTTGAGCAGCTGCACCATGCCGTCACGGTCGAAGCAGTAGTTCAGCGCCTGGCGCACGCGCACATCCGCGACCGGGCTGTCAGTCGCGCCCCACCGCGAAGCACCCAGGGCCAGACATGCGGGTAGGAATTGGTCACGACATTGAAGCCGGCGGCGCGCAGCGAGGGGATGCCATCGGGCGGCGGCACCTCGATCCAGTCCACCTGGCCCGACCGCAGCGCGGCGAGGCGCGTGTTCGCCTCGGGCATCGGCAGCAGCAGGATGCGCTCGAGCCGCGCACGGCCCTGTGCGTTCCAGTAGGTGTCGTTGCGCGAAAGCTCGGCCGATTGCCGCGGCACGAAGCGGGACAGGCGGAACGGCCCGGTGCCCGCCGGCGGCAGCGCCGCGACACGCGCCCAGTCGCGCCCGCCGTGCTCGAAGGATTGCGGCGAGGTCATCAGCAGGTAGGTCACGAGATACGGCCAGTAGGAGACCGGGCGCGTGGTGACGGTCTCGACCGTGAACTCGTCGATCTTGCGATAGGAGCCATCACCGGGATGCGCCCGCGCGCGATGGCGCTGCCGGTCGGGTCGAATTGCGGGCTGTCGTTGCGGAAGAAGCGGTCGAGGTTCCAGATCACCGCATCGGCGTTGAAGGCGGTGCCGTCATGGAAGGTCACGCCGCGGCGCAGGTGGAAGCGCCACACCTTCGGGTTCGCGGCGTCCTGCTCCCAGCGTTCCGCCAGGCCCGGGCGGAGCCCGGCCAGCCTGGTCGGCGCGCGAGAGGTCCCACAGCACCATGCGATTCGAAGATCGGGTAGCCGAGGAAGCGCATGCCCTCGAAACCGTTGTTCGGCATGCCTGTCGTGGTGGGCACATCGGTCGCTGTCATGGCGATGCGCAGCGTGCGCGGTTGCTGCGCCAGCGCCTGCGTCGTTCCGACGGCAAGGATTGCGGCGGCAAATATGCCGCCGGCGAGGCGTGATGTCGTTTTCATCGGCATCTCCGGTTGCCCGGCCACCCAACAGGGGTGGCCGCGGTCCGGGGCTCTTGCAATTTCCGTGCTGCAATTTCCGTGCTGCAATCACAGTGCTGCAATCACCGTGCGCAGCCAGGGCCGGTGCGCGCGATCCTCAGTCTGCGCGGATATTTCCTTCGCGGATGATGCGCGTCCAGGTCTCGGTGTCGCGCGCCAGCGTCGTGCCGAGCGTCGCGGCATCGCCGCTCCATACCGAGATCCCCTGCGCAGCCAGGCGCTCCGTCACCGCCGGATCCGTGGTCGCCGCCTTCAACGCCGCCTCGATGCGCGCGACCACCGGGGCCGGCATGCCGGCGGGGCCGAAGATCCCCTGCCAGAACACCGTCTCGTAGCCCGGCAGCGTCTCGCCGATCGGCGGCAGGTCCGGCACCGCGGAGGCACGCGTCTTCGAGGTCACGCCGAGGCCACGCGTCTTGCCGCCACTGATCGAAGCGCCAGCCTCCTGCGTCGCGGAGAACATCGCCTGGATGCGTCCTGCCTGCAGGTCGAGCAATGCCGGCGCGCCGCCGCGATAGGGCACGTGCACGACATCGATGCCCGCGCGCGCGCGGAACAATTCGAACGACATATGATTGATGGCGCCGATGCCCGAGGCCCCAGCTGAGCTTGCCGGGATTGGCCTTCGCATAGGCGATCAGTTCCGCGACGGAGCGCGCCGGCACGTCCACATGCACATGCAGCACGAAGGGGGATTCGGTGGCCGGACCGCACGGCGTGAAGGCCGTGTTGGGGTCACGTGGCTGCGATGCGGGCTGCAGCGCCGGCAGCACCGCCAGCGAGGTGGTGCCCATCAGCAGCGAATAGCCATCCGGCCGCAGGCCCGCGACGTAGGCATTCGCCACCGCGGTGCCCGCACCCGGGCGGGCCTCCACGATGATGGTCTGGCCCAGCACCGACTCCATCCGCGCCGCCACGAGCCGCGTGCTGAAATCCGTCGATCCGCCGGGCGCGTAGGGGTTCACCAGGGTGATGGGCCTGTCGGGCCAGGCCGCCTGCGCCCGCGCGGCGGATGACAGGGCGGGCGCGGCCAGCGCACTGGCCAGCAGCACCGTGCGACGATGAATGGTGATCATTGGTTGTTCCTCCCGGCGGATCTTGATCGGCGGCGGATACTGAAGGCGCGCCCGAATACAGGCAAGCCGGGGTCGCAACATCATCGTCACCGCATGGTCATCCAGGTGTCACCCACCGCTGCTACTTGGCAGCATCACGACAGGGCAGGTGAACGATGCTGGAGATCGAAGGTCTGACGCGACGATTCGGCGACAAGACCGCGGTGGATGCCGTGTCGCTGCGCGTGCCGCCGGGACAGATGCTCGGCGTGATCGGCCGCTCCGGTGCCGGCAAGTCGACGCTGCTGCGGATGCTCAACCGGCTCAACGAACCCTCCGAAGGCCGCGTGACATTCGAGGGCATCGACGTCACCGCGCTGCGCGGCCGCGCCCTGCGCGACTGGCGCATGCGCTGCGCGATGATCTTCCAGCAGTTCAACCTGGTGCAGCGGCTCGACGTGCTGACCAACGTGCTGGTCGGCCGGCTGAACCGCCGCCCGCTGATGTCCTCGCTGCTGAAGATGTTCACCGCGCAGGAACGCGCGATGGCGCTCACCGCGCTCGACCGCTTCGACCTCGCCGAGACCGCCCTGCAACGCGCCGACACGCTCTCGGGCGGGCAGCAGCAGCGCGTGGCGATCGCCCGTGCGCTGTTGCAGGAACCCAGCATCATCCTCGCCGACGAACCGATCGCCAGCCTCGACCCGCGCAATTCGCGCACGGTGATGGAGGCGCTGCGCGGCGTGAACCGCGATGGCATCACGGTTCTGGTGAACCTGCACGACCTCTCCACCGCGCGCGAATATTGCGACCGCATCGTGGCGCTGAACGCCGGGCGCCTGGTGTTCGACGGCGCGCCCGCCGACCTCACCGCCGCGCGCATCCGCGACATCTACGGTGTCACGGAGGAGGAATTCGCCGAGGAGGCCGCCGCGGCCGTCGGCGCTCCCGTCCGCCCGCGCGCCACCGTTGCCGCCTGACCACCCCCGGAAGGAAGCCCCTCCATGATCACCCGTCGTCTCCTCGGTGGCGTCGCCGCCGGCGCGCTGCTGACGCCCGCACTCGCCCATGCCCAGGCCTGGGACCCGCGCCGCACGCCGACCTTCACCGGCGGCTTCCCCGCCGCGGGCCGCCGCCCCTGGGCGGAGCAGGTGCCGCAGCTGCGCGTGGGCCTGCTCGGCGGCGAGAACGAGGCCGACCGCATGGGCCGCTTCGGCGCCTATCGCGACCTGCTGGAAGCCACCTTCGGCGTGCCCACGCGGCTGTTCGCCGCCTCGGACTACGCCGGCGTGCTGCAGGCCTTCAGCGCGAAGCAGATCGAGGTCGCGGCACTCGGCCCCTCGGGCTATGCGGGCGCCTGGCTCGACACCAATGGCGGCGTCGAGCCGCTGCTCGCGGCCGAGGAAGCGGACGGCACCATCTCCTACGTCGCGGTGATGGTGGTGCGCGCGGATAGCGGCATCACCAGCATGGAGCAGATGCGCGGCAAGTCGCTCGCCTGGGCCGACGCCAATTCCACCTCGGGCTACCTGATCCCGCGCTTCGCGCTGCGCCGCGCGGGCATCGGTGTCGAGAGCGGGCAGTACTTCGCGCGCACCGGCTTCGCCGGCGGGCATGAGCAGGGCGTGATCGCCGTGCTGCAACGCCAGTACGACGCGGCGGTGACCTGGGCCTCGGGCCAGGGCGACGTGGCGCAGGGCTTCTCCCGCGGCAACCTGCGCGCCATGGTGGACAAGGGCATGCTCAACATGGGCGACCTGCGCATCATCTGGACCAGCGAGCCGATCGTGAACGGCCCGCATACCGCACGCACCGAACTGCCCGCCGCCTTCAAGGAGGATTGGAAGACCTTCCACCTGGCGCTGCCCAAGTCGCACCCCGAGATCTACCGCCAGGTCGAGCGCGGCGCCGGCACCGGGTATCGCGAAGTGCGCCACGCCGACTACGAACTCATCGTCGAGATCCGGCGCGAGGAAGCCGCCGCCCGCCGCCGCCGCTCCTGAGCGTGGCCTCGGCGATCGCCACGCCCCTCCCCGCGGTCATCCGCGGGGAGGACGCCTTCGTTGCGGCCCGGCGCGAGAAGCGCCTGCAACTCGCGCTCGGCGCCATCATCCTGCTGGCCTGCCTGATCGTCGCGGCCTGGATGAGCGAAGCCTATCCGGCGACGCTCTGGGCAGGGCTGCCGCGCATCGGCGAGTATTTCGCCCGGATCGCGCCGGACCTGCGCTGGGCCAGCCTGTTCGCCAACAGCGAGACCGAAGGCAGCCTCGCCTTCTGGATGTACCGCCTGCCCGAATGGTCGTGGCTGATCCTCGAGACGGCGAACATGGCCGCGCTGGCCACGCTCATGGGTTCGTCCGTCGCGCTGCTGATGGCCTTCCCCGCGGCGCGGACCATCGCCCCCTCGCCGCTGGTGTACCAGGCGACACGGCGCGTGCTGGAGGCGCTGCGCACGGTGCCCGAGATCGTCTATGCGCTCATCTTCGTCTGGGCCTTCGGCGTGGGTCCGCTGGCGGGCATCCTGGCGATCGCCCTGCACAGCGCGGGTGCGAACGGCAAGCTGTTCGCGGAAGCCATCGAGAACACCGACCTCAAGCCGTGGGATGCGGTGCGCGCCTCCGGCGGGTCCTGGGCGCATGCCTGCCGCTTCGCCATCCTGCCGCAGGCGCTGCCCAACATCCTGTCCTACACGCTGCTGCGCTTCGAGGTGAACATCCGCTCCGCCTCGGTCATCGGATTCGTGGGCGCGGGCGGCGTGGGCGAGGAACTCTACAAGGTGATCTCCTTCAACTACTACGAGGAGATCAGCGCCATCGTGCTGCTCATCATCCTCACCGTGGTCTGCGTGGACCTGCTCTCCGAACGCCTGCGCCATGCCGCGATGGGGCGCCTGGAGGCCACGCGATGAGCATCGAGACCTGGCGCGCACGGATGCCCGGCGCCTTCGCCGCCTCGCCGCTGCGCCGTGCGATGCGCGTGTCCGGCTGGGCGCTGTTCGCCGCGTGGCTGGTGGGCGCGCTGTGGTGGTTCGGCTTCTCGCCCGCGCGGCTGTGGAACGGGTTGCAGGGGCTGGGGACCATCGTGGTGCTGATGGTCCCGCCCTCGCCCGGCGAGCAATGGGTCGAGATCCTGAAGGGCATCGCCGAGAGCGTGGCGATGGCCTTCCTGGGCACCTTCATGGCGGCGATCGTGGCGGTGCCGCTGGGCTTCCTCGGCGCGCGCAACATCGTCACCGCCACGCTGTGGCGCTTCTCCCTGCGCCGCGTGCTGGATGGCTTCCGCGGCGTGGACCAGCTGATTTGGGCGCTGGCCTATGTGCGCGCGGTGGGGCTGGGGCCGCTGGCCGGCGTGCTCGCCATTTTCACCGCCGACCTCGCGGTTCTCGCGAAGCTCTATGCGGAGGCCATCGAGAACGCCGAGAAGAAGCAGGCCGAGGGCGTGGTGGCCGCGGGTGGCGGGCGCCTGGCGGCCATCCGCTTCGGCATCCTGCCGCAGGTGGCCCCGGTGATGCTGGCCCAGGCGCTGTACTTCTTCGAGAGCAACACGCGCTCCGCCACCATCCTCGGCGTGGTGGGCGCGGGCGGGATCGGATTGCAGATCGCCGAGCGGATCCGCGTGCGCCATTGGGATGAGGTGGCGTTCATCATCATCCTGATGATCATCACCGTGGCGATCATCGACTTCATCTCGGGCCGCGTGCGCCGCCGCCTGATCGGGATGACGCCCCCGGAACGGATAGCCCCCGCCGCCGTCAGTCCCCATAAGCCAGAAAAAGGGTGGGGGTCCCGGGGGAGGTTCCCCTCCCCCGGCCTTCCTGCCTCAGCCGCGAATGGTGATCGGCGTGAGGTCCTGGAACCACGATTGCGCCTGCACGAACCCCTGCACGCGCGGGCTGAGCGAGCGCGGGTTCATGTCATGCGCCACGAACAGGAACAGCCGGTCGTTCACCACCTTCTCGTGCAGCGAGGCGAGCACGCCATCGAGTGCGGTGGCGTCGAAGGTCTCGTAGGCGCGGGTGATGATCGCGTCGTATTCCGGATCGCTGAAGTATCCCCAGTTGTTCGCCGCCGGCGGCGTCAGGTCGGATTTCAGGAAGCGCGGCATCGAGGTGAAGGGGTCGAAGGCGCCGTAGGAGATGTTGATCGCGCTGATGCCGCGGTTGGAGGGCGCGCGCGCCCCGTCCCGCCACAGGCCGAGCAGCGCGTTCCACTCCACCACCTCGAAATCGACCTCGATGCCGATCTCCTTGAGGTTCTGCTGCACCGCCTCGTTCATCGGCAGGGGCTGCATCTGGCCCGAGCCGGAGGGCGAGATGCCGACCTTGGTCTTGAGCGTGTTGCGCGGCCCGAAGCCCGCCTCGGCCATCAGCCGGCGCGCGGCCGGCAGGTCGGTGCGCACCGGGTCGGAGGGGTTGCCCGCCCAGGGGTGCCCCGGCGGCAGCAGACCCGCGCCTTCGCGCATCATGCCACCCAGCAATTCCTTGATGCCCGCGCGGTCGATCGCGAAATTGGCTGCCTGGCGGATGCGGATGTCGTTCCAGGGCGAGCCTTCCAGGCGCGAGAAATGCCAGGTCCAGTTGTGCGGATACTGGTTGGAGATGATCTGGAAACCGGCCTGGCGCAGCGAGGGAATCGCGTCGGGCGGCGGGGCCTCGATGAAATCCACCTGGTTGGAGCGCAGCGCGGCCACGCGCGTATTGGCCTCGGGCAGCGGCAGCAGGATGAGGCGCGCGACCTTGGGGATGCGCGGCGCGTCCCAGTACTCGGCGTTGCGCAGCATGACGCAGCGTTCGCGGATGTTGAAGGTCTCGAGCTTCCACGGCCCGGTGCCGACCGCCATGTTGAGGTAGCGGTCCCAGTTGCGGTCCGCCTTCTCCCAGGCGCCCTGGTGGGTGATGCCGACCCAGGTGAGGCCGTAGGGGACGAAGGCGTCGGGGCGGGAGGTCTCGATGATGAAGGTGTGGTCGCCCTCCGCACTCCAGCGCGCGATGGTCGGCATGCGGATGCGCGCCTGCGCGGCGGCGCGCGGGTCGTAATGCGGCGCGTCCTGCTTGAAGGCGCGGTCGTAGGAGAACACGGCATCGGCCGCGGTGAAGGTGTGGCCGTCATGGAACTTCACGCCCTGGCGCAGGGTGAGGATCCAGCGGCGGTTGTTCGCCGGGTCGATCTTCCATTCGGTGGCCAGGCCGGGGCGCAGCACGGCCGGCTTCTCGAAGGAGGAGAGGTCCCACATCGCCAGCTGGTCATAGAGCGTGATGCCCATGAACCGGTGGCCTTCGCCGCCCTGGTCGGGCACGCCGTTGGACAGCGGCACGGCCGAGGCCGTCATGCCCACGCGCAGGGTGGCGGTGGGCGCGCCCTGCGCCATGGCGAGGTCGTAGGGAAGGACCGCAGCCGCGCCGAGGGCAGCGCCCCCGCCGAGAAGGTGCCTACGGGAAAGGGAAGGATGCATCGCAGTCTCCGCTGCTGGTGAAGCCGGCGCGCACCCTAGTTCGAACGAAAAAGCCCGTGGGGCCCCAGGCACGAATTGGCGCCGTTTCAGGCCGTAAAAACCAAGGATGCACGCGGTTGCGGCAGGCGCTGCGTCGTCGGACACGAAAAAGCCGCCCGTTGGCAGCGGGCGGCTTTTTCGGAGCTCGGCGAAAGCAAAGAGGATCAGTCGTCGTGGTCGCGCTGCGCCGCCTGAGACTGGGCCGCCAGGGCACGAGCCATCTGGCTCAGCGCTTCCTGATGCTTGTCGTTGTCGATCAGCGCGAAGTTCCGCGCGAGTTCAAGGAACATGCGTTGGCGCGTTGAGACCGGCTGCACTTCCGAGCCGGGCTGCAAGCCTTCGAAGAAGAAGGACACCGGCACGTCGAGAACCTGCGCAATCTCGAACAGGCGCCCGGCGGAGATGCGGTTCAGGCCGCGCTCGTACTTGTGGGCCTGCTGGTAGGTCACGCCGATCATCTTGGCGAGCTGCTGCTGCGACAGGCCGAGCATGGTTCGTCGCTCGCGTATGCGCGCCCCGACGTGATGGTCGACCAGGCTCGCGCGCTGGATGGACCCCTCGTCGTCCGGAACGGGGTCGAGGTTCGGAGGTTGGTCGTGTGGGGTCGGGCTCATGGCGTCAGACATTATACTAACGCAGCTAGAGTGCACCAGCAAACAGTTTCTCTACCTATGCGCGCGTAATCATTTTGGCATGTTCGGCAAATTGCAGCACATGCAGGGTTTTTCAACTCCTCGGTCGCACCGCGCGGACCCGCGCCAACTCCTGCCGCAGCGTCTCGATCTCGGCCTTCAGCGCCTCCACCTCGCCGGACGAGGCGGCGTCTCCCGCAGCCTCGTCGCGGCGGCCGAAGGGGGCGAACAGGCTCATGGCGCGTTCCATCATCGCCATGTTCTGTTTGCCGAGCTCCTCGATGTTTCCGAAATTTGCCGGGAAGGGCATGAAGCCGCCCACGGTCTGGCGCATCTGGTCCTGCTGCCGCCCGAACGACGCCATGGCGAATTCGAGGTAGCGCGGCACCAGCCCCTGCAGATTGTCGCCGTAATAGCCGATCAACTGGCGCAGGAAGGCGGTCGGCAGAAGGCTCTGCCCGACCTTGCTCTCTTCCTCGACGATGATCTGCGTGAGCACCGAGCGCGTGATGTCGTCACCGCTTTTCGCGTCATAGACCACGAAGTCCCGGCCGTCCCGGACCATCTTCGCGAGGTCTTCGAGCGTGACGTAGGATGAGGCCTCGGTGTTGTAGAGCCGCCGGTTCGCATACTTCTTTACGACCACCGGTGGAGAGGCGAACTCACTGCCCCGCGTTCCGCCTGGTGAAGCGCTGCCAGCCATGGACATACCGCATTCGCCTTGCTTGCCTATTGTTCAACACTAGCACGCGAATGATGCAGGTGCGAAAGCCGCAATCCGCACCGTTCCTTCCGCCGCCCGCCGCGGCTATGGTCCGCCCCACGAGGAACACCGATGGACGGCCCTGAGGATCTCGACAGCCTCGCGGAGGACTGGATCACGCTGTGGCAGAGCGAGATCGCCGGACTGGCCGCCGACCCGGAACTGGCCGAGCAGTGGGCGGCCTGGGCCGCGCTCGGTGCGGCCTGGATGCGCGCCGCGCGGGCGATGGCGCCGCGCGTGCCCGCCACCAATGACGGCACCGCTGCGCCGCCGGGGCCCCCGCCCGCTGCCGCTGCATCTCAGCCTGGCGGGCATGCGCGCGATGGCGGCGACCACCAGCCTCGGCGCGCTGCCGCTGCCGATGATGCCGGGCGCGCCGCCCTGGCCGGGCGCCTGGCCGAACTCGAACGCCGCCTGGCCGATATCGAAGGCGGGGCAGGCGGAAAAGGTGCAAATCCTCGCCGCCCTCGCCGCAAGCGGCCACCGGCCTGAGGCGCTCGCCGGCGCGGTCCTGCGCCGGCTGGCGCGCGCCGACCGGGCGCTGGTGGCCGGGCTCGCGGCCTATCGCCGGCACCCCTTCACCCGCACGCTGCCCGACCCGCCGGCGATCTGGGCCGAGGGGGGCTCCCGCCTGCTCGATTTCGGCGGCGAGGGGCCGGCGGTGCTGTTCGTCCCCTCCCTGGTGAACCGCGCCTATGTGCTGGACCTGATGCCGGGGCGCTCCCTGATGCGCTGGCTGCCGGGCCAGGGCTTCCGCACGCTGCTGCTGGACTGGGGCTGGCCCGGCGAGGCCGAGCGCCAGTTCACGCTGACCGACTACGTGGCGGGCCGCCTGGAGCGCGCGCTGGCCGCGGCACCGGGGCCGGTGGTGCTGGCGGGCTATTGCATGGGCGGGCTGCTGGCGCTGGCGGCCGCGCTGCGCCGGCCGGACCGGGTGCGGGCGCTGGCGCTGCTCGCCACGCCATGGGATTTCCACGCCGGGCCCGACGCGGCCCGGCGCGCCCGCAGCGCCGCCGGGCTGCTGCCGGGGCTCGAGGTGGCGATGGAGCCGACCGGCGCGCTGCCGGTGGACACCATCCAGTCGCTGTTCGCGATGCTCGACCCCTTCGGCGTCGCGCAGAAGTTCCGGGCCTTCGCGCGGCTCGACCCGGCTTCGGAGCGCGCCGCGCTGTTCGTGGCGCTGGAGGACTGGCTGAACGACGGCGTGCCGCTGCCCGCACCGGTGGCGCGGCAATGCCTCGATGGCTGGTATGGGCGCAACGAGCCGGGGCGGCTGGCCTGGCGCATCGCCGGCCAGGTGGTGGACCCCGCCGCCTGGGCCGGGCCGGCCTTCGTCGGCATGCCGGTGCGCGACCGGATCGTGCCGCCGGCCTCATCCGCCGCCGCGGCCGGGCGCATGGCGCAGGCGACCACGCATGTCGCTGCCGGCGGGCATATCGGCATGGTCGCCGGCGCGGGCGCGGAAGCGGCGCTGTGGCAGCCGCTGGCGGCATGGCTGGGTCGCTGCGCCTGAGGCGCCGGCCCAGGCCGCAAAGGGGCGCGGCGTGGCACCGCCACCGGCGCATGGCGGCGCCGCGCCACGGCGGCTTGTGGCCGCCCCCCACCCCGGCGCATTGTGCGGGCAAATGATCGAGGGAGTTCCACAGTCATGACCGATATCGTCATCGCTTCGGCCGCGCGTACGCCGGTCGGAGCCTTCAACGGCGCCTTCGCCTCCATGTCCGCCCATGCGCTCGGCACCATCGCCATCAAGGCGGCGATGGAGCGCGCCGGCATCGAGGGCGGCGACGTGGACGAGGTGATCCTCGGCCAGATCCTCTCGGCCGGCGCGGGGCAGAACCCGGCGCGCCAGGCCAGCGTGAATGCCGGCATCCCGGTCGAGCACACCGCCTTCGGCATCAACCAGCTGTGCGGCTCGGGCCTGCGGGCGGTGGCGCTCGGCGGCGCAGCAGATCGCGACCGGCGATGCGCGCATCGTGGTCGCCGGCGGGCAGGAGAGCATGACCCAGGCGCCGCACGCCCAGCAGCTGCGCGCCGGGCAGAAGATGGGCGACCTCGCGCTGATCGACACCATGCTGCGCGACGGGCTGATGGACGCCTTCCACGGCTACCACATGGGCAATACCGCCGAGAACGTGGCGCAGAAGTTCCAGATCACCCGCGACCAGCAGGACGAATTCGCCTTCAACAGCCAGCGCAAGGCCGGCGAGGCGATGAAGGCCGGCCGCTTCGCCGACGAGATCGCCCCCGTCACCATCAAGACCCGCAAGGGCGAGACCACCGTCAGCAGCGACGAATACCCCAAGCCCGAGACCACCATGGAGATCCTGGCCAAGCTGCGCGCCGCCTTCTCCAAGGAGGGCACGGTCACGGCGGGGAACGCCTCGGGCATCAACGACGGTGCGGCGGCGCTGGTGGTGATGTCGGCGGACGAGGCCAACAAGCGCGGCATCACCCCGCTGGCGCGGATCGTGAGCTGGGCGACGGCCGGCGTGGACCCCTCGATCATGGGCACGGGCCCGATCCCGGCCTCGCGCAAGGCGCTGGCCAAGGCGGGCTGGAAGCACGAGGAGCTCGACCTGATCGAGGCCAACGAGGCCTTCGCCGCGCAGGCGCTGGCGGTGAACAAGGACCTCGGCTGGGATACCTCCAAGGTGAACGTGAATGGCGGCGCGATCGCGCTCGGCCATCCGATCGGCGCCTCCGGCGCGCGGGTGCTGACGACGCTGCTGTTCGAGATGCAGAAGCGTGGCGCCAAGAAGGGGCTGGCCACGCTGTGCATCGGCGGCGGCATGGGCGTTGCCATGTGCGTGGAACGCTGAGCGGGGATCGCGGGAGGGCTCCGGCCCTCCCGCACCCTTCGGCCGCCGTGCCCAGCGGATTATAGGCATCTTGACTTTTTAGGATTTTAGTCCTTTAGTGGCACCTTCGATGAGCGAGGGTGCCATGGCGCGACGCGTGATCCTGAAGGTTTCGCCGCAAGGGCAGGTGACGCTGCGGCAGGATGTGCTGGCGGCGCTCGGCCGGCCGCGCCACATGGAAGCCTGGATCGAAGCCGGGACCTTGATGCTGCGCCCCGCGGTCTCGGCCACGCTGGCGGAAGCCGAGGAGATGTTCGCCAAGCAGGGAATCACCCGCGACGTGCTGGTGGAAGCGCTGCGCATCGTGAGGAAGCGGCAGGGGCAGGCGACGCCCAGTTGATTATTTTCCTATAACCGCTCGATGACCGGGGGTCAAGCGCATTTCGATGCCGGCGCGCCTCGAAGGCGCCGAACGTGGCTGGAGGGGCCTTCGCGCCTTCGGCAGGTCCGGGCGCGGTCCCCTTCGGGGCATCCGGCGCTCAGCCCTTGCTCGTGCGCAGGATGATCATCGAGGCCAGGGCCAGCAGCAGGATCGCGCCGGCCTCGAACACGATGTTCTCCGGCGCCATGTCCTTGCCCTGCAGCACGATCAGCCGCGCCAGCGCCGTGATGGCGATGAAGATCGGGTAGATGAAGGGCGACCCGCGGCCGGTGTAGTAGACCGCGACCATGCCGATCACCTCGGTATAGAGGAACATCAGCAGGATATCGGCCAGGTTGACAGCGCGCGCGTCGATGACGCGCCAGACCTCGGAGCCGGCCGCGGCCATCGTCATGGCCACCGTGACCAGGAGCAGCATCCGCTCGACCAGGCGAAACCCCCGGCCGGCCGGCGTTTGCTCGACATCCTCGACCTTCGGCGTCGGCACCGGCCCGCGGCGCGGGGCAGGCTGTTTGGCGCCGCCGCCGGCGCTGCTGTCGTTCGTCATGCCTGCCTAGATGGGTACCGTCGGCGGCCAGGCCAGCAGCGGCGGCATGACCTCGCCCATGGTGTGAGGCTGCGCGTGGTCGCGGGGCAGGCCGAAGCGCCGCGCGAGGGCGCGCCAGGCCTGCGCGCAGGCTGGCCGGCATGGCGCGGGATGCGCCGACCAACGCACCGCGGCGCCCGGGCGCCAGGACGGCAGCCCCTTTCCTCAGCATCCGATGCACGCCCTTCCCCGCGATGGCAGTCTGCGGCACGCGGGCATCCGCCTCCAGCGGGCATGGGGCAGGCCAGCGCTTGCGCGAGGCGAAGCGATCGCCTGGCGCTGGGCGTTCGCCGTCCCCAGGCCGAACGCCCCGCCGACCGCCGGGCGTGACCTGGGCTTGCGCGCCGCGCGGCGCTGCGCCGAAGCAAGGCGGTGGCAGCCGGCCAGAAAGGTTGCATCGCGGCGCCATAAGTACAATATTCATCTCATCGCTCAAGGCGTCCTCCGGCTAGAGCGGCTGGGAAAGGCATGTATTCCCGCTACATCGCCACCAGCCGCAGGAAGCACGCCATGACATCACGCGAAGATCCCCCCTTTTCTACGCGCAATCATCTCCTGGCATCCCTGCCGGTCGAGGAACTGCACTTACTCCAGCCTCACCTTGAACTCATTGATTTTCCGTTGCGGCAGACGGTATTTTCCCCTGGAGACCCGGTGACGACCGTGATCTTTCCCGAAACGGGCTGGGTTTCGATGCTGGCAACGCTCGAAGATGGCGATTCGGCCGAGATCGGCTTCGTCGGCCGGGAGGGGATGGTCGGCATCTCGGTGCTGCTTGAGGTCGAGCGGACCTCCACCGAGGCCATGTGGCAGGCGGGCGGCACCGCGCTGCGACTGCCGGCGCGTGTGTTGCGGGAGGCGATGGAGCGCAGCAGTGACGTCCGCAGGCCCATATTTCGCTACGCGATGGCGTTCCACGGGCAGGTCGCGCAGACGGCGGCATGCAACGGCCGCCATGGCATCGACCAGCGCCTCGCGCGCTGGATGCTGATGGCGCATGACCGCGCCGATGGCGACGGTTTCCCGATGACGCATGAATTCCTGGCCATGATGCTGGGCGTGCGCCGCGCCAGCGTCACGGTCGCCGCCGGCATGCTGCAGAAGGCCGGCTTCATCAGGTATGGCGGCGGGCGCATGACCCTCACCGACCGCCCCGGGCTCGAGGCGGCCGCGTGCGAATGCTACGGCACCGTGCGACGCGAATATTTGCGCCTGACCGGGTTTGCCGGGCGTGGCGACCCGCCCGAGCCCGCGTGAGCGTCGCGGGCGCATGATCGGGCGCGGTTCTCGCGCCATCTGCGCCCATCTCAACCGTCAAGTACGGAATCGGACAGCGAAGGTGCGGGGATAGGCGCAATTATCGCGTGCGTCCCGTATCCAGGAGGGTCCGATGCGTCTGAGATTCCATCACATCCGAAACCACGAACAGCGCGCTTTGGCGGCGGCGCGCATCGCCGCCATCGGGTTGAAGCGGAACCTGCCGCTTGTCGCGTTCGATGCGGCGCAGCATGCGGCGCGGGCCGGCCTTCTGGCCTGGGGCAGGATACCGCAGCGTTCCTTCGCGCATCCCGACGTGGCGGTGCTGGTGGATATCGCTTCGGCACAGCGTGCGGACTTCGTATCGCGCCCGCTCGAACGGGTCCGGATGGCGCAGGACCTGTTGTCGGTGATGTCGCGGATATTTCCCGCCCGCCAGGCCGGCGCGCCAGAACCCGCGCGACGCACCCCCACGCGCCAAAGGCCTGCGCCCATGTCCGGCCCGTGGCATGCCTTCCTGGGCGACGTGCTCAACCCGGAGCAGTCCCGGACACGGTAGCTCGCGATCAGGGGCGGCGGCGCGGCCGCCTCGCCGCTGCCAGGAACCAGGGGGCCCGGCCACAGCCGGGCGCCGGTGGGCGTCATCGCGGCGGCGAACGCGGCCGCCGCCGCGCAGGCTTCAGAACAGCAGGCCCTTCTTCAGCATCCCGTGCACGCCCTTCTCGCCGTTCACCGTCTGCGTCACGTGGAAATCCACCGCCAGCGAGCAGAACTGGTAGGCATCGGCATTGGACAGGTTGGTGCGGGTGCAGATGAAGGCGATCATCTCCCGCAGCGCCTGCTTCATCGCGAGGTCGAGATCCTCGTTCATTCCCATGGTGATGAAGTGCGTCGCGGTCTCCGCGCGCGGGAAGGCGAGCACGGGGTCGCGCGCGCCGCCGCCTTTCACCAGGCTCAGGCGGAAATGGCCGGTGAGGCAGATTTCCAGCGCGTTGATGCAGACCTCGCCATCGCCCTGCACGCCGTGGCCGTCGCCGGCGGAGAACAGCGCGCCCTCGTTGAACACCGGCAGGAACAGGGTGCTGCCCGCGGTCAGTTCCTTGTTGTCGAGGTTGCCGCCCATGGCGCGCGGCTCCTTGGTGTTGATCATGCCCCAGTCGCGCGGGGGGGCCACGCCCATCACGCCGAAGAAGGGGGCGAGCGGCAGGTTCATCCCGCCCTCCTCCGGGCCGAAGGGCAGGCGGCAGGTCATGGCCTGGCGGTCCACCGGGATGTGCAGGGTGCGGCGATAGGGGAAGTCCTCCGGCAGGGTGCCGAAGAGCGGGCGGAAGCCGCAGAAGCCCCAATCGGCGCCGAGTTCGATCTTCTCGATGTCGATGCGCAGGGCGTCGCCCGGTTCGGCGCCGCGCACCTCGACCGGGCCGGTGAGGATGTGCGCGCCCAGGCGCGGCAGCTTCGCATGGACCTCCCGCAGCATGGCGGGGATTTCCATCATCTTTTCCTGCGGCGGCATCACCTCGGGCCCGCCGGAGAGGCATTCCAGCACCACCACCTCGCCCGGGTCGATCGAGGCGATGGGCGGGAAGGAGGCGTCGAAGGCGCCCCAGCGGCAATTCGTGAGGGATGCGGCGACGCGGGTGGGTTCGGCCATGGCGGTCATCCTGCTGCGCCGGCGGGCTCGCCGGCTGTTGGTGGGATTTCAGCAGGAAGCGTGCCGCGCCGGAAGCGGGCGCGCGGCTGGATGTCGTTTCCGTTCGCCCTGGCTCACGGCAACGACTCCAGGCCGTTGCTTTCGCGAGCATCCTTGTCCGTTCAAACGATTCCGTCTGAGCGGATGATGCTCTACAGCCAGCCCTTGCGCTTGAAATAGGCGATGGGCAGCAGTGCGCTGCCCACCATCACCGCGATCGCCAGCGGATAGCCCAGCGGCCATTTCAGCTCGGGCATGATCTCGAAGTTCATGCCGTAGATGCTGGCGATCAGCGTGGGCGGCATCATCGCCACCGAGACCACCGAGAAGGTCTTGATGATGGCGGTCTGCTCGACATTGATGATGCCGAGCACCGCATCGAGCAGGAACTGCGCCTTGGTGTTGAGGAAGCTCGCATGCTCGACCAGCGAGCGCACGTCGCGCACCAGGGTCTTGATGATCGACTGGTTCTCCTTGCGCACCGCCGAGGCCTTCTCGGCGCTCACGAAGGTCAGGATGCGGTTGAGGCCGAGCAGCGTCTCGGTGGTGCGGGTGGTGACCTCGCCGACCTGGCCCAGCGTCAGCAGGGTGTCCTTCAACTGGTCGTCCCGGCGGCTCGCCTTGATGTTGGAGCGCGCGGCACGGAAGGTGCGCTGGCTGGCGCGGTCCATGTCCGCGCCGACGCGCTCCAGGATGTCGGCCAGGCGGTCCACCACCTGTTCGAACAGATGCAGCATCACCGCATCGGAGGAGGTCAGCAGCGTGCCGGGATGGCGGCGCGCCCGCGCGCCAAAGGTGGTGAAGGCGCGCGGCGTTGCGTAGCGCACGGTCACCAGCGTTGTGTTGGTCAGCACGAAGGTGATGGCGGTGGAGCCGTAGTCGCCGGTGTCCACGCCCTGGAGGAAGTTGGCCGTCAGGAACAGCGCGTCGTCCTCGCGATAGAGGCGGGAGGAACTCTCGATCTCCTGCATTTCCTCCCGTGTCGGGATTTCGAGCATCAGGGCGGCCTGGACCGCCTTTTCCTCGGCCGGGCTCGGGTTCAGCAGGTCGATCCAGACGGCGCCGCGCAGTGCCTCCGGCTCGGCGACCGCGGAGGCGGCGGCGCGTGCCTCGGCGGTCGGCAGGGCCGCCGTGACATCGGAGATCGCGCCCTCGCGCACGGTGCAGCGGCCGTGTTCGACCGTCCAGGTCGTCAGCATGGCGGTGGCCTCCTGCGATCGGCGCCCATGGGATCACCGATGGTTCTAGAGCAGCGCCCCGCCAGGGGGAATCGCCGTGGCAGCGCCCCACCGCCATGGCATGGCCGGCAGGGCGCGCCGCTTCAGGCGGCCGCCGTGGCCGGGTGCGCGCGGTACTGCCACACGATGAGCGCCACGGCGACCACCAGGCCGCCGATGTCGGTGGCCGCCTCGGGCACCATCAGCGCGATCGCCGTGACCAGCGAGACCGCGCGCAACGGCATCGACAGCGGGCCGCGCATCATCCAGCCCTCGGTGGCACTGGCCAGCAGCCACACGCCGAGCGAGGCGGTGGCGAGCGCCTGCGCCACCTCCATGGTGGTCCCCTGGCCCAGCAGCGCCGGGGACATCCAGAACATGTAGGGCACGATGAAGGTGGCCAGGCCGAACTTCACCGCCTTCATGCTGGTTTTCCACAGGTCGCCGCCCGCCATGCCTGCCGCGGCGAAGGAGGCAAGGGCGACCGGTGGCGTGATGGCCGAGAGCACCGCGAAGTAGAAGATGAACATGTGCGCGACCAGCGGCTCGATCCCCATGCGGGTGAGGCCCGGCGCCACGACGGCGGCCGCGATGGCATAGGCCGCCGTGGTCGGCACGCCCATGCCCAGGATGATGGCCACCAGCATGGCGAACATCAGCGCGGCGATGGGAATGCCCGAGGCGATGTCGAGCAGCAGGGAGGCGAAGCGCCCGCCGATGCCGGTCAGGCCGATCACGCCCGCCACGATGCCCGCGGCGGCGCAGACGGCGATGAGCTGCAGCACCTCCTTCACCGAGCCGTACAGCGCGCCGTAGGAGGCGACGATGGTCTCGACCACCGCGCCGGGCACGGCGGTGAACACCCCTTCGCGGCGCACGGTCAGGCGATGCAGCAGCGCGGTGACGGCCATGATGATGATGGCGAGCGTGATGCCCCAGGCCGCCGCACGGAAGGGCGAGAAGCCCGACAGCAGCATGTAGATCAGGATCAGCAGCGGGCTGAGCAGGTAGAAGCGCCGCGCGAGGTCCACCAGGCGCGGCAGTTCCGAGCGCGGCAGGCCGTGCAGCCCGGCCTTGCGCGCATGCAGGTCGCAATGCGTGTAGACCGCGAAATAGAACAGCACCGCGGGGATGATGCCGGCCAGCGCGATGTCGGTGTAGGGAACGCCCAGCACCTCGGCCATGATGAAGGCGCCCGCGCCCATCACCGGCGGGGCGAGCTGCCCGCCGGTGGAGGCGGTGGCCTCGACCGCGCCGGCGGTCTCGCGGTCGTAGCCGCCGCGCTTCATCATCGGGATGGTGAAGGTGCCCGAGGCGACGACGTTCGCGACGGACGAGCCGCTGACCGTGCCGAACATGAAGGACGAGACCACGGCGACCTTCGCCTGGCCGCCGCGCGCCCAGCCGACCAGGCCCATGGCGAGGTCGTTGAAATAGTCTCCGGCGCGCGAGGCGTTGAGGAAGGCGGCGAAGGTCACGAACATGATGATGAAGGTGGAACTCACCTGCACGATCGTGCCGAGCACGCCATTGTTGTTGAACAGTTCCGAGACCGCCTGTTCGATCGGCACGCCGCGGTGGAACAGGATGCCCGGCATCCACGGCCCGACGAAGACGTAGGCGATGAAGCTGACCGCGATGATCGGCATGGCGAGGCCGGCGGTGCGGCGGGCGAATTCCAGCACCAGCACGATACCCACGCTGGCGGCGGCGACATCCTGCCAGTTCGGACCCATGAAGGTCCGCATCTCGATCCCTTCGCCGTCGAAGATGTAGTGCAGCGGGATCAGCAGGGAGACGATGATCAGCGCGAGGTCGAGCAGGCCAATGCCTCGCTTTGCGCCGCGTGGCGTGGCGGCGAAGGCCGCAAAGGCCAGCGCCGCGCCCGCGAAGACATGGACCGAGCGGGAGACCGTGGGGTCGAGCGGCGCGACCAGCAGGATCCACAGGTGCCAGGCGACGAAGGTGGCGGCGATGGCGCGCCACAGATGCCCCTGCCAGCCGGTGAGGTCGCGGCGCAGGGAGCCGAATTCGGCTTCCTCCGCGGCGGCCGCGGCGGTGCGCGCGTTGGTATCGGTGTCGGCCATGTTCGTCTGCCCTCCCCCATAAACAACACGCCGGCCCCGCCAGGGCGGGGTCGGCGCACTAGCCGGGCGCGAGGGCCCGGGAAACGTCTCCCGCCTTCTTCATAGAGCAGAAAGCGGTTGGGGGAAATCGCGCCGCGGGACGCGCCCGCGTGGCGCCTCAGGCGGCGGGGCGGCTGGTCTGGCCCGGCTCGGCCTGGGTGCTGCTGGCCTTGCCCTGCTGCGGCCCGGGGATGTTCCCCGCCGGCGGCGTCGGCGTGGCCTGCGCCTCCATCGAATCGTCCTTTTCGTCTTCCTTGATGTTCGCCTTGAAGGACTTGATGCCCTTGGCGAGGTCGCCCATCAGGCCGCTGATCTTGCCGCTGCCGAACAGCAGCAGCACGACGAGCAGAACAACCAACCAATGCCAGATGCTGAACGAACCCATGACGAAGCCTCGATCCCGTTGTGGCCGTGCCCGAGGGGCGGCCAGATCCGCGTGACGGGCGGCAACCTAGTGTCCCGGCTGCTCCCTTGCAAACCCACATGGGACATCCTCGTCGCTGCCGCAACCGGTCTTGACAACATGGACGCGTGAATCCATTTGCCTCGCTTGATCCGGGCCCCTCTGGCGGTTGCGCATGGCATCTCATCGGCCTTGCAGCAGCCGTGATGTCGGATCGCGTGGGAAATCGCGCGATTCGGGTCCTCTGTGGGACGTGAATTTGCGCCACAGAGGAGTGTCTGGGGATGGAATTCTTCGCGGCGGAATGGATCGGCAAGCCCCTTTGGATGTGGTCAGGGTTCCTGACCATCGTGGTCCTGCTGCTCGCCTTCGACCTCGGCGTGCTCAACCGCAAGGACCAGGAGATGGGGATCGCGCAGAGCCTGTGGCTCTCGCTGTTCTACATCAGCTTCGCCATCCTCTACGGCGTGGGCATCTGGTGGGCCTATGACGTCGGGCACATCACCACCACCGACGGCACGCATGCGGGGGTCGCGTATTTCACCGGCTTCTTCATCGAGAAGGCGCTGTCGATCGACAACGTCTTCGTCATCAGCCTGATCTTCGGCTATTTCGCCATCCCGCGGAAATACCAGTACCGCGCGCTGGTCTGGGGCATCATCGGCGTCATCGTGCTGCGCGGGCTGATGATCGGCCTCGGCGCCGCGCTGGTGCAGCAGTATTCCTGGGTGCTGTACATCTTCGGCGCCTTCCTGATCGGCACCGGCATCAAGATGATGGTGGTGCCCGAGGGCGAGCAGGACATCTCCAAGAACCCGGTGGTGCGCTTCATGCGCCGCCACATGCGGGTCTCGGACGAACTGCACGGGCAGAAGTTCGTGATCCGCCAGCCCGACCCCGCGACGGGCAAGATGACGACCTTCGCCACGCCGCTGCTGCTGGCGCTGGTGGTGATCAACATCGCGGACCTGATCTTCGCGGTGGATTCGGTGCCGGCGATCTTCGCCATCACCACCGACACCTTCATCGTCTACACCGCCAACATCATGGCCATCCTGGGCCTGCGCGCGCTGTACTTCGCGCTGGCAGCCATGGTGCACCGCTTCCACTACCTGAAGTATGCGCTGGCCCTGGTGCTGGTGTTCATCGGCGCCAAGATCTTCTGGAACCAGATCGTGGGGAAGGTGGATCCGGCGATCTCGCTGGGCGTCACTCTGGCGCTGATCATGGGCGGCGTTGTGTGGTCACTGTGGAAGACCCGCAAGGACACGCCGCTGCCGGTGGCATGATGGCGGGCCGGGGGGCGTGCCCCCCCCGGCCGGTGCCCGATGGCGGCGGGCGGGGTTCATGCCCAGGCCCTCCAACACCGGGCGCAAACTTCCGGTTTGCCCGGCTTTCGCCGGGCTGCCGGCAGGCCGAATTCGCGGCCTTGGCGCGGATCAGCGCCTATGCCGCTGGTATCAGCCCTCCGGCCGCAGCCCCAGCCGGCGGATGATGGCGCCCCAGCGCGCGATGTCGCTGGTCAGCAGCGCCTGGAACGCCGCGGGGTCGCTGCCCACCACCACGAAGCCGGCGGTCTCCAGCGCGCGGCGCTGCTCGGGCACCGCCAGCGCCTTCGCCGCCTCGGCCGAGACGCGCGCGATGCGATCGGGCGGCGTGCCGGCGGGCGCGAACATCCCGATCCAGGCCACCGCCGGGTCCATGGCCACGCCTGATTCGCGCATGGTCGGGACATCCGGCAGGGCGGGGAAGCGTTCAGGGCTGGTGACCGCCAGCGCCTTCACCTGGCCCGCACGCACCTGGCCCAGCACGCCGCCCGAGGCCGCGAAGAAGGCCTGGATGCGCCCGGCGATGAGGTCCAGCACCGCCTGCCCCACCGCGCGGTAGGGCACGTGCACCGCCTCGAACCCCTGCGTCGCGGCGAGGTCTTCCATCACCAGGTGCGACAGCGTGCCCGGCCCGGTCGAGGCGTAGGAGATCTTGCCCGGGTTGGCCTTGGCATAGGCCACGAACTCGGCGGCATTGTTGGCCGGCACCGAGGGGTGCACCGCCAGCACGAAGGGCAGGCGTGCCAGCAGCGACACCGGCATGAGATCCTTCTCGGGGTCGTAGCCCAGCGCCGGGTTCAGGATTTTGGCCGTGCTGCCCGGCCCGCCGATGGTGACACCGAAGGTGTGCCCGTCGGTCGCGCGCGCGATCTGCTCGGTGCCGATGTGCCCGCCGCCGCCGGCGCGGTTCTCCACCACCACGGGCTGGCCCAGCACCTGCTGCAGGTGGCTGGCCACCACGCGCGCCGCGAGGTCGGGCGTCGAGCCGCCGGGGAAGGCCACGATGATGCGCACCGGCCGGTCGGGCCAGGGCGCCTGGGCGCGCGCGGCACCCGGCAGCAGGGAGAGGGTGGGCAGCGCGGCCACGAGGGCGCGGCGATGCAGGGTCATGACGGTTCCTCCGGGTGGGCCGGGGTTCATCCCCCGGCCCGCGATGCGTGGCGGGCGCCGGCAGGACCGGCGCCTGGGCTGCGTTTGCAGCATGCGCGGCGGGCAGCGACAAGCCGCATGGCATCGATGCAGATTGGCATTAACCTTTTCGCAGCACGGCGCGCTACAATCTGGACGGGCTATCGCCAACGGAGTTCAACCCATGACTGCATCTGTGCGCGCGATGATGCTTCTTGCCGGCCTGCTTTGGCTGCCTGGCTGCGCCACGGCGGCGCTGAACGTGGCGCTGCGCGCGGCGAACCCCGGGCCGGCCTGGAACGGGGAGGTTGCCATCGCGACCGAACCGCCAGGTGCGCGCTGCACGGTGGAACGCGGCGGGCGGGTGATGGCCGAGGTGCCTTCCACGCCCGGCACCGTCAGGCTGACACGTTCGCACAGCGTGCTCGACCTGCGCTGTTCTGCCGAGGACCGCCTGGAGATCGTGGAACTGCTGCGCCCGCGCGACGACCCGGCGGTGTTCCGCATGGCGCCGAACGGCATCATCGGCGCCACCGCCACGGTGATCAGCCTCGCCTCGGCGCGCACCATGCGCTACCCGGGCGAGGTGACGGTGCCGCTGCCGCCGGTGCGCTTCGCATCGGCCGCGGCGCGCGACGCCTGGTTCGCCGAACGGCGGCAGGCCATCCTGGCGCGGCGCGCGCGCGACATCGCGCTGGCCGAGGAACGCTGCCGCACCTATTCCGAGAACACCTGCGACCCCGGCCTGCTGGTGATGCAGACCGAGCAGGCGGAGGAACTCGCGCGGCTCGATGCGCTGCTGGCGCAGGCGGGCGTGGCCGCGCAGGTGGCCGCGGTGGACTGACCGCCGCCCCCGGCTGGGCCGTTCAATCCAACTTGCCGATGCGCTGCACGGCGCGCACCAACCGGGCACTGTCAGCCTGGAAGAAGCTGTTGAACGCCTCGCCCTCGCGGAAGTCGATCGGGCTGCCGGCGGCACCCAGGGCGCGCTTCAGCGCCTCGTCCTGCACGGCTTCGCGCAGGGAGGCGCGCAGGCGCTGCTGCACCGCGGCGGGCGTGGCGGCGGGCGCAAACACGCCGGCCCAGATGTAGAACTCCACATCCGTGAAGCCCTTCTCGATGAAGGTCGGCACGGTCTCGAAGCCCGGTGCGCGCGTGGCACCCCATTGCGCCAGCGCGCGCAGCTTGCCGTCGCGCACCTGCGACAGCGCCGGGCCGGGACCTGACGAGAGCGCCTGCACCGTGCCCGAGAGCAGCGCCGTCATCGCCGGGCCGCCGCCCTGGAAGGGTACGTGCAGCATGTCGATCTCGGCCGCGGCGGCGAACATCGCCATCGCGACATGCAGCGTGGAATAGCTGCCGGCCGAGGAATAGGTGATGGCGCCGGGGCGGCGCTTCGCATCGGCGATGAACTCCTCCAGCGTCTGCCAGGGCGCATCGGCGCGCACCACCAGCACGGTGGGGTCGGCGGTGATCAGCGCGATGGGGGCGAGCTGGTCCACCGTGTAGGAGGGCGGGCGGCCGTTGATGCGGTCGGCCTCGGGCAGCATCGCCAGCGAGGAGAGCGCCATCAGCAGCGTGTAGCCATCGGGCTGGGCGCGCGCGACCGAGGCATTGCCGATCGCCCCGCCCGCACCGCCGCGGTTCACCACCGGCACCGGCTGGCGCCAGATGCGCTCCAGCGCGCCGGCGACCGGGCGCGCCACGGTGTCGGCCTGGCCGCCGGGCGGGAAGGCGACCACCATCTGCACGGGGCGCGTGGGGTAGGTCTCCTGCGCGGCGGCGATGCGCGGGGCGAGGGCGAGCGCGGCGGAGCCGGCCATGATGTCGCGACGTTTCATTGTTTTGTCCTCCCGGGTGGTTGGTCTGGTCAGGCGACGGGGTTTTCCAGCACGCCGATGCCCGGCACCTCGATGCGCACGCGATCGCCGGGCTTCAGGAATTTCGGCGGTTTGAAGCCCAGGCCCACGCCCGCCGGCGTGCCGGTGGCGATGATGTCCCCCGGTTCCAGCGTGATGCCGGCGCTGATGGTGGCGATCAGCGTGGGGATGCCGAAGATCAGGTCCTCGATGCCGGCGCGCTGGCGCAGCTCGCCATTGACCCAGGTGGAGATGGCCAGGCGCGGCGGCGTGCCGGCGGCGTCCGCGGTGACGATGGCCGGTCCCATCGGGCAGAAGCCGTCGATGCCCTTGCCGATGATCCATTGGCGATGCTTGTGCTGCAGCGTGCGCGCGGTGACGTCGTTGACGATGGTGTAGCCGAACACATGCGCGAAGGCGTCGGCCTCGCTGATGCCGCGCCCGGGCTTGCCGATCACCACCGCGATCTCGCCCTCGTAGTCGGTGCTGTCCGACGTATCGAGGAAGGAGGGGATGGGATCGTGCGGGCCGATCACGCTGGTGGGGGGCTTGGAGAACACCACCGGCGCCTCGGGCACGATTTCCTTCGCGGTGGCGTCGAAGCCGCTGGCGGCGAATTCCTTGGCGTGCTCGTGGTAGTTCTTGCCGACGCAAAAGATGTTCTTGGACGGGCGCGGGATCGGGGCGAGCAGGGTGGCGCCTTCCACCACCGGCGCGGCTTCCATCGCCTTCCGGGCGGCGGCCAGGGCCGGCGGGCCGGCGGCGATCAGTGCCAGCATGTCGCGCGGCAGGGCGGCATCGGCGGCCAGCAGGTCGAGCACGGCGCCGGCCTCGTCCAGCGCGCCGATGCGCGTGCCCTGCGAATCCTTGAATGTCACCAGGCGCATCGTGTCAGTCCTTCGTATCCGTGCGCGCCATCTGCCCGGTCTGCGCGGGATTGGCCAGGGGCAGCGTGGCGGCGCGCTCGATGGCGCGGGCGCCGCGCAGGGCGAGGTCGTCGCGATACAGCGCCGCCACCACCTGCACCGCGCGCGGCATGCCTTCGCCATCGAGGCCCACCGGCACGCTGATGGCGGGCTGGCGGGTGAGGTTGAAGGCGAAGGTCCAGGGCGCCCAGTCGCGCCACAGCGCCTGGTCCGCCTTCAGCGTGGGCTGGTCGGCGGCGAAGGCGGCGGTCGGGGTGCAGGCGGTCAGCACCAGGTCGTGGCGCTGGTGGAAGCGCGCCATGGCGTGCGCGGCCTCAAGGCGCATGGCCTCGGCGGCCAGGTAGTCGGTCGCCGGCATGTCGGCGTTGCGCCGCGCGACGTCGAGGATGCCCTCATCCAGCATCCCGTGCCGGTCCTGCGCGATGGTGGCGACCACGCGCGCCAGCGCCACGCCCCAGACGCGGCCGAAGATGGCGCGGGTGTCGGGCAGGTCGGGCTCCGCATCCTCGATGATGGCGCCTTGCGCTTCCAGCATCCGCGCGGCGGCGTCCAGCACCGCCGCGCCATCGGCATCGAGCGGCGGCTCGAAGCCCATGCGCCGCACGATGGCCACGCGCAGCCCCGCCACGCCGTCCTCGATGCCGTGGCGCCAGTCGCGCGCATCCTCGGGCAGGGCGTAGGGGTCGCGCAGGTCGGGGCGCGCCATGGCGGAGAACATCAGCGCGGCGTCGCGCACGGTGCGCGTCATGGGGCCGGCCACCGCGACATGGCCGAAGGCACCGAGCGGCCATTGCGGGATGCGACCGAAGCTCGGCTTCATGCCCACCAGCCCGCAATAGGCGGCGGGGATGCGGATGGAGCCACCGGCATCGGTGCCGATATGCAGCGGCCCGAAGCAGGCCGCGCCCGCCGCGCCGGCGCCCGACGAACTGCCGCCGGGCGTGCGCTGCGGGTTCCACGGGTTGCGGGTGATGCCGTGCAGCGGGCAGTCGCCGGGGGATTTCCAGCCGAATTCGGTGGTGGTGGTCTTGCCCAGGATGACGGCGCCGGCCTCCTTCAGGCCGGTGACGGCGGGGGCGTCCTCGGTGGCGGGCGTGGTGTCGGTGGTGCGGCTGCCGCGCCGGGTGGGAAAGCCGGTGAGGTTCAGCAGATCCTTCACCGTCGCGGGCACCCCATCGAGCGGGCCGATCGGGCGGCCGGCGGCCCAGCGCGCCTCGCTCTCGCCGGCGGCGTGCAGGGCGCGCGGATTCATCGCGGCGAAGGCGTTGACCCAGGGGTTGAAGCGCGCGACGCGCTCCAGCACGGATTTCAGCGCCTCGACCGGCGAGAGCGCACGGCGGGCATACAGGCCGAGCAGCGTCTCGGCGGACATCTGCGCGGGGTCGGTGTCGTTCATGGCGACGGGGCGGGGCGGGGCATGGCCGGAGCCTGCCCGCCCGCCCCGCCCCTCGCAAGTCAGGCGGCGATGGGCAGCCGGTCGCTGCGGCATGCCATCAGCGGCTGGATCTGCGTGCCGAAGGTGTCGAGACCTTCGAGGAAGTCGTCGAAGGTCAGCATGATGCCCTTCACGCCGGGCATCGCCGCCACCTCGTCCAGCATGCGCGCGACATTGGCGTAGGAGCCCACCAGCGTGCCCATGTTGAAGTTGATGGGCGAGGGCGAGCGCTGGATGGCCGCGGCCATGGAGGTCTCGGACGGCGTCGGTGTCCTCGGCCGCCTTGCCGAGCAGATGCGCCAGGGCCTCCTTGTCGGCGCCCTTGTTGTAGAGGTCCCACTTGGCGAGCGCGGCGTCGTCGGTCTCGTCGGCGATCACCATGTAGAGCATGTAGGCGCCGACATCGCGGCCGGTTTTCGCGGCGTGCTTCGAGCACGCGGGCGGGCACCTCGGCGGCCTTGGTGGGTTCGTTCACGCCTTCGCCCAGGCAGAAATTGTAGTCGCAGTATTGCGCGGCGAATTCCATGCCGCGGTCGGACTGCCCGGCGGCCACCACGCTGATCGGCTTTTTCGGGCGCGGGCTGAGGACGCAATTGTCCATCTGGAAGAACTCGCCCTTGAGGTTGCGACAGGCCGGTGCTCCCAGAGGTCGCGCAGGATCCGCACATATTCCGTGCTGTAGTCGTAGCGCTTGCCGAAATGCTGGTCACCGGGCCACAGCCCCATCTGGCTGTACTCGATCTTGTGCCAGCCGGAGACGATGTTGATGCCGAAGCGCCCGCCGGAGATGTCGTCGATCGTGCTGGTCATGCGCGCCACCATCGCCGGCGGCAGGGTCAGCACGGCGGTGGAGGCGAACAGCTTGATGCGCGTGGTGACGGCGGCCAGGCCGGCCATCAGGGTGAAGGATTCGAGGCCGTGGTCCCAGAACTCGGTCTTGCCGCCGAAGCCGTGCAGCTTGATCATCGACAGCGCGAAGTCGAAGCCATGCGCCTCGGCCTTCTGCACCACCGCCTTGTTGAGCTCGAAGCTCGGCATGTATTGCGGCGAGGTGGCGGAGATGATCCAGCCATTGTTGTTGATGGGAATGAATACGCCGATATCCATGGAGCCTCTCCTGGTGCTGGCGGGCGTGCCCGTTGCGGATTGACCCGACGTGGCCCGCAAGTACCGTGCCAGCGCAACAACCAAGGAGAACGGCCATGACTGACGCAGCGGCGAAGCCCTGGGACTGGAGCGAGCCCGAATGGCGGCGCATCGTGGGCCGCGCGCGGGCCGGGCGCTCCCTGGCCCCCACCTCCTGGCCGGGCGGGGCGCGCTGCGCGGTCTCGCTCTCCTTCGATGCGGACCACGAGACCATCCCGCTGCGCGATTCCGACGAAAGCCCCATGCGCATCAGCCAGGGGCAATACGGCAACCGCCAGGGCGTGCCGCGCATCCGCGCGCTGCTCGACCGCCACGGGGTACGTGCCTCGTTCTTCTACCCGGCCGTCTCGGCTTTGCTGCATCCGCAGGAAGTGCGCGCCGTGGCCGATGAAGGCCACGAGATCGGCATCCATTCCTGGATCCACGAGGCCAACACGCAACTGCCCCCGGGGGTGGAGCGCGAGCTGACGCTGCGCGCCGCCGATACGCTCGAGAAGGTGAGCGGCCGCCGGCCGGTGGGCATCCGCACCGCATCGTGGGACTTCTCGGTCGATACGATGAACATCATCCGCGAGATGGGGCTGCTGTATGACTCGTCGCTGATGGCCGATGACGACCCCTACGAGCTCGAAGTGCAGGGCGAGGCCACGGGCATCGTTGAATTGCCGCCCGAGTGGATCCGCGACGACGCGGTCTATTTCAACATGCTGCGCTTCTCGGGGCTGCGCCCTTACACGCCGCCCTCGGCGGTGGAGGAGATTTTCCGCGCCGAGTTCGAGGGCGCCGTGGCCGAGGGCGGGCTGTTCCTGCTGACCATGCACCCGCACGTGATCGGCCACCGCAGCCGTATCGCGCTGCTCGACCGCCTGGTGGCGTTCATGAAGGACACGCCGGGCGTGTGGTTCGGCACGCATGAGGACGTCGCGCGCTGGTGCGCGCAACAGGCCGGGATGACGTCCAAGGGTTGATTGGGTGCGGCCTGGGGCGGTGCCTCGGGCCGGGCATCCGTGGCGCGGTGATGCCGGCTGGCGTCTCAGCCCGTGCGGAAGCCGCCATCCGTCATGCCACGCAGGGCAAGGTGCCATTCCACCCCGCGATCCGCCGCGCACAGGTGCACCAGCAGCCCCGTGAGCCCCACCCCGGCGATGCTGGCGCGCAGGCGCAGCCCGGCCCGGCGCGGCAGCACCACCTCCACCTGCTGCCCGAGCACGAGGCCGCCCACCCCGGTGATGACCACGTCGGACAGCCCGGCTTCACGCACCAGGCCGTCGCGCACTCGCCCGCCTGTCGAACGCAGCGTGCAGGGTTCGGCCACGGGGAATAGGGCGCGTCGTTCCTCGGCCAGGGTGCCAGCGCGCAGCCAGCCGCGGGGGGCCAGGATATCCGGGTCGATGAGGTCGATGGTCTGCATGGGCGCCTCGGGCGTCGTTACGCGCGTCGCGGCGGACCGCGAGGCACCCACGAAGTCTGCACCTGGCCGGTTAACGCAACGCTTACGGCAGAAGATCCCGGACCGCCTGGCGCCAGGAGGCCGAGGCAGCGTCATCCTCGATGGCGAGATGCGCGCCGAGCAGGCTGATGGCCCGCACGCGCACCGCGATGCGCTGGTCAGGCTCGGCGGACAGGCGCAGCCGCACCGTATCGCCCGCAATCAGGCCGGGTACGCCACGCAGCAGGGCACCCCCCGCCGAGACGTCGCGGATCACCCCATCATGCACATGCGGGCCGGCGAAGACCGTGCATGGAAGGTCCGCGTTGACGCGCGGCGCCTGCCGGCGCTCGCCCACCGCGTCGGCGATCGCGGACAGTGCCGCCGACACGGAGGGGCCGCCTGTCGGCGCGGCCGCGGGCGGGTCGCGCGGCGCGGTAGGCCGGGTGGGGTCCTGCGGAGGGTCGGCGCCGGCCGCGGTGTCGGACATCGGTTCTCCGCGCGCAGCGATGCCGCGCCATCGCTCAGCCTACAGTATTGGCGCGCAGTGCGACATCAATCCGCGTGCGCAGCGATGCTACTGCGCCAGCGCCGCGCTCCAGGGGCTCATCGTATCGGTAATGCCCTGGCGGGTGCCGTCCGGCGCGATGCGGATGAGGTTGGGGCAGGCGAAATTCACCGGCAGGACGGCGTGCTCGACCTCGGTGACGGTATCATCCGCGGCAAGCGCGGCGAGGGTCTCGGCGCCCAGCCGACGGTCGGCGGTGACACCATCGGGCGCCGAGACATCAAGCCGCGGATGCGCTGCCGCGGCCTCCGGCGCCATGCCGAAATCCGCCACGTAGGAGAGCATCTGGAATACCGCCGCCATGATCCGCCGCCCGCCCGAGGCACCGGTGGCGATGCAGGGCGCATCGCCCTCGGCGGCGATCACCGGGCACATGTTGGTGAGCGGGCGCTTGCCCGGCGCCAGCGCGTTCATCGCCTCCGGCCGCGGGTCGAACCACATGATGCCGTTGTTCATCAGCACGCCCGAGCGCGGCAGCACCACGCGCGAGCCCATGGACGAGAGCAACGTGGTGGTCATCGCCACCATCATCCCGTCCTTGTCGCACACCGTGAGGTGGGTGGTGCAGGATTCGGCGGCCTTGGGCTCGGCATCGCCAAGCCCGGCGAGGCGCTCGGCATAGGCGGCGCGCATCACGCGCGCGAGTTGCGCGTACCAGGCGGCGGACGGCTCGGGCGTGGAGAAATCGGCGTCGCGCATGCCCTCCAGCACGCGCATCAGGGTGGGGGCGGCGGTCAGGCCATTGGCGAGGAACAGGCGCTTGCCGCGCCAGGCGGCTTCCAGCGCCGGCTTCACGATGGCCTTGCAGCCCATGAGGTCGGCGGCGTTGATCGGCGAGCCCATGTCGCGGAAATCGGCGAGCAGTTCGGCCGCGACCCCGCCCTCGTAGAAATCGCGCAGGCCGGCGGATGCCAGGCGCTCCAGCGTCTCGGCCAGGCGGCCCTGGCGGAAGAAGCCCGGGCTGCCCTGGTAGGGTGCGACGGGCGGCAGGCCGCCGGGGAGGTAGATCCGCGCGCTTTCGGGATAGAGCCGCAGCACCGCGGCACTGTTGGCAACCTTCAGGGTGGTAAACCAGTCCTGCGCCAGGCCGCGCTTCGCCAGCGCGATGGCCGGCGCCATCACCACGCTGAGCGGCAGGCGGCCGTGGCGCGCATGCAACTCGGCATAGCCTGCGACCGCCGAGGGAATGGCGAAGGAGAGCGGGCCGTGCACGTTGCGGTCCTCGAACACCTCGGGCCAGGTGAACAGGTCGTTCTTCATCTTCCCCGTCATCGGGAAGGCGGAGGGGTCCAGCGCATGCGGGGAGACCGGACCGAAATCGAAGGTCTGCGGCGCCACGCCCGGGCCGTGCCACCTGGGTGAAGCCGATGCCGCCCAGGCCGGAATTCCACGGCTCGACCACAGCCAGTGCGAATGCAGCAGCGACCGCCGCATCGGCCGCGCTGCCGCCCTCGTCGAGGATGGCAAGGCCGGCCTCGGCGGCGGAGCGCGCCTGGGAGGCCACCATGCCGCGGCGGCCGCTGGCCCCGGGCTTGGTCACCTGCCAATGCTGCGTGACATGCGGCGGCGGTGTCCAGGCCATGGCGGCGATCCTTCCTGCGGTTCGGGCGGGCAGCCTCGCGCCCATGGCCGGCGCGGGCAAGCCCCCGGCGTTTGCCCCTGCCCGGCTTTGCGCCTAGGACACCGGCCGGATTTGGCGCCCCGCGGCGCAGCGTTCAGGAGACAAGCCCATGCCCGACAACCAGGGCCTTACGGTCGCACCCGTTCTCATGCGCTTCATGGAAGCCGAGGCGCTGCCCGGCACCGGGGTGGAGCCGGCGCGCTTCTGGCAGGCAATGGAGCGCATCCTGCGCGACCTGATGCCCGCCAATGCGGCGCTGCTGGCCCGGCGCGACGAGTTGCAGGCGCAGATCGACGCCTGGCACCGCGCCCACCCGGCGAAGCCGGTGGACCTTGTCGCCTATACGGCCTTCCTGCGGGAGATCGGCTACCTGCTGCCAGAACCCGCCGAGGTGAAGGTGGCGACCACCGATGTCGATGCCGAGATCGCGACCCTGGCGGGTCCGCAACTGGTGGTACCGGTCTCCAACGCCCGCTATGCGCTCAATGCCGCCAATGCGCGCTGGGGCAGCCTGTACGACGCGCTGTACGGCACCGATGCCATCCCGCAGGAGGGCCCGCGCGCCAAGGGATACGACCCCAAGCGCGGCGCCGCGGTGATCGCGAAGGCGCGCGCGGTGCTGGACCAGGCGGTGCCGCTGGCGCGTGGCAGCCATGCCGATGCGACCGCCTACCGGCTTGAGGCCGGCGCGCTCGAGGTCACGCTGAAGGACGGGTCCAAGACCGGGCTCGCCCGGCCGGGGCAATGCACGGGCTTCAAGGGCGATGCCCATGTGCCGGCCTCGCTTCTGTTCGTGCGCCACGGGCTGCACATCGAGGTGAAGTTCGACCGCGACCACATGATCGGGCGTACGGATGCCGCGGGCATCTGCGACGTCGTGATGGAGAGCGCCCTGACCACCATCCAGGATTGCGAGGATTCGGTCGCCGCCGTGGATGCCGAGGACAAGGTCGGCGTCTATCGCAACTGGCTCGGGCTGATGCGCGGCGACCTCACCGCGGAGTTCGACAAGGACGGGCGGGTGATGACGCGGCGGCTGAATGCCGATCGCGTGTTCCAGAAGCCCTCGGGCGGGGCGATGACCCTGCATGGCCGCTCCGTGATGCTGGTGCGCAATGTGGGCCACCACATGATGACCGATGCCGTCACGCTGGATGGCGCCGAGGTGCCCGAGACGGTGCTGGATGCGATGTGCACCGCGGTGATCGCGCTGCACGATATCCGCGGCAAGCGGATGAACTCCCGCGCCGGCAGCGTCTATATCGTGAAGCCCAAGATGCACGGGCCGGAGGAAGTGGCCTGGGCGGATACGCTGTTCGCCCGCGTGGAAGACGCGCTCGGGATGAAGCGCGCCACGCTCAAGATGGGCATCATGGACGAGGAGCGGCGCACCACCGTCAACCTCAAGGCCTGCATCGCCGCCGCGAAGGACCGCGTGGTGTTCATCAACACCGGCTTCCTCGACCGCACCGGCGACGAGATCCACACCGCGATGGAAGCCGGCGCGGTGGTGCGCAAGAACGACATGAAGGCGCAGCCCTGGATCCGCGCCTATGAGGATTGGAACGTCGATGTCGGCCTGCTGTGCGGGCTGCGCGGGCGTGCGCAGATCGGCAAGGGCATGTGGGCGATGCCGGACCTGATGGCGGCGATGCTGGAGCAGAAGGTGGGACACCCGAAGGCGGGGGCGAACACGGCGTGGGTGCCCTCTCCCACCGCCGCCGTTCTGCATGCGCTGCACTACCATGAGGTGGATGTGGCCGCCCGGCAGGAGGAACTGGCCCATGGCGGGCGCCGGGCCGCGCTGGACGACATCCTGAGCGTGCCGCTGGCGCGCGACACCAACTGGAGCCCCGCCGATGTGCAGGCGGAACTCGACAACAACGCGCAGGGCATCCTGGGCTATGTGGTGCGCTGGGTGGACCAGGGCGTGGGCTGCTCCAAGGTGCCCGACATCAACGATGTCGGGCTGATGGAGGACCGCGCGACGCTGCGCATTTCCTCGCAGCACATCGCCAACTGGCTGCGCCACGAGGTGGTGACCTCGGCGCAGGTGATGGAGACCATGCAGCGCATGGCCGCGGTGGTGGACCGCCAGAATGCCGCCGACCCGGCCTATGTGCCGATGGCGCCGGGCTTCGACGGGCCGGCCTTCAAGGCGGCCTGCGACCTGGTGTTCGAGGGCGCGCGGCAGCCCAATGGCTATACCGAGTTCGTGCTGACGCGGCGGCGGCGGGAAGCCAAGGCGGCCTGAACGAGCAGCCCCGGGCGCTTCAGCGCATGCCGAGGAAGCTCAGGATGGCGAGCACGATCACCACGGCGCCGACGATGTAGACGATGCTGTTCATGGGCTGTCCTCCGGTGTTCATTGCACCAACACCGGAGCGGCGGAAAAGTTACAGCGCGGCCGCGAAATGGCGTCGCACCCGCATGCGGGGCGGCGGCGGCGGCGTCCCGGCCATCGCGCTCCGCGCGCCCCAGGGTTGTTGATCCATGCGCCCCGCCATCGGCATCGACTTCGGCACCACCAACAGCGTTGTCGCCCTGCGGCGCGCCGATGGCTCGCTGCGCACGGCGCGCCTGGCGGGCGGGGATGTGTTCCGCTCGGTGCTGTGCTTCTGGACCGATGGGCGCGGGCCCACGCGCCATGCCGCCGGGCCGGCGGCGATCGAGGCCCATCTCGGCGACCCGCTCGACAGCCGCCTCATCATGTCGATGAAGTCCTACCTGGCGCAGCACAATTTCACCCGGACCAGCATCTTTGGCCGCAGCTGGACGCTGGAGGAGCTGGTCGGGCTGTTCCTGCGCGAGCTGCTCGCACCCTTGCGCGACGAACTCGACGGCGCCGAGGTCACGGTGGGCCGGCCGGTGCGCTTCGTGGGCCAGCGCGACGGTGATGGTCTGGGCGAGGAGCGGCTGCGCGCCGCCTTCGCCGCGGCCGGCGTGACCAGGCTGCGCGTGGCGCTGGAACCGGCGGCGGCGGGGCATCGCTTCGCGCGCGGGCTGGATGCCCCGGCCATCGTGCTGGTGGCGGATTTCGGCGGCGGCACCTCGGATTTCTCGGTGCTGCGCTTCGATCCCGGCCCGCCGCGGCGGGTCGTCGCGCTGGGCCATGCCGGGGTCGGCATCGCCGGCGACGCCTTCGACACCCGCATCATCGACCATGTCGTCGCGCCGCGGCTGGGCAAGGGCACGGGCTACAGCGTGATGGGCGGGGCGATGCTCCCGGTGCCGCCCGCCTGGTTCACCAGCTTCGCGCGGTGGAACCAGCTGTCGATGATGCGCGCGCCGCGCACCCTGCGCGACATCGCCGAGGTGGCGCGCACCGCCGAGCATCCCGCGCGGCTGCAGCTGCTGATCCGGCTGATCGAGGAGGAGGCCGGCTATGCGCTCTATCGCGCGGTCTCGGGCGTGAAGGCGGCGCTGTCGATGACCGAGCGCGCGACCCTCGACTTCCGCCATGGCGGTTTCGACCTGAGCGCGCCGATCGAGCGTGGCGCGTTCGAGGGGTGGATCGCGCCGGAGCTGGCGCGCATCGGCGCGGCGGTGGATGCGGCGCTGGCCGATGCCGCGACCCCGCCCGGCGCGGTGGACCGCGTGTTCCTCACGGGCGGGACCTCCCTGGTGCCGGCGGTGCGGCGGATCTTCGAGGAGCGCTTCGGCGCCGGGCGCGTGGTCGCCGGCGGCGAGTTCGTCTCGGTGGCCGAGGGCCTCGCGCTGATCGGCGCCGAGACTGCCTGAGCGTCGCGCATGGCCTTTCGCGCCGGCTTCGGGAAGAATGGCGCAAACGAGGAAACGATCATGACCGAAGACCCCCGCCTGGACCCGCCGAGCCTCGAGATCGCCGGCCCGCGCGCGACCATCCGCCTGCATCGCTCGCGCCACCGCAACCGGATCGAGCCCGGCGACATCGTGCGCATCCTGGAGCACCTGGAGGTGGTGGACGCCAACCACGACCTGCGGGTGCTGGTGCTGGCGGCGAGCGGGCCGGCCTTCTCGGCCGGCTTCCATCTTGGCGGCTTCGCCGAGGATGCCGAGGCTGCCGCCCGCGCGCCCGGCTTCGACACCATGGTCGATCGCTTCGAGGCGGTGCGCGTGCCCACCATCGCCCGCCTGCAGGGCGGCGTGTATGGCGGTGCCACCGACCTCGCGCTGACCGCCGATTTCCGCGTGGGTGTCGCGGGGATGGAGATGTTCATGCCGGCCGGGCGGCTGGGCGTGCACTACTATCCCGGCGGGCTGCGCCGCTATGTCTCGCGCCTGGGGATGAACACCGCCAAGCGGCTGTTCCTCACGGCCGAGAAGCTGGGAGCGGAGGAATTGCTGCGCGTGGGCTACCTCACGCAGCTGGTGGCACCCGGGGAGCTGGATTCCGCGGTGGACCGGCTGGCCGGCACGCTGGCCTCGATGGCGCCGCTGGCGGTGCAGGGCATGAAGCAGGCGCTGAACGAGATCGGCCATGGCGCGCTGGACGTCGATGCCTGCACGGAGCGCGCACGCCTGTGCAAGGCGAGCGCCGATATACAGGAGGGCCTGGCGGCGTTTCGCGAAAAGCGGGCGCCGGTGTTTCGCGGCGCCTGACGGCACGCCGCGGGCCCGCCTCCAGCCCCCGCCGCGTGTCATGCCTGCTTGCCATCGCGGCGGGGTCTGCCGGCAACCGGGGACCATCCGCCGCTTGGCAGCGCGTCGTGCCTGCCCTACCCCGTGCGCTCACCTAGCCGGGCCGCCGGCCAAACCGCGCAGAGATCCATCGCCATGCCCGATACCTTGCCCGACAGGCTCTCGACCGACCCCGACAGCCCCTTTTTCAATGAGGAGTTGCTCGCCCGCGGCGTCGGCATCCGCTTCAAGGGTGAGGAGAAGACGAATGTCGAGGAGTATTGCGTGTCGGAAGGTTGGGTCCGGGTGAGCATGGGCAAGGCGGTGAACCGCCGCGGCAAGCCACTGACCATGAAGCTGAACGGCCCGGTGGAGCCCTATCTGCGCGCGCCGGCGCCGTAGCGCGACTTCCGCCGGCAGCAGTTGGCGGCAAGCGCCCCCGCCGCTTGTTCGTGCCAACGCTCCCAGCCGACCAGGTGGTCCAGCCGTTCGGAACCTGAAGTGGCCGCGCCGTGCCGGGCCGCAACGTCAAGGGCCGGGCGACCCCCTCGCCCGGCCCTCTCCGTCCGTCGCATCGATGATGTGCCGCGCCCCGGCCCCTCCCCCAAGCGGCCGGGCGCCGGGATCACATGTCGTGCGACTTGTAGATGCTGAACGCGCCCAGGACGAAGGTCATGGCCCCGCAGGCCACGAGATACATGCTGACGGTGTGCGATTCCGCCGCCGGCAGGCCGCCGGGCAGTTGGAACAGCGAGGAGGCGTTGCCGTAGGCAAGCCACGCCCCGGCGCCCATCGCGGTCATGCCGATCAGCATCGCGATGATGCCGAGCGCCAGTGCCAGATGGCCATTTTGCGGCTCGCTGCCGCCGTAGAGTTGTTCGACCCGCCGCTGATCGTATGACCCCAGTTCCGACATCGCCCCCACTCCCAATCCGATCGATACGTGCAGGAAAACACATCAGCGGTTGTGTTTGCAATTACTTTAATAATCTTAATTTAAAGATTTCCTGAACAACTACAATAGGTTGTGGCCGAGAGAGCCGCCCCCGCACCACCCATAGATTCACGATTAATTAACGGCAATTCATTATTTTTAGACATGCAGGACGCTCGCCTGGCGTGCGCCGAGGTCTCTGCAATCGCGCCGACGGATGCCCGGCCCATCCCGCGTGGTGCCGGGCATGCAGCCCGTCCCCTGCGCGCGCAGAGAATCACCGTGGTCGGGGCGGGGCGTCGTCGCGGCAGGAACGAGTGAGGCCGGCTGGAGCACAGCCCGATCGCCTGAAGATGCGCGCGAAAACAAGCGACTGGTGCCGCAGCCGCGAGCCAGGGTGAAGAAGGGCGGCTCCCGGCGCTACGTTCGGAAGCTCGCGCGTGCGGCTGCACTGACAGCCCGGCGCGGCATATCGGCGTGGGCGCTACCCCACCGCGACCCGCGCGGCTGGGCCACGCGCGGCCAGCCACGCCCCGATGCGCGCCAGCGCCTCGTCCAGCAGCGCATCGCCCTTGCAGAAGGCGAAGCGGGCGTAGTGGGCGGGCGCGTCGGCGCTGGCATAGAAGGCGGTGACCGGAATGGCGGTGACCTTCGCCTCCTCGGTCAGGGTGCGGCAGAAGGCGACGTCGTCGGCGTTCCAGCCCAGCGGCCGCACATCGGTGGTGATGAAATACGTCCCGCGGGTGGGCAGCACGCCGAAGCCCAGGCGCGCCAGCCCATCCGCCAGGCGATCTCGCTTGCCTTCCAGATGCGCGGACAGGCCGGTGAAATAGGCCTCGTCCTTCATCAGCCCCACGGCCACGCCGCGCTGCAGGTTGGGCGGGGTGGTGAAGGTGAGGTTCTGGTGCGCGCGGGTCACGTTGCCCGCCAGCGACCTGTCGCAGGTGACGTAGCCGACCTTCCATCCGGTCAGGCTGAAGGTCTTGCCGGCCGAGCCCACGCGCATGCAGCGCTCCCGCATCCCCGGCAGCGTCATCAGCGGGATGTGCTTCCAGCCGTCGAAGGTCAGGTGTTCGTAGACCTCGTCGCAGATCGCGTAGCAGTCGTGCCGCGCGACCAGGTCGGCGATGAAGGCGAGTTCGGCGGCGGTGAACACCTTGCCGGTCGGGTTCATCGGCGTGTTGAACAGGATCGCCTTGGTTTTCGGCCCGAAGGCGGCGGCCAGTTCGGCGCGCGGCAATTCCCAATTGGGCGGCGACAGGCGCACCAGGCGAGGGATGGCGCCGAGCAGCTTCACCACCGGCAGGTAGGTGTCGTACAGCGGTTCGATCAGCACGCATTCGTCGCCCGGATTGAGCACCGCCATGAGGCAGGCGGTGATGGCCTCCGTCGCGCCGGACGTGACGATGACCTCGGCATCCGGGTCGGCCGCGATGCCATAGAAGCGCGCATTGTGGGCAGCGACGGCGGCGCGCAGTTCGGGCACGCCGGTCATCGGCGGATACTGGTTGCGTCCGTCGAGCAAAGCGTCGGCGGCGGCCCGCACCACATCCTCGGGCCCGTCATAGTCGGGGAAGCCCTGGCCGAGGTTGATCGCCTGGTGCTGGTTGGCGAGCGCCGACATGACCGTGAAGATCGTGGTGCCGGTGGCGGAGAGAAGGGCGTTCTGCGGCTGCATGGCCGGCGCGGTGTCCTGTTGGTGACGGGCGTGCCGCGTTATGAGGCCGCTGCCGCGGGCCGGCAACACTTCACCCGTCAGGCAGGGCCGCGGCCGCCTGATCGGCGCGCACCTGGCGCCCGGGCGCCGGGGCTGGCCGCACGCCCAGCGGGTTGCACCCCCCAGCTCGGAACAGCCAGGTCCCCGCGAGGTTGGACAGGAGCGATGCTGGATCGGCAGCATGAACGCGCACACATGGACCGCCGCGCTCGATGTCCGGGGCGGCGGGAGACCAGCCGCAATCGGGCACAGATCGCCCGAAAAGTGTGCGTTTTGCCTATGTTTTGGGCGACGCCTTGCCTCCGAAGCCGATTTTCTGTCGCCCCCTTGGATTGCTGGCCCGGCATGGCGCGTGCAATACGCCTCGTGCAGAACGCCTGACGACACGGCGGCGCGGTGTATGCGCCCGGCCGCACGCCGGGCCACACGGGCAACAACAAGCCGGTCAATGACACCGGGAGGAGAGGCCGACGCCGCAAGGTGCCGCGGCCGCTGGACAGGAGCCGATGAAGAAGATCGAGGCCATCATCAAGCCCTTCAAGCTCGACGAGGTGAAGGAAGCGCTGCACGAGATCGGCCTGCAGGGCATCACCGTGATCGAGGCCAAGGGCTTCGGCCGGCAGAAGGGCCATACCGAACTCTACCGCGGCGCCGAGTACGTCGTCGACTTCCTGCCCAAGGTGAAGATCGAGGTGGTGCTGCGACGACGACATGGTCGACCGCGCCGTCGAGGCCATCCAGGACGCGGCGCGCACCGGCCGCATCGGCGACGGCAAGATCTTCGTCTCGCACCATCGACGAGGTCATCCGCATCCGCACCGGCGAGCGCGGCGACGACGCCGTCTAGGCTCGCCAGGCCGGCCTGAACCGCGCGGCGGTTCCGGCGTGAGGTTTCGCGGCCCCCTCCCCGGCGGGAGGGTCGCAAGGGTCCCGGACGTGGCGCGCAGGCGCCGGTCGGGGCCGCACAACCGGGCGGGCGGGCCAGCAAGGCCCCTCGCACGGAACGCCGGGCTGCGTCGCGGGGCACCGAAGCCGCGGCGTGGTGAACAGGTTTCGGGGTATTCGCAGTCAGGGAACAGGACCGCACATCATGGCCAAGAAGCCCGCCGCCGCCGGAGGCGGTTCCGCCGTCTCCAAGGTGCTGGAGATGATCAAGGAGCACGACGTCAAGTACGTCGACTTCCGCTTCACCGACCCGCGCGGCAAGTGGCAGCACCTGCCCAGCACGTCTCGACCGTCGACGAGGACGTTCTGACCGACGGCATCATGTTCGACGGCTCGTCGATCGCCGGCTGGAAGGCGATCAACGAGTTCGACATGATCCTGATGCCGGACCCGATCGACCGCGGTGCATGGACCCGTTCTCGGCGCAAGCCGCAGCTGATCCTGTTCTGCGACATCGTCGAGCCGTCGACCGGCCAGCCCTACGACCGCGATCCGCGCGTCGACCGCCAAGAAGGCCGAGGCCTATCTGAAGTCGACCGGCATCGGCGACACCGCCTTCTTCGGCCCCGAGGCCGAGTTCTTCGTCTTCGACGACGTGCGCTTCGGCATCGAGCAGCAATCAGCGCACTTCTCAGCTCGACGCGAGCGAAGGGCCCGTACAACATCGGACGGACTATCGAGGACGGCAACATCGGCCACCGCCCGCGCGCCAAGGGCGGCTACTTCCCGGTGCCGCCGGTCGACTGCGGCAGCGACCTGCGCGCCGAGATGGTCTCGACCATGGCCGAGATGGGCCTGACGATCGAGAAGCACCACCACGAGGTGGCGCCGTCGCAGCACGAGCTCGGCATCAAGTTCGACACGCTGGTGACGCACGGCCGACCACATGCAGATCTACAAGTACGTGCGTGCACAACGTCGCGCACAGCTACGGCAAGACCGCGACCTTCATGCCGAAGCCGGTCTACGGCGACAACGGCTCGGGCATGCACACCCACCAGTCGATCTGGAAGGACGGCAAGCCGCTGTTCGCCGGCAACGGCTATGCCGACCTGTCGGAGATGGCGCTGTACTACATCGGCGGCATCATCAAGCACGCCAAGGCGCTCAACGCCTTCACCAACCCGTCGACCAACAGCTACAAGCGCCTGGTCCCGGGCTTCGAGGCGCCGGTGCTGCTGGCCTATTCGGCGCGCAACCGCTCGGCCTCCTGCCGCATCCCGTACGCGACCAGCCCGAAGGCCAAGCGCGTCGAGGTCCGCTTCCCCGATCCGACGGCCAACCCGTACCTCGCCTTCGCGGCGATGCTGATGGCCGGCCTCGACGGCATCAAGAACAAGATCCATCCGGGCGATGCCGATGGACAAGGACCTCTACGACCTGCCGCCGGAGGAGCTGAAGGACATCCCGACGGTGTGCGGCTCGCTGCGCGAGGCGCTGGCAGTCGCTCGCCGCCGACCACGAGTTCCTGCTCGCCGGCGACGTGTTCACCAAGGACCAGATCGACGCCTATATCGAGCTGAAGTGGGAAGAGGTCTACGCTTCGAGCACACGCCGCACCCGATCGAGTTCGAGATGTACTACTCCGTCTGATCCCCGCGGGATCGGCGTGCGTCAGGGGGCCTCGCGCATCGCGCGGGGCCCTTTTTTTGCGTGGCGGCTTGGACCCACGGCACGAGACCTTGAACCGTGCCGAGACCGCGAATGCGGCCGGCCGGGGGATCCGGCGAGAGCCAAGCAAACCGGACGTTTGCGCCCGGCGCCTGAGGGCATGGACATGCGGATACCGGCGGTCGAGGAATTCGACCGCCAGCATCACGCGGCGATGCGCACCACGTCGCGGAAGGCGGCCACGAAGCGGTCCACATCCTCCTCGTCATTGTAGACGTGGGGGCTGATGCGCAGCCGCCCCAGCCGCGGCGCGGCATGCGCACCCTGCGCCGCCAGGCGCTCCGCCAGGCCTGCCGGCATGCCCTGCGGGAACGACACGCACAGGATATGCGCCGGGCGCAGGTGCCGCGCGGGCAGGCCCGCCCCGGCGGCCGCGAGCCCTTCCTCCAGCCGCGCGGTGAGCATGGCGCAGCGCTCGGCGATCGCGGGTTGGGTCCAGCCGGCCATCATCTCCATGCCGATCGCCGCCATCTCCAGGCTGATGAAATGGTCGCGCTCGCCCATGTCGAAGCGCCGCGCGGTGGGCGCATAGGCGAGGTCGGCGAAATAGGGCACGCGCTCGGAGGAGATGGCGCGGCGGCCCGAGGGCGTCTGCTCCAGCGGCACGCCGCTCCTGATGGCGCTTCGCCACGTACAGGAAGGCGCGGCCATAGGGGCCGAGCACCCATTTGTAGGTGGGGAACACCAGGAAATCGGGGTCGATGCGCGCGACATCGAGATCCATCATGCCCGCGCCATGCGTGGCGTCGATCAGCAGCGCCGCGCCTTGGGCGCGCAGCGCGGCGGCGATGCGGTCCATGTCCAGCGCCGCGCCGTCGGACCAATGCACGTTGGAGATCGAGGCGAGCGAGACCGGCGCGCCAGGCCGCGCGATGGCGGCTTCCACCGCCGCGGTCCAGTCGCCATCGGCGGGGCGCTGCACCGTCTCGACGGTGAAGCCCTGGGCCGGCGCGCGCGCGGTCCATTCCAGCACCGGGCGAGGCGTGGTCGTCCTCGAGCACCAGCACGCGGGAGCCCGCCGGCGGCGCGAACAGCTTGCCCGCCGTGGCGACGCCGTAGGAGACCGAGGGGATCAGCGCGACATCCTCCGCCGCCGCACCGATCAGCGCGGCGGCGGCGGCGCGCGCGCGTTCGTGCTGGCGCGCGGCGAGGCCGGCGTCGACCTCCCAGGGCCGGCCCTTGCGGGCCACGCCATCGCGGCCGGACTGCTGCACCGCGAGCGGCAGCGGCGACCAGGCGGCGGCGTTGAGCCAGGCGATGTCGCGCGGGATATCGAACAGGGCGCGTTGGGAGGGGAGCATTCGGGCCAATCCTTAACGGGCAGGACGCGAAGCCTAGGACAGCAGCGGCCGCAGCAGAAGCGATCCGTTAACGCCGGGATTCCGGGTTGCTGTCCGCTGAGCCACTTGCACGGCGCGCCTCACCGCACGAAGCAGCCGGATGCTAACCACCGGCGCCGGACGTGCCGGCGAGTGTTCGGCCTGAACGGCACGAATTCTTCCCGGTTTTTACCTTTGGTTAGCGGGCGCTCCCTCAGATTCGCATCGTCCGGCCGACGCTGTGTCGCGTTCCACCTGCCTGTGGAAGCGATGGCGAGATTGGCCGGAGGTTCAAGCGAACGAGGAAGACAGGATGTCTGAGCAACACCACACCCCGACGGCAGCCCCGGGGTCCGGCGATGATTGCCACCCCGCGGGGCTGGAATTCGACGGTCAGGCCGGCGCGGCGCTGCACCATCACCGCCGGCGGATGGGCCTGACCGCGACCGAGGTGGCGCGGCGCGTGGGCATTTCGCAGCGACGCATGTCGCGGCTGGAACTCGGGCTGGAACCGCTGACGCTGCGCCTGGCGATCGGCCTGGGCGCCGTGCTGGGCATGCCGGCGGGCTGGTTCCTTGGCCTCGATGCGGCCTCGGTGCCGGCGGCGATCAGCGTGCGGGTGGAAGCGGTGCATGAACACTGGGCACGGATGCTGACCATGCGCCTGGCCAGCACCGGCGAGATGCCTCACTGAGGCCCCGGCGGCAGGCGGGCGCATCCGCCTGCCGGCGCGCCGGTTGGTCGGCGCCCGGGCTCGCCACCGATGGCCGGGGATGCGGGGAAGCCCATCCGTAGCGTCGGCTCGGATCCGCGGATGGTCGCCAGTGGAAGATGCCGCACAATGGGGCGGGTCGCGGCGGGGCCTCGCATTGCCGGGCGGCCGTTTCTTGTTTCATGTCAAGTAATCGAAATTGCCGGAAGGCCTCCTTTGGCCTGGTGGCCGCGATTACATTGATCCGCATGGACGTGAAATCGCCTTTGATCAATTTTGCGTGATCGTTGTCCTTGCTAATTCAGGAACCCGCCGGTTCTGAAACCGAGGGTTTCATTTATTTATCCATCCGGTTTCGATATTCAAGTCATCCGCAACCCCGGGTTTGACGCCCTGTGACCTCTTGGGTGTTTTTTCAGAGGCTTGGGCGCAGCAGTACGGATGCGATCGGAAGATCTCA
>CAVQTW010000026.1:0-44850 GCA_963716705.1 uncultured Alphaproteobacteria bacterium
TACCAGATTGCTAATGACCGGTATCTACGTGCGGATGGAACGGAGGAGTGGACCCGCTGGGAATGCCGGCCCTGGTATCAATCTGAAGGGGAGATCGGTGGTTTAATTGTATACACAGAGGTAATTACAGAGCAGGTCAGGGAAAAAAATGCGCTTCGTGAGAGTGAAGAAAAATACCGCAGAATTACCGAGAATATATCCGATGTCGTATGGGTTTCAGACCTGCAACTCAATCTTACCTATATTTCACCCTCCATTAAAAAATTAACAGGGGATTCCCCTGAAACTCATATAAAGAGAAGTTTAGAAGAAAGATTACCCCCGGATTCTTTAATAAAAATAGGGGCCATCTTTCAGGAAGAAATGGAATTGGAGAAAGATCCGGATTCGGACAAGAACCGGACCCGTATCATTGAAACGGATCACTATCATGCGGACGGGTCCATTTTTACTATTGCCATAAACATCTCTTTTCTACGGGACGAGGAGGGAAATCCGATCGGAATACTGGGCGTGTCACGAGATATAACCAGGGCGAAGAAAGCGGAAAGGGAAGTATTGAAACTTAAAGAGGGACTTGAAGAGGAAGTGGATAAAAAAACCCGTGAGTTAAAAGAGAAAATTGAAGAGCTGGAAAGATTTTTTGATGCAACGGTCGGCAGAGAATTGAGAATGGAAGAGCTTTACAGGGAGATCGAAGAACTTAAAAATCAATTGTCAAAATTTCAAAAATAGAACCGATCCAATCAGTTTATATCTCTGACTTCAGTCTCCTGTTTTCTAACTACTTTCTTCTGAGTATCTTAACGTGAAAATATGTGATCTATTGCCTGGTCGAGTTTTTTGTCGAGGTCTTCGGGGAACCAGTGGCCCATGTTGGGTGTGACCACAAATTGATACTGAAACCCTTTGTTCTTCATTTTGTCAGCCAATTCTCTCTGGGCCTTGATCCGTCTGATCAAATTCGGTGGTCAGAATGGTTCCGGACACACCTCGGTTTACTGCAGCGGAAATGTTTTCCTCATTGATCGTTTCCGGGAGTGCCGGGCAGAGTACAATAAATCCCCTGACCGGGATGTCCCCGTTGAACGACAGGTGCATGGAAGCGCCGCCGCCCGAGAGAATCCCCCGATCAGCACTTTTCCCATGTCCACACGGTATTTCCGGATGGTCTCATCGAATGCTGCCTTCACTTCCCGGGTGGTCCGTTCCGTGTCCTCCCAGTGATAGCCGTCCATGGTGGACATCTGTGATGACTGGACAAAGAGGACAATGAACTCCCTTTTTAGCTTGTCTGAATCCCATGCCGGCCTGAACCCGGCAATGGTCCCGTCGCCCCCGTGCAATGCAATGAAGAGGGGATACTTTTTTTCCGGATCAAAATTTTCAGGTTCTCTTGTCTCGAAGAAAGATGTTGCTTTTGCCTCTGCTGCGGCATGAAGATTTTTGTTGTTTTCCAGTACTTTGTTAAAGGATTTGTATTCCCGGAACTCCTTGAAAAACTCCCCCTGCAGCGCCCAGATCGAATACCAAATCCCTTTTTTCTGGGCATTGAGCATCACACGGATACCTTTTTTATACTCTTTGACCGACTTGTACAGGGCCGCCAGATTAAAGGACATTGCCGCCAGATGATCGGGATATGTGTTGTAATGTTTTTTCAGAAGTGCAATGCCGTCACCATATTTTTTTTCTCTGAAGAGCTTGCCAAGCTCAGCCCTCATCTGCCGGTAGCCTTCTTCTCCCGTCTTGTATGTTCCGGTGTCTGCTATTGCAGGGATGACCAGAATTAAGATAATTAGTATGACCATCAGTTTGCTTCTTCATTTTTTCTCCTCTTTTAAAGGTATTATGTGTGTTAATTAATACGGATGTTTTCGCCGGTTGTTCAAAAAAAAGTCGAATGAAAAATTTGATCCATAACATATTGACACGGATCCGGAATCTCACTTACCATTCCCTTAATGAATTTAAAAGATTTTTACATTGTTGTTATTTCAGGTTCCTGGTGGGCGGACCCCTCCGCCCTGTAAAAATCTATCCCTCTATTTTTTTTTAATCAATAAATCAACCCCATAGGAGGAAAAATGCAAAAATTTGCAACCAGGAATTCAGAGAATTCTACAGATCATTTTTACAATATAAAGGCAGACCTTCCGGAACTTCCCATGCCGCCGCTCCATCCCGGAGAAAAAAGGCCGATTAACAGGGAAGACCTGCTTCCCTTATTCCCGGAAGGGTTTATCAAACATGAGACCACCATGGAGAGGGAGGTCCCGATACCCCAGAAAGTGCTTGATGTGTTGAGCATGTACCGGCCGACACCGCTTATATATGCGGATAAATTGAAGAAATACCTCGATACCCCGGCCCACATCTTCTTTAAATATGAGGGGGTGGGGCCCACCGGGAGTCACAAAAGCAATACGGCGATCGTCCAGGCCTATCTGGCAGCCGAAGAGGGTGTGAAGAGGATATCGACAGAGACCGGCGCCGGGCAATGGGGATCGGCCTTATCCATGGCATGTTCCAGTTTCGGAATCGATCTGTCGGTGTTCATGGTCAGGATCAGTTACAGGCAGAAGCCGGGCCGGAGGATCATGATGGAGATGTTCGGGGCCGATGTTTTCGAGAGCCCGGGAACAGAACAGAAGTGGGGAAAAAATTTCTTCTGGAAGATCCGGAACATCCGGGAAGCCTCGGGATTGCGATCTCGGAAGCGATCGAACTGGCGGTAAAAGATGAAGGGACAAAATACTCCCTCGGTTCGGTTCTTGACAGTGTCCTGCTTCACCAGACGGTTATCGGACAGGAAGCGCAAAAGCAGATGAAAGAGTTCGGCATGGAACCGGATATTGTGATCGGCTGCGTCGGGGGCGGGTCCAATTTCGCCGGACTCTCTTTCCCCTTCATCGGGAAAAATATCAGGGAGAACAGGAATACAAAATTCTATGCAGTGGAACCGGAGGTGTGTCCGACGATGACACAAGGGGAATTGAAATACGATTTCGGTGACAGTTCAGGTATGACACCCCTGCTCTATATGCATACACTGGGTATGGATTTGTTCCGCCCCCGATCCATGCGGGCGGGCTGAGATATCACGGGATGGCCCCGCTGGTCAGTCATATGCAGAACAAAGGGTATGTAGACTCTGTATCTTTTTCCGAACCCGATGTTTTTAAAGCGGCAAAATTGTTTCTGAGGACGGAAGGGATCCTTCCCGCACCGGAAAGCGCTCATGCGATCGCCAAGGTGATCGAAGAAGCGGAAAAGGCCAGAGAGGAGAATAAGGAGAAGGTCATATTGTTCAATCTTTCCGGACACGGTTTTTTTGATATCAACGCTTACGCCAAGAACGGTAAGTGAAAGTTTCTGGTCGGGGGAACCGGATGATCCGCATCCGGCTCCCCCTTTTATCAACTGGCGTTGTTCCGGGTCATTCTTTGATCAGTTTTATGGGATCGACCGGTTTTTCTTTAAAGTGGACTTCCCAATGGAGATGCGGGGCAGTGCTTTGTCCGGTATTCCCCACAAGTCCGATCAGGTCTCCTTTTTTCACTTTATCGCCTTTCCTGGCTATCAGTTCGTCGAGGTGGGCATATTTCGAGGTATATCCGTTACCGTGATCGATGATGATCGTCTTTCCGTAATAATTAAAAAACTTTGCCTCAAGGATGGTTCCCGCAGCCGGGGCGATCACTTTCGATCCTCTCCTGGCGGCAATGTCCACCCCTTTGTGGCTGATGACCTTCCCTTTTCCGGATGTGACCCGCCCATTTTCATCGACTGTTCTTATATCGCCGAAGGTAAAGTCAGGTATCCCTTTGCCGGCCAGATATCCGGGATGTTTTTAGTCTCGCTGCCCTCCGGAGTGATATTTTCAGGTTTTCTTGTTGTCCAGGTTGAATTTTACAACGACAGTGAACTGCACCGGTTTCGGGACATTGTTGATCAGTAGGGTTCATAGACCCATTGCTTCAGCGCATCCAATGCCGCCTTGCTTAAGATCGGGTTTCCGGATATAACATTGGTCTGTTTAACCTGTCCATAGATATCACAGACGGCTTCAATTTTAACAACTCCGGTGATCTTTCTGAGCAGCGCTTCTTTCGGATAAAGCGGTTTCACTTTTTTTATAAGCACCGGATTCTTCACGGTTGACAATGATCGTTTCGGGTGTCTCCTTTCTTAAGATAGATTCACCTACAGCCCGGCTGAGCGAAAGAAAAAAAGGTTTGCCTCTGGCATCTTCGAATCCGAATACAGATGATTTTTTTTCGGGCAGGATGAGGTCGCTTTTCAGCAAAATCTTATTGTCCTGACGGTTGGTTCACCAGGATCTGAAATTATCGGGGATCTCCTTCATCGTCATCTCCACGCATAAGAATTCATGACCGTTCAGGATCAGGAGTCTGGAACTCTTTCTGCTTCTCCCACTTTCTCCAGCCCCATTTCGCTTCGGACATCAGATTCAGCCCGGACAGGTTGAATATTTTTTTGATCTCGGTGCTCTCGCTCATTGAACTGTTATCATATTGATCTTCCCGACGAACAGGGATTTCAGAAAATAGGTGGAAACGATTTTCTCCCCTTCGGGCTGTTCTCCCTCTGAGCCCTTCATAAAAGTTCAATTTGACAAGGATATCGTTCGAATCTTTTATCGGGCCGCCCGCCAGCCCCGAGAATAATGAATATCAAAACTATAAAAATCAGAATCAGTTTTTTCATTTAACCCTCCGCATATTTTTGTACCCAGATCACAACCCTGCTTTTATTTTCCGAATTGAAGTAGTATTTCTTTGCTTCATGCCCGTCGATCTCAACTGAATTTATTTTTATCTGCCTGTTTCCCTTCGGCTTACCTTTACTGTACTCTTCTTCAAGGAAAAAGAAAGTGAAAGAGATCAGAATGATCAGAAACAGTCCGGCAAGCGTCAGTGCAAAACTCCAGCGGAAGGGACGTCCTGCCTGCATCGGTCTTTTTAAGATCGGACATTCTCTGATGGTTTTCATGACACTCGTACGGACATCGATATGTTTTGATAATCTCTGATACCCGTTGGAATTCCTCAGTTAATTCGCTTTTTCATTCCATCCATTTTTTCACTTTCCATCGTTTCCCTCCGTTTCCTCTAAGTATCTCTTCAATTTTTTTCTGGCATTAAAAATATGTACCCTGATTGTTTTCGGTGAACATTTAAGAATATCGCCGATCTCTTTTGGAGACAGATTCTGGTCGTATTTCATCAGAAGGATCGCCCTCTCTCTCGGTTTCAGTTTTTTCATATGGGGTGAAAAGATCTCCGAATTGCTGACCAGTTGATATTGCCTCTCTCTTCGCTGTATCCCTTCATCCACCTTTTTGTTAAAAAATTTTAAAAATGAGTTCCGTTTCCTGATAAGATCGATGCTGCAATTGTATGTGATTCTCATGATCCAGCTCTTGAAATTCAGATCGGCATTAAAACCGGACAAATTTAAAAATCCCCTGACAAAGCTCTCCTGGGCGATATCCCTCGCATCCTCAATACTTGAAGTTATTGAAAACGCCAGCCTGAACACCATTGATTGATATTTTGTCACGATCAATTCGTATACCTCTCTTTCACCATTCAGGCACCTCTCTATCAGATGTTTATCGTCCATTAATTTTGTTCACTTTAGTAACGGCTGAGTAACAAAATAATTTACAAAATTGCCGAAGAAACATTTTATTATATCAAATCCCACATCCGAAGGTCTGCTATCCGGCCAAGGCTTCTCATTTCGGTTTTTTTTGAGCTGTCTCTGAACCTCTGTTAACACCTGTCCCCCTTTTGGGACATAAAATTCAGATATTGGTTGGAATTAAAATTGCATTTGTTTTACATGACATTGACATTAATAAAGTTTAAAATATATTCATAAAAGGAGAATAACATGAATAGATTTTTTTACCCGGCATTATTGGCTGTAATATTATTGCTTCCGGCATGCTCAATTAACTTTCCCGCTGACTGGGACAGTGAGTATAGTTACGGGGACTACAGTATTGTCCTGAAAGTAAATCCGGAAGATGCCCATGTCATGCTCAACGGGAAATTTATCGGAGAAGCGTATGAGTTTTCCACCCGGGCATCGGCATTGAAGATCCGGTCGGCCCGGAACCTGCTGGTTATAAAAAGAGAGGGCTATCTTGAAGAGGAGATCGATCTTAACAAATACAATATGAGAAAAATTACCGTAACACTTGAGCTCAGGCCCGATATGGTCCTCAGAAAAGAGACCGGTGATGAAGATGAAGTGACCACCCCCGCCTCCGCCGCCCAAAGAGACGGATCTTGAAAAAAAGAAAGAGTATAAGGTGGTCAAGGAGATGGACGTGCCGAAAGATGAAGTTAAATTGTCGGTTCCGGGGAGTGTTTGCGCCGGTGATCCTTGAGGTGAGCCCGGCGGAGTCTTCCATTTATGTGGACGGGAAGTTCTGGGGAGTCGCTCCCGAAGGCGGCGTGATCAATAATTTTAATCTCCCGAAAGGGGAACACCGGATTGAAGTGTTGATGCCGGGGTATATACCGGTATTAAAAATAATTAAAGTGGCCGGACAGAAAGAATTGAAGGTCACCATAAAACTGGAGAAAAAGTAAGACCTATTAAACTCAGGTAACGGGTCAGAAGCAAAAAAAAAATAACTGTGATTCTCCAACCTGCTTCTGATCCGTTACCCATATTCTATATACATCCTTTCCGGGATTTATTCAACTTTCAATAAACCATCAGAAGTAAGAAGCCAGAAGCAAAACATACGGGAAAAATGGATACGGGATGTAGGACTTGGGAAATGGTGTAGGGGCAATCCTTACGGTTGCCCGTGAATTTCCGAAACATTTCGAGATCTGGGTAGACGCGAGGCCTCGCAATTCAACACCGTATTAATCTCGACTCCATCCTATCTCCTACCTCCTCAATTTTCACTTTTTCCTTGATCACCAAATCCCAGATGCAAACCTGGTTTTTGTCTGTAATAGTCGCGAAGCCTTGGCGAAGCAGACGTGTCTTCTAATCCCCTATCACTTTTTACTTTTTGCTTCTGGCTTTTGCTTCTGATTTCTGTATAATCCCCCCATGCTCTCATGGCTCTCCTATTTTAAAAATGCGCTTAAAAGAGAACTGCCGGAGGACCCTGTTTCAGCTGAGGGTAAAAAGAGAGACACAAGGAAAAATTTTCAGAACCTCAAACCGTTCATTAAAAAGTTCTGGAAGAAAGGGATCCTCGGGGCCGTTCTGATAATTGTTGTCTCCTTACTGGCCTTCCCCATGCCGTTGATCAACCGGTTCCTTATCGATCAGGTCATACTGGCAAAGAAAATGGAACTTCTCCTGGTCACCGTTCTGGTCCTGACAGGACTTAAACTGCTGGTAAAATTTCTCCAGGTGCTCCAGAATTTTTATTTCACCCGGTTTGAACAGGAAGTGACACTCGATATCCAGCATACCCTGATCGATCATACACTTCATTTCCCGAAATCTTTTTTCGATTCCAAAGATACCGGCTATCTCATGTCCCGGCTCCTGTCGGATGCGGGCGGACTGAGATGGTTCTTTTCAAGTACGATCGTCTACCTTGTCAGTTCGGTACTTCGCTTTATCGGCGGCGTGGTTTTTTTATTCTATCTGAAATGGGAGCTGGCCCTGGTCGTCCTGATCGCGCTGCCCGGGATGGTGTTTGTCGTCAAATATTTCTCGAAAAAGTCCCGGATCCTCAGCCACCACGGAATGGAGCAGCAGGCAAAGGTGCACCGGTCCATGCAGGAATCACTGTCCACCACGTCACTGATCAAGGCGTTTTCCTCCGAAAAAAGGACAGTGAATAACATTGTCGGCCATTTGAAGGAATCGGTGAACCTGGGGCTTGAAAGATCGACGGTCAGTTCCGCAGCCGGGGTATTCATCAGTTTTTTCCCTGAAATAGCGCGGTTCGTTATCATGCTGGCCGGCGGATTCTGGATCATCAGCGGCGAATGGAGCCTCGGTTCTCTCTTCGCTTTTCAGTCCTATGTCGGATATGTCTACGGGCCGGCGCAATTCATCGCGTCGTCCAATCTGAGTTTCCAGAGCGCGCTTGCCTCCCTGGAAAGGGTGTCCGCCCTGTTCGATATTGTTCCGGAGGAGAATATCCGGTCGGGAAAAAAAGTGGAGACCCTGAAGGGCGGGATCGAATTCAGGGATGTCACATTTGCCTATGGCGGGAAGGAGGAAGTGCTCTCCGATGTCTCGTTCAAAGTGAAGCCGGGAGACTGGCTGGCGGTGGTGGGGCCCAGCGGTGTCGGAAAGACCACGTTGATCAGCCTGATCCTCAATTTTTATAAGCCGGATCAGGGGGAGATCCTGTTCGATGACCTGCCGGCCTCGGAATACAACCTGAAGTCCCTGAGGCGGCGGATCGGATATGTTTCCCAGAGCCCGGCCATTCTGTCGGGGACCGTGATGGAAAATCTGAAGTACGGGAATGAAAAAGCATCGGATGAAGAGGTGAAACAGGCGGCGAAGACGGCCGGGATCGATACATTCATTGAAGATCTGCCGGGAAAATACAACGAGAAACTGGGGGAAAAAGGGGTCAATCTGTCGGAGGGGCAGCGGCAGCGGCTGTCGCTGGCAAGGGCCCTGGTGAGAAATCCCGACATACTGATCCTCGACGAACCGACTTCCTCTCTGGACAGAAAAATAGAGCATGAGATTTTCGACCTGCTCCCGAAAGCGATCAAAAATAAAACACTGATCCTGATCAGCCACCGGTTGTCGACGATAAAGGAAGCGTCACGGATCCTGTGCCTGAACGAAAACAAATTGGTGGCATCGGGGACCCATGAGGAATTGCTGGAGACATGCGCCGAATACCGGTCCCTGATCGAGGAATAAATGAGATTCCTCTTTGATATCGGACACCCTGCCGAGGTTCACACCTTCAAGCATGTGATCCGAAACCTGAAGGCAAACGGCCATGAGGTCCTGGTGACCGCCCGGGACAAGGAGATGACCCTTTACCTCCTGGATCAGTATCAAATTCCCTATGTTTCCACCGGACGGAATCTCGGCTCGAAGGCGGGCAAGGCCTGGGCGTTCTTAAGAAATGACCTGAAAATATTCAAAACCGCACTTAAATTCAAGCCGGACCTGGTCATCAACTTTTTTTCCCCCTTCGCCGCCCATGCGGGAAACTCCTGGGGAAAAAGGTGATCGGGTTCCACGATACGGAGCATGCGAACCTGACCATCGCTGTCGCTGCCGTTCACCGACACCATCGTTGTCCCGTCCTGCTACCGGCGGGATTATCCGGGAAAACGGTCATACGGTTCGACGGCAACTTTGAATTGGCATACCTCCACCCGGAATATTTCACCCCGGACCCGTCTGTTTTCAAACTGCTGGGGATCGGGGGAAAACGAAAAATATGTGCTCCTCCGTTTTGTCACCCACACCTCCATGCACGATCGGGGCAGAAAGGGTTTACGAATGGGGAAAAGATCCGGATCGCTGAGAAATTTTCCGCCCATGCACGGGTGTTCATCTCCTCCGAGAGTGCCGCTGCCGGCGGAGCTTAAAAATATGAGTTAAAAATCCCTCCGGAGAGGATCCATGATGTGATCCATCATGCCTCACTTCTGTACGGTGAAAGCGCCACCATGGCATCCGAAGCCGCCGTGCTGGGCACCCCCGCGGTATTTGTGGATGAAACGGATCGGGTATACAAATGAGGAAGAGGAAAAATACGGGTTGCTGTTTAATTTTTTTATTACGCCGACGGAGAAAGTATTGTCCTGGAAAAGGGAATTGAACTGATTCCAGATAATGATGTGAAGAGAAATGCCGTTGAAAAGATAGGCAGCATTATTAGATGATTCGATTGATGTGACCTCTTTCATGACATGGTTCATAGAAAATTATCCGGAGAGTGAGAAGAATGATCAATGATCCGGAATATCAGTCAAGGTTCAGGTGATATGAAAAGGCGGAAGTTAAACGGGATCCAGGAATAGGAAGTGAATTGAAGATCATTATCCTGATCATTGGAAAAAAGAAGATCCATTTGACCCTGAAGATTATGATCTGTTCAAAATGATTGACTGGGAGAAATTTGTACGACTCTGTTTCCATCACGGGACACTTCCGATCGTTTATAAAAAACTGAATTCAATAAACCCGGGGTGGTGCCGGAGCAAATTCTGCAGAATTAAGGCGTTATTATCAGCAGATCGTCCAGTTGAATTTCATTCAATCCAATCAGCTGATTAAAATTCTGAAGCTTTTTCCAAGGAGAACGGGATTTTGGCGATTCCGATCAAAGGTCCTATTGTTTCAATGCAGGCATATGGAGATATTGGATTCAGAATGTTCCAGGATCTGGATATATTGATTCCCAATAAAGATTTTATCGGCCCGGAGGGGCTGGTGCAGGACCTGCAGGTGACCAATACCGGCGAGAGCCCGATGCCCTTCGGCGCCGGCTGGCACCCGTGGTTCGTGCGCCGGCCCGGGCTCGTGCTCGGCTTCGCCGCGACGCATCGGCTGGCCCATGACGAACGCTGCCTGCCCATAGCCGCCGCGCCGAGCCGCGGCCTGGCGGGGGACGAGGCGGCCTATCTGGGCCTCGACACGCATTTCACCGGCTGGGACGGCACGGCGCGGCTGGGCTGGCCCGGGCTCGCGCTGCGCATGACGGCGACCGGCGCGCTGGCCAACGGCGTCCAGGTCTTCGCGCCGTGGTTCCTGCCGGTGCTGTGCCTGGAGCCGTGCTCCCACGTGCCGGATGCGGCGAACCGGCCCGCGCTGGCCCCGCTGGGGCCGATGCAGGTGGTGGAGCCTGGCGGCAAGCTGGCCGGGCGCATCAGCCTGTCGGTGGAGTGTTCACACTTGCCTGAAGGCGAGGCATAGGATGGGGCCATGGCTTCCTCCCCCTCCGCATTGGTGCTCGGCGCCGGCATCATGGGGCTGTCCGCCGCCTGGGCTCTGGCGCGGCGCGGCTTCGCGGTGCGCATCCTGGACCAGGACGAGGTGCCGAACCCGCGCGGCGCCTCGGTCGACCACCATCGGCTGATCCGCCATGCCTACGGCGCGCAGGCCGGCTACATGCGCATGGTGGACCCCGCCTATGCCGCCTGGGAGCAGGTGTGGCGGGATATCGGCGAGGTGCTGTACCAGCGCACCGGGGTGCTCGCCGTCTCGGGCGGGGGCGATGGTTGGCTGGGTGACAGCCGCGCGGCGTTGCTGGCGGATGGCCATGCCCTGGACGACCTGACCGCCGCCGATGTCGCGGCGCGCTTCCCGATCTTCACCGAGTCCGGCATCGGTGCCGCCTTCCATATGCAAACCGGCGGCGCGCTGCTGGCGCGGCGAATTGTCGAGGGGCTCGCGCGGCACCTGGCGCAGGCCGGAATCGTGATCGAGCGCGGGCGCGCCACCATGGTGGACGCCGAGCGCGCGTCCCTGCGCCTGGACCATGGCGGGGATCGCAGCGCCGATCTGCTGGTCGTGGCCGCCGGGCCATGGGCGCCGCGCCTGATGCCGGCGGCGCTGGCACCGCGGGTGGTGCCCTCCCGGCAGGTGCTGGTGCTGCTGGAGCCGCCGGCGCAACACCGCGCCGCGTGGGAGGCTGCGCCGATGTTGCTCGACCTCGCCGATGATGGCGGCTTCTATGCCGTGCCGCCGGTGGCGGGCACGCCGCTCAAGATCGGCGACCACCGCTTCTCCCGCACCGGCGACGCGGAGGCTGACCCGCGCGAGGCCACGCCCGCCGAGGCCGAGGAAATCATGGCCTTCGCCCGCCCGCGCCTGCGCGACGCGGCCGCCTATCGCGTGCTCGATGCCCGCGCCTGCTACTACGACGTTCAGGCGCAGGAGAGATTCGTCATCGAGCCGCTCTCGCCGCGCTGCCTCGTGATGTCGGGCTTCTCCGGCCACGGCTTCAAGTTCGCCCCGCTGCTGGGGCTTGCGCTCGCGGCCGCGGCGGCGGACGCCTCGCTGATGCCGGGCTGCCCGCCTGGGCCGCCGGCGAGGCTCCCGCCCCCCGCGGCCTGCTCACCGCCATCGAGAGCATCCCCGCATGACCTCCAGCGCCGCCACCGACCTCATCTTCGGCCTCAATCGCATCATCGGCCTGCCGGGGCTGACCGAACGCGGCGGCGCTGCGCTGTCCGCCGAGGACATCGCGCAGATCGTGGAGGAGGCCGACCGCTTCTGCCGCGAGGTGCTGCAACCGGGCGCACAGGCGGCCGACCGGCACGGCGCGGTCTATGCCAATGGCGTGGTGACCACGCCGCCGGGCTATCCGAAGGCCTATGCGATGTGGAAGGAGGGCGGCTGGCAGTCCCTCGCCGCACCGGTGGAGCATGGCGGGCAGGGCCTGCCGGCGGCGCTGTGGACGGCGATGACCGAGCTCGGCATGGCGGCCGACGCCTCGTTCATGCTGGGCCCGCTGCTGACTGCCGGGGCGATCGACTGCCTGGTGCACCACGCGACCCCCGACCAGGCCGCACGCTGGCTGCCGCCGATGGTGGCCGCCGAATGGACCGGCGCGATGTGCCTGACCGAGCCGGGCGCGGGCAGCGACCTCGGCGTGTTGAAATGCCGCGCGGAGCCGCTGGGGGATGGCCGCTACGCGCTGCATGGCGAGAAAATCTACATCACCTGGGGCGACCACGACTGCACCGACAACATCCTGTACCTGGTGCTGGCGCGGCTGCCGGATGCGCCGCCGGGCTCGAAGGGGATCAGCCTGTTCGCCTGCACCAAGGTGAAGCAGGACGGCACGCGCAACGCGCTGCGCGCGGGCGGGATCGAGCGCAAGATGGGCATCCATGCCAGCCCCACCTGCGTGATGCTGTTCGAGGGCGCAGAGGCGGAACTGGTCGGTGAGCCCCATCGTGGTTTGCCGGCGATGTTCGCCATGATGAACAACGCGCGCCTGGGCGTGGGCACCCAGGGCGTGGCGCATGGCGCGGCCGCGCTGCGCCTGGCGGAGGCCTACGCCGCGCAGCGCGTGCAGGGCGGGCGGGCGATCGACCAGCACCCGGATGTGGCGCGGATGCTGATGGAGATGCGCGCCGTCACCCTGGCCGGGCGGCTGCTGGCGCTGGAGACCGCGGCCTGCGTTGACCGCCACGCGATCGCCGGCGATCCGGCTGCGCAGGACCGCCTGGCACTGCTGACCCCCATCCTGAAGGCCTGGTGCACCGATCGCGGCGTCGATACCGCCTCCATCGGCATCCAGGTGCATGGCGGGATGGGCTTCATCGAGGATGCCGGCGCGGCGCAGGTGCTGCGCGATGCGCGCATCGCACCGATCTACGAAGGCACCAACGGTATCCAGGCGATCGACCTGCTGGTGCGCAAGGTGGCGAAGGATGGCGGGGCCGGGATGCACGCCCTGCTGGCCGAAGTAGCCCAACTGCCCGATGACCGGCTGCGTGCCGCGGCCAAAGCCCTGGGCAGCGCGACCGCCACGGTGCTGGAAGCGCAGGGCCGCGACGCCGAGGCCGGGCAGTCGGTGGCCGTGGCCTATCTGGAGGCGGCGGGCTGGGTGCTCGGCGGCTGGATGCTGGCGCGCGCGGCGGCGGAAGACCCCGCCACCTATGGCGCGGTGGCGGATTTCTACCTGCGTCGCTTGCTGCCGCGCGCCGCCGGACGGGTGGCCGAGATCGAAGGGGCGCTTGCCGCATGACGCCCATGCCCTTGCATGGTGGCCCCGAGGGGCAATCTTCACCCCAGCGTAACTTATGCGAATGAGCCGGATGAACGCCTCGCTGCCTAGCCTCTCGCGGACCCGCCCCCGTGTCGCCATCGTGGGCGCGGGCCCTGGTGGCCTGGCCGCCGCCATGATCCTGGCCGCCAGCGGCGCTCGCGTGACCGTATTCGAACGCGACGGCGTGGTCGGCGGGCGCACCCGCACGGTGGATGCGCCGGGCGGCTACCGCTTCGACATCGGGCCGACCTTCTTCCTGTATCCGCGCATCCTGCGCGAGATTTTCTCCGATTGCGGGGCTGACCTCGACCAGGAGGTCGACCTCATTCGCCTCGACCCGCAGTACCGCGTGGTGTTCGAGGGCGCGAACCCGGTCACCATCGACGCCTCGCCCGATATCGAGCGCATGGAAGCCGAGATCGCGAAGCTGAACGCGGCCGACGCGAAGGGCCTGCGGTCCTTCATGCAGGACAACCGCGCGAAGCTCGAGGCCTTCCGCCCGGTGCTCTCGCGCCCCTTCAACAGCGTCATGACCTACCTGGCGCCGGAGGTGATGAAGGGGCTGCGCTACCTGCGGCCCTGGGCCTCGCTGGACGACGACCTGAAGCGGCATTTCCAGGATCCGCGCACGCGGCTCGCCTTCTCCTTCCAGTCGAAATACCTGGGCATGAGCCCGTTCCGCTGCCCGTCGATGTTCTCGATCCTGTCCTTCCTGGAATACGAGCACGGCATTTTCCACCCGCGCGGCGGCTGCGGGGCGGTGAGCGAGGCGATGGCGCGCGTGGCCGAGCGGCTGGGCGTGGATATCCGGCTGAACACGCCCATCGACCGCCTGACCTTCGAGGGCACGCGCGCGAATGGCGTGGATGCCGGGGGCGTGCACCACGCCGCCGATGCGGTCATCGTGAACGCCGATTTCGCCCATGCCATGCCGACGCTGATGCCCGAGGCGCTGCGCCCGCAATGGCCCGATGCCAAGATCGAGAAGGCGCGGTATTCCTGCTCGACCTTCATGCTGTACCTGGGCATCGAGGGGAAGCTGGACCTCGCGCACCACACGGTGCTGCTGGCCGAGGATTACGAGCACAACCTGCAGCAGATCGAGGCGGGGATCATTCCGCAGAATCCCTCGTTGTACGTGCAGGCGGCGGCAGGGACCGACCCCTCGCTGGCACCGCCGGGGCATTCCACGCTGTACATGCTGGTCGCCGGTGCCCAACCTGCATGGCGGGCAGGACTGGGCGGCCGAGGCCGCCGCGCTACCGGCGCCTGGCACTCGACCGGCTGAAGGCGCTGGGCCTGCACGACATCGAAAGCCGCATCCGTTACGAGCGCGTGCTCTCCCCGCAGGACTGGCAGGACGAGTATGCGGTGGGCTATGGCGCGACCTTCAACCTGGCGCACAATGTCCGGCAGATGATGCATTTCCGGCCGCGCAACCGCTTCGGTGCCGCGCAGGGCGTGTACCTGGTGGGCGGCGGGACGCATCCGGGCAGCGGGCTTCCGGTGATCTATGAAGGGGCGCGGATCAGCTCGAAGCTGCTGATGGACGACCTTGGGATGCAGCCGTCGCGCGCCTCCGAGGGAAGCTTCGGCGGCGCGCAGCCGGCACTCGGCGACTGATCGGGAGATATCTGGGTATGCGAGCGAAGATCGTCGTCATCGGCAGTGGGCTGGGCGGGCTGGCCGCGGCCGCGGTGGCGCAGGCGCGTGGGCACCAGGTGACGCTGCTGGAGCGCAACCCGTGGCTGGGCGGCAAGGCCGCGGTGCTGCACCTGGACAATCCCGAGGGGCCCGGGCGGTTCCGCTTCGACATGGGGCCGACCATCCTGACCGTGCCGCGCGTGCTGCGGCGCATCTACGCCGAGGCGAAGCGCGACCAGGCGCACCGAGCTGCCGCTGATCCGGCTCGACCCGCAATGGCGCTGCTTCTTCGACGACAACACGCGCATCGACCTGATGGCGGATGTCGGCACCATGGCGAAGTCGATGGACGAATTCGCGCCGGGCAAGGGCAATGGCGCGGGCTACATGAAGTTCCAGGATGTCTCGCGCCACCTGCATGAGGTGAGCGAGAAGTTCTTCTTCTGGAAGCCGGTCGAGGGCATCTCCGACACGCTGAGCTTCGGCGACAATTTCAAGCCCGAGGTGCTGCGCGACATCATGGCGCTGCGCATGGGCCAGACGGTGGCGAAGGTGATCCGCGGCCATGTGCCCGATGAGCGCCTGGCGCAGATGCTCGACCATTTCACGCAGTATGTCGGCTCCAACCCCTACCTCGCGCCGGCGGTGCTGTGCGGCATCGGCGACATGCAGGCGAGCGAGGGCGTGTGGTACCCCGAGGGCGGCACGCGCGCGGTGGCGGAGGGCCTGGCGAAGCTGGCGCGTGAGCTTGGCGCCGACCTGCGCACCGATTCCGAGGTGACGGACATCGAGATCACCAACGGCGCCGTGCGCAGCGTGACCGCGAATGGCGAGCGCATCGCCTGCGACGCGGTGGTGTCGAACATGGACGCCATCCGCACCTATACCGAGCTGGTCAAGGGCGCGCCGGCACGCAAGATGGAGGGCAAGGGCTACGAGCCGGCCTGTTCGGGCGTGGTGCTCTATCTCGGCCTGCGCAAGCGCTACGACCACCTGGCGCACCATTACTTCGTCTTCTCCCGCGATGCCGAGGAGGAGTTCGACGCCATCTACAAGAAGGGCGAGCCCGCGCCCGACCCGACCGCCTACCTGGCCGCGCCGTCGGGCACCGACCCGAGTGTCGCGCCCGAAGGTGGCGAGGCGCTGTACGTGCTGGTGCACACGCCGCACCTGCGCCCGGGGCATGACTGGTCGAAGATGTTCGCGCCCTACCGCCAGGCGATCCTGGACAAGCTGAAGCGCACCGCGGGCATGGAGGATATCGAGGAGCGCATCGTGGTCGAGCGGGCGCTGACGCCGCAGTCGATATCCACGAGCGCTACAAGGTGCTGGACGGGGCGATCTATGGGCTCGCCTCGCACGGCGCGTATCTCGGCGCCTTCAAGCCCTCCAACAAGTCGAAGTCGGTGCGCGGGCTGTATCTGTGCGGCGGTGCCTCCCATCCCGGGCCGGGCATGCCGATGGTGATGATGTCGGGCTGGATCGCCGCCGACGCGCTGGACCGCGACTTCGCCGGGCGCGGCATGTCGCCCGAGGCCGAACGCGCCGGGCTGCGGGACGCGCTGCTCGCCGCGGAATGAGCGGCGCGCGCAAGCCCGAGCGCGACCCGGTGCTGCTCCGTTCGGAGCGGCACCTCGACTTTTTCAACTTCATGTTCAAGCGCTTCACGCGCAAGCACCTGCGCGCGGTGCGCATCGCGCATTGGGGCCATCCGGACATCCCGCGCGGCGCGCCGGCGGTGATCTTCGCCAACCACCCGTCCTGGTGGGATGGCGTGGCCTTCATGCTGCTGTACCGGCGGCTGCTCAAGGACCGGCCGCTGTTCACGCCGATGGCCGAATGGGCGCTCGACAAATACGCCTTCATGCGGCGCCTGGGCGTGTTCGGGATCGAGACCGGCACGCCGCGTGGCACGGTCGCCTTCCTGCGCACCGCCGAACATGTGCTGCGCGACCCCTCCCACATCCTGTGGATCAATGCGCCGGGGCGGTTCTCCGACCCGCGCGAGCGGCCGGTGCCGATCGCGCCGGGCATGACGCGGCTGCCCGAGATGGCGAAGGGCGCGTTCTTCGTGCCGCTCGCACTCGACTATCCGTTCTGGGGCGAGCGCAAGGCCGAGATGCTGGTCGCCTTCGGCACGCCGATCCCGGCCGCCGACCTGCTGGCTCTGGACCGCGATGCGCGCGCGGCCCATCTCTCGGCGGTGCTGAGTGCGACGATGGACCGCCTGGCGGGCGATGCCATCGCGCGCGACCCGGCGCGCTTCGAGACGCTTGTGCAGGGGCGCGAAGGCATGGGCGGCGTTTACCAATTATGGCGTCGTGCCCGTGCCATGCTGCGCGGCGAACGATTTGACCCCCGCCACGACCAGCAGCCGGAGCGCGTGCCTTGACCATCGAATTTGCCTGGATCGCATTGTGGCTCGCGATATTGCCCGCGGTGGTCGGGTTCGTGAACCTGTGGCTGCTGCGCGCGCCGGCCGGCCGCGTGCCGGAACACACGCTGGTCTCGATCCTGGTGCCGGCGCGCGACGAGGCCGCGAATATCGCCGCCTGCCTCGACCACGCGCTGGCGCAGACCGGCGCGGCGGTCGAGGTGCTGGTGATGGATGACGGCTCGACCGACGGCACCGACGCGATCGTGCGCGGCTATGCCGACCGCGACGCGCGCGTGCGCCTGCTGGCCGCGCCGGCGCTGCCCGATGGCTGGTCGGGCAAGATGCACGCCTGCGCGCGCCTGGCCGAAGCCGCGCGCGGCACGCACCTGCTGTTCATCGATGCCGATGTGCGCCTGGAACCCGGCGCCGCGGCGGGCCTCGCCGGCCATGCGGCGGCGCACGACCTGGCCTTGGTGAGCGGCGTGCCCAAGCAGAGCATCCTGACCTGGGGCGAGGGCGTGACGGTGCCCATCATCAACCTGCTGCTGATCGGCTACCTGCCTGGCGGTGGGCGGGCCTTCACGCGCCACCCCGGCTTCGCCGCGGGCTGCGGGCAGATGATGATGTTCGAGCGCCGCGCCTATGAAGCCGTGGGCGGGCACGGCGCGGTGCGCACCACGCTGCATGACGGGCTGAAGCTCTCGCGCCTGCTGCGCAAGGCCGGCCACCGCACCGAGATCGTGGAAGGCACAGGGATCGCCACCTGCCGGATGTATCGCGACTTCGGCGAATCCTGGCGCGGCTTCCTCAAGAACGCGCGCGAGGGCATGGCGACGCCGATCGGCCTGCCGGTCTGGACCGTGCTGCTGGCCGGCGCGCATCTGTGGCCGTTCTTCCTGCTGCCGGCCTGGCAGGCGGCGCTGGCGCTGGCGCTGGTGTTCAGCCTGCGCTTCGCGATCAGCCGGCGCGTCGGCGACCCGTCCTGGACCATCCTGCTGCATCCCGTCGCGGTGGTGGTGGCGCTCGCCATCCAGTGGACGGCGCTGACGCGCGCGCTGATGGGGCGCAAGGAAGGGTGGAAGGGGCGGGCCTATGCGGCGCCGGAGACGACGTGAGGGATGCGGGAAGAAGGTCGGGGGGAGGTGAACTCCCCCCGAGCCCCCCTCCTTTTTCTGGCAGCTGGGAACTGACGGCGAAGGGCAGCGCCGGTATCCAAAAAGCGGTGGGGGATTCGGGGGAGGTGTCCTCCCCCGACCTTCCTTCGGGCCATGAGCGCCGCCGCCGGCCCACCTTCACGCGATGCGGGCAGCGAGAACTTCCCCGTCGCTTCCTTCCTGCTGGCGCCCGCGTTGCGGCCGAAGGTGCTGGGCTTCTATCGCTTCGTGCGCACGGCGGATGACATCGCCGATGCGCCCGACCTCGCTGCCGCCGAGAAACTGCGGCGCCTCGATGTGCTGGAGCATGCGCTGGACGATCCCGGCACGGATGAGCCGGCCGCGCGGCCACTGCACGCGAGCGGCGCCGGCACGCAGGAGGCGCGCGCCATGCTGGCGGCCTTCCGGCAGGATGCGACGCAGAACCGCATCGCCGACTGGGCGGCGCTGGAGGCCTATTGCGCGGCCTCGGCCAATCCGGTGGGGCGGATGCTGCTGCGCCTGCATGGCGAGAAGTGCGGAGGGCGTGCAGGCGGCGGCGGATGCGCTGTGCACGGCGTTGCAGGTGCTCAACCACCTCCAGGACCTGGTGCCGGACCGCGACACGCTGGGCGCGCATCTACCTGCCGCAATCCTGGATGGCGCTGGCGGGTGGCGAGGCGGGCTTCTTCGACCCCGCGCGCCCCGCGCCGCGCCGTGCGGTGCTCGATGCCGCGCTGGACCGGGTGGAGGAGCGGCTGGATGCGGCCGCGGCGCTGCCGGGGCTGGTGGCGTCGTGGCGCCTGGCGATGGAATCGCGGGTGACGATCGCGCTGGCGCGCCGGCTGCTCGCGCGGCTGCGCGCGGCGGATCCGGTGGCGGGGCGGGTGGCGCTGGGCAAGGCGGATTTCGCGCGGGCCTTTGCTGCCGCGCCGCTTCGGCGGGGCGTCCGATGCGGCGCTGGTGCGCGCGCGGGTGGCGGCGGCGGGATCCTCCTTCGCCAAGGGGATGTCGGCGCTGCGGGGGGATCGCCGCCGCGCGCTGTGGGCGGTCTATGCCTTCTGCCGGGCGGTGGACGATATCGCCGATGGCACCATGCCCGAGGCCGAGAAGCGGCGGTTTCTCCAGGACTGGCGCGGCAAGCTCGCGCGGCCGGATTGCGCGCTCTCGCGCGAATTGGCGCGGGCGCGCGAAGGGTATGCGCTGCCGGTCGAGGAATGCGTGGCGATGATCGCCGGCATGGAGACGGATTCCACCGAGCGCCTGCGCATCGCCGATGGCGCGGCGCTCGACCTGTATTGCCGCCGCGTGGCGGGCAGCGTGGGGGCGATGGCGGTGCGGATTTTCGGCGCGCCGGAGGCCGCCGGCTTCGGCCTGGCGCTGGGTCGCACGCTGCAGCTGGTGAACATCCTGCGCGACATCGACGAGGATGCGACGCGCGAGCGCGTGTACCTGCCGCTCGACCTGCTCGCCGCCCATGGCGTGGAGGACGGCCCGGCGGCGCGGATGATCGCGCAGCCCGGCGTGGCGGCGGCGGCGCGGGCGCTGGCGGAGGAAGCGCAGGCGGGCTTCGCGCGCGCCGAGGCGGAGCTGCTTGAGCGCGACACGCCCGCCCTGCTGCCCGCGCGCATCATGATGTGGGGCTATCGGCGCATCTTCGACCGGCTGGTGGCGCGCGGCTTCGGCCCGCCGCGCGCGCGGCCGCGCCTGACGGTGGGCGAGAAGGCGCGCATGGCGGCCTTCGCCCTGCGCCTCGCGCCGGTCGCGCCGCGATGAGCGCGGCCCACCGTGCATGTGGTGGGCGCGGGCGTGGCCGGGCTGGTCGCGGCGCTGGCCCTGGCGCGGGAGGGGCATGGCGTGGTGCTGCATGAGGCGACGCCGATCGCCGGTGGCCGCTGCCGCGCCCTGCCCGATGGCACCGACAACGGCACCCATGCGCTGATGGGCGCGAACCAGGCGGCGCTGCGGTTTCTCGCGCAGATCGGCGCGCTGGAGGGCTGGGTGGAACCGGAGCCGGCGGGGCTGCCGGTGCTCGACCTCGCCGATGGCCACGCGCAGCGCATCGCGCCCGCGCCGCTCGCCTGGCGCGATGCCGCGGTGCGGCCACCGGGGATGAATGCGGGCGGGATGCTGGCGCTGCTGCGCGTGGCGCTTTCCCTGGGTGATCGCCCGGTGGCGGAGGCCTTCGCGAAGCACCCTGCCCTGCTGCGCGGCTTCATCGAACCGCTGACCGTCGCCGCGCTGAACACGCCGGTGGCCGAGGCATCCTCGGCGCGGCTGGGGGCGGTGATGCGCCGCCTGGGCGGGCGCGGGGCGGCGCGGCTGCTGGTGGCGCGGGAGGGGCTGGGGCCGGACCTGGTGGCGCCGGCGCTGGCGGCGCTGCGCGCGGCGGGCGCGGTGGTGCGATTCGGCTCGCGGCTGCGCGCGCTGACGGTGGCGGAGGGGCACGCCACCGCGCTGCACCTGGGCGAGGATACGCTGGCGCTGGGCAGCCAGGATGCGGTGGTGCTGGCGCTGCCGCCGTGGGAGGTGGCGCGGCTCATCCCCGGCCTGCGCGTGCCCGAGCGCCACGCGCCCATCCTGAACCTGCATTTCGCGCATCGAGGCACGGGGCCGGTGCGCTTCATCGGCATCGTCGGCGGGCTGACGCAATGGGTGCTGGTGCGCCCGGCCGGTGTCAGCGTGACCGTCAGCGCGGCGGATGCGGAAACCGAGGAGGATGCGGCGGTGCTCGGCCCGCGCGCCTGGGCGGAGATCCGCCGCGCGGCGGCGGCCTTCGCGCTGCCCGGCGAGTGGCCCGCCGCCACGCCGCCCTGCCGCGCGGTGAAGGAACGCCGCGCCACGCCGCGCCACGCCGTGGGCATGCCGCCGCAGCCGCCGCGCCTGGCCGATGCGCAACCTCGCCTTGGCCGGGGATTGGACCTGGCCGGCCCTGCCCGCGACCATCGAGGCCGCCGCACGCTCGGGCGAGGCGGCGGCCAGGGTGCTGGCGTCGCGGTTGCCGCGCACGAGGCAGGCGGCATGAGCCCCGCCGAGGCGCTGGCCGGGCTGCGCGCCGCCGAAGCGCGCGACGGCACGCCCGACCTTGCGCGGCGGCGCGAACTGCTCGCGCGGCTGGCGGCCGAGGTGAAGCGGCGGGCGGAGGATATCGCGACCGCCGCGAACGCCGATTTCGGCGGGCGATCGCGCATCGAGACGCTGCTGGCAGATGCGCTGCTGGTGGCGGATTCCGCGTTGTATGCGCGGCGCAACCTGCGCCGCTGGGCCAGGCCGCGCCGCGGCGCCGGTGCCCTTTCCGTTCTGGCCGGCGCGGGCTCGGCTGGAGCCGGTGCCCAAGGGCGTCGTGGCCATCATGTCGCCGTGGAACTATCCGGTGCAGTTGGCGCTGACGCCGGCGATCGACGCCATCGCCGCGGGCAACCGGATCGCGGTGAAGCCCTCGGAACTCGCGCCACGCTGCGCGGTGCTGATCGGCGAGGTGCTGGAGGCGGCGTTTGGCCCGGACATCGCGCGCTGCGTGACCGGCGATGCCGGGATCGCCGCCGACTTCGCGGCTCAGCCCTGGGACCATGTGGTGTTCACCGGCAGCACGACGATCGGCCGGCGTGTGGCGCAGGCCGCCGCGGCGAACCTCGTGCCTGTCACGCTGGAACTGGGCGGCAAGTGCCCGGCCGTGGTGCTGCCTGGTGCCGATTTGGCGGTGGCGGCGCGCGAGATCCTGGCAGGCAAGGCGCTCAATGCCGGGCAGACCTGCGTGGCGCCCGACACCGTGCTGCTGGTGGGCCACGACGCCGCCGCCTTCGAGGCCGCCTGCCGCGCCACCGGCATCGCGCTGCCCGAGACGGCGGTGGTCAGCGACGCGCAGGTGGCGCGGCTGGATCGGCTGTCGGAGGGCGCCACGCTGACGCCGCTCGGCGCCCACGGACCGGGGCGACAGCGTGCGCTGGCCCTGGCCCGCGTGCCGGACGATGCGCCGCTGGCGATGGAGGAGGTGTTCGGCCCCATCCTGCCGGTGCGCCCCTGCGCGGATCTGGCAGAGGTCATCGGCTGGATCGGCGCGCGACCGGCGCCGCTCGCCATCTACCTGTTCGGCGCCTCGGCGCAGGAGGAGGCGGCGATCGCGGCGGCCACGCGCGCCGGCGCGATCGTGGCGGGGCGTTGCATCGAGTATGTCGGCTTCAGTGGCCTGGCCTTCGGCGGGGTGGGCGAATCGGGCCATGGGCGGGTGCATGGCGAGGAGGGGTTCCGCACCCTGTCGCATCTGCGCGCGCGGGTGACGCATGGGCGGTATTCCCTGGCGCGGCTGTTCGACCCGCCGCGCGGGAAATTCGCGGAGCGCATCGCGAAACGGTTGGTCCGTTAATCGTTTCCGGCTATTTTCGCCACATGGTTGTGGCACCGGTTCTGCTCCCGTTGATCGAGACGCCACGGCTGCGGTTGCGCTGCGCGGAACCGCGCGACGCGGATGCGCTGGCCTCCATGATGGACGCGGCGATCAGCCTGCGCCTGGCCTCCTGGCCGGTTCCCTATACGCCGCACATGGCGCTCGACCGCATCGCCGGCGTGCGCATGGCCGCGGCGGAACGGCGCTCCCTGCCGCTGGTGATCGAGCGGCGGAGCGATGGCGCGGTGCTGGGCTGGATCAGCATCTCCCGCGCACCGGGGGACGGCACGACGGCGCTGATCACCTATTGGCTCGGCCATGACTTCCAGGGCCAGGGGCTGATGCGCGAGGCCGCGCCCGCCGCGCTCGAGGAAGCCTTCCGCACCATGGATGTGGAGCGCGTGCGCGCGGCGGTGCAGGCGGACAACGCCGCTTCGCTTGCGGTGGTGCGGCTGCTGGGCATGGTGCCGCTCGGCGCGGGGCGCATCTGGTGCCCGTCGCGCGGGCGCGACGAACCCTGCCTGTGGTTTGAGACCCTGCGGACGGCCGGCGTGGCGCAGGTGGCTTCGGCGCCGTAGGCACGCGCGGCGCTGGGCATCCGCCGCCGGGCGGAACCGGCCCGCATGCGGCAGCCCACCTTCGACGAGCGCGGACAGGATCCCTCCGTTGCGCCGCATCGCGGACCCTTGGCCGCCGGCGCAATGTCCTCTCATGATCACGCACTGCCCAAGACGCCTCCGACCGTCAGGTTCCCGACTGCGCATCGGGGCTCCAGGAGAGGCGTGTGCTGACTGGGCTGGTGCTTCTCGTCCCGCTTGTCGCTGTTGCAGGCGGCCGCGCGGCATCGAGCCATGAACGCCACCTGCATGCGGACGCGCCGGCGCCGGCGGGAGCCGCTGCGCCGCAGGGCATCGCGCTGCCGGCCGAGGCGGTGGTGCGCAACGCCGAAGGCGGTCATGTGACCCATGAAATGTCGAGCGCCGGCCGCTGCGTCGCGCCCATCGGCGGGCGGTGGTTGCTGGCTGGCGGGCGCCCGGCAAGCATTGCCCGCGCACCAGCCAGCCACAATGTCCGCAGAGGCCACGGCGGCGTCACGACGGCACGCAGGATGCGCGCGTTTGTCACGTCCACCTTGCCGGACCAACCTGCGGTGCAGACACGCTTCACGCCGCTTGATCAGAATTGAGGAGAGATCGATGCGCCGGATCCTGACCACCTGTGCCCTGTTCCTGGCACTGCCTGCATGGGGCAATTCGCCCTCGCCATATGCCGGCATGACGGACCGGCCGATCCGCGCGCTTTCGGCCGAGCAGCAGGCAGACCTGCTCGCCGGCCGCGGCATGGGTCTGGCGCTGGCGGCCGAGCTGAATGGCTGGCCGGGGCCACTGCATGTCATCGAACTGGCGGATGCGATGGGGCTGACGGCCGGGCAGCTTGCGGCGACGCGAAGCCTGATGGCGGAGATGCAGGCGGCCGCGCGCCCGCTCGGCGTCGCGTTGGTCGGGGAGGAGCGCGCGCTGGACGCGGCCTTCCGCGATCGCACCATCACGCCCGATGACCTTTCCGCGCGCACCGCCCGCATCGCCATGCTGCAAGGGCAGTTGCGCGACGTACACCTGCGCACGCACCTGGCGCAGGCGGCGTTGCTGAGCCAGGACCAGATCGCTGCCTACGACCGGTTGCGGGGATATGGCAGCAGCGAAACGCCCCATGCGTCGCCCCATGGTCGCCACCGGCACCACTGACTTGATGGCGCCCGGCAGCCTGCCGCAGGAGGCGCATCGCCGTATGGGCGAGGATGGTGGTCCGGGCATTCCGGATGCCGGGATGCGGGCCACATCCGATCCATCCGCGCGGCGCGCGGCAGCGCCCTCACCTCACCATCACGCCGCGCGCGGTCGCGCAGCGTGGCGGCACGCTGAACCTGAGCCATGGGTTGCCGGCGTCGCCAACGCTGGCGAAACTGGAGAACGAAAAGAGGAACGAAGGATGATGACCGCACGAAGGACACTGGTGGCTGCCGGCCTCGCAGCCATTGTGCTGCGCAAGCCTGCCTCGGCCGAGGCCCTGCCGCGCCTGGAGGTCTGGCGGGATGCGAATTGCGGATGCTGCGCGGGATGGGTGGACCACATGCGCGCGGCGGGCTTTCGCGTCGAGGACAACGTCGTGCGCTCGGTAGCCGCGGCGCGACGCATACTGGGCACGCCGGGGGATCTCCTGTCCTGCCATGCAGGGCTGGTCGGGGGCTACGTGCTTGAAGGGCATGTTCCGGCACTGGCGGTGAGGCGGCTTCTGGCGGAGCGCCCGGCCGGCATCCGCGGACTCGCCGTGCCTGGCATGCCGATCGGTTCACCGGGGATGGAGGTGCCTGGCCGCGCGCCGGACATCTACGACGTGCTGGGCTTCGATGCCGCCGGCGGCCATGCCGTGTTCATGCGGTTCCAGGGCGGCGTGCCGGTCTGAACGGCGCCGCAGGCTCCGCACGGCGGGGCCGGGCGGACGCCCGCCGCACATCACCGCTTGCCGTTGGCGATGCTGGGCGTGCATGGGCATGGGCCCATGGCCGCGCTGGCACCGGCGCCACCGCCATCATTGCCGCGAATGGGCAGATGACTCCGAACATGGCGATCGCCTTCGGAGCGAATGCGGATCGTCATTCAGCAGGGCACCGAACGCGACGCGCGCACCTTCGCCGAAGCCATCATCGAGGCGTGGAGGCGCGGCCCTTTCGAGCCGTTTCCGGTTGGCTTGGCTCACGGCAACGGCCCCAGACTGTTCGTTTTCGCGAGCATCTTCACCCGATCAGGTCATTCCAGCTGATCGGGATCTGCTCTTGCGATTGATGGCAGGGCGCTGGTGGGCGAGACTTTGGCTGCATGACGAATTTTCCTGCCTTCATCATCCCCACGGCAGCGCGGGGATGCCCAGCGGAGGGACGGCCTTCGCCACATGTGCCTCGGGCGCGCATCACGCGACAGGATTGGTGAGATGCGCGTCGCCGTCGCGAGTTTCGAATATGAGGGCAACAGCCTCTCGCTGCGTGTCGCGCGGCGCGAGGATTTCGCGCGGGTCGGCATCTTCGAGGGCCAGGCGATCCTGCAGGCGGTCGAAGGCAAGGACCTGGCGCTGACCGGCGGCATCCACGCACTGCGTGATGCGGGTGTGGACCTCGTGCCGATCTTCGCGGCGAAGGGCGGCGCGGGCGGACATGTGGAGGATTCATTCTTCCACGAGGCGCTGGCCCGCATTTCGGGTGGCATCGCCGCCGCGCTGCCGCTGGATGGCGTGTACATCGCGATGCACGGCGCGATGATCTGCGCCGTGGAGAAGGACCCCGAGGGCGCGGTGCTGGCCGCGGTGCGCGCGCGGATCGGGCCTCGCATCCCGATCGCCATCAGCCTCGACCTGCATGCGCATGTAACGCCGCGCATGGTCGCCGCGGCGGATGTCGTGGTCGGCTACGAGACCTATCCGCATGTGGACACCTACGACACCGGCGGGCGTGCCGCGAGGCTGCTGTTGCGCGCGATGCGCGGGGAAATCCGCCCCGTGACCCGGATCCGCAAGTACAACGCCATCGTTCCCGTGCTGGGCGGCGCGACGCTGGACGACGCGCCGATGGCACATGTCGCGGCCCATGCGCGCGCAATGGAAGCGGCAGGCCGTGCGCTGTCGGTGAGTTACTTTCCGGTGCAGCCGTGGCTCGACATGGCGGATGTCGGGATCACCGGCCTTGCCGTCACCGACGCGGATGGGCCGGCGGCCGAGGCGGTTGCCCAGGAAATCCTGGACGACATGTGGCGCCGACGGCGGGACTTCGAGCTTCCGACCATGGCCGCCGGGGATGCGGTGCAGGCGGCCTTGCAGATGGCCGGCCGCGTGCTGCTGGTGGATGCGCCGGATTCGATCGGCGGCGGCGCCTCGGGCGATTCCCCTGCACTGCTCGCGGCGATCCTGGCCCATGCGCCGGAGGTGGCATCGGCGCTCTGCCTGGTTGATCCCGCGGCGGCGGCGAAGGCGTTCGATATTGGCGAAGGGGCGGAAGCGGAATTCGAGGTCGGCGCGTGGCAGGACCGGCGCTGGTTCAAGCCCGTGCGGATGAGAGCGCGGGTGGAACGGCTTTGCGACGGGCTGTTCACCTATCGCGGCGGTCCTGTCTCGGGTGCGACGGGGCGGCTGGGGCCGACGGCGGTGCTGGGGGCCGGCGGGCTGCGCCTGGTCGTGGCCAGCCACGCTGTCTACGAACACATGGACGAGCACTACGCCGCCTGCGGCATCGATATCACCGCCTGCAAGCTGGCCTCCTTCAAGAACCTGATGAACTATCGCAAGCTGCTGGGCACGGATGTCGGCTTCATCGCCCTGCATGGACCGGGCGGGACGCCGCTCCGGCTGCAGGACGTGGCGTGGGAGAACCGTCGGCGACCGTTCTGGCCTGCTGATGACATGGACGAACCCGCGCCGCTACCCGACGCCGCCTGACCCGCGGCGCACCACTTCGCCGACAACAGGTAAGGACGCATGACCATGATCGATCGCAGAACGCTCCTGACATCCGCGACTGCCGTACCGCTCCTGTCCATGCCTGCGGTGGCCCAGCGGCGGACCAGCACGCTGCGCTATGTGCCGAGCACCAACCTCACGGTGCTGGACCCGGTGTTCACGCCGGCGGCGGTCTCCATCACCCATGGCTACTGCGTGTTCGACACGCTGTACGGGATGGATGCCGCGCTCAATCCGGTGCCGCAGATGGCCGCCGGCCACACGGTTTCCGCCGATGGGCTGACCTGGGAGATCACGCTGCGCGACGGGCTGAAGTTCCATGACGGGGAACCGGTGCGCGCGCGCGACTGCGCGGAGAGCCTGAACCGCTGGTCCAAGCGCGACAGCTTCGGCCAGGCCCTGGGTGCCGCGACCGAGAGCTTCGGCGCAAAGGACGACAAGACCATCGTCATCAAGCTGACGCGACCGTTCGGGCGGCTGCTGCATGCGATCGGCAAGCCGCATTCCTCGCCGGCGATGATCATGCCCGAGCGCCTGGCCAAGACCAGCCCGGTGGCGCAGGTGACGGAGATGATCGGCTCCGGCCCGTTCCGCTTCGTGCGCGAGGAATACGTCTCGGGCTCGCGGATGGTGTACGAGAAATTCGCCGACTACGTGCCGCGCGCCGAGGCGCCGGCCTGGACCTCCGGCGGCAAGGTGGTGAATTTCGACCGGCTGGAATGGCAGGTGATCCCCGACCCCGCGACCGCCGCAGCGGCGATCCAGGCGGGTGAAGTGGACTGGGTGGCGACGGTGCTGCCCGAACTCGCCGAGCGCGTGGCGCGCAACCCGCGGGTGGAGCTGTTCCGCGGCGACCCCTACGGCGTGCTCGCGGTGCTGCGCTTCAACCACCTGACCGCACCCTTCAACAATGTGGCGCTGCGCCAGGCGGTGCTGAAGGCGATCGACCAGGTGCCCTTCATCCAGTCGGTCACGGCACGGCCGGAGGATGGCGAGGTCTGCCGGTCGATGTATCCCTGCGGCATGCCAGGCGTGAGCGAAGTCGGGCGGGAGGTGATGGGCTCGCTCGATGTCGAGGCAGCGAAGCGCGCGGTGATCGAGGCCGGCTACAAGGGGGAGCGGGTGGTCATCATCAACCCGACCGACATCGCCTCGATCCACGCGCATGGCGTGCTGGCCGCCGACCTGCTGCGTCGCATCGGGATGAATGTGGACCTGCAGGAACTGGACTGGGGAACGGTCGTGCAGCGACGCATCTCGAAGAACCCGGTGGAACAGGGCGGGTGGAGCATCGCCTGCACGAACTGGCCGGCGATCTCGATCGACAACCCCGCCACCAACGCGACCACGCGCGGATTGGGAAGCACCGGCTGGTGGGGCTGGTTCAGCGATCCGCGCACGGAGGAACTGGTGCAGACATGGCTCAGCGCCGGGTCGGCCGAGGCGGCCGATGCGGCCTTCCTCGCCGCCCAGCAGCGCGCGCTGGAGATGGTGCCGACCATCCCGCTGGGGCGCACCTTCTCCGACGGCGCGATCCGCACCGACATCAAGGGCGTGCTGCATGGCTCGGTGAACATGTTCTGGAACGTGCGGCGGGGGTGAAGCGACACGCGCGGCGACTTTCGCGCCGAGGACGTGCCTCGAGGGGCAGGGCCGCGTGACGCTGCCCGAGCCGCGCGCCGCGGCCGGGAACGCCACACGGCCGACCTGCGCACGGGGCACGGCCCATACCTGACGCCGACGGGCACGGGGCGGCAGGTGCGCGTTGTGCGCGCCGGCTTGACCCGCGAGGTCCTGAAGCGCACCGCCGACAACCCGCGCCTTCGCAGCTTCGCGAATGCGCATTCGCAACCGGAGGCGCCGGCATGACGGTGAGCTGGCTGAAACGGGCGGAACGCACGCCCGCGAGCAACGAAACGGCGGCACGCGACGTTGCCGGCGCGATGATCGCCGCAATCGAGGCCGGCGGCGAGGACGCCGTACGCGACTACGCGGCCAGGCTCGATGGCTGGCGCGGCGCGATCGTGATCGAACCGGAGGAGGTCGAGCGCGTCGTCGCCGCGGTGCCGGCGCAGGCGCGCGAGGATATAGACGCGGCCATCGCCAATGTGCGCCGCTTCGCGCAGGCGCAGCGCGCCAGCATCACCGACTTCACCTTGGAGGTCGCACCCGGTGTGACGGCGGGCCAGAAGGTGGTGCCGGTGGAATGTGTCGGCGCCTACGTGCCGACCGGGCGCTACGCACACATCGCGAGCGCCTACATGGGCATCGCGACCGCCAAGGCGGCGGGCGTGAAGCACGTGGTGGCGTGCAGCGCGCCCTTCCGGGGCGGGCCGATCCACCCGATGGTGCTCTACGCGATGCATCGCGCGGGGGCGGACCGGATCCTGACGCTCGGCGGCGTGCAGGCGATCGCCGCGCTGGCCTTCGGCCTTTTCGGCGGCCGCGCGGCGGATGTCATCGTCGGGCCGGGGAACAAGTTCGTCGCCGAGGCGAAGCGCATGCTGTTCGGACGCGTGGGCATCGACGTGTTCGCCGGGCCGTCCGAGGTCTGTGTGATCGCCGACGGCACCGCCGACCCGGACATCGTGGCGGCCGACCTCGTGGGGCAGGTGGAGCACGGGCATGAGAGCCCAGCCTGGCTCATCGCGCTGGACCGCGGCCTGGCCGAGGCAGTGGCCGCACGCATCCCCGCGCTGATCGACGCGCTGCCGCCGACCGCACGCGATGCGGGCGGTGCCGCCTGGCGCGACTATGGCGAGATCGCGCTATGCGACACGCGCGAGGAGGCCGCCGCGCTGTCCGACCGCTATGCCTGCGAACACCTCGAGGTGCAGTGCGCCGACCTGGCCTGGTGGCGCGAGCGGCTGGTGAACTACGGCAGCCTGTTCCTTGGCGAGGAAAGCACCGTCGCCTTCGGCGACAAGTGCAGCGGGCCGAACCATGTGCTGCCGACCAAGGCCGCCGCGCGGTATTCCGCGGGTCTGTCGGTGCACAAGTTCCTCAAGCCGCTGACCTGGCAGCAGGCGACACGGGAGGGTGCGAAGCGCCTGTCGGAGGTGACGGCACGCATCTCGCGGCTGGAAGGGATGGAGGCGCATGCGCGCACCGCCGACCTGCGGCTCGCGAAATGGTATCCTGGACACAACCTGCCGCTCGGCGAGCCCGTGCAGACGTGAGCGTACTGGCGGGCTTGCGTCTCGATGGGCGGGTCGCGCTGGTGACGGGCGGTTCCGCCGGCAGGGGGCTTGCCATCGCGGAGGCGCGCAGCCTGGTCATGGGTGGCGGTGCGATCGGGCTGCTGGCGGCGCTGTATCTGAAGGCCTGGGGCGCGCGGCAGTGCCGAAGATCCTGCTTCGCCCCTGAGAGCGCATGCCGCGCTGTGCCGTTGGTCGCGCGGGAAGCGTGCGGTGCGATCGGCTCCTCGCCCATGCGCGCATGTGCCGCACAGCGCGAACGACGCATCGTCGTGCTGAAGGCTGTAGCCGGGCCAGCCGTGGCATACCCGGATTGCGTCGCCACGGCGGACCCCGCAAGGTTGGCCCGCGGGCGAGTGCGTTGACGCATCGCAGCGACCGGAGGGAATTGGTGGATGCTGGATCCGGCTGGCCGCGTGGTGATGGTCTCCGGCGCCGCGCGGGGCATCGGTGCCGCCGTGGCGGCGCGCCTGCTCGCCGCCGGCTACACCGTCAGTGCCGGGGTGCGCGACCCTTCCCGCCTCGCCGCGCATGAGCGCCTGGCGGGCCACGCCTTCGAGGCCGCCGAGGCCGGCAGCGCCGAGGCCTGGGTGAGCGCCACCATGGCGCGCCACGGGCGCATCGACGCGCTGGTGAACGCGGCCGGGATCAACCCGCGCGGCACGCTGTTCGACGCGGACGAGACCGCATTCGACGCGATGTGGACCGTCAATGCCAAGGGGCCGATGCGTGTCATCCGCGCCGCCTGGCCGCATCTGGTGGCGGCGGGCGAGGGGCGCGTGGTGAACATCTCCTCCCTGTCGGGCAAGCGCGTGCGCAACGACAATCTCGGCTATGCGATGAGCAAGTTCGCGGTGATGGCGCTGACACAGGAGGTGCGGCGCGCCGGGTGGGAGCACGGCATCCGCGCCACCGCGCTGTGCCCCGGCTTCGTCGATACCGACATGACAGCGCATGTCACGAAGGTACCGCGCGGGGCGATGTCGCGGCCGGAGGACCTCGCCGTGCTCGTCGAGACGGTGCTGCGCCTGCCCAACACCGCGACAGTGGCCGAGTTGCTGGTCAATTGCCGCCACGAGGACATGCTGTGAAACTCGTTCGCCTGCGCGACAGGTCGCGACCCCCGCTGACGCTGACGCTGGAGGGTGCGGCCATCGAGGCGCAGCAGGGCGACACGCTGCTCACCGCGCTGCTCGCCGGCGGTGCGGGCTATCTGCGCGACAGTGAGTTCGGCGATGGCCCGCGCGCCGGCTTCTGCCTCATGGGCGCCTGCCAGGATTGCTGGGTCGTGGTGGCAGGGCTCGGCCGCGTGCGCGCCTGTGCCACGCTCGCGCAGCACGGCATGGAGGTGCGGCGCGCATGAAGACCGTGGTGGTCGGCGCCGGCCCGGCCGGGGTGCGTGCCGTGGAGCGCCTGGTGGCCGCCGGCCTTTCGCCCATCTGGATCGACGAGGCGCCGGATGGTGGCGGGCGCATCTACCAGCGGCCGCCACCCGGCGTGAACGGCGATGCGCGCACGCTCTATGGTTTCGAGGCGGGGCGCGCCACGGCGTTGCACCGGACGCTGGATGCGCTGAAGGCGCGCTGCGACTGGCGGCCGGAAACACTCGCCTGGCACATCCGCCCCGCCGCACGAACGCTGCACACGATCCAGCGCGGCCAGCAGGCGGATATTCCCTATGACGCCGCCATCCTGTGCACCGGCGCGATGGACCGTGTGATACCCCTGCCGGGCTGGACGCTGCCCGGCGTGGCCACGCTCGGCGCCGCGCAGATCGCGCTCAAGACGCAGGGCTGCGCCATCGGCCGGCGCGTCGTGTTCCTCGGCACCGGCCCGCTGCTGTGGCTGATCGCGTACCAGTATGCGAAGGCGGGGGCGCAGGTGGCGGCGGTGCTCGACACGACGCCCTTCGCCACCAAGGCACGCGCGGCGCCAGGGTTGTTGCTGGGCGGTGCCACCTTCGCGAAGGGGCTTTACTTTACGGCCTGGCTGCGCGCCCGCGGCGTGCGGATCGCCGAAGGCGTCACGCCGCTTGCGATCGAAGGCGCCTCGCAGGGTGTGGCCGGCGTCACGTGGCGCAATGCGTCGGGACGCGAGCATCGGGTCGCCTGCGATGCCGCGGCCATGGGCTGGGGGCTGAAGCCGGAGGCGCAGCTCGCGGATCTCGCCGGCGTGCCGTTCCGTCGCGACCCCTTGCAGCAGGATTGGCGCCCCGATGCCGACGCGGCGGGGCGCACCCCGGTGGCGGGCATCTACCTCGCGGGCGATGGCGCGGGCATCGGCGGGGCGGAGGTGGCGGAGCTCGCCGGCGCACGCGCGGCCCTCGCCGTGCTCCAGGATGGCGGGATGCCGGTGGATGTGCTGCAGGCCGTGGTGCTGGACCGCCGCCTGGCGGCCCAGGCGCGCTTCCGCGCGGCACTGGAGCGCGCCTTTCCCTTTCCCGCCGCGCTTGCCCGTGGGCTGGACGACGATACCATCCTGTGCCGCTGCGAGGGGCTGCGCGTGGGCGGGCTGCGCGCCGCCGCGCACGCCGAGGCGGCGGTGGGCCCGGCGCGCGAGGTGAACCGGGCGAAGGCGTTCACGCGCATGGGCATGGGCCGCTGCCAGGGGCGCCTTTGCGCCGCCGCCGCGGTCGAGATCCTGGCGGCCGAACTCGGGTGCGACGCCGCCGCGCTCGGCCGGCTGCGAGGGCAGCCGCCGGTCAAGCCGATCCCCATTCCCGCCGCGGTGGACGCGCCATGACGACCGGATGCGATGTGCTGATCCAGGGCGGCGGCGGCGCGGGCTGCTCGGCCGCGCTGCACCTGGCGCAGCGCGGCGTCCGCGCGGTGTTGCTGGAACGCGGGCTGGTCGGCGGCCAGGCCTCCGGCGTGAACTATGGCGGCGTGCGCCAGCAGGGGCGCCATCCCGCGGAACTGCCCATCGCGCGACGCTCGCGCGAGATCTGGGGGCGGCTCAGGGACCTCGTCGGCACGGATGCGGAATTCGTCGTGACCGGCCACCTGAAACTGGCGCGCGACGAGCGGGAGGAAGCCGACCTCGTCGCCTATCTCGATGTCGCGAAGGCGCATGGGCTGCCGCTGCGCATGGTGGGGCGCAACGCGATCCATCGGGAGTATCCATGGCTCGGCCCGCGCGTCGTTGCCGGCTCCTTCGCGCCGGAGGATGGCTCGGCCAATCCGCGGTTGCTCTCGCCGGCGCTGGCCAATGCCGCGCGCGCGGCCGGTGCCGATATCCGCGAGCATGCCGAGGTGGTGGCACATGAGCACGACGGCACGCGCTTCACGCTGCGGACGAAGCAGGGCGAGGCATTCAGCGCCCCGGTGCTGCTGAACATGGCGGGATATTGGGGTGGCGCTGTCGCCCAGCGCTTCGGCGAGGCGGTGCCCATCGCGCCGCTGGCGCCGAACATGATGGTGACAGAGCCGCTGCCCTATTTCATCCAGCCCAATCTCGGCGTGGTCGGCGGCAATGTCTATCTGCGGCAGATCCCGCGGGGGAACGTCATTCTTGGCGGTGGCCACGCCGAATGCGACCCCGCCGTCCCGTGGTCACGACCACTGCCGGAGGTGACGATGCGCGGCATGGCGCTCGCCGTGCAGCTCGTGCCGGCGCTGGCCGGCGCCCAGGTGATCCGCACCTGGACCGGAATCGACGGCAAGATGCCCGACGCCATTCCCGTCATCGGGCCGAGCCGCACGACGCCCGGGCTTTTCCACGCCTTCGGGTTTTCCGGGCACGGCTTCCAGCTGGGACCGGCGATCGGCGCCATCATGGCCGAGCTCGTGCTCGACGGGCGGACGGATATCCCACTGGAGGCCTTCCGGGTGGACCGCTTCGCGGCGGTGGGCGGCTAGAGCCGCTTCCGTTCGCCCTGGCTCGCGGCGACGTCTCCAACCCATTGTTTTCACGATCATATTCACTCGATCAGGTGACGCTGTGCGTAGAGGTGCTTGGCGAGCGGGTATCGTCGGGAACCGGAAGGGTTGTTGGGAATGACGGCGATGGCTTGGCGGAGTGGGTCGGCGTCGTAGGCCGCGTCGGCCATGACGACTTCGGCGGGCAGTCCGCTCAATCAGCCCGCAGGCCTGCGGACAGTCGCCACGCTGCCCACCGGTCAGGGCCAGGCGCACCGGCGCGCCAAGGCCCCGGACGGCCAGGTGGATCTTGGTGCTCAGGCCACCGCGCGAGCGGCCAAGGGCCTGATCTTCAGACCCCCCTTTTTGGCGCCGGCGGCGTGCTGGTGGGCGCGGATGATGGCGCTGTCGATGATCAGATAGTCGATGCCGACGAGGTAGGTGTTGGTCCAGGCGATGTCGTACTCGCAATCCTGCGCCCAGGCCGTGTGCCGCGCCGCCATCGGTGAGCAGGCTTCCATGCGGATGATGCGCGAGACGGGGCTGCGCGAAGAAGCGGTGAACCCCGAGGGCGGTGCCATCGCCCATGGCCATCCGATCGGCGCTTCCGGGGCGGTGCTCACCACGCGGTTGCTGCACGGCATGGCGCGGCCAGGCCAGACGCGCGGGCTGGTCACGCTGTGCATCGGTGGCGGCCAGGGCATCGCCCGATCTCTTGAACGGATTGCGTGAAGCACCTGGACATGGCGGTCATGCGATAAACGCGGGGAACGGCATATGCGCATGGGCGCATAAATTCAGCGCCATGCACGATCCGATCGCCCTCCTGGCCGCCCTGGCCGAACCCACCCGTCTCTCCGCCCTACGCCTCCTGCGCGACGGCCAGGAGCATTGCGTCTGCGAGCTCATGGAGCTGCTCGGCGCCAGCCAGTCGCGCATGTCCCGCCACATGGTGACGCTGCGCCAGGCCGGGCTGGTGGTGGACCGGCGGGACGCGCAATGGGTCCGCTACCGGCTCAACCCCGGCATGCCGCCCGCAGTGCGCCACCTTCTCGAGGCGGCACTTGAGCTGCCCTTCCGCCAGGAAAGCCTCGCCGCATGAGCACCACGACAATCCGTCAGCCATCGCCTGTGCCATGGCTGGCCGGCACCTTGGTTGGCCTGGCTGTCTGGGCCGCCCTCTACAGCCAGCTGGTCCCGTTTTCGGATTGGGCGGTGTCGCTGCTGCCGGTCGATCCAGCGAGCCATCTGGGCCAGTCGATAGCCTTCTTCCTCTACGACACGCCGAAGGTGCTGCTGCTTCTGACGCTGGTGGTGTTTGCCATGGGCGTGGTGCGTTCCTTCTTCTCCCCTGAGCGCACGCGCGCCTTGCTGGCCGGGCGGCGCGAGGGCGTAGGCAATGCCATGGCGGCTTCGCTGGGCATCGTCACACCCTTCTGCTCCTGCTCCGCCGTGCCTCTCTTCATCGGCTTCGTCTCGGCCGGCGTGCCCCTTGGCGTGACCTTCTCCTTCCTGATCGCCGCTCCGATGGTGAATGAGGTCGCGCTCGGCCTCCTGTTCGCGCTGCTCGGCTGGAAGGTGGCGCTGACCTATCTCGGCTTCGGCCTGGGCATCGCGATCACGGCGGGCTGGGTCATCGGAAAGCTGAAGCTGGAATCCTGGCTGGAACCCTGGGTGCTGAAGATCCATGCCGGCACCGCGAACCTGCCGGACGTCACCATCACCTGGCCCGATCGCATCCGTGCCGGCCTGGACGCCGTGAAGGAGATTGTCGGCCGCGTCTGGTACTGGATCATCGCCGGCATTGCCGTCGGCGCGCTCATCCATGGCTACGCGCCGGAGGACCTGCTCGCCTCGATCATGGGCAAGGACGCCTGGTGGTCGGTGCCGGCCGCCGTGCTGGTCGGCGTCCCGATGTATTCCAACGCGGCCGGCATCATTCCCGTGGTCGAGGCGCTGCTCGGCAAGGGTGCGGCGCTCGGCACGGTGCTGGCGTTCATGATGTCGGTGATCGCACTGTCGCTGCCGGAGATGATCATCCTGCGCAAGGTGCTGTCGGTGAAGCTGATCGCCGTCTTCGTCGGCGTCGTGGCGACCGGCATCCTCGCCGTGGGCTTCCTGTTCAACCTGCTTTTCGCGTGAAGGAATACCGTGATGAAGAACGTGAAGGTGCTCGGCCCGGGCTGCAAACGCTGCGATGCGGCCATGCAGATGGTGAAGGATGCCGCCACGAAGGCCGGCGTGGAGGTCACCGTGGAGAAGGTGACCGACTACGCCGAGATCGCGGGCTACGGCATCGCCTCGACGCCCGGCCTCGTGGTGGACGGCAAGGTCGTGCATGCGGGAGGCCTGCCGAAGGCCGAGGATGTCGCGCGCTGGATCACGGCGTGACACTCGCGGCCGGGCCGCGCTGGCAGACCGCCCGCTGGTGAGCGACACGCTGGCGAAGCGCCTCAAGCTCGACCTTGGAATCCTCCTGCCCGACGCTCCGGGCGAAGCCGATGCCTGCGTCTGGCGCCTGATCAACGACCTGAATGGTCGCGACGGCATTGGCCAGGCCCATGTCGTCCCCGCGCTTGACGGCCACCCCGCCCAGCTCTGCATCCACTATGACCCGGGTGTGACGAGTCTTGCCCGTGTCCGCGAGATCGCGCTGGGAGCCGGTGCCCGGCTGACGCAGCGCTTCGGCCACATCCTGTGGGATGTGGAAGGACTTCAGGATGAACGGCGGGCCCGTACCGTTACCGACCTGCTGACCCGCTTGCCTGGAGTCATGGAAGCGGATGCGTCGGCGGCAGGGCCGGTGCGAATCGAATTCGACCGCACGGCGACGTCCGAAGCCACTCTGCGCAATGCGCTCAACGACATGGGCGTGCGTCTGTCTGGCGCCGCCGCGCATGACGAGCATGGCCATGACCACGAGCATGGCGGCCCGTTTGGTGCGAATTCCGAACTGATCTTCGCGCTGCTGAGCGGTGCGCTGCTGGTCTCGGGCTACCTGGCCTCCTGGCTGCCCGACGCGCAGGCTTGGCTGCCTTTGGCGCTCTATGTCGGCGCCTATGTCTTTGGCGGCTATTTCACACTGCGCGAGGCCATCGACACGATCCGCCTCGGCCGCTTCGAGATCGACACGCTGATGCTGGTCGCCGCGGCGGGTGCGGCCGCGCTGGACAAATGGGCCGAGGGCGCCCTGCTGCTGTTTCTCTTCAGCATCGGGCATGCGCTGGAGCACTACGCCATGGGGCGCGCGCGCCGGGCGATTGAGGCCTTGGCCGATCTCGCGCCGCCGACTGCGGAACTCCGGCGTGGCGATATGGTGCAGGAGGTGCCCGTCGCGGAGCTTGTCGTAGCCGATACGATCCTTGTGCGCCCCAACACGCGCATTCCGGCCGACGGCTTCGTGGTCCTCGGCGAGAGCAGCGTCGACCAGGCGCCGATCACTGGCGAAAGCGTGCCGGTGGACAAACGTGCGGTGGAGGACGCGGTTCGCGCTGCACGCCGGCCAGAAACATTGCTGGCCGAGAACCGCGTCTTTGCCGGCACGATCAATGGCGCCGGCGCACTGGACGTGCAGGTCACCCGGCTGGCGGCGGATAGCTCGCTCGCGCGCCTGGTACGCATGGTGAACGAGGCCGAGGCCCAGAAATCGCCCACCCAGCGCTTCACGGATCGCTTCGAGCGGATATTCGTGCCGGTCGTCCTGGTCTGCGTCGTGGTGCTGCTGTTTGCCTGGATGGTGATCGACGAGGGCTTCGGCGAGAGCTTCTATCGCGCCATGGCGGTGCTGGTCGCCGCCAGCCCCTGCGCGCTGGCCATCTCGACGCCGAGTGCGGTGCTGTCCGGCATCGCGCGCGCCGCACGAGGCGGGGTGCTGGTGAAGGGTGGTGGGCCATTGGAGAATCTCGGCAAGCTGGGCGCCATCGCCTTCGACAAGACAGGCACACTCACCGAGGGCAAGCCGCGGGTGACGGATGTGCTCCCCGCACCGGGCGTTGACGAGCATTCCTTGTTGGCAGTCGCTGTCGCCGTCGAGGCGCTCAGCGACCACCCCCTTGCCGCCGCCGTCGTCCGCGATGGACGGGCGAGGCTGGGTGCGGAGGCCGCGGTGCCGGCGGCCGAGGAGGTGCGGAGCATCACCGGCCGCGGCCTTTCAGCCCGGATCGGCGCCGATTCTGTCCATGTCGGCAAGGCTGCGCTTTTCGCGGAGATCGAAGGGCCACCGCCGACCACGGAGGTTCAGGCCATGATCGCCGACCTCGAGCAACGCGGCCGCACCACGATGGTCGTCCGGCAGGGCGAACAGTATCTGGGCGCCATCGGCTTGATGGACGCGCCGCGCGACGCCGCGGCGGGGGTAATCCTGCGCCTGCGCAGGCTCGGCATTTCACGCATGGTCATGATGTCGGGCGACAACGTCCGTGTCGCCGAGGCGGTTGCGCAGCAGGTCGGGCTGGACGAGGCCTGGGGCGATCTGATGCCCGAAGATAAGGTCGCGGCTATCCAGCGCTTTCGAACCGAGCAGGACGTGGCGATGGTGGGCGATGGCGTGAACGACGCGCCCGCCATGGCGCATGCGACAGTGGGCATCGCCATGGGTGCCGCGGGTTCGGATGTGGCGCTGGAAACCGCTGACGTGGCCCTGATGGGTGATGATTTGACGCGCCTGCCCTTCGTGATCGGGCTGAGCCGAAGCACCAACCGCATCATCCGGCAGAATCTGTGGATTAGCCTGGGCATGGTGGCTGTGCTGGTACCGGCGACGCTGTTCGGCCTTCAACTTGGTGCAGCGGTGGTGTTCCACGAGGGCTCCACCCTGCTTGTCGTGGCGAACGCCCTGCGGCTGCTGGCCTACCGTGATCCGACCGAGGCGTGACGCCGCAGGACCCCAAAATCCGCCGCTTTATTGGTCTCACCGAGAATGTCGGCACCGGTTGGGGCCTGCCAGCCTCCTGGGCTTTCGAGGTGGTGCGCCAGGTGGGACATTACGGGGAGGTGTTCCAGCGCGGCCCCGGCACCGTGCTTGGCATGGAGCGCGGCCCGAACCGGCCCTGGACCGAGGGCGGGCTGCGTCGCGATGGGCGAGATCTTCGACGATGCCGCGGCCGAGGCACTGCGCGCCCGCGGTGATGCGCTGCGCGATGCGCTCAATGTCGTCTGCGCGGCGACCTGCGCGAGCGTCAGGGCGGCAACCTCGACGATCAGCAGGCGCGCATGGCCGCGATCCTCTGCGGCCAGCCATTGCCGCACCCATCGCCAAACGCCGCGCATCTCGTTGGTCGCGGGCCGGATGGGTGCGGCCACTGTCCCAGGCTGGTCGGGCATGGGTCAGCGTCGTCGCTGCCCGGATGGCCGGGCCGTATCGCCCGAATGGTCGCTATGCCTGCGGCGGGCCTGCGAAGGCCGCGCCGCCGGGCCCTGGCCGCATCAGCCCGCGTAGCCGCGCCCGACGACCAGCGAGACCAGGAACAGCACAAGGAAAATGACGAACAGGACCTTGGCAATCCCACTCGCAGCGGAAGCGATGCCGCCGAAGCCGAGCACGCCGGCGACGATGGCGACCACCAGGAAGATCAGGGTCCAGTAGAGCATTGCTGTTCTCCGTTGCGTTCGTGGCATTGCAACGCGAGGTGAGGCTGCGGGTTGCACGAAAAGCAGAACGCCGCCGGGTTGCCCCGACGGCGTCCATTGCATCACGCGCGCGGCGCGTCAGGTCAAAGCTTGCGTTCCCATTCGGACACCTGCTCCTCGGCCTTTTCCTTGGCGATGCCGTAGCGTTCCTGGACACGCCCGACCAGCTGGTCGCGCTGGCCCTCGATCATGGCCATGTCGTCATCGGTCAGCTTGCCCCACTGCTCCTTGACCTTGCCGGTGAGCTGCTTCCAGTTGCCGGAGATCTGATCTCTGTTCATGGCTTTCTCCTGTCGAACAGCCGCCGACGTGGCGGCCTCGGCATGACAACGCCCGGTGCCGTCGAAGGTTGCCACTCGCGTCGGCTATGCGCGGAGCGGCGCGCCTGAACGCGTCACGATGCCGGCAGCACAGGGGCGCCATTCACCGCCTGGAAGGTCGCGATGGCGAGGGCGAGCGGTTCGAACGGCTTGCTGATGATGAAGGCGGGCTCCATGCCTTCCGCCGTCAGCAGTTTCTCGGGATAGGCGGTGACGAAGATCACCGGCACGGGCATGGCAGTCTGGATGCGCGCCACCGCATGGCTGCCATCCCCGCCGCGGCCGAGATTGATGTCGGCAAGGATCAGGCCCGGGCGCTTCTCCGCCGCGAGCCGCACCGCCGCCGCCTCGCTGGCAGCGATGCCGACGACGCGGTGGCCGCAGCTCTCCACCAGACGCTTGATGTCGAGCGCGATGACCGGTTCATCCTCGATCACCAGGACGTCGGTGGCGGCGGTTGCGCGCAACGCGGCGCGCCCGGCCTCGAATTCCCGGTGCGCGGTCGCCTGGTCGATGTCGAGGATGACCGCGGCATCCGCGAGCGACAGGTCCTCGAGCGCCGTGAGCAGCAGCAGGTGGCGCTGCATCGTGTCCGGCCCGGCGCCGGATGCCGCTGCCGTCACCGACCGTGCGACCGCGGCATAGAGCGCCAGGCGCGGTGCGACGTCCGGCAGCGGCGCGGACAGGGCGGTGGCGACGAGCGCATCGCCACTGTCGCGGGCGCCGGTCAGGGCCCGCGCATAGCGCCGCGCATAAGGCAGTGCGCGGAGCAACTCGGTCTGGGGGATCGCGTTCATCTTGGCACCTTCGGCAACGGCATTATGGTCACGGCAATGATAGCAGTTCGACGCGGCGGGGAATGACGGGGAATGACGGCGCCTATCGCGAGGCCATCGTGGCGCTGGTGCCGCAGCTGCGCGCCTTCGCCCGATTTCTGGCCCGCGATGTCGCCCGCTCGGATGATCTGGTGCAGGACACGGTGATGCGTGCGCTCGAACGTCAGGAGGCCTGGACCGTGGGTACAGACCTGCGCGCCTGGACCTTCCGGATGCTGCGCAATCTGTTCCTCGACCAGGAGCGGCGCCGGCGGGTCGAACAGCGCGGGCTCGCGGCGCTGCCGCCACCACAACCGACCGCACCGATCCAGGCGGGCCGCGATGCGCTTCACGACCTTGACGCCGCGCTGGCGGCTTTGCCACCGATCCAGCGGGAGGCTCTGATCCTGGTCGCTGCGCTCGAAATGGATATCGCCGCGGCCGCCGCCATCACCGGCGTGCCGGAGGGCACGGTAAAGGCACGCGTGTCCCGCGCGCGCGCGACGCTGGCGCGCAATCTGGCCGCGAATCTCTGAGTTTCGCCCCAACGCCGAACGACGTGTCCCTCTCATGGAACAGGTAACGAACGGGACCCGCCTGGCGTTGCATGCAAAGGTCGCAGATCAGGTTCGCAATATTGTGATGGCGGAAAGGCAACCCGGCGCTCCGGCCAGCCGTTTGTCCATCATGACCATCGAACTCGACATTGCCGACCAGCCCGTTGTCGCGGGCGACCCCGGCCCGTCCTTCCACGATGCGCTGGTGGCCCTGCTGCCGAAGCTGCGGGTCCAGGCCTTGTCATTGACCCGCAACCGGGCCGATGCCGACGACCTGGTCCAGGCCGCCGTGACCAACGCCCTGGCCGCCCAGGCCAGCTTCGCCCCGGGCACCAATTTCGGCGCCTGGATGTATCGCATCCTGCGCAACCGCTTCATCTCGGACCGGCGCCGACGCCGTGAAACCGTGGACATGGATGACGCGCCGGCCGAGGCGTTTGCGCGACCCGCGAGCCAGGAGGACAACCTGGCGCTGCGGGAATTGCGCATCGAAATGGCGAAGCTGCCGGCTGACCAGCGCACCGCGCTGGTCATGGTGACGATCCAGGGGCTTTCCTATGAAGAAGCCGCTGCCGCGACGGGGTGCGCCGTCGGCACCATGAAGTGCCGCGTCTTCCGCGCGCGCTGCACGCTGGAGGCGCGCCTTATGGGTGATCCCGGCCAGCCCGGTTCCCCGAAGCGTCGTCGTGGCGCTGGCGCTTCGGTCAGGGCGCCGGGTAAGGTCTCGCGCGAAAACGTGAAGCGCGCTGACACGGCGTCGGCGGTGGTGCGACATGGGATGTGATGGCTGAGCCTGAAGACAAGGGAACTGATACTGTGTCCGGAGCAGACGGGGCAGCGCGGTCGCGTGCCGGCAAGAAGGTTGGGCCAGATGCCGCCTTCGACATCTGGTTGCGCCGCGGCCTGCACCAGATGTTCGACGACGTGGCCCGCGAGCCGATCCCGCCCGAGCTGCTGCGGCTGATCGAGCAGGATCGCGGGAAGTGACGGAAGGCGGCGCGCCGCCGCCCAGGCGCCGCCGCCGCTGGACACAGGTACTGGGCGGGGTACGCGGACGGTTGCTCGCGCTGGTGGCTGCGGCGACCATCCCGATCGCCGCCATCGCCCTCAACAATGCATGGTCGTCCTTTCGTACTGCCAGTTCGACCGGACCACGTGACGCCGTCATCCTGCGCGAGGTAGCCGCAGCGCGGCACGGCGCGGCGCTCGACGGTTTGCGGCAGGTTGTGACGGGACTTGCGCGTTCCGATCGACTTCTGGCGTTGGCGCCAGACGACTGCGACCGCGAACTCGCCGAATTGCGTGACCTGACACCGACCCGGTACTCGAATTTCTGGATCCTCGACGGGGAGGGGCGGCTGCTGTGCAGCGGCCTGCCGGCGCCACGCGGCCGCAGCTACGCCGATCTCGACTACGTCGTTGAAATGCAGCGGACGCGGGAATTCGTCGTCGGCCAGTTCACCATCGGTGTCGTGTCCCACCGCGCCGTGCTGCCCGCGGCTGCGCCCATCCTCGATGCCCAAGGCCGGCTGCGGGCGATCGTCGGCGGCAGCCTTTACCTGGACTTCTTCCTGCGCGGCGGCGACGAAGCGCCGATCGCGGGCGGGAGCGATGTGTGGCTGCTCGATGCCGACGGATCGATGCTGCCGATCGGCGCCAGCCGCGCACTGGCGATGCCGCCGCCCGCATGCTGGCGCCGATGCTCGCCGCGCCGGAGATGACGCTGTCGGCACCGCCCGTGATGGCCAGCAATACGCCTGGTCGATTGTCGCGCTCGAACCGGGGTTGCGGCTGCTCGCCGGCGTCTCGATGAACAGCGCGCAGCAGGCCGCCTGGGCCGCCTTCGCCGGACGCCTGCTGGAACTGGGCCTGTTTCTCGTCGCCTGCCTCATCGCGATCCTGGTCGGCGTGGAATTCGGCGTGTCGCGACCGTTTCGGCGGCTCGCCGCGCGGGTGCGCGACTGGAATCCCGGCACCGGCTTCGAGACGGGTCCACAGACCGGTGGTCCGTTCGAGGTTCGTGAGATCGATCGCGCCCTCGTCACCGCCACGGCCGCGCTGCAGGAACGCGAGGTAGCGCTGACACACGCGCTGCACCAGCGCGACCTGCTGATGGCCGAGATCCATCATCGTGTGAAGAACAACCTGCAGGTCGTCGCCTCGCTGTTGAACCTGCAGGCGGACCGGCTGCGCAGCCCTGCCGCAAGGGCGGAGTTTGCCGTGGCACGCGACCGGGTGCAGGCGCTCGCGACGCTGCACCGGCACCTTTATCTGCATCAGACCTTCGAGCGCATCTCGCTGCGGCCCTTCCTGGTGGAGTTGTCGCACCAGCTCGGCGATGCGCTTGGCGCGGGGCCGGATTCGGGCGTCGACATCGAAATCAATACCGAGGATGTCGAGATGGGCTCCGACCAGGCCATCTCGCTGGCGCTGTTGTTGACCGAAGCGGTCAGCAACGCGATGCGGCATGGCTTCCCCGATGGCCGGCACGGCCGCATCGGCATCTCCCTGCATGTCGAGGACGACACCGCCCATCTGGTGATCGAGGATGACGGGATCGGGCTGGATGAGATGGCCGCGGACCCCGACGGCGATGGCCTCGGCATGCGGCTGATCGAAGGCTTCGCGAGCCATCTTGGCGGGGAGGCCGAGATCACCGGCGACGATGGCACCCGCATCTCGGTCATGTTCCCGCTGCATCGGCGCGACCTG
>CAVQTW010000027.1:0-7409 GCA_963716705.1 uncultured Alphaproteobacteria bacterium
GGCAGGATTGGCCAAAACTACATACTCCTGATTGGTCTGGGTAAGCTTAAAGTTGGTATGGAGATAGCCTCCGCTAAACTCATTTCGGCCGTTGGCCATTGCCAATAAGTATCCATTGGCAGGTATGGATACTCCAGCAGGGATCTCCCATTTGGTGGGATTATTGAGCCTATCGCTCAGAAAATATCCCGACAGGTCGACTGCAACCGCTGAAGTATTGTGCAATTCTATCCAATCTTCATTCTCATTATAATTGTCTTGGATGGTATTGACATTCGAAGCGCTGAATTCGTTAATTACAACTTGAGAGAATCCATTGATACCAACCAGAGTAACAAACAAAGTGAAAAATATTCTGAAGCCAACACCAAACATTCTCTTAAGCATCTTCGATTCTCTTGATTTCACAAAACTTCTTGCGATAGGTATGACGCCGCAGCGTTTAAATAGTTGTAAGCATTAATCGATTTTCAACAATCTTTTAGTTCCGTGCGGCTCCCGTATTAAGTACATTCCCGGTGCCAAATTTCCTAAGTCTATCGTCTGCAAACCCGGTTTAAGAGTAAACTCCATGATCTGCACTCCACGTGCATCAATGATTTCAGCAGCGCTTGTCTCATTTTTAAAGTACTCAATAGTGCAGCGGTCTCTCACGGGATTAGGCCAGAAAGCCAAATGCTCATCTGTCCCGAATCCATCTGAAACTGATAAGGGAAACGCATCTCTCAGCCCTGTCCGCGAAAGGTCTTCTATGCCGCTGTCCGATGACCTGAGCGGAATGCCCACATCCTTGCCGCCCGAGCGGATCGGGGACTGGAACCGGGTCATCCACGGGATCCTGTCGCATGGCGCCAGGCCGGGCCGGACCTGAACGCGGTGCTGCAGCAGCCCCGATTTCGCGCTGGGCCAGGCGGTGCGGGGCCTGTCCTGCCTGCTGCTGGCCCGGTCCGAGATGGTCGCCGTGGCGCGCGAGGCCCATGCGCCGCGCGTGCTGGCGCGCCCGCGACCACGCGCGAGATCGCCTTTGTCGATGCGCTGGGCGACTGGCTGCGAGGGCCGCCCTCGCCGGGCGGCGGCGCGGCTGCAGGCGATCCTCGACACCGCATCCGCGCGACGCGCTGGCGATGAAGATGGTGCAGGCGATCCATTTCGTCATGGGACGCCCGCGGGCGATGCGCGCCTCGGTCGAGGGGGTGCATGGACGCGTGGGAGCGATCATCCGGCGCGCGGCTACCTGCTGGGCTGCCACGCCTTCACGCTGGAGGAGACCGGCGAATACGCGCGCGGCCGAACGGGTCGGCCGCGAGGGCGTGGCGCTGGCGCCCAGACGATGCCTGGGGCCTGCATGCGGTGGCGCATGTCTTCGACATGACGGGCCGCGCGCGGGCGGGGCTCGACTGGCTGACCGGGCGCGAGGCGTCGCTGGGCGCATTGCAACAACTTCCGCTTCCACGTCTGGTGGCACCGCGCGCTGATGCATCTTGACCTCGGCGAATACGACATCGCGCTGGCGCAGTACGATGCCGAGATCCGCGCCGAGAAGACCGACGATTACCGCGACATCTCGAACGCCGCCTCGCTGCTGGCGCGGCTGGAGCTGGACGGCGTCGACGTCGGCGACCGCTGGGACGAACTGGCCGATCTGGCCGAAGCGCCGCGCCGCCGACGGCTGCCTCGCCTTCGCCGACCTGCATTACATGCTGGCGCTCTGCGGCGGCGCAGCGCGGACGGCGGCCGCCGCGGGCTGATCGCGCGGATGCGGGCGACGCGCGGCGCAGGCGACGAGGCGCAGCGCGTCATCGCCCATCCCGGCCTGCATGTCGCCCAAGGGCCTGCACGCCTTCGCCAGCGGCGAGTATTCCACCGCCTGGGTGCATCTGCGCGCGGGCCGCGCCGATCTGCAAGCCATCGGCGGCAGCCACGCGCAGCGCGACGTCTTCGACCGGATCACCATCGAGGCCGCGCTGCGCAGCGGCTACATGGACACCGCCGAGGCGCTGCTGCGCGACCGCATGGCCCGGCGCGGCGGCGCGCTCGACGGCTATGCCGAGGCCCGCCTGTCCCTGATCGGCGCCGCCCGAAGCATGGCGGTCTGACATGACGCCGACCCCGCAGCCGCGCGATCCCCGGCTCGATTTCTTCCGGGGGGTGGGCATGTTCATCATCCTGATCGCCCATATCACCAACAACCCCTGGACCCTGTGGATCCCGGCGCGCTTCGGCTTTTCCGACGCGACCGAGATGTTCGTGTTCTGCTCGGGCATGGCCTCGGCGCTGGCCTTCGGCGCGGTCGTTTCGCGCGCGCGGGCTGGATGATGGGCACGCTGCGGATCGCGTTCCGGGTCTGGCAGGTCTACTGGGTGCATCTGGGCGTGTTCTTCGTCACGCTGGCGCTGATGCTGGCGCTGAACGCGACGCAGCTCTTTCCGCGCGACGAGGTCGGGGCGCTGAACCTCGATCCCGTTCCTCAACAACACCGGCCCGAACCTGATCGGGCTGCTGACGCTGACCTATGTGCCGAACTACTTCGACATCCTGCCGATGTATCTGGTGATCCTGGCGCTGATCCCGGTGATGATGGCGCTGGCGCGGGTCGACGTGCGGCTGGCCATCGCTGCTCAGCGCTGGCGCTCTGGGTGGCGGCGACGGCCGGGCTGAACCTGCCCGGCGGACCTTTGGTTCAGCAAAGCGGTCGGACCGGACAGTGGTTCTTCAACCCCTTTGCCTGGCAGCTGGTGTTCTTTACCGGCTTTGCGCTGATGGCGGGCTGGCTGCCCGCGCCGCCCGTGCGCCGCTGGCTGGTCGGGCTGGCGGTCGGCGATCGTCGTGCTGTCGGTGCCCTTCGCCTGGCACAAGATCATCGGCGCGTCCGAGTTCGTGCGCGACTGGCGCCGGGACTGGTCGTGTCCTGTTCGACAAGACCGATTTCGGCATGCTGCGCTACGTCGCATTTCCTGGCGCTGGCCTATCTCGCCTGGGTCGCGGCGGGCGAGGGCGGCGCGCGGCTGCGGCGCGGCGGGCTGGCGCGGCGCGGTCATCGCGCTGGTCTCGCAGGTCGGCCAGCAGTCGCTGGCGGTTTTCGCCGCCTCGATGGTGCTGGCGCGGGTGCTCGGCGCGTTCCTGAACCTCGCGGGCGGCGGGCGCGCTGGCGGCGCTCGTCGTCAACCTCGCGGGCTTCGCCGCGATCATCGCCGTGGCGCGGCTGGCCGCGTTCTTCAAGGCCAAGCCGTGGAAGACGGGCCGCGCGCACCTCGCGGCCGGCGACGGCCGACATCGCTCCCGACAGGGCCGCTCTTGCACATGAGGTGCCGTCATGACCACGCTAACGCGTCGCCGGATCCTGGCTCTGACGGGCGGTCTCGCTGCGCTGGGACTGGTGCCCGCCGCGGCGCGCAGGACCGGCGCGGGATGACGCTCGGCCCGGCCACTCCCTTCGACCCGCGACCGTGATCGACCGCGCGCGCGTAGCTCGCCGCGCGCCCTATGCACCGCCGCCCGCCGATCGGCCGCGACTGGCGCGACCTGACCTATGACACCTTCCGCGGGATCTGGTTCGACACCGCGCAACGCGCTCTTCCGCGACACCGACGGCGCGGTGCAGGCCGATTTCTTCGTGGCCGGGCTCTACTTCCTCCACAAGATCGGCATCAACGCGGTCGAAGAGCGGCTCAGCCCGCCCGGTGCAGTTTGACCTGGACACCTTCGCGCGCACCGACCGGTTTCCCGACCTGCCCGCCGAGGGCACCGGTTTCGCCGGCTTCCGCCTGCGTGGGCGAGATTGGAGGCCAAGGACCGGTTTCAGGAATACGCCGTCTTTCAGGGCGCCAGCTATTTCCGCGCGATCGGCCGCGACCACGGCTACGGCATCTCGGCGCGCGGTCTTGCGCTGAACACCGGCGAGCCGCGGCGGCGAGGAGTTCCCGGTCTTCCGCGAGTTCTGGATCGAGGCGGCGGAGCCGGACGCGCCGACCGTGACGCGTCCACGCGCTGATGGACAGCCCGTCGTCGCCGGGGCCTACACGCTTCGACGATCACGAAGGGCGACACCACGGAGATGGCCGTCAGCGCGCGGCTGTTCCCGCGCGTCGACCTGCCGACGGCGGGCATCGCGCCCGGCACGTCGATGTTCCTCTTCAGCGACATCAACCGGACGCGCTTCGACGATTTCCGCGAGGCGGTGCATGACAGCGACGGGCTGCTGATGCTGAACGGCGCGGGCGAGTCGCTCTGGCGGCCGCTGACACAACCCCACGACGCCTGCAGATCAGCGCCTTCGGCGACAACGCGCCGCGCGGCTTCGGCCTGATGCAGCGGGCGCGCGACCTGCGCGATTACAACGACCTCGAGGCGCGCTACGAACGCCGCCCCTCGCTCTGGGTCGAGCCCGACGGGCGACTGGGGCGCGGGCGTCGGTGATCCTGGTCGAAATCCCCACCGACAAGGAGATCAACGACAACATCGTGGCCTTCTGGCGCCCGGCCGAGCCGCTTGGCGGCCGGGCGGGAACACCGCATCGACTACCGCCTGCTACTGGTGCGCGCACGCGCCCGCCGAAGGGCGCCGTCGCCCCGGTCATCGCCACCGCGCACCGGCGCGCGGGTGTTCGAGGAGGGGCGGCATCTTCACCATCGACTACGCGCGCGCATCCCGCCCTCGGCGACGATCCGGCGCGGATCGAGACGCGGGTGACGACCAGTGCCGGCGCCGATCTCGGGCGCCGTCCTGCAGCGCAACCCCGCCACGGGCGGGATGCGGCTCGACTTGACGCTGAAGGGCGACGTGTCCTACGCCGAACTGCGCGCCGAGCTGTGGCGCGGCGGGCGGCGGGCCGCCGAGGTCTGGGTCAACCGCTGGGTGCGGCCCATGACCCTGACTCTGCGCCGGCCGCCGAGCCCGACGCAGCCGCGCCGCCGCATGTTGACGATGCCCGATCAGGATCTGCGCGCGCGCTTCACCGATCCCGCCGCGCCCGGCATCCGCAGCGGCTGCGCGACGCGGCCTCGTGCGGTCGATCGTGCTGGCGGCGCCGCTGGTCCTGGCGGCCGCTCTCTGGGCTGGGCGCAGCTTCGGCTGGTTCGCCCTGAACGGCCGACCCGACCTTGCCGAGGCTCACGCTGGTCGGGGTGACGGTCTTTGCCTTCTACTGGGTCGCGCTGTCGTTCTGCACGGCGATCCTGGGCCTGTTCTGGCGCCCGCGCCGCGCGACCGGAGCCCTCCGGCGACCTCGACCGTCGCGATCCTTCTGCCGATGTACGGCGAGCCGGCCGCCACGACCATCGACGCGGCCGTGCACGCTTCTGGCCGGGCTGACCGGGCCGGGCGGCACCGGTTGTCGCTGCACGTGCTGTCGGACACGCGCGATCCCGTCGCAGCCCTGATCGAGGAGGCCGCGATCACGGCCGCGCGCCATGCGCTCCCGGATCTCGCGATCCGCTACCGCCGCCGCGCGCCGAACACCGATTACAAGTCCGGCAACATCCGCGACTGGGTGACCGCCCAGGGCCACGCCCATGACGCGATGCTGATCCTCGACGCCGACAGCGTCATGGGGCCGGCGAGCGTGCTGCGCATGGCCGACATGATGGCGGCCGAACCCGGCGCTCGGCCTGATCCAGACGATGCCGCGCGTCCTGCCGGGCCGACACGCTGTGGCAGGGCCTGCAATCCTTCGCCTCCGAGGTCTACGGCCTCAACCTGGCGCGCGGCTTCGCCATGTGGGCCGGGGCCGAGGCCAATTTCCTCGGCCACAACGCGCTCGTGCGCACCCGCGCCTTTGCCGCCTGCGCCGGCCTGCCGCATCTGCGCGGGGCCGCGCGCCGCGCGGCGGCGTCATCCTCAGCCACGATTTCGTCGAAGCCGCACTGATCCGCCGGGCCGGATGGGGCGTGCGGATGCTGCCCGAGGCCGCCGAAAGCTATCGAGGCGACGCCCGAGACCCTGCCGGGCTACCTGCGCCGCGATCGCCGCTGGTGCCAGGGCAACATGCAGCACCTGCGCCTGCTGCGCGATGCCCGGCCTGCATCCGGTGTCGCGGTTTCACCTGCTGCAGGGCGCGATGGCCTATCTGGCCTCGGTCTGGTGGATGGCTCTCCTGCTCCTTTGGGCCTCGCGGGGCAGGGTGGCGCCATGCCCGATTTCTTCGCCGCCAATCCCTTCATGCCCAACTGGCCCGACCTGCCGCCTGTCGCAGGCGTCGCTCGTGGGTCGTCGCTGATGCTGCTGGGGCCGAAGCTGCTGGGCATCGCGGCCCATATCCGCGACCGCGGGCTCGCCTGGGCGCGCGCGCCGGGCTTTGCGCTCTCGGTCCTGGTCGAGATCGCGCTGTCGTTCCTGATCGCACCCACACTGATGGTGCACCAGGTGCGGGCGGTCGTGCGCACGCTGGCCGGGTTCGACGGCGGCTGGATGCCGCATGCTGCGGGCCGCGCGCCTGCGGACCCTGCTGCGGTTTCACGCCACCGAGACCTGTTGGGTCGGCCTGGTGATCCTGGCCGCGATCGGACAGCTGACGCTCTGGCTGCTGCCGGTCGCGGTCTGCCTGACGCTGACGGTTCCGCTCTCGTGGCTCGTGCAGCGCGAGGTCACGGTTGCCTTGGCTCTTTGCCACGGGTCCGCAAGGATCAGCCCCCAGCCTCACGCCAACATCGCATCCGCACTGCGCAGCGCCAGCGCCATGATCGTCAGGCTGGGCGACTCCCCGCCGCCGGATGAGGGAAAGACGCTGGCATCGGTGATCCACAGATTGCCATGCTCATGCGACCGGCCAAAGGGATCCACGACCGATGTTGCCGGATCCGCGCCCATCCGGGCCGTGCCAAAGACATGCGTGGCGGTAAAGGCATCGCGGCTGCTGGCCTCTTCGGCCAGCACGGCCCCGGCCTCTGCCAGCACCGCCCGCGCCGCCCCTGCCATCCGCCGCAACCGCGCCAGACTGTCATCCGTCAGCACCGATGCGATGCGGGCCACCGGCAGGCCCAGCCCATCCACCACCTCTGGATCCAGGCTGACAAAAGACCGCTCATCCGGCACCACCTGCCCCACCGCCCCCACCGCCAGCGCAGAGCCAAAGCCGTCGCGCAGCGCGGTTTTCAGCGGTGGCCCCATGGCCCGGCATCAACCGGCTGGCATAGCCGATCGGGCCACTCAGCCCGGTCTCGACCGTGGTGTGGTGCAGCCGGAAATCGCCGCTGCCATCCGGCGCCCAGCAGATCGCATCGGCAGGCAGACCCAGATGGCTGCCCGTCAACCCCGGCACCAACCCGACGCTGCGCCATGACAGCGTCTCCATGAAATTTCGCCCCACCTGACCCGAGCCATTGGCCACCCCGTCCGGCGCCTCGGCGCTGGCCGACAGCAGCAGCAGCCGCGGCGTCTGCACCGCCCCCGCGGCCAGGATCAGGATCGGCGTC
>CAVQTW010000028.1:0-72780 GCA_963716705.1 uncultured Alphaproteobacteria bacterium
AACGGCAAGTACGAATATGGACCGCACCTGCGCAAGACGCTGCACGAAATCGAGGTGAACGGCTAATGAAAAAACTACGCTCGTTCCTCGACATCTCGATCCCCTGTTTACCAAGGGTGGTCGCTTTGAAAATTTCCATGCGCTGTGGGAAGCAGTCGATACGTTTCTCTTCTCGCCGGGGGATTTGTCCCGTGGCTCGCCTCACATTCGGGACGCCATCGACCTGAAACGGGTCATGATCATCGTCGTGATTGCCGCCACGCCTGCCGCGCTGTTTGGCATGTGGAATACCGGCTACCAGGCGAATATGGCCATGCAGGGCCTCGGACTTGCGACGATTGAAGGCTGGCGCGGTGTTCTGCTGCCGTTGCTGGGTGCCGGCTACGACCCGGTCAGTTTCTACGACTGTTTCCTGCACGGTGCGCTGTATTTTCTGCCAATTTACATTACGACCATGGTGGTCGGCCTCGGTTGGGAAGTCCTGTTTGCCGGCATTCGAAACCACGAAGTCAATGAAGGCTTCTTCGTAACCGGTTTCCTGTTCGCCCTGATCGTGCCGGCGACAATTCCCTTGTGGCAGGTCGCCGTCGGCATCAGCTTCGGCGTTATCATCGGCAAGGAGGTATTCGGTGGTACCGGCAAGAACTTCCTGAACCCGGCGCTCGTCGCACGCGCGTTCCTGTATTTTGCTTATCCGGCACAGATATCCGGCGACGCCGTCTAAGGAACCCCTGCCGCTCGGCCAGGTCGCGCCATTCGTCGCGGTAGCGGTCGGCATCGCGGCGCAGCCCGTGCATGACCACCACCACGCGCCCCTCCGGCCGCCAGGCGAGGGGGCGGTGGAACCACACCGGCATGGGGTCCGGCGTGGCACCGGCGGCTTCGGGCACCTCCATCCGGCCGCTGCCCGAGGGCATGGCCGCCCGCGCCGCTGCAGGCAGCGCCAGCGACCCCGCCAGGAGAAGCCGCCGGCGCATCGCGGTTCAGTCCACCGTGGCGCCGGAGCGCTGCACCACCTCGGCCCAGCGCGCCACGTCGCGCGCCATGATCTCGCGGAACTGCTCGGGCGAGTTGGGCGCGGCCGGCGGGGTGATGGCCTGGCCCTGGATCAGCCAGGTCTGGAACTCGGGGGTGGAGATCACCTTGTTCACCTCGGCATTCATGCGCCGCAGGATGGGCTCGGGCAGACCGGCGGGGGCGAACAGCGCATACCAGGTGCTGGTATCCATCGCCGCGGTGCCGCAGGCCTCCTGCGCCGTGGGCACGTCCGGCAGGGCGGCGAGGCGCTGCGGCGAGAGCACCGCGAGCGCGCGAACCTGGCCCTGCTGGATCGGGCCCATGGAGGCGCCGGTCTGGTTGAAGAACACATCGACGTCACCGGCGAGCAGCGCCGCGATGGCACCGGGCTGGCCACGATAGGGCACGTGCAGCATGTCGAGGCTGGCGGCATTGCCGAACTGCACGCCGGCCAGGTGCGTCGAGGCGCCATTGCCGGTGGAGGCGAAGGTCACGGCCTGCGGGCGCACCCGCGCGGCCGCCAGCAGGTCCTGGCAGGTGCGCAGGTTGGGCCGCTTCTCGGGGTTGACGATGGCGACATTGGGCACGTCGCCCAGCAGCACCACCGGGGTGAAGTCCCGCGTCGGTGTTGAAGGGCAGGCGGCGATACAGCGCGGCGTTGATGGCGTGGGTGCCGGCGGTGCCGAACATGAACAGGTAGCCATCCGCCGGCTGGCGGGCGATGTATTCGGAGGCGATGTTGCCGCCCGCGCCCGAGCGGTTGTCCACCACCACCGGCACGCCCAGGGCGCGCGAGAGCGGTTCGGCCAGCCGGCGGGCGTAGATGTCGGTGCCCGCGCCATTGGGGAAGCCACCCATCAGGGTGATCGGGCGGTTGGGCCAGGCGGCGTCCTGCGCCAGCGCGGGCAGGCCAGTTGCAAGGGTGGCGGCCATGCCGGCTGCCAGAATAGTGCGTCGCATCATCGTCCCGGTCTCCTCAAGCAGTGATGAAGGGGCTGGGGTGGCGCGCGTGAAGTGCTAGCCTTGCCCGGCCATGAACCATTCCCCCCCTGCTCCCAGCCTCGCGCGGATCGCGCGCGGCGGGAAGTCCATCTACGGCGCCCCCCTCGGCATTCTGATGCTGGAGGCGCGCTTTCCACGGATTCCCGGCGACATGGGCAATGGCGAGACCTGGCCCTTCCCGGTGCTGTTCCGCGTGGTGCGCGGGGCCACGCCCGAGCGCGTGGTGCTCCAGGGCGCGCGCGGCCTGCTGCCGGACTTCATCGCCGCGGCGCAGGATCTGGTGGACCTGGGTGCGGAGGCCATCACCACGAATTGCGGCTTCCTCTCGCTGTTCCAGGCGGAACTGGCAGCGGCGGTGGGGGTGCCGGTCGCGACCTCCTCGCTGATGCAGGTGCCCTGGGTGCAGGCGATGCTGCCGCCGGGAAAGCGGGTGGGCGTGGTGACGGTCAGCAAGGGCTCGTTGACGCCGGCGCATCTGCAGGCAGCTGGCGTGGCGCTGGATACCCCGGTGGTGGGCACGGAGGGCGGGCGGGAGTTCTTTCGCGTGCTGATTTCGGCGGCCAAGAGCGACCTGGACGTGGCGTTGGCCGAGCAGGACATCCTCGATGCCGGGCGCGCGCTGGTGGCGGCCCATCCGGAGGTCGGCGCGATCGTGCTGGAATGCACCAACATGCCGCCCTATGCGGCGGCGCTGCGCGAGGCGCTTGGGCTGCCGGTCTATGACATCTATTCGATGGTCTCGTATTTCCACGCCGGGCTGAGACCACGGCGCTTTGCCTGATCATCCCTGGAACAGGCTCAGCAGCGACTGCGGCGCCTGGTTGGCGATCGAGAGCGACTGCGTGCCGAGCTGCTGGCGGATCTGCAGCGCCTGGAGACGGGCGGAATTCCTTGGCCAGGTCGGCGTCGATCAGCGCGCCGAGGCCGCCTTCCAGCGCATCGAGCTTGTCGCGGTTGTAGCCGATCTGCGCATCGACGTAGCGCGCATCGGAGCCGTACTGGTTCAGCGCATTGGCGATCACGGTATTGACCGCGCCCCAGTCACCGGCGGCGGCGAGCGCGGTCTGCGCGGCGGCGGCGGTGGTGGGTGCCGCGGCCACCACCATGGTGCCGGCGCCATCCACCGCGGTCAGGGTGTAGGTCGTGCCGGCCTCGTTGCGGGTGGTGACGATGTTGCCGCCGCCATTCGCGGTGGCCGTGTCCAGCAGCGTGCGGCCATTGTAGGTCGCATCGGTGATGAAGTTCGTGATCTGGGTGCGCAGCGCGGTGTACTGCGCCTCGTACTGGGAACGCTGGTCGGTGTTCAGCGTGTCGTCGGCCAGGCGGACCAGGGTCTCGCGCACCTTGATCATGGTGTCGGAGACCTTGCGCAGGCCGGCCAGCGCGGTGTCCAGCACGCCCTTGACGCCGCCGAGCTGCTCGTTCGCGGCCGTGAGGCCGGCGACATCGGCGCGCACCGACTGGGCGACGGCGAAGGCCGCGCCGTCATCCTTCGCGTCCGAGACGCGAAAGCCTGTCGAGACGCGCTTCTGCGTGGTGTTCAGCGCCTCATTCGTGCGGTTCAGCGACTGCAACGCCACCATGGCGCCGAGATTCGTGTTCACGGAATTGAGGCTCATCGGGATCTTCCCTTCGCAGGGGCGGGATATTCCCGCCGAGGCCTCACTGTGCCGTGCGAAGGTGAAGGCTTTGCTAATCGCGCGAAGAAATTCGCCGCCAAATGCGAAGGGCTCCGCTGCCTCACGGCAACGGAGCCCCGGCCGGATCAACCCCGAAGGATCACTCCTTCATGTTCACGGCCTGGCGGCCACGCTGGCCATCGCGCACTTCAAGCGCAACCTTCTCGCCCTGCTGAACATCCTGCTTGCCGGCGCGCTGCAGAACCGAGGAATGCAGGAACACGTCCTGACCACCATCTTCCGGGGTCACGAAGCCGAAGCCGCGGACCTGGTCGAACCACTTCACGGTGCCGCTGACATCGTAGGTCGGCCCGCCTTCGTCGCGCCCACCGCCGAAGTCACGCCGGGGCGGACGGTCGCCGAACGCACGCGGCGGGCGGTCGCCGAAGCCACCACCGCCGCCTGCCCCAAAGCCACCGCCACCGGCGCCGAAACCACCGCCACCGCCAAAGTCACGGCGCGGCGGACGGTCGCCGAAGTCGCGGCGCGGAGGGCGGTCGCCAAAGCCACCACCGCCACCGGCGCCGAAGCCACCACCACCGCCAAAGTCACGGCGCGGCGGACGGTCGCCGAAGTCACGGCGCGGAGGGCGGTCGCCGAAGCCACCACCACCACCGGCGCCGAAATCACGGCGCGGCGGCGGGCGACCGCCGGGCGGACCCTCGCCGCGCTTCATCTCGACGATGCGGGTCACGAGGCGCCGGCCCTGGCGGTCGGTGCCGATTTCACAGACGAGCTTGTCGCCCGTGTCCGGCGGTTCGATCCCTGCCTCGGTCAGCGCCGAGGCGTGAAAGAAAACGTCGGTGCCATCCGGCCCCAGCACGAAGCCGAAGCCCTTGCGGCCATTGTACCATTTCACCTCGGCCTCGATCGGCCCGGTGCCACCCTGATTTTCGAATTCGGAAGACACGTTCCTGCAGTTCCACACAATACGGGCAATCCTGCGGGATGCAGGGTTGCTGTTTGGCAGAATGGCACCCTGCCCTGCCGAAAGCGAGCGAAATTGCGTTGCAGACCGCTGGCCGCAACTACGCGAATTGGCGCACGTTGAATGCGCTGATGTCGATCTCGGACGGCTGTCCCGAGAGCAGGTCGGCCACCACCCGGCCGGTGCGTGCGCCCGCAACCAGGCCGGTATGGCCATGCCCGAAGGCATGCACGATATCCGCCGTGGCGCTGGCCGGCCCGAGGCAGGGCATGCCGTCGGGCATCGAGGGGCGATGCCCCATCCAGACCTTCACGCGATCGGCCGGCAGGTCGCGCGGCAGGCCCGGGAAGCAGGACAGCAGCCGGTCGCGCAGGATTTCCGAACGCTTCCAGTTGGGTGCGGCCGCAAGGCCCGCGATCTCGACCTGCCCGGCGCAGCGCAGGCCGCCCGCGGTGCGCATGATCGACATCTTGCCGTCCGAGGGCATCAGCCCGTGGCGGGGCGCCACCTCGGGGTCGGTGATCTCGGCATGGTAGCCGCGCTCGGTCTCCAGCGGCACCGCATCCCCCGCCGCGGCGGCGAGCGGGCGGGCATGGGCGCCGGCGGCGATCACCGCGGCATCGCAGGCGACCTCGCCGGCATCGGTGCGCACGGCGCGCAGGCGCCCGCCCTCGATGGTGAAGCCGGTGGCCGCGGCACAGTGGTGCTGCGCGCCCTGCGCCACGGCATGGGCCACCAGGGCCGCGACATAGGCGCCGGGGTCGGTGCAGTGGCCACCTTCCTCGACCATGGCGGCGAAGGTGTAGCGCTGGTCGAGGTCGGGCTCGCGCTGGCGTAGTTCGTTGGCGTCGAGTTCCAGCCAGCGGACGCCGACGCGGTGGCGGATGGTCCAGGCCATCTCCTCCGCCTCGAAATCGGCGCGCGAGGGGTAGATGTACATCAGGCCGCGGCGTTCGATCAGGTGGCCCACGCCCGCTTCCTCGGCCAGTACGGCGTGCATCGCGGGGGCGTTGACCACCAGCGGGCGCAGCGCGCGCGCGGCGGCCTCGACCCGGTCCCAGGTCCAGCCGGCGCGCAGGTAGCGCACCAGCCACGGCGCCACGCTCGGCAGGTAGGACCAGCGGATGGCCAGCGGGCCCAGCGGATCGGCGAGGAATTTGGGGATTTTCTTCCACAGCCCCGGCACGGCGGGCGGGATGACCGACATCGGGCTCAGCCAGCAGCCATTGCCGTAGGAAGCCGCCTGCTCGCCACCCGGTTCGGCAGGGTCGATGATGGTGACCTGGAAGCCGCGGCGCTGCGCCTCCAGGGCCGAGCAGGCGCCGATGATGCCCGCGCCGATGATCGCCACATGCCGCGTCATGATGCGCGGATCTTGGCGATTTTCGCCGAAGGGCCGGACTGCACCTCCTGGCCCGCCAGGTACTGGTCCAGGAAGAACAGCCGGTCCTGGCCCCAGATCCAGAGGTCGCCGCAGAAGATGACCGGCGAGCCGAATACGCCGCGCGCCACCGCGTCGAGGTTGTTGCGTTCCCATTCGGCGAGGATCGAGGGGCTCTCCTCCTCCCGGCGCAGGGCTTCGCCGGGCAGGCCTTCCTCCTCGGCGATGGCGACGCGCACGCGCGGGTCGGCGATGTCGCGCTCGTCGCGCCAAAGCGCGCCCAGCAGGGCGTGGGAGAGCGCCATGGCGTCCATCCCGCGCGCCTGCGCCGCCATCACCATGCGCCCGGCCGGGCGCTGGTCGGTTGGCGGGTAGTGCTTCGGCTTGAGGTTCAGCTTCAGGCCGAGGTGGCGCGACCAGCGGTCCAGTTCCAGCGCGTGGTAGTCCTGCCGCGGCTCGGGGCGGGTGCGCAGCGGGATGCCCCCGGTGCGCTTGATGACCAGGCGGAAATCATAGGGGCGCAGCACCAGCGACGCGCCATGGCGCTTGACGATGTCGGTCAGCTGCGGCCCGCCCAGATACACCCAGGGCGAGGAGAGGGTGTAGAAGCATTCGATCGCCTGGCCCATCGCGCTCAGCCCTTCTGCGCGCGGCCGGGGTCGGTGCCCGCCAGCAGCGAGACATGGGCCGAGACCACGCGCCAGCCATGCTCTGGCAGGCGCACCATGATCTTGGTCTCCCGCCCGATGAGGCCGGTGCCCACGCGCTCGTATTCCAGATGCGTGCAAGCGAAGTCGCGCCCGAAGGAGGTGATGTGCACCCGGCGCGTGGTGCGCGCCGCATAAGCCTTCACGGTGGAGCGGAAGGCGCGGATGGCATCGATGCCATACAGGATTTCCGTGACGCCGAAGCGCACGGTGCGCGGGTCCGGCCAGAAGGAGGCGTCGAGCACATCGGTATCATTGCCGGCGATCGCGGCCTCGTAGCGGTCGAAGACCGCCCGCGCCTCGGCGATGACCTCGGGTGTGTCGATCTCCATGGCAGGCGGAACCTCCGGTCACGCGGAGCCCGTCCGTCAGGCGGGCGCCCGGGCCCGGGCGTTCATTCGCCCGAGTTGGAACCAGTGATACCGCGCGTATCGAGATGCGTGAAGGACAGGCCATAGGACTTCACATAGCCCTTGAAGACGAACCAGCAGCCGAAGGCGCCGGCACTCCATTTGCGCGGCAGTTCCCCGAAGGGGATGTTGCCGTAGGAGATTTTCACCGCTTTCCGCTCGAAGGCGTAGGCGCTGTAGAACCAGCGGTCGTTCTCCCAGGATTTCAGCTTGGCCTTGACCGTCTCGGGCTTCACGCCGGCGACCTTGAAGTCGATCGCGGTGAAGGCCTGGTGCTGGCTCAGCCGCGCACGGCCCGCATTCTTGGCTGGATCGTTGTAGGCCTCGGTGCGGTAGCAACTGATGATGTTGATCGAGGAGTTAAACTCGTCGCGCAGCGCATCGAGCACCACGATGGTCGGCACGATGTTGTCCCATATCGTCATCGGCGGTGGGCCGTTGTCCTTGCGGTAGCGGCCGACCAGCAATTCGCTGGCGTTGAAGTTCTTCAGCCCGATCGATTCGACGAAGGCATCGAACTTCGCTGCGTTGAAAGACATCCTGCTTCCCTCCCGGCCGCGGGCCTGTGCCCGTCGTTGGTCCGTTCTTGTGGATACAGGGCGGGGGCGGGCGGGGCGATGAAACAGATCACATTGTCTGCATCAATACGCATGAAAAAGGGCCAGGCATTGCGGCCTGGCCCTTTACGCACGAACGTCTTTTACGCTTTCAGCCGGCGGCGACGAGCGCGCGCTTGGCCATGACGCCCACCAGATGCGCGCGGTATTCGGCGCTGCCGTGGATGTCGCTGTTGAGGTCGGTCTGCGGCCTGCTTCACGCCGGCCAGCGCATCGGCCGACCAGTTGGCGGCGAGCGCCTTTTCCATCTCCGCCTGGCGGAACACGCAGGGGCCCGCGCCATTCACCGCGACGCGCACGCCGCCGGCGCCCTTGGAGATGAACACGCCGGCCATGACGTAGCGGCTGGCGGGGTTCTTCATCTTGGCGTAGCCGGCCTTCTCGGGGATTGGGGAACTCGATCGCCACCAGGATCTCGCCAGCCTCCAGCGCGGTCGTGAACATGCCCAGGAAGAAGTCGTCGGCGGCGATCTTGCGCTTGGATGGTGTGGATGGTGGCACCCAGGCCCAGCACCGCCGCGGGATAGTCGGCGGCGGGGTCGTTGTTGGCGACCGACCCGCCGATGCGTGCCGCGGTTGCGCACCTGCAGGTCGCCGATGTGGCCGGCCAGGTAGGCGAGTGCGGGGATGGCGGCGGCGACCTCGGCGCTGGTCGCGACCTCCGACATGGCGGGTCAGCGCGCCGATGATGAGGCCGTTGCCCTGCTCCTTGATGCCCTTCAGCTCCGCGATGCCGGACGAGGTCGACCAGGATCGGACGGCTTGGTGAGCCGCTGCTTGAGGGCGGGCAGCAGCGTATGCCCGCCGGAGATCGCCTTGGCCTCGCGGATCGGCCAGCAGCTTCACCGCATCGGCGACGGAGCCCGGCTGTGATAGGCGAAATCGTACATTTCGTTCGCTCCTTGCGTCGCGGGCCGGCCGGGCGATGCCCGGCGCGAGCCCTGCCGGTTGTGCTATTCGGCCGCCATCCGGCGACCGCTGTTGATGATCTGCCACATCTTCTCCGGCGTCGCCGGCATGTCGAGGTGCGACGCCGTAATCGGCGCAGCGCATCGACGACGGCGTTGATGACGGCCGGCGGCGCGCCGATCGCGCCGGCCTCGCCGCAGCCCTTCACGCCGAGCGGATTGTGCGTGCACGGCGTGGTGTGGTGGCCGACCTTGAAGGGCGGCAGGTCGTCCGCGCGCGGCATGCAGTAGTCCATGATACGAGCCGCGTGAGCAGCTGGCCCGCGGTCGTCGTAGACGCAGCGTTCTCCAGCAGCGCCTGGCCGATGCCCTGGGCGATGCCGCCATGCACCTGGCCCTCGACGATCATCGGGTTGATGACGCTGCCCGACATCGTCGACGGCGGCGAAGTTCACCATCGCGACGCGCGCCCGTATCGGGGTCGATCTCGACCTCGGCGATGTGGCAGCCGCCGGGATAGGTGAAGTTCTTCGGGTCGTAGAAGGCGGTCTCCTCGAGGCCCGGCTCGATCTCGTCGATCGGATAGTTGTGCGGCACGTAGGCGGCAACGAGATCTCGACCAACGCCTTGTCCTTGTCGGTGCCCGCGACGCGGAAGGCGCCGTCGTCGAACTCGATGTCGTCCGACGCTCGCCTCCAGCAGGTGCGCGGCGATCCGCTTGCCCTTGTCGATGATCTTGTCGATCGCCTTGACGATCGCCGAAGCCGCCGACCGCGAGCGAGCGCGAGCCGTAGGTGCCCATGCCGAAGGGCACCTTGGCGGTGTCGCCGTGGACGATGTCGACCTGCTCGATCGGCACGCCGAGCTTGTCGGCGACGAGCTGCGCGAAGGTGGTCTCGTGGCCCTGGCCGTGGCTGTGCGAGCCGGTCAGGACCGTGACCGAGCCGGTCGGGATGCACGCGGATCACGCCGACCTCGTAGAGACCCGCGCGCGCGCCGAGGCTGCCCGACCACCGCCGACGGCGCGATGCCGCAGGCCTCGATATAGGTCGAGATGCCGATGCCGCGCAGCTTGCCGCGCTTGGCCTGCTTCCGCGCGGCGCGCCTCGAAGCCCGCGTAGTCGGACGCTTCCAGCGCCTGGTCGAGCGTCGGCCTGGTAGTTGCCGGTGTCGTACTCCAGCGCGACCGGCGTCTGGTAGGGGAACTGGTCGGGCTGGATGAAGTTGCTCCGGCGCAGTTCCACCGGATCGATGCCGATCTCGCGCGCGGCGACTTGCTCATCAGGCGTTCGAGCAGGATAGGTGGCCTCCGGCCGGCCGGCGCCGCGATAGGCGTCGACCGGCACGGTGTTGGTGAAGACCGCCTTCACGTCGCAGTAGATGACGGGCGTCGTTGTAGGTGCCGGCCAGCAGCGTGCGCGTAGAGGTAGGTCGGCACGCACGGCGCGAAGGTGCGACAGGTAGGCGCCCATGTTGGCGTAGGTGTCGACCTTCAGGCCGAGGATGTTGCCGTCGGCGTCCAGCGCCAGTTCGCGCGTGGGTGACGTGGTCGCGGCCGTGCGCGTCCGACATGAAGGATTCGGAGCGGTCCGCCGTCCACTTCACCGGCCGGCCGAGCTTGCCCGCCGCCCAGGTGACGATCGCTTCCTCGGCGTAGTGGAAGATCTTCGAGCCGAAGCCGCCGCCGACATCGGGGGCGACGACGCGCAGCTTGTGCTCGGGGATACTGCAGCACGAACGCGCCCATCAGCAGGCGGATGACGTGCGGGTTCTGGCTCGTCGTGTACAGCGTGTAGTCGTCGCGTGGCGCGGTCGAACTCGCCGATCGCGGCGCGCGGCTCCATCGCGTTCGGGATCAGGCGGTTGTTCACGAGGTCCAGCGAGACGACCTTGGCCGCCTGCGCGAAGGCGGCATCGGTCGCGGCCTTGTCGCCGATCTCCCAGTCGTAGCAGATGTTGCCCGGCGCCTCGTCGTGCACGGCGGCGCGCCGGGCTTCGACGGCATCGAGCGTGCTGGCCACGGCCGGCAGCATTTCGTAATCGACCTCGATGAGCCTCGGCGGCGTCGCGCGCCTGTTCGCGCGTGTCGGCGATGACGACGGCGACCGGGTCGCCCACGTGGCGCACCTTGCCCTGCGCGAGCACCGGGTGCGGCGGCTCGACCATCGGCGAGCCGTCCTTGTTGTGGATCAGCCAGCCGCAGGGCAGGCCGCCGATATTGTCGGCCGCCATGTCCGCGCCGGTGAAGCACCGCGACGACGCCGGGCATCTTGGCCGCGGCGGCGGTGTCGACGCGCCTTGATGCGCGCATGGGCATGCGGGCTGCGCAGCACCCAGGCATGCACCTGGCCCTGGCGGTTGATGTCGTCGGTGTAGGCGCCGCGGCCCTGGAGGAAGCGGAAATCCTCCTTCCTGCGGACGCTGGCGCCGATGCCTTCGAACGGGGCTACCACGTTCATGTGCTGTCGCCTCCCTGATGGGCGTTGCTTGTTCTTGCGCCCGGGATTTGCCGGGTCGTGCCTTGGGGCGCGCGCGCCCGTCGCTATTCGGCGGCGCGGGCGATCTCGCTGCGCTTGCCGTGCATCACATCCGCCGCGGCGGCGATCGCCTTGACGATGTTGTGGTAGCCCGTGCAGCGGCAGAGATTGCCTTCCAGCCCCTCGCGGATCTCCTGCTCGGAGATGCATCGGGGTGCTTCTGCACCAGGTCGATCGCGCGACATCACCATGCCCGGCGTGCAGAAGCCGCATTGCAGCCCGTGGTACTCGCGGAAGGCCTCCTGCATCGGATGCAGCGTGCCGTCGCCGTCGGCCAGGCCCTCGATGGTCGTGACCTCGGCGCCGTCGGCCTGCACCGCGAGCGTGGTGCAGGACTTCACGCGACTCGCCGTCGACGTGGACCACGCAGGCGCCGCACTGGCTGGTGTCGCAGCCGACGTGCGTGCCGGTGAGGCCGAAGCTTCTCGCGCAGCAGTTCGACGAGGAGCGTCCGGCCCTCGACCTCCGCCGAATGGGTTTGGCCGTTCACGGTCAGCGTGACCTGCGGCATCGCGTGTCTCCCCAAGGTAGAGTTGGTATTCGGGCATGTAGCGCCCGGCGTCGAGGGCACAAGCCTCGCCTTCCATGCCGGGCTTCGTCAAGCGGCGAGGTGGGCGGGGCCTGGCACCCCGCCCGACGCCTCAGTGGCGCGCCGCAATCAGCGCCGCACCCTTCGCACCGGCCAGCGGGTTCTCGGCCGCCGGGCGGTCGTGCAGGTGGCAGGCGGCCCAGTGGCCTTCCTCGGTCTGGCGCAGGGCGGGTTCGTCCTGGCGGCAGCGGTCGAAGGCGTAGGGGCAGCGGGTGTGGAAGCGGCAGCCGCTGGGCGGGTTGATCGGGCTCGGCACGTCGCCCTTCAGGATGATGCGCGTTGCGCGCGGCCCGGGCTCGGGCACCGGCACGGCCGACAGCAGCGCCTCGGTGTAGGGATGCTGCGGGGCGGCGAAGAGTCGCCGCTTGGGCGCCACCTCGACGATCTTGCCGAGATACATCACCGCGACGCGGTGCGTCATGTGCTCGACGACGGCGAGGTCGTGGCTGATGAAGAGATGCGCCAGGCCGAACTCCTCCTGCAGGTCCTGCAGCAGGTTGACGATCTGCGCCTGCACCGACACGTCGAGCGCCGAGACCGGCTCGTCGCAGACGATCACGTCCGGGTCGACCGCGAGCGCGCGGGCGATGCCGATGCGCTGGCGCTGGCCGCCGGAGAATTCGTGCGGCTAGCGCCCGAGCCGCGTCGCGCGGCAGGCCGCACCTTGTCCAGCAGCGCGGCCACCTTGCGCCTCGACATCCGCGCGTCGCTTCGGCGAGGCCGAAGTTGCGGATCGGCTCGGCCAGGATGTCGCGCACGCGCATGCGCGGGTTGAGGCTGCGAGAACGGGTCCTGGAAGACCATCTGCATGCGCCGGCGGCATGCGGCGCAGCGTGCCCGCGGGCAGGTCGTCGATGCGCTTGCCGTCCAGCACGACCTGGCCGGCGGTGATGGCGAACAGCCGCAGGATGGCCTTGCCGACGGTCGACTTGCCGCAGCCCGATTCGCCGACCAGCGACAGCGTCTCGCCGCGCGTCGATCGAGAAGGACACGCCGTCGACGGCATAGACCTGGCCGCGTGACGCCGCCGAAGCAAGCCGCCGCGGACCGGGAAGTGCTTCTTGAGGTCGTTCGACCTCGAGGACGGCGGCGTCGCTCATGCCGGCGACCGCCTCCTTGACGCGCGTAGTGGCAGGCGGCGATGTGGCCCGCGCGCCTTGCTCTTCGAGCGCCGGGACGATGCGTGCGGCACAGATCGGTGGCCGTGCGCGCAGCGGCGGCGAAGGCGCAGCCCTCGATGCGCTCGCTTCAGGCTCGGGCACCAGGCCCGGGATCTCCGGCGAGCCGCCGGCTCGCGCCGGTGCAGCGAGGAGCCGAGCTTGGGCACCGCGCCCAGCAGGCCCTGCGTGTAGGGATGCCGCGGGCGCGCGAACAGCTCGCTCGACCGCGCGCCTCCTCGACCTTGCGGCCGGCATACATGACGACGACGCGCTCGGCGATCTCGGCGACCACGCCGAGGTCGTGGGTGATCAGCACGATCGCGGCGCCGACGCGGCGCTTGAGGTCGCGCATCAGGTCGAGGATCTGCGCCTGGATGGTGACGTCGAGCGCGGTGGTCGGCTCGTCGGCGATCAGCAGCTTCGGGTTGCAGGCCAGCGCCATGGCGATCATCACGCGCTGGCGCATGCCGCCGGAGAGCTGGTGCGGGTACTCGCCGCACGCGCCGCGCGCGGCTCGGGGATGCCGACCAGCGTCAGCATCTCGACGGCGCGCGCCTCGGCCTGCTGCTCGGTCGAGGCCCTGGTGCAGGCGCAGCGCCTCGCCGATCTGGTGGCCGACGGTGAGCACCGGGTTCAGCGAGGTCATCGGCTCCTGGAAGATCATCGCGATGTCGTTGCCGCGGATGGCGCGCATCTCGCTGCTCGGAGCAGTTCGCAGCAGGTCGCGGCCCTCGAAGCGGATCGCGCCCGGCGATCTTGCCCGGCGGCTGCGGGATCAGCCGCATGATCGACAGCGCGGTGACCGACTTGCCGCAGCCGCGATTCGCCGACGATCGCCAGCGTCTCGCCGGCTCGACGCTGAAGCGAGACGCCGTCGACCGCGCGGTTGACGCCGTCGCGGCGTGCGGAAATGGGTCTGCAGGTTGTCGACCTCGAGCAGGTGCCATCGCGCTGTCAGCATCCGTCTTGGCCATGCGCGGGTCGAGCGCGTCGCGCAGGCCGTCGCCGAGCAGGTTCACGGCGAGCACGGTCACCGACAGGAAGATCGCCGGGAAGAAGACGATGTAGGGCTTGACCTGCCAGAGCGCGCGGCCCTCGGCCATGATGTTGCCCCAGGACGGGATGATCGGCGGCGTGCCGGCGCCGAGGAAGGACAGGATCGACTTCGACGATCATCGCCGAGGCGCAGATGTAGGTCGCCTGCACGATCAGCGGCGCGATGGTGTTGGGCAGGATGTGGCGCAGGATGATCATCGGCGTGCGCGTGCCCGCGGCGATCGCCGCCTCGACATAGGGCTGCTCGCGCAGCGACAGCACGACGCCGCGCACCAGCCGCGACGACGCGCGGGATCTCGGCGATGGTGATGGCGATGATGACGTTCTGCGACGCGAGCCGCGCGTCAGCGCCATCAGCGCGATGGCGAGCAGGATCGGCGGGATCGACATCAGGCCGTCCATGATGCGCATGATGATGCCGTCGGCCCAGCGCACGAAGCCGGAGACGAGGCCGATCGGCGAGCCCGACGACCGAGGCCAGGATCGCCACCGCGAAGCCGACGATCAGCGAGACGCGCGCGCCGTAGAGCACGCGCGAATAGACGTCGCGGCCCAGCATGTCGGTGCCGAACCAGTAGCGGCGCCGACGGCTCGCGCGTGCGCTGCGACGGGCGCGATCGCGGTCGGATCGACGGTGCCAGAGCAGCGGCGCGAAGACCGCCATGAAGATCATCAGCCAGCAGCATGATGCCGCCGATGGCGATGGCGGGATTGCGCCAGATGAAGCCGGCGACGCCGCGCGGGCTTGACCGGCGGCATGATGTCGGCAGTCGGCGGCCGCCGCGACAGGTCGCCGCGGTGACGTCGCCGGCTGAGTCGGAGCGGCGGTCATCAGTACCGGATCCTCGGATCGAGCAGGGTGTAGAGAGGTCGACCACGAGGTTGACCAGCACGTAGACGAAGCGAGAACAGCAGCACGACGCCCTGGATGACCGGGTAGTCGCGCCGCAGGATCGCATCGACCGTCAGCCGGCCGAGGCCGGGGATGGCGAACACGCTCTCGGTGACCACCACGCCGCCGATCAGCAGCGCGATGCCGATGCCGATGACGGTGACGATCGGCACCGCGGCGTTCTTCAGCGCGTGCAGGAACAGGATGGTGCGCTGCGCCGACGCCCTTGGCGCGCGGCGGTGCGGATGTAGTCCTGCTGCAGCACCTCGAGCATGGTGGCGCGGGTGATGCGCGCGATCAGCGCGATGTAGACGCATGCCCAGCGCGATCGGCGGGCAGGATCAGGTTCTCGCAGCCAGGGCCAGAGGCCCTGCCGAGAACGGCGTGTAGCCCTGCACCGGCAGCCAGTCGAGTTCCAGCGCGAAGACGTAGACCAGCAGGTAGCCGACCACGAACACCGGCACCGAGAAGCCGAGCACGGCGAAGCCCATGACGCGGCGGTCGATCCAGGTGCCCGCCTTCCAGGCCGCGACGCACGCCCATGCGGGACGGCGATCGATGACGGCGAGGATCAGCGTGACGACCATCAGCGACAGCGTCGGCTCGATGCGCTGCGCGATCAGCTGCGGTCACCGGCAGGTCGGTGAAGATCGAGATGCCGAGATCGCCGTGCAGCGATGCGGCCACGACCACTCGCCGAACCGGACGAGAAACGGCCGGTCGAGGCCGAGGCTCTGCCGGATGCGCTCGACATCGTCGGGCGTCGCCTGGTCGCCGGCGATGACCGCGGCCGGATCGCCCGGCGCGATGTAGAGCAGGCTGAAGACGAACAGCGCGACGATCGCCATCACGGGGATGGTCGAGACGGCACTGCGGCGAGACGGACATGAAGGCCGAGCATGCGATGATCGGGCGTCGCCGCGTCCGTCAGTGCAGTTCAGGCCTTGGAGACGCCCCAGAAGAACGGCAGCGGCCGCCTTCTGGACGCCCGGCACGACGTTGCCGCGCCAGGCCGGTGTAGCGCCAGGAAGAAGCCGGTCGGCGCAGTAGACGACGTCTTCCATGCGCGGCCTTGTTGAGCCGGCCCATCGCCGCCTTCTCTTCCTCGAGCGTTCTTGGCGTCGAACCAGCCGTCGATCTCCTTCTCGACCTCCGGGCTGTCGGGCCAGCCGAACCAGGCCTTGTCGCCGGTGCCGCGCACCGCGTTGTAGGAGGCCGGGTTCACGCAGTCGGCGCCGGCGTGCCAGGTGTGGAACATGCCCCAGCCACCCTGGCCCGGCGGCGTTCTTCGATGCGCGGCGCTGGCCCGACGGTGCCCCAGTCGGTCGCGACGAAATCGACATTCATGCCGAGCTGCTTGAGCAGGTCGGCGGTGACGTCGCCCATGCGTCTTGGTGATCGGCTGGTCCTGCGCGACGAGGCAGGTGACGGGCTGGTCGGTGTAGCCGCTCTCGGCCAGCAGCTTCTTGGCGCGCGTCGAGGTCGCGCGGCCCTTCAGGATGTCGCCGCCGACCTCGGTGTAGAGCGGCGTGCCCGGCGTGAAGAAGCCCGGCAGCGGCTTCCACAGGCTGTCGTCGTCGCCGACGACGGCGCGCATGTAGTCTTCCTGGCTCAGCGCCATCAGCACGGCCTGGCGCACCTTCACGTTGTTGAAGGGCGGGTGCAGGTGGTTCATGCGGAACGCGCCGATGTTGCCGAGCGGATCGGCGATGTCGACGCTTGATGTTGCGGTTGCGCTTGAGCACCGGGACGAGGTCGGAGATCGGCGTTCTCCCACCAGTCGATCTCGCCGTTCTGCAGCGCGGCGGAGGCGGTCGCCGGATCGGGCATGATCATCCATTCGACGCGGTCGACCAGCATCTTCTTGCCGCCGGCGAGCCAGGAGGCGGGCTCGTCGCGCGGCACGTAGTCGGCGAACTTCTCGAACACCGCCGTGCGCGCCGGGCACCCATTCGTTGCGCGACGAACTTCATCGGGCCGGAGCCGATATACTCGGTGATCTGCTGTGAACGGATCGGTCTTGCGCGATGCGCTCCGGCATGATGAAGCAGCAGGGCGTGTTGTTCTTGCCGAGCGCCGAGCAGCATCTTGGGGAAGGGCTGCTTCAGCGCCCATTTGACGGTGCGTGTCGTCGACCGCCGTCGAGCTCCTTCTGGATGGCCTTGATCATCTGGCCCATCGGGTCGCGCGCCGACCAGCGCGTGATGCGAGGCCACCACGTCCTTCGCCAGCACCGGCTCGCCATCATGGAAGCTGCAGGCCCGGGCGCAGGCTGAAGGTCCAGATCAGGCCGTCGGCGCGAGACGTTCCTCGCCCTCGACCATCTGGCGCTGCGGCGTCGAGCGTGCTGTCGACGCCATAGAGCGTGTCCCACACCATCGCCGAGGCGTTGCGCACGACATACTGCGTGCCCCAGATCGGGTCGAAATTGGCCAGGTTCGCCTGCGGCACGAAGCGCAGCGTGCGCGCATTGGCACCCTGTGAGAGCGCCGGCGCGGGCATTCCGCCCGCCGCACCGAGAGCGGCGACACCTGCACCCGCCTTCAGGAAATTCCTGCGATCCATCCAACATCTCCCTTGAACCGCGCCGGCAGGCATTGCCTGCTCTGATCGCAGTCAGATTGCATCAAAAATAGGCTTGCTACCAGCACCCCACCGAGCACTGCCGCCTTGCCGGGGACCAAGGACGATCCCGCGGCGTCGAGGCCTGCACGAGCCGTGCCAGGAGCGGCCGCTTATCCCTTGGTGATATTCCAGAACACCGTCGCCGGCGCGCGGAACACGCCCGTGACGTTGCGCCGCCAGGCCGAGGGCTGCCAATAGAAGCCCAGGGGAATGTAGTACATCTCCTCCAGCGCCTTGCGGTTCAACTGCTCGGCGATGCGGCGGCCCTCGGCCGGGTCGCCGCCCTTCTCCACCCATTCGCCGCGCAGGCGCTCGATCTCCGGCACGTCAGGCCAGCCGAACCACGCACGTGGCCCATTGGCGCGCAGGAACAGGTGGAACACCGGCAGTGCCAGCGACTGCCCGGAGGAGGTGGTGTGGAACACGCTCCAGCCGCCATTCTCGACCGGCTCCTTGCTGGCGCGGCGCTGCACCAGCGTGCCCCAGTCGGTCGAGACGAATTCGAGGTTCATGCCGATCCGCCGCAGGACGTCCGCCGTGACCAGCGACAGCGCGTTGATCTGCGGATAGTCGCCCGGCGCGATCTGCACGACCTTCTCGCCATTGTAGCCGGCCGCGGCCAGCGCGGCCTTCGCGCGCTCAATGTTGCGCGTCTGGAGAACTTCGCTGCCCACCTCGTTGGCAAGCGGTGTCCCGCAGGCGAACACGCCCTCGCACACGCCCCAGTCATTGGGGTCGTCGCCGGCGACCGAGCGCAGGTAGTCGCGCTGGTCCACCGCCATGGCGACGGCGCGGCGGATGGCGGGGTTGTTGAAGGGCGGCTGCAGCGTGTTGAAGCGGCAGATACCGTAGGTGCCATCGAGCAGGCGCTGTTCCACCACCACCCCGCGTGAGCGGCGCAGCAGGGGCAGCAGGTCGTGCAGCGGGTATTCCCAGTAGTCCTGCTCGCCCTGCGTCATCGCCGCCGCGCTGGTCGCGGGATCGGTGATGATGGTCCATTCCACGCGGTCGATGCGCGGCACGCGGCCACCCGCCAGGCCGTCCACCGGCTCCTGGCGCGGCACGTAGCGGTCGTTGCGCTCCCACACGGCCTTCTGGCCGGGGTTCCATTCGTCGCGCATGAAGCGGAAGGGGCCGGAGCCGACCGTCTCCCGCATCTGGGTGAAGGCATCCGTGCTGGCAATGCGCTCAGGCATCACGAAGCAGGGGAACTGCGTCTGGCCCAGGGCCAGGATCAGCAGCGGCGTCGGGCGGTGCAGGCGGAAGCGGAAGCGGCGGTCGTCCATCGCCTCGATCGTCGCGACATTGGGCCACAGCACCTGCATGAACGGGTCGCGCTTCGCCCAGCGATTGATCGAGGCCACGCAATCCTTGGCCAGCACCTTCTCGCCATCGTGGAAGAACAGGTTCTCGCGCAGCGTGAAGGTCCAGGTCAGCCCGTCCTGGGAGGTATCCCAGCCCTGGGCCATCTGCGGCCGGATCGCGCCCGATGCATCCTGCGCGCAGATCTGGTCGTAGATCATGAAGGCGTGGTTGCGTGTCACCACCGCGGTCGTCCAGACCGGGTCGAGGCTGGTCAGATTGGCCTGCGGGATGACGCGCAGCGTGCGCGCGGCCGCCCCCTGCGACAGCGCGGGCGCGCCCGGCAGGCTGGTGGCCGCGGCAGCCGCCGCGGCACCGGAGAGGAAGGTTCTGCGTTCCATGACTGCGTATCTCCGATGCCGCGGCGCCGATCAGCCGCGCTTGATGTTCCAGAACATGGCGAAGCCCTGGACCCGGTCCTTCAGGTCCTTCCGCAGCGAGGTCATCGACATGTACGACCCGAGCGGAATGTAGGAGACCTCATCCAGCGCCACGCGCTGCATCTCGCGCGCGATCCGCTTCTGCGCATCGAGGTCCGGTGCGACGAACCATTCGTTGCGCAGCGTCTCCAGCTGCGGGATCGACGGCCAGCCGAACCACGCGCCCGTGCCGTTGCCGCGCAACGGATAGTGCCCGGACGGGTCGAGGAAGTCGAAGGAGGCGAAGGCCGTGCAGAAGGCCGACCAGCCGCCCTTGTCCAGCGGTTCGCGGCTCGCGCGGCGCTGCACCACCGTGCCCCAGTCCGACAGCGCGGGGTCGAGGTTCACACCAAGGCGGCGGAACATGTCCACGCCCACCTGCGTCATCGCCGTCGGGGCGAGGATATCGGTCGAGCCGATCTGGCGGATCAGCTGGTCGGTGTAGCCGGCCTCGCGCAGCAGCGCCTTGGCGCGGTCGATGCTGCGCGGGCCGTTCAGCACGCCCATGCCTTCGTCGTTCGCCAGCGGCGTGCCCGGCGTGAACACGCCCGTGCCGGTGCGGAACATCGATGGGTCGGTGCCCACGATGGCCATCATGTAGTCCTGCTGGTTCACCGCGGGCAGCAGGGCCTGGCGCATCTTCTTGTCGTTGAAGGGCGGGTGCAGGTGGTTCAGCCGCATGATGCCGATCAGCGGATTGGGGTCGATCGCCTCGATGGAGATGTCGCGCGAGCGCTTGAGCAGCTCCTGGATTTCCGGCGGCGGCTGCTCGTACCAGTCGATCTCGCCGGTCTGCAGCGCACCGGCCGAGGTCGAGGCATCGGTGATGATGTTCCATTCGACACGGTCGAAATGCACGATCTTGGGCCCGGCGGTCATGCCCCGCGCAGCAACCGGCGTCGGGCTGTAGTCGGGGTTCTTCTCGTACACCACGAGGCTGCCGGAATTGAACTCATCCGCCTTGAAGCGGAACGGGCCGGAGCCGATCGTCTCGCGGATCTGGGTGAACGGGTCGGTCATCGCGATCCGCTCGGGCATGATGAACGGGATAGGCGCGCCAAGGTTGCCCAGCGCCTGCGTCAGCAGCGGGAAGGGCCGCTTGAGGGTGAAGCGCAGGCGGCGGTCGTCGAGCGCCGAGAGATCATCGGTGAAGGTCGCGAGCTGCTGGCCCATCGGGCTGCGGCGCATCCAGCGCTTGAGGCTGGCCACGCAATCCTTCGCGCGCACCGGTTCGCCGTCGTGGAACTTCGGCCCCTGGCGCAGCGTGACGGTGGCGATCTTGCCGCCATCCTCGAAGGTGATGCCCTCGGCCATCTGCGGCTGCGGCTTGAAGTCGCCATCGATCCCGAACAACGTGTCGTAGATCATGTAGCCGTGGTTGCGCGTGATGTAGGCGGTGGTCCAGATCGGGTCGAGCACCGCGAGGTTGGCCTGCGGCACGAACTTCAGCACCCGCGAACGCGCGGATTGCGCCAGCGCCGCGCGCGGCATGGCGGATGCCGCACCGACCGCCGCGGAGACCTTCAACAGGTCGCGTCGTTGCATAATTGAACTCCCAGCTTTTTTGCTCCCACCGGGATCAGACCAGCACGGGAGCACCTCTGCAACCCTTGACACCGCACATGCGAAGTGAGCGTCAGCCGCGCTGGAGGTTCCAGAACACCGGCAGCCCCTTCAGCACGCCGGAGATGCCGCGCCGATATGCAGTCGCCTGGAAGTACTGGCCCAGCGGCAGATAGGGCGCCTCGCGCAGCGCCTCAGCCTGGATCTCGCGGGCAACGCGCTGCTCGGTGGCGGGATCGGCGGCGTCCAGCCAGTCGGCACGAAGCGCTTCCATGCGCGGCATGGTGGGCCAGCCGAACCAAGCGCTCTCTCCCGTGCCACGCAGGGATTGATGAACGCCCGGGTTGAACATGTCGAGCCCGGACCACAGGGTGAAGAACATGTTCCAGCCGCCCTGCGCCGGCGCCGCGCGGGAGGACCGCCGGCGTACCAGCGCCGACCATTCGTCGCTGACCAGGTCCACATCCATGCCGACGCGGCCCAGCATCTCGGCGCCCACGCGGGCCAGGGCGGCCAGCGCGGGGATATCGGTGGGCGAGAGCAGGACCACCTTCTCCCCGCCATAGCCCGCCTCCGACAATTCGCGCTTCACCTTTTCGGCGTCGCGCTGCCCATTGAGCGCGGTCAGGCCCTCATCGTTCGCGAGCGGCGTGCCCGGCGGGAAAACACCGATATCGCCACGCCACAGGCTCCGGTCGGTCCCTACCACCGCCGCCATGAAGGCGGGCTGGTCCAATACGCCGAGCAATGCGCGCCGGATCGGCGCGCGGTCGAAGGGCGGATGCAGGTGGTTGAACCGCGCGATGCCGATATAGCCATTGGGGTCGAGGACCTCCATGACCACCGCGCGATTCTCGGCGCAGGCCCGCCTGCAGCGCGATTCCCGGGTTCTCCCACCAGTCGACCTCGCCCGCTTCGAGGGCCGCGGCCGCACGCGCCGGATCGGCGATGACATGCCATTCGACGCGCTGGAAATGCGCCCGCTTGGGCCCGGCGGTCCAGGTGGCGCTGCCCATCGGGCGTGGGACATAGCCGCTGAAGCGTTCATAGGCGATGCGACTGCCCGCGACATGGTCGCCGGCCATGAAGCGATAGGGCCCGCTGCCCACGATCTCGCTCACCGCGCGCGTGGGTTCCGTCGCCGCCAGGCGCTCTGGCATGATGAAGCAGACCGGCGGCGAGGGCTTGGCCAACGCATAGAGCAAGGGCGGGAAGGGCCGCGAGAGCCGGAACAGGATGGTGCGCTCGTCCGGTGCCGAGAGTTCCTCGGTGCGCGTCAGCAGCGCCTGGCCCAGCGCATCGCGCGCCGCCCAGCGGCGGATGGAGGCGATGCAGTCGGCGGCGCGCACCACCTCGCCATCGTGGAACTTCAGCCCTTCGCGCAGGCGGATCGTCACGCGCTTTCCGTCCTGCTCCACAGTGTGGCCTTCGGCCATCTGCGGTTCGGCCAGGTAGTCCTGGTTCACGCCATACAGCGTGTCCCATACGGCATAGCCGTGCTGGCGCGTGGCGGCGGAGGTGTTGACAATGGGGTCGAGCCCGGCGGGTGCCGCCTGCGGAACGAATTTCAGCACCTGGGGGGCGCCGGAGGTGCCCTGCCCGAGCGCCGGGCGTGCCCCCAGCGCGGCGGCCGCCGCGCCGGCAAGGATGTGGCGTCGTTGCATGGCGTTCCTCCGGGGTGCCGGCGCGGCACGCGGCGCGCCCGGCGGGCCCTCTGGAGCAGAAGCGCCGGCGCCATGCAAGGGAGTCCTTCACCCTCCCCTGCACGGCGCGGCGCGTCAGGCGCGCCGGACGTTCCAGAACACCGGCGGGCCCTTCAGGATGCCGGTGATGGAGCGCCGATAGGCGGTCGGCTGGAAATACTGTCCGGTCGGCACGTAGGGCACGGTCTCGAAGGCGATGCGCTGCATCTCCCGCGTCGCGGCCTTGGCGGCGGTCTCGTTCGGCGCGTCGAACCAGGCGTCGCGCTGGACTTCCAGTTCGGGGATGGTCGGCCAGCCGAACCAGGCTTCCCGGCCATGGCCGCGGATCGCGTTGTGGCCGGCCGGGTTCCAATGGTCGATGCCCGACCAGAACGTGAAGAAGGCCGACCAGCCGCCCTTGTCGATCGGCTCGCGGCTCGCGCGGCGCTGCACCAGCGTGCCCCAGTCGGTGCCGACATAATCCACGTCGAAGCCCATGCGGCGGAACAGGTCCGCACCCACCAGGCCGCAGGCGTTGATGGAGGCGAGGTCGGTCGCGTTGAGCAGCACCAGCTTCGCACCCATCGCGCCGGCCGCCTGCAATTCGGCGCGCGCCTGCTCGATGCTCTCCTTGTAGGCATCGAGCCCGACATCGGAGGCGAAGGGCGAGGCGGGGGCGAAGAAGCCCACCTTGTCGCGCTTCAACTGCGGGTCGTTGCCGATCACCGCCGTCATCATGTCCATCTGCTTGAGCGCGGTCATCACCGCGCGGCGCACCGCGGGGTTGTTGAACGGCTCGGTGGTGTGGTTGGGGCGGAAGGTGCCGATCAGGCCCATCGGGTCCGCCACCTCGACATTCACGCCGCGGTTGCGCGCCAGCAGTTGCAGCAGGTCGGCGGTCGGCTGTTCCCACCAATCCACCTCACCCGCCTGCAGCGCGGCGGAGGCGGTGCCGGCATCGGGGATGATGTTCCATTCCACGCGCTCGAAATGCGGGATCTTCTGCCCCGCGGTGTTGCGCGCCGGGCCGGCATTGGGGTTGGGCGTCCAGTTCGGGTTGCGCGCCCAGACCGCCTTGCTGCCGGGCACCCATTCGTCGCGCACGAAGCGGAAGGGGCCGCAGCCGGTGGTGTCGGTGATCTGCGTGAAGGCGTCGGTATTCGCCACGCGCTCGGGCATGATGAACAGGCAGGGCGTGGTGACCTTCGCGAAGGCATCGAGCAGCATCGGGAAGGGCTTCTTGAGCCGGATCTGGAAGCGGCGGTCATCGAGCGCCGTCATCTCGTCCATCTGCAAGGCGAGGCGCTGGCCGAAGGCGTCGCGCTTGGACCAGCGGTTGATCGAGGCCACCACGTCGCGCGCGCGCACCGGCTCGCCATCGTCGAACCGCATGCCTTCGCGCAGGGTGAAGGTCCAGCGCTTGCCGTCATCCTCGACCACATGCCCGGCCGCACCCTGCGGATGCACCTTGTAGTCGTCGTCCACGCCATAGAGCTGTTCGTAGATCATGTAGGCGTGGTTGCGGGCGATGTAGGCGGTGGTCCAGAACGGATCGATCGTCGAGAGGTTCGCCTGCGGGACGAATTTCAGCACCCGCGCATTGGCGGGCTGCGCGAGGGAGGCGCGCGGCACGGCGGCCGCGGAGGCGGCGAGCGCCGCACCTGCCAGGAGGTCGCGTCGGAACATAAGGTGTGTCTCCGTGGGTGAAGCCGCACGATGCTAGAGCATTCCCGGCCCAGGTGGAATCACCTGCATGCGATGCCGGCCCGGCAGAACGCGCTGTCCCGCACAGCGCATGGCCGACCTCGCAGACCGTGCTGGACCGGACGCTGCCCTGGCGGTCCGGGCGCCGTTCCTCAGTAGCCGGTCGGGCGGTGGCCGAAACCGGGCGCCGCCACCTCCGCGGTATCGATCCACACCGCCTTGGATTGCGTCAGTTCCGCCAGCGCCTCTGCCCCGGATGAGCGCCCATAGCCCGAGGCGCCAAACCCGCCGAAGGGCACCGACACATGGATGGTGCGGTAGCCATTCACCCAGAAGGTCCCGGCACGCACCGCTGCCGCGACACGGTGCGCGCGCGCGACATCACGCGTCCAGACCGCGCCAGCCAGGCCGAAGCGTGTGGAATTCGCGAGCGCGATCGCCTCCGCCTCGTCGTCGAAGGGGATGGCGGCGACGACAGGGCCGAAGATTTCCTCCTGCGCCGGGCGTGCTTCGTTGGACAGGCCGGCCAGCACCGTGGGCGGCACCCAGAAGCCCTCCGCCGGCAGCCCCGCAGGTGGCGGCGCGGCCAGCACCTGCGCTCCGGCCGAGGCGCCCTCCCCGATCAGCGCCCGCACATGCTCGAACTGCCGGGCGGTCGCGACCGGGCCCATCTCGGTGGCGGCATCGAGTGGGTCGCCGATCCGGATGCGCGCTGCAGCCTCGGCCAGCGCGGCAACGAACCGGTCATGCGCCGAGCGTTGCACCAGCAGGCGCGACCCCGCCACGCAGGACTGCCCGGCGCCGGCAAAGATCGCCTGCTGCGCGCCCTGCACCGCGGCCGCGAAATCTGCGTCGTCGAACACGATGTTGGCGGACTTGCCGCCGAGTTCCAGCACGCAGGGGATGGTCCGTGCCGCACAGGCCGCCGCCACCGCCGCACCGGAGGGCGGGCCGCCCACGAACACCACCTTCGCCACCTCCGGCGCCGCCAGCAGCGCCGCGCCGGTACCCTGCCCCGGCCCGCAGACCACCTGCACGAGGCCGCGCGGCAGCCCGGCCTCGATGCACAGGCGCCCCAGCGCGAGCGAGGTCAGCGGCGTGAATTCGGAAGGCTTCAGCACCACCGCATTGCCCGCCGCCAGCGCGGGAAACACGTTCCATCCGGCGGTGAACAGCGGCGCATTCCAGGGTGTCACGGCCAGCACCACGCCAAAGGGCTCGCGGCGGATGATGACCGTATGGCCGGACGGAACCGGGACGGTGCGGCCCTCGATCTTGTCGCACCAGCCGGCCCAGTATTCGGCCATCTCGGCCACGCGCGCCGCCTCGCCACGGGCATCGCGCAGCGGTTTGCCCGATTGCGCGGATTCGAGGCGCGCCAGCATCTCCGTGTCGCGGCGCACCAGCGCGCCCACGGCGTAGAGCCGCCGGCCGCGCTCGGCGGCGGGCAGCGCCACCCATTCGCGCTGCGCGCGCGCGGCGCCGACGCACGCGGCGGATGCCAGCGCGGCATCGGCGGCGGCATAGTCGAGCAGCGGCGCACCGGTGGCCGGGTCGGTAAGGGCGACGCGGACCGCGCGGCCTTCGACCATCTCGCCATCCACCAGGCTGCCCACGCGCCCGCCGAGCAGCGCCGCGACGCCCTCATCGAGCACCTGCCGTGCGATGAAGCCGGTCATGGCGTCGCTCCCGCAAAGATCGCCGCGGCAAGGCGGTTGAAGTCGGCCTCGTCGGGCACGGCCTGCGCCAGGTCCCGCCATGCGGCGGCCGCGCGCGCGGTGGCATCGAGCGGCGCGCCGACCGCCGCCGCGAGGTCGAGCGCCAGCCCCACATCCTTGCGCATCAGCCCGGCCGAGAAGCCGGAATCGAAACTGCCCGACGCGATCCAGCGCGGCCAGTTGACCTCGGTGGCGGCCGAACGGCCGGAGGCGCCATTGACCACCGGCAACAGCGCCTCGGGCGCCACGCCGGCCGCCGCGCCAAGGCGCAGCGCCTCGGCCGCGGTCACCAGGTGTGTGGCGACGAGCAGGTTGTTGACCAGTTTCGCCACCTGGCCCGCCCCCGACGGCCCCACATGCAGGATGCGCGCGGCGAGGTGCTGAAGCACGGGCCGCGCACGCTCCAGGGCCTCGGTCTCGCCACCCAGCATGATGGCCAGCGTACCGGCGGCCGCCCCCGCCGGCCCGCCCGAGACCGGCGCATCGAGATAGTCCACGCCCGCGGCTTTCGCCTGCTGCGCAAAGCCCCGCACCGCGCCCGGGGAGAGCGTCGAGGTGTCCGCGACCACGGCGCCCGCCGGCAGGTTCGACAGCAGCGCGCGCATCACCGCCGCCACCGCGGCCTCCTGCGGCAACGACAACAGCGTGACGTCGGCGCCGGCCTCCTCGAGTGAGACCGGCACACTGGCTCCGGCGGCCGCGGCCTCGGCGCGCTTGCCGGCGTCGAGGTCCCAGGCGCGCGGCGCGATGCCCTGCGCGCGCAGGCGGCGCAGCATCGCCATGCCCATGTTGCCAAGACCCACCACCGCGACGCCTGACGTCATTGCCACCCTCGATCCAAAGCGGCCGGAAGGTGGCAGCGCGCTGCCGGTGGGGCAAGGCGCGGCAACCCAGCGAACGCCGACGCTCCAGCACCCGCGGGCGCGACGTGCAGGCTCGTGCCGGTGCCCAACGTCGCGCACCGGACACCGGCGCCGCACCGCGGGACTTCGTGCCGGCATCCTCCGCCGACGAGGTGATTCCGCCTGAGGGTGATCTGCTCTACACCCCGGCAGATGGCGCAGATCCCGTTCATCGGCCCGCTTCTCACCCGCATCCTCGGCGCCGAGCGCGCCGTGCTGGCGCAGGAATTCCTGCGCTTCGGCGTGGTCGGCGTCGTGGGCTTCGTGGTCGATGCCGGGGTTCTCTACGGCATGCTGGCGCTGGGCGCCGGTCTGTATGGCGGGCGCGCGATTTCCTATGTCGCGGCGGCCACCGCGACCTGGGCGCTCAATCGCGTCTGGACATTCCGCGGGCGCGGCGGCGGCCCCGTGCACCGGCAATGGGCGCTGTTCCTGGTGGTCAACCTGCTCGGCTTCGCGTTGAACTACGGCACCTATGCGGTGCTCGTGACCTTCGTGCCGGTCGTCGCTGCCCACCCTGTGCTCGGCGTCGCCGCAGGGGCGATCGCCGGCATGTTCACGAATTTCGCGCTCTCGCGCCGCCTGGTGTTTGCAGCCGGCAAGGCCTGAGGCGCCGCCGTTTCACCGGCGCGTGGGCCCCGCGCGCATCATCCCCAGCAGCGCCAGGAAGAACGCCCCGAAGGCGAGCTGCAGGCCCAGCAGCATCGATGTGACCGACGCGATCGCGAGGCGCATCGCGCCCATGCCCTCCAGCGGGCCGAAGCGTTCCGCCCCCCAGATGGCGATCGTCGCAACGCCCAGGCCAAGGCCCAGCACCACCAGCGCCCCCGCCACGATCAGCGCCGGTTCCAGACCGAAACGGCTCAATGCGGCAGTGAGGCGGGGGTCTTCGGGCACCACCCCCTCCTGCGCGCCATAGACGCGGGCGAATACCCAGAACTGGACCGCCTGGAAGCCCATCACCGTCGCTCCGGCGGCGTACAGAAGCGTATGCACATCGAAGATCAGCCCCCCCAGATGGGCGGGCCCCGGCAGCAGCACGGCCATCGCGACCAATCCGGCCAGGAACAGGGCAACGCCCGGGTAGAAAAACAGCCAGCGTGGGCAGAACACCAGCAGGAAGCGCAGGTGCCGCCAGCCATCCCGCCAGGAGCGCAGGTGCGGCGGGCGCGACCGGCCATCGGGCGAGAGCGTGGTCGGCACTTCCGCCATGCGCAGCCCCTGCACCGTGGCCTTCACCACCATTTCGGAGGCGAATTCCATGCCCGGCGCGCGCAGGTCCAGCGCCAGCATCGACTCGCGGTTGAAACCGCGCAGGCCGCAATGGAAATCCCCCACCGGGCTGCTGAAGAACACCCGCCCGATGGTCGAGAGCACCGGATTGCCCAGGTAGCGGTGCAGCGGGGGCATCGCGCCCGGCTTGATGCCGCCCTTGAAGCGGTTGCCCATCACGAGGTCGAACCCCTCCCGCAGCTTCGCCACAAAGGGGTCGAGCGCGGTGAAGTCATAGAAATCGTCGCTGTCGCCCATGATGACGTAGCGGCCGCGCGCGGCGCGGATGCCATGGATCAGGGCGGCGCCGTAGCCGCGCTCGGGCACCGCGACAACGCGTGCACCAAGGCCTTCGGCAATCGCCTGGCTGCCATCGGTGCTGCCATTGTCGGCCACCAGCACCTCCCCCGAGACGCCGCTGCGGGCGAGAAAGCCCATCGCCTTGCTGACGCAGGCGCCGAGTGTCTCGGCCTCATTGAGGCACGGCATGAGGATGGTGAGTTCCACCGCTGCCGGTTCCTGCGCGTCCTGCGGCCCCTGTGCCTGCGCCATGTCCATGACCGTTCCGCTTCTCCCGTTCGGCGCAGTGGCGGTCACTGGCGCACCACAAGTAACATCACATTGATCATGGCCGTGATATGGTGTTGATCCCTGGCCGCGCAGGTGCCGAGGCTGGGGTCCGGCACCGGGGCGTGCCACGAAAGCGCCCCTTTCCAAGCGTTGACACGCTCGGCTCGGGTTGAGACTGACGCGGCCGAAAGCCGCCGCACGGAGGCAGGACGCCAACATGGCGACGCGCAACATGACGGACCGCACCCGGGCACGCCCGGCCGCAGGGCGGGTCGGGACAGCCGTGCATGGCGCCTGACCCGAAGGTCCTGCTGGGCGAGAGCGCGGCCTCGTCAACTCCGCTCGCCCGCGCGGTGGCCGCCTGCCGCAGCCAGTTCATCGCCGTGGGCATGTTCAGCGGCGTGGTCAACGTGCTGCAACTGACCGTCTCGCTCTACATGATGCAGGTGTTCGACCGGGTGCTCTCCACCCGCAACCTCAATACCCTGCTGTTCCTCACGCTGATCGCCTTCGTCGCCCTTGGCCTGCTGGCACTGCTCGAAGCGGCCCGCTCGCGCGTGATGCAGCGCATCGGCGCCTGGCTGGAGGAGAAGGTCGCGCCCGAAGGCTTCGCACGCGCGGTGGAAAGCCAGTTGCGTGGCCGTCCCTACCGGATGGAGGCGCTCCGCGATCTTGGGGTTTGCCGGGGCTTCCTCGGTTCGCCCGGCGCGCTCGCGCTGTACGACGTGCCCTGGGTGCCGGCCTACCTGCTGGTCATTTTCCTGCTTCACCCCCTGCTCGGCGTGGTGGCGCTGGCCGGGGCGGTGCTGCTTCTGGGATTGACCGTCGTCAATGAGTTGGCGACCTCCAAACTGCTGCGCGAGGCCAATACCGCGGCCATGGCGACGCAGCGCCGCGCTGAATCGATCGTCCGCAACGCCGAGGTGATCGACAGCATGGGCATGCTGCCAGCCGTCATGGCGCGCTGGCGGCTCGGCGTGGCCGAGATGTCCGCGCCGATGAACCGCGCGATGGACCGCGGGGCACCCCTTCTCGCCATCACGAAGTTCTTCCGCCTGGCGGTGCAGGTCGCGATCCTCGGCCTGGGCGCCTACCTCGTGCTGCAACAGGAACTGACCGCGGGGGCCTCGATCGCCGCCTCGATCATCATGGGCCGGGCGCTGGCGCCGGTGGAGCAGATGATCGGCGGCTGGAAGCAGCTGGTGCAGGCAAGGCAGTCCTGGCGCCGGCTGCAGGCCTTCCTGGTGCTGCCGCGCCTGCGCCCACCCGGCATCGCGCTGCCCGAGCCCAAGGGGCGCCTGGCGGCCGAACGGGTGACCTACGGCTTCCCCGGCACCTCCGTCGCGGTCATCAAGGGCGTGGCCTTCGTGCTGCAACCTGGCGAGAGCCTGGCCGTGATCGGCCCCTCCGCGGCCGGCAAGACCACGCTGATCCGCCTGCTGACCGGCACCGTTGCAGCCCATCTCCGGTTCCGTGCGGCTGGACGGGGCCGATGTCTATACGTGGCAGCGGGAGGATTTCGGCCGCCACATGGGTTATCTGCCCCAGGATGTGGAACTGTTCGACGGCACGGTGATGGACAACATCGCCCGCATGGCCCAGGCCGCGCCGGAAGCGGTTTTCGACGCGGCGAAACTCGCCGGCTGCCATGAGATGATCCTGCGCCTGCCCAAGGGCTACGAGACCGAGATCGGCGAAGGCGGGCAGCACCTCTCGGGCGGACAGCGCCAACAGATCGGCCTGGCGCGCGCCATGTTCGGCAACCCCAAGCTGGTGGTGCTCGATGAACCCAACAGCAACCTCGATGGCGATGCCGAAGGCGCGCTGCTGCGCGCATTGCAGGAGTTGCGCCGGCGCGGCACCACGGTCGTGCTGGTCTCCCACCGTCCCTCGCTGGTGCAGGGGGTCGAGAAGGTGCTGCTGATGCGCGACGGGGCCGTCGAGATGTTTGGCCCGCGCGCCGAGGTGCTCAAGAAGATCATGAAGCCGGCCACGCCGATCGCCGCCCCCGCCGGGCGCATCGAAGGCCAGGAGGCGCAGGCATGACCGACGCCGCCACACTTCCTGCCGCTCCGCCGCCATCGGGGCAGGACATCGTGACCCATCGCGAGCGTCTGCCGGCGCTGGAACTCGCGCTGCCGAAGGCGCCGGAACTGGCGGCGCGCCCACGCACCCGCGGCACCATCCTGTTCGGCTTCGTGGCCATCGCGCTGTTCATCGGCGCCTTCGCCGCCTGGTCGATCCTGGCGCCGCTGAGCGAGGCCGCCATCGCGCCGGGCATGATCAAGGTGGAGGGCACGCGGCGCACCATCCAGCACCTCGAAGGCGGAATCGTGCGCGAGATCCTGGTGCGCGACGGCGACCGGGTGACCGCCGGGCAGGTGCTGATGCGCCTGGACGACATCCGCGCCGGGGCGGATTTCGAGACGCTGCGCAGCCAGCGCTGGTCGCTGATGGCGCAGGATGCGCGCCTGTCCGCCGAACTCGAGGACCGCTCCACCATCACCTTCCCGCCCGACCTGCGCACCGCCACCGAGCCGCGCGCGATGGACGCGATGGAAGGCCAGCGCGCGGTGTTCGAGGCCCGCCGCGCCAGCCTGATCAGCCAGACCTCGGTACAGGAGGCGCGGATCGGCCAGCAGGAGGCGGTGATCGCCGGCGCCACCGGGCAGATGCGCGCCCAGCGCGCCCAGCTCGACCTCATCCGCCAGGAGGAGGAGATCACCCGCGGCCTGGTGCGCCAGGGGCTTCAGCGCCTGCCCGCGCTATTGGCGCTGCAGCGCACCGCCGCGGCCCTGGAAGGCCAGGGCGAGGACCTCCAGGGCCAGGTGGACCGCGCGACGCAGTCGATCGCGGAGGCGCGCAACACCGCGGCCAGCATCGTGAGCCAGCGCCGCCAGGAGGTCGCGGCCGAACTGCGCGAGCTGCGCACGCGCCTCGCCGAGGTCGAGGAGCGGCTTCGCGCGGCGCAGGACGTGGCGGTGCGGCGCGACATCGTGGCACCGGAGGACGGCGCCATCCTGAACCTGCGCCTGTTCAACATCGGCGCCGTGGTGCGCCCCGGTGACCCGGTGATGGACCTCGTGCCCGCACAGGACCGCCTGGTGGCGGAGGTGAACGTGCAGCCCTTCGACATCGACGTGGTGCATGTCGGGCTACAGGCGGAGGTACGGCTGCCGGCCTTCAAGCAGCGCCTCGTGCCCTACCTGCACGGCCATGTCACCTTCGTCGCGCAGGACGTGACGATCGATGAGCGCACGCGCAGCAGCTACTACCGCGCCCATATCCTGATCGACCCCGAGCAGCTGGCCCGGACCGAGGGCGTCACGCTGGTCCCGGGCATGCCGGTGGAGGCGATGATCCAGATCGGCGAGCGCAGTTTCCTGCGCTATATCACCCAGCCGGTGCGCGACAGCTTCACGCGCGCCTTCCGCGAGCAATGACACAGGAACGACCAACCATGTCCGACAACCGCCCAGCCGTCTTTGCCGATGGCGTCACCGAAGCGCAGGTCGCCCACGGCGTCGCCCGCATCACCCTTGCCATGACCGGCAGCGACGGCAAGGCGGTGCCCTGTGCCACGCTCTGCGTGCCGATCACGCAGCTGCCCGGCCTGGTCAACGGCATGGGCAACCTGCTGAAGCAGATCGAGGAACGGGTGAAGGCCCAGGTGCAGCAGCAACCCCAGGCCACCGACGCCGCGCCCGCGTCCGCACCCGCGCCCGGCGCCTTCAAGTTCCAGAACTGAGGCGCCGGCTCGCCGATCAGCCCCGCGCCATGCGCACCGTGAGCGGTGCGTGCAGCACGCGTTCCGGCAGCCGTTCGCGTGCCGCCAGGTGCGCGGGCGTCTCGTCCTTCGCCATGGTGCCGAGCGGCACCACGAGGTCCTCGCGCACGCCGAACACCGCATCGCTGTCCAAATGCGGGTCGTCCTCCAGGAACAGTTCCGTCACCAGCGCGCGATAGCCCGCCGCCTCGGCGATGACATGCAGGTGGGAGGGCCGCCACGCATCGCGGCCGAGCACCCGCAGCATGTCGCCGGCCGGCCCGTCATAGGGCACGCCATAGGGCTGCGGGCGCGTCGTGGTGAAGGCGAAGGTGCCATCCGCCGCGCAGGTCAGCAGCGCGTGGTAGTTCTTCGCCGGCTGGCCGGCATCCTGCACGGCATAGAGGCCGTTGTCGGCGTTCTGCCACAGGTCGAGCGTGGCGCCGGCGACACCCTGGCCGGTCTGCGCATCGAGCACGCGGCCGGTCACCACCATCACCTCGCCCGGCTGGCCCTTCCACAGGTCCCCGCCATCGGGCAGCGGCGGCGCGCCGCGCTGGTGGAAGGGGCCGAGATTGGAGCAAGAGGTCGCCCCCGGCGGGGTGTTCACCATGTCCACCAGCGCCGAGACGCCGAGCAGGTCGCTGAACAGGATGAACTCGTTGCGCTCGGGCGTGGTGATCTCGCCCGCACGGGTGGCGGCCATCAGCCCGGCCATCCATTCGGCGTGGGTCAGGCGCGTCTCCTTCACGAAGGCGTGCAGGTGCCGCGCGAGGCTTTCCAGCACCTCGCGCGCACGCGCATCGGTGGCCTGCGCGGCATAGGCGGCGAAGATCTGCGTGATGGTGTCGGGCGATACGGTGCGCATGGTGGTCCTTCAATCCGCCGTGGCGCCGGAGGCACGGACCACGCCGGCCCATTTCTCCTTCTCGGCGCGGATATAGGCGCCGAACTCGGCGCGCGAACGGGTATCCGCCACGAAGCCGAGCCGGTCGAGCATCTGGCGGACCCCGTCGGAAGCGAGCGCGCGGTTCACCTCGGTATTCATCCGCTCGGCGATCGCATCCGGCGTGCCGGCCGGCGCCATCAGGCCGAACCAGGTCAGCGCCTCGAAGCCCGGATAGCCCTGCTCGGCCACGGTCGGCACGTCGGGCAAAGCGGGGTCGCGGCGCAGGCTGGTCACCGCGATGCCGCGCAGGCGCCCTTCCCGCACCAGGCCCAGCGCCGGCGGCAGAGAGGTGCTGCCGATCGGCACCTGCGCGCCGACCACGGCGGTGACAGCCTGCGCCGGGCCGAAGGGCACGTGCTGCACTTCCACCCGTGCGAGCGTGCGGAACAGCAGTTCCATGCCCAGATGCGTGGTCGTGCCATTGCCCGAGGAGCCGTAGTCGAGCGGGCGCGTGCGCGCCGCCTCGATCAGCTCGGCCAGGGTGCGCACGTCCAGCCTGGCGGGATTGACGGTCACGATGTTGGGCGTGCTGGCGAGCAGCGCGACGGGCGTGAAGTCATCGACCGCGTCGTAGCCGGCATTTCGGTACAGGCTCGGATTCACCGCGAAGGCCACGGAATGGGCCAGGAACACCTGGCCATCGGGCGGGCTGCGCTTGACCTGCACGGTCGCGATGTTGCCGCCGGCGCCGGGGCGGTTCTCCACCACCACCGGCTGGCCGAGCACCGGCGTCAGCGCATTGCCGAGCGCGCGCGCCAGCACGTCGGTGGAGGACCCCGGCGGGAAGGCCACCAGGATGCGCACCGGGCGGTCCGGCCAGGCGGCCTGCGCGAGGCGCGGCGCGGCGAGCAGGCCGGCAGCCGTGGCGAGCGCCGTGCGGCGCGTGAGCTTGGACATTGTTGTTCTCCCTGACATTGGCCGATGAGCACGCCGGTCGCATGGGCGCCGCCGGTGGGCGCCGCCACGGCCGCCTTGTCTCGCCCGGGCACCGGCTGGTTCCGCATGGCGGGGCGCCTGCACCGCTACCGCGCGAAGGCGGGGTCGTCGGCGATGGTGTTGCGCAGCACGCCGATGCCCTCGACCTCGACCTCGACGGTCATGCCCGGGGCGAGGAACAGCGGCGGCTTGCGCGCATAGCCCACGCCCGAGGGCGTGCCGGTGGCGATCACGTCGCCGGGTTCCAGCGTCATGACCTCCGACAGGATCGCGATGCAGCGCGCGACCGGGAAGATCATGTCGCCGGTGGTGCTGTCCTGCACCGTCTGGCCATCCACGCGGGCGGTGATGCGCAGCGGCGCCGCGCCGGGGGGCAGTTCGTCGGCGGTGACGATCTCGGGGCCGAAGGCGCCGGTCGCGTCGAAGTTCTTGCCCATGGTCCATTGCGTGGACTTGCGCTGGTAGTCGCGCAGGGAACCGTCGTTGAACAGCGAATAGCCGGCGACATGCGCCAGCGCATCGGCTTCGGCCACGCAGCGCGCGGGCGTGCCGATGATGATCGCCAGTTCCGCCTCGTAGTCGAGCCGGTCCGAGCAGCCCGGCCGCAGCATCGCTCCGCCGGGGCCGACCAGCGAGGACTGCACGCGCAGGAACACCGCCGGGTAGTCGGGAATCGGGTTGCCGCCTTCCTTGGCGTGCAGCGCGTAGTTCAGCCCGATGCAGATGACCTTGCCCGGCCGCGGCACCGGCATGCCCAGCGTCAGCGACGCCAGGGGGCGGTGCGCGGCGGCCGGCGCGGCCTGCGCCGCCGCGGCCAGCCGGGCAAGCAGGTCGCCGCCGGCGCCCAGCAGCGCGGCCGCGTCATCGGGGAAGCCCGCCAGCGCGCCGACAGGCACCACGGCATCGCCCAGGCGCACGCCCATGGCAAAGCGGCCGCCATTCTCGAAACTCAGCAGGCGCATGATGGTCGTTTCCTATCGACAAGTCTTTTCTACCGTCATTTTTATCGATAAATTCAGGCGATGCAAGATGCCACCGAGGAAAGTCTCACCACCCAGGTCCACCGTCGCCTGCGCGACGACCTGCTGCACGGCGTGCTGGCGCCGGGGGCGAAGCTGAAGGTGCAGGCCATCGCCGCCACCTACGGCGCGGGCGCGAGCCCGGTTCGCGAGGCGCTGTCCTCGCTCGCCGCCGAGGGGCTGGTGGAGCGTATCGAGGCGCGTGGCTTTCGCGCCGCACCTGCCACCATCGCGGATTTCGACGAGTTGGTCCGCGCCCGCTGCTGGCTGGAGGAGGTGGTGCTGCGCGAGGCCATCGCCGCCGCCGATGCCGCCTGGGAGGAGGCGCTGGTGGTCGCGCGTTGGCGGCTCGGGCGCACGCCACGCTCGGCAAGCCCGGCGCGCTTCGCCGACAACCCGGAGTGGGAGGCGGCGCATGCGGGCTTCCACCAGGCGCTGCTCGCCGCCTGCCCCTCCACCACCCTGCGCGGGATGGCCGAGGGGCTGCGCGAGCGCGCGGAGCGCTACCGCAGCCTGGCCAATCGCGCCGCCTATCCCGGCCGCGACGTGGCAGCCGAGCATGATGCCATCGCCGAAGCGGCCCTCGCACGGGACACCCCGCGCGCGGTTGCGTTGCTGCAGGACCATTACCGCACCACGGCGGGCTTCCTGCGCGCGGCACTGCGCGAGGGCTGAGCGCCGGGGGCGCGCCGCGTCACGCGAGGCCCAGGCAGTTCCAACCCGCGACGTGAAGGGTCGAGACCGCGAACACGGCCCGCCGGCGGTCCGGCGAAGCCAAGGCGAGAGGATGGCCGCCGTCCGGCGCCTGAAGGGTACGACGGCGAAGCCTTCGAGCGCCCGGGATCAGTCGTCGTAGCCCTCCGGATGCGCCTGCCGCCAGGCCCAGGCGGTGCGCACGATCTCATCCAGCGAACCGTATTGCGGCGACCAGCCCGTCTCGGCGCGCAGCCGCGCGCTCGCCGCGACCAGCCGGGCGGGGTCGCCGGGGCGGCGCGGGCCGAGGGTGTGGGGCACCGGCCGGCCGGCCACCCGTTCCACCGCCGCCAGCACCTCCCGCACCGAATGCCCGCTGCCGCTGCCCACATTGTAGCGGCAGGAGCCATGCGTCTCGAGCCGCGCCAGCGCCGCGAGGTGCGCCTGCGCTAGGTCTGTCACATGCACATAGTCGCGGATGCAGGTGCCATCGGGCGTCGGGTAGTCGGCGCCGAACACGGTCAGTGCCGGCCGCCGGCCAAGGGCGGCGTCGATCGCCAGCGGCACCAGGTGCGTCTCGGGGTCGTGGTCCTCGCCGGCGCGGCCGGCGGGGTCCGAGCCGGCGGCGTTGAAATAGCGCAGGGCGGCGAAGCGCAGGCCGTGGATGCGATCCGCCCAGGCGAGGCCCTCCTCGACCATGCGCTTGCTGTCGCCATAGGGGTTGGTGGGCGCGATCGCGGCCGTCTCGTCGATCGGCACGCGCTCGGGCTCGCCGAACAGCGCGGCGGTGGAGGACAGCACGAAGCGCAGGCAGCCCGCCGCCACCGCCGCCTCGGCGAGGCGCAGCGAATGGCCGACATTCTCCGCCAGGTAGTGCAGCGGCGCCTTCATGCTGGCGCCCACCAGCGACAGCGCCGCGAAATGCAGCACCGCATCGAAGCGCCAGGTCGCGAAGACCTCGGCCACCCGGGCGGTATCGGCGAGGTCGGCCTCGACCAGCGTGGCGCCGGAAGGCACCGCGGCGCGATGGCCCTGGGATAGGTTGTCCAGCACCACCACCTCGGCGCCGCGGTCGAGCAGGGCAAGCACGGCGTGGCTGCCGACGAATCCGGCGCCGCCGGTCACGAGGTAACGGGGCACGGGGGGTATTCTCCAGTCAGGCTTGCGGTTCTTCGGGGACGGGTGGCCGCGGGTCACGGGGGCTTGGCCGCAGGATGATGGCCCCCTCCCCCCTTGCTGCGCGCATCCGCACCCCACCAGGTGATTCCAACGCCGGCCGATCTGCTCTAGCACTGCGGCATGGGCAAGGCATTCCTCGGCATTCTGATCGCATGGCTGATCCCCGGCGCTTTGGCAGCGCAGGACATTTCCCGCGCCGAATCATGGGGCGCGGTGGTGAGCCCGGCACCGGGGCCGCCGCATGTCATCGGAGGCACCGGGCTTGGCTGCATCGCAGGCGCGGTGCGCCTGGCGGATGAGGGGCCTGGCTGGCAGGCGGTGCGGGTTTCGCGCAACCGCCACTGGGGCCATCCCGCCACGGTCGCCTGGGTCCAGGCCTTCGCGGCACAGGCGCGCGCGCGCGGCTTCCCGGACCTTTGGATCGGCGACCTCGCCCAGCCGCGCGGCGGGCGCATGACCTATGGCCACGCCAGCCACCAGACCGGGCTCGATGCCGACATCTGGCTCGACCTCTCGCCCAAGCGGCGGGTGCCGGCCGCGCAGCGGGAGCAGATCCCGGTGGCCTCCCTCGTGCTACCCGACGAAAGCGGCGTGGACCCATCGCGCTTCACCGACCAGCATGTCGCGCTGATCAGGCTTGCTGCGGAACAGCCGGGGCTCGACCGCTTGCTGGTGAACCATGCGATCAAGCGCGAACTGTGCCGCCGCCATCGCGGTGAGGCCTGGCTGCGCCGGGTGCGGCCGTGGCGGGGCCATGATTCGCATATGCACATCCGCCTGCCTTGCCCGCCCGGCCAGCGCGAATGCCGGGACATCCCGCCGCCCCCGCAGGGCGATGGCTGCGATGCCAGCCTGGCCTGGTGGCTTTCGCCGGATGCGCGGCGGCCTCGGCCACGGGTGCCCGGACCAGCGCCCGTGATGCCCGCCGCCTGCGCCGGGGTGCTCGCGGCGCGCTGAACCGCCGCGGCGCTACCAGCGCCGGGCGGGGCCGCAATCGAGGTGGACGAAGCCGTCGCGCCGGTACAGGCCAACGCCACCGATCTGCATCTCTGCTGCCAGCCTGGCGATGGCGGTGGCTTGGCGGCCGGGAAGCCGGACATCGGCCGCCATGCCCGACATGTGCAGCGAAACGCGGGAGACGCGGCGAGACTGGCGCGCACGCGCCGCATTGGTCTCGGGCGCGCGGTAGCCGCTGATCACCTCGTAATGGTCATCCGAGTCGAGCCGGCGCGCGATGGTGTTCAGCACGTCGAACAGGCGTGGATCCATCGGCGTGGCTTCGTCCATGGACGGGTCGCGGAACAGGACGTCGAGCCGCCGAAGGGCCTCACGGTCGTAGCGGCCGTCGCGCCAATAGACGCCGGAAAACGATTCGCCCGTCTGCACGCGGCGGATGCGAATGACGCGCGCCCCGCCCGCCGCCGCCTGCGCTGCCGCCGCAGCGGGTGCGAGCGCCAGTGCCACCAGCCCTCCGGCGGCCACCTTCAGGGTTTCGCGCCGTGTTGCGGCCCCGGGCGCACAGCACGGGCAGTCGAATCGATGGAACAGCCGAGCCATGCTCAGCGCGACCCGGTTCCGCGCGTTGCCCCCCCTTCGGAGGAGGCCACGCGCTGGCTGCGCGGGCGGTCCATGGCGCGGGCGTATTCGGCATCGAGGCCGTAGATGTCGGGGCGGATGATCACGTTGCCTCCTTCCACGACGATTGTCGTGTAGTGGAGCCGCACCGGGATGGAGCGCGCGACGGGCACGCTGCGGGTGGCGCGGCTGGCGAGGACGCGGCTCACCTGCGCCCCGTCCCAGCCCGCATTGCCCGAGAGCGCCACCGAAAGCAACTCCCGGGGCTGCGCCAGCCGGATGCAGCCGGAGGAGAAGGCCCGCTGCCCGCGCGTGAACAAATGCCGGTCCGGCGTGTCGTGCATGAAGATGGCGTCGTTGTTCGGCATCACGAACTTGATCTGGCCGAGCGCGTTCCGCTCCCCTGCATCCTGGCGCACGAAATAGGGGAAGTAGTTGCGGTTGTAGTTGGCGAAGTCGAGCGCCGTGGCATCAACCTCGAACACCTCGCCATCCACGCGCTCGAACAGGCGATAGCCGCGCGCCTGCATGCCCGCGGGGTCGCGGCGGAAGCGCGGCAGCAGGTCCTCGCGCGCGTTGCGGTCCGGCGCGCCCCAGGGCGGGTTGAACTGCACCGCGGTGAGGCGGACGTTGAGCATCGGCGTCTGGCGGTCGCGCCGGCCGACGATGACGGCCATGTCCTGCAACACGCGCCCGCCCTCGATGACCTGCAGGTTGAAGTGCGGGACATTGACCTCGATGCGGCGCTCGCCGGTCGGGGCGGGCTGCGCGCGGCGCATGTCGAGGGCCACCCGCAGCTGGTCGATCCGCGTCTCAATCGGCGCGTTCAGCACCGACCAGGTGATCGGCCCGATCCGCCCATCGGTCTCGAGTTCCTCCTGTGCCTGGAAGGCCCGCGCGGCGGCGAGCAGGCGTTCGTCATAGACCGGGTTGCTCGCGGCGGCGCCTTCCATCACGCCGGGATCGATGAAGGCGAGGCGGGCGCGCAGTTGCGGCACGCGAATCGCATCGGTGGAGCCGGGCTCCAGCGTGCGGCGCGTGTCGCCGGTGATGCGTGGCCAGCCGCCGGTGGCGGCCAGCGCGCGAGTGCGGGCAAGTTCGGCCTTCAGCGCGCGTGCGTCCGCCGGCAGGTTGGCGGCACGTTCGATGACCTCGGCCGGTTCGCCGCGCGGTGCCGAGTTCCGCCATCCAGGCCGAGACCTGCATCGAGGCAGGGTCACGCCGAAGGTCCACGCGCCCACGCAGGGAAGCGACGCGCCCCATCAGCAGATCGGCCAGCGCGGCCTGGGCGGCGCGCATGGTCTCGGTGCGGTAGCGCGCCGGGTCCGATGCCGCGAGTTCCCCGGCCGGCAACGCGTAGTGGCGGGGGTCGAGCCCGTCTTCCTCCAGCCGGGCCAGCCGCGCGGCCAGGCGAGCGACCGCCTCGGTGGACGCAGCCTCGGAGGCGGTGACGGCCGGATCGGCGAGCAGGGCCTGCGACCAAGCCGGCAGGGCGGCGAGCGTGGAGGCGGAAAGGACGGTGAGGGCAAGGATTGCGCGCATGGAGGTTTGGTAAGGCGAAATCATGAAAAAGCCAATGATACGATGCGACTGCGGAGCGTTATTCCCGCTCGTGTTGCAAGGATTTCGCAGTTGCCGGCAACGCCGCGGCCAACATGCCGACCGTGATCGGCTTATAGGGCGCCCGCGGGCGCAGCGGCGGCACCGATTCCGGCGCTACGCCACGGGCCTTTGCGATCACGGCCGCCACGACCGGCCCGCAGATGCGCCCCTGGCAGGCCCCCATGCCGCAGCGAAGGTAGGCCTTCGCTTGATTGGGGCCAGTGGCGCCCAGCGCGGCGGCGCGGCGGATGGACCCGGCCGTCACCTCCTCGCAGCGGCACACCAGGGTGGCATCCCCGGGCGGCGCGAGGATGCCTGGCGGCGGGGCGTAGAGCGCATCAAGGAACGGGCGCAGCGCCAGCGCCGCCGCGCGGGTGGCCAGCCATGGCTGCGCGAGCCGGTCGCGGGCGGCGAGGTCCAGCACGCCCAGGCGATGGGCTGCATCGAGCGCCGCAAGCCGCCCCGCCGCCGCCGCCGCTTCCCACCCGCCGATGCCCGCCCCATCCCCGGCCACCCCCACAAGGGGCGCCGAGGAGGCGCCGAAGGTATCGACCACAGGCCGCCAGCAGGCCTGCGCCGCGTCCCACGCATGGTCGAGACCGATGGCGCGCGAGACATGCGTGGAGGGAATGACGCCTTCATGCAGCAACACAGTGTCGCAGGGTTCTGACCCGCCCTGCCAGGCGATGCGGCGGACACGCTGATCGCCCTCCAGGCGCAGGTCCTGCACGCCCGCGACCATGCGCACGCCGCGCCGCCGCGCCTCCAGCATCAGCGCAAGGCCCTTGCCGAGCAGACGCCGTCCTGCCCAAAGGCCACCGCCGGCCCGCGCCAGGGCGCCGGCGATGGAGGTGCGGCGCGTCTCCAGCACCAGCGCCGGCGCGCCGGCACGGGCGAGTTGCACCGCCAGCAGCCAGACCAGGGGCCCCTGCCCAGCCAACACGATGCGTCCGCTGGGGACCGCGCCGGCCGATTTCAGCAGGATCTGCGCCGCCCCTGCGCCCATGACGCCGGGCAGCGTCCAGCCCGGGATGGGAACCGCGCGTTCCTGCGCGCCGGTGGCGAGCAGAACGCGGCGCGCGCGCACTGTCCGGGCGCGGCCGTCCGAGGCCAGGCACAGGTCGCCGGTGTCGGGGTCGAGGTGCCACAGCGTGGCGGCGGGGCAATATTCCGCGCCGCTGGCGCGAAGCGCGGCGATCAGCGGCAGGCCGGGCTGGAGCTCGGGCCCCACCGCGGGGTCGCCGGACGCGGCCTCGGCGGCGCGGAACACCTGGCCGCCGGGGGCGGGATTCTCATCGAGCACCAGCACGGACAGGCCGTGGGCGCGGGCCTCAACGGCGGCGGCCATGCCGGCCGGGCCGGCGCCGATGATCGCGAGGTCCGTCACGCTCATGGCCGCGCGGCCCGCGCGCCGCGCTGGCGGGCGATGCGCATGCCTTGCACCACCGGCACCATGCAGGCCTGGCGGTTGGGCACGCCATCGATCTCGGCCAGGCAGTCGAAGCACACGCCCATCATGCACAGCGGCAGGCGCGGGTGGCCGCCGATGGCGGTCTCCCGGATGGCGGGCAGGCCGGCGAGCAGCACCGCTGCCGCGGCGGAGGCGCCCTCGGGCACCAGGACAGCGGTGCCTTCGACGAGCACCTCCACCGTCGCCGGGCGGACCTCAGGCCGCGCGCGGAACATCGAAGCGACGCGCAGAGAAGGGAGCCAGGCCGGGATCGAGCGCACCGCCGGCGATCATCGGCGCGAGCAGCCGCGCATGGGCGCCGGCAAGCGTGACGCCGGAATGGCAATTCGCGGTGAAGGCGCCCGGAAAGCGCTCCGACTGGTCGTAGATGGGCAGGCCGTCCGGCGCCATCACACGCAGCGCGGACCAGGCGCGCGATGATGGCGAGGTCGGCAATCCAGGGAAAGCACAGCGCCGCGCGATGCGCGATCGCGGCCATCACGGGCGGGGATTGGCGTGTGTCGAAGCCGACCTCCTCCATGGCTGTCGCCGAGCATGAGGGTGCCCTCGCCGGTCTGGCGGATGGTGGTGGTGGGCATGGGCAGGATGGTCTGTGCGCGTTCGGTCACCAGGATCTGGCCGCGCTGCGGGCGGACCGGCGCGGACAGGCCGAAGCGCGGCGCGAGGTCGGCATTGCCCAGGCCCGCCGCGAGCACGATGCGCGGTGCGGCGAAGGTGCCGGCTTCGGTCTCGACATGGAAATCGTGTGGTGCGGCGCTGCCGCCCACGGCCTTCACGTTCGGGACATAGATCCCGCCGGCCTCGATGAAGGCGCGGTGCAGCGCCTGCAGTAGCGCGAGCGGGCTCGCATGACCGTCATAGGGGGTGAAGGAACCGCCGACGACCGCCGGGCCGAGTGCCGGAAGCATGTCGCGCAATTCGGGCGCGCGGATCATGTGGTGGTCGAAGCCGATGATTGCCGGCCTCGCCCTGCATCTGCGCCATGCTGGCCGCACGGTCGTCGAATTCCGCCTCGCTCAGGCACAGATGCACGCCGCCAGGCTGTTGAAGGGCGAGGTCAAGGCCGGTGCGCGCGGCGAGGTCGGCGGCGAGTGCGGGCCACTCGCCCGCCGAACCGCGCGTCCAGCGCTGGTACCAGGGCGCGCCAAGACCCTTGGACTGCACCCAGACCAGGCCGAAATTGCCGCGCGACGCGCGGTGGGCGATGTCGCCCTCATCCAGCAGGACGGTGTCGAGGCCCTGGTCGCGCAGACCCAGCGCGATGGCCGCGCCGACAAGGCCGCCGCCGATGGTGATGGCGTCGAAGGAACGCGGGTGCATGCCGACATGGGAGGGCGCGGGCAGCATGGCGTCAACCGCGCGCAAGGCCGGTCGCGCCCTTGATCCGAGCGCCCGCCGGAAAAGGCCACGAACATGAGCAACCCAGCGCTGCCCGCCGGGATCAGGTTAGGGTGCCAGGCATCATCGGGGCGGACGCGGGCGTTGCCATGGCAACGGGACAGAACGTCTCCGCGTGGTGTCGTGTTCCGCCCACCCTTGCCGCCATGGCGCGGCACGAGGACATCCACAACGGGGCAAAGTAAATTGGCAATGCAGCATCCTAAAATATTGGGGCACAATACTCGGGATATGGTTCGATTTCCCAAGCCCGACATCGGTCGACTTCAAGATCGCGTTGTGCCCAAAAAAGGACAACACAGAGGCAGCCGAAATGCCGGTCTATGTGATTGCAGATATCAAGGTTACGGATGACTCATGGCTTCCTGGCTATGCTGCGGTCGTGCATGACATCGCGCACCGGCATGGCGGAAAATATCTTGCGCGCAGTCGCAACGTGAAGGTCCTCAAGGGCAAGCCGCTGGAAACCACGGTCATCGCCTTGCTGCAGTTCCCATCGGAGGAAGCCGCTGCGGCCTTCGCCTCGGATCCCGACTATGCCCCGCCGGCCAGTGTCCGGCGGGCGGACAGCGAGAGCCGCTTCCAAATGATCGATGACACGGACGTGGCAGGAACAATGCCCTACCCTCCCAAGGGATCATCCCGGACGCGGAAATCCGCTGACCCATATCGGAAGGGCGCCAGCCGCGTCGCAGCGTCGGCGGCGCGCTAGCCGCCGCAGTCGTGCAGGTTGGGAATGCTCTCGATGCCGAGCGCCTGGCCGAGGCTCATGCCCGCCCCGAGCCCGAGGCCCTCGGCCAGGGGCGGCGTCGGCGCCTGGGCTTGTGCCGTGCTGGTGCCGGTGACGCCTGCGGCGAACAGCGCGGCACCAGCAGCCTTGGCAACGTCGCGACGTCTCGGCATGGACCATCCCACGTTCCATCGCGCGCCGCGGAGCGCGCCCGCCCCTTCACGATGGGCGAACCGGCCGGCGCCGCGCAATCGCCGGAGAGCAGAAAGCGGCATCCGTTTCCGGCGGTCCTGACCCAGCCTGGGCGCCGTGGCGACGGTTGACGGGGCGGTGCCCCGGCGCGAGCCTTCGCGCGACCTGCCGGAGGACGCCCATGAGCCCGCTCGACGCCCCGCGCGACCCGCGCAACAGCGACCTAGAGGCCGCGCTGGCCGAGGCGCGGGAAGGCTACGCCGCCGCCCGCCCGCACAGCGCCGCCATCCACGCCAAGGCGCGGCAGGTGATGCCCGGCGGCAATACCCGCTCCGTGCTGTTCTACACCCCCTTCCCCACCGCCATGGTGCGCGGCGAGGGCGCGCGCGTGTGGGATGCCGATGGGCGCGAATACCTCGACCTGCTGCGGCGAATACACCGCCGGGCTGTTCGGGCATTCCGAGGCGCGCATCCTCGACGCGGTGCGCGCGGCGATGGCGCAGGGCATCAACCTTGCCGCGCGTCGGCGAGAACGAGGGGCGACTGGCGGCGCTGCTCTGCGCGCGCTTCCCCTCGGTGGAGCGCGTGCGCTTCACCAATTCCGGCACCGAGGCGAACATCATGGCGCTGGCCGGCGCGCGCGGCTTCACCGGGCGCACCGACGTGCTGGTGTTCCGCGGCGGCTACCATGGCGGCGTCTTCACCTTCCCGGTCGGCGTGCCGGTCAGCCCGGTGAACCTGCCGATCCCGCTGCGCTTCGCCGACTACAACGACGCCGAGGGTGCGGCGGCGGCGATCCGCGAGGCGGGTGACGCGCTGGCGGCGGTGCTGGTGGAACCGATGCAGGGCTCCGGCGGCTGCATCCCGGCCAGCCGCGACTTCCTGGCCGCGCTGCGCGAGGCCTGCACCGAGACCGGCGCGATGCTGATCTTCGACGAGGTGATGACCAGCCGCCACGCCTACTGGCGGGCTGCAGCAGCGCATCGGCATCACGCCGGACATGACCAGCTTCGGCAAGTACATGGCCGGCGGCATGTCCTTCGGCGCCTTCGGCGGGCGGGCAGATGTGATGGCGATGTTCGACGGCCACCGCGCGGGCTCGATGCCCCATGCCGGCACCTTCAACAACAACGTGCTGTCGATGGCCGCAGGCTGCGTCGCGATGGGCGAGATCTTCGACGAAGCCGCGGCCGAGGCGCTGTTCGCCCGCGGCGAGGCGCTGCGCGATGCCTGCAACGCCGCCGCCGCGCGCCACGGCGTGGCGGTGCATTTCACCGGCATCGGCTCGATGATGAACCCGCATTTCCGGCCCGGCCCCGTGACGGCCCCCTACAAGGCCAGCGCCGAGGAGGAGCAGATGCGCGAATTGTTCTTCTTCGACATGCTCGCCGCCGGCCTCTATCTCGCGCGGCGCGGCATGGTGGCGCTGATGCTGCCGGTCGAGCGATGCGGACTGCGCGCGCTTCGTCGCCGCGGTCGATGAATTCTGCGAGGCGAGAAGGCCGGTGCTGGCGGCGGCCTGACGCAACGGCATTTTCAGCGGCGATGAAATGCCGCTAGCGTGACCTCCGAGCCCGGAGCCAACAAGCCGGGCCAAGGAGGAAACGATGAAGGCATTGCCGGTCGCAGCACTCGCTGCGTGTATGGCCCTGGCTGCGCCCGCGCGCGCCCAGGTGCAGATGATCATCCCCTTCCCCGCCGGCGGTGCTACCGACATTCTGGGGCGCATGCTGCAGCCGGAACTCTCGGCCGCGCTGGGCACGCAGATCGTCATCCGCAATGTGGGCGGCGCGTCGGGCACCATCGGCGCGACCGAGGTCTCGCGGGCCCGCCCGGATGGCATGACGCTGTTCCTCACGCCCGTCGGGCCCGTTGCGATCCAGCCGCATATGCGGCGCAACCCGCCCTATACGCTCGCCTCCTTCACGCCGGTCTGCCAGGTCACCGACAGCCCGGTCATCATGATGACACCCAAGACCAGCGGCCTGCGCACGTTGGCCGATGTGTTCGCGCGGGCGCGCGCCGCACCCGGGGATTTCCCTTATGCCTCCTCGGGCATCGGCACCATTCCGCACATCTCGATGGTGGGGCTGACGCGCCTGGCGGGCGTGCAGATGCTGCACGTGCCTTATCGCGGATCGGGCGATGTCATCCTTGCCTTCCAGCAGGGCTCCGTCGCGCTGTTCAGCGACCAGTCCATCCTGATCCGGCAATATGATCTGCACGCGATTGCCACCTTCACCGAGGCGCGGCTCGCCGACTTCCCCGATGCGCCCACCATCCGCGAACTGGGCCACGACCTGGTGTTCTCGATCTGGAGCGGGATGTACCTGCCCGCCGGCGCGCCGGCCGAGATGGTGCGGCGCTTCGAGGCCGCCTGCCGGCGCACCATGGAGAGCGCGACGGTGCGCGAGGGGCTCACCCGCATCGCCCAGCCGGTGCGCTTCCGCGACACCGCGGAGTTCACCGCCTTCTCACGCGCCGAGGCGGAGAAATTCGGCCGCATCGTCGAGGAAGCGGGCATGCGCACGGTCGATTGATCAGCCCTCGGGCAGCGGGTCGGAGCCCTTGATCTCCAGGGCTTCGAGCACGCGGGAGACGCAGTTGTAGCCCGCGATGGTCGCCGTGAGTTCCACCACCTGGCGTGGCGGGAACAGCGCGGCGACAGCCTGCGCCACATCGTCGGGCACATGGACGTGCCTGGTCATCGCGTCGCAATAGGCGAGCGCGGCGCGTTCGGTCGGCATCGAAGGCGTCGCTGCCTTCCCAGGCCGGCAGCGCGTCCAGCTGCGCCTGGCTCATGCCCTCCTTCAGCGCGATGGGGGCATGCGCCTCCCATTCGTAGGAGGCGCCGTTGATCGCGGCGATGCGGCAGATGACCATCTCGCGCAACGCGCCGGGCAGCGTGGAATGCCAGCGCACGGCATCGAACATGCGCGATCCAGCCCTGCGCGATCGGCGGCGCATGGAGCAGCATGCGATGCAGGTGCCCGACCTTCTTGCGCGATGCGCGGATGGTCTGCGCCGCCGCCTGGTGGTCGGGATGCGTTGTGTCGGCATAGGGCAGTCTGGCCATGTCGGGTCTCCGGTGGAGGTCAGGCGGGGCGGCGGCGCAGCAGGTAGCGCTGGCGGCCTTCGAGCACCAGTTCGCGCTTCTGGTTGTGCACGGTGCTGCGCAGCCCGAGCACGCCGGTGGTGCGCTGCGGCGCGATCTCGTCCACTTCCAGCGCCGGGTAGAGCGTGTCGCCGACGAACACCGGATGCAGGAAGCGGCTGAGACTGGTCGAGGAAACCCTTCAGGCTCTCCTCGACCATGTGCGGGAACATCCCCGCCCCCGCCGCCGTCTGGATCACCACCTGGTAGCCATGGGCGAGCATGTGCGGCATGCCGCGCGCGCGACAGTATTCGGCGTCGTAATGCACCGGATGGTTGTCGCCCGAGGCGGCCTGGAAGGCGAGGAAGATCGCCTCGGTCATGGTGCGGCTCGGCAGGATGAAGCGCTCGCCGAGGGTGAAGTCCTCGAACCAGCGCTGCCGCGGCACCATGCGGTGCGCGGCGGGGTCGAAGCCGGTCACGGCGTGACGTAGCCGCGTTCAAGGTCGCGTGCGCGGGCCTCGGGCGAACGCGCGGCGGGGTCGCCGAAGCCGCCGCCGCCGGAGGTCTCCAGCCGCACGATATCGCCGCGCTTCAAACGCACGCCATCGCTTTTCGGCGCGATGGGTGTCTCGACGCCATCACGGATGCGCACCAGGCGCCCCAGGCTGCCGGGGCCGCCACCGGCCAGCCCGTAGGGCGGGAAGCGGAAGCGATCCATGTTCGCGGTGAACACGCCCGCCGGGCTGTCCACGCGCCATTCGCGGAACAGGCCAAGCCCGCCGCGATACTGCCCCTCTCCGCCCGAGCCGGACATCAGCCCGTAGCGCGTGATGGTGAGCGGCATCTGGCTCTCGATCATCTCGACCGGGATATTCGCGTTGTTGTGCATGCCGAAGGCCCAGGCGTTCACGCCATCCTTGGCCGGATGCCCGCCGGTGCCGCCGATCTCGATCTCGACCAGCACCTCGCGCGCGCCGTCCTCGGCCTCGGTCTGGAAGGTCGCGACATAGGAGCCGCCGTAATAGGCCGCGGGCATCCGCTCCGGCAGCGCCTGGTGCAGGCAGCCGAAGATGACATTGGCGAGGCGATGGCCGACCGCGATGCGATGCGCAACCGAGGCCGGCGCGCGGCAGGAGGTGACGCTGCCTTCGCGGTGGCGGATATGGATGGGCCGGTAGCAGCCGGCATTGGCCGGCATGGCGCCATCGGTCGCGGCGATGATGGCGTAGTACACGGCGCAGTTGGACATCGCCGGCGTGCAGTTGATGGGGCCGCGCTGCTGGTCGGCGCAGCCGGTGAGGTCCACCGCGATCTCATCCCCGCGCACGGTGACGCCGGCGTGCAGGCGCACGGGTTCGCCGGAGATGCCGTCATCATCGAGGAAATCCTCGAATTCATAGGTGCCGTCGGGCATGGCGCGGATGGCCGCGCGCATGGCGGCCTCGCTCATGTCGAGGATGCGCGCGGTCGCTTCCAGCAGCGCCGGCGCGCCGTGGCGCGTGGCCAGGCGCCGGATGGAGGCGGCGCCCACATCGAGGCTCGCCAGCTGCGATTGCAGGTCGCCCAGCATCAGCGCCGGCTTGCGCACGTTCTGGCCGATCATCTCCCAGACCGCGCGGTTGAGCCGGCCATTCTCGATGAGCTTCAGCGGCGGAATGCGCAGCCCTTCCTGGAACACCTCGGTGGCGGTGGCGGCGTAGGAGCCCGGCGCCATGCCGCCCATGTCGATGTGGTGGCACAGCGCGCCGACATAGGCGACGCGCTGCCCCTCATGCATCACCGGCTTGAACACCAGCACGTCGTTGAGGTGCTGCGCGCCGCAATAGGGGTCGTTGGTGGCGACGACGTCATCCGCGCCCCAGTCATCGGCATTGACGAAGCGGTCGAGCAGCGTGCGCAGCGCCGCACCCATCGAGTTCAGGTGCTGCGGGATGCGCGCGGATTGCGCGACGTTGTTGCCCTCGGCATCGAACACGGCGGTGGAATAGTCGAGCAGCTCGCGCACGATGGTGCTGCGGCTGGTGCGCCAGATGGTGATGTCCATCTCGGCCGCCGCCGCGGTCAGCGCGTTGCGGATGACCTCGATCTCGATGGGGCCGAGACTCATGGCGCGATCCTCCGGGCCATCAGCGTGCCGGCGGGGCCGAGCGTGGCCCTCCAGCCGCGGGTGATCCAATGCGTGGCGAAGGCTTCCTCGACGATGGCGGGGCCTTCGATGATGTCCGCCTGTGTCAGCGCCTCGCGGTCCCAGACCGGCACGTCGCGCCAGGCGCCGCCATCATGGACGCGGCGCGCACCCTTCAGCGCCGGGCGTGCGGCCGGCGGCGGGTCGGACAGGTCCGGCTTGTCGAGCAGCCCGGTCGCGATGGCGCGCAGCGTCACGATCTCCACCGGCTCGCCGGGATTGGCGTAGGAGAAGCGCTGGCGGTGCATGGCGTGGAAGGCCTCGACCATGGCGGCCAGCGTGGTGTCGTCGAGATCCGTGACCTCACCCCAGCGGGATGAGGAGTTCGAAGGCCTGGCCGTGGTAGCGCATGTCGGCGGCGATCGCGATGCGGCGGCGCTCGGGCGCGATGCCGTCCTGCGCAAGCCGTGCTTCGGCCTCGCGGCGCAACGCGGCGATCGTCCGCGTGATCGCAGCGAGGTTCGCGGCCTCGGCGCGCATCACGCGCGACTGCGCGATGTCCTGCGTGAGGTCGGAGAACAGGATGCCGTAGGCCGAGAGCGTTCCGGGTTCGCGCGGGAACGCAACCTCGGCGATGCCCAGTTCCGCCGCCACATCGGTGGCGTGCAGCCCGCCCGCACCGCCGAAGGAGAGCATGCAGAAATCCCGCGGATCGAGCCCCTTCTCGAACAGCGACAGGCGGATCGCCGCGCCGAGGCTGGCATTGGTGACCGTCAGCACGCCTTCGGCCGCCTGCTCGACGCTCAGGCCGAGCGGTGCGCCGACATGCGTCGTCCAGCGCCGCGCGCGTCGCCGGCATGTCGAGGCGCATCATGCCCGCCGAGGAAGAACTCCGGATCGAGCCGGCCGAGTGCGAGGTTGGCATCCGTCACCGTCGGCTCGGTGCCGCCGCGCCCATACGCACACCGGCCCGGGATGCGCACCGGCGCTGCGCGGCCCGGCCGTGAGGCGCCCGCCCGCATCGACGGAGGCGATGGACCCACCGCCCGCGCCGATGGTGCGCATCTCGACCATCGGCAGGCGCACCGGCAGCCGGTCGATCTCGCCCTGCGTCACGACGGCCACGCGCCCCTCCTGCACGACCGACACGTCGAAGGAGGTGCCGCCCATGTCCACCGCCGACCAGGTTGGGCCGTGACAGCAGCGCCGACAGGCGCCCCGCCGCCAGCGCGCCGCCGGATGGCCCCGACAGCAGCAGCCGCGCCGGCTGCTCGGCCGCCATGCGCAGGCTGCACACGCCGCCATTGGACTGCACGAGGAACACCAGCGGATGGAAGCCGCCTTCGCCCAGCCGCGCCTCCAGCCGGTCGAGATACGCCTTCACGACCGGCACCAGCAGCGCGTTCAGCACCGTGGTCGATGTGCGTTCGTATTCGCGGATCTCGGGCGAGATGTCGCTCGACAGCGACACCGGCAGGTCCGGCCGCGCGGCGTGCAGCATCTCGGCGAGGCGGCGCTCATGGGCCGGATTGGCGTAGGCGTGCAGCAGCGAAACCGCGACGCATTCGCCGCGCAGGTCACCGATGCGCTGGATGAGCGCGCCGACCGCCGCCTCGTCCAGCGGCCATCTCCGCCGTGCCATCCGCGCGCATGCGCTCCGGCACGCCCAGGCGCCGGTCGCGCGGGATCAGGGTGGGGAACGGGTCGGGGGCAAGGCCGTAGATGTCGCGCCGGACATGGCGGTTGATCTCCAGCACATCCTCGAAGCCGGCCGTCGTCAGCAGCACGCCGCGCGCCAGGCGCCGTTCGAGCACGGCGTTGGTGGCGATGGTGGTGCCATGCAGCAGCAGCCCGACATCGGCGAGGTCGAAGCCGAAGCGCTCCGCGGCCTCATCCACGCCGCGCAGCAGGCCGATCGAGGGATCCTCCGGCGTGGTCGGCGTTTTCCACGCGCGCGCGATGCCCTGGCGCGCGTCGAGCACCTGCAGGTCGGTGAAGGTGCCACCGATATCGACCGCGATTCGCACCGGGCGCGCCTGGCTGTTCATGCCCGGGCGCTCGCGGCGCATGCCGTGCCCAACATTGTCTCTTGCCATGTCACCCCCGCTTGCTGGGTGCCCACGCTAAAGCAATCCGCGCCCTGCTCAAATCCGGGCCGCAGGGGTTTCGCGCTGCCGGGCATGGGGCCATGCTGCGGGCATCGCCTGGCCGCGCGATGATCGAGACAAGCGAACCGGAGCCCACGCCGCCATGAATCATGCCCGTCTCGCCGTCGATATCGGCGGCACCTTCACCGACCTGGTGCTGGAGACGCCGCGCGGCGCTGCAGACATGCAAGGTGCTGACCACGCCGGAGGCACCCGAACGCGCCGTGCTCGACGGCGCGCGCGCCATCCTGGCCGCGGCGGCTTGCGCACCGGGCGAGGTCGGGCTGGTCGTCCACGGCACGACGCTCGCCACCAATGCGCTGATCGAGCGCAAGGGCGCCCGCACCGCGCTGCTCACCACCGAGGGCTTCCGCGATTCCGTCGAGATCGCCTACGAGCACCGCTTCGACCAGTACGACCTCACGATGCGAGCGGCCCGAACCGCTGGTGCCGCGCGACCTGCGCCTCGGCGTGCCCGAGCGCATGGCCGCCGACGGCAGCGTGCTGCTGCCGCTCGACGAGGCCGGCCGTGCGCGCCACCGCCGCCGACGCTGCGCGCGCGCGGGCATCGAGGCCGTCGCGGTCGTGCTTCCTGCACTCCTTCGCCAACCCGGCGCACGAGCGCCGCGCGGCGCAGATCCTGGCCGAGGAACTGCCCGGCGTCGCCGTCACGCTCTCCTGCGAGGTCTGCGCCCGAGATCCGCGAGTACGAGCGCACCTCCACCACCGTCGCCAATGCCTATGTGCAGCCGCTGATGGCGGCGCTATCTCGGCCGCGCTCGAACAGCGGGCTGCGCGAGCCGGCATCGCCTGCCCGCTCCTGCTGATGATGTCCTCGGGCGGCGTGACCACCATCGAGACCGCGCGGCGCTTCCCGATCCGCCTGGTCGAGATCGGGCCCGGCCGGCGGCGCCATCCTGGCCCAGGCCGTCGCGGCCGAGAACGCGGCTCGACGAGGTGCTCTCCTTCGACATGGGCGGCACCACCGCCAAGATCTGCCTGATCGACCGGCTGGAATGCCAGCGCACGCCGCGCACTTCGAGGTGGCGCGCGCCTATCGCTTCCTGAAGGGCAGCGGCCTGCCGGTGCGCATCCCGGTGATCGAGATGGTCGAGATCGGCGCCGGCGGCGGCTCGATCGCGCGCGTCGACGCGCTGGGGCGCATCCAGGTCGGGCCCGACAGCGCCGGCGCCGTGCCCGGGCCCGGCCTGCTACGGCCGCGGCGGCACGCAGCCGACCGTCACCGATGCCGATGTGGCGCTGGGCCGGCTCGACCCCGACGCGCTTCGCCGGCGGCCGATCGGCGCTCGACGCCGACGCGCGCCGCAGGCGGCGGTGGCGGCGCATGTGGCGCGGCCGATGTCGCTGGGCGATCTGCGGCGCCGTCGGCGTCGCCGAGATCGTCGACGAGAACATGGCCAATGCCGCGCGCGTGCATGCCGTCGAGAGCGGCAAGGACACCGCCGGGCGCACGCATGATCGCCTTCGGCGGCGCGGCGCCGCTGCATGCCGCGCGGCTGGCGCGAGAAGCTCGGCATCGACGCGCATCGTCGTGCCGCTCGGCGCCGGCGTCGGCTCGGCGCATCGGCTTCCTGCGCGCGCCGATCGCCTACGAGGTGGTGCGCAGCCGGTACATGCGCCTCGAGCGCTTCGACGCCGACGCCGGTCAACGCGCTGTTCGCCGAGATGCGCGCGGAGGCCGAGCGCGGTGGTGCGCGCGCGGCGCGCCGGCCGCGGTGCTCGGCGAGACGCCGCATCGCCTTCATGCGCTATCTCGGCCAGGGCCACGAGATCGCCGTGGCGCTGCCCGGCGCGCGACGCTCGCCGACGGCGACGCCGCCATGCTGCACGCCGCCTTCGAGGCCGCCTACACGCGCGCTGTTCGGCCGCGTCATCCCGCGCCTGGAGGTCGAGGCGCTGACCTGGTCGCCCTCGCGCTGTCGGCGTCACGCGCGTTGCCCGCGCGCGTCGGCGAACCGCCGCCCCTGCCCTCGCCCGCAGCCGCCGGCCTTCCGCGACGCTCACTCGATCCCGGGACCGGCGCGGCCGAACCGGCGGCGGTCCATGAGCGCGCCGCCCTGCTGCCCGGCGCGCGCTGGCGGGGCCGGCGCTGATCGTGGAGGACGAGACCACCACCGTGGTCGCCGCGCGGCATGGGCGCGCGCATCAATGCCCTGCACCACATCGTCCTGGAGGCCACGCCATGAGCACCGAGGCAGCATCCGCCGCTGGCGGGCGACATCCGCTGCCAGGTCATGTGGAACCGCCTGATCGCGGTGGTCGAGGAACAGGCGCAGACGCTGGTGCGCACCGCCTTCTCGACCAGCGCGCGCGAGGCCGGCGACCTCTCGGCCGGCGTCTTCGACCTCGAGGGCCGGATGCTGGCGCAGGCGGTGACCGGCACGCCCGGCCACGTCAACTCCATGGCGCGCAGCGGTCGTGCATTTCCTCGCAGCGAGTTCCCGGCCGCAGACCATGAAGCCGGGCGACGTCTACATCACCAACGACCCGTGGAAGGGCACCGGCCACCTGAACGACCTCGTCGTCACCTCGCCGGCCTTCCACGACGGGCAAGCTGGTGGCGCTGTTCGCCTGCACCACCCACCTGGTCGACATCGGCGGCCTCGGGCTTCGCGCCGACGGCACGCAGGTCTTCCACGAAGGCCTGTACATCCCGCTGCATGCCGCTGGCGCGGCAGGGCGGATGGACGAGACGCTGATGCGCATCATCCGCGCCAACGTGCGCGAGCCGGTGCAGGTCGAGGGCGACATCTACTCGCTGATCGCCTGCAACGAGATCGGCGAGCGCCGCCTGTCGCGATGATGGCACGAGTACGGGCTCGACGACCTCGACGAGCTCGGCGCGCTACATCTTCGACCGGTCGCCGCGCGGGCATGACGGCGGCCATCGCGCAAGCTGCCGCACGGCACCTGGACAGCGCACATGCGCATCGACGGCTACGACGCAGCCGATCGACCTGCGGCCGCCGTCACCGTCGCCGACGACCACGTCGAGGTGGACTACGCCGGCACCTCGGCGGCCGTCGGACCGCGGCATCAACTGCCCGCTGTGCTACACCGACGCCTACACCGCCTTCGGCGTGAAGTGCGTGGTCGGCGCCGACGATCCCGAACAACGCCGGCTCGCTGGATGCGATCCGGGTCACGGCGCCCGGAGAGCACCATCGTCAACGCGCCGCATCCCTGCGCCGGTGACCGCGCGCTCGCACCATCGGCCAGATGCTGCCCGACGTGGTGCTTCGGCTGCCTGCACCAGGCGATGCCCGAGCGCGTGCCGGCCGAAGGCACCTCCAGCCTGTGGAACCTGAAGCTCGGCGCCGGGCCACGGCATCGACCGGCGCCGAAGGCGGCAACGCCGCCTTCATGCGTCGACCACCTTCCACTCCGGCGGCACCGGCGCGCGCCCGGCGCAGGACGGGCTGTCGGCCACGCCCTTCCCGTCCGGCGTGCGCAACGTGCCGGTGGAGATCACCGAGGCGATCACGCCCGCTGGTGTTCTGGCGCAAGGAATTACCGCCGGACTCCGGCGGCGCCGGCGCGGCAGCGCGGCGGCCTCGGCCAGGTGATGGAGGTCGAGCAGCGCGACGGCGCGCCCTTCGGCATCTTCGCCACCTTCGAGCGCGTGAAGCACCCGGCGCGCGGCCGCGACGGCGGCGAGGATGGGCGGCGCGGCCGGCTCTCGCTCGCCTCCGGCACCGAGCTGAGCCCAAGGGCTTCCAGGTCGTCCCGGCCGGGGAGCGGCTGATCGTCGAGATGCCCGGCGGCGGCGGCTACGGTGCCTCCGCGGAACGGGACCCCGATGCGGCGGCAAGGGACCGCCGCCTGGGCTACGTCACGGAGTGATCGGCGGGGGGTGAAGCCGCGCACCGCCCAACCCCCGGCCTTGCCCCCGGCACGCGCCGGCGCTACCCGCCCTGCGTGACCACCGCCCTGCGCACCGCCGATTTCGACTTCGCCCTGCCCGATGACCTGATCGCGCAGCAACCGGCGCGCCCGCGCGACGCTGCGCGCATGCTGGTGGTCAGCCCGGATGGCGCGGCCGACATGGGCGTGCGCGACCTGCCCGGCCTGCTGCGCGCCGGCGATGTCATGGTCGTCAACGACACGCGGGTGATCCCCGCCCGGCTGCATGCGCGCCGCGGCGCCGCGCGGGTCGAGGTGATGCTCAACCGCGCCGAGGGCGGCGGCGTATGGCATGCGCTGATCCGCAACGCCCGCCGCCTGCGGCAGGGCGACGTGATCGAGATCGAGGGCGCGCCGGGCTGCACCGCGCGCGTGATGGCCCCGCCCGAGGGCGGCACCGCGATGCTCGATTTCGGCCCGGACCAGGCGGCGCTGGCCGCCGCGCTGGAAGCCGCCGGCGAGGTGCCGCTGCCCCCCTATATCGCGGCCCGACGGTCCCGGCGCGGACGCCGGCGCACTACCAGACCATCTACGCGCGGGAGGACGGCGCGGTCGCGGCCCCGACCGCCGGCGCTGCATTTCACCGACCGGCTGTTCGCCGCCCTGGACGCGCCGGGGTGTGCGGCGCGCCGCCGTCACGCTGCACGTCGGCGCCGGCACCTTCCTGCCGGTGAGGCCGAGGACACGGCGCGCGACCACCGCATGCACGCCGGAATGGGGCGAGGTTCCGGGCGAAACCGCAAAGGCCGTCAACTCAACCAAGGCGGCGGGCAACGGGCGTCGTGGCCGTCGGCACGACCTCGCTGCGCCTGCTCGAAAGCGCCGCGGCGCCGGACGGCCGGATTCATCCCTTCGCGGCGAGACCGACATCTTCATTCTGCCCGGCTACGGTTCCGGGCGCCGACCTGCTGCTGACGAATTTCCACCTGCCGCGCTCGACCCTGTTCATGCTGGTCTGCGCCTTCGCCGGCTCGCAGCCGATGAAGGCCGCCTATGCGCATGCGATCGCGCAGGGCTACCGATTCTATTCCTACGGCGACGCGCGCTGCTGGAGCGCGCGCGCATGACGCTGCGCTGGACGCCCGAGGCGACCGACGGCGCGGCGCGCGCCGGCCGCTGCACACCGCGCATGGCGAGGTGGACACGCCGGCCTTCATGCCGGTCGGCACGGCCGGCACGGTCAAGGCGATGACCGCCGGATGCGGTGCGCGCGACCGGCGCCAGATCGTGCTCGGCAACACCTATCACCTGATGCTGCGCCCGGGCGCCGAGCGCGTCGCGCGGCTGGGCGGGCTGCACCGCTTCATGAACTGGCACGGGCCGATCCTGACCGATTCCGGCGGCTTCCAGGTGATGTCGCTGTCCGGCCTGCGCAAGATCGACGAGCAGGGCGTGACCTTCCAGCGCCATGTCGACGGCTCGCAAGCACGCGCTCTCGCCCGAGCGCGCGATCGAGATCCAGCACCTGCTCGACGCCGACATCACCATGTGCCTCGACGAATGCACGCCCTTTCCCGCGACGCAGGAGCAGGCCGCGACCTCGATGCGCCTGTCCATGCGCTGGGCGGCGCGCTGCCGCGACGCCTTCGTGGCGCGCGCCGGGCTACGGCCTGTTCGGCATCGTGCAGGGCAGCACCTTCCCGGACCTGCGCGCCGAGAGTGTCGCGGCGCTCACGGCGATCGGGTTCGACGGCTATGCGGTCGGCGGTCTGGCGGTCGGCGAGGGCCAGGCGGCGATGCTCGCCGTGCTCGATACGACCGTGCCGCTGCTGCCCGCGGACCGCCCGCGCTACCTGATGGGCGTGGGCACGCCCGGCCGACCTCGTGGGCGCGGTGCGGCGCGGCATCGACATGTTCGACTGCGTGATGCCGACACGCTCCGGCCGCACCGGGCAGGCCTATACCCGGCGCGGGCGTGCTCAACATGCGCAATGCGCGCCACGCCGAGGACCGCCGGCCGCTCGACCCGGATTGCGCCTGCCCCGCCTGCCGGGCCCATTCGCGCGCCTATCTGCACCACCTGTTCAAGGCGGGGGAGATGCTCGGGCCGATGCTGCTGACCTGGCACAACATCCAGTATTACCAGGACCTGATGCGCGACCTGCGCGAGGCGATCCTGGCCGGACGCTTCGAGGCCACGGCCGCGCGGATCGAGGCCGGCTGGCAGGCGGGCGACAAGGAGAATGCGGCATGAGCGGCGGACCCGACCACGAATACCACGGACTTACGCAGCTCGGCCGCCCGACCACCCTGCCCGCGAACCCGCGGGACGCGGTGCTCGAGAAGGTCGCCGCACCACACCAGGGGCTACGCTACTGCGTCCGCTTCACGGCGCCGGAATTCACCTCGCTGTGCCCGCTGACCGGCCAGCCGGATTTCGCGCATCTGGTGATCGACTACGTGCCCGGCGAATGGATCGTCGAGAGCAAGTCGCTGAAGATCTATCTCGGCATCCTTTCGCAACCACGGCGCCTTCCACGAGGCCTGCACGCTGGACATCGCGCAGCGGCTGGTCGGGCTGCTGGCGCCGCTGTGGCTGCGCATCGGCGGCTACTGGTATCCGCGCGGCGGCATCCCGATCGACGTGTTCTGGCACAGTGGTCCTGAACCGGAAGGGGTCTGGATCCCGAAGCAGGAGGTCCAGCCGTATCGTGGGCGCGGGTGACGCGCGCCGGAGGGGCACCGCCCCGCCGGACCGACCCACCAAGGGCCGAAACGCCTTTGAAGGCCTGAATCCGCGCGATGCCGTCCGGCAACACGCCCTCGCCCTCGGCTTCGACGCCGTAGGCTTCGCCCAGCCCATCTTGGACCGGAGGTGCGGGAGCGGCTGGCGCACTTCCTGGCCGAGGGGCGCCACGGCTCCATGGGTTGGATGGCGGAGCGCGCGGAGCAGCGCGCCCATCCGCAGGCGCTCTGGCCGGAGGCGGTCTCCGTGGTCGTACTCGGACTGAACTATGGCCCCGGGCGCGACCCGCTGGAGACGCTCGCGCAGCGCGACCGCGGCACAGTCAGCGTCTATGCCCAGGGCCGCGACTATCACGACGTGATGAAGAAGCGCCTCAAGGCGCTCGGCCGCTGGATGGCGGAGGCATGGCCCGGCAGCGGCATCAAGGTCTTCGTCGATACCGCGCCGGTCATCGAGAAGCCGCTGGCGCAGGCCGCCGGGCTTGGCTGGCAGGGCAAGCACACCAACCTGGTCTCGCGCGCGTACGGCTCGTGGCTGTTCCTCGGCGAGGTCTTCACCGACGCTCGACCTCGGCGCCGACGCGCCGGAGGCCGACCATTGCGGCACCTGCCGCGCCTGCCTCGACATCTGCCCGACCGCGGCCTTCCCCGCGCCCTATGAGCTCGATGCGCGGCGCTGCATCTCCTACCTGACGATCGAGCATCACGGCCCGATCGACCGCCGCGCTGCGGCCGCTGATGGGCAACCGCATCTATGGCTGCGACGACTGCCTGGCGGTCTGCCCCTGGAACAAGTTCGCCCGCGAGCACAACGAACCCGCCTTCGCGCCGCGCAGCGCGCTGCGCGCGCCGCTGCTGGCCGACCTGGCCGCGCTGGACGACGCCGCCTTCCGCGCAATGTTTTCTGGCAGTCCGGTCAAGCGCATCGGGCGCGACCGTTTCGTGCGCAACGTCATGATCGCGATCGGCAATTCCGGCGATATGGCGCTGCGCCCGGTGGCGCAGGCGCTGGCGGAGGATGCCGACCCGGTAGTTGCCGAGGCCGCGCGCTGGGCGGTGGAGCGGCTGGAGGATGCAGGATGACCAATCGGCGGCTGACGAAGGAGGAACTCGCGACCGCCAATGCGCTGCTGGATGAACTCCGCGGCCGCATGACGACGCTCACCGGCGGGGACCCCGCGTTTCTTTTCGCGCTGCGTCGAAAGATCGCAAAGGAACTCAGCTACGACGAGCGCAGCAAACCGATGGAGCGGCGTCGGCTGAAGGCGCAGAAGCGCAAGGATCAGAACGGGTTCTGCGCCGTCTGCCAACGCCCGTTACCGCCAAGCTACACTGTCCTTGACCGCTTCGAGGCCGCGAAGGGCTACACGCCCGAGAACACCCGCCTCATCTGCGAATCATGCGACCGCGCCGTGCAGCAGCAGAGGGGATACGCATGACGTCAGCGGCAGACGACAAAGCCCTGGTGCTGTTCAGCGGCGGCCAGGATTCCGCCACCTGCGTCGCCTGGGCGCTCGACCGGTTCGCGCGCGTCGAGACGCTCGGCTTCGACTACGGCCAGCGGCACCGCGTGGAACTCGACTGCCGCGATGCCTTCCGCACCGCGATCCCGGCCATCGACCCGGCCTGGGCCGCGCGGCTCGGACCCGACCACACGCTCCGCCTCGATGCGCTCGGCGCCATCTCCGAGACCGCGCTCACCCGCGACACCCAGATCACGATGGGCGCCGAAGGCCTGCCGACCACCTTCGTCCCCGGCCGCAACCTCGTTTTCCTGACCTTCGCCGCGGCACTCGCCTATCGGCGCGGGCTCCGCCGGATCATCACCGGCGTCTGCGAGACCGACTATTCCGGCTACCCGGACTGCCGCGACGACACCATCAAGGCGCTGCAGGTCGCGCTCAATCTCGGCATGGAACGCCGCTTCGTGCTCGAGACGCCGCTGATGTGGCTGAGCAAGGGAGAGACCTGGCGGCTCGCCGAGCGCCTTGGCGGGCAGCCCCTCGTGGCCGCGGTGGTCGAGCACACCCATTCCTGCTATCGCGGCGATCGATCGACCCGCCACCACTGGGGCTATGGCTGCGGCGCGTGCCCGGCCTGCGACCTGCGCGCCCGCGGCTGGTCTGACTATGTTTCGGAGCGGCTATGACACTGACCCCACGTGCCGAGGGCGTGCTCGCGCTCATCGGCTTCGGCCTTTGCATCCCCGCCGCCAACTGGCTGATCGGCAACGCCGGCACGTTCTGCGTGCCCAACGGGCCGTGCCTGGTGCCAGTCGCCCCGGGCCTCATGGCGCCGTCCGGCGTGCTCATGATCGGCCTCGCGCTGGTGTTGCGGGACCTCGTGCAGCGCCGGCTTGGCGTTGGCTGGGCAGTGGGCGCGGTGCTGGTGGGGGCCGCGCTGTCGGGATTTGTCGCGCCGCCGGCGCTGGTGCTGGCCTCGGCGGCGGCGTTCCTGCTCAGCGAAATGGCGGATCTGGGCGTCTATACGCCGCTGCAGAAGCGCGGGCTGGTGCTCGCGGTGGCGGCGAGCGGGGCTGTCGGCCTCATCGTGGACAGTGTGGTGTTCCTGTGGCTTGCCTTTGGCAGCCTCGATTTCCTGGCCGGCCAGGTCGTGGGCAAGGCCTGGATGGTGGTGCTGGCGCTGCCCCTGGTGCACCTGCTGCGCCGGCGCGATGAGCGCAGGGGCATCGTGCCGGCCTGACACTTTCGCTCGGCGGGGCGGGGTCGGCACTGGTTCCGGGCATTCTCGCGCGGGCGCGCCGCGTGCCATAAGCGCGCCGCAACTGTCCCAAGCGCCGGAATTCCATGATCCGTCTCGACAACATCAGCAAGCAGAACGGCCACCAGATCCTCTTCATCGAGGCCTCGGCGGCGCTCCAGAAGGGCGAGAAGGTCGGCCTCGTCGGCCCCAACGGCGCCGGCAAGACGACGCTGTTCCGGATGATCACCGGCCAGGAGCAGCCCGACGAGGGCCAGGTGTCGGTCGATCGCGGCATCACCATCGGCTACTTCAGCCAGGACGTCGGCGAGATGTCGGGCCGCAGCGCCGTGGCCGAGGTGATGGACGGCGCCGGCCCGGTCAGCGCGGTGGCCGCCGAGCTGAAGGAGCTCGAGGCCGCGATGGCCGATCCCGGACCGCGCCGACGAGATGGACGAGCATCATCGAGCGCTACGGCGAGGTGCAGGCGCCGCTTCGAGGAACTCGACGGCTATGCGCTGGAGGGCCGCGCGCGCGAGGTGCTGGCCGGCCTCGAGCTTCAGCCAGGAGATGATGGACGGCGATGTCGGCGCGCTGTCGGGCGGCTGGAAGATGCGCGTGGCGCTGGCCCGCATCCTGCTGATGCGGCCCGACGCGATGCTGCTCGACGAGCCGAGCAACCATCTCGATCTCGAAAGCCTGATCTGGCTGGAGCAGCTTCCTCAAGGGCTATGACGGCGCGCTGCTGATGACCTCGCACGACCGCGAGTTCATGAACCGCATCGTCAACAAGATCGTCGAGATCGACGGCGGCACGCTGACCACCTATTCCGGCAACTACGAGTTCTACGAGCAGCAGCGCGCGCTGAACGAGAAGCAGCAGCAGGCGCAGTTCGAGCGCCAGCAGGCGATGCTGGCCAAGGAGATCAAGTTCATCGAGCGCTTCAAGGCGCGCGCCTCGCACGCCGCGCAGGTGCAGAGCCGGGTCAAGAAGCTGGACAAGATCGACCGGGTCGAGCCGCCGCAAGCGCCGCCAGACGGTGGCGTTCGACTTCCCGCCGGCGCCGCGCTCGGGCGAGGACGTGGTCAGCCTGAAGAACGTGCACAAGGGCTATGGCAGCCGCAGCATCTACGACGGGCTCGACTTCCAGGTGCGCCGCAAGGAGCGCTGGTGCGTGCATGGGCGTCAACGGCGCCGGCAAGTCGACGCTGCTGAAGCTGGTGGCCGGCTCGACGCGAGCCGGACGACGGCACGGTCGCGCTCGGCGGCAGCGTCAAGATGGGCTACTTCGCGCAGCACGCCATGGATCTGCTCGACGGCGAGCGCACGGTGTTCCAGTCGCTGGAGGATTCGTTCCCGCAGGCCGGGCAGGGCTCGCTGCGCGCGCTGGCCGGCTGCTTCGGCTTCTCCGGCGACGACGTCGAGAAGAAGTGCCGCGTGCTGTCGGGCGGCGAGAAGGCGCGGCTGGTGATGGCGAAGATGCTGTTCGACCCGCCGAACTTCCTGGTGCTCGACGAGCCGACCAACCATCTCGACATGGCGACCAAGGAGATGCTGATCACGGCGCTGTCGCGAGTACGAGGGCACCATGCTGTTCGTCTCGCACGACCGGCATTTCCTGGCCGCGCTGTCCAACCGCGTGCTGGAACTGACGCCGGACGGCATCCACCAGTATGGCGGCGGCTACACCGAATATGTCGCGCGCACCGGCCAGGAGGCGCCGGGCCTGCGCAGCTGAACCGGGACGTGCGGCGCGCGGGTGTGAAGCAGGCCCCGCATATGGCGGCATCGTATGGGCGAGCGCAGCCCGGACCACCCGGTGCAGCGCAACCGCTACCGGCAGCGGGACTGGAAAACTGGCGCCGACGCGGTGGAACTGCGGATCCTGAAGCTTCGGAAGTGCTCCCACTTCCCAGCCTTCCAGGCGCGCGGCCCATCGCCGAATAGGCGCTCGTGGCCGTGGTCCAGGACGTCAATCCGCACGGCATCCTGACGTGGGCACTGGACGACCTTGCGCAGACGGCGGGCATCTCCTGGGTTGGCAAGACAGGAGGTAGCAAGAGACAGGCAAGCCGGCCCCGCACCGGACCTGACGAACGGATCCCTCAAGCCATGCTCCCCGAGCATGAATGGCCCATCATGGCGCGGCGATGCGCCGGGGCGCCTGCACAGGGGCATCGGCGACGATCCGGCCATCCACCACCTCGATGATGCGGTCGCAGCGCTGTGCCAGCCGCGGATCATGCGTGACGATCAGGAAGGTGGTGCGGCTCGTCCGGTTCATATCCCGCAGCAGATCAAAGACGCCATCGGCGGATCTCGTATCCAGATTGCCGGTCGGCTCGTCCGCCAACACCAGCGCCGGGGACATGGCGAGCGCGCGCGCGATGGCGACACGCTGCTGCTGACCACCTGAGAGGTTGCCGACGCGACTATCCTTCCAGCGCAGCAGACCCACCCTGTCGAGCAGGCCCTCGGCGCTGCGGCGCATCGCCGCATCAGGCCTGTTGCGATCGAGCAGTAGCGGCATCATGACGTTCTCGGCCGCTGTGAATGCGCCGATCAGGTGATGGTGCTGGAACACGAAGCCGATGCTGCGGCCGCGCAACCGGGTAAGCATCGCGTCGTCCATGCTGCACGTGTCATGCCCCTCGATGAAGAGCCTTCCTGCCGTCGGGCGGTCGAGCAGGCCGATCAGGTTGAGCATCGTACTCTTGCCCGACCCGGACGGGCCGATGAGCGCGCAGAACTCTCCACGCTGCAGGACCAGGTCGATGCCATGCAGCACTTCAACCTCGCGCGGCGAGCCGACAGCGAACGACTTGCGCACACCCTCGAGGTACAGGACCTCCGGTCGCGATGACGCGGGGGCGTCAGCCACGGATCGCCACCACCGGGTCGAGCCGCGCCGCGCGCAGCGCCGGCGCCATGGCGGCGAGTACGCCGGTCAGCGCCGCAACCACGGCCGCGACCACGAAAAGCCTCGGTTGGATCATCAGGGGAAACAGCGGGCTCCCGTCGGCCTGCCGGACCGAGGCATGCCACGCCACCAGCGCCGCGACGCCGGCGGCCGACCCGATCAGCGACCCCAGCAGTCCGAGCACGCCGCCTTGGATCAGGAAGACGCGAAGGATCTGGCCACGTCTCGCACCCATTGCGCGCAGGATGCCGATCTCGCGCGAGCGCTGCACCACCGAAACCACCAGCACGCTCGCAATCCCGAGTGCGACCGACAGGCCAACCGAAAGCCGGATCACCGTGTTCGAGGTCTGCTGCGCATTGACCGCGGTGAAGAACTGGGTGTTCGTCCTGATCCAACTGTCGGCACGGATGCCGGTCATCCCATGCGCCAGCTGGGCCAGGATCTCCGCCGCATAGGGGTCATGCAGGGTGACCTGCACGCTTGTCACCCCGCCGGTGAGGCCGAGCAGGCTCTGCGCCGTGCGCAGGGCAACGAAGGTGCTTCGCTCGTTCACGCCGCGGTTGCCGAGGTCAAAGATGCCGGTGACCGTGAGCGTCGCGTCCCGTCCCGTGGCGGTGGTGACCCTCAGCTTGTCGCCGAGGCCCACGCCGAGTTCGACCGCCAGGTCGGTACCGATGACGATGTCCTCGCTGGTCAGCCGCGGCTGGCCGGCAACGATGCTGTCCGGCAGCTTCACGATACGGAAATAGCCCTCCGGCTCCACGCCCGTCAGCGTGATCGAGCGGCTCGCCTCGCCGCGCACGGCGAGCGCGCCGCCGGCGGCGACCGGTGTCGCCACGGCGACCTCCGGCATCTGCTGCATCTGTCGCAGCAACGTCTGCCATTGGTCGATGGATCGGATCCGCTGCGACGGGCGCTGCACCACCGCGTCCTGAATGACGCCTTCCGCGGCCCGCAGCGGCCGCGCGACCTCGTCCGGCGAGAGCAGGACAAGATGGGCCTGGGCGCTCAGCACGCGATTGAGGAAGTTTGCCTGGATGCCGGTCAGCAGCGCCGACATGAACACGATGACAGCGACACCCATGGAGACGCCGGCAAGGATGAAGATTGTCTGCATCCAGCCATCACGCAGAAACCGCATGGCGGCGATCCACTCGAAGGGCAACCAGCTTGTCACCGGGCCGCCAGGGGGCGGACCCGCCCGCCGTCGGGGACCGTGACGCTGGCGGGCACCACGAGATCGCCTTCGCGCAGCCCTTCCAGGATCTCGACGCGCTGTGCGCCGCGCAGGCCGATCCGCACCGGTTGGCGCTGTGCCCGTCCGTTCTCGATGCGCAGTACCCAGGGGGCGGCGCCCGCGGCGTCGTGCACGGCCGATACCGGCAGGACGAGCGTATCCGCGCGTTCCGCGACGGCGATATCCACGGACACCGTCATGTCCTGGCGCAGGTACTCCGGCGGTGCGGGCACGCGCAGCTTCACCTCGACCGAGGCCCTGACAGGATCGACGGCCGGGTTGATGTAGGCGAGCTCCGCAGCGAAGCGCCGGTCCGGATAGGCATCCGCGGAGGCTACCGCCCGCTGGCCGACGGCAATGAGGCCGAGGTTCTTCTCGTCGATCTGCACCACGATTTCGATCTGCCCGGATGGCGAGAGCACCATCAGAACCTGGCTCGGCTGCACGACCCAGCCGCGCTCCACGTTCTGGGCAATGAGAGTGCCGTCCTGCAACGCCCGTATCCGCGTGTAGCCGAGACGAGACAGTGCCACGAGCAGGCTCGCGCGCGCCTGGCGCAATGCGGCTTCCGCCGCCACGTGTTCGGTTCCGCCCGGGACATTGCCGGCAACCTGGGCCTGTGCGGCCCGAACCTGCGCCTGCGCGACACTGAGGGTGCGTCGCGCATTGTCGAGTTGGACCTGCGTCTCGAAGCCACCCGAGCGCAGGCTTTCCGCACGGGCGTACTGCTGCTGCGCGTTGAGGAGGTTCGACTGCGCCTGGCTCAGGTTTTCCTGCGCCACGGGCAGCGTCACTTCGATGATCTGCCTCAGGCGCGCCGCGGTCTGGGCCACGGCGGCTTCCGCCTGTTCCACGCTCGCGCGCAGTTCGCTGTCCTCGAGCGTCACAAGGACCTGGCCCACCGCTACCGCCTGGCCTTCCGTGACGGGAACCGATGCGACGGTTCCGGTGATCTGGCTGCCGATATTCACCCTGTGCGGTGTTTCGATACGGCCACTCGCCACCACGCTCTGCACCAGCGCGCCGCGCTGCACGAGCTGCGCCGGGACGTTCGGTCCGAGCAGCCAGGGGGTCGCAATGTAGAGCGCCATGCCGATGAGCATGAGCGCACCAAGAGCACGCCAGCGCCAACGCCAGAGGTTGCCGCCCATGGCCCTCATGAGGATAAGCGGGGCACTCCCGGCAGCCGCCGGTGGTTCCGCCACGCGCTCCAGCGTCACAGGCAGCCCTGTCCCATCGACCTGCGCGACCGGCAGAAGGCGCGGGTCGGGGTCATTGCGCACGGGCGGGGGGTCGGACGGCATGGCGGAGTGATCGTGTCCTTGTCGGGTCAGGTCCGCGCTCGCGGTCGAGGCGACGCTGCGGCGAGAGGTCGGCATGCATGACATGCCCCGGGTTCGTCAGCGGCTCCACGTCCCGAGAAGCCGGCGCCTGCGCCGCACACGCGGCGGTTCACCATAAGGCCGATGTCGCCGATACCGCCATCGTCTGAACGATCATTCCGGGTGGGTGCGGGTGATCTTGGACCCGTTGATGGAAAGGGATGCCATCAACCGCTGCTGGCTGAAGCTGATCGCATAGACCGGTTCGGTCAGTGTGGTTGAAGTGATGTTCGCTTGCAGGCCCTGGTCGACCGCCACGACCATCGGGCCGGTTCCGATCTCCCAGCCACTCGCGGCATCAATTGCGGCGCGCGCTTCATCCGTCATGAAGAACATGGCAAGCCCGGCGACCTGTGCGCCGATCGTGAAGCCGAAGGATGCGCCGGCAATATTGTAGTAGCCGAGCGTGCGTTCGCCCGCGATCAGTGCACCCTGGCCGTACTGGCCTCCGACGATGAAGCCGCCGCTGAGGATGCGCGGGAAGATGAGGACGGACTTGGCTCCGGCGAAAAGGGGCCGGGTATTCGCCTGCGCGCGAAGGATACGCAGCGCGTTCGCCACCTCGCCATCGATCTCGGCACGCGTGGCAGCCTGGGCAGTGCGCGGCGCGACGGTCAGCAGCGCCGGCGCGATGGCAATCGCAGCGCCCAAGGGAAGCAGGTGTCGACGCGTGGCCTGGGACATGCCGTCCTCCTGGAAGTTGGCCTGGTGTGTGGTTCGTTTGGCAAGGCCGAACCCTGCCATCCGGCTCGACAATGTTCGGGGAGCGCGAAGGTTTCGCGTGCCCCCCATCAACCGCGGCAGGTCCGTTAGGCCATTTTGATGTCGGATGCCCTGATGGAGATCAAACTTCGCGACCGCTCCTGCGATCGCCGCCGCCCTGCTGTTCCCGGTACTACTTGAGGTGCTCCGCAATCGTCGAACGGTTGCGCCCGTGCATGAATCATTTCCGTGTCGTGTCGATAAGCCCGCAACCGAAGCCCTGACGCCACTGGCTTCGGCATCACCCCGCCGGCGGCAGCCCGCCTCCCGCTTTGGCGACTTCGACCCGCGCCAGCATACGCTCGCCTTCGGCTTGGGCCGCCTTGTCAGCCTTGCGCAACGCCTCGGCGAAATGGCCAGCCGCCGGAGACAGGCGGCGCCCACGCGCCTGGACGATGCCGAAGCGGAAATATGCCCAAGGCTCCTGCCAGGGCAGGACCGTGATGGCGCCAGCGCGCATGGCGGAATCCACCATCGGCGCGGTCACGCCGACCACCGCGTCCGAGACGGCGACTGCGCGCAGCGCCAGGCTCGGGCTTTCGTGCTGCAAGGCGGGAAAGGCGTCGTGCGTCGGCCCTGCCGCCCTCGCGGCCTCGCGCGCGGCGGCGAAACGCGCGACATACCGAGCCATACCCTGCCCGTGGTGGATCAGTGGGTAGGCCAGGATGTCAGCAAGCGTCAGCCGTTCACGTTTCGCCAGGGGATGCCCGGCCCGCGCCGCAAAGAAGCCGGAATGCTCGCCCAGCGGCTCGATCACCAGGTCACCTGCCGCGTCGCCGAGGCTGGAAATCTCGAGCACACCGAGCTCAGCCTCCCGCTCGCGAACCGCCCCGGCGACACCGCTCCAGTTCAACGCCGTGACGGTGAGATGCAACCTCGGCCGGCGGCCCAGAAGGTCACCCGCGGCCGCCAAGACGCTGGTCTCGCAGACATAGGACCCGGCGACGACGCGAAGTGCCTCCGTCTGCGGGCCGCGCGTGGCGGCCAGGCGCCGCTGGAGCGCCTGCATCCGGTCGAGGATCTCGTCGGCATCCGTCATCAGTGCACGGCAGAGGCTGGTCGGCTTCACGCCGCCCTTGCCGCGCACGAACAGCGCATTGCCGAGCCGGTGCTCGAGGTCGGCCATCCGCCGCGAAAGCACCGGTGCGCCAGGCCCAAGCAGGCGGGAGGCACACGCAAAGTTCCCCTCCCGGACGATCGTTACGACAAGCTCCAAATCTCGAATCTCAAGCATCCCATTATTGACCACTGCCCGGGTGGCAATCACAATTTGCCACATCGGCAATAGACAGCGTGCCGCTCATGGGTGCATCCCTCCCCGAACACAGAACGATGTCGGGGCGGAAGAAGGCCGAATGAGTGAAATCAACGAGGCAGGTGCGACGTCCGGGTCGTTCGTCGGCATGCGCCGGATCCCCGGCGGCGGCTTCCTGATGGGCTCCGATCGCCACTACCCCGATGAAGCCCCGGCCCGCCATGTCACCGTCAGCCCATTCTGGATGGACGAGACGGCCGTCACCAACCGGCAATACGCCGCCTTCGTCGCGGCGACTGGCTACATCACCGTCGCCGAGCGGCCGCTCGATCCAGCGATGTATCCGGGCGCGACGCCGGAGAACCTGCAGCCCGGCGCACTGGTCTTCACCGGCAGCGAGGGACCGGTGGACCTGCGCGATTACCGGAACTGGTGGTGCTGGGTACCCGGCGCGTGCTGGCGCCACCCCGAAGGCCCCGAGAGCGACGTCGAGGACCGGCCCGACCACCCGGTGGTGCAGGTGGCCTACGAGGACGCGGAGGCCTACGCGCAGTGGGCCGGCAAGGCGCTGCCGACCGAGGCCGAATGGGAATTCGCGGCCCGCGGCGGCCTCGACGGCAAGGACTTCGTCTGGGGTGACGAACTGACACCTGACGGCGTGCACATGGCCAATACCTGGCAGGGTGCCTTCCCGTGGCGGAACGACGCCGAGGATGGCCATGTCTGCGCTGCACCGGTCGCGTCCTATCCGCCGAACGGCTACGGCCTCTACGACATGGCCGGCAATGTCTGGCAGTGGACGACCGACTGGTTCGCCGCCCGCCATGTCGTATCCGGCGCGCCTTCGCGCGACGCCGAACTGGACAAGCCCTGCTGCGGCACGACCGACCCGCGCGGCCCGGCGATGGAGGCCTCCTTCGATCCTGCCTCGCCCGCCATCCGTATTCCGCGCAAGGTGGTCAAGGGCGGCAGCTTCCTCTGCGCGCCGTCCTACTGCCGGCGGTACCGCCCCGCGGCACGCCACGCGCAGATGGTGGACAGCGGCATGAGCCACATCGGCTTCCGCTGCATCCGCCGCGACCGTCCGCTCGCCTGAGCGCGACACCAACCACCCATCCCGAGGACGTCACCACATACGATGCCCGAATTCGCGCCGGGACCTGCTGCTTGGCGGAAGCGCGCTCGTCGACGCCGCCAAGGTCAGCGGCCCGGCGCAGGCGCAGCAGCGCCCTGCCACGCCGGCCCAGGCGCCGGCAGCCACCGGCGGGACTGGCCAGCGCAAGCCCAACATACTGGTGATCATGGGTGACGACGTCGGCTGGTTCAACATTGGCGCCTACCACCAGGGCATCATGGCCGCCCGCACGCCGAACCTCGATCGCCTCGCCGCCGAGGGCATGCGCTTTACCGACTATTTCGCGGAAGCCTCCTGCACCGCGGGCCGCGCCAATTTCATCACCGGCGAATTGCCGATTTGCACCGGGCTGACGACGGTCGGCCAGGCCGGCGCCGATGTCGGCATTCCGGCCGAGGCCTGCACGCTGGCGACCGTAATGAAATCGCTGGGCTACAAGACCGCTCAGTTCGGCAAGAACCACCTCGGCGACCTGAACAAGTACCTACCCACGCTGCACGGCTTCGACCAGTTCTTCGGCTATCTCTACCACCTCGACGCCATGTCGGATCCCTATTGGTACTCATTCCCGCGCGACCGCTGGGATCAGATCGACCCGCGCAACCTCATCCATTCCTGGGCCACCAACGCGGACGACGCGACGGAGATGCCTCGCTGGCGCCGCGTCGGGCGCCAGCGCATCGTGGACGCGGGCCCGCTGCAGCCCTTCGAGAATATGGCAGGCCGGCAGAACTAGAACGTCGGCCGGCCGGCCAAGTAAAACATGGGAGACCTTCGAATTCAGTCCTCGTGGACCGTTCCAAGCGCTTCATGGACAAATCGAAGCGTGAGGAAAAGGCGTTCTTCCTCTGGGGATCTCTGCGAAACCCCTTGCCACGGCCGTTGATGGCTGATTCGCTTCGCGGGTTTGCAACGGTGTCGAGGCGGGGATGGGTCAGCGGCGGATCGGACAGGCGAGCCTGGCGGAGGCGCTGTTGCCTGCGGGCGCGGGATTCAATCGCCGGCTTGAGCGGATCACCGGCCTGATCGACTGGACGCCGATGGAGCGCTTGCTCGCGCCCCTGCGCGCGCCGATGGGCCGGCCTTGCTACCCGCCGCTGGCGCTGTTCCGCGCGCTGTTGCTGGCACAGTGGTACCAGCTCTCCGATCCCGGCCTTGAGGAGGCGCTGGCCGATCGGCTGTCGTTCCGCCGCTTCTGCGGCTTCGGGCTCGATGAAGGCACGCCGGACGAGACCACGCTGTACCGCTTCCGCGCGGCATTGGCCGAGCGTGGCCTCGCCGAGGCGCTGTTCGCCGAGCTGAACCGCCAGCTCGACGCCCACCCGCCACAGCGCGAGGGCGAGGTGTCGACCAGGGGCCCCGATGCCGGCTTCACCCGGCGCGGCCGGCGCAGCTTCTTCGGCTTCAAGGCGCGCGTCGCGGTGGATCTCGGCTCGGATCTGATCCGCGATGCCATCCTGGCCGGCGCCGATGTCGGCGACAGCCTGGCCGCGGATGGGCTGGTGCAGGGCGACGAGGCGGCGGTGTTCATGGACAAGGCCTACGACAGCGCGGCCCGGCGCAAGGCGCTGGCCGCGGCGGGCATCGTCGACGGCAAATTGCATCATGGCCATGTGAAGTTGGAGTTGAAGTTGCCCCGCTTCCGTGGACGGTCTGCGGGTAGTGATCAGTCGTTCATGAGCATCTTCCTCGCTTCGAATTCGATGGGCGAGAGGTAGCCCAGGGCGGAGTGGCGCCTGGTTGGGTTGTAGAAGCCCTCGATGAAGTGGAACACGGCCATGCGCGCCTTGGACTTGCCGCGCTTTAGTGGAGAGGCATCGGGTCAGGTGATGGCCATCTTCTCGAATTGCGCAGGGCTTGTGTCAGGCGACATGGGAAACTGGACGGTCGGCGACATGAGGAACTGGACCCTTTCTTGAACGGGGGAGGTCCTGATGGACGAGTTGATGGTGGACCCTGGCGGCCGAGGGCTGGTCGATCGGGGAGACGGGATGCGAGAGCCTGACGAGGTGGCGGCGATGCTGAGGCTGCAAGGGCTGGGCTGGGGCGCGGCGGATCGCGGCGGAGCTGGGCTGCAGCCACATGACGGTGCGGCGGTATCTCGCGGCGGGCGGCTGGGCGCCCTACCAGGCGGCGGAACGCGGCTCGGCGCTCGACGGGCTCGAGGACTGGCTCGCGGAGCGGTTCCGGCGGCATCGCGGCAATGCCGACGTGGTGCACCAGGAGCTCGGGCGCGAGCACGGCATCACGGTGACGCTGCGGACGGTGGAGCGGGCGGTGGCGCCGCTGCGGCGGGAGTTGGCGGCGCAGGCGCGGGCGACGGTGCGCTTCGAGACGCCGCCGGGCCGCCAGCTGCAGATCGACTTCGGCGAGCGGCGGGTGGCGATCGCCGGCGAGCGGGGCCGGGTGCACCTGTTCGTCGCGACGCTCGGCTACTCGCGTCGGCGCTACGTGCGGGCCTTCCGGCACGAGCGGCAGTCGTCCTGGCTCGCGGGCATCGAGGGCGCGTTCGGGCACTTCGGCGGCGTGCCCGCGGAGGTGCTGCTCGACAACGCCCGCGCGCTGGTGGCCCACCACGACGCGGCGACGCGGGAGGTGCGCTTCAACAGCCGGCTTGCGGCGTTCGCGTCCTACTGGGGCTTCCGGCCGCGGGCGCTGTGCGCCGTTCAGGGCGCGCACCAAGGGCAAGGACGAGCGCGGCGTCGGTTACGTCAAGCGCAACGCGATTGCCGGTCACCGCTTCGGCTCCTGGGCGGAGATGGAGGCGCATCTGGCGCACTGGACGCGCGAGGTGGCCGACGTGCGCGTGCACGGCACGACGGGCGCGGCGCCGATCGAGCGCTTTCGGCGCGACGAGGCGGCGGTGCTGCGGCCGCTGAACGGGCGGTCACCGTTCCGGCAGATCCGCGAGCTGGTGCGGGGGCGGTGCATTTCGGATGGCTGCGTGGAGCTCGACACCAACCGCTACAGCGTGCCGTGGCGGCTGATCGGCGCCTCGGTGACGCTGCGGGTCTCGGCGGGCGAGGTGGTGGCGAGCCAGGCCGGGGTGGAGGTGGCCCGGCACGCCGAACGGGGTGGCCGCCGGGAGCGCGCCGTGATGGCGGAGCACCTGGAGGGCATCGTCGGCCTGCTGCGGCGTCCTGCCGCCGATGCGGCGCCGCCCACGCCGCTGCCGGAACTGCTGCGGCCGCTGGCCG